>NZ_LFQU01000085.1 GCF_001275135.1 Xylanibacter rarus | reverse complement strand
AGCTGAGACCGCGGTCTATAACATATAAGTTCGTATGCTTGCTGTCTTTTTTGACAAGCTTGAGCACGACCTTCGGGATGGCCATGTCCTCGCTAAGATATACAGCCTTGTTGAACACCTCGGCAAGCCTTACGGCGAAACCGTCATATGCCATGGTATACTTTATCTGCTTGCGCGGCTGCCTTCCGTCTCCGGGTTTCTTGCCGACGGTAAAACCGGCCTTGAGCCTGTTGCAGCATTCGGCCACCATGGAGCTGTCGACCCGTATAAGGTACAGATGCAGGATTTCCTCTTCAGTGTACAGTTTGGAGAAGCGCCCGTATATAATCTCATAAGCCTTCTCAAAGAAGCTCAGGTCTATCTTTGACAGGCGGGTGGAAATGGAACTGTGCGTCACATGGGCGTCTGCACTTATGTTGAACAGCGTCTTGAAAATGGAATTGTTGAATACGACCTCAAGCTTGCGCTGACTTATCTGATCTGCCGCCAGGAGGGCAAAGACAAGGAGATAGAACATCCGCTCGCCGCTCAATACCTTGGCGCAATAGTCCACCTTTGTAGAACA
>NZ_LFQU01000084.1 GCF_001275135.1 Xylanibacter rarus | reverse complement strand
ATATCCGACAGAACAATAGTCTTGTTGCTTCTTTTCGTCCTGTGCAACCGATATGAATCAACAAAGCTAATGTGCCGGCAGATTTGTAATCTGCCGGAATTTAATATAAGGATTTTAATCCGCTTGTTTCCTATTTTGATTAATAGGTATGAATTTCAATTAAAAAATAGCTATTAAGATATGAATTTCGGATCACAGATCCTTATACTTAATGCTGCCGGATAGCATATCCGACAGAACAATAGTCCTGTTGCTTCTTTTCGTTCCAAGCCGCAAATTCTTTGGATTTCCTTTAATCAGCAGTTCTTGCTTTAAGTAAAAACTTAGGACAAAATATTTTTTCAATCTGGAAAATAAAAAGATAACGGATGTTAATTACTCGGTGCAAAAATGCTAAGCAGTTAACATTCGTTTGCTTATCAGGATGGATAACGAGTCAAAAAACATGGATTTTGATCCGTAAAAGCATGGTTTTAGAGTGATTAAAGGGCGCTTTTGAGAGTATAAGTCGGCCACTTTTGGAGCGTAAACGGCAGAGTAATATTTTTTAACTATTGAAGTTTTG
>NZ_LFQU01000083.1 GCF_001275135.1 Xylanibacter rarus | reverse complement strand
TCAAAACTTCAATAGTTAAAAAATATTACTCTGCCGTTTACGCTCCAAAAGTGGCCGACTTATACTCTCAAAAGCACCCTTTAATCACTCTAAAACCATGCTTTTACGGCTCAAAATCCATGTTTGTTGCCTCATTATCCATCCTGATAAGCAAACGAATGTTAACCATTTAGCATTTTCGCACCATGCAATTAACATCCGTTATCTTTTTATTTTCCAGATTGAAAAAATATTTTGTCCTAAGTTTTTACTTAAAGCAAGAACTGCTGATAAAAGGAAATCCAAAGAAATTGCGGCTTGGAACGAAAAGAAGCAACAGGACTATTGTTCTGTCGGATATGCTATCCGACAGCATTAAATATTAGGATCTGTGATCCAAAACTCATACCTTAATAGCTATTTTTTTGATTAGAAATTCATATCTAAAATAAAAATAGGAAGTAAGCGGATTAAAATCCTTATACTTAATTCCGGCAGATTGCAAATCAGCCGGCACATTTGTCTTGTGGCTACAGGCGGTTAAGTGAAAAATGAAAAGTGAAAAACGAAAAATCCAAATGCCCAGTAGTAAATTATGCCCAACAAGACATTTGACTCTAACTCCTTTAACTCCAAATAACAATAATCCACAAGAGTATCGAATTTTTCACTCTTCACTCTTCGTTCTTCACTTAAACAAGCTCCTTTAACTACTCTAACTCCTTTAACTACTCAAAAAAATATTATCTTTGCATCTCGAATACCATTTAAAACGATGAAAAGAATTATAACCAACATAACGGGAGGCCTG
>NZ_LFQU01000082.1 GCF_001275135.1 Xylanibacter rarus | reverse complement strand
AAGGTTGATGTCGAATATCTTCAGGACGCCCTTGTCAGAGGGCATCGCGTCGAGGAACTTGCCGATTGTTTCGCGCGAAACTACGTTGCGCTGGGCCAGAGAGCCCCAGCAAACTGCACGGCAGTCGCGGGCAAGGGCCTCAAGCTCCGGGGTGAAGGGGATGTTGTCCCAGGCCACGTTCTCGCGGATGTCATACGTCGGGATGCCGTCGTCATCGAGCGTAACCTGAACTGTGCCGGTGGGATAAGGTACACGAGGCATCATGTATTTAAGACCTTTATCGTCAAGGGCGGCGAGGGTCTCGTCGCCTAGGCGGTCGTCGCCCACGGCGCTTACTGCCACGGAGTCGAAGCCGAACTGGCCGGCATGGTAGGCGAAGTTGGCAGGCGCTCCGCCCAGCTTCTTGCCGTCGGGAAGAACGTCCCAAAGGGCTTCGCCAAGACCTACTATTATATCTTTCATATCGTTATGCTTGTTTGTTTGAAGTTTGTCAATGTTTTACCTTGTTTATATAATAAAGGAGATAGACCACGCCGACTGACATCACGCCTACGGCTCCAGCCTGGCCTGCAGCGTCGGAGGCAAAGCCCATCAGAAGGGGGAACACAGTGCCGCCGAAAAGACCCATGATCATCAGGCCAGAAACCTCGTTCTGACGATCGGGGACTGAGAGAAGCGCCTGAGAGAACACTATCGAGAAGATGTTAGAGTTGCCGTAGCCTACAAGCGCTATCGCAGTGTAGAGCACGGCCTTCGACGTGCCGAAGAACATGCCGCACATGCTCAAAGCCATCATTACAACGCTTATGGCAAA
>NZ_LFQU01000081.1 GCF_001275135.1 Xylanibacter rarus | reverse complement strand
CAGGTTGATGTCGAATATCTTCAGGACGCCCTTGTCAGAGGGCATCGCGTCGAGGAACTTGCCGATCGTTTCGCGCGAAACTACGTTGCGCTGGGCCAGAGAGCCCCAGCAAACTGCACGGCAGTCGCGGGCAAGGGCCTCAAGCTCCGGGGTGAAGGGGATGTTGTCCCAGGCCACGTTCTCACGGATGTCATACGTCGGGATGCCGTCGTCGTCGAGCGTAACCTGAACAGTGCCCGTAGGATAAGGTACGCGAGGCATCATGTATTTAAGACCTTTGTCGTCAAGGGCGGCGAGGGTCTCGTCGCCTAGGCGGTCGTCGCCCACGGCGCTTACTGCCACGGAGTCGAAGCCGAACTGGCCGGCATGGTAGGCGAAGTTGGCAGGAGCTCCGCCCAGCTTCTTGCCGTCGGGAAGAACGTCCCAAAGGGCTTCGCCAAGACCTACTATTATATCTTTCATATCGTTATGCTTGTTTGTTTGAAGTTTGTCAATGTTTTACCTTGTTTATATAATAAAGGAGATAGACCACGCCGACTGACATCACGCCTACGGCTCCAGCCTGGCCTGCAGCGTCGGAGGCAAAGCCCATCAGAAGGGGGAACACGGTGCCACCGAAAAGACCCATGATCATCAGGCCAGAAACCTCGTTCTGACGATCGGGGACTGAAAGAAGCGCCTGAGAGAACACTATCGAGAAGATGTTAGAGTTGCCGTAGCCTACAAGCGCTATCGCAGTGTAGAGCACGGCCTTCGACGTGCCGAAGAACATGCCGCACATGCTCAAAGCCATCATCACAACGCTTATGGCGAA
>NZ_LFQU01000080.1 GCF_001275135.1 Xylanibacter rarus | reverse complement strand
CTTATGAAATCAACCAAGACCATATATCTCATCCCTGTGATGTTCTGCTTCTTCGCCATGGGTTTTGTCGACCTTGTCGGCATCGCCTCCAACTACGTGAAGTCAGACCTTGGGCTGAGCGACTCCGTCGCCAACGTGTTCCCCTCGCTGGTGTTCTTCTGGTTCCTTATCTTCTCAGTGCCCACAGGAATGCTTATGAACCGTATCGGGCGCAAGAACACGGTGCTTCTGTCTCTTGCCGTGACTGCCGTGTCGCTCGTTCTTCCGCTCTTCGGCGAGAGCTTCGCCATAATGCTTCTGTCGTTCTCATTGCTCGGCATAGGCAACACCCTGATGCAGACATCGCTCAACCCGCTGATCTCGACCGTAATCCGCGGCGACAACCTTGCCAGCACCCTTACGTTCGGTCAGTTCATCAAGGCCATCGCCTCTTTCCTCGCCCCCTACATAGCCATGTGGGGCGCCACTGGCGTGCTTCCTTCTCTGGGCATGGGCTGGCGCGTTCTGTTCCTGGTATACTTCGTTGCAGGCGTGCTTGCCACGCTCCTTCTGCTGGTAACCCCCATTAAGGAAGAAGCCCCTGCGGGCAAGGTTTCGGGCTTCGGCGACTGCCTCCGCCTTCTCGGCAAGCCCATCGTCCTTCTGTCTTTCCTTGGCATTATGTGCCATGTAGGCATCGACGTCGGCACCAACACCACTGCGCCCAAGCTCCTTATAGAGCGTCTTGGTATGAGCCTTAACGACGCCGCCTTCGCCACGAGCCTCTACTTCATCTTCCGTACGGCAGGCTGCCTGACAGGCTCGTTCTTCCTCCGCGTGATGAACAACCGCGTGTTC
>NZ_LFQU01000079.1 GCF_001275135.1 Xylanibacter rarus | reverse complement strand
ATAACCTGTTGGCGGAATTAATTTAGTGCATACTTAATTCTGCCAATGGGCTTGTCGTTAATGAAGTTTACGTATTGCAGAATGGTAAGTGCACTAATTTTGCCAATGATTCTGGCAAACAAACCATTCGTTATTTTCGCGTAGTTCCTGATGACCAAGAACTGGTCTGTAAGTTGTGAGAATATTGTCTCAATCCTCTTTCTTGCCTTTGCAAACGGAATGAATGTCGGTTTCCAATCCTTTTGGTTGAGCCGATACGGACACTCCAGTCTTATGTGTGCGGTTTCGAACAAGTCAAGCTGTACGTCAGCTCCAATATACCCTTTGTCACCATAGATGCTACAGTCGTGATAAGTATGTTTTACATCCTTCATATAATGGAGGTCAGCCACACTTGCCTTTGACAGATCATAGGAATGGATAACTCCACTTAACCCACAGAGAGCGTGTAACTTATAACCAAAATAATACGTGTTCTGCGAAGCACAGAAGCCGAAGTCGGGAGCTTGCGAGAAATTGCCGGCACGCCCCATCTTGCAACGTTTTCCTCTTGCAACCCTACAGACCTCTATCGGCTTGGAGTCAACAAAGAATTGTTCCTCTCCGCCATCCATTTCCATGGCAATCCGCTTGCGCAGTTCCTCACACAGGCCTGACGTTTTCTTCCTGCGGTCATTGAACTGTCTCCTTGATATGAGATTGGGAATGCTGTCCTTGTATTCTTGCAATTTATAGTCGAACAACCACTTCTCACTATCAATGCTCTCGGTCTCTGCCGTCAGGGATAGCGCCACCACTTCCAAATCCGAAAACTTGGGAACAGGACCACGACGTGGAACATTACCCGAATCATTGACGAGATTTTCAGAGAATTGCTTGCATATCTCAAGTATTTTGACGAATTTTGCATAAAGGTTGTACATACGATGGTTTGAACTTAATGTTTTAATCACCACTAAGTTACTAAAAATCAGCGACATGTACAACTTTTTACTCATATTTATCAACTTAAATTAATTCCGCCAACGGGTT
>NZ_LFQU01000078.1 GCF_001275135.1 Xylanibacter rarus | reverse complement strand
GTGCCGACGGATATGTAGCAACAAGACTAATGTGCCGGCTGATTTGCAATCTGCCGGAATTGAGTATAAGGATTTTCAATCCGCTTACTTCCTATTTTTTGATTTATAGGTATGTTTTTCGGATCGCAGATCCTTATATTCGATACAGCCGGATAGCATATCCGGCAGAACATTAGTCTTGTGGTTTCCAAACAACAGAAGATACCTACAAGCGGCATAACCAACAAAGCTATTGTGCCGGCCCATGCCGACGGAGAACATTACCCTTGTGGCTCTCAGGCAACGATATGCAGCAACAAGACCCAATAACAGCGGAACATACAGCAAAAAGCTAACTGACATGGCATGATTGTTGAGAAATAATGCAGAAATGTGATGCAAACATTTGAATATAAGCCAAATAAAGCTTATATTTGTTTTGTTAACTGCAAAACGACGGATATATCATGAACAACGCAAAAGGCATAATACAGGATGAAGTATATTTTATAACAACAACCGTTGTCAACTGGATAGACATCTTCACACGGCCAAAGTATAAGCATATAGTGTTGGAGTCGCTAGACTATTGCCGGCAGCACAAGGGACTGATAATTTATGCATGGGTGCTGATGAGTAACCATCTGCACGCAATAGTGCGCAGTGAATCGAACGAGAGCGTGGCCGACATCATGCGCGACTTTAAAAAACATACAAGCAAACGGATAATAGCCGAACTGCAAGACGACATGCAGGAGAGCCGCAGGGAATGGATGCTAAGTCAGTTTGGCTTTGCAGCCGCAAACGACACGAAGACATCTAAATACCGTTTCTGGCAAGACGGCTACCACCCGGAACAGATAGCAACGCCTTACTTCTTTAAGCAAAAGCTGAGATACATACACGACAATCCGGTAAGACAGGAATATGTAAGCCGTCCGGCCGATTATCTCTACAGTTCGGCCATAGACTATGACGGCGGCACTGGCTTGCTGAGCGTTGAAGTGTTGGCTGTGTGAATAAACTGAACATCAGCCTCAATTTTTTTAGTAGTTAAAGGAGTTAAAGG
>NZ_LFQU01000077.1 GCF_001275135.1 Xylanibacter rarus | reverse complement strand
AACTTATGGGACGGATCGGAATGATATGATGATGGAATCCGTTATTTTAGATCTTGTTAGGCTATCTTTGTGATGTGTATATCGAATGAGGGTTTTTAATTATGTGTTGGTGGCAAGGATATTATAAGGTTCATCCGATATGATACTGTTTCAAAAAAGTGAGTCTGATAAGCAATTAAAAAGGGACAGTAGAAATTTAGTGTATATTTATTTTATTAATTCCATATAAATTCCGACCTTTGCTTTATTGAAACAAATCAATTGGAAGTTCTTGCGCGTATCGTGCTGCCTTCAGAAATGCTGGATTATTTTAATATAGTAAGTATAGAACAGCCCTTTAGTGAGATTTGTATTCATCTTGATGAGTAAATGAATCTTCATTTATTTGAATATGTATATTTCGGGTCAAAAGGTTTTATGAACCCTGTTCATGTTACAGATTTCCCAATTCGTGACCATAATGTTGTTTTAATTATACGTCGTTGCAGATTGATAGATATACGTACAGGCAAGAGGTTTAGTCTCCAATTATGCTTGATGTGGCCTGCCAGGGCACCCGTTACCCCAATGAGTTCGAGACTTTTTAAAAAGAGACATATGGAGACATCCCAGGTGACTTGCTGTACACTTGAGACATTCTATAACATAAATGCACATACGTTTGAAAAGCAGTGCAAAGAATAATTAAGCGTTTTTGGGTAGTGTTTCATCGAGTGTGTCTGAATCAAGTTGACTTAACCCCGAATCGGGTATTAGGATTCGATCGGATTCTTGCTTTATATTGAGCGGATTTTCCTTAGATTTTTCGCAGGCATAGCAGGCTAAGTCAGGAAGAAGCTGGCAAAAAGTCGCCAATAGAAAACAAAAGGGCGGCTGAAAGCATGAAGGCACAAAATAGATCTTTGTCTATTTTGAGTTTTTCACGAATATCCTGCTTTATTGTATTCTTCAACAATTCGTCTTATCTACGACAGATCTAAGCCTCAGTGGCATTATTTTGTTGTAAAGCCTGGTGATTTTAATATATTTCTTATGTTTACTAAAAGTTTTATAGCAATTATTTCAAGGGAGTAGTATAAGGCGGTATGTTTGTGCTGTTTCAACTATTTCTTTAGTTTGTAATAATCAAAATACGGAGGGATGATAAATTTTGCATAATAATTTTTGCGTTTTATACTTGTTGCTCATTGTAATATTTATTAT
>NZ_LFQU01000076.1 GCF_001275135.1 Xylanibacter rarus | reverse complement strand
TCTTATCTTTGCATCATGGAAAATTCAATGTTAGAGTCTTTGGTAAGCTTCATGCTGCCATCCAATATATTATCTCGTTTTACAATAGTAAAAGTAGAAAGTAATGCAGAAACGTTATTCATTCATTTGGATGAAATCGCTTCCGCAGATTATGTCAATGATCCGAATATAGAATCCAAAGGATTTCTTGCCCCTGTTACCGTCCGTGACTTTCCGATCCGTGACAAGGCTGTAGACCTGATTGTGAGACGTCGCAGGTGGAAAGACCTCCGTACGGGCAAATGCTTTACGGCTCCCTATGATGATGTCAAGGAAGAAGGAACCCGCTACTCGAAAGAGTTTGCGGCTTTTTTAAAAGATGTGTATGGAGAGGAGTCCTACGACCTCCCGTTCGCTTGATTTCTATTATCACATCAATGGGGACACTTTCGAGAAGCAATACAAGGAAGTACTGAGTGGTTACCGGGAGTGGAAAGACAGGGAGCATGCTGCGGAATGGCTGGTATTTCCGGAAAACACAGGTCCCCGTCTCTGTATAGATGAAACCTCCATCAGCGACGGAGAGCTTTACACCATTGTGTCCAATCCGGATGCCCGGGGAAAGAAAGGAAGCCTGGTCGCCATAATCAATGGCGTCAAATCAGAGCATATTATTAACATACTGAGGCGTAAGATTCCCTTTTCAAAGCGTTTAAAGGTAAATGAAATAACTTTGGATATGTCCAACAGTATGGGGAAGATTGCCCGATGCTGTTTCCCTAAGGCCATCCGGACCATAGACCGTTTCCATATTCAACAAATGGCTTTCGAGGCCGTGCAGGAACTGCGTATTGCCCATCGTTGGGAAGCAATACGTCAGGAAGCGGATGACATGAAGAAAGCCAGATTTTGTGGAGAGGCATATTCTCCATTTATTTTTTCGAATGGAGACTCTTTAAGACAGCTATTAGTACGCTCTCGCTATTTACTTTTCAAATCTCCCGAGAAATGGACACAAAGACAAAAAGAGAGGGCGGAAATTCTTTTTGACCAGTATCCGGATCTGCAGGAAGCTTATTCTCTGTCACATTCCTTACGGATGATTTTCTCAAGGAATACTCACAAGGATGCCGCCAGATTGTCTCTGGCAAAATGGTATGACAGGGCCGACAGGTCCGGATTCAAAAGCTTTCAGGCTATAATTTCTACCTTGACAGAACACCATGACGGAGTCCTGAACTTCTTCGTGAACCGCTCTACCAATGCTTTT
This sequence comes from Xylanibacter rarus, assembly GCF_001275135.1. Lineage (GTDB taxonomy): Bacteria > Bacteroidota > Bacteroidia > Bacteroidales > Bacteroidaceae > Prevotella > Prevotella rara. The sequence goes on along the minus strand of NZ_LFQU01000076.1, from coordinate 135 downwards.
GCCGAATGCTTTAATGCCAAAATCAAACAGTTCAGAGCATTGCTCCGAGGAGTTATTGACATACCATTCTTCCTCTTTAGGCTGACTAAAATTTATGCGTAATATTTTCTTTCCCCACTATTTATCGGGTGAGCC
>NZ_LFQU01000075.1 GCF_001275135.1 Xylanibacter rarus | reverse complement strand
GTATGATAAACGAACAAAAAAGCCGTGCAGAGGTCTGCACGGCTTACACCCACTTTGAGCGCTTTGTCAGCCGTTTTATAGTCAGTCCCCCAACTGCTATATATCCTCTGACTATTGCAAAGGTCGCAATTTTTTTTGACATTCTATATATCGTTTTGTCGGTTTCTTTGTCCTATTTATAACGTACACTTGTTCTGTTTTTCGGTTTGTTTGGTCTGTTTATAACGTTTTTAGCGAAATGTTCTGCGCATCAGCGCAGATCATGGAGCCTAAAAACGAAGAACGCACACCCAAATACCTGGGTGTGCGCGAGAACTGAAAACAAATCTATATACAACAAAAACACTTATGCCGACTTTTGGCCGATGCAATAACGAGAAGTAACGATTTTGCCATCATAGACAACGGCAAACAACGCTGCACATTCTGTGCTTGCTGCCATTTCAGAAACAGAAAGTTTAACTGAATTAAAGTAGCCGGCAGATGCGCCAACGAGCTCAACGCCCAAAACATTAGTGTAGCCGTCATTATCGGCAGGCTGTCCTGTTTCGTCAAACGTTGTAACTCCTGTAAGAACTTCGGTATTCGTTATTGTCATCCAAACAAGTTTCAGTTTGGCTGTCTCTAGCTGTTCGCCATTTGAGACATCAATCTGAGAATAGGCGTTACTTTTGGTAACCTGTGTGCCTGAAGGTGCAACAATCCATGAGCCTGCGCTACCATACGAATAAACGCTAATGCATGATGCATCATGCGCACTTGTTATGTTAAGAGAATCCAAGAAGAAGGTGCCTAGAGGCGTAGTTCCTTTTTGAACGTTAAGCAACTGCGTTGGGTTAACGTCCGGCAGCGTTTCCTTGTTCTGTTTAATGAAGTTGTTTCGCTGTGAGCCGTATTTGGTTTTATCGAAAGCTTTGTCTATAAAAGCTGACATCAAAGACGCAAACTGCGTCATAACCTTGAATTTACCACGCTGCGCCTGTTGTGCGGCCGTGTTCGACTTATTCTCCGTTATTCGCTGTGACGCTATTGTACGGCCACGTGTACGGCGATATGTGATGTTGCCTGCACTCTTTACGCCGTTGCCAATTGCTAATGAGTTAATAACTGCCATAATAAAAAAGGTTTTAAAGTTAAACATCTAGCTGAATCCGGTCGCGGGACGGCCGCAATTCAACATCGGCAAAGGTACAAAAATTTTGCACACGGCGATACACTAGAGCCATGTGCGGGGATAGTGAGAGTATCGGCAATTTTAACACACAAAATCGTATCAATTTAACATTTATCTTTAACGTTATTTATTGTTTTTTGGGCAAATATAATCATGGCGCACAATAGAATATTTGAAATGAGGCGCGGCAATATCGGCTAACGAACAAATGAGGCGC
>NZ_LFQU01000074.1 GCF_001275135.1 Xylanibacter rarus | reverse complement strand
ATTTAGAGAAAATTAATAGTCCGCAGGATGTCCGCAAACTTGGTATTGAGCAGCTCGATGTCCTTGCCGGAGAAATTCGTGAAGGTGTGCTTAACCGTGTCAGCAATCACGGAGGCCACGTGGGCCCTAACCTCGGTATAACAGAGGCGACGATAGCACTTGTGTATGTTTTTGACATTCCCGAGGACAAAATCGTGTTCGATGTGTCTCATCAGGTTTATCCTTATAAGATGCTTACAGGCCGCGCTTACGGATATTTAGACAACAAGCGCTTTGATGATGTGTCAGGATACAGTTCGCCGGAAGAGTCGCCTGAATATGACTGTTTTGAGATAGGGCACACTTCTACGTCTGTGGCTTTGGCTACAGGGTTGCAGAAAGCGCGCGACATACGCGGCGGAAAGGAGAATATAGTGGCTGTTATCGGTGACGGTTCTCTGAGCGGAGGCGAGGCCTTTGAGGGCTTTGACATGGCCGCTGAGATAGGTACAAACATGATAATAGTGGTTAACGACAACGAGATGTCTATTGCCGAGAACCACGGAGGACTGTATGGAAACCTGAATCTGCTGCGTGATACAGCCGGAAAAGCAGAACTAAACTTCTTTAAGGCTATGGGGCTCGACTATGTTTATGTTGAGGACGGCAACAACATAGCCTCGCTTATAGCCGCATTTAAGCAAGTGAAAGACGCCGAGCGCCCTGTCGTTGTACACATTCATACGGAGAAAGGACATGGCTATGCGCCTGCAGTAGAGAACAAGGAAAGATTCCACTGGAGTATGCCTTTCGACCTTGAGACTGGTAATCTGAAGGCTTCTGCAGGTGATGGCGAGGAGTATTTTCCGGCACTTATAGGCCAGTATCTTGCAGAGAAGGCAAAGAACGATCCGAAGTTGGTTGCCGTAGTGTCTGCCGTTCCTGGTGGAGCAGGCTTTACTCCGGAGATAAGGAAACAGATGGGACGCCAGTATATCGACGTTGGCATTGCCGAGGAAGAAGCCGTGGCTTTGAGTTCTGGTATGGCTAAAGGCGGCGTAAGACCTGTTTACACGACCTATGCCACATTTATTCAGCGCACCTATGACCAGATTGCACAGGATCTCTGTGTGAATGGAAACGCTGCTGTGATAAATGTTGTAGGCGCGTCTGTCTACGGAATGAACGACATAACGCATATTTGTTTCTTTGATATTCCTATGCTCAGTCATATTCCTAATCTTGTTTATCTTGCCCCGACGACATACGAAGAGTTTGTTGCCATGGAAGACTGGGCTATAAGGCAGACTGAATATCCTGTGGCAATACGCATACCGGAGGCTCTCGTGGCACATAGCGATGAGAAGTATGACACGGACTACAGCCAGCTGAATAAGTATAAGATGGATAAAAGGGCGACACTGT
>NZ_LFQU01000073.1 GCF_001275135.1 Xylanibacter rarus | reverse complement strand
TAGTCGTCCTTTAAAAACATCGTTATCTACTGTTATTCAGTAATTTAATCAATAAAAGTCTTTGATAAATCTGCAAGTTTTCTTATCTTTGGGTTAAGAAACTTGCAGATTTTATGATTAAAAATACTAATAATAACCCTTCTTTATTCAGCAGCCTGCCTGACATGCTGAACCAATCACACCCGCTTTACCAATTGGCCGACAAAATAGACTGGGGAAAATTTGAGACAGCCTTCCAACCTTTATATTGTCAGTCAAACGGCCGTCCCGGCAAGCCAATCCGTCTGATGTGTGGTATGCTCATCCTGAAGCACCTTCGTAATCTGTCAGATGAGTCTTTGGTAGAACAATGGAGCGAAAACGCTTATTATCAGTATTTTTGTGGTATGCAGGAGTTCACTCCGTCTGCCCCGTGTGCCTCTTCAGAGCTGGTTCATTTCCGCAAGCGTATCGGTAAAGAGGGAATTGAACTTATCTTTCAGGAAAGTATTCGCGTGAATAACGAGGATGATGAAGACCGTCATCATGATACTGCCTTTATTGATTCTACAGTTCAGGAAAAGAATATCACTTATCCCACGGATGCAAAGTTGCATAAGAAGATCGTGAAGAAAGTTCTTGGTATTGTGAAAAAGCTGGGGCTTCCTCTGCGTCAAAGCTACACCTTTGTGCTCAAGGGAATCTATCGTGACCAGCGTTTCCGGAACCATCCCAAGAACAGGAAGAAAGCCCTCAAGGCAGACAGGCGTTTACGTACTATAGCCGGAAGACTTGTCAGGGAGCTGAAGCGTAATCTTAAGGGGAATCACGACTATGACAAATTGCTCGGAATCTTTGAAACCATTCTCTCCCAAAGACGTAACAGCCGTAAAAAGGTCTATTCCATTCATGAGCCGGAAGTACAATGTATCAGCAAGGGCAAAGAACATAAGAAGTACGAATTCGGCAACAAGGTATCCATCATACGTTCTGTCACAGGCATTATTCTTGGCGCCATGTCTTTCCGCAATGAATATGACGGCCATACCATCGGGTCTTCCCTGGAACAGGTAGAACGGTTAACCGGGCGAAAAATCAAAGTGCTGGCAGGTGACAGAGGATACAGAGGCAAGAAGGAAATTAACGGGACGAAGATTATGATTCCCGATGTACCCAAAAAGTCAGACAGCCGTTATCAGAAACGGAAAAAACATAAACTATTCTGCAAGCGTGCAGGTATAGAACCGACAATAGGTCACTTAAAGTCAGATTACCGATTAGGCCGCAACTTTTATAAGGGTGTGACGGGAGATACTGTGAACGTTCTTCTGGTGGCTGCGGTCTATAACTTCAAAAGAGCCATGAAAGCTCTTTGTTGCATGTTTCAAAAAATTTGCGAGATACTGTGTCAGAACAACATCTCCCCAAAATGGGCTTTTTAAGGGACGACT
>NZ_LFQU01000072.1 GCF_001275135.1 Xylanibacter rarus | reverse complement strand
ATTTAAATGCAAACATGAGATACATCAACCGAACATTCATAGAAGCAGTATAAATTTCTTTATTGCAACAGATAAAACTTAAAGTCTACTATAAAAAAGCAAGAAAGATGCTGAATAACAAATCTGTTATCAACGTCTTTCTTGTATGAATATTTATATCTCTCAATATTGAGTGAACACAGAAACCATATTCAGAAAAGTAAATTCTAAATATCAATATCTTTATAGAGATATCTTTTTATACTCTTTTTAGGTGTCTTTTCAAATTCTTCATCTTGAAGTCTTATCTTGGAAATCTTGCAATAAGATGGCATTACCTGATTCAATTCGGCCATATTCTGTTCCATAATATTCTGCAAATCATCTTTCGAAAAGCCTAAATTTCTTGCTTCCTCATAATCAGGATATACCAATGCAACAAGTTTGTCATCTTTCTGTATCACGAGACTTTCCACAACCATTGCCATACTATTTAGCTTATCCTCTATTTCCTCGGGATAAATATTTTGACCATTTGCCCCCAAAAGCATATTCTTGCTTCTACCCTTAATAAAAACATTACCGTCTGCATCTATTAAGCCTAAATCACCTGTATGATACCAGCCATCTGAGTCCAAAGCCTGGTGAGTTGCTTCTTCATTTTTATAATATCCTAACATAACATTTGTTCCACGGGCCAAAATCTCACCAGGAACATTATATGGGTCTGGACTATCAATTTTAACTTCCATATGTATCACAGCCTTACCACACGACATCGGGACAAAATCATGATAATCGGAATATGTTATAATCGGAGCACATTCTGTTGCACCATAACCAACGGTAATCGGAAAATCTATACTCTTCAGGAAAGACTCTACTTCCTGATTAAATGCAGCCCCTCCAACAATTATTTCATACAGGTTACCACCAAAGGCATTATAAACCTCTTCGCATATTCTCTGCTTAACTTTTTTACTTATAACCGGCATGTTGAGCAATAAGCGCATCTTATTATTTTGAATCTTAGGAAAGACTCTTTTTCTTATTATCTTCTCAACAACTAAGGGGACAGCAATAATTATTGCCGGTTTTATATCCTTAAATGCTTGTGCAATAATCGCAGGACTAGGTACACGTGTCAAGAAGAATATATGGCATCCATGACAAAATTCAAACAAAAACTCAAAAGCCATTCCATACATATGCGCCATAGGCAAAATACTTACAGTGTTTGAACCTCTGGAAATATTTTTTCCTAAAGCATTCATTGCGAAATCCAAATTTCCCCATAATGCCCTATACGGCAGCATAACACCCTTCGAGAACCCCGTTGTTCCACTTGTGTAATTAATCAAAGCAAGTTCATCAGGACTTTGTTCAATATAATAATGTATATGATTTTTTCTAAATGCCTTAGGATATTTCCTTCCAAACAACTCATTTAGATGCTCTCGTGCATATGTTAACTTGTCTGTGCGCGAAACACCAATGAATAATCAGGTATATATATTATACCTTCAAGACTTGGC
>NZ_LFQU01000071.1 GCF_001275135.1 Xylanibacter rarus | reverse complement strand
CTCCAGAAAGGAGGTGTTCCAGCCGCACCTTCCGGTACGGCTACCTTGTTACGACTTAGCCCCAATCACCGGTTTCACCCTAGGCCGACCCTCGCGGTCACGGACTTCAGGCGCCCCCGGCTTTCATGGCTTGACGGGCGGTGTGTACAAGGCCCGGGAACGTATTCACCGCGCCATGGCTGATGCGCGATTACTAGCGAATCCAGCTTCGTGGGGTCGGGTTGCAGACCCCAGTCCGAACTGAGAGGCACTTTATTGATCCGGACGTACTTGCGCACATCCAACTCGCTGTATGCCCCATTGTAACACGTGTGTAGCCCCGGACGTAAGGGCCGTGCTGATTTGACGTCATCCCCACCTTCCTCACACCTTACGGCGGCAGTCTCCACAGAGTGCCCAGCAAACCTGATGGCAACTATGGACAGGGGTTGCGCTCGTTATGGCACTTGAGCCGACACCTCACGGCACGAGCTGACGACAACCATGCAGCACCTTCACAGGAGCCCCGAAGGGCCTCACCATCTCTGGATCGTTCTCCTGCAATTCAAGCCCGGGTAAGGTTCCTCGCGTATCATCGAATTAAACCACATGTTCCTCCGCTTGTGCGGGCCCCCGTCAATTCCTTTGAGTTTCACCGTTGCCGGCGTACTCCCCAGGTGGGATGCTTAACGCTTTCGCTTGGCCGCTGAAATCAATATCCCAACGGCGGGCATCCATCGTTTACCGCGCGGACTACCAGGGTATCTAATCCTGTTCGATACCCGCGCTTTCGAGCCTCAGCGTCAGTTGCGCTCCGGTAAGCTGCCTTCGCAATCGGAGTTCTTCGTGATATCTAAGCATTTCACCGCTACACCACGAATTCCGCCTACCTCGTGCGTACTCAAGTCCTCCAGTTCGCGCTGCAGTGCCACGGTTGAGCCGCGGCATTTCACAGCACGCTTAAAGGACGGCCTGCGCTCCCTTTAAACCCAATAAATCCGGATAACGCCCGGACCTTCCGTATTACCGCGGCTGCTGGCACGGAATTAGCCGGTCCTTATTCGTGCGGTACCTGCAATAAGGGACACGTCCCTCACTTTATCCCCGCACAAAAGAGGTTTACAACCCATAGGGCAGTCTTCCCTCACGCTACTTGGCTGGTTCAGGCTTACGCCCATTGACCAATATTCCTCACTGCTGCCTCCCGTAGGAGTCTGGACCGTGTCTCAGTTCCAGTGTGGGGGACCTTCCTCTCAGAACCCCTACCGATCGTCGCCACGGTGGGCCGTTACCCCGCCGTCTAGCTAATCGGACGCATCCCCATCCGTTACCGCTGAACCTTTAGTCATGATCAGATGCCCTTTCAAGACCACATACGGCATTAATCCGCCTTTCGACGGGCTGTGCCGTGGTAACAGGCAGGTTGGATACGCGTTACTCACCCGTGCGCCGGTCGCCATCAAAGAATGCAAGCATCCTTCATGCTGCCCCGCGACTTGCATGTGTTAAGCCTGTAGCTAGCGTTCATCCTGAGCCAGGATCAAACTCTCCACTGTAAAATTTCTTTATAATGTGACAC
>NZ_LFQU01000070.1 GCF_001275135.1 Xylanibacter rarus | reverse complement strand
GTAAGGCATATTTATATAAGAGATAAGTCTGAACTGGCAAAATTCAGAGGCAGTAAATATCTTCAAAGTAATATTAATTCTACATATAAAGAAACAGAAATTTTCCTTAAGAAAGGCATATTAGTATTATTTAGTGGGACATCGTGCCAAATAGCAGGTCTTAAGCATTTCTTAAGAAAAGACTATGATAATCTGATAACGATAGATTGTATTTGTCATGGTGTTCCAAGTCCAAAAGTATGGCAATTATATTTAAAAGAATTGGTTGGCAGAATAGAAAATATAAAAAGTATTTCTTTTCGTGATAAAAAAACAGGATGGAAAAATTATAGCTTTACAATAAATTTGAAAGATGGCACAACTATTACACACCTTGCATCAAAAAATGTTTATATGCATGGGTTCTTATCTAATTTATATCTACGGCCATCTTGTGAAAAATGCCCGTCAAAATCAGGAAGGAGTGGCTGTGATATAACGCTTGCAGATTATTGGGGTGTTAATATTTTAAACCCTGATATGGATGATGATAAAGGTACAAGTTTAATATTAGCCTATACAGAAAAAGGTAAAAATATTTTAAAAGAACTAAAATGTAAATCAAAATTAATATCTTTTGAAGATGCAAAAAAAATGAATGGCGGGTTCAAAGATTGTGCTATTCCGCATAAAAAAAGGAAACTTTTCTTTGAACAATTCAATATTCTTGAGTTTTCTATTTTGGTAAGTAAATGTCTCCATTTATCATTTAGAGAACGGTTAGCTTTAAAATTTTATAGAATAAAGAAAAAATTGCAATATTATTTATGAAAATTGGTGTTATTACTTTCTGGAATAGCAATGATAACTATGGACAATTATTACAGTTGTGGGCATTACAACAATGGTTGAAAAAGAATGGACATAGTCCGTATGTTATCAATTATAGTCCTATGCAAACAAAAAAAGAAAGGATTATAAGTATTATTTTAAAATTATAATAAAGGTTCTATTAATATATCCGATATACCGTAAATATATAATTACTCAACGGAATAAGAAATATGAAATATTAAAACGAGAGAATGATATTAAGAATAAGCAAAGAAAATTTGATGATTTTAGGAAAAACAATATAATTTTCTCTTCAAATAAATATCATTCATTATATGACCTACAGAAAAATCCACCAAAAGCAGACTTATATATTACTGGTAGTGATCAAGTTTGGGCACAGCTGTTAAATCAGGATAATAATCGTGCTTACTTTTTAGATTTTGGACCAATAAATATTAAAAGAATTTCATATGCGCCAAGTTTCTCAATGTTACAGTATCCTAAAAAACTTCTAGATAAATTACATGAAAATCTAGCTCGTTTTGATGCATTATCTGTCAGAGAAAAAAACCTGGTGTCGAAATATGTAAAATAGCCGGCTTTAAAGCAACCCTAGTATGTGATCCGACTTTATTAATTACACAACAGGAGTATCTTAATATAGCAGATAATAATATAAGCAAGAATAATTATATTTATATTTATAGCCTTAATATTGGAAATCCTGAGGATATAAGATGGAGTGAACTAGAGTCATTTTCAAGTATAAAAAATTTGCGTATTAAA
>NZ_LFQU01000069.1 GCF_001275135.1 Xylanibacter rarus | reverse complement strand
ATTCAGATACCATTGAGGATGTCGCGGTTGGCATCGTCTATTTTCCCGGTCTTGATGGATGCGAGATATATCTGCGTGGTGTTCTCGGAGTCGTGGCCCATTGCCTGACTGATGATGCCTATGGAGATGTCTTTCTCTTTGGCTGCCGTGGCCCACGAATGGCGCGCAACATACATGGTGAGCGGAATGGGTATGCCTGCCATGACGCCTATCTTCTTGAGGTTGCGGTTGACGCGGAGCATGGCGTTGAGATATTGGCTGCGCTCGGTGCCGTCTTCGCGGACGATGACGGGAAGGAGATATTGTGTGGAAGAAGGGCCGTAGGCGTCGACGATGGCCTGCATGGGGCGCTCCCATCTGACGGTGAGCTGCTGCCCGGTTTTCTTGCGGCTGTAGACGACGTAGTTGTTGCTGAGGTCTTTTTTGCGCAGAAATGCCATGTCGACAAACGACATGCCGCGCATATAGAACGAGAAGAGAAACATGTCGCGCGCAAAGGCAAGTGGGGTGTGGGCTGCGAGGTTGAGAGCCTTGATGCGGCTGATGTCGGCAAGGCTGACGGCGCGGCGCGAGGTCTTGTCGACACCTGTGTAGACGGTGGCAAAGGGATTGCCCTTAGGGACGATGCCTTCGGCCGCTGCCTTGTTGTAGACACTGCGCAGGATGCGCATATAGAACGACGTGGTGTTGCGGCAAAGGCGACGGGAGCGCAGCCACGACTCATACGACTCGACGAACGGGACGGTGAGCATGGAGAGGCTGATGTCGGCGCCGTTGCGGAAAGTGGTGATGCTGCTGAGCGTCTGTCGGTAAGTGTCGGCGGTGCGCAGTCTGCCTTGGGCACTGAGCATGCGTATATGTCGGTGCATGAAGGCGAACAGCGAGTGGTTGACAGCCGGCTGAGAGTTGCGGTAGCAATGGATGATGTCGGCAGTGTTGTAAGGCAGTCCGCTGCAGTCGTATTTGTTGATTATGCCATTGAGCCGATGCATCTCGTGTCTGATTCTGTTGCGTATGCCGAGCAGCGTGGCGGTGCGCCTGGCAGACACCGGCGACATGATGAATATGCGGCTGTTGGGCTCGTCCCATTCGTCGGCAAAGATGCGGCATCTGGTGCTGAGTGTCTTAACCGTATTACGGTGTATAATCTGAAAATACAATGTGCCTTTGCGACTGCTGTCAGCCGCCATCCTGAATGTTAGTCTTACTGTAGTCATGGTAAATGTTTTTTAATATAAAATATATGATTGGGAAATTAACAAATAAATAATGGGGTAGGAGTTAGAGTAGTTAAAGTAGTTATAGGAGTTAAAGTCAAATGCAAACGTAGTGCTTGCGATAATAATCAACAAGACTAATGTGCCGGCTGATTTGCGCTCCTCTGTTTCGGTAGTTATAGTAGTTTTAGTAGTTAAAGTCAAATGCAAACGTAGTGCTGTGGATTTTTTCAATATATTACGATCAATAATAATCAACAAGACTAATGTGCCGGCTGATTTGCAATCTGCCGGAATTGAGTATAAGGATTTATTTAATCCGATTACTTCCTATTTCTTGTAGTAAAACATTGACTAGACTAACGTAGAACTTCGTTTGTCATTACTCACTTTTATAATACAGCGGTATTTTTAGCGGATCAAAGATCCTAATACTCAATTCCGGCGGAGC
>NZ_LFQU01000068.1 GCF_001275135.1 Xylanibacter rarus | reverse complement strand
AAGCCATGTGCCTTTATTGCTTCACGTCAACTGCAAGACTAACTTCCTTAATTTTTAATTGCGCAAGGCCTGATTGCGCTTTTGCATCTGCTTTTCCTTCCTTACTTTCGTAAAACAGCGGTAGTTTGAGCGGATCAGGAGATCCTTATATTCAATTCCGGCGGAGCGCAGATCCGCCGGCACATTAATTAGCTAACCCAATTGTGAATTGTGAATTATGAATTGTGAATTATAAATCATTTTCATATTTTCTCCAGATCCGTTGGCGATATGTTCATGCGGGCACAGCCGAGGATGTCAAGCTGCACTACGATGTCGAGGTTGGCGGCATCGGCTGAGTCGTGGCTTTCGCATCTTACGATGTTGCCTTCTAGTCCAAGGAGTTTGCCGCGCACAACACGCACCTTGTCGCCAAGACGCAGCGGCAGGGGCTCGATAGTGATGGCGGCATCGGAGTTGTAGAGGATAAAGCGGAGCTTCTCTATTTCACGGTCGGGCACGATGGCTACAGGATGCCAGCCGTATTGGTTGGTGGCAGCGGCGCGGTTGACCATGAAGCGCTTTACGAAAGGAAGGTTGACAACATGATGGCGGCGGTCGGCCTCGGTGCAGCGCACAAAGACGGCTGCAGGAATAACTATACGGTCGATGATTTTACGGCGCCCGTTCTTCCAGCGGCGCAGCTCTTTTTGTGTAGGAACGTATGTGTCGTAGCCCAATGCAGCTATCTTTTCGGCACACACTTTTTCGGTGTTATTGCTGACTATCGCGACGTACCATCTGAAAGGTTGAGATACGCCTACGGCGTCGCCAGCGTCATTATTAGCCGTCGCAAGATTGTCGTTCGAATTTACATTTCCGTCCATGAAAGTCCGGTTTATGTTTGCTCTTTTATGATGCCCCACGTTATTATATAATATGTGAAACACCGGTGCAAAAGTAATATTTTTTATATAAATAAGTAAACAAAAGCGGCATTTTTTTTGAAGCCGTACTGTAGGCGGAACAAACAAAACGAAAAAACAGACAACAACGCATGCACGTAAGCATCTGACATAAAAGAATTTACAGGCACAAGCATCCAGCAACCAACCGTCTTGGTGCATAATGGTTCATTTGCATCGTGAGAAAACAAAGGTGTTGAGAGCCACAGACAATAATGGTATTGTAATTGGGAGTTAAAGAAGCATTTTCTAAGTGAAGAGTGAAGAATCCAAATGTCTTGTTGGGTATTGTCATTGGGAGTTAAAGAAGTTAGAGGAGTTATCGCCAACGGAGTTGGCTAGGAGTTAAAGTCATATGCCTTGTTGATTATTTTCTTTGTAATAGAATTGATAATAAACGACAAGGCTATTGTGCCGGCGGATCTGCGCTATTGTCATTGGGAGTTAAAGTAGTTAGAGGAGTTATCGCCAACGGAGTTGGCTAGGAGTTAAAGTCATATGCCTTGTTGATTCTTTTCTTTGTAATAGAATTGATAATAAACGACAAGGCTATTGTGCCGGCGGATCTGCGCTCCGCCGGAATTTAATATAAGGATCTCCTGATCCGCTTAAAATACCGCTGTTTTTACTAAAGTAAGTAAGGAACGAAAAATTAAAGTGAAAATATGAATGCTAAGCTAGCATAAGACAACATGACAATACAAAATAGGAAGTAATCGGACAGTTCTGGCGAAAATTAAAAATTAAAAGTTAAAAATCTAAATGTCTAAGCTGGTTTAATACAGCATGACAATACAAAATAGGAAGTAATCGGACAGTTCTGGCGAAAATTAAAATTAAAGTTAAAATCTAAATGTCTAAGCAGTACTT
>NZ_LFQU01000067.1 GCF_001275135.1 Xylanibacter rarus | reverse complement strand
GTAGTTAAAGGAGTTAGAGTAGTTAAAGAAGTTAAAGTCAAATGTCTTGTGGCTTAAAAACAAACGGCATATGCCAACAAAGCTAATGTGCCGGCTGATTTGTAATCTGCCGGAATGGCGTATCAGGATTTTCAATCCGCTTGCTTCCTATTTTTTTGATTAATAGGTATGAATTTCGGATCACAGATCCTGATACTTAATGCTGCAGCGAATTTTTCGCTGCGCTCAACAACACGTGCATATCCGACAGAATAATAGCCTTGTTGCTTCCGTGCTTATGGATATGTAGCAGCAAGACTATTGTGCCGGCTGATTTTTTGTCCCACGGCATCATGATGCAAACAAGGCGCGCCCTACTTATACACGGCCTGCCTTGCCTTTCGCAGCCCGTCACATTCATGGCCATGTTGCGGTGTACCTGCTTTACACGGCATGACTCCGAATCACTTTAGCACATCATCAAGCATATTGTAGAATTCATCTGTCTCGCCCGTGAAGCATTTTATTACCTTTCCGTCCGGTGAGACAACAACCTTATAGGGATAGGCTGTCACGCCGAAGCGTACTTCTGTTTTGCCGTCGGGTGAGAACACATGTATCCACGGCGCATTGTTCTTTCTTACGGAAGCTTTCCACTTATCTTCCTTGTCATAGCAGGCCACACCTACTATCTCCAACTTGTCCCTGAACCTGTCATAGTATTCTTTCACTTTCGGAAATCCCTTTATGCACCAAGAGCACCAGGAACCCCAGAAATCAACAACAATATATTTGCCTTTGCCTAAAATGGAATGAAGGCTGAAATCTTCGCCGTCTATATCTTTCAACGTAAAGTCGGGCACAAGCTTGCCTTCCTGCAACTTTAATTTTCTGATTTTTTCGCCTTTATTTCCTTGTCAAGCCTTGAAAACATATTGTCTATTATGTCTATGTAGTTTCTGAAACGCCCGTTGCGCACTTTCGGAGACAGCATCCTTATGGCAGGCAAGATGTCCGTATAGTCTTGAGAAAGGAGGATGGCGGCCGAAATTTCATCGTTCGGATGCTCCGTTATATACTGATGCGTTACTTTCCACATCCTTTTGTTTATATCCATGTTGGCAGCTTTCTTTATGCTGTCCAGTACGGCTTTGTCGAGTCCGTCGGCCATGCCCTTGTCATATTCTGATTTAGCGGCGTCAAACTCTTTGTAAAATGGATGCAGCATTTGGTTTATGCTGTCCATCCTCTGATAGAACGCCGTGCCATTAATCTTCCAATATGCGCATGGTCCCTCTATTTCCGCACTTTCGCCGGGAACAAGAAAGATATGCGACTTGTAGCCGTTTGATTTAACTGTCAACTCAGCATTGTACGCCCACTTAATGTCGCAACTGTAATTAAAGAATCCGTTTGAGTCAACAGGGATTCTTTCACTCACCACTCTTTTGTCAGGTTCACGCCTGACATATTCTATCAGCAAAGTATCATCCGCAATGTCTGTAAAATGCCCTTTAAGCGTAAAATTCTGGGCATGTAGACCAAGAGAAATTGCACCAAGTAAAATAACAGTGATTATGGTTTTCATATTTGAACATTTAATTTTATCAGATGTCTTTATTAACCTCTTGATTTCCATAGGCAAATATACAAAATATCTGTGGGCAATCTGCTATTCTTACATTCTTTTCGTATCCCGTCCCACAAAATCGCGCATTATCAAAACAAATAATGCTTCACGGCAACACCACAGCAACTCTCCCGCTATCCGTGCTTACGGATATGTAGCAGCAAGACTAATGTGCCGGCTGATTTGTAATCTGCCGGAGCTTACTATTTTTTTGATTAATATGTATGAATTTCGGATCACAGATCCTGATACTTAATGCTGTCGGATAGCATATCCGACAGAACAATAGTCTTGTTGCTTCCGTGGTTACAGACAATCAATAAAATTAATCTGCCGGAATATAGTATTAGAATTTTTCAATCCGCTTACTTCCTATGTCCAGTTTATGAAAGTGAAGATATTAAGGTTGCATTATCGGAACTTAATTGAAAAAACAGGCGTAGAGCGCAATGAAAATTAAAAAATAAAAGTGAAAAAATCCAAATGCTGAGTAGGTTTCGTTGTATCAACCACTCAGCATTGGTATTTTCTACTTTTACTACTTGTTCGTTTTTCTACTTTCTACTTACGTCGT
>NZ_LFQU01000066.1 GCF_001275135.1 Xylanibacter rarus | reverse complement strand
GCAAAACCCCAAACCACGTTGCATAAGCACTACGTTTGCTAATGTGCCGGCGGATCTGCGCTCCGCCGGAATTGAGTATCAGGATTTGCAATCTGATTACTTCCTATTTGACTTCACCTTATATCTTTAATGCAAACTTAGCATTAGATTTTTCATTACTCACTTCGTAAGGCAGCGGTATTTTTAGCGGATCAAAGATCCTTATACTCAATTCCGGCGGAGCGCAGATCCGCCGGTACATTAGTCTTGTTGATTATTATCGAAGATTAATTCTATTGATTGTCGGATGCGCTCGGCATAACCAAATATAATTTACTTATGCTCTCACTTGCAGGTTGAAGTAATTCATAATTGGATTAAACTGAACGACATTTCATAATTAGCTGCGCTGAACCACGTTTCACAATTAGCTAATGCTGAACTACGTTTCATAATTAGCAAACACAGAAATGGATTTCATAATTGGATTAAGCAAAACCCCAAACCACGTTGCATAAGCACTACGTTTGCTAATGTGCCGGCGGATCTGTGCTCCGCCGGAATTGAGTATAAGGATCTTTGATCCGCTAAAAGTACCGCTATATTATGAAAGTGAATAATGACAAACGAAGTTCGACGTTAGTCAATTCAATGTTTTACTACAAGAGATAGGAAGTAATCGGATCATAGATCCTTATATTATATTCCGGCGGAGCGCAGATCCGCCGGAACATTAGCATTGTTGATTCTTTTCGCAAGCACTACGTTAGCATTTGGATTTTTCACTCTTCACTCTTAACTCTTCACTTCCGTCAGGCGTTTTTCACTTTTAATTTTTCATTTTTAATTGCGCTTTGCGCCTGCTCTTCACTTAGAAAAAGCTCCTTTAACTACCGAGAAACAAAAGCCTCCCACGGGGGAGGTTTGGTGGGGCTTTCACTCTTTAATTGCGCTTTTGCACCTGCCTGCTTTTCACTTAATTTCCACTATTTCCCTTACGAAGAACACGCCGTCGTAGTCTTCGGCGAAGCCGGTGTCCCATTTGCCGTTATATTCCAGTCGCAGAGTTACGTCTACAGGGTTGCCGTTCTTCTGTCCTCCCGTTATCTTGTCGTACATATCCTCCAGGCGACCGGTCTTGTCCACTATCCAGTATTCGTCATCCGTCCCGTCGGGCCTGAAGGAGCGCACCTCATGAGCCAGACTCATCTCGCCCTTCATCGTGTAAAGTACATCGCGCGACAAGGTGCTGTCAGGCTCATCACATAGCGTTACGCTGTTTTCGTCGAACAGAGGAGCGTCCTGACCAATCTCTACAAACACCACCTTGCCCGGATGGCCGTCATACATCTCAAAATATCTGCTTCCGCTGTTGCCTACGCCCCATCCGTTGCATGTCGATGCCACAGGCTCCGTCTTCATAAGCTCATCCGTTGCCTTGGCATAGTCGCCGTCAGGAACCATCACGTAGCGTT
Source organism: Xylanibacter rarus (assembly GCF_001275135.1). Classification (GTDB taxonomy): domain Bacteria; phylum Bacteroidota; class Bacteroidia; order Bacteroidales; family Bacteroidaceae; genus Prevotella; species Prevotella rara. The sequence continues at coordinate 1,221 of NZ_LFQU01000066.1, read as the reverse complement.
TCACGCCCTCGCGCCCTGACTTCACCTGCTTAAACTTGCCCGGCTGTTCCTTGTCCCATTCTCCGGCCTTCTCAATGGCGTCTATCACCCCGTTGATGTCATTGCCGTTGATGCTGAACACCTGAATAAGCCTGTGCGGCCTCTCGTCGCCGTCTCTCACCATCACGATGCCCGGAAGCAGCGGATCGGCCATCAGTCTTATCTTATCGTTACGCTGAACCCTCAGCTTCATCCCGGCACCTTTCAGTTCACGCCATTCAAAGCCGGCATGTGCAGTACGCTGCACTCTTCTGCCTTTTATAGGCTCATTGATAGCCGACTTGCGCACATACACCACCTTGTTCATGCGCCTTTCAAGTGTCAGCGTGTCTTTAGCAACGTCGATAATGCGCAGCGTGTCAGAGAAATTTATCGTCTGTCCGTTGCCGATGCTCTCTCCGTCAAGTATAAGGCGGTCGCCTTCAGTCCTCCAGTAACAGTATCTCAGCGTAGCCATACCGATAGACTCCGCGCTGCCGTCGTCGTTAAGACACATGCCCCGCATGTATGCTATTTCCTTAGGCACCTGCTCAATCCAGCATCCCGTCAGGTCTGTTTCGCATCTTCCTGCAAGCGGACTAAGCATCAAAGCCGCCAATAAAACCTATCTTTTCCATCTTTTCCTCCTTATTCTATACGTTAATAAACTTCTACGGCACAAATATATGAAATAATTGATTAGCAATAAGCGCCGTTAAGATTTTTACTCTTTAATTGTCCTTTTTCAACAGAAGCCCATCTGGCTTTTGCGCCAACTCTTAGTTCTTCACTCTTCACTTCCGTCAGGCGTTTTTCACTTTTAATTTTTCATTTTTAATTGCGCTTTGCGCCTGCTCTTCACTCTTATCTTTTCACTTAAATACGCACTACGTTTACTATTGACTCTAACTTCTATAACTACTTTAACTACTATAACTACCAACAATATTAGCATTTGGAACTGCGGTATTTTTAGCGGAGCGCAGCTCCTAATATTATATTCCGGCAGATTGCAAATCAGCCGGCACATTAGTCTTGTTGATTATTATTGATCGTAATATATTGAAAAAATCCACAGCACTACGTTTGCATTTGGCTTTAACTCCTATAACTACTTTAACTACTCTAACTACCAGAGTTAAGAAGATATGAAAGCAAGCACTACGCCGGCACATTAGCATTTTAAGTGAAGAACGAAAAGAG
>NZ_LFQU01000065.1 GCF_001275135.1 Xylanibacter rarus | reverse complement strand
AAGTACACCGATGAAAGAGACTTCATCCTCACTTACATGCACATCAAAAGAACATGCACAGGAAAAGCTTCGGGCAATTAGTAGCGCTCGGCTTTGACGTCGCCGTCTTTACACCTGCGCCCTATCAACGTCCTCGTCTGGAACGGCCCTCAAGGAGTTCTTATCTCGCGGACGGCTTCGCACTTAGATGCTTTCAGCGCTTATCCGGGCCAGACACGGATACCCGGCGGTGCACCTGGCGGCACAACCGGCATACCGGAGGTCTGTCCAACACGGTCCTCTCGTACTAGTGTCAGATCCGCTCAAAACTCCAACGCCCACGATAGATAGAGACCGAACTGTCTCACGACGTTCTGAACCCAGCTCGCGTGCCACTTTAATGGGCGAACAGCCCAACCCTTGGGACCTTCTCCAGCCCCAGGATGTGACGAGCCGACATCGAGGTGCCAAACCACCCCGTCGATATGAGCTCTTGGGGGGGATCAGCCTGTTATCCCCGGAGTACCTTTTATCCTTTGAGCGACGGAGTTTCCATACACGTCCGCCGGATCACTATGCCCCAGTTTCCTGCCTGCTCGGGATGTCTCCCTCCCAGTCAAGCGCCCTTATGCCATTGCACTCTGTAAGGCCGGTTACCAATCGGCCCGAGGGCACCTTTGGAAGCCTCCGTTACGCTTTTGGAGGCGACCACCCCAGTCAAACTGCCCGCCAAGCAGTGTCCGCGCAACTGCGCGTTAGACCTCAGACAGCCAAAGGGCCGTATTTCAACGGCGGCTCCACCAATACTGGCGTACCGGCTTCATAGCCTCCGGCCTATCCTACACATCGGATGACCAAGGTCAGTGCTAAGCTGCAGTAAAGGTTCACGGGGTCTTTTCGTCCCATCGCGGGTAATCGGCATCTTCACCGATACTACAATTTCACTGAGATCATGGTTGAGACAGCGTCCGGATCATTACACCATTCGTGCAGGTCGGAACTTACCCGACAAGGAATTTCGCTACCTTAGGACCGTTATAGTTACGGCCGCCGTTTACCGGGGCTTCAATTCAAACCTTCGGATTGCTCCTGAGCTCTCCTCTTAACCTTCCGGCACCGGGCAGGTGTCAGGCTGTATACTTCATCTTTCGAGTTCGCACAGCCCTGTGTTTTTGTTAAACAGTTGCCTGGACCTATTCTCTGCGCCTCACTCAACGTGAGGACCCCTTATCCCGAAGTTACGGGGTCAGTTTGCCTAGTTCCTTAACCATGAGTCTCTCAACGCCTTAGTATATTCTACCCGACTACGTGTGTCCGTTTGCGGTACGGGTGCCTGTGCGATTGCTTAGCGGATTTTCTCGGGAGCATGATTACCCGCACTATCTCCGTTGCCCGGAGGCGCCGGAGTACTGTCAGGGTCGGCTCGGAATGCGGATTTGCCTGCATCCCTCATAACCTACGCCCTTCAACGGGGACTTCCGTCACCCCGCGGCGGTTCCACTTCTCCGTCTCCACATCGCTCGCACAGGCAGTAACGGAATATTAACCGTTTCTGCCATCGCCCTCGCCGTTCGGCTTAGACTTAGGACCCGACTGACCCCGGGATGACTGGCATTGCCCGGGAAACCTTGGTCTTGCGGCGGGAGGGGTTCTCGCCCTCCTTGTCGTTACTTATACCTACATTTGCTTTTCCATGCGCTCCAGCTCACGTCACCATGAACATTCGACGCACATGGAATGCTCCCCTACCGATACTTTTATTATTACTATCCCGCGCCTTCGGTATCTGCCTTATACCCGATTATTATCCACGCAAGGACCCTCGACCAGTGAGCTGTTACGCACTCTTTGAATGAATGGCTGCTTCCAAGCCAACATCCTGGCTGTCTCAGGGACCTCACTTCGTTAGACTAACTCAGGCAGAATTCCGGGACCTTAGACGGCGGTCTGGATTCTTCTCCTCTCGGGGACGGACCTTAGCACCCGCCCCCTTGCTGCCCCGCTGCCGGCGTCAAGCATTCGGAGTTCGTCAGGACTTGATAGGCGGTGAAGCCCTCGCATCCTATCGGTCGCTCTACCTCTTGACGCTATCGCGGAACGCTGCACCTAAATGCATTTCGGGGAGTACGAGCTATCTCCGAGTTTGATTGGCCTTTCACTCCTACACTCACCTCATCCGGAAGCTTTTCAACGCTTATCGGTGCGGACCTCCATCCCGTGTTACCGGGACTTCATCCTGGACAAGTGTAGATCACTCGGTTTCGCGTCTGCCTCCACGGACTATGCGCCCTATTCAGGCTCGCTTTCACTGCGGCTCGGCGCCTTAGGCGCTTAACCTTGCCCGTGACGGCAACTCGTAGGTTCATTATGCAAAAGGCACGCCGTCACATGCAACGCATGCTCCGACCGCTTGTAGGCGTATGGTTTCAGGGGCTATTTCACTCTCCTCGTCGGAGTTCTTTTCACCTTTCCCTCACGGTACTGGTCCACTATCGGTCTCACGGGAGTATTTAGCCTTGCCGGATGGTCCCGGCGGATTCGCGCAGGATTCCTCGTGTCCCGCGTTACTCAGGATACCGCTATGCCGGCATGAACTTCGCGAAGGGGGCTGTCACCCGCTACGGCCCGACTTTCCAGACGGTCACGCTCGCTCATGCTCGTACAACAGCGCGGTCCTACAACCCCGGATGTGCCTCGACACACCCGGTTTGGGCTCTTCCCCGGTCGCTCGCCACTACTGGGGGAATCATTGACTTATTTTCTCTTCCTGCGGGTACTAAGATGTTTCAGTTCCCCGCGTTCGCCTCATGACATTGCCATGATGACCGCCTTAAGGCGGCCGGGTTGTCCCATTCGGAAATCCGCGGGTCAAGGGTCATTTGCACCTAACCGCGGCTTATCGCAGCTTATCACGTCCTTCATCGCCTCCGTGAGCCTAGGCATCCGCCATACGCCCTTATTTGCTTTTCCTATGAAGATATCATCCCGCATTTGCGGAACGACTCATTCAGCTCTGTACTTTAACGTTGTGTTCTCTACTGTTTTGCTTGTGCCAATATGTCAAAGATCGTTCGTCCTGAAAAGGACACGTGGAGAATAACGGATTCGAACCGTTGA
>NZ_LFQU01000064.1 GCF_001275135.1 Xylanibacter rarus | reverse complement strand
AATTCCGGCAGATTGCAAATCAGCCGGCACATTAGCTTTGTTGATTATTATCGCACGCACTACGTTAGCATTTGGATTTTTCACTCTTAAATCCCCGTGGGGAGGCTTCTGTTACTCCAATAGCCTTGTTGGTTCTTGTCGCAAGCACTATGTGAAATTATGATAAGAATCCACAAAGCATATGACTTTAACTCCTATAACTACTCTAACTCCTTTAACTACCGAGAAACAAAAGCCTCCCACGGGGAGGTTTGGTGGGCTTTTACTTCCTCCTTGTAATCACCTTTCCCGGTATCACGGTCAGTTTCATGGTGCCGTTTTCTTCTATTGCCACTTTCATATATCTGGCCTTTTCCACCACCTTTCCGTCAACTTCCATTACGCCCCATTGTCTCGGACTGTCCTCAAAGGCACAGAGCTTGCCTATCGGCGGCATTATCATTCTGTATTTCGGCGGCACTACAACTCTGTCGCCCGACTTCAGTCCCCATTTCGTTCCGCTCTTAAATGGTTGCGCGTCGGTTATCCTTTCCAGTCTTTTCAGCCTTTGTTCCTGTTCCTCTTGTTCCTTTCTCAGTCTCTTTTCCGCAGCCCTTGCGCAGGCTTCCGTCTTCAGTCTTTTTAGCAGGGCTTCCATGCCGTCCTTTCCGTCTATCCGTTCAGGTGTCATGCCTTTAGCCATGTGATAGAAGCGTCCTTCATTGTCAGCCGCAATAATACTTCCGTCAGCCAGCCTGCCGCAACACCAGTATGCCCTTTCCTCGTCACCTTCTATCACGCATGCCGATGTCTCGTAGCCCGTACTAAGCGTCAGCGCAGCCTTGCGGCACGCCTCCGGCACGTTGCTGTCAGGTATTTCCAGATAAAAGCCGCGCCATGCCAGTTCGCCGCGTCCTATGCCCTGAGCGTTCACATACACATCCTTAGTCCTGCTGTATAGCGTTCTGCCCATCTTCAGCATCTCCACGCCTCCGAATACCATCACCTCCGGCTTCTCCCTGTACAGTCTGTTTGTCCTTATGTCAATATAAAACGTCTTGCATCCGTTGTCTTTCACTTCAACGAAGTCGTTCTTCACAAACCTCATGCCGCTGTATCTGTCTATTCTCATCATCACATTACCGTCGCCGTCAACCACGCCAACGCGCATGTCGCCGAATCTCACGGCAGCCATGTTGTCCTTTATGTCAAACACCTTCGCATATTGCGCCTTCGCCGTTATCTTCCTGCCGCGTTTCAGGCCCCATCTTCCGCTCCGTTTGTCCTTGTATGCCGTCAGTGCCTTAGCCTCCGTCTCGTCTCCGTCTTTGGCTTTCTCTATATATGTCAGCAGCCTTTCGTGGTTCATCACCACTTCCATCTCGTCCTGTCCTATAGCCTCTTCGTCTGCAGTCCATGCCGTCGCAGCCAGTTGCCTGCCACGTCTTTCCGTCTCAGCCTTTCCCGTCATCCTGCCTTCAAACATAGCCTGCCAGTCGCGTTCCCATGTCGGCAGTCCGAACACACGATACAGGCCCACGTTGTCTATCAGCATGCACGCATCCTTGCCCTTGCTCATTCTCAGTCCGCGGCCCACCTGCTGCAGATATTTTGCCAGCGACAGGGTAGGGCGGCCCATCTGCACAAACTCCACGTCAGGACAGTCGAAGCCCTCGCTGAACACGTCAACGTTCACCATCACCTTTATCTTTCCTGCCTTAAAGTCGTCCACTAAGGCTTTACGTGTAGCCCGCGGCGTCCTGCTGTCTATCGCCACTGCCTTCACGCCCCGTCTGCTGTAGTATTCCGCAATGTTTCTGGCGTGTTCAATGCTTATGGCGTACACTATGCCCTTTTTGCCGTCGGCATAGCGTTTCATGGCGTCATACAGTCTTTCGATGCTCGTCTGTCTGTTCAGCTTCTCGTTCATCTCCTTTATCTGGTAGTCGCCGTCGGTGCCCCGTCTTTTCAGTTCGTTTATCAGTCTCTGTTCCTCGCTCTCACGTCTTATCGACACATAGTCGAACACCGACAGATAGCCGCGTCTTACAAACTCCGCAATGCTCCATCCCGATATCAGCTTGTCAAACAGATCCGTAAATCCCTTGCCGTTCATTCTGCATGGCGTGGCCGTCATTCCCAGCTTCTTAGCCTCCGGGTATCTTCGCCACAGTTCGGCGTAAGTGTCAGCCAGCGCATGGTGAGCCTCGTCTATCACTATCAGACTCGGCATCTCGTCCTTCACGTCCTCCCAGTGTCTCGCCAGCCATTGTATCGACAACACGTGGATCTTACTGGCGTAAGACAATTGAGAATTGATAATGGATAATGGAAAATTATGATTTGCCTTGTGCTTATTTATAGGCGTTGAACAACGTTTGTCACAGTCTAATTGTGAAACATTGTTCGGTTTAACCCAATTATGCCTTATGAAACGTAGTTCAGCGTTAGCTAATTGTGAAACATTGTTCGGTTTACCCCAATTATGAAACGTAGTTCGGTTTAACCCAATTATGAATTGATTTACCGTTTCCTTTATCTGTTCCACCAGTTCCCGTCTGTGCGCAACAATCCACACGCTACGCGTCCGTCCTGTCGTTTCGTTATTAGCGTTTAGTTCTTCATTCACGAGTGCAGCCAATACTCTCGTCTTGCCGGTGCCTGTAGGCATCTGCACCATCACGCTCTTGCATCTTTGCCATTCGTCAATGATGCGAGCCATTATGTCCGTCTGATAGTCGCGTAAGTAAGCCACAGATTATGGAAGTGGTTGTTAGAAGTTAAAGGAGTTACAGTAGTTACAGGAGTTAGAGTCAATAGTAAACGCAGTGCTTGCGACAATGACCAACAAGGCTAATGTGCCGGCGGATCTGTGCTCCGCCGGAATTGAGTATAAGGATCTCCTGATCCGCTAAAAATACCGCTGCCTTACGAAGTGAGTAATGAAAAATCTAACGCTAAGTTTGCATTAAAGATATAAGGTGATGTCAAATAGGAAGTAATCAGATTGCAAATCTTTATATTCACTTCCGGCCGATTACAAATCAGCCGGCACAATAGCAACGTAGTGCTTGCGATAAGAATCAACAATGCATATGACTCTAACTCCTAGCTCACCTTAGTGAGCGATAACTTCTTTAACTACTTTAACTACCAATAATATTAGCGCATGTTTTTTCAGTAGTTCTTATTATCAATATACACCTCGAGCAGCTTCGACACGCGGTTTTCGTTGTTCGGCACAACGTCCATGTCAGCCACGCAGGCAGGCACGAGGCAGCTCATGCCCTTTGTCAGATGCACCTGCTTTATCTCAGGCTCCTCGCCTTTCCACGACCTTATCACGATGTCGCTGCTGCCCTCAAGACACATATACACCACGAAGCTGTCATACTTATACAGCTTTCTGTGGAAGGCACGGTTCACCTCCAGCAGCTTCACCGTAAAGAACCTGTTCTCCGCCAGCAGCACCGGATGGTTCATCCTGCGCGTGTAGTGCGTGCGGTAGTCGTCCTCCACCTTATAGTCCAGCGCCTCCGATGCCAGCGCCGTGTGCAGTGCCCTTGGCTTGCCGTCAA
>NZ_LFQU01000063.1 GCF_001275135.1 Xylanibacter rarus | reverse complement strand
TACGTTCGCTATTGTTCCGGCGGATCTGCGCTCCGCCGGAATTAAATATAAAAACTGAAGGTCAGCGCAGCTAATTTCCTGATCCGCCAAAAATACCGCTGATTTACGAAGTGAATAATGAAAAATCCAATGATAATTTTGCATTAAAGATATAAGGCGATGTCAAATAGGAAGTAATCAGATTGAAAAATCTTTATACTCAATTCCGGCGGAGCACAGATCCGCCGGCACAATAGCAACGTAGTGCGTGTACTTCACCGATTATTGTCAATTGTATTACATTGAATAGAATCAACAAGGCATTTGACTCTAACTCCTAGCTCACCTTAGTGAGCGATAACTACTCTAACTCCTTTAACTACTCTAACTCCCGACAGTCCCCCTCAAAGCACGTGATATAACTAAAATTACATTAAAAATGCAATGCATCGGTGTTATATAAAATAAATTATGTAACTTTGCAGAATAAATGAACACTTCTGAATTACAGAAAGTAAAACAGCGTTATAATATCGTCGGCAACTGCGACGGATTAAACCGCGCCATCGATGTGGCCATGCAGGTCGCACCGATCGATCTCTCTGTACTCATCATCGGCGAAAGCGGTGTGGGTAAAGAGATTATTCCACGTATAATACACGACAACTCTCCGCGACGCCGCGAGAAATATTTTGCCATCAACTGCGGATCTATCCCCGAAGGCACGATAGACAGCGAACTGTTCGGCCATGAGAAAGGCTCATTCACCGGTGCCATCGGCGAGAGCGAAGGCTACTTCGGCGTTGCCAACAAGGGCACAATATTCCTCGACGAGGTTGGCGAGCTGCCAATGGCCACACAGGCACGACTGCTCCGCGTTCTCGAAACAGGCGAATACATACGCGTGGGAGGACAGAAGATAATGAAGACAGACGTCAGAATTGTCGCTGCCACCAACGTCAACATGCGCAAGGCCATCAGCGAAGGCCGTTTCCGCGAAGATCTGTATTACAGGCTCAACACCATTCCAATACAGATTCCGCCGCTGCGCGACCGCGGCGAAGACATTCTGCTGCTGTTCCGCCTCTTTGCCATGCAGATGGCCGAGAAATATCATCTGCCCAAAATAACCCTTTCTGACGAGGCCAAATATATAATGCTTAAATATAAGTGGCCCGGCAACGTAAGACAACTGAAGAACATCACAGAACAGATGTCTGTGTTAAGTCAGGAACGCGAAATAAGCGGTGAGGCAATACACAAGTTCATCCCTGAAGACGCCGAGAGCACACAGCTGGCAACAATAAGCTCGCCCGGAAGCCACTCTTATGAGAGCGAACGCGAGATTTTATATAAGATTCTTTATGAGCTCCGCGGCAACGTAAGCGACCTGCGCCGCGACATGAACAGTCTGCGCAAACAGCTCGACGCTGCACGCAGCGCCACGGTAGACACGTCAGCCTCTAACCTGCCGTCTATCATTACAGACCAGCCATCGGCAACCATCAGCTCACCCGCACGCACAGCGGCACCGACCGTACAAGACGCCGTGGCTGAAGAAATATCTGAGCCCGAAAGTCTTAATCTTGAAGACATAGGACGTCAGATGGTTGAAAAGGCTCTCGAACGCAATGGCGGCAACCGCAAGAAGGCGGCTCAGGAACTTGGCATTTCCGACAGAACATTATACAGAAGAATAAAGCAGTACGGACTGGAGAAATAATGTCCTACGGCCAACGATATGACAAGAAGCTCATATTAAGCAACAAACATTTACAAAGCGGCAACAAACAACTTATGCGAATCAATCATATAAAGACAGCACTATTAACCGTCATGATGCTACTGCTGGTGTCATGCAGCGTGTCATATAAGTTCAACGGAGCAAGTATCGACTACACCAAGACCAAGACAATACAGATAGCCGACTTCCCCATCCGCTCAAGCTACGTATGGGCTCCTATGGCCAGCATCTTCAACAACCAGCTTAAGGACGTGTTCGCCAACCACACACGCCTCATTCAGGTAAAGCGCAACGGCGACATGAAGATTGAAGGCGAGATAACGCAATATTCGCAGCGCAACAAGGCCGTAACGGCTGAAGGTACATCGGCACAGGCAGAGCTGTCGATGACGGTGAACGTAAGATTTACCAACAATGCCAACCACAGCGAGGACTTCGAAAAGCAGTTCACTGCCACGTCTACATTCGAGACTACACAGTCGCTAAACTCTGTTCAGGAAGAACTCGTAACACAGATGGTTGAAGACATCACAGATCAGATATTCAACGCAACAGTAGCAAACTGGTAACAAGCAGACCATATGAACATAGACCTCGAGCAGCTAATAAGGCATCCGGAACAGATGGACAAGGAAACGCTCTACGACTTGCGTTCCCTCCTTGCTCTGTATCCCTATTACCAGCCGGCCCGTTTGCTGTTACTGCAAAACCTGTATCTTCTTCACGACCCTTCGTTCGACGAGGAGCTGCGCCGCTCTGCCGTCTACATCACCGACCGCAAGGTGGTGTTCAATCTCGTGGAGGCTGCCCACTACAAGCTGCGCACCACACAGCAGGAGAAGAAGACTGAGAAAGACAATAAAAAAGAGGCAGAAGGCGGCAACAGAACCATATCGCTCATAGAGCAGTTCCTCGACACCATACCCGAAGACAAGAAGGAAGAGGAAAACAAGGAGCGCAAAAAGAAGCGCAAGCCCACACCTGCCGACGCAGCCATCGACTATGTGGCCTATCTGCTTGATACTGAAGGCGACACAGACGACACACAGCAGCCCGTCATGAAGGGACAAGACCTCATAGACAACTTCATCAACAACGAGAACGGAAAAATAGAACTGAAGGACGAGCCCGAGTATGTGCCTGAAATAGAGGACAACGACAAAAAAGAGGGCGACGAGAACTATTTTACCGAGACTTTGGCGCAAATTTACATAAAACAAGGCCGATATTCAAAGGCATTGGAAATTATTAAGCGTTTAAATTTGAATTATCCAAAAAAAATGCTTACTTTGCAGACCAAATCCGATTTTTGGAAAAACTGATAATAAATAATAAATATAAATAAAAGAAAATGTATACATTATTCGTAATCTTAATCGTGCTGGCAGCACTGCTCATGATAGGCATCGTGCTGATCCAGGAGTCTAAAGGAGGAGGACTTGCGTCAAACTTCTCATCATCAAACCAGATCATGGGTGTGCGCAAGACCACTGATTTCATTGAGAAAACAACATGGGGACTTGCAATAGCCATGGTTGTTCTCAGCGTTGTATGCGCTTATGTTGCTCCTAAGGCAACAACATCTGAGAGTGTTATCGAGAAGGCTGCAACAGAACAGCAGCAGACTAACCCGACAAACCTTCCCGGATTTGGCGCTAGCCAGACACAGAAGGCAGCTCCGGCTAAGGCTGGTAACAATGCTCAGAAAGCTGACCAAAAAGCAGCTCCTGCAGCGCCTCAGGCTCCTAAAACACCGGCAAATTAAACAAAAAGCAAAAAAAATACGGGATTTATTTGGTAGTTTAAAATAAATCCCGTACCTTTGCACTCGCTTTAAGACATTAAGCAACTAACACGGTGGATGTAGTTCAGTTGGTTAGAGCGTCAGATTGTGGTTCTGAATGTCGTGGGTTCGAGCCCCACCCTCCACCCCAAACGGAATTCCTAAACGGAGTTCCGTTTTTTTGTTATTAGAGGTTGAAGTAATTCATAATTGGATTAAACCGAACGACATTTCATAATTAGCTGCGCTGAACCACGTTTCACAATTAGCTAATGCTGAACTACGTTTCATAATTAGCAAACACAGAAATGGATTTCATAATTGGATTAAGCAAAACCACGTTGCATAAGCACTACGTTTGCTAATGTGCCGGCGGATCTT
>NZ_LFQU01000062.1 GCF_001275135.1 Xylanibacter rarus | reverse complement strand
AATACAATTATTGGAAAATATGTAATGATGGCTCCTGAAGTATATATAATAGATAATAATCATATTTCGGATGATATAAATATTCCCATGTGTTTTCAAGGAAAAACTCCAAATAAAGTTACAATTATAGAAGACGATTGTTGGTTAGGTGCTCGCGTTATGATTATGCCTGGGAGAATAATAGGTCACGGAAGTATACTTGCCGCAGGAGCTATAATTACTAAAGACGTTCAACCATATAGTATTGTTGGTGGAAATCCTGCAAAACTGATAAAAAAACGTAAATAATGAAGTACATACAAAATAGCATTTCAAAAAAGATACTTTTCCTTGGTGTGTCCATGAAAACCAAGGGAGGTATGACTGCAGTATTGGTTTCATATAAAAAGTATATCGAAGGAATGCAGTTTATACCAACATGGAAACTAGGAAACAAATTAGTAAAATCATGGTATGCATTGCAGGCCATCATGCGTACATGGATTAAATGCACATTTGATAAGAATATAAAAATTGTACATATTCATGGAGCTGCAAATGCCTCATTTTACAGATGTAAGATTTTTATTAATTTGGCAAAAAAGCTAGGCAAGAAAGTTATATTGCATGAACATGCAGCAGATTTTGTTGAGTTCTACAATAATACGACTAATAAAGCCGACATAACAGAAACAATCAATAAATGTGATAAACTGATTGTTTTATCTGAATCGTGGAAACACTATTTTATTTCTATCGGTATTGATCAAAATAAAATATGCGTATTAAATAATATCGTTTCTCCTCCTGAACTAAAACCAATAAAGCGAATTGATGATAAACTACATTTGCTGTATATGGGAGAAATAAGCAAAAGGAAAGGGGCATTCGATTTACTAAAAGCCATTTGTAAAGAAAAAGAGTTTTTTAAGGATAAACTCTTATTAAGAATGGGCGGAAATGAAGTTGACGGAGACATAAATAAGTTTATCAAAGATAATGGATTAGAAGGCTTTGTAAGTTATGAAGGCTGGATTGCCGGTGAGCATAAAAAAGAATGCCTAAATTGGGAAGATGTTTATATTCTTCCTTCATATAATGAAGGCTTGCCTATTGCGATATTGGAAGCCATGAGCTATAGTCATCCTGTAATATCAACTCCCGTAGGCGGTATTCCTGAAGTTGTTGAGAATAAAAGAAATGGTATATTGGTAGAACCCGGAAATCAAGAGGAAATAGCTGATGCCATAAAATATTATATTGAGAACAAAGACGAGATAAAAACGCAGGGTGAAAACGGATATAAAATAGTTAAGGACTTTTTCCCGGAAAAAGTCTTTAACGACTTGAACAATATTTATGAAACATTACTAAAATGAAGACAATAAACTTTTTGAATACAAGAATTCAAGTTATAACTCAAAAAGAACTATTGAAGAACTTGAAAAAAGGCGTATTGATAACTCCTAACGTAGACCATCTGGTAAAGCTTCAGAAAGATAAAGACTTTTATGATGTTTATCAAAAGGCAGAATGGGTGGTATGCGACAGTAAAATATTATACCTGATGTCTAAACTGCTGAAAGATCCGTTGCCGGAGGCTATTCCCGGAAGCAGCTTCTTTACTGCATATTATATGTATCATAAGGATGACACTGACTGCAAGATATTCTTGCTGGGTGCAGCAGAAGGTATAGCAGAGAAAGCTAAAAGAAACATCAACGAAAAAGTGGGCCGTGAGATTGTTGTCGGCGCACATTCACCTTCGTATGGATTTGAGAAGAAAGAGGCAGAATGTGAGGAACTGATAAAGATTGTAAATGAAAGTGGCGCAAACGTTGTTCTTGTAGGTGTAGGTGCGCCCAAACAGGAGAAATGGATAATGAAATATCGTGACAAGATGCCAAACGTGGATGTGTTTATGGCTCTTGGCGCAACGATAGACTTCGAGGCTGGTACGCTGAAACGTGCGCCTATGATATGGCAGAAATGCGGAATGGAGTGGCTGTATCGTGTGATAAAAGAACCAAAGCGCCTGTTTAAGCGTTATTTTGTTGACGATATGCAGTTCTTCTATTACTTCACTAAGCAGTTGCTTGGCATATACAAGAATCCATTTGAGAAATAAGAATTCTTATTTCCTGAACAGCTTTGCTATTATGGCTATAGGTACAAGTATTATAGCCGAAAGATAAGACAACACTATACGAAAAAACGATTTCATTGGTGCAAAGATAATAAATTATTTTTGTATATATTTTGCTATTCAAGTGTTTTGACAATAATAATATTCATATTGTAATTATTCGTCTATCTTGAATATTTAAGATATTATGGCTTTAGTGAATAAAAAAGCTAGAAGAATTTTAGACTATATAACAGGTATATACTAATGTGCCGGCGAATCTGTGTTTCGCCGAAATTGAGTATTAAAACCGAAGGTCAGCGCAGCTAATCTCCTAATATTCTATTCCGGCGGAGCACAGAAATAAACAATTAAAAATTTATATTGATATGATTAGAAATAGGCATGCATACTTAATTATAGCCCACGATCAACCTGAGCTATTACAAATCTTAATCAGTCTTATCGACGATGTACGTAACGATATATTTATTACCATTGATTCACGAACGGATATAAATATATTCAAAAGCATAAAAGCTCAAAATAGTAATTTATTCTTTACTCAACAGAATAATAATTGTTGGGGCAGTGTTAAGCTAGTAGAAACTGAATTTTTATTATTTGAAACAGCCCGAAAGAAAGAACATTACTCATATTATCATTTGCTTTCGGGACAAGACTTACCGATAAAGTCTCAAGACTATATACACCAAGTATGTGACAAGTTACAAGGAAAAGAATTTGTAGAATTTGAAAAAGAATCTCCACAATCTCTTAAAGTATTAAATAATAAAACTAGATATTTCTATATTTTACAAAACCACTTTAGATGTAATAATATCTTTGAAAAAATTATTGTCAGGTTAATTCAAAAAAGCTTTTTATCACTGCAAAATGTATTTCAAGTTAGAAGACGTTATAAACTTGAACTTAAAAAAGGTTGTCAATGGGTTAGTATTACTGATAATTTCTGTAAATATCTTATAGAACATAAAGAAGAAATATTACAAATGTTTAATCATACTTTTTGTCCTGATGAGATTTTCTTACAAACAGTATTATGGAATTCACCATATAAAAATAATATATATGATTATGAAGACGAATATCATTCATGTCTAAGATATATTGATTGGAAAAGAGGGGAACCATATATATGGAAAGAGAATGATTTTGATGAATTAATAAATAGCACAAACAAATGCTTTTTTGCACGTAAATTCAATGTACAAGACAAAAATTTAATAAATAAAATAGTAATGTTTTTAAATAAAAACGAGTAAATATGTAAATTCAATAACATTATATATATAAGTTGATTGTTTCTGTAATTAGTAATCATAAGCTGTATGAGTGGTTCCTGAAAAGGATTTGCATAAATCACATGACGGTATAGTTTAAGTGAAGAGGGAAGAGTAAAAAATCCAATAGTCTAGTTGTTTCTTGTCGCAAGCACTACGTTGGCTATTGACTTTAACGACTATAACTCCTAACATGAGGCCCAACACCATTGGATTGACTAACGTCGAACTTTGTTTCTTCTCTTTTCTCTGTTCACTTAAATTTTAAAAAAGACTAAACCATGCTTTATCCATTATTGTTTAAGAATAACATTTATTCTAAGGTCTGGGGCGGTAATCTGCTGAAGACACTTAAAGGTATTAGTGACGGTGATACAACTCCTATGGGCGAGAGCTGGGAGATAAGTGCCGTGCCGGGTAAGGAATCGGTAGTGGGCAACGGCTCACTGCAGGGACGCAAGCTTAACGAACTTGTGACGGAATATAAGGAAGAGCTGATAGGACGCACGGTGTATGACATGTACGGCGAGACGTTTCCGCTGCTGATAAAGTTTATCGACGCTGCGAAGGACTTGTCGATACAGGTGCATCCCAACGACGAGATGGCAAAGAAATATCACGACTCGTTCGGCAAGACGGAGATGTGGTATATTATGGACACAAAGCCGGGAGCTAAGCTCTACAGCGGCTTTAAGAGTCTGATATCGAAATATGAATAT
>NZ_LFQU01000061.1 GCF_001275135.1 Xylanibacter rarus | reverse complement strand
TCCGAGATTCATACCTTAATAGCTATTTTTTGATTAGAAATTCATATCTAAAATAAAAATAGGAAGTAAGCGGATTAAAATCCTTATACTTAATTCCGGCAGATTGCAAATCAGCCGGCACATTAGCTTTGTTGATTCATATCGGTTGCACAAGCGGTTAAATGAAAAGTGAAATAACAATAATCCACAAGAGTATCGAATTTTTCACTCTTCACTCTTCGTTCTTCACTTAAACAAGCTCCTTTAACTACTTCTAACTCCTTTAACTCCTAAAAATACACTATCTTTGCATCTCGAATACCATTTAAAACGATGAAAAGAATTATAACCAACATAACGGGCGGCCTGTTATTGGCCGTATCTATAGTGCCAACACTATTATCTGTTGTGTCTTGCGGACAGCAGGCGGCAGACAGAGATATTGCTGCGGCAGACAGTCTGAGCGAGGTGGCACCGCAAAGGGCGATGACGCTTATTGACAGTCTGGAGGGAGAAATCGACATGAACAAAAGCCGACACATGAAGCTGTTGCTGCTAAAGGCTAAAGTAAGAAACAAGCTCGCAATGCCCATGAGCACCGACTCGCTGAAAGACATTGCCGACTATTTTGACAAGCACGGAGATTCTAACGAACGTATGCTCGCATACTATATCCTTGGATGCGCATACTTTGACGGCAAGGATGCCCCCATGGCATTGCAGTATTTTCATGAAGCGGCAGCAAAGGCAGACACCACTGACAGCAGCTGCGACTTTAAAAATTTAAGCCGGATATATACCTTTCTTGGTGAAATTCTATATAAACATTTGTCACCTGAAAATGCATTAATCGCACAAAAGCAAGCAATAAAATATGCAAAATTGGCAAAGGACACATTGAATGCAATTTGTGGATATCAACGCTTAACAGAAACGTATTATTATTTAGGAAAATATGACTCGGTCATTTCTATCAGCGACAAATCCTCAAAATTATTTCAAAAATACGGATATATAAATTATGCAGCATCTTCATATGGTATACCTATCTTCATAATGGTGGAAAATGGAGAGACAAACAAGGTTAAGCCGTATTTAAGAATATATGAAAAAGAATCAGGACTTTATGATACAAAAGTCAACAAAGTAAAAAAAGGTCATGAAATACATTATTATATCAAAGGTATGTGTTACCTTAATGAAAACAAGTTTGATTCAGCAGAATATTTCTTTAGAAAGGAATTAAACGAAACATCGGATTATAATAATCATCAGGCCGCAGCTAAGGGATTATATATGCTATATAAAAAACGTTGCAATAATGATTCTGTTACTAAATACGCAGAAATGTGGAATGCAGCAACAGATTCTGCGTATACCCAGATGTCAACCGAACATCTCCAGCAGATGCAGGCCATGTATAACTATAACAGATACAGGCAGAATGCTGAAGAGGCTGAGAAAGACGCATTGCGGACAAAATATATCAGCATAATCATAATTATGGCCATCATGGCTGCAGCCATTGGCGGGGCACTGGCCGTGAGAACATATATAATAAGGAAACGCAGGGCAAGAGTTAACGAGATAAAAGAATATGAACGCAGCATAAGCGAACTGAAGAAGGCAAGGCGCGAGCTGGACATACTGACCGAAAACAGACAGACGCGGATGGAAAGTCTGATTAAGGAGAAGGAGGAAGAGATTGAAAGGCTGCAAAAAGAGAAAGCCGAATATGAGAAAAACAAGGACATTGCTGCCCGAATGACGCCATTTGCAGACGAGCCTGTTGTAAGAGTTTTACGTAGACATGCCGAAAAGGAGCACGTGATGATGAGCGGAGAAGAGCGCAAAATGCTCATAAGCCTGTTTGACAGCTACGAAGAAATAAGCCGGCTGAAGGCCGTTTTGAGTGAAAGCGAATATGAGCTGTGCCTCTTGGTCAAGCTTGGCTTCACACCTTCGCAGATAAATATGCTTACCGGCCGCAGTCTTCAGGACATTGCAAACATACGAAAACGGATGTATAACAGAATAACCGGCAAAGACGGCTCGTCGAGAGACTTTGACAAATTTATAAAGTCTTTATAAACAGTGATTTACATCATGAAGAAAATACGTCTGTGAAGTTTTTGTGAAAAGATTTCACAGCACGATAATTAATGAGATGTACGTCCGTGGAGCTGTTGCGAACAGCTAAATTTAATGAAAAACACGTTTGTGAAGTTTTGTGAAGTTTGCAGCTTTTCGCAAAGAGTCTTGTGAACTTTTTGTGAACTTTTTTAATTGCCAAAATTTGTTTTTATTATAAAATTTCCGTTGTTTTGCTAAAGAAAAGAATAGTGCTACAGCTGATTATAAGGCAGAAGATGTTAACCGGAGATAATATATATTGCTTAAAAAATCTGATTATCACTGATGGCTGCCACATCAAGAAAAGCAAATTAAATCATATTAATAAAGTCACAAAAGGTACTTGCCTGCGTACACAATACAGTTAAACTAAAAAATTTTAGATATATGAACAAAAAACGTTTATTATTATTTACGATAGTTCTTCTAAGTCTGGATTATTATGCAAAAGCCCAGACAGACTCGATAAAAAATTATAAACTCAACGAGGTTGTGGTTGAGGGTACACGCAACTATGCCATTGCAGACGGTGTGGTTTACATTCCGTCAAAGGAAGCGAAGCAGCATTCCATAAACATAAACGACCTGCTGGCAAGAATGATGGTGGCAGGACTTAGAGTTGATCTTGGTTCAAACAAAGTGGAAACAACTTATCAAGGCGAAGTGCATTTCTACATTGACGGCGTGGAGGCGCAAGACTGGGAGGTGAAAGCCCTGAGACCGAAAGACGTGTTGCACGTAGAATATCTCAAATCACCTGCAGATCCTAAATACAAGAATTATCAGGCAGTGGTAAACCTCGTGATGAAGAAATACAAATACGGAGGATATGTGCTCGGCGAGGTTAATCAGTCGTTCGTTTACAACAGCGGCAACTATGGAGCCGCGGCAAAAGTGAATACTGGCAAATGGACGCTTACGGGACTGGCCGAAGCCGACTACCGCAACGCTGACGACATAACGCACAACACCGGCACACAATACATATTCAGTAAGGACAACATAATAGACAAGCTGACAGAAGAAACGCAAAGAGAACACACAAAAATGTTCACTACAGCCGTAAACGCAAGATACATAAGCGACAAGCTGACCTTCACGGCATCGGCAGGATACAGATATGAAAGCACGCCGGTGAACAACAGCGACATAAACATAACCTATACAGGCAACAACGCACCAGACAACGGCAAGGCTCTGACGGAAGCATCGTCGAAAGGCATGCTGCCATACATCAACACATACTTCCAGTTGTCAAAGTTGCCACGCAACTCAATGCTGTACGGCGCGGCATCGTTCTCTTACAACCACAACGACGCGTCTACTCTGTACACATTCGGCAGCCCGATATTCAATGCCACCGAGGAAGACGTGTATCTGCCTGACGTATGGATGTCATACGCCTTTCCGCTATACAAACAAAACTATATGACAGTAACGGCAGAATATAAATCGGAAATATTCAACACGCTCTACACAGGAACGGACAACACACGACAGAAACTCATAAACAACTATGTCTATGCCAGAGTGAGATATAACCACAAATTCTCTGACAACTGGTCGGCAAGCGCGCAGATAGAAGTGCCTGTAAACTTCTACAAGGTGAACGACGACGGTTATGACACCAAGCCATACGTAAACGGATTCATCGTAATGAACGGCCGCATCGGAAAGAAACATTCTCTGTATGCATACGCGCAAATTATGCAGATGCCGATAACTCCTTCATTCTATAACACCGTGGTGCGACAGGACAACGAGATTGAAGGCACCAAGGGCAACGCCGGTCTGAAGCCTCAACGGTATGCCTCAGCCCATATGTCGTATGCATGGATGCCTATAAACGGATTTTCGCTTAATGCCGACGTTATCTGGGAAGAGATAATGCACGACATTGTGCCCTTATGGCATGCGGAAAACGGACTTATGATTAAGGACATCGTTAACAGCGGCAACTACGACATCATATCGGCATCGCTTACACCGTCGCTGTCGCTTGCCGGCGGAAAGCTTAACATGCAGGCAAAGCTGTATTACGCACACGAGATGCATTCGGGCATAAGGAATTTCTCGTTAAACAACTATGGCTTGTACCCATACATAAGCTACAACATGAACAAGAATTTCTCAGTGTCGGCAGGATACGGCAAAAATTTCAACAAGGGATTTATGCGCGGCGGATACGGCACGACGGCGCAATTCAGCGATAACCTTAAGGTGATTCTGCAATACACAGCCGGAAACTTTTACGCAATGCTGTCAGTAAACTCTGTGCTGAGAAAACACGGCTGGGTGAAGTCATGGTTTGACAGTGACAATTTGCACAGCAGCGAATATCTCTCGCGTCCGTGGGACGGAAGATACGTCAGCCTGACGATGCGCTACACACTCGACTTCGGACGTAAGACTGATCATGGCAACAACGCGAGATTTGAAGGCAGCGCAAAAACAAGCGTGCTGAAATAATAACAATGAAAATTGTCAAGGCGTAATGACAATACGATGGTTACGCTAAAACAGCTAATAGAAAAATGCCAAGACTAATTGTTCTTTCATTTACAAATGTCTGTGCCCCAAAGGCATACTATAATGCGATAAGCGAAGAAGCTGTATATGCCAACGCAGCACAGATAAACACTCCCGACTCGAGTCTGATACCAGGAGGGCTTACGGATGAAGAAGGCAATTTCTCTGATTAGCTTTGTTGCTTCAAATCAGTTGCACAAGCGGCGCATTTGTCTTGTAACGATTAAAAAGTCCGGAAACTACATGGCTATTGTTCTGTCGGATATGTTATCACTAGTGTTCGAAAAATTTTAACTATCTGAAAGTCAGTTGTTTGCTTGCATATA
>NZ_LFQU01000060.1 GCF_001275135.1 Xylanibacter rarus | reverse complement strand
GTATTCATATTTCGATATCAGACTCTTAAAGCCGCTGTAGAGCTTAGCTCCCGGCTTTGTGTCCATAATATACCACATCTCCGTCTTGCCGAACGAATCGTGATATTTCTTTGCCATCTCGTCGTTGGGATGCACCTGTATCGACAAGTCCTTCGCAGCGTCGATAAACTTTATCAGCAGCGGAAACGTCTCGCCGTACATGTCATACACCGTGCGTCCTATCAGCTCTTCCTTATATTCCGTCACAAGTTCGTTAAGCTTGCGTCCTTGCAGTGAGCCGTTGCCCACTACCGACTCCTTGCCCGGCACGGCACTTATCTCCCAGCTCTCGCCTATAGGCGTAGGGTCATTGTCTTCTATGCCCTTAAGTTTCTTCAGCAGGCTTCCGCCCCATATTTTCGAAAAGAAGTTGTTTCTAAATAATAATGGATAAAGCATGGTTTAGTTATTTAATTGTTAGTATCTCTGTTCAATCTTACGGCGAGCCCTGTCGCCATATCAACGCGCAATCCGCCCTTCATGCAGCCAGCATCTCCGGGCTTCACCACGCCACACAGTACATCCGCGATAAGTCTCAGCACACACCACGCCCGCCGTCCTTTGCCGGCTTGCCCATCAGTCACCAATGTCTGGTTGCAGAATACATAATACATTTCTTTCATAGTGCCAAAACAATTTATTAATAGTCCCGAAAACTTATCCGGACATTACAGAAATGCAAAGATAGTGAAAGGTGAGTGAAAAGGCAAATAAAAAACGCAGTTTTTATTTTTGACTTTTCCGAACCGCAGTTCGTGCGAATTGTTTCGCACGAAAATGAAAAATTAAAAAGTAAAAATTAAACAGCGCCTGATGGAAATGAAAAGTTAAGAGTGAACAGTGAAAAAACAAAGTTCGACGTTAGTCAATCCAAATGCCGTGCTATAGCAATAAACTGCCATTCACTTAAATAAGCACAATAGAAACAAAACACAATTAACAAAGTATGAATTATAATCCGCCTAAAACGATAGTTATTTTATCATTATATCGCATCCTATATTCAGTCTTACGCCATGCTGATTGCGGAAACGTTGCATATCTTCTTTATTACTAAATGCAAATCTCCTGTGACGTTTGTTGCAGGCATAAGCCAGTTTATGCTTGAATAAAGAAATGTCATGCCACTGTTTAAATACATTGATGGTTGTTGCCAACTGATCTTCTACGGCATGTTTAATCCAGTCCTTGTTCTGATTCTTCAGTTCTATGAATATAATATATTCATCATTGTGCAGCATGGCATCGCAGCGGTTCTCCATTTGTCCGTTTTCACGCCTTATCTCTATCTTGTTATCTACGGCTATAAACGAGATTATCTTTCCAGACCTGTTAGTTACTACGGCTGTCCATTCTTCTTTATTTTTTGCATCGGCATCCACATAAGCCGGAGTCTTTGCTGCTTCATCCTCATCATCACATATTCCGAATAAAGCATCTCCAACAGGCATTTCATCCTTAAAGAAATCAATCACTCTTTCTTTCATCATAGCTGTCCAAGTCCTCCTCAATCTCCAATAAGTCGTCAAAAACGCTATTAGTATCTCTCAGTTTGATGTTAAGATAATTGTCGTCAGAAGGCAGCCCCTCATAATCTTTCAGTTGTTCAACGGTGCCGTCATGCAATTCATATATAATCAGGTCGTCAGCATTAATCATTCCTGACATTGGTACAACATCATAGATACGTTTCAGTATATCTTCCAATCCTTCCGCACGTTTTGCCAGTTGCTTAGCTTTAACAGACAACGTAAGATAGTTTATCACATAAGGACTGTGTGTTGTCATCACCAGTCTGTTTTCATTCAGTTTATATGCATCAGCCACCAGTTCGTACAGCACATTTTTTTGAGAGTCTGGAAACAGATTAAGTTCCATCTCTTCTACAACGTTTACAAAGCGGGAATATCTATACTTTGACGACACCATTCTCAATGACGCCATTTTCACGTCATCGCTCAGCGTGTTGTCGCTTAATATCAGATTCACCTCTTTTTGCAACGCCTTGCGTTCTTTGTCCGACAGTTCAGCCTTTGCCGAATTGTCGCGTACAATGTTCGACAGATTTTCTGATACAAGCAGTAAAGGCAGTGCTGACTGAAATCCGCTTGACGCTTCCGACAGTTTTATTTCATAGTTCTTATGTTTAAGTTTGGGTATGTCGTTCAGTTTGTCATACTCAAAATCCACCTCGCCGAATGGCATTTTATATCCGCTTTTTATATCGTTTTTGGCTTTATCATATTCATCAAGAAATGTCATCATCGGATCGCTCAGTTCACGCAATCTTGTTGGATGCTCAACACTTCCCAATACGTTACGTTCAGCCGGCACATACATCACTTTGGCAATATTAAACAAATTGCCATCTTGATTATTTTCTATTATAGATAATTTTTCATTCTCATAAACAAACGAATAGTGAAAGCCGTCGAACCTCAACTCCGTATCAGGCCTAAAGTATCCGTTAATACCATTATATGCAGCATACGTCTTTCTGAATCTCGAATACTGCGTAACGTAGCGTTCAGTAAGAACATGTCTCATCAGCGCTTTTTCAAGCCATGAAAAAAGAGAATAGAGCTTAGCCACGCAACTCTTTCCGGCGCCCTGTTCGCCAATCATGACAGTAATCTTACTAATTCTTACGACAGCATTATTTATAGGACCGAAATTCTTAATACTTAAAATTTCCGTATTCTGCATCACAGTATTTTTCTGCAAAGATAGTGAAAGGTGAGAGCAATACAAAATGAAAAAACATATTTTTTTATTTTTATTGCCGAGCCGCATCCTATCTTATTCAAAGATAGAACAAGGTGAGAGCAATACAAAATGAAAAAACACTTTTTTTCTTTTTTATTGCCGAGCCACATCCTATCTTATTCAAAGATAGAACAAGGTGAGAGCAATACAAAATGAAAAAACATAATTTTTTTATTTTTATTGCCGAGCCGCATCCTATCTTATTCAAAGATAGTGAAAGGTGAGAGCAATACAAAATGAAAAAACATTAATTTTTTATTTTTATTGCCGAGCCGCCTCCTATCTTATTCAAAGATAGAACAAGGCGAGAGAAAAGACAAATAAAAAACGCAGTTTTTATTTTTGACTTTTCCGAACCGCAGTTCGTGCGAATTGTTTCGCACGAAAATGAAAAATTAAAAAGTAAAAATTCATGTGCATTATGGATTTTTTGTAGGAGTTAAAGTCAATTGCAAACGTAGTGCTTATTTAAGTGAAGAGCAGGCTGTAAGCGCAAGTAAAAATTAAACAGCATTACTCAGGGTTGATTGTAGGGACGTACCCCAGGTGCGTCCAACTGGTAAAATCCTGTATTTCAACGATTTACGATATAACAAAAAAAATGCTAAATGAAAGGTGGACGCACCTGGGGTACGTCCCTACATTGCGCCACTAGGGAAACAATCCACTAGTCTTGTGGCTATCGTTCATAGCGCGACCGAATCGCCAACCTAACGCAGTTCAGCGCAAGCTAATTGTGAATTACCATTAGTAGTTAAATCCGAAAGCCCAGAGAGGTATCACGTTTGCGTATCCGCTTTCAATATCGTCTTTCACGATGTAGCCGTCGTCTGCACTTTCTATCTGTTTTTGTCCTTTTTTCCGTCCTCCAATTTCAAACACCTTGCCGTCTATCTCAAAATCTGAGATGTCAGAACTTCTCACGTCGTTACATACCCTCGTCTGGTTCATAAAGAACGTCTCTCTTACGTTTCCTATATCAGCACGTTCCGGTGCAAGGGTATAAATCAGGTTCGTGTTGTCTAGATACAGTTTCTCCACTTTGCCTAGGCCTCTCAGTCCTCCGGTTGCATTACGCAGCTGACTTATCATTCCGGCACGTTCCATGTATATCAGATAGTCAGGAATGTCATTTCTGCTGATACCCGTAACATCAGCCAGTTTCTGCATCACAGGCTTAAAAGGAACACTTTTAGATACAACCATTATCAGACTCTTCAGTTTTCTGCCCACAGATATGTTGGTCTTTATGTGCATTGGTATGTCTATTTCCATCGTCTGGTTTATCACCTGCATCAGCTCAATTTCAAATTCAGCGTCGCGTCCGAACGGATAATAGCCTCTTTTAAGATAATCATGAAAAAGTGGAAGGGGATGTTCTACACCACTAATCACTGCTTTGTGCGTAAGTATGTCTTTCAGACTGTAAACTGGTACGTCTATACTATGAAATAGGCGCAAATATTCTCTGAACGACAACCCCTGCATCTCATAAATAGGCATACGTCTGCTAAGATCTGCCATGCCCTTATAAATGTCAAGTATCGAAGAGCCGGAGATCACAATCTGCAAGTCGTCATAACTGTCATAAATCTGTTTCAGCTCTCTCGACCATCCTTCATATTTGTGAATCTCGTCGATAAACAGGTGTTTGCCTCCCATCTTTACAAAACGGTCAGCCAGGTCAACAAGTTTGTGTTCTGCAAAATAAAGATTGTCAGCCGATACATACAGCGTATCTTTTGTGTCCAAATTCTGTTTGATATATTGCAGCAGCATAGTAGACTTGCCTACGCCTCGTGGGCCGACAAGTCCGAAAGCTCTACTTTCCCATTTTATCTGGTTATATTTATATCTGAAAAACTCCACCGGAGTATTTTTCAGTTTTCTATAGAAAAATTCATACAGCCTTTCCATACCCATCCTATTTTATATCATGACAAATATACTGTATTTTACAGAAATTGCACAAAATAAATGCAGAATTCTGCCAAAATTGCATGAAATAAATGCAGAAACCCATTAAACTTGCACGAAATAAATGCAAACATAGTGATTGTTTAAGTGAATAATGAAAAGTGAAAAACGAAAAATCCAATTGCAAACGTAGTTCTTGCGATAAGATAAGAATCAACATGGCATATGACTCTAACTACTAGCTCACCCAGGTGA
>NZ_LFQU01000059.1 GCF_001275135.1 Xylanibacter rarus | reverse complement strand
TGCCGATTAGCGTAATTTATCTTACTTTTAAATAATCACCAACTTTTATGCTATAATCTGGCGACAATTTATTCATCTTATAAAGACTAGAAAGTTTAATACCATAATATTGCGCTATAGAATACATACTTTCACCGGCTTTAATTCTATGCGGTCGGTTTTTATATATTTTTTCGGCTTTATTTTGTTTCTTTTTCAAGTAAATGATTTCTCCTGGTATTAATCTGTCATTTTTATCTCTTTCATTGTATTTTGCCAATTTCTTATATGAAATACCAACTTCCTTTGAAATGGATCTGAATGTATCACCCTGCCTTGCTTTAAGATAATAGTTTTTATTATAAATATGTATAGGATGCAATTTTGTATCTGGTGAAATGTCTTTCACTTCAGCCATCTCGACCATGAACTTATCATACTTTTTAGCATGATCGTATTTATGTAGCTTATACAATTCGATAATTCCAATAAGTTTTTTTGCATAGTTTGGGTTCGTAGCATATCCACACTTTTTTAATCCATGTGCCCAACCTTTATAGTCAGTTTTTTTAAGTGAAAATAGTTTTTTATATCTTGGCTGGCGTGCCAAAAATTTGCTATGATCCTCATAACTTTCGTATGCGTCACGATACGCTCTAAAACATTCCTGTTTTTCATCATCATCATGGTATGTTGTTGCTCCGAGCCAATCATGACATTTTATACCGAAATGATTATTCCCTTTTCTTGTAAGCTCACTCATTCCAGCCCCACTCTCAAGTAATCCTTGTGCAAGAGTAATACTTGCAGGAATATTATATTTCAGCATCTCTGAAATAGCCAGATCTTTATATTTATCAATATAAGCTTGATACCTAGAGTTCCACCTCATTTGAGCATTAAGCACAACACTTGTCAATGTACATAAAAAAAGTATCAAAAATCTCCCCATCCTTAATATCTTGTTATGAATTTATATAGGTTCAAATTAATGCAAATTTAAGCCATTTATATATCTTTTCAAAATTTTATTAGATAAAATTCTATAATACATTTATCTTAAAGACAAAATAAAATTTATAATTCTAAAATATATTGATGTATGTAATCAATTTAGATTTTCTACTATAATATACGCTAATATATTATATATTTGTTTATCGACCTCTAAACTCATGTGGGATATGCCCTCTTGCACCAGGACCTATTGACATGCCTTCTGGTCTGATTCTTCTTTTGGGGTCATCGCCTTGTTTTCCTCCAAATACGTTCATACGATAAACAACATGTAACATTGCATAACTATTTATACTATTATATTTTGTATCGCTTTTTTGTACAGCAGTTATTACTCGGCTGAAATTGCTTTGATTATGTAAGATGTCATAAAATTGTAGAGAAATAGTCAATGTCTTTCCTTTAAGGAATCCTTGACTAATTTGAGCATTCCAAATTAATTCATTTGTATTCATGGAATTGTCATTAAATCCTCTGCGACTATTTTCATGTAAATCGGTAGATAGACTAGTTCCCCAAGGTAAATATATATTTAATGAACCTCCGTATGAAAACTGCCATGTATCAAGATTACTTTCACTTTGTAATAAATTCCGTGAATGAGTATAGTTTAATGAACCATCTAGCATAACTTCAAGCCAATCATTGCGATAACTAGTGCGCAGTTGTTCATTAATTTGTGATGTGCGAGTTATATTTTTTTGTGAATTAGAATTATTATCTAAAGCAAGATATCCAACATAATTATTATAGGATATATTAGTAAATGTATTAATATTCCATTTCCCAATAGAATCGATTGCAGTGTTAAACATGAATGCTCCTGAAATGTTCCAATTTCCATTTATATTTTCTGGTCGCGTTATGCGTCCTCCGGTTTTCTCGTCATAAGTAACCATATTACTAATACTATTACGTGTATTTTGGTAATTAATGTACGTCATTATAGCTCGTTGATGATTCTGTAAATATGTATTATAAAATAATCTTAGTGAATTGGTGAACGATGGTTTAAGACCAGGATTTCCTTTTGTGACATTTAAAGGGTCACTATCGTCTGTAATATCCATAAGGTCTGTCATATTAGGTTGCGTTGTTGTACCCCTATAATTTATTCTCAAATTACTCAACTTTGAGAAACGATATCTGAAATCTAATGTTGGACTGACATTAACAACGTTTCTTATTGTATCTGTATATATGCCTTGGTATTTCTGAATGAAATGTGTAGTTTGTGGCTGTGCCATGAATCCAATATTCAAATTGTATTTTTGTCTAATAACTCTCAGCATTATTTGCAAATCATGAATGTAGTTCTTATATTCTGAATACCTACTTAAATCTGGATCCAGATAGCTGTCAAGTGGATTCTCTAACAGTCTTAGATAATTATTCCATCCTCTATATTCATTAATAACATTATCAAAGAAATTCTCACCTAAATTACTGAAATCAAAAGTTTCCCTATCACTTTTGTTATAGTTATAAGTAAATTTATAGCTAAATTGCAAAAACATGGTCTTAAATATTGGTTCACTATAAGTTGCTTGAATATTATAGCTAAGTGATTTTGTTGGAGTTAAATTATATCTATTTGTTTGGTATACCGAATCAACTCCTGAACTATTTTTTATCTGATATAAATGTACATTTGATGTACTTAAACTTTTGCTTTTATTATCATTATAAGTAACGTTAGTACGCAATGTTACATTTCGACCTTTAGAATTTAGTTTTCTGTTAATTTGCAACATTATACCTAAACTTTTATTTTCAGAGTATGTTATAGAATTGTTCTTCCTTGTATTCACCATTAAACTATCTTCTGCCATTTGTAATATTGACTCAGGAGACAACGGATTAGTAACATATAAATATGGATCATCATTATATGAGGCACTTGTTGATGATGATAATCCATCACTTGTTGAATACTTAATAGTAGGACGAAACATAATATTGGTCATCGTATCAGGCTTCCATTCCATTCTCAAACGAGCATCCCAACTATTACTTCGAGTATAATTTTGATTAAAGCTATTTGAAAAAGAGCCGATGTTACTTACGAAATTTTCAGTTGATTGCTCTGTTCTGACGTCACCATTAGAATGATTCCATCTAATACTACCATCTAAAATGAATATCTTATTACGATTATAGTTAAAATTTGCGCCCATCATTTTTGAGGAATTCAACCCTTGGAGTCCACCTCCTCCTGGGAAGCCTTTATCATTAGTATTATTGGCATTTCCCATAAGCATCACTCTTGATTTATCCTTAAATAGGGCCCCCATCAATCTTTCGGCATATCTATTATGCGTTCCTATTGATGCATCTGCATTTCCTATTATTCCTTTATTCATTCCTTTCTTTATTCCAAAGTCTAATACAGTTTGTTCTTCACCGTCATCTATGCCAGTGACTTTAGCCAAATCGCTTTTCTCGTCATAGGTTTTAATCTTGTCTATAATAGATGTTGGTAAATTTTTTAATGCAGTTTTAGTATCTCCGGTCATAAACTCTTTACCGTCAACAAGTATTTTTTTACTTCTTTACCATTTACTGTAATTTTTCCGTCATCGTCAATCTGAGCGCCTGGTAATTTCTTTATCAATTCTTCTACAACAGAACCTTCTGGAGTTCTATATGCAGAAGCATTGTAGACAAAAGTATCTTCTTGAACTGTCACAGGCGGTGCTTGACCTATGACAGTTGCTCCCTTTAACATAATTGCATCAGCAGAAAAGGTAATATCACCTAATGCTATATTTTTCTCAGTTGAAACATTTAGTGTTTTTGTCAATGGTATATATCCTACACATGTAAATTTTAGAATATAATTTCCTCTTTTAGGTGCAGTTAACTTAAATTTACCATTTTCATCACTTAAAACACCAGAGATATAGGTGCTATCCTGTGTCAACATTTGTACCGTAACCATCATCACGCCTTCCTTTGTATCGCGGTCTATAATCTTTCCTGTTATAGTGTTAATTTGAGAAAAAACATCTATTGATGAAATTATCAATAGGCATAGTAGAATTATCTTCTTTTTCATTTTTACCTTATATTTTATTGTCTTAGACGTTAAATATAATTATTGGTTTAATCAACAATATATTAAAAGTTGAATAAAAATTTTCATTTAGAATAAATTTGACTAACTTTGCAACACATATAATGTCTTTATGATTATGAAACAGAGTATTATAATATCTAAATGCTTAAATGCTGAACTTGATTTTCATATTAAATCTTTCAATCCCGATAAAGTTTTTATAATCGTTGATAATATTACGGAGAAATTTTGTTTGCCAAGAATTAGTGATATCCCATCACTTAAGAATGCCGGTATTATCTCAATATGTTCTACAGACAATAGTAAAAACATAAACTCGCTTACTCACGTATGGAGATCTTTAAGCGAACAAAAAGCTACACGATATTCTCTAATTATCAATTTAGGTGGCGGTATGGTAACAGATCTTGGTGGATTTGCAGCCTCGACATTTAAACGGGGCCTCAAATTTATTAACATACCTACTACCCTATTGGCTATGGTTGATGCTTCCGTTGGTGGTAAAACTGGAATAAATTTTAACGGATTAAAAAATGAAATAGGGGTTTTTAATAATTCTGATATAGTAATTATTGACACAAATTTTTTAAAAACGCTTGATTCCGAAAATATTTGTTCTGGATATGCAGAAATGATAAAACATAGTTTAATTAGTAATGAAGATATCTGGAGTAAATTGCTTACATTTGATATTTTAGCGCCAAATCTTAATGATTTATCATATCTTCTTGAGGATAGCATAAAAATTAAAGAAGAAATTGTTAAGAATGATCCATATGAAACCGGTATGCGAAAAGCGCTCAATTTCGGGCACACGATAGGTCATGCATTTGAATCACTTTCAATGATAAAACAATCTCCGATATTGCATGGCTATGCTGTTGCCTATGGTATGATTTGTGAACTTTATCTTTGTACAATTAAGGTGGGATTCCCGATTGAAAAGATGCGTCAGACGGTTAATTACATAAAACATATTTATGGAATTTATGATTTTAGTTGTGACGATTACGAAGTCTTATACGAACTCATGAAACATGATAAAAAAAATACAGCTAATACTATTAATTTTACATTGTTAGAAAATATTGGAAAAGTAAAAATTAATTTCACTGCATCAAAGGAAGACATATTTGAATCATTTGATTTTATAAGAGAAGGCCTATAAACAAATTGTTAGCAAATTCTCTATCCTGATGTATCAAAGACATAAAAACATAGGCCTTTACTCAA
>NZ_LFQU01000058.1 GCF_001275135.1 Xylanibacter rarus | reverse complement strand
AAATATTTAGGGCTGTATGTTCAAAACGACTTACTCTTACGAAGAGTACATCTAACGTTGCAAATTTACGAATTTATTTTTATTACCAATATTTTGCCGATAAAAATAGTGTTTATTCATGTTTTCAAAGTTGTTACAATATGAACTTATGTGAACCAAATGCATGTCATATTGTTTCTTATTCTCTGATTATCAAACATTTAGCAACGTCAGACTTACTCTTCGTAAGAGTGAGTCATCAATTTGTTGAGCTAAGCAGACGAGACTATTATGGATAGCAATACACCGATGCATGTTAAAAGTCCGACGGTAACACCTACCGACGGCGCCGTAGGCGTGCCAAAAGCAACCAAAAACGGCAAACATTGGTATATAGCCGTCGTAAACAACAACTCCGAAAAACTTTGTTGCGAGAGGCTTCTGGCACGCATTGCGTCGCAGCCTGACAGCGAAAAAGACTATGAGGTCTATGTGGCAGCGCAGAAGGAGATGCGCACATGGCGCAACGGCCGCCGCAAGCTCGTAGAGCGCATCATCTTCCCCACCCTCGTCTTCATCCGCTGCACCGACCTCATGCGCCGCAAGGAGATAGTGTTCCTGCCATACATCAAGCGCTTCATGGTCAACATAGCCGGCAGTCCCGAAAACGGCCATCGCCCTGTTGCCGTCATCCCCGACCAGCAGATGCGCAGCCTTATGCGCATGGTCAGCGATGCCGAGAGCGACGTAACCATCGACCCGCGCCCGTTGCGCCGTGGCGAGAAGGTACGCGTCAACGGAGGCAAGCTCATGGGCCTCGAAGGCTATGTCCTTCAGTGTCCCGACAACAGCACCAGCCTCGTCATCGACATCGGCATCCTCGGCAGCGCCAAGGTCAATATATCGCGCGACCTGCTCGATCCGATAGAGTAACAGAATCGTCATAATAAACACCACATATATCATCATATCTCCAATTAATTTCAGAACTTAACCGTAAAGGCGGGCAATATCAGTCAGGTAAAAAATACACCGGACATACATCGCCCAAAGCTTCATCGGCAGGATAACACCCCACTCCATTAGCAACAGACTGTGCAAAGATATAGCCACTCTGAACATATTTCACCATTTTGTCCCCAACGGGACAAAAAAGTTGTTAACGCAACGCTATATAAGTGAAAAATTAACAGTGAACAGATGGCAATAAAAAATAAAAGTAAAAATTAAAGGCTAAAGAAATTACTTGCAATCACTACCTACGTTTGCTAATGTTTGGTATAAAGTTATGATGTAATGCCACATAGGAAGTAATCAGATTACAAATCTTTATATTCAATTCCGGCGGAGCGCAGATCCGCCGGAACAATAGCGAACGTAGTGATTATGAAGTTATTATAAAAATCAACAAAGCATATGACTTTAACTACTATAACTTCTTTAACTACTATAACTACAGATAAAAGCGCAAATCCGCCGGTACGAAAGATTAGGAGTTAAAGGAGTTAAAGTAGTTATCGCTCACTAAGGTGAGCTAGGAGTTAGAGTCATATGTAAACGCAGTGCTTGCGAAAAGAATCAACAAAGCATATGACTTTAACTACTATAACTTCTTTAACTACTATAACTACCGATGATAATCCTCGGTACAAAAAGTTATGATAAGAATCAACAAAGCATATGACTTTAACTACTATAACTTCTTTAACTACTATAACTACCGATGATAATCCGCCGGCACCAAAAATGATATTGTGTAAATTCAATTATACAACAATGAAAAATTTAGAATCAGCCGAAAAGAAGGCACGTCTGTTAACCACAGTGGTTATCGACAAATTAGTTAAGTCAACCTGCCGCAGCTGCAGGACACTAGAAACAGAGCTGCATGTACGTCACGGATTCATTAAAGCAGTCTAAGACAACAACCTGAAGTCTGGCGACAGCCTTACCTGCATCCAGCTGTTGGCCGCCAACTCGATAATAGTAGACGGCTACAAGCGCAGGATAGAAAACTATCGCCTCATCAAGTCGCCACAACAGCAGGCAGAACAAAAAAAGCTCAACGAGTGGCGCAAATACTTCACACAGCTCATCACACAACTCACAAGAGACTGAGGCGCAAAGGCGCAAATAAAGAGCCCCACCAAACCTCCCCCGTGGGGAGGCTTAAGTTTCGATTTCTCTAAGTGAAGAACGAAGAGCGGGCTTGCGCAATTAAAAATTAAGAAAGTTAGTCCTGATGCTGACAAGAAGCAACAAAGACACATGGTTTCCTGTGCTATTGTCATTGGGAGTTAAAGGAGTTAGAGTAGTTATCGCTCACTAAGATGAGCTATTAGTTAGAGTCAATAGCAAACACAGTACTTGCGAAAAGATCCAGCAAAGTATTTGGATTTTTCACTCTAAATTCCGACAGACATTTTTCACTTTTAATTTTTCATTTTTAATTCACGCAGTGATAGGCTAGTAACCTGCTCTATAAACTCCTTACGCGCGCGCCCGAGGAATATAAGTGTTAATATCCATTTTGGATGACACAAAACACAAATATTATATAAAAGTTACGAAACCTACTTACCACCCTATCACACCCTAATGCCTGTTTTGTCGTAATTTCGGAACTATTATCTGGTGTAAGACATTGATAATAAATGATATAAGATAATGCGTGATGATGAGGTGTATATCACTGCAACCTTACAGACAAGGTTGTCACTTTTATGCGAAAATATGCCTAAAAAAAGCGAGTAAAAAAACGTTAACAATGTTAATATCCAAATTTTGGATGACAAAAAATTAACATTCATTATATGTTGAAAATCGACTAAAATGTGCAAAAACGTGATAAGGTTACAGTAAGGTGATTATGTTCTAGATATGTAAATATAAGTTACTAAGAATAGAGGTGAAAAAAGAAGGACAGATGCAGAATCCGGATAGGAGTTAAAGTAGTTATAGAAGTTATCGCCAACAAGTTGGCTAGGAGTTAGAGTCAATAGCAAACATAGTACTTGCGAAAAGATCCAACAAAGCGATTGGATTTTTCACTCTTACTTACGCCTGGCGTTTTTCACTTTTAATTTTTAATTAGCTAACGCTGAACTTCGTTTGCGCTTTTGCGCCTGCTCTTCACTTAGAAAATACTACTCAAACTACCGAGAAGCAAAAGCCTCCCACGGGGGAGGTTTGGTGGGGCTCTTAATTCACGCAGTGCTAGGTTTACCACCTACTTTATAAACTTTTTATATTATATACGCGCAAAAAAAATAAAATGAATATATATACATGCCGATAATTTATTTTATCGCATATATATAAAAAGTTTTGAAAACAGCTTACCACCCTGTCACTCTTACAGTGCTCCGGAAGGCAGAAAATGGCATAAGAAACGAACGTAACATGCATATATACAGCGACTTGCATCTGTGCGGTTACCCTTTGACAGAGCACTGCAGGCTTTAATCACTACCTGTAGCAAAAAACGCGAAAAAGTCCAAATCTTTTTGAAATAAAAAATAAAACCGAAAAATAAAATGTAAATATTTATTCTCAAAATCTTTTTTAAAACCGAAAAAAGATTTTCTGATATAGAATAATAAATGTTGCATAACGAACAAAATACATACAACCTTACTACAAGGTGATTATGCTCTTGATATGTAAAGATAAATTACTAAGAAATATGAGTAAACGATGAAGTTATGACAATATCCCACAAAGCACATGACTTAACTTCATAACTCCCGAAAAGCAATCATTTCTGCATAGAAAATCATTGTTTTTCTCCTCAAAACTCACTGAGTTTTACCTCGCAAATCAACACGTTATGAAAGAAATAATAATAGCAAAAAATAGATTCAAAGCTCTATGATACAACATTCAATAGGTACAATCAACAGCATTATAATTCAAAAAATGCAACGGTATTTAATTTTTAACTTGTAACAATTCATTTCCGCTAAAACGTTTAATTTGTAATTTTTTAGTAAATTGCGCAAGCCCGATTGTGCTTTGCTCCTGTTTTTCACTTAGATAATGACTGATACAGCACAAAATAATAAAAGAATAGCAAAAAACACATTGCTACTATATGTACGCATGCTGTTTATGATGGCAGTAAGTCTATATACATCACGTGTAGTGTTACATACATTAGGTGTTGAAGATTTCGGTATATACAATGTTGTAGGCGGAGTTGTAGCTATGTTTTCTGTAATATCCGGCTCTTTGTCATCTGCTATCAGTAGGTTTATTACATATGAACTCGGTAAGGGAGATAAAGAAAAACTGATAAGAATATTTTCATCATCAGTAACGATACAACTTGTATTAGGTCTAATTATATTGATCTTGGCAGAAGCTATAGGGGTATGGTTTCTAAATGCTAAAATGACAATACCTACAGACCGTATGTATGCTGCCAATTGGGTGTTTCAACTATCTATATTGACTTTTATAATAAACCTGATAAGCATTCCATACAATGCTGCAATAATAGCACATGAAAAGATGTCAGCTTTTGCATATATAAGCATATTGGAGGTAGTGGCTAAACTTGTTATTGTTTATATGCTGTTATGGTCACCGTTTGACAAACTTATATTCTATGCAATATTAATGGCATCAGTTGCATTAATAATCCGTTTTGTTTATGGATATTATTGTAAACGACACTTTGAGGAATGTACCTACCATTTTATATTTGATAAGGAACTCTTAAAAAAGATGTTCGGCTTTGCCGGATGGAATTTTATTGGTGCGACATCTGCTGTATTACGTGATCAGGGTGGAAACATTATCATAAACCTTTTCTGTGGTCCGGCTGTAAATGCAGCCCGAGGTATTGCATATCAGGTAAATAATGCCATAAGCGGTTTTGTAAGTAATTTTATGATGGCCCTTAATCCCCAGATAACAAAATCGTATGCAGCCGGAAACAAAGAATATATGATGACATTGATACATCAAGGAGCAAGACTTTCCTTTTATATATTACTGATACTTTCATTACCGGTAATAATCAATGCCCATTATATTCTTACATTATGGCTTAAGATTGTTCCTGATCATACGACATTATTTGTACAATTAGTATTGATTTTTGCCATGTCAGAATCAATATCAAATCCACTTATAACCGCTATGCTTGCGACAGGGAACATACGCAATTATCAGATAGTTGTAGGGGGGCTGCAAATGACGAATTTGCCTATATCATATATTCTGTTAAGAAACGGTTGTATACCAGAAACTGTATTGATTGTTGCTATTTGTATATCTCAATGCTGTTTGGCATTACGCCTATATATGCTAAGAGGCATGATTGGTCTTTCTGTACGTGAATATATGAGTAAGGTGTATTTTAATGTCTTGGCTGTTACAATTTTATCAGCTATTATTCCTTGTTTATTATCGTCTTATTTGAAAGAGACGTTTATAAGTTTTATTATGATATGTGCAATTTCTGTTATTTGTACTTTCAGCGTGATATATTTTGTAGGTTGTAACAGAAATGAGCGTCAATTTATTTTATCAAAAATAACAGCAATAAAAAGTAAATTCAGAAAATGATAAATATAACTGATAAGCACAATTGTTGTGGATGTTCAGCATGCGTACAACGTTGTCCAAGACAATGTATATCACTGATTGAAGATAATGAGGGCTTCCTTTATCCTCATGTTAATATTGATAAGTGCATTGATTGTCGATTATGCGAAAAAGTATGCCCTATTATAACTCCATATAAAGAGTCTGAACCACTTCAAGCATATGCTTTAATTAATGAAGATGACGAAGTGAGAATGCAAAGTTCATCAGGAGGTATATTTACATTAATTGCAAATTATGTTATTGAAAAACATGGCGTTGTATTTGGTGCTACTTATGATCCAAAATGGAATGT
>NZ_LFQU01000057.1 GCF_001275135.1 Xylanibacter rarus | reverse complement strand
ATAAGAAATGCAGAATTATTAGTAACCCCATCGTTTCATGGAGTTGTATTTGCCATACTTATGCATACATCTTTTATATATGTTCCATTAAAAGGAAGATTTGAAGGAGGAAACAGTCGTATAACAGATTTATTGGATGAATTGAATTTAACAAACAGAATTTTGAAAGAAGATACAACATTTGATAATATATATAATTTGAATATAGATTGGAATGATGTAGACAAAAATCTTTCAATTATTAGACAAAGGTCTGAGTCTTTTCTAAAAAATATACTATGATTGATAAAAAAATGGAAAAGTTAAATGTTTTATATATTTGTCACACAGCTCATTTAGGTGGTGCTGCATTATCTTTACATAATATGATTCATTCAATGCGGGATAATATTGTGCCAATAGTTTTATTGCCTCAAAAAGGACCTGCTTATGAATTGTTTACAAAGAATAATATAAGATGTATTGTTCATCATTTCAGGATGAATATAAGAGAAAAGAGTAATGTAAAACATATCGTTAAATTTTTGCCACATTATTTACGTGATAAATATTTTAATTTGCGTTGTGTTAATTCGGTCATCTCAGAACTAAATGGAATAAAAATAGATATAGTTCATTCTAATGCGAGTGTTTTTACAATTGGCGTTGATTTATCGAAAAGACTATCAGCTAAACATGTTTGGCATATTCGTGAATTTCAGGATTTGGATTTTAATTTTCAACCATTTACAGGGTGGAAGAGATTAAAAAAAATGATATATGCTTCAGATGCAGTAATAGCAATAACAAAATCTGTCTATAATCATTGGGAATTGAATAAAGCACGTAATGCTTATTATATTTGGGATGCTGTAAGAAGTGTTTCTGACATATGCTTAAATACAAATAAACAAAAATACTTCTTTTTTCTTCGGCTTTATTATGTGAAGCAAAAGGTGCATCTTTTGCAATAAAAGCATTTGGATTATCTAATTTAGCATCTAGAGGATATAAATTGATAATGGCCGGAAATGTTACGGATAATTATAAATTGGAATTAAGCAGACTTATTAATGAATACAAATTAAAAGATAATGTTATTTTGTTGGTTATTGTAAAAATATAAAACAATATATGTCATCTGCAACAGCATTTTTTAATGTGCTCAGAAAATGAAGGCTTAGGTAGAGTGACTGTTGAAGCCATGTTTTATGGATGTCCTGTTATTGCAAGGAACTCAGGAGGAACCAAAGAACTTGTTAAGAATAAAGAAACTGGTTTCACATTTAATGATGTAAATAGCTGTGCTGAAATAATGAAAAAAATGATTTTTTGTGAGTCTGAAAATATCAACATTATTCACAATGCACAAAATTTTGCAAAAGATAATTTTTCAGAAGAAAAATATGGTCAATCAATTCTAAATATATATAGTGCAATTAATAAGTAAATATATTATCACATTTATATTACATAAAGCATAAATCATAATTATAACATAAAAGAGCCATGTCAACATTGTTAATTATTCTCATAATAATCTTAATAATAGAACATAGATTAATTATTCTATTATTATTTACACCATTAATCAGACTATCTGCAATAATAGAAAAAAAATATTATAAAGATGGAAGTTTACCAAAGCCAATATCTATATTTCAAAAAATAGAATTTTTCTTTTTTTTAAAATGGATGCTTTAAAAAACCGTTTGTTCCTTTTATGGATTTCTCATATATATGTACATTTTATAAGAGATTTCTTTTACAAAAAAATATATCTTATTGACATTAAGAAAAATGCGATTATTTATTATGGAGCAGAAATACGAAATCCGACAGGATTATGTATTGGAAAAGGTAGTATCATTGGAGATAACGCCATTTTAGATGCTCGCGCAGGCTTAATCATAGGAGATGATGTGAATCTATCTTCAGATGTACAAATTTGGACATATCAACACGATTATAGAGATCCTTTTTTCTCATGTAATCCAGGACATTATGGAAAAGTTATTATAGGAAACAGAGCTTGGATTGGACCTCGTGTTATAATTCTTCATAGCGTAAAAATTGGCGAAGGAGCAGTTATTGCTGCTGGTGCAGTTGTTACGAAAGATGTTCCTCCTTTTACTTTAGTCGGTGGTATACCCGCTAAAATTATTGGGAAACGTCCTCAAAACCTAAAATATCATTTTAATGGAAAAGCATGTAGTTTCTTATAAAAATATGAAAATATCAGTTATAACAATTGCATTTAATGCATACAAAGAAATTGAAAAAACAATACAATCTGTCGTAACTCAACAATATGATAATTATGAATATATTATTGTTGACGGAGCAAGTACTGATGGTACTGTTGATATTATAAAAAAATACTATAAATCTATTTCTAAATGGATAAGTGAGCCTGACTCTGGCATTTATAATGCAATGAATAAAGCTATAAACATGGCTTCAGGTGAATATTGTATTTTTATGAATGCAGGAGATATGTTTGCCAATCAACTTGTTTTAAAACAGGCTTCGCTATTTCTTGATGACGATTTTGATGTGTTAACTGGATGTGAAATTTCAACAAAGGATGGAAAAGTCATAGATTATGTTCAACCAATAGAAAAAGTAACAAAAGAACATTTTTTTGTGACATCAATCAGTCATCAGGCATCCTTTATAAAAAGATCTTTATTGTTAAGATATCCTTACGACGAGACTCTAAAATTAGTAAGTGATTGGAAATTTTGGCTTCAAACAATTGTCTTTGGGAATTGCACATATCGGCCGATGGATATAGATGTATGTATTTTTAACCATGATGGTCTTACATTCTCCTTGAATAATATTGGCAAAGTTGAAAGAGAAAAAGTTATTAAAGAATTTTATAATGAAAAAGATATAAACTATCTATCCCAAAAATATAATAGCTACATTTATAAATTAAAGCAGAAAATCATTAGAAGAATTTGGAACAGGCAAAGTTTTGATCTTTTCAAAAGAAAACTAAAAACGATATACTCTTATATAAATGTTCTAGGGATTATTGGGATACCCATTGCCTTCTTAAATAGCATAAAGAAAAAACGGTGCTACTTAATTGTTCAAAAAACTATTTCAAAATATTTAAAAAGAAATTATAGTCAATTTATTCAAGATACAAAACTCGAACAAAAACAAATCATAGAAAAAGGAAAAGACCCAATATGGGTATGTTGGTGGCAAGGGGAGAAGATGATGCCTCTTGTACCTAAAATATGTATAAAAAAAATCAGAGAAAATCTAAATAAAAATCAATGCCTTATTATTATAGATAAGACCAATTATAATAAATACATCAATATACCACAATATATTATTGACAATGTAAATAAAGGCGATATTTCAATAACCAATTTTTCAGACATCCTAAGATTCGGTCTCCTTTCCAAATATGGTGGGCTTTGGATTGATGCTACATGCTATACGACATCAATAATTCCAGATATTTCTTCTATTGAATTTTATAGCAGCAAAAAATATTCTGATGACGATTATTCATACATATCTAAATATAGATGGGCAAGCTATCTTATAGGAGGTAAACAAAGATTGATTTTTACTAATATGTTTATACTATTTCTCGAATATTGTAAACGTGAATCTTTATTTGTTGATTATCTCTTATTAGACTATTTTCTTAATCTTATTTATAATGAAAGTTTCATTTGTAAAGAATCTATAGACAAATTAGGTATCTCGGAACCTAATATATTAGATTTACAAAAGCAAATGAATGAACAATATAACAAAGACAAATTCCCAAATGGTATATTCCACAAGCTATCATGGAAAATAAAATTCAATCCTTATATTGAAGGGACTACACAAAAAACATTCTGGGGAGAAATAATTGAAAACATTTAAATATGAAAACATTAACAGGGAGTATAATTTATCTATCAAAATTAGAATATATTTTAATATTCTTATTTTTTATAATGTGTGGATTCACAAATAGTTATATAATCCCATATAAGACCTTATTTATTGCGATAATCGCCTTAATATACATTTTAAATAAAAAAATAAAACTCCAGAAATCATTATATATTTATATTAGCTCATTTATACTTGTATTTATATTACAGAAATATTATTATGGTATATCAGAAATGAGCAACTCATTACAAATGATTTTTGCTGGTTGGTTTATTTGTTCTATATTAGGTGAAAGATTTAAATATATATATTTTAATATTATATATATATTGTGCCTAATATCTATTCCTTGTTATCTACTAATGATAATTTTTAATATAATTCCTAATATTGATAGCATCAATATAGGAAATTATAAAGGCTTTTTCCTATGG
Source organism: Xylanibacter rarus (assembly GCF_001275135.1). Lineage (GTDB taxonomy): Bacteria > Bacteroidota > Bacteroidia > Bacteroidales > Bacteroidaceae > Prevotella > Prevotella rara. The sequence goes on along the minus strand of NZ_LFQU01000057.1, from coordinate 2,097 downwards.
AATGTTAGAATAAATGAGATTATTAAAGGAAGAAACTGTGGCCCCTTTTGGGAACCGGGTGCTTTTGCCGGTTATATTTGTATTTCTCAAATTTTATTTTTTGACCGTCTATCCCTATTATGGAAAATATATAAAAAGAAAATGATTATTATTTTCATAGCTTTGCTAACAACAGTAAGTACGCAAGGGTATGTTGTATTTTTCTTTATATACATATTCTATTATTTAAGCAAGAAATTATCAGTTTCAAAACTTTTATCTTTAGTAATAATTATCTTCATTGGTTATATTGTTGCGACCAGCATACCTTTTATAGGTGAAAAAATTCAAGAGCAGATAGGAGTAGCTAAAGATATAGAATCAAAAGAAGGAAGCCAAAATCTTTCAAGATTCTCTACAGCAATGATGGATATTTATTATATCATCAAACATCCAATAATAGGAAATACCACATATCCTCAAATTAGATATGTTGATCATCCTTATGTTCGGGCTGCTGTTGAATATCAAGGTGGATGGGGGACAGGGTCTGGTGTTACTGACTTTATTGCGGCTTATGGTCTTATCCCATTTTGTATTTGGCTACTCTATACATGTAGAACTTTTAAGAACGGATTTGGAAAAAAATCAATGGTATTATGTCTAATGCTAATATTAATGTTAGGAAATGCCGAATGCTACTTTTTATGGATATTATACCATTCATTCCCTTTTATAAAACTATATGACAAAAAATCTTAGAGGTATGAAGATATTATTTATTTCTACTAATTGTTCCGATAACGGAGGAGGAGCCGTTATTACAAAACGTAATTTAGATGTTTTAAAAGAAATAGCAGGTACTAATAATGTTCTAGTAATTACGATAGAAAAGCAAAGAACAAAATTAAGCGATGTTGTTGATAGATGTACAAAACATTATGTAGTAGGATTAAACTCTTCATTGGTAAAAAAAATAATTCAAATCAGTAAAGATTTTGACATTATATGGATAGATGGCTCATTTTGGGGACGATTAGCAAAAGAGTTGAAACATAACGGGTATCAAGGACGGATAATTACTTTTTTCCATAATGTAGAAAAATATTTTAGAAAAAGAAATTTCTTTCAAACCTTAATGTATCCGTTATACAACAGACCAATAATAAAGTCTGAAATTGAAGGTATTGTATATTCAGATAACCTTATAGCCCTTACTAAAAGAGATGCAAATTATATAAAAAAAATAAAATCAAACGCCTCAATAACAATATTACCATCATCTATAAAAGATTCATTTATTTCTGATAAAGAGACACAAAAGAATTCATCTGAAAAAAGTCTATTAAAATTACTTTTCGTAGGAAGCTACTTCTATGCTAATGTCAATGGATTAACTTGGTTTATTAAAAATGTTATTCCTAAAATAAATGTTGAATTAACTATTGTTGGATCTAATATGGATCGTCTTCCTTTTCATTCAATAAAAAATATTCATATTCACGGTTTCGTACCTGATTTAGGAGTATTCTATAGAAACTGTGATGCAATTATATCACCTATTTTTGAAGGTAGTGGAATGAAGACAAAAACTACAGAAGCACTAATGTGGGGTAAATATATAATAGGAAGCCATGAAGCATTTGTCGGTTTTACCATACCAAGAGACTTATATAAAGAATGTAATACCGCAGATGAATTTATTAATGGTATAAATATGTTATCAAATAACAAGCCTCCGAAATTTATCAAAGAAGTAAGAGACTTGTATCTCGAAAAATATTCATTCAATAATTCAGTAGACATAATAAAGAGAATGCTTAATTTATAAATTCCAAATTTTGAGATCCATAATTATTTCAATCATAACCAATGAAAAATCTTTTTAGAATTTTATTTTTAATCTTATACTACGGATTTGCACAATATCTTCCAGGATCATATACACCTATATTTGGTAAATTATATAATTCTATACGAATTTGGTGTGTAAAACATATATTCAAAAAATGCGGAAAAATTTCGACAATAGATAGAAAAGCATATTTTGGTACAGGACGTAACATAGAAATTGGTGATTATAGTGGTATCGGAGCAAATTGTATAGTACCTAATAAT
>NZ_LFQU01000056.1 GCF_001275135.1 Xylanibacter rarus | reverse complement strand
TCAAATGCATTGTTGCTTAAAAACGGATATGTAGAAACAAGACTAATTTTTAGTAGTTAAAGTAGTTATAGAAGTTAAAGTAGTTAAAGTCAAATGCATTGTAGTTTAAAAACGGACATGCAGCAACAAAGCTAATGTGCCGGCTGATTTGCAATTGTCGTGCAAGCGAGAGCAGAAGCAAATTATATTTGGTTATGCCGAGCGCAGCCGACAATCAATAAAATTAATCCGCCGGAATTGAGTATTAGGATTTTTTTAATCCGCTTGCTTCCTGTTGCTGATTTATAGGTATGTTTTTCGGATCGCAGATCCTTATATTCGATACAGCCGGATAGCATATCCGGCAGAACAATAGCCTTGCTGTTTCTTTACAATTCTGTAGCAACAAGACTAATGTGCCGGCTGATTTGCAATTGTCGTGCAAGCGAGAGCAGAAGCAAATTATATTTGGTTATGCCGAGCGCAGCCGACAATCAATAAAATTAATCTGCCGGAATAGAGTCTCGGATCGCAGATCCTTATATTTTATGCTGTCGGATAGCATATCCGACAGAACATTACTCTTGTGGCTTACAAGCAACGATATATACCAACAAGACTAATGTGCCGGCTGATTTGTACGAGTTGTTGAGCACAGCGAAAAATCTGCCGGAATAGAGTATAAGGAACCAACGGTCAGCGAAGCTAATTTCAATCCGCTATGCTGCCGGCGCTTTATTGTAAAAAAAGCATTTGGCTTTAACTCCTTTAACTACTCTAACTTCTTTAACTCCTTAATAAATAACTCCTAATAAATATCCTTTTGCCATTTCGTCAGAAAATCTTATCTTTGCAACAGACAACACGGTGCGGGTATGGATAGTTGTTGCAGAGACGCTGGCGCCGTGTTATTAGGATAAAGTATAAACAAGTATCAGATTATGAAGATTTTTGCCGTAGGAATGAACTATATCCAGCACAATAAAGAGCTGGATGGAACGTTATATAAACCGGAAGAGCCTGTGATATTTACAAAGGCCGACTCAGCTCTGCTAAAAGACAGCAAGCCGTTTTTCCTGCCCGACGAGCTCGGACGCATCGACTATGAGACAGAGCTGGTGGTGCGCATCTGCCGCCTGGGCAAGAGCATACCGCAGCGCTTCGCCCACAGATACTACGACGCCGTAACCGTGGGCATCGACTTCACCGCCCGCGACCTGCAGAACAGGCTGCGCGCCGAAGGCAAGCCGTGGGATTTGTGCAAGGGCTTCGACGGCTCGGCTGCAATAGGCGAATGGGTGAGCATAGAGAAGTTTCGCGACATACAGGCAATACATTTCCGCCTCGACATCAACGGCAACACCGTTCAGGAAGGCTGCTCGAGCGACATGCTCTTCAAGGTAGACGAGATTATAGCCTACATAAGTCAATGGTTCACGCTGAAGACCGGCGACATCCTTTATACGGGCACTCCGGCCGGAGTGGGCCCCGTTCATATTGATGACCACCTTACGGGCTGGCTTGAAGACCGCAAGGTATTGGAGTTTAACGTTAAATGACAAAGAGAAAAATATTATTGTCGGTTATCGCGCTGCTCTGCTGCTGCAACATCATGGGCAGCAGTGTGCAGAAGTTTTTTAACCTCACTGCCGACGAGGTTAAGATAGACAGCGTGCTGCCGCGCTTTGCCTGTTCGCTGCCGCTCGGCGGCGCATGGGCCGACTCTGTATATACGGTAAAGATTGAATATCCCGAATTTTACGAGATGAGCAGCGGCGACGTAGAGCGCTGCCTGAAGATTGCCGGCGACAACATGCCCGAAATGCCGGAGCTGGAGGTCAACGTGGTTACGGAGCGCAAGCGCGGACGCATCGAGGTGTCGTTTGTGCCGGTGGTAAAGCGCGGGGGCAAGTGGCAGAAGCTGGTGAGCTTTATGATAGACGTTGAGGCTAAGCCTAAGAACGCTGCCCTCAGGACAGCCTCGAGAGCCGAAGCCGTAAGTCCTGCCGGCCGTTATGCCGCCAAGTCGGTGCTGGCCGAAGGCCGCTGGGCAAAGATACGCGTGCCCTCTACGGGCATATATCAGATAACCGACGCGCTGATACGCCGCGCCGGATTCAGCGACATGAGCCGCGTAAAGGTGTATGGCTACGGCGGCGCGCTGCAGAACGAAAGTCTCGAAGCAGACGACCTGATAAAGTATGACGACCTGAAGGAGGTGCCCACATGCTATGTTGACGGCCGCAGGCTGTTCCATGCGCAGGGACCGGTGTCGTGGAGCAGCAACACAACAACCACGCGCACCCGCAATCCTTACTCCGACTACGGCTACTACTTCCTTACCGAGAGCGACGGCGAGCCGCTCACCGTTGACAGCACAGCCTTTGTAGACTCGTTCTATCCCTCTGCCGACGACTATCACTTCCTGCACGAGATAGACAATTATGCATGGTATCAGGGCGGACGCAACCTTTATGAGAACACGCCGATAAGCGCAGGAACGTCGAAGACATATATCCTGGAGAACTCTTCGCCGTGTCAGGGCATACGTAAGGTCTATGCCAGCGTCACCGCAGGACAGGCCACCACGGTGCAGATAAAGATTAACGGGTCGGACACGCGCACGTTCAGCATGACATTCGGCGAATATGACCACGGCAAGTCGGTCAACATGACCTACAGCAACGCCTACGCGTCGCCGTCGGACACGGTTACGATAACCACCGTATCGGGCGGTCCGGCAAGGCTCGACTATATCAGCGTAACGCAGGACGAGCCGCGCCCGTGCCCCACGTTGAGCGGACGTGAGTTCAGCGTGCCCGAATATGTGTATAACATAACCAACCAGAACCATCATGCCGACGAGGCTGCCGACATGATAATCATAGTGCCCACCTCTGCCGCTCTTACGGCTCAGGCGCAGCGCATAAAGGAACTGCACGAGGAGAAAGACGGCATGAGAGTGCGCATAGTGCCGGCCGACGAACTGTATAACGAATTTTCGAGCGGTACGCCCGACGCCAACGCATACCGCCGCTATCTGAAGATGCTCTACGACCGCGCCGAGACAGAGGCCGACATGCCGTCGCACCTGCTGCTGTTTGGCGACTGCGTGTGGGACAACCGCATGAACACGCAAGAGTGTTCGAGTCTCAGTCAGGACGATTTCCTGCTGTGTCATGAGAGCGAAAACTCATTCAGCGCCACCGACTGCTACGTTGACGACGGATTCTTCTGCCTGTTAGACGACGGCGAGGGCGGCAATCCGAAGACCGACAAGCTCGACATGGCTGTGGGGCGCTTCCCCGTGCGCACCGCAGAAGAAGCGAAGATAATGGTTGACAAGACCATAAGCTACGCCGAAAACAAAAATGCCGGCAGCTGGCAGAACGTGATGATGTTTATGGGCGACGACGGCAACAACAACCAGCACATGGAGGATGCCGACGAAATGGCAAAGGTAGTTGAGGGCATCAATCCGGCCATTCAGGTAAAGCGCGTCATGTGGGACGCATACACCTGCGTAACGACGTCTACCGGAAACACATATCCCGACGTGACCAAGATAATAAAGCAGCAGCAAAGCGCCGGCGCGCTGATAATGAACTACAGCGGACACGGACGTGCCGACCAGATATCGCACGAGCGTGTGCTCACGCTGACCGACTTTTCCGGCTTCAGCAACGCCAACCTGCCGCTGTGGATAACGGCGTCGTGCGACATCATGCCCTTCGACTCGCAGCAGCAGAACATCGGCGAGACGGCGGTGCTCAACAGCAACGGCGGTGCGGTGGCATTCTACGGAACAACGAGAACGGTGTGGGTAGACCGCAACAGGGCTATCAACCGTGCCTACCTTAAGGCCCTGCTCACCCCGCAGAACGGCACCTATGTAACTATAGGCGAGGCGCAGCGCCTGGCCAAGAACGACCTTATAGAGTCGGGCGCCGACAAGACGGAGAACAAGCTGCAATATTCGCTGCTGGGCGACCCCGCCCTGAAGCTCAACCTGCCGCAGATGAGAGTGGTGGTAGACAGCATCAACGGCGTGCCCCTGGCTTCTGCCGAGACTCTGCCGCAGCTCAAGGCAGGCTCCGTGGCCACAGTGAAAGGACACATAGAGGGAGCGTCGGGCAGCATAGACGAGGCCTTCAGAGGCGTGGCCACGCTGACCGTGAGAGACGCCGAGAAGCTCGTTGTGTGCAAGCTTAACAACACGTCGAGCGAGGGAGCAAGCACTCCGTTTGAATATTACGACCGCTCAAACACCCTGTTCAACGGCACCGACAGCGTGAGGGCAGGCAAGTTCAGCATGTCGTTTGCCGTGGGCAAGGACATCGACTACAGCGACGAGAGCGGACTGATAAACGTGTTTGCAATAAACGGCGACACGGGCGATGCCGTGAACGGCTACAGCGAAGACTTCATCGTGGGCGGAACAGGCTCGCTCGACAACGACGGCATAGGCCCGTCTGTCTACTGCTATCTTAACTCTCCGACCTTTGTCAACGGCGGCAACGTAAATCCAACGCCTTATTTCGTGGCCGAGATAACCGACAAAGACGGAATAAACACCACGGGCAGCGGCATAGGCCACGACCTTATGCTGACCATAGACGGCGATGCCGACAAGACATACGTGCTGAACGACAACTTCAGCTACGACTTCGGCAGCTACACCAGCGGCTCGACATACTACAGCATACCGGAGCTTGAGCCGGGCATGCACACGCTCAGGTTTAAGGCATGGGACATAATGAACAACCTGACCACCACCGAACTTACGTTCAACGTGGTGAGCGGTCTGCGCCCCGGTCTGATAGACATCAACTGCACGGCCAACCCCGCCAGAACGTCGACAACGTTTATCATCAACCACGACCGCGCCGGAAGCAACCTTGACGTGGAGATTGAGGTGTTCGACATGAGCGGCCGTCCTCTGTGGAAACACAAGGAGAGCGGTGTGTCGGCAAACAACAACTATACCGTAGACTGGGACCTGACAGGCAGCAACGGCGGCAAGCTGCAGACGGGCGTCTATATCTACCGCGTGAAGATTGGCGGCAGCGGCAGCGACATGGTGTCGAAGGCAAAGAAGCTGATTATCATATCGCGCTGACACGGCAGCCGCACCGGTGACGCGCCATGTCTGACGCTGCATGGCGGCAGCCGGAACAATAAGGCATGGCGGCGCTAAATGTGGCATTAATGACCGCACTACACAATAAAATGAGAGAAAAGCGGTTATTATATCAAGGCGCATGTCGCTTCTGCGCATGACAAAAGTTTTTTAGTTGCATAATCATTACAGAAAAAGAAATAAAGACAAAGAATGAAGAATAGTCAAAGAATATTGTTGACATTGATGCTTGCTGTGGCCTCGGCCGGAGCCTTTGCTCAGGACAAGCTGGACATGTTTAATCCGGTTAACACCTCAGTAACTTCACAGATGATAGCCCCCGACGCACGTGCCGCCGGTATGGGTGATGTCGGTGTGGCTACCGACCCTGATGTCAACTCGCAATATTGGAACCCTGCCAAGTATCCTTTCTGTATAAGCCGTGCAGGAGTGTCGCTCAACTATACGCCGTGGCTGCGTCAGCTCGTAAGCGACATGGACCTTGCTTATCTGTCAGGATATTACCGCATTGGCGACTACAGTGCCGTGTCGGCATCGTTGAGATATTTCTCGCTGGGTGAGGTTATGACCGAGTATAACGGCGAGACCGGCGAGAGCAGCGGCATGACGATTAACCCTTATGAAATGTCGTTCGACGTGGCTTACTCGCTTATGCTGAGCGAGAAGTTCTCTTTGGCTGCTGCCGTAAGATGGATCTACTCAGACCTTACATACGACTACACGGACGATACGTCGCCTGGTAGTGCGTTTGCAGCCGACATTGCCTGCTACTATAACGACTATATAAACATTGGCGCGCGCGAGTGTCAGCTCGGCATCGGACTCAACATAAGCAACATCGGTAGCAAGATTACGTTCGGAGGCAGCGAAGACAGCGAGTTTATACCGACGAACATGCGTCTTGGTTTTGCCCTGATGGTGCCCATTGACGAGTTTAACAGATTCACCATAGCTGCAGATGCCAACAAGCTCCTTGTGCCTACATATCCTAAACTGGAAGATGGCGAGTCATCTGAGGCTTATGACCAGCGCGTTCAGAAAGAATATTACGACGTGTCGAGCATATCGGGTATATTCAAGAGCTTCGGTGATGCTCCCGGCGGATTCAAGGAAGAGCTGCAGGAGATAAACTGGAGTGTGGGTGCTGAGTATGTGTATAACGACAAGTTTACGCTGAGAGCCGGTTATCACCATGAGTCAGAGAACAAGGGTAACCGTAAATACTTCACCGTAGGTGCCGGTTTCCGCATGAGCGCCTTTTCGCTCGACTGCGGTTATGTAATCGCAACGGCAAAGAGCAACCCGCTCGACCAGACACTGCGTTTCACTCTCGGATTCGACATGGACGGCATAAAGGACCTGTTCCGCAGATAAACCGAAGGGAGCCGGAAAAACAAGAAGTCGCATGAGCCAGAAATACCGCGCCCATGCGACTTCTTGTTTTACATTATCATATTGAATAGCAAAACAGAACTAAAATAAACGATTATGAAGATTAGAACCGGATTTGGATTTGACGTTCACAGGCTCGTTGAGGGCCGTGACCTGTGGCTCGGAGGAATAAAGATAGAGCACAGCATGGGACTGCTGGGACACAGCGATGCCGACGTGCTTATACACGCTATATGCGACGCGCTGCTCGGTGCTGCCAATATGCGTGATATAGGCTATCATTTTCCTGATACATCGGCCGACACGCTCAACATAGACAGCAAGGTGCTGCTGCGCAAGACCGTTGAACTTATTGCCGGCAAGGGATATGTGGTAGGCAACATCGACGCCACAGTGTGTGCCGAGCGCCCTAAGATCAATCCGCATGTGCCGGCCATAAAGGCATGCCTTGCAGAAGTTATAGGCACCGACGAGGACAACATATCCATAAAGGCTACTACAACCGAGAAACTTGGATTTACGGGCCGTGAAGAGGGCATAAGCGCTTATGCCGTGGTGCTGATAGAACGCAAGGACGACTGATCATCGCAAATCTGTTATTGGAATTCGGTCTGTAGTTCGGCAGCATTGAATATAAGAATTGTAGAGAAACAGCAAGACTAATGTTCTGTCGGATCTGCGATCCGGCAGCATCGATTATAAGGATCTTTGATCCGCAACTCCTACCTATAAATCTGCAATAGGAAGCAATCGGATTGAAATTTCGGCAGCATTGAATATAAGAATTGTAGAGAAACAGCAAGGCTAATGTTCTGTTGGATCTGCGATCCGACAGTATCGAATATAAGGATCTTTGATCCGCAATTCCTACCTATAAATCTGCAATAGGAAGCAAGCGGATTGAAAAATCCTTATATTCAGTTCCGGCAGATTACAAATCAGCCGGCACAATAGCTTTGTTGCTACATAC
>NZ_LFQU01000055.1 GCF_001275135.1 Xylanibacter rarus | reverse complement strand
CTGTTCGATTTAATTTCGGTCAGCAATGAGGCAGGCTGAGAGAGAGTCGCAACCTGCCCATTGCTCCGAAAAACTCAGGTTAAATTACTATTTATAATAAATAAGGGTATCCGGAAATTACATTGCCGTAAGCTCGAGCACGCGGCTTGAACCGTCTACCGGCGAGAAGAGCGGCAGTCCTATCTTCATGAGATAGTCGCCTGTGAACGAGCCTGACAGACCTTCCTGACCGTCGGCGAGGTTAATCTCATTGACGTTGTAGGTCAGTGTCGGGTCGAGGCCCTGAAGCTTCAGGTTGAGCACGGGCTCCTTGTAGCGCGGATGCAGGTCGTAGGCAAACACCACGGCGCTCTTCTTGTCCTTTGTAACATAGTTAACGGCAGCATGGTTGCCCTCGTAAGGCGAAACCAGCTTAAACATGTCGCCGTCGAGAATGACGGGCTTCAGCCTGTCGTAGTTGGCAACGGCCTGCTGGCAGAGCTTATAGTCAGTCTGCGAGAGCGATGCCATGTCGATGTCGAATCCGAGCTTGCACATGCTTGCCACGTCGAGACGAAACTTCATGCTTGTGTTCTTGTTCCACTCTGTTACGTGCGAAGCCATGGCCTTTACGGGGAAGAACTTCGACATGCTCCACTGTATGTAGATGCGCTCAAACGGGTCGGTGTTGTCTGAACACCAGAACTCAGTAAAGTATTTGAGGGCCTCATAGTCGCAGCGTGCGCCGCCGCCAGAACACAGCATCATGGGCACATGAGGATACTTGGCGGCTATGCGATGAAGCACGTTGTAGAGTCCTCTGACATAATCGACATAAAGATTGCCCTGATTCTGACGCAGGTAAGGCGAGTAGATATTGGTTATCGGACTGTTGCAGTCCCACTTGAAGTAAGCCACGCCGGGGTTTTCCTTCAGTATGTTGTCCACAACGCTGAACACATAGTCCTGCACCTTAGGGTTGGCAAGGTCGAGCACGAGCTGGTTGCGGTAGTAATACGGCTCGCGTCCGGGCTGCATGATAACCCAGTCGGGATGTTTCTCGAAGAGTTCACTCTTTGGATTTACCATCTCAGGCTCTATCCATATACCGAACTTCACGCCTGCCTCGTCGGCAGCCTCGGTAAGAGCCTTCACTCCGCCGGGCAGCTTAAAGTGGTTAGGCTCCCAGTCGCCCAGTCCGGCCTTGTCGTCGTTTCTCGGATATTTGTTGGCAAACCATCCGTCGTCGAGCAGGAACATGTCTACACCGAGGTTCTTGGCGTCTTTCATCAAGGCAGCAAGGCTCTCCTGATTGAAGTCGAACGCTGTGCTCTCCCAGTTGTTGAGCAGAGTCATGCGGTCGCCCGTTCCGTCCTTGAGCTGATACTGGCGTGCCCAGTCGTGCAGGTTGCGGCTTGCAAGTCCGGTGCCCTGGTTGCTGAGAGTGAATATAAACTCAGGCGTAACGAAAGTCTTGCCCGGCTTCAGCTTATAGTCAGAGGCATAGGGATTGATGCCCGGAATGACGCGCAGTCCGCCCACATTGTCAACCTCGAAGATGCATCTGAAGTTGCCCGTCCATGCTATCGTGCCGAGCATCACGCGGCCGCTGTTCTCGGCAGCAGGAGCGTCGAGGCCCAGTTCGAAGAACGGCTGAGTGTGCATTGCAGCCCTAGTGCCGAGCTTTGTGTCTATCACCTTCTTGCCGTATGTAAGCTGCTGCACGGCAGGCTGGGCCTCGCGTGCCCAGTCGCCATGATAGTTTGTCAGGAAATATTTCTGCGAACTGAAATACAGGATGGCGCTGGCATACTTCCAGAGAGATATGTCGCCCTTCTCCTTGTTGGTTATTTCGCTCCACGCCTTTATCACATTCTGCTTTGTGTAAGCCACATAGTGAAGGCGCACCTCAACGTCATACTTATTGTCGGCAAGGGTTATCACGGTCTCGTTGCCGCCGTCCACGGCCTTGGTCTGCGAGTCTTTGTAATAAAGATATGTAGTCTTGTTGCCGTCGGCATGTGTCAGTCCGAGTGCCGGCTCAAAGAAGTCTTCGCCTCCTGAGCACATGTAGGCCTCATGTCCGCGCTTGCTCACGCTTGCGTCTGATCCTGTGTCAATGGTCCAGTCGAGCCTGTCGGCATCCGAAGCATTGAGGAGCTTGTCGCCAAGATAGACCATATAGAGACGGCCGTTGTTGTTGACCTGCATAATCAGGTCGGTGTTGTCAGTGCTTACGCGTATGGTCTTTTGCGCTACGGCAGCCGTCGCCGCAATAAGCAGAGTTGTCATGATAAAACAAAATTTCTTCATAACGCGTCTGAATTACATGCCAAGTTTATAAACCTTTATCTGTGAGAAAGCTGACTTGCCGCCTTCTGAATAGAACTTAACTGAATCGTACGGCTTTGTGGGGAACACGAGGTTGGTCATGGCGATGCGTCCGCCGTCGACGAAGAGCTCTACAGAGCATTTGTCAACGAACACGTCTACATGATATGTCTTGTCCTCGCAGAGGTTAAGCGGAGCCCATGTTCCGAGGGCAAAGTCGTTCTTATAGTTCACTGCGTTTTCTATGCGCATTGGCTGCTGGCCCTTGCTCTGGCGTGCGGCGTCGGCCTTCTTCTCTATGTCGTGAGGCTCTGCCAGATTGCCGAAGTCGGTCAGTCCGCTCTGTGTACGGTCCATAACGACGCGCATCTGCTTCAGGTCGAAGTATATCATGGTCTTCTCGCCCTTGTCGTTGTACACCTCTATTCCGGCTGTTCCGTCGGCTGCAGGCGTTACGTCGAACTCTATCTCGAAGGCTCCGTCGTATCCGGCTGCCACGCCCTTCTTGTCAACGCTTGCGCCGGTCTTGATGTCTTCAACAGTCTTTGTTTCCTTTCTGATGGCCTTAACCTCGGGAGCAACGTTGGCTGCAACATAATAGCGGCCGTCTTTTGTATAGAGCGAAAGCTCGCGCGGCAAACCGTTGGCACCTCTGTACTGCTTGATAGGCGTAACGTTGGCATACTGCCAGTTGCTCATCCAGGGCAGAGCTATAACGCGGTCGCCCGTGTTTGAGAAGCACACTGTTGCATAGTGGTCCTTGCCATAGTCGAGCCATTTAGGCACGTGCGGGTCGTCAACGCAAGTGAAGTTCTTGCCGTCGAAGTCGCCAACGAAATATTCTGTGGCACTTCCGCCGAAGAGACATCCCGGATTAACGTTCATGAGCATTACATACTTCATGTTGTTCTTGTCGCCGTTTACGGGCAGCTGAACAAAGTCGGGGCACTCATACTGGCAGGGCTGCATGCCGTAGCCGCGTCCGAAGCCGCTGATGTAGGTCCACTTCTTGAGGTCGTCAGACTTGTAGAAGCGCATTTCCTTGTCGGCAGAAACAATCATATACCATGCCTTTGCCGGCTCATACCAGAACACTTTCGGGTCGCGGAAGTCCTTCAGTCCGTCGAAAGGCCTGAGCACGGGGTTGCCTTCATATTTTGTGAAGGTGCGTCCGTTGTCGGTGCTGTATGCCATACACTGTATCTGTCCGTTCTTGTCGCTTGCCGATGTATAAAGGGCTATGATGGCTCCGTTGCCGTATCCGGCCGTGTTGTTCTTGTCAACTACAGAGCTTCCTGAGAAGATGTGGCCCATGGTGTCGCGTGCGATGGCTGGCTGAAGCTCCTTCCAGTGCATCAGGTCGGTGCTGACAGCGTGTCCCCAGTGCATGTTGCCCCATTTAGATCCGTAGGGGTTATACTGGAAGTAGAGGTGATACTCGCCATCTTTATACACCATTCCGTTGGCGTCGTTCATCCATCCGTATGACGGAGTGTGGTGATATAGCGGGCGGTAATAGTCGGTATTCTCAACGCTCCATGTGTCAGACATGGTGAGATTCTTCAGGGCGAGGGCGTCGGGGCTTATGTTCAGTATCTTTACTGTGGCCGTCTTGCAGTTGCCCAAGGCGAAGGGCACGCAGTAGTCGGTCTTCTGGCGTGCCAGCCTGACGTCCATCCATGTATCGGCAGGCGAACCTGTTGAGAGCAGCACATGCGACTCGTCCTTGGTTTCCTCTACCGGCAGAATAAGATATTTCTTGGGATTGGTTATCTTTACTATTGTGGTGTCACCGCTGCGGGTAACCTTTATATCTTGTGCTGATGCTGCAGACGCAGAAAGAAAGCATGCTGCGGCAAACATGGCTGTAAGCTTATTAATATTGTTCATAGGTAATTTTCTGTATTAATTGGATGTTTTAGCATGCAGGCAGACACGTCGTGCGGGGCTGTCTGCTTATCGTTTTTTGTATCATGTTCCGATGCCCGATGCAAGCGCCGCGGGCGCCGGAACATGAGTATAGGATTGTTGTGTCTTTAATTATCAGAACTTCAGCGATGCTGAGAACTCTACTGTGAACGGGCGCAGGTAGCTTCCTGTCATCAGATGTCCGTCATACTGCTTTGCCTCGTCCTTTGTGATAAGCTCGGCTCCTGCGATGCTTCCCTTTGCGCCGGTCTGGTTGAGGAAGTTGACCACGGTGCATCCGAGAGAGAGTTTCTTGTTTACCTGCCAGTTGATACCGCCGAAGGTCTCCCAGTGGCCGTTGAAGTAGTAAGCCTCGTTGATGTTGGCGTAAGTCTTGCTGAAGTAGCGGAAGCTTGTCCATATCTTGAGGTCTTTGGTTATCATGTAGCTCGGGTCGATCTCGATGAGCACCTCAGGAATCTCGGCCACGATGTTGCCGGTGGCGTTGATCTTGCCTACGTATCCGTCAGAGAAGGTAACTGAGGTTTCATACTTCTTGTATGTCGGCTTCTGGTATGTGAAGAGGAAGTGCAGGTCGAAGCCCTTGAACGGGTGAGCCACAACGTCTGTTGTCCATCCCAGAGTCTGTATATCGTATGTCAGCGGTGCGGCCATGATTTCGCCGTTGTGCTGCAGGTTGAGCGTAGAGTTGTTGTTTGTCTTTGAGATGTAAGAGAACAATGAAGTGAGGCTCAGCCAAGAGTTGTTGTAATAGATACCGGCACGTCCCAGAGGAACAGAAATCTTGTCGGTGTTAGGCAGTGTTGCCGGTGCGAAGTTCTCAAACTTAGGATGCTGCACGATGTATGTGAAGTCGCCGGTCAGACCGAAGTTGTTTGTCAGCTTGTATGTAACTGCGGCTGTGAGGTCGTAGTTCAGCCAGTCGTAGTCGAGCGATGTAGGCTTGATGACGGTTCCGTCGGATGCTGTTGCTCCGAGGTGATAGTCGGCAAAGCGTCCTACATATTCGCCGTTGGCATTTCTTACGGCAGCGTTCTCGCCGCTCAGTGTCTGCCATTCGATGCGTCCGCCGTAGTAGACGTTGAGTTTCGGGGTGATGTCCCAGTCGTGTGTGATATAGAGCGCAAGCTTGTTCTCATGGCCTTTGTAATACTCTGACGCGTTCTTGTTGAAGTCATAGAAGTAGTCGTTGCGTTTGTTGGCGTCGTAGAGTCTTACGGCATAGCCTCCGTCGGCAGGCACGCTCTGGTCATACATAGTGGTGTTTGAAGTGTAGTCGATGTCGTAGTACCACTCGTTAAGACCTACGCGGAGTGTTGATGTCCTGAATTTCTTTGAAAGCTCTGACGTGAACATCAGCTCGTCGATGTCGCCGCTGTTGAGACAAGACATACGTGTCTGCACGTAGTCGCCTTTATAAGATGTGAGCTGTCCGTCTATTCCGCGTGTAACATAATTATATGTGTTGTCGCCGCTTACCTTTATCAGCGACATAGGTGTCTGATAAACCAGCGCGCCGTGGGCGTTGTCGTAGCGTCCGATGATTTTCCATGTCAGACCGTTGTCCCATTTGTATGTGTTCATAAGCGTAACCTCGCTTGAGTGGTTCTCTGAAGCGTCATACAGAGTGGTCTGCTTCAGCTCGCCCGTACGCATGTCGCGGTATACGATGTTGTTGTCGGTAGGCAGATAAGATGTTGTTCCGAGCTTGAAGTCGCCATACTCCTTGACGCTTCCGTCGCCTACATATATGAACGGTGCCGACTGTGTGGCAAAGGTGTATACGGGGTGGCTGTTAGAGTAATGGTAGATGGCTGTAAACTCACCGCGGCCCTTGTCGTAGAGCTTTGTCAGGGCAGCCTTGTATATCTGGGTGCGGTCCTGATAAGGAGTGAGCTTGATGTTGAATGTTCCCGGGTCGAAGTCCTGATACATGTTGGCGCTGTAATACCATCCCTTGCCCATAGAGCCGTTGAGGTTCAGCGAGAATTCCTGCAGTCCGAAGTGGTTCGACTTGTAGTCGAGCTTTCCGTGAAAGCCTTCCTGTCCGAGCTGTGTGAAAGAGTTGACGGCGTATCCGATGTTACCGGTTGTGATGGCCGTCTCAGATATCTTCAGAAGTCCCACGTGACTCAGGCTCGCATCCGAGCGCCAGTTGGAGTTCACAGAGTGTGGGTTGGTGGCATAAGTAACGGGCAGACCGTTCTCGAGCACGTTGACGTCGGCCGAGGGCAGACCAATCTGAATCTCGCGCGGTCCGTTAGCACTTGCTGCGTTGAGCATCACGTTGCGGTTGCCTTCCTCTTTCGAAGAACTGCCGCTCTTGTCCTTACTTTCATTTGTTTGTGCCTGTGCGCACGTGAGAGCAAACAATGGCAGGAGCGCAACCATGCCAAGTTTTGTTGACGTTTGACTGAATATCTTCATAATCATCAAAAGTTTTATTTAATGTTTAGTTATGTAAAATTTTCGGTTGCAAATGTAGTGTATATTGTGCATGGGGTGTCTAAAATATGTTTCCTGAGGATAGAAAAAATCGTTCATGAAACAAAATTTACATGATTTGAACGTTTATTTTTATTACAAAGGGGGTATTTTGGCAAAAAATAATGTTTAAAAGACATTTATTCGCAAATTTAATATGGCAGAAATAAATATGAACGGAATATAAACATATACGAAACCGGCAAAGCTTAATTTATGAAAAAACGGCCGGAAGGTATCATTTTTTATACCGAAAACTCGCCGTTTGCAGCATTATTTTTACCAAAATTTACTAACTTTGGCAACACACTCACACGATTACGGCATGACGCACGTATGTAGCTGTGTTACAGAATGTTACAGGAGCCTTTGCAAAAGGTGGCCTTTCGGGCTGCAAAAGGTGGCTTTTCAGCGCGCGATTTGTGGCCTTTTACAACGCAAAAGGCGGTCTTTTGGAAAACAGCCTCGCGCCGGCACTTATCAGACAGGACTTATGGCCGGATTCGGGATGAGTGAGACCTGATGTCATGAGGATATTTTCTGCATCGGCAAAAGCATGCCGGCCATGGCTCTTCAGCATGCCCCACAAGGGCGGCGAGCACGAAGCAATACGGCAACAGGACCATAAAAAACGGCACTCCGGATGCCTCAGCATACAAAAACCGTGAAAACTTTACATAACTCTCACATTGTACAGGCGTGAGATAAAAACTTTTTCGCTAAACAGAAAAAGCGCATTTTTGTAGTAAGAGACATCCGGAAGCCATGTGTCATACATCGTCTGACTCATGGCAATGCGGCTCTCCGGAGCCGCATTTTTATGCCGAATAGATATCATGCCTACGGGATTCAACCCCTGTCACAACAGCCAAGATCGAAGGCCGGAGGCATTTAGTTAACATAGACTTTTAAGACAATCCGTTGATTATCAATCATTTACAGCGTCCACAAGAATCTTTGCGGCCATACATATTGCCGTATGATATGCTTTTATGCCCCAAAAGGGCTGAAAACATACTTACACCGGCATCGCATTATAAAAAATCATGCACTGGCCATGCTAAAAAATAAAACTGCCGGAAACGCATCCCTGCGGCCCCGGCAGGCATTGCTAAAATATCATGATTCTGTGTTATCGTTTAACGCTGGCCGTAATCTCGCCCGGCAGTACGGGCATGGCGCCGCTCTGTGTGCACACATAGGCTGACACCTTTACA
>NZ_LFQU01000054.1 GCF_001275135.1 Xylanibacter rarus | reverse complement strand
TAAAATAAACACCTAACGGAATAGCAAATTTGAGTAAAGCGTAGCGAACAGACTGAAAAAGCGTTCGTTACGCTATATTTTTCTCTTGTTCAAAAGCCAAGAAGAGACAGAATATGGACAAACGCAGCAAAAGTTCAGTTACTTTATCATTACCCGTGCGATGATGCAAATTTCTTGCGAAACCTAAATTTTGCATCGTTTGGCGTTATGTGTCGTATCTGTCGGTAACTCACTATGAATTAATTTTGTAACCAAAAAAAAGTGAGTTATGAGAAGTACATTTAAGGTATTGTTCTACGTGAAGAAAGGCAGTGAGAAACCCAACGGCAACCTGCCTTTGATGTGTCGCATTACGGTGGACGGAGAGATTAAGCAGTTCAGTTGCAAGATGGATGTTCCCTTGCGCCTGTGGGACGTGAAGAACAACCGTGCTTCGGGTAAGAGTGCCGAAGCGCAAAGAATCAACCGTGCCGTTGACAAAATCAGAGTGGAGATAAACCGCCGTTATCAAGAGTTGATGCAGACGGACGGTTATGTCACTGCTGCCAAGTTGAAAGATGCCTATCTCGGCATCGGTATCAAACAGGAAACCTTGCTAAAACTGTTTGAACAACACAACAGCGAATTTGCCAAGAAAGTGGGACACAGCAGGGCAAAAGGAACATTCCGACGTTATGTTACCGTCTGCAAGCACATCCGTGAGTTCCTACCCCATACCTACAAGCGTGAAGATATTCCGTTAAAAGAGTTGAACCTCTCGTTCATCAACGACTTCGAGTATTTCCTGCGTACTGAGAAAAAATGCCGCACCAATACCATTTGGGGCTACATGATTGTGCTGAAACACATTATTTCCATAGCGAGGAATGACGGTCGTCTGCCGTTCAATCCCTTTGCAGGGTACATCAACTCTCCCGAAAGCGTGGACAGAGGGTATATTACGAGAGAGGAGATACACACAATGATGAACACCGATATGCCCGACAAGACACACGAGCTTGTCAGGGATTTATTTCTGTTCTCCACCTTTACAGGTTTGGCATATTCCGATGTCAAGAACCTTACGGAAGACAACCTGCAAACATTCTTTGACGGAAATCTGTGGATTATCACCCGAAGAAAGAAAACTAACACGGAATCCAATATCCGATTGTTGGATGTTCCCCGAAAGATAATAGAGAAGTACAGGGGTATGACAAGAGATAATAAAGTATTCCCCATGCCGAGTAACACGACTTGCAACAAGAAGCTGAAAGCCATTGCCAAGTTGTGCGGTATAAAAGTCCACTTGACCTATCATGTAGCAAGACATTCGGCAGCGACCACTGTGCTGTTATCCAACGGAGTACCCATTGAAACCGTCAGCCGACTTTTGGGACATACCAACATAAAAACGACCCAAATTTACGCAAAAATCACAGCCCAAAAGATTAGTCAGGATATGGAAACATTGTCGCACAAACTGGAGGATATGGAAAAGAACATTTGCAATGCCATTCAGTAACCCTTAAATCAAACGATAATGAAAGAGGAAAGAAACATCATAACAATGAACGAGTTCGGCAATGTAGTTATGCCGAAAGATATACAGGCAACCGCCATGAGTGAGTGGGAGCTTTGCGAGTTGTTCAATGTAACCGCCCCGACTATCAGGGCAGGGATAAAGACACTCTGCAAGAACGGCATTCTGAATGAGTGTGAGATAAGGCATACCATCCGACTGTCCGACAAGTGCAGCATGGAGGTTTACAGCCTTGAAACGATAATCGCCCTTGCGTTCCGTATCGGCACATACAGTGCGAAGCAGGTGCGCAATGCCGTTCTTGAAAGACTGTACTTGCGAAAAGAGAAAACAAGCATCTTCTTTTCGCTGAACACCAACGGCATAGCCAAAGCCGAATACTTCTCGTAGCTGAATTGGTTGCACGACTGACGGAATCCATTCATTCAGTCACGAATAGAGTAATCAAGCCAGCGTGTCAGCATATAATCTGACCGACATATCAACAGGAACTCCAATTTTTTCTCCCGAAAAGCGTAATCCCCACATTCGTTTTTTGGGAGTTTTTTCGTCTGTCCTGCCCGACTTCCGTTCCAAACCATTGAAAGTTTTTTCTTCGGGGGCTATTTGTCACCGTTCTGCCGCGTTTTGCGTAACAACTTATCCGATAAATGCTTATACTTTTGTAGCTGGTATTTTTCAAACTTAAAACCATTTGATTATGTCAGCTAACAAACAACAAGACAGCCACAGACCGCCATCGGATGGTGGCATGGCAAAGGAGGAATTCATCCGAGTGGGGACTACGCTTTACAAGATTGTGGAGCAGCCCAAACTGAACGGAGGGTATGTAAGGAAACGCATAGCATGGAACAACGAAACCCTGCGCCAAGACTACGGCAAGGACTACATCGGCAGCGTTCCCAAGTATGACGGCTTCTGCACCGTACCCGAACACATCGGCTACCATCCCGTGGTCGGCAAGTTCCTTAACCTCTATGAACCGATAGACCACCAACCTAAAGAGGGCGATTTCTCGCATATCCAATCTTTGGTAGGTCACATCTTCGGGGAGCAATACGAGTTGGGCATGGACTACCTACAACTGCTCTACTTGTACCCCATTCAAAAGCTGCCTATCCTGCTGTTGGTATCAGAGGAACGCAACACAGGCAAAAGCACATTTCTGAATTTTCTAAAACTCCTATTTCAGAACAATGTAACCTTTAACACCAACGAGGATTTCCGTAGCCAATTCAATTCCGACTGGGCCGGCAAACTGCTTATCGTGGTGGACGAGGTGCTGCTCAACCGTAGGGAGGACAGCGAGCGGTTGAAGAACCTAAGCACCACACTTTCCTACAAGGTGGAAGCCAAAGGCAAAGACCGTGACGAGATAGCGTTTTTCGCCAAGTTCGTGCTATGCTCCAACAACGAGTACTTGCCTGTAATCATTGATGCAGGGGAAACACGCTATTGGGTACGCAAGATAGACCGCTTGCAGTCTGATGATACCGACTTCCTGCAAAAGCTGAAAGCGGAGATACCCGCCTTTCTTCATTTCCTGCAACACAGAACACTATCCACCGAAAAGGAAAGCCGTATGTGGTTTGCTCCATCGCTGTTGCATACCGAAGCCTTGCAGAAGATAATCCGCAGCAACCGTAACCGACTGGAGATAGAGATGCACGAGCTGATACTTGACATCATGGATAGTGTCGGCACGGACACATTCTCGTTCTGCTACAACGACATTCTTCTGTTGCTGGTACACTCGCAGGTAAAAGTGGAGAAGCACCAAGTCCGAAAGGTGTTGCAGGAGTGTTGGAAACTTACGCCTGCACCCAACGGACTGACCTATACCACCTACCAATTCAACTACAATCGGGAGTGTCGGTATGAGCCTGTAAAACGGGTCGGTCGTTTCTATTCTGTCACGAGGGAACAACTTGAATCCCTGTAATATCATTCTTTTTTTGTTGAATTGATGAATAAGGATATAACTATGCTGACAATAAACAATATACACTCTCAACAAAATCTCAACAATCGAAAAGAGAAGTTGAGAGAGGAACAGCACCCGATTGTTGATTTCTCTTTTGGCGAGTGGTTTGTTGAGAAGATGTTGAGCAAATATCTTTCTGTAAATAAATGTGTTATATAAGCCATTCAACAAATCAACGTTTTTACAATCATCATCAAATCTATAGAATATCATGAACATACAAGAAGTTAAACAAATCAGAATCGCAGACTATCTGCAAAGTTTGGGTTACACGCCCGTCAAGCAACAGGGCAGCAGCTTTTGGTACAAATCACCGCTGAGAGAGGAAACGGACGCATCTTTCAAGGTAAACACAGAACTCAACAAATGGTACGATTTTGGACTTGGCAAGGGCGGTAACATCATCGCATTGGCAGCGGAACTCTACCATACGGAAGATGTAACCTGCCTGTTGAAGCGCATAGAGGAACGGACACCATACATCCGCCCTGCATCGTTTTCTTTTGGCAAGCAGCAATCCGACAACCGCACTTATCGGGTATTAAGAGTTGGCGAGCTGTCATCACCTGCGCTCATTGCCTATCTGCAAGAAAGGGGGATAGACATTGAACTCGCCAAAAGGGAGTGTAAGGAACTGCGGTTTGAGAATGCCGACAAACCCTATTTCGCCATCGGCTTCCCGAATATGGCAAGAGGGTATGAAGTGCGTAATAGATACTTCAAGGGATGTGTCGCCCCGAAGGACATCACCCATATCCGACAGCAAAAAGAGCCACGAACCGTCTGTTATCTTTTCGAGGGCTTCATGGATTATCTCTCGTTCCTGACCATCCGAGTAAAGAACAATCCGCAACACCCACGATTGAATGCACAGGATTACGTCATTCTCAACTCCGTTTCCAACCTCTCGAAAGCGGAAAGCATATTGGCAACCTATACCCGAATCGGCTGTTTCCTTGACAATGACACAGCAGGACGGAACGCATACGCCAACCTGCAACGGATGTTGGGTGACCGCTTGCAGGATATGTCGGTTCACTATGCAGGGTATAATGACTTGAACGAGTACCTGTGCAAAAAACTCTTGTCCCAATCGACAGAGCCGATAAAGGAGGAGAAGCAAGTACAATCCGCAAGGCGGATGATGCAGCCACCGAAAAAGAAAGGGCTGAAAATATAGAGGGGAACAGGTTCGCTTTCCCAAGGGTATTTAGACAGAAATACCATAGCTCAATAGGGCGTTTTCTTCACGCATTACACGGTA
The DNA here is from genome assembly GCF_001275135.1 of Xylanibacter rarus. Classification (GTDB taxonomy): domain Bacteria; phylum Bacteroidota; class Bacteroidia; order Bacteroidales; family Bacteroidaceae; genus Prevotella; species Prevotella rara. Next base: position 3,411 of record NZ_LFQU01000054.1, on the reverse strand, counting down.
ATGCTAAAAACTCCCTATCGAGCCAAAGGGAAATCCCTTTGGAAACCCTGAGAGCCAATGCCACAGGCAGAGAATACACTCATAACAATAACCGTAAAAATCAAACTACATGGGATATTTTTCATTGGACATAAAGAAAGCAAAAGGTTCATCGGACACCGTACAATCCGACCATATAGAGAGAAGAATCATACCTAAAAACGCAGACCCGACAAGAACGCATCTGAACAGGGTACTTATAGAATACCCCGATGGCGTTCATGGCAGGGATGAAGCGATTGCCCACAGGCTGAACACGGCAGGCATCAAGCGGAAGATTACACATGACCAAGTCCGTGTAGTCCGAGTGGTTCTGTCGGGAACACATGAGGACATGATGGACATACAGGAAAACGGAAGACTTGACGAATGGTGCAGCGACAGCATCCAATGGCTGCAAGCCACATTCGGCAGGGAGAACGTGGTTGCCGCCCATCTTCACATGGACGAGAAGACACCGCATATCCATGCAGCCATTGTTCCCATCGTGACAGGTGAAAGGCGCAAAGCCAAGAAAGAGCAGGAAGACGGCAAACGGAAGTATCACAAGAAAGCAAATACCGTCCGTTTGTGTGCCGATGACCTGTTCAACCGTCAGACCTTGATTGCGTACCACGACAATTATGCAAGGGTTATGGCTAAATACGGATTACAGCGAGGTGTGCGAGGTTCCGAAGCACGGCACACCACCACGACACAGTATTATCGGGACATACAGAAAAAGAACGCTGCCCTTGATGCAGAAAACAAGCGGTTACAGGAGCAGAAAACCGAAACCGAACAGGAACTCAGACAAGCCAAGAAAGAGGTACAGACCGAGAAACTGAAAGGTGCAGCCACCACCGCAGCGACCAACATAGCTGAAAGTGTCGGTTCTCTTTTCGGGAGCAACAAGGTCAAGACTTTGGAAAGGGAGAACACCGCCCTGTATCGGGAAGTTGCCACCCATGAGGAAACCATTGAGATACTGCAAAACCGCATACACACGATGCAAACCGAGCACAACCGCCAGTTGTTGGAAATACAGCAGAATCACCGTAAGGAGATGGCGGAAAAAAGTGTCAGACACAAAGATGAAGTATCAGGTTTGAAACGCATTATCGAAAAGCTGTGTGCATGGTTTCCTATGGCAAAGGAAATTATGAGAATAGAGAGCCTGTGCCGCCTTGTCGGGTTCAATGAAAGGCAGACCACGACATTGACTTATGGTAAGCCTTTGATATACGAGGGCAAACTTTATTCGGAGGAACATAATCGGAGTTTTACGACAGAAAGAGCAGGCTTTCAAGTGGTGAAAGACCCTGCGGACAAGTCTAAACTGACACTCGTAATCAACCGCCAGCCCATAGGCGAATGGTTCAGGGAACAGTTCGACAGGCTACGGCAGAGCATACGACAGCCAATTCAACCACAAAGGAAAAGTAGAGGAATTACATAAGTAGTTAAAACAGATTGCAATAAGCCTCCGATAATCGTATTTCCCTATCAGAGGCTTATTGCTGTTTAGATTTAGTTACGTTTCATAAATCATGATTTTTGTTTTTGATTGTCGACCTTTCTAAGTTGTGGAAGACATAAGGCTATTATAGCGAGAAGCAGAATAGCCATACCTGAGAACAAAAACCAACGGTTTACCCCGATTTGGTCTGCAAATGCACCCGACACTACCAACCCAAGCGGCATGGCAAACGACATGATGCTGCCAAGAAGTCCGAAAACACGCCCTAAATACTCGGGTTGTATCTGTTCTTGAAATAGCGCGGTCTGTACTCCATTATAGAATGGGGCAGAAAAGCCCATCAACGTACAACATATCGCAAATATCATAAAACCATTGGTTGGTAGCAAGCCGGAAACAGTCAATGACACTCCCATAAGAAAGATAGAGCCGATGATATTTGCCATGCGCTTTTTGAAACCTCCCCATGCGCCCAATAGAAGTCCGCCCAACAACATACCAACTGCAAAAACAATTTCCACCACGGAAGCATGCAAGGTACTTCCCTCGAAATAATTCATACTCATCAGCGGAAATAGCGCATTGATTGGCATATAAATGAACATATTGATTGCTCCTATCCAAAGCAATGTGAAAAGAGCTTTATTTTGTCGTATTGCGTTATAGCCAATGCGCAGTTCGGTGAAAAAGTTTTCTTGCTGCAGCGCTTCAATCGGTTGTTTTGGGATGTGAACCATTGCAACAGTGATACAGGCAATTATTGCTCCGAATACGTCAAGGGCAACCGCAGAATTCAACCCCCATTTTGCATAGAGAAAAGCGGCAATTGCCGGACTTAGGATGAAACTTGCCGATTGGATGGACTGGGTGTAGCCGGCACATTTGACTAACTGTTCTTCAGGCACTAAAAGAGGTGTTACCGCACTTAACGCAGGGGAATGGAATGCAGTGCCAACGCTTCTAATGAAGAGGATGAGCATTACTATCCATACAGGTAGTTCCGCTGACAGGGAAATTACGGTAAGTACCAGTCCAGCACAAGCTATGATGACATCTGCACCAATCATGACCATTTTCCGGTTCCAGCGGTCAACAAGTACTCCGATTGCAGAACCTAAAACCGCTTGAGGTAGAAACCCAACCAAGGTCGCCATTGACAACACCATCGCAGACCCTGTTGTATTTGTCAGATGCCAGATGATGGCCATTTGAAGAACCCCACTTGTTATCAGGGACACAGCTTGCCCCGCCCATATTGTATAGAAATCTTGTTTCCAATTTCTGATTTTTTCCATTTGAATTTTTCCTTTTATCTTTTGAATGTTTCTTGATTTTATAGCACAAAAAATCTCTCGACAAGCCTGAAATAGCATGCCGGATTACAAAGACAATGACATTCAAATCGAATTAATTAGATTTGAATGTGGAAAAATTACCAAGGTTTATGATATGCAATATTAACGGTGTTTTTACCTGTTAATATTGTACAATTGTTCATAATCATATTGAAAACCACTATATATGTTGCGACTTATCTTAATTGGGATGGTATTATATGCACACCGAATCCGCTGCAAAGTTACAATAAATTATTCGATTTTTGCACTAACTAAAGTAAAGAATTTCAATGCTTCCTGAATTTTGCCTTTCCTTTTTTATCCAAATCTGCAAAAAATAACGGCATAAGCAAATAGGTATATATCGAAAGGCAAAAAATGGCGAATACTGTTTGTATTGGATACTATATCAAAGATTTGTCGTATCTTTGCACCTGAAAGAGTTATTTGATAGTAAAACACCGCAAAACGCTGAAAATCGCACGGTTTCCTAGTCGTTACCATTACTTTTCAGATACTCCGTTAAATGTTTATTCATCAAACGGTTAGACGAAACCGTTCAGAATTTAAAATAAA
>NZ_LFQU01000053.1 GCF_001275135.1 Xylanibacter rarus | reverse complement strand
CAAGACTAATGTGCCGGCTGATTTGTAATCTGCCGGAACTGAATATAAGGATTTTTCAATCCGCTTGCTTCCTATTTTTTATTAATAGGTATGAATTTCGGATCACAGATCCTTATACTTTATGCTGTCGGATAGCATATCCGACAGAACATTACTCTTGTTGTTTCTCGATGCTGTCGAATTTTTCGCTGCGCTCAACAACACGTGCATATCCGCCAGAACAATAGCCTTGTTGCTTCTCTACAATTCTTATATTCATTGTGCCGACGGATATGTAGCAGCAAAGCTAATGTGCCGGCTGATTTGATAGCCCGTAGGGCTACACTTTTGTAACCGGGTGTGGCGAAGCTTTGCGAAGCCACGCCCGGTTGTTCTGCTAAGATAAGCATGCACCCGAAGTGGTGCTACTTTAAAACATGTATTCTAAGTGAGTGCCTTTTTATAACAAGTATCACCACTTCGGGTGAAATCCTTGGTATTTGCGTCCGTGGGTGTGCCACCCACGGTTACATAAGTGTAGCCCTACGGGCATCTCTTACCCGATGTGCCGGTTGATTTGTAGACCGCCAGAACATTAGCTTTGCTGTTTCTCTACAATTTTGCCCCACAGCTTTTTATAGCTTGTCCGACGGATAAGCCACGCCCCATTCTTTGCGCAGGCTGTCGAGCAGCTCCATAATGCGTAATGTTTCTGCGTGCGGCATGTCTTCAGGCTCAATCACGCCTTTGCGTATGGCTTCCATGGCGGCATGCACTTCATATTCATAGCCTGTGATTTGTGGCGGACAGGTGTATATGCCTGTCTGCTTGTGGTTAGTGTCGTAGACAGTTACCGTGTGCGGATTGTTGATGTTGTCGATAACCATATAGCCTTTATCGCCCGACACCACTCCCATGCGGTCGTTGGCACAGCGTGCCGTGGTCTGCATCACGGCCATCTCTCCTTCGGGATAGATAAAGGTCATGCTGTTCTGCAGGTCAACTCCCAGCTCGTTTTTGCTGCAGCATGACATTATGCGCTCAGGCGAATTTCCAAACAGCATGAAGGCAAGGTTGATGGGGTAGACGCCCAGGTCGAGCAAGGCGCCGCCGCACAGTTCCGGTTTCTTTATGCGTTCTTTGTGCTCTATCGGATATCCAAGGTTGGCTGTCAGCATATACGGGCGGCCAATCAGCTCGCCGCTGTGCGCCATCTTTACTATTTCTTTAGAGAACGGCATGTAGCGTGTCCAGATGGCTTCAGCGAGGAACACTTTGCGCTCACGGGCCAGCGCCACCAGTTCTTCAGCCTGTGCCTTGTTGGCTGTAAATGTCTTTTCGCACAGCACGGCCTTGCCGTTCAGCAGGCACTGGCGCGCCTGCTCATAATGATGCGAATGTGGTGTGGCAATATAAATCAGGTCAACCTTCTCATCCTGTATCAGTTCGTCGTAAGAGCCATAAGCCTTTTCTGCGCCCCATTTGTCTTGAAACTCCCTGGCCTTTTCAATGCTGCGCGATGCTATGGCATAAAGATGTGCTTCCGGCATGCGCCCTACAGTTTCGGCCATTGATGCCGCAATGCTTCCGGCGCCGATGATGCCTACACGAAATATTTGTTCCATATATATACTTGTCTTAAAGTGATGTTGATTAATCGTAAATGCTTGTAATTTAGATGATTGTCGAAAATTTGCCGTGTCCTTATAATGATAAAGAATAAAGAACTGCGAACAACAGTCGCTCTGATTACCGAAAGCAAAGTTATACAATTATTTTGTATTACAGATAGTTTGACTGTTCCGATTTATCAATTCCGCAATTTTTTTGATGCAGATGCCGGCGTAAATTTTACGCCTAAAGAACATTAGTCTTGTTGCTTCTCTACAATTCTCGGTATGTAGCAACAAAGCTAATGTGCCGGCTGATTTGCACGAGTTGTTGAGCGTAGCGAAAAATCTGCCGGAATTAAGTATAAGGATTTTGTGTTTCGGATCAAAGATCATTCAATAAATTGATATTGTTTGGTAATTTTATTATATTTGCACTGCGTAAAAATACGCATTCCACTGCGTAAAATGTAAACCGATGTATAAAAGAGCTGAATATCAAATAATTAAGAACAGAGCGAGGTGGTAAAAAAGGAATGGGACGACGATACATTCCATGACCGCGTCTCGGATCACAGATCCTGATACATTATGCTGTCGGATAGCATATCCGCCAGAACAATAGCCTTGTTGCTTCTCTACAATTCTAATATTCAATGCCGCCATAACATTATCCACAATTCCCTGCAAGCGGCATAATACCAACAAGACTAATGTGCCGGCTGATTTGTAATCTGCCGGAATTGAGTATAAGGATTTTTCAATCCGCTTGCTTCCTATTTTTTGATTAATAGGTATGAGTCTCGGATCGCAGATCCTTATATTTTATGCTGTCGGATAGCATATCCGACAGAACAATAGCCTTGTTGCTTCTCTACAATTCTTATATTCGATGTTGCCAGAACATTAGTCTTGTTGCTTCCCGTGCCGCCGGGGTATGTAGCAACAAAGCTAATGTGCCGGCTGATTTGCACGTGTTGTTGAGCACAGCGAAAAATCTGCCGGAATATAATATAAGGATTTTTCAATCCGCTTACTTCCTATTTTTTATTTATAGGTATGTTTTTCGGATCGCAGATTAGCTTCGCTGACCGTTGGTTCTTATATTTTTTGCTGTCGAATTTTTCGCTGCGCTCAACAACACGTGCATATCCGCCAGAACATTAGTCTTGCTTTTTCTCCACAATTCTTATATTCGATGTTGCCAGAACATTAGTCTTGTTGCTTCTCTACAAAGAATTTCCAACCACAAAGAACATTAGCCTTATTGCTTTTATGCTACGTGATAAGAAGTAAAAAGTCAGGACAAAAATTTTTTTCAATCTGGAAAACTAATTCGTAACGGATGTTAATTTTAAGCGCTTTCAGACCATATGATATTAACATTCGTTTGCTTTTATGCGCTGTTTCATTCAGAATAACGCCTGTTTTTATGCTCTAAAGCGTTGATTTTTGTCGTGCAAATGGCACGTTTCCGAATCGTAAACGGCCCACTTTTGGATGAAAAGTGGCCGAGTAATATTTTTTAACCATTGCCTTTTTGTTCTGTAATCTTGGTAAAATCCGATATATCAACACTTTACCGAAAATGTCGATTTTGTGCAATTTTTCGCACCAAACCGCGGTTTCGTGATGAGCATGGCAATTCTGGAGAGGTTAAGTTTTAGGAGTTAAAGTAGTTAGAGTCTCGGATCGCAGATCCTTATATTTGATGCTGTCGGATAGCATATCCGCCAGAACAATAGCCTTGCTGCTTCTCTACAGAGGTTAAGTTTTAGGAGTTAAAGTAGTTAGAGGAGTTAAAGTAGTTAAAGTCAAATGCATTGTAGCCTAAAAACAAACGGATATACCAACAAGACTAATGTGCCGGCTGATTTGTAATCTGCCGGAATTGAGTATAAGGATTTTCAATCCGCTTGCTTCCTATTTATGATTTATAGGTATGAATTTCGGATCGCAGATCCTGATACTTTATGCTGTCGGATAGCATATCCGCCAGAACATTACTCTTGTTGTTTCTCTACAACAATTCCCTACAAAATTTTGTATCACCACAATGCATATGAATTATTCACTCTTCACTCTTCGTTCTTCACTTAATTTGTCATATCCGACAGAACATTACTCTTGTTGTTTCTCAATTGTATCACCACAATGCATATGAATTATTCACTCTTCACTCTTCGTTCTTCACTTAATTTGTCATATCCGCCATAACATTATCCTTGCTGTTTCTCTACAACGATTCCCTACAAAGAATTTCCAATCACCACAAAGCATTTCATAATTGGCTTGCACCGAACTTCACTTCCCAATTTTCACTTCTCAATCCTCAATTTTCACTTCTCAATTTTCAATTATCCCCCCTTTTATCCCCCCAAGGAACACAATAGCAAAAAGTGCTGAAACGTCAAAAAAGTGCTGAAACGTCAAAAATAAAACTGCTAAAACGACAAAAATATGCGATTTTGACAATTAAAACATTTTTTATTAAAAAAAATTATTGAAACATGAATATTTTTACTTACTTTATACACCGAAAATCTAATGCGTATAATCCAGAAATATATAAAGTATGAGCAAAAAAACATTATTATTGACACTTTTTCTATTCATTACGGCAGCGTTTTCGCCTGTTGCAGCACAGGGCAACTCCGGGACCGACACGGTTTACACGTTCCGCTTCTTGCCTCAGAAGGATATGTTCTATGTGCCTATGTATGACAACGAAAACGAACTGGCGCGCCTGCTCGACTGCATCGACCGGCTCATGCCTGGAATAACCGACGGCACAGTGCCTGTCTATGTCGACGGATACTGTAGCTCCATGGGCAGCGAAAAAGAAAACCTCGCCACAGCTGCCATACGTTCAAACCGTGTGAAGTCAGAACTTATAATAAGGAGAAACCTTACTGAAGACTGCTTCGTCACAGCCAACCATCCCACTGACGGCGACTATGTGGTGGTGAGAGTGAAAGTCCCCACCAACCTCTCCCGTGTGGATGAGGCTATGGATGTCAAAGCCTCAGATAATATGAATGGCATAGTCTTAGGCAATATGGATAGCAAGGCTTCAAACAATATGGATAGCAAAGCCTCAGACAACTCCCAAGCGGAATCAGAAGGCTTGAGCCTCCCCCATCGGGGGGAGGTTGGAGGGGGCTTCGCCTTCCGCTTCAACCTGCTGCGCTGGGCCACGCTTACGCCCGACCTCGGCATCGAGTGGCGCATCAGCCCGTCGTGGGGCTTACTGGTCAACGGCTCATGGACATCATGGAGCTGGAACGACAAAGACCGCCGCTACGCTCTGTGGGAGGTTATGCCCGAGGTGCGCTATTATATAGGCAGCAGCAAGGCATGGTATCTGGGCGCTATGTTCAAGACGGGCGAGTTCAACTATAAGCTCTCCGAAACGGGCCGTCAGGGCGACCTGATTGGCGGCGGACTCACCGCCGGCTACCAGCTGCGGCTCGGCAAGGCTCTGGCTCTCGACTTCGGCATCGGTCTGGGCTATCTTAACGCCGACTTTGAGAAATATGAAGTCATCGACGGTGTGCGCGTGCGCCGCGGCAACGAGACAAAAGACTGGTGGGGACCCATCAATGCCGGTGTGACATTGGTATGGAAGATGAGATAATTATAAATTAAGAATTAAGAATTGAGAATTATGAATTAAAAATTAAATATTTCTTATGAAAAAGATATATACAATCATACTGACGGCATTGTTGCTCTCTTCATGCGTGAAAGACACGCTTTATGACACGCCGCACCCCGACCACGGAATGATTTCGGTTACAGCCGACTGGACGGCGCGTGGCGAGGGTATCGACATACCTGCCACATGGACGGTCACCATGGGCGACTATACCGGGACGGAGACTTCCGCCACCCATGCCCCCGACCATCTGTTTGATCCTGGCAGCTACACCCTTGCGGTGTGGAATCCGGCTGAAGAAATCACCGTGAGCGGCACCACCGCCACCGTTGCCGCAGCCACGGGCAACGACGCCGGCTCAGGAGCCTTCATCAGCAATGCCCCGGGCTGGCTGTTCACCAGCGTGCAGCAGGTGCTGATAGAGAAGGACACTGACTATCCGCTGACCGCCGCGATGAAGCAGCAGGTGCGCGAGCTGACGCTTGTCGTCGAGCCGACGGGTGATGCCGCCGGACGCATCACGGAGATTGTTGCCCATCTGACGGGTGCAGCCGGAACACTCGACTTCGCAACCGATACCTACGGAGCCGCTTCGAACGTCGTGCTGCCCTTCACGAAGATTACCGAAGGTAATGATGCCGGCAAGTGGAAAGCCACGGTGCGGCTGCTGGGTGTGACCGGCACGGAACAGCTGCTGACGGGCGAAATCCGCTATGCTGACGGCAACCCGACACCCACCACGCTGAAAAGCGACCTTACGGAAGCTCTCAAGGAGTTCAACACCGGAAAGAGCGCATCGCTGACCCTCGGCGGAACGCTGGTTGAAACTCCCGAAGAAACCGAATTTTCGGGATTCGAAATTACCGGATGGGAAACGGTAGAAGGTGGCGATGCCAGTGCGGAAATGTAAGACAATGAAGAATGAATAATTAATAATTAAGAATGAATAAGATGAAGACAAGATTTTTTGCTTTCGCAGCGCTGGCATTGACACTTGCCGCCTGCAACAACGACAATGAGAACCTGAATGACGGCCCGGTAGCCGCCCAGTTTATCGCCGACATTACGCCCGCTACCCGCGTCAATTCGGAAGGAACCGACTGGACCGACGGCGACCGCATCGGCGTCACCGGCGCAGGCTTCACCAACGTGCCCTACAAGAGAGAGAACGGTAAGTTCGTGACCGACGGTACGACCATTTATTTCAATGACTCCGAAACGCATACCTTCCATGCCTACTATCCGTATCAGGCTGAGGGCGGAACGGTGACCGTCAGCACCGCAGCCGACAAGCAGGGCGCGGACATCGACTTCCTCTTTGCCTCGGGAGCCACAGGCGACACCCACAACCCGACGGTGAGCTTCACCGGCGACCATGCGTTCCACCACTGCATGAGTCTCATCAAGTTCACCTTCAAGGCAGGCGATGGTCTCAGTTTCAACGAAACGGAACCTGCCGGCTACACGTTGGAGGGGCTGAAGCATGAAGGCACATTCGACACGGCTACCGGCACGACTGCCGTAACCGCAGCCTCCGAATCGCCGATTACCATGCAGCTGGGCGGTGCCACCGCTTCGCAAGTCATCATTCTCCCGCAGGAAGTGACCAAGCCTCTTGAACTGAGCGTGTCTTACAACGGACAGAGCTACAAAGCCCAACTGAAACTGCCTGTCAAGCCTGCCGCAAACCATTACGCCACAGGCTATGCCTACACCTACATCGTAACGATCAACAATAAGGACATCGAGGTGAGCGACCCCACAATTAACCCGTGGGAACCCGGAGATTCGAACGATGCAAGTGCAGAGTTGTAATCCCCGCACACCGCTGCCCCGGCGCAAGCGTCAAGCCGGAGCTGCCCATAGGCCCTATGGTGCGACGGCCGCCTTCGCAGGCGGCGGCAGCACAAAACGAAAACAAATAAAAAGACAACCCGATATGAAGAAAAGACATTCCATCCATGTACTTCTTGCCGCAGCCGCGCTGTTACTTGCCACGGCTGCCTGCACGAAGGACGAACTGGCGGACGGCGACCGTCTGCCCGAAGGACAATACCCCGTTGAGATAGCCCGCATCACCCTCGGCGTGGAGGGCGGCGAAGCGCAGCCCTGGGGCACACCGGCGACGCGCGTCAGCGAATTTGCAGACGGCACGGGCAGCGTGTTCAGCGCGGGCGACCGGTTTGCCGTGCAGATAAACGGCGAGGAGGGCATCTACATCGTACAGGACAACAACACCGTCAAAGCCGAAACACCCCTGTACTGGAGCGACACCGGCGAACATACCGTCACCGCCTGGTACCCCGCCACGGGCGGCACCCTCGACCTCAGCGACCAAAGCCAAAGTCTTGCCTACCTGCTGTACGGCACAGGCAGCGGCAACTACCAGACTCAGGTCACGCTGAATTTCACCCACGCTCTGGCGAAGGTGCGCGTGACGCCCACGGACGATGCACTCGGCGAGGTGCAGAGTCTTCAGCTCTATACCTACACACAGTGTACTTATGAAAAGGGCACGGTAGTGCAAGGCTCGCAAGAGGGCTGGATAGAGATGAAGAAGTGCGAATACACCGAAAACGGCAACGTCATCAACTGCTGGGAGGCGAACGTGGTGCCCGGCTACGAAATCAAGAAACTGAGGGCAAACGGCACCGAGGAACGCAACCTCTCTGCTGCCATCACCCCTGAGGCAGGCAAGTTCTACAACATCACGCTGGATAAGGACAAGGGATATACCGAAGTGAGCGAAGGTAACTATACTGTGGACAACGAAAAGGGACTGAGAAACCTCGCTAAGCTGGTGAACAGCAACGGCGGAAAGACCCCAATCAACATCACCCTAACCGGCGACATCACTCTCACTGAGGAATGGACGCCGATAGGAAACTTTGAGAACCGATACACCGGTACCTTCGACGGCGGCGGCCATACCATCACGGGGCTGACCGTCAACCAAAAGGAAAGAGGCAATGTGGGGCTGATTGGCTACCTCGGCTCCGGCGGTAAGGTGCAGAACCTGACGCTGGAGAATGTGAATCTAAACGGAAACTTGTATGTAGGTGGCGTTGTGGGATACAGCAACAACGGCACCGTGACCGCCTGCACTGCCTCGGGTAGCATCAACGGCAAGGAATATGTTGGCGGTATAGTGGGAAGTAACTACCTCGGTACCGTGACCGCCTGCTATAATACCTCAAGCACTGTTAACGGCTCATATCTTGTTGGCGGAGTGGTAGGACAAAACAATAAGGGCATCGTAACTGCCTGCTACAATGCCTCGGGTTCCATATATGGCGAGGGTACTGTCGGCGGCGTAGTTGGAGACAACTACACCAGCACCGTTACTGCCTGCTACTGGAGCAACTATGCTGGCTATGGTATCGGCAACGGTACCGGTGATGCCACGAAGGTAGACGGCACAACCGTTATCTGGCAGACGGCCATTGATGCCATGAACGCCGCCCTGCAGAATGCAGGTTCAGAGTGGCGTTACGAACTCACTGGAGAATTGCCTACCTTGAAAAAATAGTAAACCGTCGAGCGGGAAAAGTTCCGCCCGAAACGGAAAATAACCGAAGTATAACAGGCCCGTGCCGACGGATATGTAGCAACAAGACTAATGTGCCGGCTGATTTGCACGTGTTGTTGAGCGCAGCGAAAAATCTGCCGGAATATAATATAAGGATTTTCAATCCGCTTGCTTCCTATTGCTGATTTATAGGTATGTTTTTCGGATCGCAGATCCTTATATTCCCGTGCCGACAGATATG
>NZ_LFQU01000052.1 GCF_001275135.1 Xylanibacter rarus | reverse complement strand
TAATTCTTACGCCATTCACATTATTATATTTTACAAAAGAAATAAGCAAACTTATGACACAGGAACGGGAAATAAAACAGGCAGGGATGGATGAAAATCATACGCTAATAGCAAATTTTAAAGACCGATGGCAGAATTTAAATGAGTTTGAATTCAAAAGGAAGAAAACTGCAAACTGGTTCCATAGAATTTCATTCCAAATAAATTTCTATGGAGTCATAAAATCTAAAAGCAATTAAATATAAAAAATAGATATTCAAAAATATTATCCTATGACAGTAATAGAATTATTTTAGCCCAATCGGTCATTAAATCACACATAGCTTTAGCTATATTGTGCATTCATGTTTTCAGCAATTATTTTGTTCGCTTTTTCTTTACATAACCACTATGCTTATAGAAAATATAATAAAAAAGCCTCTCAATATAAGGCAAAAATACAGACATAATGACCTCTAAGTTTGAAACAAGAAGCAACGCAGTCGCATAAAATGAATATAAATGCAGATAACTCAAAGCTGTTTCTTACCTTTATTAACGTAAGTTCGACGAATTGTAAATGCGTGTAAATTTGGTGATTAGCGAAAATTGTTGTAACTTTATAGTGCTGAATTACAAAGTATTACAAACAATAATCGCTATGACACCGAGAGCAAAGTTATAGAATTATTTTGTATGGCAGACGATTTAGCTTCGCTGATTTTCAATTCTGCAAATTTTTTGATGCTATGACGGCAAAATATACGCTTAAACCAACCGCAAAGCGCAAATATCACCGTGATTCTACCATGTCCAAGGCGGAAATCATGCTCATCATGATACTTTTCCATGACTCAGGATACCGTTGTCTGAAGCATTTCTATCAGGAAAAAGTCTGCAAACATATGCGCCATTTCTTTCCAAAGGTCGTTTCTTACAACCGTTTTGTTGAATTGGAAAAAGACGTCGCCATCCCCCGCTGGCCATATTCATCAAGAAGGTACTTTTGGGCAAATGTACAGGCATCAGTTTTGTTGACAGCACTCCTTTACGGGTATGCAAGAACCAGAGAATACATATTCATAAAACGTTCAAGGGAATAGCACAAAGAGGAAGATGCTCCATGGGGTGGTTCTTCGGATTCAAGCTACATTTGATATGCAACGAACGTGGAGAACTTCTGAATTTTATGATTACGCCGGGGGATGTTGATGACCGTAAACCGCTTGAATATAAAGCCTTTGTAGAATTTATATATGGAAAGCTTGTCGGGGACAAGGGGTATATAGGAAAGAATCTGTTTCAGAGATTATTCGTTGATGGAATACAACTTATAACCAAGTTGAAGAACAATATGAAAGGTGCACTGATGTCCGTTTCTGACAGACTGCTTCTCAGGAAACGAGCCGTTATTGAAACAGTCAATGATGAACTCAAAAATATAGCACAGGTGGAACATTCAAGGCATAGGGCCTTTGATAATTTTATCGTTAACCTCTTGCGTGCAATTGCGGCATATTGCTGTTTTCCTAAGAAGCCATGTATCAATGTTACGAGAACTATAGACACACAGCTTGCATTATTCTAAATTCGTCGAACTCACGTTAATATAAAACAAAAATCCCGACCGAATCCTTATGACTGATTTGGGTTAAAAAACAAAAAACCTGCGCCAATCGAACAGAAACGGCATGGCGCAGGTTAAACGACAAGCATCTTCATGCTTGCAGCCCCTATAAAACTAACATCGGTATCAGACCGCTGTTAAACTGTTGTGGGCTTATGAAAAAACTAAGACATTTTCGGTCTTTTCCTCCAAACAGCCGTTATGTTTCAACGGCCAGGAGAGTTATCGCCGCACCGCCTACAGCAGATTTGCCCGCTGAAGGCGGCCGGCTATATTGTTTAGAACTCGAGCACGAGCACCTGACGCGGAGTGAGCTTCAGGTCTTTATCAAGAGCCACGCTGCTGCCAGTCAGCACGTCGCGTGCCTGCTTTGTCTGTCCGATAACTTCGGCATAGCGCTTAACAGAGAGAGCGGCATCCTTGCGTGTGCCGTTGATAACGGTCATTACGGTCTTGCCGTTATACTGACGTGCAATGACATATACGCCCTTATAAGGTATAAACTGCTTCTGGCTGCCCTTGATTATCACGTCGTTGCCCTGACGCCAGTGGAGCAGATTGCTCAGCCATGTGAACATTGCGTTCTCGGCCTTTGTGCGTCCTTCAGCAGCAAAGGCATTGCGCTCGTCGCCCTTGAAACCGCCGGGGAAGTCCTTGCGCACGTTGCCGTCGGTAACTTCCTTTGTGCCGTTCATCAGGATTTCAGTGCCATAATAGAGCTGCGGTATGCGGTTTACGGTGAGCAGCAGTGCAAGAGCCTGCTTCAGTGCCGTTGTGTCCTTGTCGTTGCCGAGGAAGCGGTCGGTGTCGTGATTCTCGATGAAAGCCATGACGCTCGACGGGTTAGGATAAAGATAGTCGTAAACCAGACTGTTGTATATGCGGTTGTATCCGTTCCACCAGTCGTCGGTGTTCTCCTTCTTCGCCATGTTTATCTTGTCGTAGAAGCTGAAGTCCATCACCGTCTTCAGATAGCTGTTCTTCTTGGCTATCTTAGAGTCTTTCTGCCACGCGGCTGTATATGCCGGCTCAGTTACCCATGTCTCGCCTACAACGTTGAAGTTAGGATATTCCTCGTCGAGAGTCTTCATCCAGAGGGCCATGGCGTCGGCATCGGCATAAGGATAAGTGTCCATGCGTATGCCGTCGATACCAACGGTCTCTATCCACCACTCGCTGTTCTGGATAAGATATTTAATGACATGAGGATTCTTCTGGTTAAGGTCGGGCATAGACGGAACAAACCATCCGTCAACAGTCTCGTGCAGGTCGATGTCGCTTACATATGGATCAACCACCGGAGTAAGCTTATAGCTTGTCTGCAGATAGAGGTCGTTAACCTTGCCGCTGCCGTCAACATAGCCTGTGGTTACGTCTCTTCCGGTCTTCTCTCCGGCAGAAAGCCATTCGGGAGTGTTGAGCCAGTCTTTAGAAGGCATGTCCTTTATCCATGGATGCTCATAGCCGCAATGGTTGAAAATCATGTCCATAACCACCTTCAGCCCCTTCTGATGAGCCTCGTCGATGAGCTTGCGATACTCCTCGTTGGTGCCGAAGCGGGGGTCAACCTTGTAATAGTCGGTTGTGGCATAGCCGTGATAAGAGCTGTTGACGCCGTTGTCGGGTGAGTCGTTCTCAAGCACGGGAGTAAACCACAACGCCGTAACGCCCAGCTCCTTGAAGTAGTCGAGGTGCTGACGTATGCCCTCAAGGTCGCCTCCGTGGCGCAGGCTCGGCTGCGAGCGGTCTATCTTGTAGCTGTACTTTGTCTTCACGGCGTTGTTCTTCTGGCTGCCGTCGGCAAAGCGGTCGGGCATGAGCATGTAGAGCACGTCGGCGTTGGTGAAGCCCATGCGCTTGTCGCCGCTCATCTCGCGTGCCTTAAGCAGATACTTAACTTTCTTTGTCGAGCCGTTGTTCTTGAAGTTGAGCGTCATTGTTCCGGGCTGCGCTCCGTCAAGATTAAGGTAGACCAAGAGATAATTAGGACTGTCGAGGCGCACCAGGCTGTCCACCTTTACGCCGGGATAATCCGTTGTAACGTCTGCTGTCTTGATGCCTTCGCCGTAGACCATCAGTTGCAGTGACGTGTTCTTCATTCCCACAAACCAGTCTGTAGGTTCAATGCGGTCTATCTTTACCGCTGCTTTCATTGTCATAATGCTGAGCAATAAGCTTAAAGATAAAACTAATCTGTTCATGATTATTTGGTTATTTGTTTATGTTATTATTTTCAGTCGGGTGATGTCTTACATTCATCTACGCGGCATGTCAGTCGTGAATGATGAGTGCCGACTGCGCCGGAACGTTCACTTCGCTGCCGCTGACAATGCCGAGTCCGCTCTCGTTGATAACGCCGTCGCGGCAGACAACTGTGTAGCTGCCTTCAGGAACGGCTACGGTGCGTGCCTCCTTGGCAGAGTTGAGCACCACGATGATGTTCTTCCATGCGTCGCCTCCGGCATTGTCTTTCAGGCGGAAGGCCACGAGATTGTCCTGCACGGGCAGGAACTCAAGATGACGGCGCACCTTGTCGGCCGTGCCGAGGCGGAATGCCGGATGATTCTTGCGCAGCGAGATGAGCTTGCTGTAATAGTCCATCACCTGCGGATACTTCTCAAGGTTTGTCCAGTCGATGCGGTTGATGCTGTCGGGCGAGTTAAAGCTGTTGTGCACGCCCTTCTTGTCGCGCAGCATCTCCTCGCCGCTCAGGATGAACGGCATGCCCTGCGATGTCATAACGGCAGTCTGTGCAAGCAGGTCGAGACGTATAAGCTCGTCCATGCCTATGCCCGGAATGCTTGTGCGCAGACGGTCAACTAGGCACATGTCGTCGTGACAGCTCACGTAGCTGAGCATCTGCACAGGCTCTGCAGCCCATGCTTCCTTGCTGTAGTTTACCTTTGTCATGTCTACCTGCGGATGGCAGATTGCTCCGGCTATGCCGAACTTTATGCTCTCCTCGTTGCCGGGAACGGCTGCCAGGAATGCACCCTTGTGGTCATCGTTGAACGGACCGCGCAGAGCATCGCGCAGCTCGTCGCCAAAGGCAGATATGCCGGGCATGCTGCTCATGTTGGCCTTCATGGCCAGCTTGTCCTGCGGATAGGCACACGGACCTGCCGACCAGCCTTCGCCGTATATAATTGTTGCAGGATATTCCTTATTGAGCGCTGCACGTATCTGGTTCATCGTCTCTATGTCATGAACGCCCATGAGGTCGAAGCGGAAACCGTCGATATGATATTCCTTAACCCAATACAGCACCGACTCTATCATAAACTTGCGCATGGCAGGACGTTCGCTTGCCGTCTCGTTGCCGCAGCCCGAGCCGTCAGACCAGCGTCCGTCGGCTGTCTTGCGGTAGAAGTAGCCGGGATAGGTGCGCTCAAAGTTGCTTCCCTCTATGTTGAATGTGTGGTTGTAGACCACGTCGAGTATAACGCGTATGCCTGCCTTATGCAGAGCCTGCACCATCTGCTTAAACTCCTTAATGCGTGTTGCGGGCGTATAGGGGTCGGTCGAGTAAGAACCTTCGGGCACGTTGTAGTTCACAGGGTCGTAGCCCCAGTTATACTGAGGTTCATTGAGGCGTGTCTCGTCTACCGAAGCGTAGTCGAACGACGGCAATATGTGTACGGCATTTACGCCCAGTTTCTTCAGATGCTCTATAGCCTTAGGCTCTGTCAGCGCCAAAAACTTACCTTTATTCACAAGGCCCGACGAAGAGTCGACAGAGAAGTCGCGGTGGTGCATCTCATATACAATGAGGTCTGCCGGACTTACAACCGTGGTTATGCGGTCGGTGTCCCATCCTTCGGGATCAGTGGCAGACATGTCTATGATGGCTGCTCTCTGTCCGTTTACTCCCACTGCCTTAGCAAACACTCCGGCGCACTCTCCTGCCCCGGTGTCAAAGGTGTAGAACTTGCCTTTCAGGTCGCCTTTAAGCTCGGCAGAATATGTCTCGGCTGCCGTGCGCTTCATTTTAACGGTCTTCACCGGCTTGCCGCCCTGTCCGTCGTCGTATATGCGCAGCGTAACCTGCTTTGCATTGTCGGGAGCAAAGAGCTGAAAACGGGTAAGCCCCGGAGTATAACAAGCCTCGCTGAAGGTCTGTGCACCGGCCTTTGGTGCCAGCAAGAAGGACAAGATGCCCATAACAAGAATCTTTTTAAATTTCATACTGTGGTATGCTTTATTGTTTTCTGGTATTTTTTGTCGTTCATATAAAATATTACTACAGAAGGTATAACATCCTGTATGTCAGGATATTATAAAAGGCCACCTTTCAGGCTCCAAAAGGTGGCCTTTTACATGCAGAAAGACGGCCTTTTGCACCCTGAAAGGATGCCTTTTGGAAAACGTCAGGTTTTCTTTCCTCTCCGCATTTCTGTATTTTGTATTGTTATTGAGCGATGAGCGACACGGCAAAGCCTCCGCCGGGAGCTTCCTGCAGCTTGAGCACGTCGCCCTTCTTAACAATCTTGTGTGTTATCTCGTATGCCTTAGGATTCTTCTCATAGTGAGCGTCCTTGGCATCGGCGTATATCGTGCAGTCATACTTGCGGCCCTTGTCGAGGAAGTCGAGCTTAACGACGGCCTTATGTCCGTTTTCGTCACACTTACCTCCGACAAACCAGTTGTCTGTTCCTTTAGCCTTACGTGCAACGGTGATATAGTCGCCCGGCTCGGCCTCGAGATATTTTGAGTCGTCCCAGTCTACGGCAACGTCGCGTATGAACTGGAAGGCATCATAATACTTCATGTAGTTCTCGGGCAGGTCGGCAGCCATCTGCAGCGGACTGTACATAACGAGATAAAGCGACAGCTGGCCTACGAGCGTTGTGTGAACAAACGAAGTGTTCTCGCTCCATGTGTTGAGCTGAGTTTCAAGAATACCCGGAGTGTAGTCCATCGGACCTCCCTGAAGACGTGTGAACGGCAGCACGACAGTGTGATCGGGACGGCTTCCGCCGAACGCCTCATACTCTGTTCCGCGTGCGCTCTCGTTGCCCACGAGGTTAGGATATGTGCGGCAAAGACCTGTAGGGCGTGTTGCCTCGTGTGCGTTGACCATGATATGATGCTTTGCAGCCTCCTTTACGGCACGCAGATAGTGGTTGTTCATCAGCTGACCGTAGTGGTACTCGCCGCGCGGAATGATGTCGCCAACGTAGCCGCTCTTCACGGCGTCGTAGCCATACTTGTTCATCAGCTCATATGCTTTCTCCATCCAGCGCTCATAGTTCCATGCCGACGAAGATGTCTCATGGTGCATCATCAGCTTGACACCCTTAGAGTGGGCATACTCGTTGAGCATCTTGATGTCGAAGTCAGGATAAGGAGTGATGAAGTCGAAGACGTCGAGCTTTGAGTGTCCGAACCAGTCCTCCCATCCTTCGTTCCATCCTTCAACCAGCACCTCGTCGAGTCCGTTGTCGGCAGCGAAGTCGATGTATTTCTTCACGTTCTCGTTGTTGGCAGAGTGTGTGCCGTTGGGCTTGCACTTGCTGTAGTCGGTAACACCGAGATGAACCGACGGAAGGTCGTTGGTGTAGCTCCATGTGCCGCGGCCAACAATCATATCCCACCACACACCGCAGTATTTTATAGGACGTATCCAGCTTACGTCGTCGAGCGCGCAAGGCTCGTTGAGGTTGAGAATGAGGTTGGAAGAGAGCATGTCGCGTGCGTCGTCGCTCACGATAACCGTGCGCCACGGCGTGTTGAACGGAGTCTGTATATAGCCCTTGTAGCCTTGAGCGTCGGGTGTGAGCCACGACTCAAACACCATGTTCTTGTCGTCAAGGTTAAGGTGCATTGTGGCATAGTTTACGCAGGCTGCCTCATGAATGTTGATGTAAAGTCCGTCGTCGGTCTTCATCTGCAGCGATGTCTGCACGCCTGTCGGCGAGAATGTGGTCTGCGATGAGTTTGGTGTTATGGCACTCTTCATCAGTCCGCGTATCTCCGAGAGCTTCGACTCCACGGTCTCATACTCCTGCGTGTCGTAGTCGCCCGGTATCCAGAAGGCCTTGTGGTCGCCGGCCATGGCAAACTGTGTGTGCTCTTCCTTTATAACGAAATAGTTGAGCTCTTCCTGCTGCGGAAACTCGTAGCGCAGGCCCATTCCGTCGTCGTATACACGGAAACGGATAACGATGTTGCGCTTTGTTGCCGGCTGGTTGAGCGTAACGGCGAGCTCATTGTAGTGGTTGCGTATTGTGGCAGTCTCGCCCCACACCGGCTTCCATGTCTCGTCGAATGTTGAAGTGTCAGTCTTGGCAACTACGAAACCGTCCATCAGGCTGGTTTCCTCCATGCCCTTGCTGGCGTGCTTTGTCTTGGCCAGCTCAAGTCCCAGATAACTCGGCTTTACGACAGCCCGTTTTTTGTAGCTAACTTCATAAACAGGTCGCCCGTTGTCGAGCGAGAACTTCACCGACACATTGCCGTTGGGAGATTTTACGGTCTGCGCCATTGCCAGCATCGGCAGAAGCATCAATGCAAATAAAATCTTACGCATATTAGTTAAGTTAATATTGAATATAGGTTAGAAATTCATGTCTGGCATAAAAGACGGCAGGCCTGACTGCCCGGCCTGCACGCCTTCAGTGTATCATGATGAAAGAATTACATACGTCCGCTCTCTTTGATAAGGTCGGTTATGTTCTGGTTATAGTCGTGTGCCTCCATGAGGTCTTCAATGCACATATGCATCCTGTAGCGCCAGTAGTGACGCGGATTGGAAGGTATGTTTATGCGCTCTGCATTAGCGTCGGCCAAGCGTATGCTCTCGTCTACAGCCAGCCAGTCCTGCACGGTCAGTATGCACAGCATGGACGGGCACAGCAGATGGCGTGATATGATGTCGCGTGCAAGCCATCCGGGCAGCGGATGAGGCGCAGCGCCATATTTCTGCAGCACGTTGTTATAGTAGTCTTGCGTGCGGCTCGCATCCTCGTCCCACCACTGGCGCAGCGTCGGCGTGTCGTGGCTTGATATCGTGCACACCGAGCGGTAAGGATTGCGCGACAGCACACCGAAGCGCACGCTCGGATCTTTGGGCATCGACTGTAGCTCGAGACTGAGTATCTTAAGTTCGTTCATCACCCACTGAACACAGTCGGGCACCATGCCCAGGTCTTCGGCGCACACCAGCATGCGGGTGGCCTCAACCAGCTTGGGCAGCTTGTTCATCGCCTCACGATACCAAAACTGGTTGTTGCGGCGATAATAGTAGTCGTTGTATATCTTGTTGAACAGGAACTTGTCGCTGTCGTAGAGCGATTCGTAGATGAAGTCAAACTGCACTGATATGCGCGGATGGAACTTATTGGGATCCCGATGGTCGCGCACAAAGAGCACGTCGCTTATCAGCGCATACAGGCCGTCGCGCAGGTCGGTGTCGGCCTTGTCGGTCTTGCCCTCAAAGGCAGCCTCAACCTTGCGCTGTGTGTCATATTCGGGCTTCATGCGGTAGCGGCCGTCGTGTGCAGGCTCAAGATAAGTGTCGCGCACCATTGCCGCCCTTTCGCCGAACATGCGGTCGAGCACCCAGTCGGTGATGAACGGTTCGGTGAACAGTTCTTCCTGGAAGTGCAGGCCATAGGCCTCAATCTCCTCGCGTGTCATTCCGAGTGCAGGCGAGAACTGGCCCAGCAGACCGTGTACGGCATTGTAAGGTATCTCCCATATACGGAAGAAGCCGAGCACATGGTCTATGCGGTAGGCATCAAAGAATTTTGCCATGTTTGAGAAGCGGCGCACCCACCAGCGGCAGCCGTCCTTTATCATCTCGTCCCAGTTGTATGTCGGGAAGCCCCAGTTCTGACCATTCACAGAGAAGTCATCTGGCGGAGCACCTGCCTGCCCGTTAAGGTTAAAGTAGCGCGGCTCCTGCCATACGTCGCAGCCATAGCGGTTTACGCCGATAGGAATGTCGCCCTTAAGTATCACGCCCTTTGAGCGTGCGTATTCATGGGCGTCAGCCATCTGTGAGTTAAGGATAAACTGCACAAAATAATAGTAGGCCACGTTCTTATAGGCTGCATTGCGCTGAACAGAAAGGGCATGACGCTCGCTCTCGTCGAACGCATGATGGTCTGGCCACTTGCTGAAGTCTGCCGTGCCGTATTTGTCGCGCAGATAGCAATACTGTCCGTAAGGCACCAGCCACGATTCAGCCTCCTTAAAGAAAGCCTTAAACTCGGCCGAAGCCATCACAGTCTTGCCTTCCTGCTCATATATTATGCGCAGATATTCGTTCTTGGCGTTGTTCACGCGCTCATAGTCGATCTGCGGCAGGGCGTTGAGTTCCTGGCGCAGGGCCTCAAACCTTTCGCGTTCGGCCTTGTCGGCAATAGGCGGCAGGGCGTTGAGGTCGGCATACTGAGGATGCAGCGCAAAGATACTTATGCAGCTGTAGGGATAAGAGTCGGTCCATGTGTGGGTGGTGGTTGAGTCGTTGATAGGCAGCACCTGCAGCACACGCTGCTGTGTCAGGGCAACCCAGTCAATCATCTTCTTCAGGTCGCCGAAGTCGCCCACGCCGAAGCTGCTCCTCGACCTTAGCGAGAACACCGGCACCTGAGTTCCGGCGCAGCGTATATTGTATATCGGGAAGAAAGCGTCGTCGAGTTCATACACCATGATGTCGTCCTTTTCCAGCACAGGCACATCGATGGTGCGGTTGAAGCGGTCTTCCCACAGTATCTCGGCAGTGTCGGCCACGTCGACGGCAACAAACTTAAACTCTATTGTCTTGCCTGAAATCTTCAGCGCATTGATGTCTGCCACCCACTCGTTGTAGTTGTGCTCATACATCTGCTGGCCCTTAAACACGTCCCATGTGCCCAGAGTAACCTCGTTGCCCACAAGCACAAGGCGCTCATGGCCGCGGAGCTGCGGGGCGCGCACCTTTATGCGCAGCGTAGCCACATGGTCTGAAGGCGGCAGTGCCGACAGACGGCGGCGCTTTATGCAGTCGGTGAAGGCCGAACTGTAAAGATAAGAGTTGTCGGGTATGCCTATCCAGCGGTCGTAGGCAACTATGCGGCCGCCCTTTGCGGCGCCGAGTTCAAGCCTGTGGGGAGCCACGGTCCACTCCTTTCTCACAACATTGCTCTCGCCTCTCACCACGCTGTAGTAATAATCTATATATTCACCGGTCTTGGCGTCAAGTTTCAGACTGTAGGTCCACACCTTTCCGTCGGACGTGCTCATCCTGTATGGAGTAACAACGTCTGCCCCGTTCTCTCTGCCGTTGATGACATTCAACACGAGTTCTTCGCCAAAAGCCGTATTATAAGCTATGTTTAAAAGTATATTCATAGGTCACGAGTTATGGTTTTCATTGTAAAAGATACATAATGAAATCATGCCCTGCAGGCCACGCCATGGCCTTTGTTTCAAGACACGACTTATCTTACCTGCAAAG
>NZ_LFQU01000051.1 GCF_001275135.1 Xylanibacter rarus | reverse complement strand
AACCCACAAAGCAAGACGCGCGGGCACAGCAGCGGCGGGGAGGGCGGACGCGCGTCAGAGCGCCCGCAGCCCCCGACGCGTCGCGCAGCGCGGACACAGCAACCCACGAACAAACCCGCAGCAACCCACGAACAAATCCGCAGCAACCCACGAGCAAACCCGCAGCAACCCACGAGCAAACCCGCAGCAACCCACGAACAAATTTTTACACGATATGAGACAACACCCCGAAAACCGCCACGTAGGGGCGGTGGTCGGGGTAGCGCCTTTAGGCGCGTAGTGGCGGTCAAGGGGCGTTTGCCGCCTGCGATAGTGGCGGCAAGCGCCCCGCAGTGGGGTTTGCAGCAACCCACGAGCAAGTAACGCAAGCAATTCACGCACATCGCGCGAACTTAGCAGCGGCGGGGAGGCGGACGCGCGCAGAGCGCCCGCAGCCCCCGACGCGTCGCGCAGCGCGAAATCGGCGCGCAGATAATATGAAATTAGCATCTTGATGCTAATTATATTATCGAAGCGCCGATTTTTACCAACTGACAGCCAGTGTGCCAAGCAACGTTTGCCGCCTGCGATAGTGGCGGCAAGCGTTGCGCAGTGGGTTTGGGGTGGTGGTCGGGGTAGCGACGTTAGGAGCGTAGTGGTGGACAAGGGGCGTTTGCCGCCTGCGCAAGTGGCGGCAAGAGCCCCGCAGCGGGTTTGGGGTGGTGGTCGGGGTAGCGACGTCAGGAGCGTAGTGGTGGACAAGGGCTGTTTGCCGCCTGCGATAGTGGCGGCAAGCAGCCCGCAGCGGGTTTGGGGTGGTGGTCGGGGTAGCGACGATAGGAGCGTAGTGGTGGACTAAGGGGCGTTTGCCGCCTGCGATAGTGGCGGCAAGGGCCCCGCAGTGGGTTTGGGGTGGTGGTCGGGGTAGCGACGATAGGAGCGTAGTGGTGGATAAGGGCTGTTTGCCGCCTGCGATAGTGGCGACAAGCAGCCCGCAGCGGGTTTGGGGTGGTGGTCGGGGTAGCGACGATAGGAGCGTAGTGGTGGACAAGGGGCGTTTGCTGCCTGCGTCAGTGGCAGCAAGAGCCCCGCAGTGGGGGCGCTCGGGGGAGCAATGCGCATTTATGCGCGGCGGGGTGGGTGGGCGGAGAGCGCCAAGAGGGTTTCGGAAAACATATTTAGTCAGACGACGGCAGTGTCTTTTGCGCTGTTTATGTAGCAGAATGTTCTGCGCGTCAGCGCAGATCATGGCGCGGAATAATCTGCGCAACTTTGCGGAACATGTAGCGGAAATGCGGGAGCGATAGCGGACGCATTTACGCGAAATGTTCGGCGTAAGCGGGGTTTTACTTTGTTTGTAGAGAAATTTTATCTACTTTTGCTAATGTTTAACTAAAATATTTGAGTTATGGAACAAATAATCAATGTAAACGACCTGCATTTCTTTTTATTTTGGGTGTTCGCGGCTTATGCGGGTGTTTTGGTGTCTATGCTTGTAGACTTGTTGGCCGCATACTTTAAGTGCAAAAAGTGTGGGATAAAGTGGGAGAGTAACACACTTAAACGAACAGCGGACAAGGCAAACAAATACTTTTTGCCAATGATAGCGCTTACACTTATAGACTGTCTAATCTTTATAGTAAATAAATATCCTGTGTTTACGCTAGCTTTGGGCGGGTTTTGCATCCTGTCAGAGTGGTTTAGCGTATTTGAGCATACACATACAAAACAGGAGCAGCGAGAGGCCGCAAAGACTATTAATGTGATTTTGAAAAATAAAGGTGATGTAACTTCTACTTTTCGTGAAATCTTAAACGACTATTGCCATGACAACAAGTAATAAATGTTTAGAGCAAATAAAAGTATTTGAGGGCTGCGAATTAACAGCGTACCGATGTAATGCCGGAGTGTTGACAATAGGCTACGGGCATACAAGCGGCGTGAAAGCGGGCCAACAGATAACAAAGAGTGATGCAGAAAAACTTCTGCGTGAAGATATCAGCAACGTTGAGAAACAAATGTCAAAAGTTATCAAATCAAAGCTAAATCAAGGGCAGCATGACGCTGTTGTCAGCTTTGTTTTTAACATCGGCATCGGCAAGTTCAAGACATCAACACTACTGAAGAAGATAAACGCCAACGCCAACGACAAATCAATCGGCAATGAGTTTAGGCGGTGGGTTTATTGCAATGGTGTCAAGCTTGCAGGACTAGTGACACGGCGTGAGTGGGAGGCACGCAGATATTATGAAAGTGTTTAGCCTATTAACATTATTTGTTTTTATCGTATCATGTTGCAGTAAGCCGGATATGGTAAACGACAATGCATCATCTAAAGTTGAGCGTGTCAGAACAACAGACACACTTATCGTGAAAGATAGCGTTGTGCAGAAAGTTACGACAAACATACATCAACAAGGCGATACTATAATCATTGACAGATATGTTTATGAGCGTCAGACAACGGACAGAACGGCCGCAAGCGGACGCGACACGTTTTACATTCAAAGTGATACGATAACAAAATATGTCCCTATGGACATTAAAGGAAATTTTCAGCATGGTAGTTGGGTCTTGCTGCTAATTTTGGTTGCTTGTTTTGGGCTTATTTTGCTATTCAAAAACAAGCAAAAAGATTAAGAGGTGAAAACACAGCTAAACTTGTTATCAGTCAGTAAGTTAGGGTAAAATGTTTTGGAAATTCCACGGCGGTGCTACTGCACCGCCGTTTTCCATTACTTTTCGGTTTCCAAAACCATGGCGTAGGCATAAGAATCTAGCTTAACCATTCGATGTTTTTGCAGGAGTTCAACCATAATAGTTTGACATGCCTTTTTTACATTTGGCGGCGTATGTTCGTCACTAAATATTTGCCGTAATCTATTTGCTAGAAGTTTGTCTGTCCTGTCCGGCTCTGTGTCTTCGGTTAGCTTTACAGGTTTATAGGCTGATTCATCTTTGGTTATAACAAACAGGATTTTATCTTTACATCTATCTTTACGCTGTAAAGTACCGTCTTTTTTACGTTCAACGATTTTGAAGTGGAAATATTTGGCCGCAAAACTATGGAACCTAAACAGACACTTATATCTATCATCATACGTTGTCAAATCATTTGGGACTAATTCTCCTGTGTCTAATTTGACAAAATGTTTATAGTCACTTTTAACCGAAAACTCAACGCGCCAAACAGGTTGACTGACATCTAGTCCGGCAGCAGCCCATGCATCACGAATATAGAATTTATCTTTTACTTCTTTAAGTTCAAGACTTTTGCAATATAGTTTTGTAGAAATAGGACTTTTTGACGAGCCCCACGACACAGAGTTCCAAATCCTGCGCGCAAAACTATCTTTGCCGTGAGCGGCAATGTTACATTGATTAATTTTGCTGATACGCCCTTCCATATAATCACGCATCATGATTTCGGGGTTTGTACCTTTGTCAAACCTGTTAAAATCTAGGCAAATATCTATGCGTGTCAACGATTTATAAGTGTAGTGATGCGCTATAAGGAATTTACGCAAATCATTGATAGGAGACAAAGAATAACATGCGCGGTTACATAAACGTATATGGCAGTCATTAGCGTTGAATATACCACCTAAAGGTTTTAATGAATAAGGATTTCGGCGTACTTCGATAAATGGGAAATTATGTTCATAAATAGTGAACATTTCACGATATTGCGGCGTGCCGTAATCACGCTGCTTGACATAATAACCTTTGCTGATAAAATAATCAGCATTAAGCGGCTGTGTTATAGGCTCCGAACAAAAGACCTCAAGCCAATCAATATTAACACATCTATTTATCAATTATTTAACAACTTTGACAACCTTACAATTTTTATATATAACAAGTTTGCAGACAACAAGGTCTAATTCAAATGCGATTTTATTGCCGTTTGAATGAAGATAATACCAATATCTGCGGCCTGCAAGTTTGTCAGTGCAATACAATTTATAGCCGTCGTTTTCGACTGCTAGACGCTCGTCTACACATATTTTACACAATTTACTTTGTAACATCTTTATAACGGATTTGAATAACATTATTATCAGCGAGTTCCCGCAGCAAATTTTCGTCTTGAAAATCATCCGGCAACAGGCTCTCGCCGTTTATTGTAACACCTGTTTTTATGTTCATTCGGGCACAGATCTGTTTAATCTGTGCCCAATCATGATTAACGAAATACACAAATCTTTTACGCATCAGAACGGAGCATCACCGACTTCATTACTCGGGGGTGTCTGTTGCTGTTGTTGAGCGCTGCCGCAAAGTTCGAGTTCATCGGCGTTTATGTCCATGCCTGCACGCAATTCATGGTTTTTGTCAGTGAAAGCCCTTAAACGTACATTTCCACGAACAAAGACCTTTGTGCCTTTCTTCAGATATGGCAACAAGTTAGATGCATTCCAATTAATGGTAACGTTTACCCAGTACGTTTCGGCCACTTCGGTGCCGTCATTTTTCTTAAATACGCGAGAGTGGGCAACAGATAACGAAACAAAGTCGGCGGTGTTTCCGCGGACCACCTTAGCATCGGCGCCAAGGTTTCCAATGATTTCAGCTTTTAACATACGATTAAAGATTAAATTACAACTTCTAATAAGAAACGTTTACGTTCTCTAGAGAACGCCAAATAAATATGATTGAACAGAATAAAAACACGGCAGCACTCACCATAAAAGAGAGTGCGCCGGATATGAATAAACCTTTTCATCTGAATACTTGTCTATGAATGGATTGTAAATAATTAATAGAGACATGTTCATATATTGTTGTTGTGTCAACGCTTTCATGTCCTAACAACAGCGCAACGTTTTCAATCTTAGCGCCGTGATTCATCATGGCCGTTGCGAACGTATGGCGCAATACATGAGGATGAGCGAATTTTGCGGGGACAACACGCAAAAGAGCCTGTTTAGTAATGATTCTAATTTGAAAACCTGACAGGCCTTTGCCGTGAATATCAGTAAACAAATGGCCGTCGGAAACTCTTATTTCAGTATCGCGCATTTTCGTGAACTCACGCAAATGGTATTCTAATTCAGAGCCAAAAGGCACAAGCCGTTCTTTACGGCCTTTGCCGTAAATTTTGATATATCTTTTTTCTAGATTGATATCTAAATCACGAATAGCAGCAAGTTCGGAACACCTAATGCCTGTATGATAGAACACAAGAACAACCAAGAAAGTGCGATATCTTTTAAAAGTATCGCGGCGCAGATGATTATCAAGCAAATCATTCATAACAGGCTCTGTGATAAACAGGGGCAGACGCTTTTCAGTTTTAATATTACGGATGCCTGCCGCCGGATTGCGGGCGCAGCCCGCAAACCGGCAGCAGTAATCAAAATAACTGCGAATAGCAGATATGTAACGATTAACACTAACAGCGCTGCAACCATTATCACGCTTAAACATAACATAATCAGAAATAAGATTCGGCGTAACTTCGCGGCCGTCAACGAACTTGAAGAAGTCCGTTAAATCCTGCTTATAGCATAAACAGGTCTTCGGCGAATAGTTGCAAATCTTTTCAATATGGTTTATAAATTCATTGACAAACATAAGACACTATATTTAAAGTTGGGGGAATTAACGATATGAGCGCTAAAGTGAGCATTGGAAAACATGGGACATTATGATAATAGAGCCGCGAAAATTAACAGCACTATAAGCGAAACAAACATACATATAATGAAAGATATATCTTTCAGCAGTTCTATTAACTCTTTATTCATAGTTGTAAAGCGAATTTGTTTTTAACGTTATGTTAATGAAAGGTAAAGGCGCGGAGCCTGCGCAGCGCCTTTGGCTTTCATTAACATAATGAGCGCAGCGCAGCGAGCACGATTTACGCCTATTTCTCGAAATTGTATCGTTCCATGTAAACTATTTCAGTAATTTTGCAGCCATTACGAGTTAGTTTTTCTTCAGCTGCTCTCACTTCATTTTCTAAATCTAGACGATTAGCATGCACATTACTGCTGTAATATGAATAAGATGGACCTTCAGCCGCGTAGTATATTGTAGCCGAAAACATTATATCAGACGGATTGTACATAATAAAAATAAATTTAAACGTTATACATTCAATTAATTAACACTAACGCCGACAATTCAAACTAATCGGCAATAAGATTAACATAACTTTAACATTTGAGAGCTCTGAAAAAACTGAGGTTTTAATGAAGTTTGTGGTGTCACTTTGCGTATATGAGGACAAGAGAAAGCCGTTCGGGTTAAAGGAGACTAAAACCCGAATCCTTACGGACAAAGTGATTAAGACTTCGTAACACACAAACGTTAATAAAACCAACAGACAGGTTAATCATCAAGCTGCAGTCCCATCACTCACACCTCGAACTGCAAAGTTACTGACATGTTCCGAAGTTGTAAAGGCCGTGAGCACAAAAATTTTCACATAAAATGCTGAGCCTGCGCTACGCTAGGTGCGCTTTTACGTGAAATTTTTTGCACTCAGACCTTGACAACTCTCCACATGTAAGTCTCTTGGCAGTGCGAGGTTTGAGCGGTGGGGGGGGCAGGGGGGAAATGTGTTTTTGGGCAAAGCCCACAAGTCCTCTTGAAACAGGGCAAAAAAAGGCTCCTTTAACAACAGAACGAAAATAGGTGGTCAAATATAACCACCTAAATAGAGAGGAACTAAAAAAATAGTAATCAATAGCAAAATAACAAATAGATACAAAATGTATCTAATAGCACGGAACAACTTATCTTTTTCTGTCATATAGTAATAACGGAAAAGATAACTATATATTGCATTATAACTTAGGAAGCCAAGAACCAATAATACCTAAGAAATTCTGAGCATGCTTAAAGAAACGATAACGCTCATTACCATTTAGCAACTCTGAATTAACACGCTGCCAAGCATCACGAGGACCTGAGTTATTCCTTGCACCAACAGAATTCCAATAAGAAGTATTACAATTATTACGGGCTGTCTTGATAAGGGCATTAGCTGTATTCTGCTTTACATAGTTGTCTACCTTAATGCCTTCACGCTGTTCAACGAGGTTAAGAGCGTTCTCAATCGCCTGTCGTGCCTGCGCTTCACTTGCCTTGCCTGCTGCAACTAGGCTGTACTGCTGCGCTGACATGATAGCAAGTTCCTGCAAAACCTTTTGGTCATAATACTTCAACTCCTTAGCACCGAGCAAACCCTGCAACTGCTGCCATGCTGTCTGTGCTCGAATAAGTTCACCTGTAAACTGAGCATTATCGGCTTCACGCTGTGCCTTTGACACATCACTAGAGAACATTGCCTGCATGCGGGCAAAACTCATGTTATTTAAGGCTTCCTGAGAGTTCTTAAGGTTGTAATCAGCCTTTGAATTATATATCTCCCAAAGAAGTTTCTCAGCCTTATACTTGTTCTCAATCTTGAAACCTGAAGCCTGTTCGCCAAGACTAGACGCCTGTGCTTCACGTACACCTTTCTGTGCCTGAATATCAAGCAAGGTCTGTATAACACCTGTCGCACCTGAGAAGTCAGGACGATAAGCTTGCATGACAGCAGGAGAAGCAGTGGGAGCGTTAACTCCCATTGCACTAGGCGAACCACCTGTACCGGAAGAACCGGAAACAGCAGATGCAGTACCGGAATTACCGCCTGACATCATAAGATAAGGGTTAAGTCCGGCTGCCTCAAGACGCTTACGCTGCTCAACTGCCGAATTGTACTTAGCTTGACGATTAAACGCACCCTCAGCCATTAATGCATTATGTGTATTCTGTTCCTGCATCTTCTTCCAATCATACTCAATCTGCTGATTGAACATGTCCTGATTATAATCTAATTGCTTGTTGAACATACGCTCATTATATTCGTTGTTCATCTGGGCAATCTGTAAATTAGTTTTATTGGTATCTGATTGGCTCTTATTTCCTAGAACATTACCTAATATTGATGTACCTACACCAAGTAAACCACCTAATAAACTCATAAAATCAAAATTAAATGGCACAGCCGAAGCCATGCCATGGTTAAACAAATTATTCAGTAGGAGCAGGCTGAGGAGTTGGCTCAGGAGTAGGCTCAGGAGCCTTAGAAGCCTCAATCTCAGAGAGAATAGACGCATAATTAGCGTTAAGATACTCAGACCATGCTAGCAACTCAGAAGAGGACTGTATATATCTAGACTTACACATATCCATGAGTTGTTCATCAGAAACTTTCTTACGAAGTTGTGCGAGTGAATCAGACCTAGGTGTAAGTCCGTCAAGCCATTTCTGAATGGTATCTCTACCAACAGAATTCAACCTGTTCTGATTGAACAGCATATAAATATCATCAACGTAAGCAATAGCAGTCTTTTTATCAGAACCACTGAAATAAGTTACCTTCTCAGTCATAAAATCACGTATGGGCGAGGGCTGAACGAAATTGTTACGCTCAATGCCTGATGCAACGTTAAATGAATAACGTGCGATATCTTTTCTTTGTCGGAACATAAGCAATAAAATTAGTATGGTAAACCATTGTAATCGAAGTTACGGACTGCCTTTATATCAAAGAATGAATTGATAAGAAGTTGGTCTGTGTTTATAGTAGAATCAGCCTGTACACCGAAGATATTGTCAACAATATGCGGGTTGACCTTAAAGAAATTATATGTCATAGTAATGTCGGAGAAGCCTGCATCTTTACAAGCCTGACGATAAGCAGAAATATAACTCTCTGTGAGAGGAGAAACCCAAGAGACAAGAGTATCAATGAACGAGCCGTGAATCTCATCAATAGAAGTCTTGAGGTCAGCATAACGAGGCACGTAACCCATATTGATCGACGACGGATCTGCGGGCAAATCTTCAAGACCGAATATCATTTCAGAGGCATATAACTGCTGCATGCCAATGCTGTCAAATTCAGGTATAGCATAATCGGTGAATGCTGTCTTGAAGTTCTGACGAGCAATGCGATTAATTGACCAATCAAGCAACGGGAGACAATGATAGATACACATAATTATACCGTGTTCCTTAGCTTCGAAATCAACCTTGTTACCATTAAGTGTGCCTGTACCTTTACCCTGAATGTCGGCTTGATTATCGCCTGTAAGGTTAGTATTAACAACTTCTGATATATCAAGGTTTGAAGTCCAACCACCAAGGTATTTACAATGACCTGACAAGGTCTCAGAGGGTGACACATTAAAGTGTTTCTGCATCTGAGTTTGATAGTCCATTTTACCTGACTGAGCAATCTCACGCCATTTCTGTAAGCATTCAGCCTGACGAAGTGCAAGAACAGACAAACGAGAATCAAGGTCAAGCAACATCTGTTTGTAACCTGTACCACCTGATGAGGTTGCCTTTATGCCATAAGTCTGAGGACTAGAAGTAGAGCCATTTGTATGGAAGCCTGCAATAGCTTTACCCATATCCTGAGAATTTCCGTCACCAAGGGTTAAGTAAGACTGAGAGTTAGCCAAATCAATAGGAGCGAAAGCTACATCACCATATTGAGCCTTAGGAAGCATACCTGTAAAATAGTCTTTTTGGAAATTACAATAGTTCAAATCGAACATAGTAGGGTTCTTAAATGCATCCTTAGCAAACGAAGTAATGGGAATATGATAACCATTGTTGAGGTTATACAAATAATCGAGATTATAACGATAAGGCGCAGCGGACTGCCATTGGTCATCACGGAAATAGTCCTCACATATCTTCTGATAAGCCAAAAGAGGAAAAGGCGACAAAACGATATTATCTGCGTCACCAGGTACTTTTACAGAAGCATAATCTTTACCAAAACCATAGTTAAGATAATTGAGCAACTTCACAGACAAGTCAAGGCGGGAGAAACCGAAGAAATTCTTCTTATACTTCTCATAAGTATCAGACAATGAATCAAGATTACCGAGATACTCCATAATATCAGAGAAAGTAAACCATGGATGACGTTGACCAAGAGAAACAGAAACAGTTGGACTAGCAGCATGATGCGGGTCAGGCATGTTGGTAAAGAACGTTGGAGCCATATTCCACAACAGACGATAGGGAACGAAATAAAAATCGTAATACTCACGTAAACGAGAGTAAGCAGCAGAGTTGACAGGCTGTGTTCGGGTGAACGCCTGACCACGAATGTTGAATTTATCACCAGGATAGACCTCTTTACACATAATAGGGAGCAACTCACCAACCTTAGCTGTGAATGCGTTCTTAAATGAGAGGTCAAAACCATTACGTTTGACGCTGTTCTTTAGCGCCGTAAGGGACATTACTGAACTCATAATAAATAATATTTAGTTAATAAAGAAACCATTTGCATCATTCTGAATCTTGTGTTTGATAGACTTCTCGAAGTTTTCATCAGACTTAATAACAAAACGCTTATAAAACAATTCCTTAGACAACTGAGATACATCTACATTACCGCAAGAATCGAGAGGGGTCTTGTTGATATAATACCAATCATAATTGGAAATAAGATGCCTGTTTTCAATCTGACTAGTATACATGCCAACAAGTTGAGCATAGTCATAACGTTGCCAAAATTGGCGTATAAGGGTAAATTTGCGATAACGCTCATGATAGCTGTCATTGTCGCAGACAAATGTCAGAAAATGACGAGAGATATACAACTCTCGGGCAATACTATTAGTATGGTAGTCAGCCAAGTAATCACTATAATAAGGGTTAGTATCAATTCCTTGCGAGAAATAGGATATGACCTTATTGAGCGCAGGCGAAGAACAAGGTAAACCACGTGAATCGCAAGAGAACTTAGCAGTAACAACCAAGTCAAGGATACAGCGAGCATAATCTATAATCGTATTAAATGAATAGCCTATTGCTTGTTTAACTTCGAGTAATATGTTATAAGACTGCCATAACTCAGTATCAGACTTGCGAGAATAGCCTTTACATTTCGGGAAGAACGTACACGACAAATTCCGCCAAGGCATGAACTCGACATAATTGCCATTGAGTTCTCCGCTTTGGTAAATAAAGTCGTCAACGGAACCCTTGTAAATTTCCTCTTTCTGACTTTGATGAATGCCGAGAGCGAAGCGGATAGAATGACACGAGAACGGCTTCGAGGACATATCGCCAAGAAATCGGGGAAGACAATAATTGCAATTAACGTATCGCGCAACGTACGAATTGCACTTACCTCGGGAGAGAGAGCAATCGACACGACCAAACTGCCATGCCTGACGTATAACCTTTGACATAACCTTTTGTGTCTTAACCTCGTCATAGAAGAATAAGACATGATAATGCGCACGGAATGTTTTCGGTCCGTACTCCGATACAATGTAATAACGTATTTTTTCATCTGAATATTTGCTTAAGTTTTTACGAACTCGTTTGAGGAATAACTGAGCGTCACGCTTGGAAGTGTAAGAAAGATATCCGTCTAACTTACACTTGGCAGTGAGCATGCTAACATAAGTCTCAAGAGAGGGGCATTTGTGCCAATAGTCATAATCTACGGTCATCAGCTTGCCTTTTTCGTTCAGCCTGTCACAATAGGAATACCAACGGACCAAACGGAGTTCATTATCGACCTCAGGGTACATCCGTGGAACATAGTCGTTAGAGTAGGTGAGTGTCGCAAACATGCAATATTTGTGGCTCTGTTCCTCAATGGCACACAGGAATGACATCTTGTCGGCACGGCGTTTAAGGCAAGCCTTACAAACACCGCAACCGACCTGAATGACTTCGCCTGTATACTTATTCTGTACATGGCGAGGGTGATAACATTTGACAAGTGGATAACCGATATCAGACATGACTAATTTTCATCAGAAGTATAACAAATCTCTTCAATACGCCTAACTTGTACCAATTCGCCACCAACTTGATTTACTAAATATACAGCAAAATCCAAAACTTCCTCACGAACATCTTTAGAATCAAATGGACCACCAAAATGAGAATGAACACGAGCAGGACGATTAGATAAGTGATAATACACTATATAACTATAACGTGTTTTTTTAGTTATCTTTTCCATAATCATTTAGTTTTAAGTTCCAAACTGCCTTCATGATGAATGGTCGTAGTGTCTATTGTGACAACTACAGCCTTGCCTTTAATCTGAGCCTTGCGCTGAATCGTACAACTTGACAATGAGGTCACACCGAAGTAACCGCCAATCAAGGTGAGCAAATAAAGCAACACCTTGACAACAATCTTTATAATCTCTTTTTTGTCCATAATAGAATAATTTGTAAATTTGCGGGCGAATATAAAAAATAAATCTGATTAGTAAACTAATCGGCA
>NZ_LFQU01000050.1 GCF_001275135.1 Xylanibacter rarus | reverse complement strand
GGATCAGGAAATTAGCTGCGCTGACCTTCAGTTTTTATATTTAATTCCGGCGGAGCGCAGATCCGCCGGAACAATAGCGAACGTAGTGCTTGCTTTCGGATTAGCTTAACTCACTTATTTTACGAAAATGAGAATCAACAGGGCTAATGTTCCGGCGGATCTGCGCTCCGCCGGAATTTAATATAAGGATTTTTCAATCCGATTACTTTCTATTTGACATCACCTTATATTTTTAATGCAAAATTATCATTGGATTTTTCATTATTCACTTCGTAAATCAGCGGTATTTTTAGCGGATCAGGAAATTAGCTGCGCTGACCTTCGGTTCTTATATTTAATTCCGGAGGAGCACAGATCCGCCGGAACATTACCAAACGTAGTGCTTGCGAGATTTGCTTCTGCTCTCACTTGCACGACAATTGCAGATCCGCCGGCACATTAGTCTTGTTGATTATTATCGATCGTAACACATTGAAAAAATCCACAAGGCATATGACTTTAACTACTATAACTACTTTAACTACTCTAACTCCAAATGATAATACCCAATAAAGCAATTGGATTTTTCACTCTTCACTTTTCGTTTTTCACTTAAAAGCTTGGCTATTGTTGCTTGATTTTCTCGCTTACGGCTTCTCCTGTGTTCTTTTTCTCGAGCTTTATTAAAAGCAGTCCTATTGCGGTCCAGATGAGTTCGCGGATGCGCACTATAAGGGCTACGAAGATGCCGGCGCTGGCAGACATGGCGAGACTGGCGGTGGACATGATGAAGCCGCCCTCACGGCCGCCGAGCTGAAGGGGAATGAAGAACAGAAGGTTGGCGAAAAGACTGGTGAAGGCCAGGATAAGCACGCATGGGGCAAAGCTGACATCCGGTGTGAGGACGCGCAGGACAAAAAGAATCTCGAATGCAGAAAGAAAGCGGCAGACAAGCTCGAGCATTACGGCAGAGACAAACGACTTCTTGTTCTGACGGTGAAGTGCCGCAATCTGGCGGTCGATGGTGTCGAGCTGTTCCTTATGCTTGTCGATAAAGTTGCGCGAGCGTTTCTTTATGCCCGGAATGTGCTTTATCAGGTTCATTATCCTTACGGCCATGCCCTTCTGATAGCCTTTGATGAAGAACCATACGCCGAGGATGCAGAATGCGCCTGAGAGCGCAAGGACTATGCCCGTTACGAAGTTTGCCTTCTCGGTGAGCAGAAAGAGCAGGATGGAGAGCAGCCAGAACAGAAAATGGCTGAATATGTGGGTCATGGCATAAAGTATGACCGACGACGAGGCACGCTCTGTGCCTATCTTAGGCGACAAGGACATCACGCGGTAAGGCTCGCCGCCCATGAGTCCGCCGGGCGTGGCGTAGTTGAGGGCAAAGCCCGAAACGGTAATCTTGTAGAGCCACCAGAAGTTAATCTTGGGCTTCTCGTCAGAGCCGCTCCTTATTATAATATACCATGTGGCGGTATTGAATATATACAGAAAGGCCCATAAGGCCACAACGGCGAAAAACCAGTAGCCGGCATGCTGAAGGCCGTCCCATACCTGTTTGAAGTCGAGTTGTGTTATCATGATGATGAGCACAACTATTCCGAACACAAAAAATGCGTTCTGATATTTCTTTTTCATATTTAATTTTTTATGTTGCCCGCCAGGCATTTCATCGCACTGTGTAATCAGACGATGCGGTTTATTATAAGTGAGTTTATGTTAAGCACGGCCATGCCAGAGCGCAGCCGGATGCCTGTCCTTGCGTTTGCAGCCTGTCTTTCTGTCGTCATAAAGGCGATGTCGTCGCCTTTATGACTTATTTTTGCAGACTTTCGGGGCAGGTCATCTGTTTGTCAGTGTCCATGCTCTGCGCTAAAGTCAAACTGCCAGCCATGCCGAATCAAGATGTCTCACCTGAAGTTATTCCTCTTTGGCGTTCTTGTCGTCGCCGCTGTTGTCCTGTTCCTTAAACTTGTTTATAGAGAACCGTGCCTTCTCGCTGTCGTCACGCTTCTCGTGATAGAGCTTCTTCAGCGGATTGTTGAAAGGCTCGTCGTATTCGATGCGGTTGCGGAAGACGTCGAGTGCGAGATATATGGCATTTCTGAAAGAGCTTTCGTCGGCCATGTTCTTGCCTGCGATGTCGTATGCCGTGCCGTGGTCGGGCGATGTGCGCACGATAGGCAGTCCGGCTGTGAAGTTTACGCCGTTGCCGAGATCGAGACACTTGAACGGAGCCAGGCCCTGGTCGTGATACATTGCCAGTACGCCGTCGAATGCTGTGTAGCTCTCATGTCCGAAGAAACCGTCGGCTGCGTATGGTCCGAAGGCACGTATGCCGTTGTCAGACAGCTCCTTGATGGCCGGTATGATAACCTCCTGCTCCTCGCGTCCCAGCAGTCCGTCGTCGCCTGCATGAGGATTGAGCGCCAGCACGGCGATGCGCGGGTTAGAGATGCGGAAGTCGCGTTTCAGCGAATTGTGGAATATCGTGGCCTTCTCTATGATGCTCTCTTTGGTTATAGCCGCAGCAACGTCTCTGATGGGCAGGTGTGTGGTTACAAGAGCCACGCGCAGCATGTCGTTGAGCAATATCATGAGAGCCTTGTCGCCATTGCCCGCACGCTCCTCGATATATTCGGTGTGGCCGCAGAAATGGAAGTCGTCGCCCTGTATGTTGTTCTTGTTGATAGGTGCCGTTACGAGCACGTCGAACAGTCCCTCCTTGTAGTCGGCCATTGCCTTTTCGAGAGCAGCGAGCGATGCCATGCCAGCCTCTTTAGACGGATTGCCAAGGTCAACCTTTATCTCCTGATCGAAAGTTGTGAGCAAGTTCACCTTGTTGTTGTGGGCTTCGGCAGCCGAGTTGATTATGGTGAAGTTGCCCTGAATGCCGAGAGCATTGCGGTGATAGGCTGCCACCTTGGGCGAGCCGTAGATGATAGGTGTGCATAATTCAAGCATGGCCGGCTCAGAGAATGTCTTGAATATTATTTCATACCCTATGCCGTTAGTATCTCCGTGCGTTATGGCAACGCGTAGTTTTCTGTTTTCCATATTCGTATATGTTTGTTATATCTGTTTCTTTCTTAACCTTATGTCAGTCGGGCTGCAGTCTGCCTTTGCTGTTACTGCCGCTGGTGGCGTGCCTGCCTAGAGTGTATAGTGCAGCCTCGGCACTCCTTATCAGGTTGCGCTTGTCGGTGCCCGGCGCATAGACAAAAGCCTCTGCCACTATGATGCGGCTGTTGACTGAGTCGACTGTAGAGAGCGACACGAACGGTCCGCCCATGGCGTCGTTGCGCATCTCCCACAGTCCGCGGCTTATCATCACGGTGCGTCCGTCTTCTGTTGCCAGTCCTGCCGTCACGCTTCCGGGAGTTGTCTGCATATACATGCCGTCGA
The DNA here is from genome assembly GCF_001275135.1 of Xylanibacter rarus. GTDB lineage: Bacteria > Bacteroidota > Bacteroidia > Bacteroidales > Bacteroidaceae > Prevotella > Prevotella rara. Next base: position 9,204 of record NZ_LFQU01000050.1, on the reverse strand, counting down.
GTTCGCCCGGTATGTTAAGTCTCATGACGCTGTCGCGCGCAGCCAGGGCGCGGTGTGCGTCGAGAGTGGTACCGCTGTATGAGTAGACGCAGATGTTGCGCATGCGGTCGGGCCTGTTGTCCGAAAGCCATATAAAGTTGCGTCCCGTCTTGCCCGCCTTCATATCGGCAGGTATGAGCATGTCCCATCCGAACATACTCCTTATGCTGCTTTCGGCCTTGCGGTTGCTTCCGGCGCGCAGCGTTGATATTGCCGTGTTTATTTCTGCCCTTGTCAGCAGACTTGTGAGCCGGTGGCCAGCCTTTGCCATATATTGGCTGAGCTGTGATGCCGACGGCGTGTTGACATATACCACGAGCTGCGGTCTTGCCCATACGTTTTTCTCGTATCTTATGCGTGTCGACGTGAACACCGCCGGATTGACGGTTACTATTACTATGCAGCGCGCCAGCCGTGTGGTCTGGTTAAAGCGTGTGGTGTCTATCAGCGACACGTCGAACATAGGCTCGCGCTGTGGCAGCGAAGGCATGTCCTGCGTCAGGACGCTGTCTGCTACGGCTGCGCAACGCCTGTCGGAAGCCACGAGCAGAACTTCGTAAGGCCGTCCGCCGCTCTTTGGCAACAGCGACTGCGGGCCGCCGCTGCATGAGCATAAGGCCACGATGGCCGTCAGGAGCAATAGCCGCAGACACTTTGTCACTTATCCTGACTCTCCTTCCTTGCCGTGCTGAGCAGTCCGCATGCAGCATAGATGTCCTGTCCGCGACTTGCCCTTATTGTTGTGAACACGCCGTGAGACGTAAGATAGTCGCGCAGCTTTTCCATTGTGGCGTCGTCGGCTCCGTGGAGGTCAACGCCAGGTATCTGATGGAATCTTATGAGGTTGATGCGGCAGTCGAGCCCCCTGAGCAGGCGGATAATCTCCTTGGCGAACACCATAGAGTCGTTGAGTCCGCCGAAGACGATATATTCGAACGACAGGCGGCGCTGATGACTAAAGTCGTAGTTGCGCAGCAGTTCAACGACATCTGCGATAGGCATGCCCTTTTCGGCAGGCATGAGCATGGCGCGCTGCTCGTGGACTGGCGAGTGGAGGCTTATTGCCACATGACATTCGCTCTCCTCGATAAACCTCTTCAGCTTGTTCTTTACGCCTACGCTGCTCACCGTGATGCGCTTGGGGCTCCATGCGTAGCCGTAGTCGGCTGTGAGAATCTCTGTAGCCCTGAGCACGTTGTCGAGGTTGTCCATAGGCTCGCCCTGGCCCATAAACACGATGTTTGTCAGCTTGTCGCGCTCGGGCAGCGAGTATATCTGATTAAGTATGTCGGTGGCTGTGAGGCTGCCCTCAAAGCCCTGCTTGCCGGTCTGGCAGAACAGGCAGTTCATCTTGCATCCCACCTGTGACGACACGCACAGCGTGGCGCGGTCTTTGTCGGGTATGTAAACCGTCTCGACAAACTTTCCGCTCTCAGTAGGGAACAGATATTTTATCGTTCCGTCAACAGACTTCTGGCAGTCGGCCGGCGGCAGGCATCCTATGCGGTAGTGCTGTTTCAGCTTTTCGCGGTTAGCTTTCGAGATGTTCAGCATGTCGTCGATTGAGCTTACGTGCTGAGTATATAGCCATTTAGCCATCTGAGCCCCCGCAAAAGCCGGCATGCCCATGGCTTTGGCAACATCTTTAAGTTCGTTAAGTGTTAATCCCAATAACGGTGTAGTGCTTTGTTCCATCTCAAAAATTCTTTGTTTACGGCCGACAAAGTTAGCTAAAAAAAGTGAGATAATCGGGATGTTTAATGTTTTTTCTTTATTATAAATGTGTTGCCATATCGTTGCATGCCGGCATTATGCAGGCCTTTGGCATGCGGAAACGCGAAGGGCGCGGCTGGGTTTTGAGTGTAATGCCGGCGGTTGGCAGTGTATATATTTGGTTTGATGGCGTGATGTTTTATGGTTAATGTAGGTTAAATTAGTATGGTTCTGTTTAACTTAAAAAGTTTAAAAGTAGCATTATTCATAACAGAGTAAGGTTTCCGGCGAGAAATGCCCGTTTTATGCCGTTATTTGTAAGATGCTGACAGTCAGATAGGTACGTGAAATTGATGCTTGGGATAGCTCGTGCGGCAGTATTTTTATGGCTTCTTTTGTGTCCGTTTTGCGTCCTTTTAGCCTCTGATTAAGGCGGTTTTGGGCACCAATAGGTATCAAGCGGCTATGTAAAAGGCGGTCTTTCGTGCTGCAAGAGCATACCTTTTGCAATACGAAAGACCACAGACTGTATGCTGATATGCCTGAAGTTGTGCTGTAAGGGCAGTTTTGGGCAGATGTATTTTGCTAAAACATGAAAAATGAAAAGTTAAAATTGTAGGTACTAAAATGTGTATTTTGTTAATAAAGGTAAATAGATTGGCGCGTCATTTCGTGAGATGCAATATCCTTGCCGTTATCCGTTGAAACGGACGCAGGGGCAAGTCATGAGGCATTGTTGCGTAAGGTGAAAACGTGTTGGTGGATATTGCCGTCATCTTTTTTGCTGATTTTGATTTTGTGCCATGTCTATTTTCGGGTAAATGCAACCGAGTTGTCAGGATTTTTGTGTACTTTTGCATGTCAATATAATTACGAGTCGCCGTGGCTTTGTTGCGTGCCTCCGCGTGTGGCGGCATGGAGCGGCAGGCGCGGCGTAACAATTTATGAAAAAACAGAAATGAGAGGAACAATAGACTGCTTCTTGCCTTGCGCTGACATCAGTGCGGTGGCCAACACCCTGCGTCAGCTTAAAGGCAGCCGCATGATACGGCATATAAACCTGATGGTTACACAAGATATGGCAATGAGCACACCCGTGCCCGAAAACTGCTCGTTTATTGCCGTCGACGGCCTGCTGTCGGCATCGGCAATGCACGCCGTAGCCGAGAGCTGCATGGCCGACTATGCACTGGTATTTCTGAAGACCGTGCCCGTAAGTCTTGGGCAGTATTCAATACAGCGCATGATGCGTGTGGCAGCCGAGACCGACGCGTCGATGGTGTATAGCGACCGCATATCGGTAGAGAACGGCGAACCAAAGCCACACCCCGTGATAGACTGGCAGGAAGGCAGTCTGCGCGACGACTTCGACTTCGGCAGTGTGGTTATGATCAAAGGCACGCTGCTCAACAGGTTTGCGCGCGACGTAGAAGAGTCGGCATACAGATTTGCAGGATGGTATGAACTGTGGCTCTATCTCAGCCGCTGCGGACGCCTGTTCCATATCAACGAGCTGCTTTACACAGAAGAGGAGAGAGACCTCAGGGCCAGCGGCGTCAAGCAGTTTGACTATGTCAACCCTGCCAACCGTGAGGTGCAGATAGAGATGGAGCAGGCCGTTACGGCACACCTGAAGGCCGTTGGCGCCCTGATCGACACATCGCTCTATCGTGAGCCCGATTTCAACGAGCAGGACTTCGAATACGAGGCGTCAGTTGTGATACCCGTACGCAATCGTGAAAAGACAATATGCGATGCCGTTGACAGCGCGCTGTCGCAGAAAACAAGTTTTCCGTTCAACGTCATCGTCGTTGACAACCATTCGACCGACAACACTACGAAGCTGCTGGAGCAGTATGCCGCGAAGAGCGACGGGCGTGCTCCTCTGATACACATCGTGCCGCAGCGCACAGACCTTGGCATTGGCGGATGTTGGAACCTTGCCATAGACGACGAGCGGTGCGGACGCTTTGCCGTGCAGCTCGACAGCGACGACCTTTATTCGTCGGAAAACACGCTGCAGACTATTGTCGACGAGTTCTACAGACAGCGTGCCGCCATGATTGTAGGCAGCTACCGTATGTGCGACTTCGACCTTAACACGCTGCCGCCGGGACTTATAAGTCATGCGGAATGGACCGACGACAACGGATGCAACAACGCCCTGCGCATCAACGGACTGGGAGCGCCACGCGCGTTCTTCACGCCGCTGCTCAGGCAGATACGCTTCCCGAACACAAGCTACGGCGAAGACTATGCTGCCGGACTGGCCTTCAGCAGACGCTATAAGATAGGCAGAATATTCACTGAACTGTATCTGTGCCGCCGTTGGGGCGGCAACAGCGACGCTGCGCTGACCGTAGACAAGGTCAACGCCAACAATCTGTATAAAGACCGCCTGCGCACCATGGAGCTGTTGGCACGTCAGCAGATGACAGCCGGCAAGGCAGACATGATGGCAGACAGTTCGCTCTATCGCTTCTTCAACAGGCAGATAGAGACGTGGAGCCTGGCACGCCACAACTTCAGAGACCTGCAGGAGGTGCTCACGCGCGACCTTAGCGACGGCGGCATGCCCCTCGTGGCACAGTTTAACCCTGCCCGCATGGTGTCAACCGGAGCTTCGATAGACAAGGCCTCGATAAGCAAGCGCCCATGCTTCCTGTGCAAGGAGAACCGTCCGCAGGAGCAGCAGATAAAGCGCTTTGACGACAACTTCGATATACTGGTTAATCCATATCCCATACTTCCCGTACACTTCACGCTGCCGGCAGTGAAGCATCAGCCGCAGCACATACTCGAATATTACGGAGAGATGCACGCCATACTGACGCAGAATCCCGACATTATGGTGTTCTATAACGGTCCGAAGTGCGGAGCCTCTGCTCCTGACCACATGCACTTCCAGGCCGGAACGAGCGGCAAGGTGCCCCTGCAGGCATCATGGTCGAGACTGGTGCGCGACATAACGGTGGTGCATGCGCTCGACGCCGACAACGACATATCAGTCATCAACAGCTGGGCCTGTCCGGCCTTGCTGATAAGGAGCCGCAATGCCGAGGCCGACGAGAGACTCTTCCGCTGTGTGTACAACGCTTTGCCTATGCACGACGGCGACATAGAGCCGATGATGAATGTAGTGAGCTGGATGTCTGCAGGCCAGTGGCTGACGGTGGTATTTCCGCGCCGCAAGCACAGACCCGACTGCTATTCGGCAGACGGTGACGCCAAGATGCTTGTCAGTCCGGGCGCGCTCGACATGGCAGGACTGATAATAACGCCGCGAAGAGAAGACTTTGAGCGGCTGACGGCAGAACAGGCCGAAGGCATATTGCGCGAGGTGGCCATCACGGATGACGAAATGTGTGAGGTTGTGGCTAAGATAAAGGCATCGGCACATTGTGGCGAGGCTCCGGGCGCAAGGCTTTACAAGCATGTTGAGCCAGAGGTGCATGTAGGCATTGTAAGCGCCGAGAGCATCTGTTTCTCGCTCAACGGCGAGTATATGGCAAAGGGCGAGGTTATCACGGGACCGCAGCAGGTGTCGTTCTCAGAGGGAGGCATCCTGTGGAACGGCAATCTTTACCGTGAACTTACGTTTACGCCTTGTGACAAGGACGCGTCGTTCTCGCTGAGCGACGTAACCATTGGAGTAAACTTCCATTGGGAACGCAAGGAGACACAGACATTCCAGGGCACGTTGAAAATAGTTGTTGAGGCCGACAAGATATGTGCCATCAACCGCCTGCCCGTGGAAAACTATCTGATAAGCGTCATCTCAAGCGAGATGAAGGCCACTTCGTCGCTTGAGTTCCTCAAGGCTCATGCCGTAATATCGCGCAGCTGGCTGCTGGCACAGATGGAGCGCCGCAAGCGTCAGAGCAGCGGAGGCAACGGATTCTTCTCGTTCATCAAGAAAGACGACGAGCTGATACGCTGGTACGACCGCGACGACCATACCATATTCGACGTGTGCGCCGACGACCATTGTCAGCGCTATCAGGGCATAACCAAAGCCAAGAACAGGCATGTGGAGCAGGCCGTGAGCGAGACTCGCGGACAGATACTGATGTCGGGCGAGGACATCTGCGATGCCCGTTTCAGCAAATGTTGCGGAGGCATAACCGAGGAGTATCAGTATTGCTGGGAAGACACGCCGCAGCCATATCTGGTAGCCCTACGCGACAATGCTTCAGGCGGAGCCGTGCTGCCCGACCTGACGAAGGAAGATGAGGCCGAGACATGGATAAGAGGCAACGGCGAAGCTTTCTGCAACACGCACGACAAGAAGATTCTGTCGCAGGTGCTCAACGACTATGACCAGGAGACTGCCGACTTCTACCGCTGGAAGGTGGAGTACACACAGGAGCAACTGGCAGGACTTATTGCTGCCAAGTTGAAACTGGATCTCGGTGATATTGTCGACCTGCAGCCTGTTGCCCGCGGAAAGAGCGGACGTATATGGAAGCTGAAGATTGTGGGCACGAAGGGCTCGTTCACCATCGGTAAGGAGCTTGAAATAAGGCGCGTGCTGAGCGAGAGCCATCTTTACAGCAGTGCGTTTGTCGTTGACAAGGCTGACATCAGCAACGGCGTGCCGCAGCGTTTTGTCCTTACAGGTGCAGGCTGGGGCCACGGAGTAGGCCTCTGTCAGATCGGTGCTGCCGTGATGGGCGAGCGCGGATATAAGTATGATGAGATACTTCTGCACTACTACCGAGGTGCGGAAATAAGAAAAATATATGGTTAACATAAAACTTTGAACAAGAAAATGAATTCTGGTAAGAAGTTGAGCAGGAACCCCTGGAGCTGGGTTCCTACACTATATTTTGCCGAGGGACTGCCTTATGTGGCTGTGATGACAATTTCGCTCATCCTGTATAAGCAGCTCGGACTGACAAACGCAGAGATTACGTTCTACACCTCGTGGCTGTATCTGCCCTGGGTAATAAAGCCGCTTTGGAGTCCGTTTGTAGATATTGTCAAGACCAAGCGCTGGTGGATAATCACCATGCAGCTGCTCATCGGTGCGGCTTTTGGCGGCGTGGCGTTCACCATTCCCACCAGTTTCTGGCTTCAGGGCACGCTGTTTTTCTTTTGGGTGATGGCGTTCAGCAGTGCTACGCACGACATAGCGGCCGACGGCTTCTATATGCTCGGCATGGACCAGCATAAACAGGCCTGGTTCGTAGGTATCAGAAGTACGTTCTACAGGTTTGCGACAATATTCGGACAGGGAGTTCTTGTGATGATTGCAGGTAACTTGCAGGTGCTTTTCCGCAACAGCATAAAGTATTCGTGGAGCCTTATGTTCTATGGCGTTACGGGCTTGTTCATAGCCTTGTGGCTGTGGCACAGCCTGGTGTTGCCGTGTCCTGTGTCAGACCGCGGACTGCGCAATGCCGGTGCACGTGAGGTGTGGACAAAGCTGGTGTTGTCTGTAAAGACGTTTTTCACCAAGATGCCGGCAAAACAGGTGCTCATAGCTTTCCTGTTCATGCTCTTTTACCGTATGCCCGAAGGACTGCTTGCGAAGGTTTCTTCGCTGTTTCTTATCGACAGCGGAAGCAATGGCGGACTGGGACTTTCACCTCAGGAGTATGGCTTTGTGCAGGGCACGGTTGGCATAATAGGACTTACGCTCGGAGGAATTTTAGGAGGAATGGCTGCCGGACGCGACGGACTGAAGAAGTGGCTGTGGCCCATGGTGTGCGCCATAACGCTGCCTGACCTTGTCTATGTTTATCTGAGTTACGCCATGCCCGACAGTTTCATTATTATCAACGTGTGCGTGTTTATTGAGCAGTTTGGCTATGGCTTCGGCTTTACGGCTTACATGCTCTACCTTATTTATTATAGTCAGGGTGAATATAAGACGTCTCACTATGCACTGTGTACGGCGCTGATGGCGCTGTCGATGATGCTGCCCGGACTTGTGGCAGGATATCTTCAGGAGCTTGTGGGCTATCTGTGGTTCTTCATCATAGTTGTCATTCTTTGTATCATCACATTCCTTGTCGCGGCATTTGTCGACATAGATCCTGAGTTTGGCAAGAAAGAACATGAGGAGCGGCAATAAGCCGGGCTGCATGTTATGGTGTGTATGAAGAGATTGCAGCATATATGATATTATGTGACGTTTCTGCTGCCAGACAAAAGTCTGGCGGCGGAAGCGTCAACTTTATATTGAGGATAAAATAATTATCGGTTTTTATAAATATTGGTTTACAGGTAAAAATGATGGATAAGAAAACGCGTGAAAAGAAAATCTACAAGGTGACTGTGCTAGGAAGCGTGGTCAACATTGTTCTTGTCGTGCTGAAGTTTGTGTTCGGAATACTTGGACATTCGGCCGCCATGATAGCCGATGCTGTCCATTCATTGTCAGACTTGATAACGGATATTGTCGTTCTGCTGTTTGTCAAGCTGAGCAACAAACCGCAGGACAGCGACCACGATTATGGACACGGCAAGTATGAGACTCTTGCAACATCGCTAATCGGACTGGCTTTGCTCTTTGTGGGAGTGATGATTTGCTATGGCGGAGTGGAGAAAATCATAATGGCCCTTAACGGTGAGCCGCTTCAGCAGCCAGGATATGTGGCATTCATTGCCGCTGTGCTCAGCGTGGTTCTAAAAGAGTGGGTTTATCGTTTTACTGTTAAGGTTGGCAAGGCTGTCGACTCTCAGGCTGTCATCGCTAATGCATGGCATCACAGAAGCGATGCATTCTCGTCAATAGGTACGGCTTTGGGTATTGGCGGAGCCATATTCCTGGGCTCCCGTTGGGCCGTGCTTGACCCGATAGCAGCTGTTGTTGTGAGTCTGTTCATCATCAAGACAGCCCTGACACTGATTCGTCAGGCATCTGATGAACTGCTGGAAAAGAGTCTTTCTGATGATGTGGAGAAAGAGATAAAGAGCATTGCCGAAAGTGAGATCGGCGTGAGCGGAATACATAACCTGCGCACAAGGCGTATAGGAAACAACATAGCGATAGAGATGCACCTGCGTATGCCGGGAGACATATCTCTTTATGAGGCCCACAGAAGGGCAAGCGATATAGAAGAGAAACTGCGTGAGCATTTTGGTGAAGATACTCATGTGGGGCTTCATGTTGAGCCGTTGAAGGTTGACGGCAAATATGTGGCTCCTGAGAATGACGGAGAGAAATAATCCGTAACGCCTCGTATGAACTGAAAGCTGAATGTGAAATTTGAGGCGTAAGATGTGAAATATGCTGCTGTCAGGCTTGCTTTTATGGCTGTTCAGCAGTGGGGTAATGGCCATTCATCACACCAACTTGGGTGTCTTGAATGGCTTAATGTTTACTGTCCGAAAGGTGTGAAAAAGTAGAATGTTTACTTTTTAATGTAATTTGTTTATCCTGTTTTTGTAGGGTTTGTTGTAATTTTGCCTTTGAAATAAGATAAATGGAAATATATTTATGTA
>NZ_LFQU01000049.1 GCF_001275135.1 Xylanibacter rarus | reverse complement strand
GATATAGGCACCCGATATACAAAAAAAAGCGGATTTGATGGTTAATTTACGACCTGCGCCCGTGTATCCGACTGAACATTTGCATCATTTTATCTACGCCGACTTGTAGAGATAAGGCATCTTGATTTCAGGTCTCTTCACTCTATTTTTCGACCAAATAAGCCATAAGACGGCAGTATAAGCACATTTTGATACAAAAAAGTATATTTAACTTACATTTTGTGTTTGTCATTAAAAAAGAATTCGTATATTTGCGGCATAGAGTTTTAAATCAAGTATTATTAACCAAAAAAGAATCGACTATGAAAAAGATTTTATTGGTAGCCCTTTTTGCAATAGTTGCAATAGGCGCAAGTGCACAGAAGAACATCACTATATGGTGGGGTGGAAACGTTTCTGACGTTGACGGCGACTTCAACACGAAGTCTGAATTTAAAGCTTTGAATATCGGTGTATCTTATACAGCTCCAATTGACAACTCGTTCGACTGGTCGGTAGGTGCAGCTTATGTTACTAAAGGATGCAAGGACTGGGATCCGGGCTTCATACAGCTCGAAGGAAACGGTGCGTGGAACTTCGTTAAGGGCGGCGACGCCAAAGTTGGCCTCTTCACCGGTCCGTATGTAAGCTTCCTCGTTGCAAAAGATGACATGGAAAGCGCCAACACATTCGACATCGGATGGCAGGGAGGTGTGGCAGCAGCCTATAAGTTCCTGTCGTTTAAGGTTGGATATGAATACGGCTTCTGCAATCTTGTTGATGAGATTGACGGAAAAGCAGGCGACTTCTTCTTCAGAGTTGGAGTTAACTTCTAAGATTATATAAAACAAAAAATGGCGTCCGACCAAAAGTCAGACGCCTTTTTTATTATGCATAAACCACAAGAAATATGAGTTGCAATCTACGAACATTAGTTGTCTGCAACAAATCTGCTATGCAGGCCGGTGGTTATAATATTCAATGCCGGCCAAGTTTCACTGCGCCAATCAAGTATTTTACAACCGACATAAGAACTGTATGCGCCATAAAAAAGCCCATTATCATGACCGGCAGACTTATAACGCACTGAAACGTTTGATAAGTTTGCGGCGATAAAAGCGGCCCACCTTGACATAGTCGATATTGTCAAACGGCGGATAAAAGCGGCAGATGTTGTCGCACACCTCCATAAGATAGTTGATGTTGATGATGTATTTCTGGCTTACCTGTATGAAGCTGCTGTCAATGCCGAGCAGCACGTCCTTGTTGACATTGCGCTTCAGGCGCATGGGTTTGTCGCATCCGGCAGCCACCGCCATCCATACCCGCGTGTCGTGATCGTAGGAAAACACGCAGATGTCGCGTATCTGCACCAGACGGAAGTCAACGGTATTAGTGTAGAACAGCAGTTTGTCGTTGCCGTTTTTTATGATGCTGTCGTCCTTTATCACCGCGGCCTTCTCGCTGTCGCGCTCCTCATAGAAGCGGCTTATCACGGTGTCGAGTTCCTTGTCGTCAACAGGTTTTAGCAGAAAGTCGAACGCCTTGTTGCGGAAAGCCGGGAGCATATAGTCAGTATAGGCGGTGTATATCACCACATGGCAGGGCCACTCGGCCAGATCGTTAAACTGCGAGAGAAACTCTATGCCGGTCATATCGGGAAGCTCAACATCGAGAAAGAGCAGGTCGGGCTTGTGTCTCATTATCATGTCGAGACCCTCCTCGCCTGTTCCGGCAGTGGCAACGACGCTCACATCGGGATATTTCTGCAGCTTGTCCACCAGGTTGTCTATTGCCGCCTGAGTGTCGTCTACGATTATTGCGTTCATAATATACGGTTGTTTGCTATACTAAGAATTTTTTAGTCCAAGCGGCAAGCTCAGCGATACCTCGCATCCGGCCACCTTGCCGTCATCGCCGGTAAGGTTTCTTATGCCTAATCTTATCTTGCGCTTGTTGTTACGGTTAATTATGTTTATAGAACTTCTTATCACCTTGAGTCCGGTGCCCGTTGAGTTAGGGTCGCTGTGGCGTATGTCGAACCCGGCGCCATTGTCGGTCACGGCGATGTTGCAGCGTGAGCCTTCCATCACTACGCTCACCCTGAGCGACTTGTGTCCGGCTCGCCTTTTCAGCCCGTGCTTAATGGCATTCTCAACGAGTATCTGTATGAACATCGACGGCACCATGACATTCTGAAGCACATCATCCGGCGGCGCCTCGACGCTGAACTCGAAGTCGTCGCCTATGGACGAGCGCTCCACGCTGATATAATAGCGCACAAAGCCCAGTTCCTCCTTAAGCGACACGTAATATTTGTCAGACATCTTTAGGTTGGCCCTTATCAGCTTGGTCAGTGCCATCAGTTCGTCAGCGTCACGGCTTCCGGTCTTTGATATGCTGTTGTTGAGCACGTTGAAGATGAAATGGGGCGATATGCGGCTGCGGGCATTGGCCAGCTTAAGCTGCATGAGCTGCATGTAGGTCTGCAGCCTGCGCTTGCGCATGTATGTCAGCAGATAGAGGAACAGCAACACCAGCATGACGGCAGCCAGCGCCACCACATACATCACCCATCGCGCCCTGCGTATGTCGGCGTCCTTGCCCTGCAGCACAATCTGATGATGCAGCTTCAGCGTGTCCTGCGTGTATCGCATCATGATTTCCGACGTACGCATATTTGCGGTGTTATGCTTGAGCGAGTCGTTGCGCTCAATGCTCCCCATAAGGTTTTCGTATGCCTTCTTATAGTTTCCGGTCTTGGCATAATACTCGCGCAGATAGCGCTGGCGTATGTTCACAAGGTTGAAGTCAACCACGGTATTGATATTTTCCGCCTCGAGTATACGTCTGACCTCATTGACATCACCTTTTTTCAGTGCAAGCCCTATGCGTATCGTGTGGCAGTAATATATCGCCATGTCGTCGTTTATGCTGCCGAAGAAGGTTTCTGCCTCGTCGAGATACTTGTATGCCTCTGCCATGTTGCCGAGATTGAGATATACGTCGGCCATGTTTACCTTGCACAGATACATCTCGTAGCTCTGCTCCATGCGGCTCTGCTCAAGCAGTTTCTTGAGCCTAAGGAATATGGCCAGGGCCGACGGATAGTCTTCGGCGTAATAGTAATAGTTGCCGTAGTTGTTAAGGAAGTAGAGCTTCAGGTTGAGCGGCATTAGTCCGAAGTTGCGGTCGGACACCTGATAGCAGCGCAGAGCCTCCTTGAAGTCGCCCAGATTGAGATATATACGGCCAAGCCCCATATACAGGCTAACGTTGGTCTCCTTGGGCAGGCGCAGCGAGTCAGAAAGATAAAGGGCCCGTCTGTACCACATGGCGGCATGCGGCATGTCGTTGACTGCCACGTAGGCATCGCCGAGATTGGCGCATACGTCAGGCAGGCGATACTCCATGTCGCTGCCCATGATACATTCGTACGACTTATGATATAAATCTATTGTCTCATGCGGATTGTAATGAAACTTGTGATAATATGAGCCTTTGGCATTATATAAGAAGCCCATCATGCCCCTGACGCGCGGCGTGGGCTTCTGCCGCTTCAGAAATCCGAACGGCCCGTCCCAGTTGAGCCTCATCGTGTCGGGCGAATCGAGCGACACTCTGTAGCGCAGCCAGCGCAGGTAGAAGTCGTAATAGTCGAGGCTGTCGGCAGCATTGGCCATGCCCTCACGCATGGTGCGCATGACATATTCCGACTTAACGAATATCGAGTCGTCAAGACTCTTCAGAGCCGCCTCGTGCTCCGGTTTGCGCTCATCGCCGCGCTTTCCGTCGTCTGAACACGACATGACCGACATGCACAGCAAGGCGGCAACCGCCGAAACGGCCGCCAGCCTGCACAACGAGGTACAGGCATGAACATATAAACTGATAGCGCCGGTCACTTTCACTTACGCTGAAAAATCTCTTAAACTTATGACTTCAAATAATACAAAACCGACACAAAGTTAACAAAAAATTACTTAAACAGGTATCTTTATTTGATTAAATTACGGTTATTGTCAATGTTTTGAAATGTATTTCAGCAGATTTTAGGGGTAAACGGCCATAACATGTAAACGTCTGGTTTACAGACATAAACGTATTCTTCATGATTTGCACATACAGACGACCCTATCTTCAGGCTATAACGCCCCACCCGACCTGGCCGCAGCAGGCACAATAACACCATGAATAATACTGCTGTAGGGGCACGTTATGCCGTACTGATTCACGGCCGTTATCATACGTAAATGTAAAAGACGGCAAATCAGCCTGCAAAAGGTGGCCTTTCATGACGCAAAAGACGGTATTTTAGGCTCTAAAAGGGCACCTTTTACAAAGCCGCTGATATTCAGCACGTTACAATCAGGCAGCCAACATGCCGACAGACTTGCACTACTATGGCGGAAACTCTGCCTCACAGCATCGCGGAAAAACGAAAAATCACCGGACGGCAGACTTATCGCCCGGAGCCTTTCTGCCGGCAATCCTTACGTCATCATCCTGCTACATGTGCATAGCTGCAATCCGTACGGCAGGCGTGCCTTATCTCTGTATATCAGAAACGCGTCAACGACAGTCTGCCATTAGCCCCGAGACGGACAATAATCAAGGCTGCCGCCATAAGAAAACGACAATGCCCGGCACAGCCGCTAAGGCCGTGTCCGGGCATTGAATCTGTTTATCAGAATGCTACATTAAAATTATTTCACGTTTCCTACCTTTATCAGATATTCGGCTATCTGAACGGCATTGAGCGCAGCGCCCTTGCGTATCTGGTCGCCGCTGAGCCAGAATGTCAGTCCGTTCTCGTCGGCCAGGTCTTTTCTTACACGGCCAACATATACGTCGTCCTTGCCTGCTGTGTCGAGCGGCATGGGATAAACCAGGTTAGAGGGATCGTCCTCGAGCGTTACGCCGGGAGCAGCGGCCAGAGCCTTCTGAGCCTCCTCAACGCTGATGGGGCGCTCTGTCTCGATCCACACTGACTCAGAGTGGGCACGGAGCGATGACACACGCACGCACATGGCAGAACACTTAACGTCGCTGTGCATAATCTTGCGTGTCTCGTTAAACATCTTCATCTCCTCCTTGGTGTATCCGTTGGGCTGGAACACGTCTATCTGAGGAATTACGTTGTAAGCCAGCTGATGGGGGAACTTGCTCACGGTTACGGGCTTGCCGTCGATAATCTCCTTATACTGCTGCTGCAGTTCGGCCATAGCCGCAGCACCCGCGCCGCTTGCGCTCTGGTAGCTTGCTATGTGTATGCGGCGTATGTGGCTGAGCTGCTCGAGCGGCTGCAGAACCACCACCATCATTATTGTCGTACAGTTAGGGTTGGCAATGATGCCGCGCGGACGCTTGAGGGCATCCTCGGCGTTGCACTCAGGTACAACCAGAGGCACGTCGTCGTCCATGCGGAACGCGCTCGAGTTGTCAATCATCACGGCTCCATACTTTGTTATGTCGGCGGCAAACTCTTTTGAAGTGCCGGCTCCGGCCGACGTGAAGGCTATGTCCACGTCCTTGAAGTCGTCGTTATGCTGAAGCAGTTTTACCTCATACTCTTTTCCCTTAAAAACATATTTCCGGCCTGCCGAACGCTCTGAACCGAACAGCACAAGGTCGTCAAGCGGAAAATTTCTTTCTGCGAGAACGCGGAGGAACTCTTGTCCAACAGCGCCGCTCGCGCCAACAATTGCTACTTTCATTTATCGCTTATTTTTATTACAAAATATATTAATCTGCTAATTATTCGGTACAAAAGTACAACTTTTAGCCCAATCACTGCAAAAATATGATTTTTTTTTGCACTTTTGCATATAGATTTGCAACATAACGAATATTTATGCCGGATATATCGCAATTTTTCCCCATAACAGCCCCGACGTTGATATTCTTCGTCGTGCTGTGCATCATTCTCTTCGCACCCATAATAATGGGCAAGCTGCGCATACCCCATATCGTGGGTATGGTGCTGGCCGGAGTCATCGTCGGGCCCCACGGGTTCAACATCCTTGCCAAGGACAGCTCGTTCGACCTGTTCGGGCATGTGGGCCTCTACTACATCATGTTCCTTGCCGGACTCGAGATGAACATGAGCAACTTCAGAAAAAACAGGCTGCGGACGTTTACCCACGGCATCATGGCCTTCGTTATACCTATGGCCATGGGCTTCGTGTTCAACACGGCCGTGCTGAAATACAGTTTCTTAACATCGGTGCTGTTGGCCAGTATGTATGCCTCTCACACGCTGATAGCCTATCCGACCATCCTGCGCTACGGCCTGTCCAACCAGCGCAGCGTCACGATAGCCGTGGGAGCTACGGCCATCACCGACACGCTTACGCTGCTCGTGCTTGCCATTGTGGGCGGAATGTTCAAGGGCGAGATAACCAGCAGCTTCTGGATCATGCTGTTTCTGAAGATTGCGGTGGTGTTCTTCATCATAATATTCTATTTTCCGCGCATTGCCCAGTACTTCTTCCAGAGGTATGAAGACAACGTCACGCAGTTTATCTTCGTGCTGGCCATGACGTTCCTCGGCTCGGTGATGATGGAGATGATAGGCATGGAAGGGCTGCTCGGCGCCTTCCTTACGGGTCTGGTGCTCAACAGATACGTGCCCAACATATCGCCGCTGATGACTCACCTTGAATTTGTGGGCAACGCCATATTCATCCCCTATTTCCTCATCGGCGTGGGCATGCTCGTCAACGTTAAGATACTGTTCGGCGGACTGGGCACGCTCGAGGTGGCAGCAGTGATGATTGTGGTGGCCCTGTCGAGCAAGTGGATAGCATCGCTGTTCACGCAGAAGCTGTTCGGCATGCGGGCCATTGAGCGCGAGCTGATATACGGCTTGAGCAACGCACAGGCAGGAGCTACGCTTGCCGCAGTGCTCGTGGGCTACAACCTGATATTGCCCAACGGCCAGCGCCTGCTCAACGACGACGTGCTCAACGGCACTATCATACTTATCCTCGTTACGTGCATATTCAGCTCGTTCACAACGGAGCGTGCCGCCAAGAAAATAGCTCTCGAAACCAAGAGCAGCCTGCCTAAGGACGAAACCGCTGATGACGAGAAGATAATGATACCGATGAGGTATCCTGAAACGGCCGAAAACCTGATTAAGATGGCGTCGCTGATGCGCAACCGCAAGCTCAACCGCGGCGTGGTGGCGCTCAACGTGGTCTACGACGACGACAACCGCCTGATGTATCAGGAGCGCGGACGGCAGCTGCTGGAGCATATAACCAAGGTGGCCAACTACTCGGGCATGATGGTGCAGACGCAGGTAAGAATAGCCACAAACATCAGCAACGGCATAAAGCACGCCTTCATGGAGTTTAACGCGTCAGAGCTTATCATGGGCATGCACATACGCCAGGAGGTGTCGAAGAAGTTCTGGGGCGAGTTCATACAGAGCATCTTCAGCGGTCTTAACCGCCAGATAACCATCGTGCAGTGTCTCACGCCGCTCAACACGCTGAGGCGCATACAGGTGGCCGTGCCGTCGCGAGCCGAATACGAGCCGGGATTCTACCGCTGGCTGGAGCGTCTCTCGCGCATGGCCGAGAACCTTGAGTGCCGCATACAGTTCCACGCAAAGCACGAGACGCTGTCGCTCATCAACGAGTATATACAGAACCGCCATCCTAGCGTGAGGGCCGAATACACATACATGGCCCACTGGAACGAGCTGCCGGGACTGGCCGACAACGTGAACGAAGACCACATGTTCGTGGTTATCACCGCACGTAAGGGCACCATATCATACAAGAACGCGCTTGAGCGTCTGCCGGAGGAGATTACGCGATACTTCGCAGGCAAGAGCCTCATGATAATCTTCCCCGACCAGTATGGCGAACCGCTGGGCGCAATGACCTATGCTGAGCCTCAGCATCACGAACAGCCTAGCGCATACGAGGTGCTGCTGACATGGGTAAGGAAAAAATTCAAGATATAAACAACTCTCTACATAACGACAACAAGCAAACAAAGAAACAGAAAAAGCATGATAGATATAAAAGGCATAACCAAGAGCTTCGGCTCGCTGCAGGTGCTTAAGGGCATCGACCTGCACATAGGCAAGGGCGAAGTGGTGAGCATCGTCGGACCGAGCGGTGCCGGCAAGACCACACTGCTGCAGATAATAGGCACACTCGACAAGCCCGACAGCGGACAGATAATAATAGACGGCACCGACGTGAGCCGCCTTAACCGCAAGAAGCTGTCAGAGTTCAGAAATCAGCGCATAGGCTTCGTGTTTCAGTTCCACCAGCTTCTGCCTGAGTTCACCGCGCTCGAGAACATCATGATACCGGCCTTGATTGGCGGAAAATCGCGCAGCGAGGCAAAGAAGAAGGCCGAAGCCCTGCTCGACTTCATGGGGCTGGCCGACCGCGCAAAGCATAAGCCCAACGAGCTATCAGGCGGCGAGAAGCAGCGTGTGGCAGTGGCACGCGCACTGGTAAACGACCCTGCCGTTATTCTTGCCGACGAACCGTCGGGCAGTCTCGACTCGAAGAACAAGGAGGAACTGCACCAGCTGTTCTTCAGTCTGCGCGACAAACTCGGACAGACATTCGTGATTGTAACGCATGACGAAAACCTGGCAAAAATTACCGACCGCACAATAGCCATGCGCGACGGCATGCTCGAGACCGACGTCAATGCCGCAGCCGACGCTGCAACGGCAGCTAGCAGCAGCACCGCCACAACCGACAACGACACGGACGGAGCTGACCGTGCGGACGAAAATGCCGACGGCAAGGCCGAATAGAACGCAGAAAAGAACTGCGAGGCAACAAACATTTGTATTAATAAAAATCAAACACCGATAAAGAATATGGACTTCATAAAACTTGGCGACTACAACCTCATGAAGGTTGTCAAGAAAGTAGACTTCGGAATGTATCTCGACGGAGGCGACGAAGGCGAGGTGCTGCTGCCGCAGCGCTACGTGCCCGAAGGATGTAAGGTTGGCGACGAGCTCAACGTGTTTATCTATCTCGACAACGAAGAAAGGCTCGTAGCCACTACGCTCACGCCGCTGGCCAAGGTTGGCGACTTTGCCTTCCTCAACGTGGCATGGGTGAACGAGTATGGAGCCTTCCTCAACTGGGGACTGATGAAAGACCTCTTCTGCCCGTTCCGTGAACAGAAAATGAAGATGGAAACAGGCAAAGGCTACATCGTGCACGTACACCTCGACAGCGAGAGCTACCGCATAGTGGCCTCGGCCAAGATAGAGCGCTACTTCAGCAACGAGCAACCCGAATACAGACAGGGCGACGAGGTGAGCCTGCTGGTATGGCAGAAAACCGACCTCGGATTCAAGGTGATAATAGACAACAAATATCCGGGACTTGTCTACAAGGACCAGATATTCAAGGATATACACACCGGCGACAGGATGAAGGGATACATAGGCACAATAAGACCCGACGGCAAGATAGACGTGACGCTGCAGCCTACGGGACGCAAGATGACAACAGAATTCAGCGAGGTGCTCCTGCAATATATGAAAGAACACGACGGCGTGTGCCGCCTGACAGACAAGAGCCCGGCTGAAGACATCTACAAGACCTTCCAGGTGAGCAAGAAGAACTATAAGAAAGCCGTGGGCGATCTCTACAAGCGCAGGCTTATCTCTCTGTTCGACGACTGCATAGCGCTCACACAGGACGAATGACAAAAGCGCACGGCAGCACAACAGCAGGTCTGCCGTGGCGGAAACGATAAAAAAGTATATTATAAGTAAAGGCTAACGACAATGAGAAAATTCAGAAAATTAGTGGCTATAGAGCCGATAAAGATGATTCCGGAGGCTATAGACAGCCTCGGGCGGTATGCCGACGAGGTGATCATCCACAGCGATATGCCACAAACCGCTGATGAGACAGCAGCACGCATAGGCGATGCCGATGCCGCGCTGGTAAGCTTCACTACGGCCATAACCGCAGAAATCCTTGCCAAATGCCCATGCCTGAAATACGTAGGCATGTGCTGCTCGCTCTATTCACCCGAAAGCGCAAACGTAGACATCCACTATGCCGACGGACACGGAATAACCGTAACCGGCATACGCGACTACGGCGACGAGGGCGTGATAGAATACGTGGTAAGCGAGCTTGCCAGATGCCTTCACGGCTTCGGTCAGCCTGCATGGTTCGGCGCACCAAGCGAGATAACCGGCCTGAAAGCCGGCGTGGTGGGCCTGGGCAAGTCAGGAGGCATGATAGCAGACGCCATGAAGTTCTTCGGAGCCGAGGTGGGCTACTTTGCACGCAGCCAGAAGCCCGCAGCCGAGGCTAAAGGCTACAGGTTTATGCCCCTGGACGAACTGGTTGGATGGAGCGACGTGATATTCTGCTGCCTCAACCGCAACACCGTGCTGCTGCACGAAAAGCAGTTTGAACTTATGGGCGACCATAAGATACTCTTCAACACAGGCCTGTCGCCGGCATGGGACGAACCTGCATTCGAAAAATGGCTCGACCGCGACAACATCTGTTTCTGCGACACCACAGGAGCGGCCGGCAGCGAGCGCATGCAAAGCCACAGGCACATGCACTGCATGGGCGTATCGTCAGGACTTACAAAGCAGTCGTATGAACGGCTCAGCCAAAAAGTTCTGGCAAACATAGAGAACTATCTGAAAGATTAGGAACTAGCTGAACATCAACATAAAAGAGGGAAGTGAAAGTAAAGGAGTTAATATATAACTTTGAAGACTTGATTACCTGCATCGGTAAAATGCAACGACACTATCACAGCCTGGCACTGCAAACAGGCTGACGGTTAAAACACCTTACTTAAACACAGCATCCCAAAGTCCCTCTACAAAACAGAGCATAAGCCAACACACCTCAAAGCTTATGCCCTGTTTTTTTGATTTCAGCCTAAGAAGTCAATAAAACAAAATTAATTAACAATAAATGCAACGACAAATGAAAACAAATATAACAACGACAGACAAAAAACCTGCAATAAAACGAGAGGAATGCATCTGCAATCAATTAAGGAATGCACCTCCTCATTTCACCGGATGTAAATTTACTTGTTTATTAAGTTTAAATTTTCAACAGCAAAATGACTACAATTAGAATTAAACTTTCTCCTCAGCTTATAAAGATGGGAGAAGAAGAACTTCTCATCGAAATAGATGAGAGCGTTCTGTCAGAAGAAAAGCTGCAAGTCAAGAAAGACAGATATTTGTTCCTATACATGGAGAAAATAATCAAAGAACTTGAAAGCAACAAGCAAAGCAGCACGGCAGATAACTACAAGAGCACGCTAAAAAGCTTTAAGCGATTCAGAAAAGGCAAGAACATCACGCTCGGCAAAATCAACGACAAGATGATGCAGCAATATGAGATGTATCTGAAAAACGAAGGAATAAAGATGAACACGATATCCTTCTACATGAGAGTGATGCGTGCGGTATATAACAGGGCGGTGAACGACGGACTCGCCACGGAGAAACAGCCGTTCAGGAACGTCTACACCGGGATTGACAAGACCGAGAAAAGAGCCATACCGCTGCAGACCATAAAGGCCATAAAGGAGCTCTATATGCCGTCGAGAGCATTACACTTTGCCAGAGACATGTTTCTCTTCAGTTTCTACACCCGCGGAATGTCGTTCATAGACATGGCTTATCTTAAAAAGACCGACCTAAGCAACGGCATACTGACATACAAGCGGCGCAAGACCAAGCAGCAGCTCTCAATAAAATGGGAGAAATGCATGCAGGAAATAGTTAACAAATGGCCATCGTACAACGACTATCTGCTGCCGATAATTACGATACCCGGAAAAGAAGAGAGAATGCAGTATAAGAGTTGCCAGAAGAACGTGAACATGCAACTCGACAAGATATCCAAAATGCTGAAAATGCGAAAAGGCATAACCATGTATGTGGCACGTCACTCATGGGCAAGCATTGCAAAAAACATGAACATCCCCATAGGAGTGATAAGCGACAGCATGGGGCACACATCGCTAAAGACCACACAGATTTACCTCAGCGCAATTGACATGGATGTCATAAATAAGGCCAACCTGAAGATATTGAATAAAATAGAGAAAAGGAACGAAGAGACAAAGCGATTTTCGCAAACCGTAAAATAAAAGTCTCATAAATCTGCAAACGACTAATTGGATATAAATACAAACAGCCTAAGCACACGTGCTTCAAAAAAACAATAACTTTACATACCGAATTGAAAAACTAACACCCAGGCTGTATGAAACTCTGAATAACTAATTATTAATTATTTAATCTAATATCATTTATAAAAATTGCCAACATTATGAAATGTCTTATACAACTTAAAACATCTAATATTTAGAGAATCGGTATTTCTGCGTCTTACGCACGCAGACAATCAGCATTGCAAGCGCCTCTAACGATTGAAAATATCATCACAAAGACGTCTTGCACTACATTGTAAAAAAGCCACAACAGATATCCGTGGCAATTTACACAATTTACCAATACGTAATCACCCTCAGGCATTACGCCACCATAAAACAGACGGCGTTGCAGAGATTAAAATACAGGAGTCTGCCCTATCCGGGACAGCTTTCACATTAATAATAAGGGTGCTAAAATATGGCGTTTGTCAACGGCACACATTCTATTAACTAACAGCATCCGGTGAAACATCATGATGTGCTGAACGCCATTACGCAAAATATTGATAAAGATTATTAATTAAAAAGTACAACAAAACGGCGGAGGATGTGCTCTACACTCATCTCCCGCCGTTACTGTGTTACATACGGGCCGACACATCAAACGCAGCATTCCACATTAGTTGCAGCTAAACAGAACCTTGCTATAGCAATGAAACATTGGCATAAATAATAATGTTACAGAATGCAGATAGCATATACACGGCAAGTTGTATTCACTGCAAAAGGTGCCAAAACGCAATGCGAAAGGGCATGTTTTACAATATGAAATGCGGCAAATTAGAATGTAAAAGGTATGCTTTTACAACAAAAAACATAAACAGGAAAGTAAAGCGAAAAAGTTTTTTGTATAAACTCATCACTCGTCACAAAGCCTCATAACTCACTGCATGTCAGCATATTAGACTGT
>NZ_LFQU01000048.1 GCF_001275135.1 Xylanibacter rarus | reverse complement strand
TTTCGAGGCGGGAGTTAAAGTAGTTATCGCTCACTTAGATGAGCTGGTAGTTAGAGTCAAATGCCTTGTTGATTCTTATCATAACTTCATAATCACTACGTTTGGTAATGTGCCGGCGGATATGCGCTCCGCCGGAATATAATATAAGGATCTGAGATCCGCTAAAAATACCGCTGCCTTATGAAGTGAGTAATGAAAAATTTAATGCTATGTTTGCATTAAAAGTATGAGGTGATGCTAAATAGGAAGTAATCGGATTAAATAAATCCTGATATTCATTTCCGGCAGATTGCAAATCAGCCGGCACATTAGTCTTGTTGCTACATAACCGGCGACACGGGGCTAATGTTCTGTCGGATATGCTATCCGACAGCAAAAAATATAAGGATCTTTGATCCGAGACTCATACCTATTAATCAAAAAATAGGAAGTAATCGGATTAAAAAATTAGCTGCGCTGACCTTCGGTTCTGATATTCATTTCCGACCGATTGCAAATCAGCCGGCACATTAGCCTTCTTGGTTCTTTTCGCACGCACTACGTTAGCATTTGGATTTTTCACTCTTCACTCTTAACTCTTCACTTCCGTCAGGCGTTTTTCACTTTTAATTTTTCATTTTTATTTGCGCTTTTGCGCCAGCTCTTCACTTAAGCCCCCTTCTTGTGCAGCGTAATAACCGATATCTCGTGGCTTGCTCCGAAGCGGAAGGGGATGAAGCCGCCGGTGCCTACAGACACGTTGATGGCACGGTTGCCTTCATGATACAGACCGCCCCACTCTCTATACATCAGTCTGGCCGGCGACATGCCGAAGACGCTGAACTGCATGGCGTGAGTGTGACCGCTCAAAGTAAGCTGTGCCTTGCTGCCGGGAAGGATTTCCTTGCGCCACAGACGCGGGTCGTGAGCAAGCATAAGCACAAAGCTTGAACTGTCTACTCCGGCCATCGCCTTCTTAAGGTCTGTGCGCTTAGGCTCACCGCCACGGCCGTCGTTCTCAACGCCTGCAACAATTATCGAGTCGTTGCCGCGCTTAACGGTCTTGTTCTCATTGAGCAATAGCGTCCAGCCAAATTCACGCTCACGACTGATAATCTCACGCTCATTGGCCACCTTAACAACATCGTCGGCCTTGATATAGTCAGAATAGTCGTGATTGCCGAGAATGGAATATACGCCGTCCTTGGCGCTAAGGCTGCTCAGAAGCGGAATAAACTCGTAAAGCTCCTCGGGCGACATGTTCTGCAAATCGCCCGTAAACACTATCATGTCGGCCTTCTGAGCGTTGATGCTATCGACAATACGCTCAAACACCTTCTTGTCCTTTCCGCGGTAAGTGCCGAGATGTGCATCGCTAAACTGCACTATGCGATAGCCGTCGAAGGCCTGAGGCAGGTCGGCAGAATAAAAGTCTTCATGGCGTATGTCGAGCTTCCGGAAGCCTATGGTGCTGCCGTAGACCACGATATATATCTGACCTATGGCCAGCAGCAGTCCGACAAGGTTGCCCCAGTTGTTCTTTGTGTGATGATAGCGGCAATGTCCCCAGCCGAGCAACGAGCATACGGCGAAGATAAACTTGGGGATGGCCAGCACACCGAAAAGAAACAGATAGACGTTGAGCAACTCGATGCGCTCAGGCGCAAAATCGCGCGAGAACGTAAGCACCAGCGTATAGACAAAGAGAATGATACCCGGAGTCCACCACAACAGGCGCTGCCACCACAAATACCTGGTCTTACGGCGCAGCAGTCTTCTGTCGATATAGATGTCAGACAGGATTATCATCAACACCAAAAGCACGAATATCCTTGCAATCATTTTTTCAGAAGATTAATTTTTAACTAAACATCAACTACAGCCCCTTATCTGAAGGCTATCTCCTCACCACGGCAAGAGTCGAGGAAACGTCCGTCGTCGTAGACATGCACGCCGTTGCAGAACGTGTGAACCACGCGCCAGTTGAACGTATGTCCCTCCATAGGGCTCCATCCGCACTTGCTCTGTATGACGTCTTTCGTAACCGTCCACGGACTGCCGGGGCGCACAACAACGACATCGGCCTTATAGCCCTTGCGGAGAAAACCGCGCCCACGCACATCAAAAAGGCGTGCGGGATTGTGGCACATAAGCTCTACGAGCCGTTCTATAGACATAACCTTATTATCTACAAGCTCGAGCATGGACACGAGCGAGAACTGTATCATGGGCATGCCTGAGGCCGCACGGGCGCATCCGCCCTGCTTGTCGGCCCACTGATGAGGGGCATGGTCGGTGCCTATTACTGATATGCGGCCGTCGGAGAGCGCACGTCTCAGAGCGTCGCGGTCGGCAAGTGTCTTTACTGCCGGGTTGCACTTTATCCTTGTGCCAAGCGTGGCATAGTCGGCGTCAGAGAAAAACAGATGGGCAACCACAGCCTCAGCCGTTATATCAGGCATGGCATCGTGCCACGGCTCAAACAGCTGCAGCTCGCGAGCCGTTGTAAGATGAGCCACATGAAGACGCGCGCCATGCTTGCGCGCCATGCTTACGGCAAGCTCTGTAGACTTATAGCAAGCCTCCTCGCTGCGTATCTGCGGATGCAGAGCCACGTCGGGATCGTCGCCGTGAGCGGCCTTTGCAGCAGCCATGTTGGCATTGATTATGCCGGTGTCCTCACAATGTGTCATGACGGGAACACGGGCTTCGCTGAATATGCGTTCGAGAGTCTCACGGCGATCCACGAGCATGTTGCCCGTTGACGAGCCCATAAACAGCTTTATGCCGGGCACACGATGAACGTCGAGCCGGCTGAACAGGTCGACATTGTCGTTGGTTGCACCGAAGAAGAACGAATAGTTGACGTGGCTCTTTGCCGCCGCCAATGTGCGTTTCTCTTCGAGAGCCTCGAGCGTGGTGGTCTGCGGCACGGTGTTAGGCATGTCGAAATAAGACGTAACACCTCCATAGGCCGCAGCACGGCTCTCAGAACTTATGTCGGCCTTTGCCGTAAGGCCTGGCTCACGAAAATGCACATGGTCGTCGATAACGCCCGGAAGCACGTAGCACCCCGAAGCATCAACCACCTTATCAAAATGTTCACTGCCAGAAATAAAATTGTCTTGGAGAATGTCTGATATCAAACCATTCTCCAAGACAACCGAGCCACGGAACGACTTTCCCTCGTTGACCAGCGTGGCGTCTTTTATCAATAATCTCATAATATCTTTTAAAGCCCCAGTATATGTTCCTTTTTTGCGGTTAAGCCTGACTCCCTTGTCACTCTGCTCCCTCAACAGCCTCGCTCAGAGAGTCTTCTGATCCCGGCTGTGCCAGTTCGTTGGGCGTAGGAGGCGCCAGCGTCGGGTCGTCTGTCCCGTCGGGCATTGCCGTACCGTTCATTATGGCCTGGTTCTGCTGTGCCTTGCGGTAATAGTCGCGCACGTAAGGATCGTTCTTGAAGTTGTCAGTTGCCTTGCTCATTATATCCTCAATCCAGGGTGAAAGCTCGGGATATCTGTGGCCGGCTGTAATCATGAAGAACACGCCCGGACCCAGCACGTTGTCGAAATTCTCAACGATGAACGACGTTACGAGCTTGTCTTCCTTCTCAACAATCTGTGCAGCCTTCTGCGACAGTTTTGCGTTCACCTCGTTGATGTCGTGTCCGTCCATTATGGCCTGACTCTGCAGATGGCCCAGTTCGCCTACCTCGCTCTCCAGCTGGTTGTACTTCTCGATAAACTTAAACAGCTTGTCGTTAAGCGGCGTTCCGCTCACCTTCTGCTGCGTGTTGTCTATCTTTATCTGTATTTCGCCGCTCTCGAGCACCACCGGCATAAGGCTCTCATCGTCCATGAAGAGAGTTGCTATACGTGTAGAATCGAGCGCCCCCGAAAAATGAAACTGTCCGTGAACTATGTCGCAAGAGTCGATATTCTTCAGGTCGTCGCCTTCATAAACCTTAAGAAACAGCATGCGGCCGTCTAACGTAGGAACATTAGATGAACCTTGAATGTTGTAAGAGTTTACACACGACGTAAACACGGCAAAAGCCCCCAGAAGAGTTAAAAGAGTCTTAACCATAACCTTGTTTTGTAATATTAGCACAAAATTACAACGTATTATCGATGTAAGAAAAATTTTTCATGCAATTTAAAATAAATACACTGACTTTTAGAGTTTTTTTGCCTCTTTAGCCAGCTCGCCTGATATTCTGTGAGTTGTATAAATCTCAAGCATGGCAGCAACGAGGAGCAGGAGCACCCAGTTGTTGTGAACATAAGTGACGTAATTGAAGTATCCGTCGGGCGAAAGCTTGAGAAACAGGGGCAGCAGCAGGCCATAAGAGTTTTCGACCATCAGCAGTGCCGAAAGAATAAACAGCACGTCGCCCGTGACCATGATACGGCGCAGACGCCTGATGGTGAAGTTGTTGCCGCTGTAGGTCTGCATCATCTGCATAGAAGCAAAGCACAAGGCACCCACAAGAAATATCCACGAAGCCATGAGCATCGTGCCAAAGACATAAAGTCCGGCACCGGCCACCATGAGCACCGCACCCGAAAGCAGAACAATAGTCTGCAGTTTATTTAGCTGTTTCATCGTTATCTGTTACTGTTTTTTGGTCATCACTAAGCACGAATATATCCTCGTCGTCGGCTTTCATAAAGTAGTTCTCGCGAGCTATCTTTGTGATGGCCTTAGGGTTGCGCTTCAGTTCCTTTATCTTCTGTTCGTCCTGCTCATACTGCATGTTGTAGGCATCAATCTGCTCCTTCAGCTCGCTCACGAGTATTCTATTGCGCACATGCTTCAGCAGGCTGTTCTCATCGAGGAACCCGACAATGAGGACACCGAAAATTATCACAATCCAATATTTGTTGTGACTTATAAAATTCAGAATAGGATATAAACGTCTGCTCATTAAATTTACACGGTTTCGTTACGCAACGGCAACAGTAGACACGACATATAAACGGGCTTTAGCCGCCGTAACGCTGCATATTTTTGTGCAAAGATAATGCAAGTTGGGAATATAACAAAATAATAAAGGTCTTTTAACCCAAATCAGTCATTAGGATTCGGTCGGGATTTTTGCTCTATATTGAGCGGATTTTCGTTAGATTTTTCGCAGTCATAGCGGGCTATGTCAAGAAAAATCTTACTAAAAGACGCCAATAGAAACAAAAAGACCGGCTGAAAGCATCAATGCACAAAATTGATAAAATAATATGCTGTCTAATGACCGATTTGGGTTAAATTGTAATAAACAAACGTATCGCGTGGTGTCATTATGAATCTATACAGATGCTCATCAATGACACAATGCTGTAGACACGGCCGTATTTAAGTTTATTTAAAAGCAAAAGCGCGTATTTACATCACACGGCAATCTTCAGCGGCAACAATAAATACGGCAAACGGAAAGACGGACATGGACCGCTATACACTAAATAATGCCATAAAAAGGCTGACATAAAGGGGAATACTGACGACAACGCATCAGATATAAATCAACAATGCTGCTGAAGCGTGACGTCTTTTTCAGGACAAATCAGAAGCGCGTGAGCTGCAGCGTGGCATAATCAGAGCGCAATACAAGATTGTCGCCGTCGGCAACCACCACATCAAAGGTTGTCTCAGTAGAATTGATTCCGAACGGCAGCAGGTCTTCCACGGTAGCGTCAACGCCGTTGTCGCTCGTAGCAGCCCTCTGCTTAAAGTCTTTCATCACCACCTTTGTCTCGCCGTCCTCATATCCGAAGCGACCTATGTATGTGCCATAGCCGTTGGGACCCTGCTTCTCGGACACCTCAACCACGTATCTCGTTATGCTGTAATAAAGGCGCGTACACTCGTGCATGCGTCCGTCAGCCCTCGTCTCAAAGCGTTCCAGTTTCCAGAATCCTTCTATATCGCTGTTCACAGGCTCCTTAAAGTCGCAGCCCGCCATAGCCAGAGCCATGACGGCAGCAACGATCCATCCTATTATCTTGACCATAAAACTCCTGTTTTGGTTATTGTTATCATGCAGCCCATGCTGTCGCCTATATAGCTGCCCTTGTCGTATCCGCAGGCCAGTCTGAAGTTCCATCCCGCAGCCTTGCGCGGACTGTATGCCACTTCTGCCAGCGTGCTTCCCTGACGCATCATGCGGTCGAGCGGCACTTTGTATGTTCCCCAGTGGCGCATGTACGACAGCAGCAGGCGATACGACCACTCGTCAGACGGATTGCCGCCAATGCCTATATGGTGAACCTTTACGCGGTTGCTCCTGAACATATTGGTTCCGTCGGCATTATATATTGGTCCGGGCAGAAACGGATGGCCCATTCCCATACCCCAGTGTTGCCAGTTGTAGTCGTGGTTATAGTAGTTGTCGCCGCCGCTCATCTGTATCTCATGAAACGAACCGCCAACACCGTCATAAAGCAGCGGTCCGGTCTGATCGGTTGTGCACAGCCCTTCCCACAGCAGAGTTGACACAAAGGGATTCTCCGGCAACGTTAGTTCCACGCCTATATGTCCGTCTTTCCAGCGTCCATACTGCCACGTTAGCTGCGAGTGGTCGTCGAAATAATGCTCGTAATAGCATCTCAGCTTCCATGTCGGCGCCGTATAGTTGAGCGCAAAGTTCCAGCTTCCCACATGGTTGCCCTCCACGTTCTGCAGCGTGCTCTCCTGTATCGGTATGATGGCCTTCAGATATTCTTTTATCCCGCCGGGCATCTTTGCCACACACGTTGTGGTTCCGTCGTCATTCTTGCGCCACTTGCTTCCGCCAAACTGTGCCGCCTCGATCATTCCGATTTCCATCGTAACTGGTATCTTCTTTGGATTTCCCACTCTGAGCATGGCCGACTTGCTGTGATATATCACGCCTCTCGTGAACGTCTCGCCTGGCTTTACAAAGTCCGACCGCCAGTCGCCGTCTGTCAGCCATCCGTAGCCGAAATGAAACTTGGCAGCCACCCATCCTTTGGTGTAAGGCAGATTCTGATATTCCTTCACCTCAAGACGCACCTGCGGCACAGGACGTGCCCCTGGACCTTCTACCATCATGCCGCTGCTTAGCCCCATGTTCTTGTCCAGCGGAAAGGCTTCGCGCTCCTTGCTGCCTATGCTCAGCGTTATATTGCGCCATGACACATCGACAAAAGCCTGCTGAACGACAAAGTCTGAAGTCTGATTAACGGCTCCGGCCAAGTCGAGTCCTGCCTCCAGACGCCAGTCGGCACCCAACTTTCCGGCATAGTCTACACCCGCTCTGAGATATCCGCTGCACGGCTCTACACCAGACAGGCCATAGCGGTTGGCCGTAAACCACATAGGGGCATAGGCGCCCGTAGACACATTGGCAGACGTCTCCAGCTTATATCTAAGCGTGTCGCCTCCGGCAAATGCCGCGGCAAAAGGCAACATACTCAGCAATAATAACAGTTTAAGCGATTTCATCAGAATTAATCTTTCACCTTAACTAAACACCTTGATGCTCTTTATCTAAAAGGCATGCTACATATTATAAATCTAGTTATACCGTTGTCCTGCAAACATCCATGAGCCTTCTTTACGCAAGTATTAAGGCAATTAACATGCCCGTTCTTACCAGACATGGCACAGTTGTCCTATTGTTACAATAAGTCAAGATATGCAGGAATGGTTTGAAGGACACCAATAATCTAGTTACATTTGATTTTCAGGGCGCAAAATTACAATAAAAAACCTGACAGATAAAAATATTTTTGTTAAAAACATAGTAATATTTTTAAAATATACGCACTTGTATGCTTGCATTTTGCACACTCTACTTAACATAATCGGGACACATTCTGCTCACGCATATTACAAAATGCTATATATCGACACTACACAAACGGCACAAGCTAAATAAGAGACAAAATAAAAGCAGCCACGAACAATGGCTGCATATAAAAACAAAAAGTGCGCAATGCGGCATAACACCTTATGCCGCGATTGCGCAAAAGCTATATTTATTACTAACATCTAATACTTTCCGCAGGCTGTTTGCCGGCCTGTGGTCAGAAGCCTATTTCCTGCCCTCGGGCAAACACGCGGCGTATCACAGGCGACGTGTAGGCATAAGGGATGTAGTCAATCGAAGGTATCGGCTCTGTTATAAAGAAGTTAGCCACCTTGCCCACGGCTATCGAACCGTAGTCGCGGCTGAGCCCCATAGCATAAGCCGAGTTTATCGTGGCGGCATTGATGGCCTCTGCAGGCAGCAGTCTCAGCTTGATGCATGCCAGAGACACAATAAACTTCATGTCGCCCGACGGAGTTGATCCGGGATTATAGTCGCTGGCAACGGCAACGCCAAGTCCGGCGTCAACCATCTTACGTGCCAGTGCATAAGGCAGATTAAGGAAGAACGACGTGCCGGGCAGCACCGTAGGCATAGTGCCGCTGCCGCGCAGCAGCTCTATCTCCTCTTCGGTCATGCTCTCCAGATGGTCTACAGACAAGGCATTGCGCTTTACGCCTATCTCTACACCGCCCGACGATGCCAGTTCGTCGGCATGTATCTTGGGCAGCATTCCCCATTTTGCTCCGGCCTCAAGTATGCGGTCGGTCTCTTCTGGGGTAAAGAAGCCTTCGTCGCAGAACACGTCTACATAGTCGGCAAGATGCTCGCGCCCTACCTCTGGTATCATCTCCTCTACAACAAGACGTACATATTCGTCCTGGGTGTACTGGCGTCCTACTGCATGCGCACCAAGGAATGTAGACACCACCTTTATAGGTGCCGTCTCCTTTATGCGCCTTATCACGCGCAGCATCTTCAGCTCATCTTCTGTGTTAAGGCCGTAGCCGCTCTTTATCTCAACGCAGCCCGTACCCTTCATCATCACCTCGCGCACACGCCTCATGGCCTGCTCATAGAGCTGGTCCTCTGTCATGGTGTGCAGCAGGTCGGCTGAGTTGAGTATGCCTCCGCCGCGTTTGGCAATCTCGGCATAGCTCAGACCTCTTATCTTGTCGACAAACTCGCCCTCGCGGCTTCCCGCATACACTATGTGGGTATGCGGGTCGCACCATGACGGCATCAGCGTTCCGCCTTCGGCGTCGACAACGGTGTCTGCAGCAGCTTCAGCATCCGTCAGACTGTCCATCGTGCCGAATCCGGTTATCAGTCCGTCTTCGGCTGTCAGATAGGCGTCGTTTATCTGCTCCAGCGTCTGCATCTCGCTGCCCTGCAGCCTCAGCTTGCCGTGCCGGTCTATTCCGGCCAATGTCTTTATATTCTTTACAAGCAGTCTCATCGGCTTGATTATTTTACGTTTTCCTTGGCGTCATGCTTATTCGGCATGCTCTCTCAGGAAGTCAATAGAGTTCTTTATGTGAGGATACATCACTTCGTCGTTCACGATGAACGGCACTACCTTGCGGTATTCATCATGCAGCTTCTCGATTACAGGAGACGACTTCAGCGGACGTCTGAACTCAAGAGCCTGAGCAGCATTAAACAGCTCTATTGCCAGCACACGCTCCGTGTTGAGCACCACCTTATAGAGCTTTATTGCAGCGTTGGCACCCATGCTGACATGGTCTTCCTGACCCTGGCTCGAAGGTATGCTGTCTACAGATGCAGGCGAGCACAGATTCTTGTTCAAGCTTACTATTGACGCAGCTGTATATTGTGTAATCATAAATCCGCTGTTTACGCCTGGAGTTGCAACGAGGAAGCTTGGCAGGTCTCTTGTGCCCGACACGAGCTTGTAGATTCGTCTTTCTGAGATATTAGCCAGTTCGCTCAGTGCCATTGCAAGGAAGTCCATAGGCAGTGCGATAGGCTCTCCGTGGAAGTTTCCGGCAGAGATAATCAGGTCTTCGTCAGGACATACAGTCGGGTTGTCTGTTGCCGAGTTGATTTCAGTGTCGATCACTGACTTAACGTATGCCATTGAGTCCTTGGCTGCGCCATGAACCTGCGGAATGCAGCGGAACGAATACGGGTCCTGAACATACGATTTGGGCTTCTCTATTATCTCGCTGCCCTCAAGCAGTTGCCTCATGTTTGCGGCTGTCTCTATCTGACCCTTGTGAGGTCTTACCTGATGTACGGCGTCTGTGAAAGGAGACACCAGTCCATAATATGCGTCGAGCGACATGGCAGCAATCTTGTCTGCCCATTTGCTCAGGCGTTCGCCCTGCAGCAATGCCCATACGGCAAACGAACTCATGTTCTGTGTTCCGTTGAGCAGAGCCAGACCTTCTTTAGATCCGAGCTGTATCGGCTCCCATCCGTTTTCCTTCAGCATCTCTGCTCCTGTCATCACCTTACCCTTATACTCTACGTCACCGAGTCCTACGAGCGGCAGACAGAGGTGTGCCAGAGGCACAAGGTCGCCGGATGCACCAAGTGAGCCTTGCATGTAGACAATAGGATAAACATCGTTGTTGAAGAAGTCGACAAGTCTCTCTACAGTATCAAGCTTGCAGCCTGAGTAGCCATAGCTCAGCGACTGTATCTTCAGCAGCAGCATTATCTTTACTATATCGTTAGGCACGCGGTCGCCTGTGCCGCATGCATGCGACATCATCAGGTTTATCTGCAACTGCGAAAGCTGGTCGTTGCCGATAGACACGTTGCAGAGAGAGCCGAATCCTGTTGTTACGCCATAGATAGGTTTCTCTGTCTCTTCTATCTTCTTGTCGAGATATTCACGGCAGCGTACGATGCGCTTGCGTGCGTCTTCACTAAGTTCGAGTTTATAACCTTTTTCTATTATCTCACCGATACGTTCAATCGTGAGATGTTCTGCTGATATTTGGTGAATCATTGTGTATTTAAATTTAAAGTTATGTGTGTGTTTAGGAGTTAAAGAAGTTAGAGTAGTTAAAGGAGTTAAAGTCATATGTCTTGTGGACACACAATTATAAATTATAATTCATAATTGACTAACGCCTAATCTTGTTTCATAATCAGGACATTGTTTCTTAGTCCTTAATTATTTACTTAATTACTTCAAGGCATTTGACTTTAACTACTTTAACTCCTTCTAACTACTTTAACTACTGAATTTACTTCACTGCGTTATCTATTATCTCATCATCCACGAAGTTTGGCATCGTAACCTTCAGGTTCGGGGTGCGTTCCATTTCGCGCTCAATGCTGTGTATAGAGCCTTCGTTGCGTGCCCAGCTGCGGCGTGCGATACCGTTGTTTACGTCCCAGAACAGCATTTCGCGTATGTGGCGTGCGCTGTCTTCGCCTCCGTCTATCATCATGCCGAAGCCGCCGTTGATAACTTCTCCCCAGCCTACTCCGCCACCATTATGGATAGATACCCATGTGGCACCTCTGAACGAGTCGCCTATAACGTTCTGAACAGCCATGTCGGCACAGAACTGCGAACCGTCATATATGTTACTTGTCTCACGGAACGGAGAGTCTGTTCCTGATACGTCGTGATGGTCGCGGCCAAGCACTACCGGACGTGTTATCTCGCCCTTCTTTATTGCCTCGTTGAATGCCAGAGCTATCTTTGCGCGGCCTTCGGCGTCGGCATACAATATACGTGCCTGTGAGCCTACTACGAGATGGTTGCGGCCGGCCTCCTTTATCCAGTGGATGTTGTCTTCCATCTGGTGCTGTATCTCCTCCGGTGCTGTCTTGCATATCTCCTCGAGCACTTCTACAGCCAGACGGTCGGTTACAGCCAGGTCTTCGGGCTTGCCTGATGTACATACCCATCTGAACGGACCGAAGCCATAGTCGAAGAACATCGGCCCCATGATGTCCTGAACGTATGAAGGATATCTGAACTTGCCGTCGGCAGCCATGATGTCGGCTCCAGCACGCTCTGATTGCAGCAGGAATGCGTTTCCGTAGTCGAAGAAGTACATGCCGCGCTCTGTCAGCTTGTTGATTGCAGCAACCTGTCTGCGCAGAGATGCCTGCACACGCTCACGGAACAGTTCAGGATTCTCTGCCATCATCTGCTTCGACTCCTCAAATGTCATGTCAACAGGATAATATCCTCCTGCCCACGGGTTGTGCAGTGATGTCTGGTCGCTGCCAAGGTCTACCTTTATGTTTTCTTCTGCCAGGCGCTCCCACAGGTCAACCACGTTGCCCACGTATGCCATAGACACAGTCTTGCGCTCCTCTACGGCCTTTCTTATTGCCGGTATCAGTTCGTTCAGGTCAGAGTGCAGTTCGTCCACCCAGCCCTGGTCATAGCGTTTCTGTGCAGCCTTAGGATTAATCTCGGCAACAACGCTGACCACTCCGGCAATGTTTCCTGCCTTAGGCTGTGCACCTGACATACCGCCAAGACCTGACGACACGAACAGCATGCCGTGTATGTCCTTACGGCCCGGTTCTTTCTTCATCTGCATGCGTGCAGCGTTGAGCACGGTTATCGTTGTGCCGTGAACGATGCCCTGCGGACCGATATACATATACGATCCGGCTGTCATCTGTCCATACTGGCTGACACCCAGTGCGTTCATGCGCTCCCAGTCGTCTGGCTTTGAGTAGTTAGGTATCACCATACCGTTTGTAACAACCACTCTCGGAGCATTCTTGTGCGACGGGAAGAGTCCCAGCGGATGACCTGAATACATCACGAGTGTCTGCTCGTCTGTCATCTCGCTCAGATACTTCATAGTCAGCAGATACTGTGCCCAGTTCTGGAATGCGGCACCGTTGCCTCCGTATACGATAAGCTCATGAGGATGCTGAGCCACTGCCGGGTTCAGGTTGTTCTGTATCATGAGCATGATGGCAGCAGCCTGTTCCGACTTGTGCGGATACTCGTCAATGCTGCGTGCATACATGTCGTATGTAGGTCTGAATCTGTACATATATATGCGTCCGTAGTCGCGCAGCTCGGCAGCAAACTCCGGTGCAAGTGTCTTGTGGAATTTCTTAGGGAAATATCTCAGGGCATTGCGCAGTGCAAGCTTCTTTTCGTCTTCTGTAAGTATCTCCTTACGCTTTGGCGCATGGTTCACTTCTTTGTCATACTCACGCGGCTCCGGCAGCACGTCTGGTATGCCGGCACGTATCGCCGCCTTAAATTCCTCGTTTGTCATAATATTTAGGATTTTTCTGTTGTTTATTCGTTATGTTTCTCCCGGTCTTGCCTCAATCAGTTTCCGCTGATTACTCGCTCAACCATCTGCATTATCTCAGCCTCCTGCTTTGTAGCCTCAGCCATCAGCGCCTCAGCCTCACCTATAAGAGCCTTGGCTGCATCCTGGTCTTTCAGCGACGAAGCGTTTATCTTGACGTTCAGTCCGGCACCCATCACGGCTGCTCTTGCTGCCAGTGCGCCAACGCCTGCGTCAGATACGCTGTTCGGGTTGCCGGTCTCTACCATTGCCCTGCACAGTTCGAACACCTGTGCCGATGTCTTCATTGTCTCCAGCGGCACCTGTGCAGCAAACAGTGTTGCCTTCTGTATGGCCTCTGAGCGCAGCTGCTTCTCTTCGTCTGTTCCTTTCGGCATTCCGAAGGCTGCCATTATGCGGTTAAAGGCCTCTGTGTCGTCGTCAACGAGGCGCAGCAGCTCTGTCTCGAGCACCATGCCCTTGTCTGCCCACTGGCTGAACTCGTTCCAGCGGTCGTCCCATCCGGGCTTGTGTGCCGACAGGTTAGCCACCATCGTTGCCAGTGCAGCGCCCAGTGCTCCCATGTATGCAGCCACTGATCCGCCGCCGGGTGCAGGAGATTCTCTTGCAGTCTCGTCAGCAAATCCCTTCACTGTCAGCGCCGTCAGTCTCTTTGCCTTCTTCTGGTCGGCCTCGAGCAGCATCTCCACAACCTTCTCCTCGGGTACAAACGGACGCAGGTCGTCGAGTCCCATCGACTTCACGGCTATGTTCATTATGTCTTCTTCAGGAATACCTGTCGATCTGTGCTGTTTCTCAAGGAAATACTTGCCGGCGTCTACAATAGAGCGTTTTGGCACAAGACCAACGATCTCTGTTCCCGTTACTCTCAGTCCTCTGTTCTGAGCGCAGCGGCACACCTCGTCGAATGCCACGTGCAGCGGCGTAACGTTGATGTTAGTTATGTTCATTGACACCTGTGCTATGCCGTATTCCTCGATAAACCATCCTATGGCCTTTGTCGACTTCAGCGTACCGGGCTGCATTATAGTCTTTCCGTCTGCGTCTTTCTTCACCTTGCCTGTTATCGGGTTGCCTTCGCGCACCGGTCTTCCCTTCTCTCTCACGTCAAAGGCCACTGCGTTTGCCCTGCGTGTAGATGTGGTGTTAAGGTTAAAGTTTACGGCAATCAGGAAGTCGCGTGCTCCTACAGCCGTACATCCCGTGCGTGCCACGCCCTCGTCAAAGGGTCTTGCACCGAAGTCGGGAGCCTTGTCGGCGTCGCCCATCTTCTCCGGCAGCGCCTCATACTCACCGGCTCTGCACACGGCCAGATTGCGTCTTTCAGGTTTCAGAGCGGCCTCTTCATAGCAGTAGCATGGTATCTGCAGCTCGTCGGCAATGCGCTTTGCCAGTTTTCTTGCCAGCTCGGCACACTCTTCAAGAGTTATTCCGCTTACCGGCACCAGCGGCAGCACGTCTGTAGCGCCCATACGCGGATGAGCACCGTGATGCTTGCGCATGTCTATAAGTTCACCGGCCTTCTTAACAGCCTTGAAAGCAGCCTCGACAACAGCCTCGGGCTCACCAACAAAAGTAACCACCGTGCGGTTAGTAGCCTCACCCGGGTCAACATCGAGCAGTTTTACGCCGCCGGCTTCCTCAATCACATCGGTAATCTGTTTTATAACATTCTTGTCGCGTCCTTCGCTGAAGTTGGGCACGCACTCCACAATCTGTTTTATCTTTGCCATAGTATTATTAAAATATTGTATAGTTTCTTTATGTTTTTCTTATTAGATGCATGGCAGAATGTTGCCGCCGGCCGTCGCCTCAAAGACGCCACAACATGCCGCAAACCTTCTCTCTGCCTTTACAAAGATAGGATTTTAGAATAAAAGTCGCAAAAAATATGGGTTAAAAATACAAAGATTATTTCATTAAATTTTAAGGCCGGCCGCCGTCTCATGCCGCCTTAAAATATCAATTTAAAACAAAAGACGGCGATATCAAAACACTATCCCCACTCATTCACAGAAACAGCTTTAAACATTGCAGTTTACAGCCACGATTACTTACAATACGCCATTTCGTCTTTCATCATACATTTATGCCGTCAGACACCATCAGTCCTCACATTTTTAGTCATTTTTCAGCGCATCATGTCCCGTCATCACGCCCTCACATCTGACACATTTCTCATTCCTCACCCCATAATCACACAAAAATAAACGGCTCTTCATCCGAAAAGCCGTCAACATCATATAATAACATAACAATTTGCATCCCGTCCCCATTCGTCATACCATCCATGTCATTAGGGTATTTTTAGCGGATTAAATAAATCCTTATATTTAATTCCGGCGGAGCGCAGATCCGCCGGCACAACAGCAACGCAGTGCGTCTTACGAAAGTGAAAAGTTAAAAGTGAAAAACGAAAAATCCAAATGTATTGTGATTTCTACTTGTAAGCATTACGTTTGCAATTGGATTTTTCACTCTTCACTCTTAATTTTTCACTTCCGTCAGGCGTTTTTCATTTTTAATTTTTCATTTTTAATTGCGCTTTGCGCCTGCTCTTCACTTCTGCTTTTTCAAATTAAATGTCATACAATTTCGTTCTGTCATTATAATATTGTAACTTTGTTCTTATACTAACTTTAAAACATAAAATTTATGAATACAATTAAAATGGGAAATGACGAGTTCATATTGTATTGCCGTAAAAACGGACATGGTATAAACAAAACTACAGACCAATTAGGACGGTTGATTTGGGAATGGATACGTGACAAAGCAAACGGCAGACAGATAGAAAACAATAAGGAGTGTTTATGGGGGCAGAATGCAAACAATGTATCACCTACCGGTCTTCCATACACAGCCACACAATTTGAATTTGACCGCAATAAGCTGCCAGACTTGTATGATTATTTGGATACGTTATAACATAAGTGAAAAGTTAAAAGTGAAAAACGAAAGATCCATGTGCCTTGTGAAGGATTCTCGCAAACACGATGTTGCCACATGATTTTACCACCCAACGACAATATCCCAAAATGCACATGGATTTTTCGTTTTTCACTCTTAACTTTCTCACTCTCGTAAGACAGCGGTATTTTTAGCGGATTAAATAAATCCCTATATTTAATTCCGGCAGATTAATTCTATTGATTGTCGGCTGCGCTCGGCATAACCAAATGAGATTTGCTTCTGCTCTCACTTGCACGACAATTGCAAATCAGCCGGCACATTAGCAAACGTAGTGCGTGCGCTTCGTCGATTATTGTCAATTGTATTACATTGAATAGAATCAACAAGGCATTTGACTTTAACTACTAGCTCACCTTAGTGAGCGATAACTTCTTTAACTACTTTAACTCCAAATGATAATACCAACAAATCACATGGATTTTTCACTTTTAATTTTTCATTTTTATTTGCGCTCCGCGCCTGCTCTTCACTCTTCCCTCTTCACTTAAACTAGTAGTTCTTATTATCAATATACACCTCGAGCAGCTTCGACACGCGGTCTTCGTTGTTCGGCACAACGTCCATGTCTGCCACGCAGGCTGGCACGAGACAGCTCATGCCCTTTGTCAGATGCACCTGCTTTATCTCAGGCTCCTCGCCTTTCCACGACCTTATCACGATGTCGCTGCTGCCCTCAAGACACATATACACCACGAAGCTGTCATACTTATACAGCTTTCTGTGAAAGGCACGGTTCACCTCCAGCAGCTTCACCGTAAAGAACCTGTTCTCTGCCAGCAGCACCGGATAGTTCATCTTGCGCGTGTAGTGCGTGCGGTAGTCGTCCTCCACCTTATAGTCCAGCGCCTCCGATGCCAGCGCCGTGTGCAGTGCCCTTGGCTTGCCGTCAA
>NZ_LFQU01000047.1 GCF_001275135.1 Xylanibacter rarus | reverse complement strand
AACTTGAAACGGCATAAAATACTGAATGACAGCGATTTAACTATAATGCCTGATTTTTGCCGTTTTTCACGCCAAATCACAGACTTGCGATGAACATCGCTATTCTGAGAGCGTCAAACGGGCAGGAAATGTCAGAAATATTTACAAATAAAGAAACGTTATTAAGTGAAAAATGAAAAAGGAAGAGTGAAAAATCCAAATGCCCAAAATAGATAATACCTACAAGGCATTTGGCTTTAACTCCTTTAACTTCGGCATAGCCAATTGTGAAACGAAGTTCAGCGTAGCTAATTATGAATTGTGAATTATAAAAGTGCTTGCGAAAAATCCAACGAAAATCAACTCAATATAAAGCAAAATCCATAGCTAATCCTAATAACAGATTTGGGTTAAAAGGAGTCAGACCGGTAAAAGTTTAATGCCTTCTATGGCACGATATACGCTGTTATTTGTATTGAATGAATGTCCGTGCCATAAAAAATAGGTATGATGAAGTATGGCGGATGACGACAAAATACCTATTTATTATGATTGCAAGTTTCAGATAATTTTTGTTATTTTGCAGACAACATAACGGAGGCACGACTGCTTCGGGTCATAAAGACAGATAAACATTTAGCGGACGATGAAAAATAACAAGATGTATGAAGCCGACGACAAGATGATATCTCTGATTGCCGACAACTATAACATACTGCAGAGCCTTGGCAGGTTTGGCATAAATCTCGGCTTCGGCGACAAGACGGTGCGTGAGGTTTGTGAAGATCAGAATGTAGACACATATACGTTTCTTGCTGTGGTGAACTTCTCGATAAACGGCTATCGCGACTTTGACGACGGCGGACGCTTCTCGATACCCACGCTGATACACTATCTCAAGGCGTCGCACGAATATTATCTCAATTTTCAGCTTCCGTCTATAAGAAAGGAACTTGAGGCTGCGCTCGACGAAAACGACAACCTGGCGCGGCTGATAATGAAGCTTTATGACGAATATGCCCACGAGATAAGGCATCACATGGAGTATGAGGAGAAGACAGTCTTTCCCTATGTAGACGACCTGCTTAACAACAAGGTGAACAATGAGTATGACATAGAAACCTTCTCGAAGCACCACGGGCAGATAGACCTGAAGCTGAGAGAGCTGAAGAACATTATAATAAAGTATCTGCCGAGCGACATACAGCACAACAACAGGCTGACGGCCACGCTATATGACCTGTATAACAACGAAGAGTGGCTGCAAAACCATTCGATGGTGGAAGACTGCATATTCATACCGGCCATACGCAACCTTGAACGCAAGTTTAAGCAGAACGACGTGAGCGTGAAGATTTCGAAAATGATAAGCCGTAATCCTAATAACAGCGAGACGCTGAGCGACCGCGAGAAAGACGTTATAGTGAGCTTGGTGCAGGGAATGACCAATAAAGAGATTGCCGACCATCTTTGTATTTCTATCAACACCGTGATAACTCACAGGCGCAACATCGCGCGTAAGCTGCAGATACACAGCCCCGCAGGCCTGACGATATATGCCATTGTGAACAATCTGGTGGACATATCTTCTGTGAAACTCTGAAAGAAGATTTAAAACGGTCATGAATTTTTGTGTTAAAATCGGTACGCTGTATCGATTTTTTGTTTTATATTTGCACTCGAAAAAGAATTAAAAAGAAAACTTTTTGAAGAAAATTATTTGCGAAGTTGACAAAAATGGAAAACTTTTGCGAAAACGTTTTTGAAAAAGTTTTCCAAAATCAAGAATATGGAAATAAAGAATTTTACAATCACGAAGCGCGACGGAAGCACAGACCGTTTCAGTCTTGACAAGATAATGAATGCCATAATCAAGGCGTTCAACTCAGTGAATGAACCTGCCGACTTGGGCTGTATCTCAAAGATAATCAGCCACTTGGATATGCATGAGGGCATAAAGGTGGAGGACATACAGAACCAGGTTGAAGAGGCCCTGATGAAGGAGGGATACTACAAGGTGGCAAAGAGCTTCATGCTGTACAGACAGAGGCACACCGAAGACCGCGAGACAATGGAGAAGTTGAAATTTTTGACAGACTACTGCGACGCGGCAAATGCTGCAACCGGCTCAAAATATGACGCCAACGCCAACGTTGAACATAAAAACATAGCAACGCTCATAGGCGAGCTGCCAAAGTCGAACTTCATACGCCTTAACCGCCGTCTGCTTACCGACCGTATAAAGAAGATGTACGGAAAGGAGCTTGCCGACAAGTATATCGACCTGCTTAATCACCACTTTATATATAAGAACGACGAGACGAGCCTGGCCAACTATTGTGCCTCGATAACGATGTATCCGTGGCTTATAGGCGGCACTACGTCGATAGGCGGAAACTCTACGGCGCCCACAAACCTCAAGTCGTTCTGCGGCGGCTTTGTCAATATGGTGTTCATGGTGTCGAGCATGTTGAGCGGAGCATGCGCCACGCCCGAGTTTCTGATGTATCTCAACTATTTTATCGGTCTTGAGTACGGAAAAGACTACTGGAAGGAGGCCGATAAAGTGGTAGACCTGTCGATGAAGAAGCGCACCATAGACAAGATGGTTACCGACTGCTTTGAGCAGATTGTCTACTCTATAAACCAGCCTACGGGCGCACGCAACTATCAGGCTGTGTTCTGGAACATAGCATATTATGACAAACCATACTTTGAGAGCCTGTTCGGCGACTTCTACTTCCCAGACGGCAGCAAGCCCGATTGGGACGGACTAAGCTGGCTGCAGAAGCGCTTTATGAAATGGTTTAACAAGGAGCGCACAAAGACCGTGCTGACATTCCCTGTTGAGACGATGGCGCTGCTGGCCAAGGACGGCGACGTGATAGACAAGGAGTGGGGCGACTTTACGGCAGAGATGTATTCAGAAGGCCACTCGTTCTTTACATACATGAGCGACAATGCCGACTCGCTGAGTTCATGCTGCCGACTGAGAAACGAGATACAGGACAACGGCTTCAGCTATACGCTTGGTGCGGGCGGCGTGTCTACTGGCTCGAAGAGCGTGCTGACAATAAACCTCAACCGCTGCATACAGTATGCCGTGAACAACAAGATGGACTATAAGGAGTTTCTGTCTGACGTGATCGACCTAACGCACAAGGTGCAGCTGGCATACAACGAAAACCTCAAGGAACTGCAGCGCCACGGCATGCTGCCGCTGTTCGACGCCGGATATATCAACATCGGCAGACAGTATCTCACAATAGGTATCAACGGACTTGTGGAGGCTGCCGAGTTTATGGGCCTGCAGATAACCGACAATCCTGATTATCTGGCATTTGTACAGACTGTGCTCGGACTTGTGGAGAAATACAACAAGCAATACCGTTCGAA
Organism: Xylanibacter rarus; assembly: GCF_001275135.1. Taxonomy (GTDB): domain Bacteria; phylum Bacteroidota; class Bacteroidia; order Bacteroidales; family Bacteroidaceae; genus Prevotella; species Prevotella rara. The sequence goes on along the minus strand of NZ_LFQU01000047.1, from coordinate 14,265 downwards.
AGATGTACTGTTCAACTGCGAGATGATTCCGGCAGAGAACGTTGGAGTTAAGCACGCCAAATGGGACAGGGAAGACGGCTACTTCGTGCCGCGCGACTGCTACAACAGCTATTTCTATGTTGTTGAGGATGATTCGCTGAACATCATAGACAAGTTTAAGATGCACGGAGCACCATACATACAGCACCTTACGGGCGGCTCGGCGCTGCATATGAACCTGGACGAGCATCTGTCGAAGGCACAATACCGCCAGCTGCTCAAGGTGGCAGCCAAGGAAGGATGCAACTATTTCACGTTCAACATTCCCAATACAATATGCAACGACTGCGGCCACATAGACAAGCGCTATCTGAAGGAATGTCCTCACTGCCACAGCAAGAACATTGATTACATGACGCGAATAATAGGATACCTGAAGCGTGTTAGCAATTTCTCTGCAGCACGTCAGGAGGAGGCAGCTCGCAGATATTATGCCGGTAAGGACAAGATGGCCGTATCAGAGTAGTCGGGTCGGTAGCTGAAATGCCGGCAGGCGTATAACGCGTCATGCCGGGGATGACAAAGAGAACTAAAAACTTAAAGTAAAGACATATACATGCTTAAATACGTTAACACGGGTGTGGTGTTTCAGGAGATACCCGACGAGGTTACACTTGCGGTGAACATATCCAACTGTCCGTGCCGATGTCCCGGCTGCCACAGCCGCTACCTTTGGGGCGATGTGGGCGAACCGCTTACGCCCCTGGTGCTCGATGGCTTTATACGGGAGTATGGCGACGACATAACGTGCATCTGCTTTATGGGCGGCGACTCGGAGCCTGAGTATGTAGATATGCTTGCCCGCTATGTGCATAAGGCATATCCTAAAATGAAGGTAGGCTGGTATAGCGGCCGCACAAGGATATCGTCGGCTGTGAACAAGGCTGACTTCGACTATATAAAGGTTGGCCCATATATAGAGCATCTTGGATGTCTGAAGAGCCGCACGACAAATCAGCGGCTTTACAAGCGTGCTTCGGGAGACGGCTTTACTGATATAACATACAGATTCTGGAGTGGAAAAGACTGAAAGTTTTTTCTTATTTGATATCTATGATGTCCGGTGCGTAAGTGCACCGGACGCTTTGTTTTCACCGGTAGCCACATTGCTTGCGGGGTGTAGTCGGTTGTTAGCTTGCTTGGCAGACATATATAATAAGGTGAATTTTTGCATAAGGATACCACAGAGGCATTGTAAAAATAGTGTAAATTTTTGCGCGTCTTGATTTTTAAGGCTATTTTTGTATTCGCAAAAGAATGAAAGCGTCAATGAACAATCGTTTGGCTATATATATATTGTCGGTTGTGGCAATAGCTTTAGGTGTTGTTTCGTGTGGAAGAACCGGTATCTCTAAGTCTGTTGTTATGGCAGACAGCCTGTCGCAGTCGGATCCGGCGGCAGCTATGGCATTTATAGACAGCATTACAGCGCGCAATGAAAATATGTCAACGGACAGCAGAATGCGCTTAGGACTATTGAGGACAAAAGCTCAGAACAGTGCCGGAGTGATGTTTACGTCAGACAGCGTGATGCGCAATATCGTTGAATATTATGAAAGTGAAGGAGACGCAGACGACCGTATGCTGGCCTATTATCTTATGGGCAGTGTGTACCGCGACTTAGGCGATTCCGCCTTTGGCCTTGCAATATTTTAATAAAGCTGCAGAGCAGGCCGATACAACTAGCGCCGACTGCGACTATCGCCTGCTATGCCGTATACACGGACAGGCGGCCAATCTGTTCCTTAAGCAGGAAATCCCATATTATGCCCTTAAAGAATTTGCCATTGCAGAGCGTTATGCCATGACTGCCGGTGACACTTTGTCGGCATTGGTCTTTCATGAACAGCGTGCCAATGCCTACTATCTGCTAAATATGCCTGACTCGGTTAAGGCAGTCAGAGAACGCGTGGCAGCATTATATTCACAGTATGGATATTCTGCACATGCTGCGTTGGCTGTCGGTGCTTTGGTTCATCAGATGCTGCGCTGCGAAAACTATTCAGCTGCAAAAGAATATATGGACATATACGACAGATACGTCTTTGCCGGCGGTAAGGATAAAATGGCAGAAGAGGGGCGCGATGTGTATTATTCATATAAGGGAGGATATTATCTGGGAATAAATAAAACTGATTCAGCCGAGTATTTTTTTCGCAAAGGTCTGAGCTGCTCGTCAAGTTTCAGCAATACGGAGAGTGCATGCCGCGGGCTGGCTGCCCTTTATAAACAGCTTAATCAGGCGGACTCTTTGGTGAAGTATACAGAGATGGCCCGCGTGGCAAATGATTCGGCCTATGCCAGCATGACCACTGAAAAGTTGTTGCATATGAAAGCGCTATATGACTATGGTCAGCAGCAGCGTATTGCATCCGATGAGAGAGAGAGGGCAGACAATGCATTGTTGGCGATTGTGCTTATTGTTGCTTCGTTTGTAGTGATTCTGTTAGTGTTCTTTGTTTTCTATTATAGAAAATTGCTCTTTAAGGAAAAAGAGAATGAACGGATGCAGAAAGAATGGCACGAGATGGAGCTAGAGAACAGGAAGCATAGGGAGAATATACGAATGCTCAAGCAGACGAAAGAAGATCTGAATGTACTGCTGCGACAATACGAGGGAGAGATAGAGCAGCTGGTAAAGGAAAAAACCGCTGCCGTGGAAGATCTGCAGAGAAAGATATCTGAATATGATAAAAACAGTCAGGAGCGGTATAGAAAGAAAAAGAATGTCGAACTGTATAACTCGTCAATTGTCATTAGATTTCATTATTTCGCCGAGAAAGTTATGGCATCTCCTGCTTTTGATGATTGGAAAGAATTGTACAAGTTCGTATCAAAAGAGCTTCCCGAACTTGCTGAGTATAAAGACACATTGAAGAATGGCGAATATGAGATTTGCGTTTTGGTAAGACTGGGATTCGCACCTTCAGAAATAGGAATACTGACCGGAAGAAAATTATCTGACATTGCAAATATCCGTAAGAGATTGTTGCTAAAGCTCTCAAACAGAGAGGGTTCCGCGAAAGACTTTGATGTTTATATGAAGGAAGAGTTCTGATGTAGGGCAGAAAAGTAGGAATTTTAATTATATAAATGGGAATATAAGGTTTAGGTGAATTTTGTGAAGTTTTGTGAAGTTTTATTTCAGCGATAATTTGCTGAATTAGTGCTTGTTGCCTATTTTTGCAGAAAAATCAAAATAGCGTGATGAAGGTAATTAAAGCATGTTTGGTATTTAGCATATTGTTTTTGTTATTTACCGTTAAGGCTAGTGCCGCAGGTTTAGATGAGATTCATTATATAGGTAATCAGCTACATCTGATATCAACAAAAGTTGATGAGAGTAGTGTGGGCAATCAGGTGCCGCGGGCCCCTATGGCACCGTTGACTATAAGTATTGACGGCAATACGCTTTATCTGTATGAACAGTTTACAGAAATGTCGCTTGAACTTTCTGATGAAAGCGGTGTTGTCTTCACTGACTATATTGCCGGAGGTGCATACAATACAAGCCTTCCTTCAGACCTTAAGGGCACTTATGAGCTTTTGATGAATGATGGTGAGTATATTTATACATGTACTCTTGTTCTAGAATAAATTATACTTTATAAAATATATGTCCGTGTAATACCTATGTTTACATTTAAAACTAAGAGTCTAAATCTCTCTCGAATTAAGGCTTGTTGATTATTGCACGGACGGGTTAAATTGAGATTTTCTCTCAATCGGCACAAAACTTTTATATATATATGAAAGCGCAGCAGTTTTGTATTAATTAATACAGGCTGCTGCTGTTTTTCTTTTGGTATTTTGACAGATGGTTATTGCTAACTAACGATAAAATGCAGTCTTTACATCTTTAAGATGATATCAAAAAAATGTGATTATGTTATGCTGCCGCATAAATCTTTCATGTAAAGCGACTCTTTGCGTGTATAAACTAAGATAAAAGGTCGTTATGGAATATACGATTTTCTTGGCTGAATGCTGAATCGTTAATCCTGTGGGCAATTTGTTATTTTGGATAAAATCGTTTTTTGTTACAGACTTTGTGTATAATCCTCTTGATATTGTTAGGGTAGTGGGGCTGGGCATCGTAGTTTGACGTCAGATGTCCCTAATATTTACGTAACCGTTCATTACAGCATAGATGGTAAGTGCCGACACACTTTTCACTTGGAGCTTTTCCATGATATTGTGACGGTGTGTTACAACTGTAGACAGACCGATGTTAAGTTTGTCGGCAATTTCTTTATTTATAAGCCCTTTGACAATAAGGGACATCACTTCAATTTCTCTGTCAGAAAGAATTTTGGCGTGCCTCATGGCATTGGTCTTTGGCAGATGGCGTCCTTCAGAATGGGCCATCTGTTCGAGCCATAAAAGAGATTTGATTAGCTCGTTTTCTTTCTTGTCTGTATATAGACAATGAAAGGCTGTAAGCTGTTGGTTAATATCTGCTGACGAACTTGTCAGCATGATTGTTTTCTTTATATTACTTAAGTAAAAGTCTTTATCTTCAAGAATGATGTTAGCTGAGGCAAAATAATGATAGAATTTATCCGGTTGTGCGTTCAGCAAATCCTGGGTTGAATTGAATATTTCGACAGACATCATGGGAATAATATTCTGTAGTATGCTTTTCAGCCCAATGGCTGCAAGCGTATTGCTGTCGATTATGGATATCTGAGGAAATTTGCTGTACATATATGATGTGTGTTATGTTATCTGTTGAAAACAAATGTAGGGACAAAAACATCAGTTTGTCCCTACATTTTAATTTATACCTTTGATTGAATTTTAATTTTACTGAATCCTTATGACAGGAATCCGAGAAGAGCACCGGCAGCAACGGCTGAACCGATAACTCCTGCTACGTTCGGACCCATAGCGTGCATCAGAAGGAAGTTGTGGCGGTCGTATTCGAGTCCCAGGTTGTTTGATATACGCGCACTCATAGGTACGGCGCTGACGCCGGCATTACCGATAAGCGGGTTTATCTTCTTGCTCTTGGGCAAGAACAGGTTCATCAGTTTCACGAAGAGTACTCCTGATGTAGATGCCACGATGAAAGAGAATGCACCCAGAACGAAGATGAATATTGTGTTCATTGTGAGGAACTCGCTTGCCTGAGTTGAGCATCCTACTGTAAGGCCGAGCAATATTACGACGATATCGTTCAGTGAACTGCCTGCAGTTTTTGCCAGACGTGTTGTCTTGCCTGATTCTTTCAGAAGGTTACCGAAGAACAGCATACCGAGCAGTGGCAGACCTGACGGAACGATGAATGTAGTAAGCAACAGACCGATAATAGGGAACATTATACGCTCTGTCTGGCTTACGTGGCGTGCCGGCTTCATGTGGATTACACGCTCCTTCTTTGTTGTGAGCAGACGCATCAAAGGAGGCTGGATAACCGGTACCAGTGCCATGTATGAGTAAGCACATACTGCAATGGCTCCCATGAGGTTCGGACTCAGTTTGGATGACAGGAAGATAGCCGTAGGACCGTCGGCACCACCGATGATGGCGATACCAGCAGCCTGATTAGGCTCAAATCCGAATGCAAGTGCAAGCATATAAGCTCCGAAGATACCAAACTGAGCTGCAGCTCCGATAAGGATAAGCTTAGGGTTGCTGATCAGTGCAGAGAAGTCTGTCATTGCACCAATGCCAAGGAATACCAAAGGAGGATACCATCCTTGACGTACACCCTGATAGAATATGTTAAGTACAGAATTGTCTTCGTAAAGTCCTATTTCAAGTCCGGCTTCAGCCTTGAACGGAATGTTTCCGAGGATGATGCCAAGGCCGATTGGAACAAGCAGCAATGGTTCGAAGTCTTTTTTAATGGCCAGCCATATGAAGAATATGCCGGCAGCAATCATGATGATGTTACCCACTTCGGCATTTGCGAATCCCGTATAGGTAATGAAATCATAAAAATTGCTTTGAATAAAATCTATAAATCCCATGGTAGTTAAATTATCCGATTGTTATTAAAGCATCACCTTCCATTACGGTGTCACCCTTGTTTACTAAAACAGATGTAACAGTACCGCTGCATTCAGCTTCGATATTGTTTTGCATCTTCATAGCTTCGAGTATTATTACAGTGTCACCGTCTTTCACAGTATCGCCAACTTTAACTTTGATGTCTGTGATCGTTCCTGGCAGCGGAGCAGTAACCTTCATTCCTGCACCAGCTGGAGCTTCAGCCTTGGGCTTGTCGGCTACCGGAGCAACAACAGGCTGAGCAGCAGGAGCTACCGGAGCAGCAACCTTAGGCTTATGAGGCTTTGTTGCCGGATTAATAGGACGTTTCATCTCCACTTCGAATGAAATGCCGTTTACATTAACTTTGGCAATGTTGCCTTCTACATCCACGATCTCAACGTCATAGTCAACGCCTTGTACTTTATATTGATATTTGTTCATTTCTTTATTTTGTTAAAGGTGTTAGTAAATATTATTGTTGTTTTCCCTATTAAGGTATTATTGGTTCTTCTGGATGAATGTTCCAATATGTATGGTGAGGTTTGATCGTTATCACGTTGCTTTCTATATCGTGTACGTCATCTTCGTATTGTTTCAGTGCCATGGCGATGACGGCGATATAAATTTCTTTGTCGATACCTCCAGTCTGCAAACCGTCTTTAAGGATAATTTTAGTCTTATGTCCGGTTTCGGCAATCTTTTCACCTGTTTTCACAGCGGCCTTGATAGGCTGAATCTTGCCGGCTTTTTTAATGGCTTGCTTATGTGCCATAAACAGACCTAATATTCTGAAGAACACATACAGCAGTGCGAGACAAGAGAACACAATGCCCATTGACAGAACAGTTATACCAAATCCGTGTGGGTCTTCTCTTTTCAGTTTGGCAATCTTTGTCTCATTTGCGTGGATGTAATTTTCAATTCCGGGTGTTACGCAGTCTGACGTTTTAACAGCCCATTGATCGGCGCCGTCTTTAATTCGTGCATAAGACTGGTTGGCTGCCAATGGCGGAACTGTTACTGAGTCGATAATGTCGACGGCATTTCCGTCATAGAGCGCAATCCAAGTAGGCTTGTCCTTGCTGATCTGGGCTGACAAATGTAGTGTACCGTGAGAGGGATTGCTGTTGAAGAAGAACAGCAAATGTTCGCGCGCAGACATTGATGTGCGGTTGTCTCCGTTAGGAATACAACTCATCATCTTGATGCGTTGCGGAACAGAAAGTCCTTTGTTAAGAACTCTGCGGTCTGTTGTGATGTACATACCGCGTACGTCATAAGTGGAAAAAGAAGTATTGGCCAATTCAATCCAGGCCCTTCTGTTTCCGAATTCGTCTTGAAGGTTAGCTGTGTTGTTTGTCAGCACTTCATTTATCTTAATGTTTTTGGCTCCTTGGCCATACATCGTCAGAATGCCGGCAAACATGGTACAAAGCAGTAAACCAAACTTTTTCATATTAGAGTATTAAAATTAAGTAATTATATTCCGCAGAAGAACAGCACAATGATTTGTGCAGTGAATATTCTAAGGAACATGCTCAGCGGATAAACTGTAGAATATCCTATTGATGGCGCTTCCTTCGAACATATAGAGTTAGCATAAGCAAGTGCAGGTGGGTCGGTGTATGTTCCTGCAATCATACCCATTATTGTGAAATAATTAAATTTATATTTCTTTCTTGCAATGATGCCTATAATAAGAATAGGTATAATGGTTATCAAGAAACCTGTGTATACATATTTAACTCCGTCTCCTTGTATCACAGTCTCAAGGAATCCGTCACCGGCCTTGATTCCGACACTTGCCAAGAATAGCATCAATCCTATTTCTCGCAGCATCATATTGGCACTTGTCGTAGTGTACGTTACAAGATGCACTTTGTAGCCGTAGCGTCCGATTAGGATGGCTATGATAAGCGGTCCTCCGGCTATACCTAATTTTATAGGTACAGGAATACCAGGAATGGCCACAGGTATGCTTCCGAAAAGAATACCGATGAATACTCCGACAAATATTGTTGCGATGTTAGGAGCATCGAGACGCTTGATAGAGTTTCCCATAACGGCAGCCACTCTATTTACAGCGTCTTCTGGTCCTACAACCATTATGCGGTCGCCGACCTGTAATGACAGGCTAGGGATGGCAAACAAGTCCATACCCTGACGTGTGACACGAGTGACATTTACTCCATAGGCACTTGAGAAATGCATCTGTCCGAGAGTCTTTCCGTTTATTGAAGAGCGGGTAACAAGGATTCTCTTGCTGACCATAGGCTCATCCTGCTTTTTCCAGTCGACATTTATTGTCGGACCGATAAATGCAATGATAGCTTCTGCGTCATTTTCAGCGCAAACAACAAACAGCTTGTCGCCAATATGGAAGATGGTGCTACCGTTAGGTATGCTTACGTGTCCGTCATGCAATATGCGTGAACATACGAAGTCGCGGTTAAGGAAGTTGTGGACTTGAGCCAATGTCTTTCCTTCAAGGTATAGATTGGTTACCTCAAGATCCATAAAATGAGGCTTTACGTCATCGTTGTCCTCTTCTTCTTTGGCCAGTTCTTCCTCCTCTTTTTCCAACTTTATACCGAATATGTATTTTATGGCAATTGTTGCTCCGATAATGCCCAGTACACCTAATGGATATGCACAGGCATAACCAGAGGCGATCTGTGGCACTTCGCCTTTGTCGAAGATAGAGTAGAGCGTCTCATTGGCAGCTCCAAGACCCGGGGTGTTTGTTACTGCACCATAAAGAGTACCCACCATCATCGGTAAGTTCTTAGGGTCTGATGTGTCAAAGAAGATGTAATAACATGCAAACATCACAATAACGTTCAGAACAACCATTACGGTTGACAGGAGGTTAAGGGTTATTCCGCCTTTTCTGAAGCTCTCCAGAAAACCAGGACCGACCTGAAGTCCGATCATGAACACAAAGAGTATCAGTCCGAACTCTTGGAGAAATGATAGAATGTTTGTTGGTGCGGTAAAGCCAATATGTCCTGCGGCAATACCTGCAAAAAGTACAAATGTCACTCCGATGGAAATACCTCCGATTTTTATTTTCCCAAGGTATACTCCCACGGCAATCACAATCGCATAGAGCAGCACTATGTGTGCCACTGAATCTGTAGTAGTAAATAAATTAATCAGCCAATCCATAACATGTTTTTACGATTTTGCAAAAGTAGATAAAATATTACTCATTTAATAATTTTTGTGCAATTATTTTATGCCTAATTTTCCCGTTTTTGTATTTTTCACGGTTATAAATTAATTTCTGTTCTTTTTTTGTCGTTTGTTTGAAAAAAATACTATCTTTGCAAAATAGAATTACGTGATTTCCAAGTGTGATGATTTCATTTTGTCATTTTGGTCGTTGTGTGTTCTATATTTGACGGTTAGAATGCGTGTGAGCCTTAGCCGCATTTATAATGCCCTGTCTCACGCATCGTGTCCTTTGCCGTGTTAACGAAGCTGATATATAAAAACATAAAACAACTTATATAATATTACACTTATGTCAAACTGCAAAGAAAAGCTCTTTACTGAGTTTGTTGCGCCTTCCAAGCAAGAATGGCTTGATAAGATTCAGGTCGATCTGAAAGGTGCCGATTTTGATAAACGCCTTGTATGGCGTACGAACGAGGGTTTCAACGTGCAGCCTTTTTATTTAAGAGAGGATGTTGAAAAGTTGAAGACACCAGAATCTTTACCAGGAGAATTTCCTTTTGTTCGCGGTAACAAAAAGAATGACAACGAATGGTATGTGCGCCAGAATATTAAGGTAGATGACGCCAAGACTGCTAATGAGAAAGCCTTAAGCTTGCTCAACAAGGGTATTGACTCTCTGGGATTCAAGATTTCCGGAGATAATGTAAATAAGGATTTTGTAGAGACTCTGCTGGATGGTATCGTATGTGATGCCGTTGAACTGAACTTCTGCACATGCAAACGTCATACATTGGCTTTGGCTCAGATCCTTACAGAGTATTTTGAGCAGAAAGGCTATGATAAGGCTAAGATTGTAGGCTCTCTTGACTGGGATCCTATGGAGAAGGTTGTTATGAAGGGAAAGGACGTTACTCCTATCCTGGACATAGCTCCTGAACTTGTAAAGGCTTTGGCCGCTTATCCTAATTTCCGTTGCATTGCAGTTAATGCTGTTTCTTTGAATAATGCCGGTTCTTATATCGTTCAGGAATTAGGATATGCTTTGGCATGGGGAAATGATTATCTTAACAAGCTCGTTGAGGCAGGTGTTGATGTTGACCTCGCTGCAAGTAAGATAAAATTCAACATGGGCATTTCTGAAAACTTCTTTATGGAGATTGCCAAGTTCCGCGCTGCACGTATGCTGTGGGCTGAAATCGTTAAGCAGTATGAGCCGAAGAGCGATGAGTCATGCAAGATGTGCGTTAATGCCGTTACTTCAAAATACAATATGACATTGTTCGACAGCTATGTTAACCTGCTCCGTTCTCAGACAGAGACAATGAGTGCTGCATTGGCTGGCGTTCATTCTATTGTCGTAACTCCGTTCGACGCTGTATATGAAACTCCTAATGAGTTCTCAGAGCGTATAGCACGTAACCAGCAGCTGTTGCTTAAAGAAGAAAGCCACTTTGACAAGGTTGTTGACCCGGGTGCAGGAAGCTACTTTATCGAGGAACTTACAACATCTCTTGCTAACGAAGGATGGAAGATCTTCTTGAACGTAGAAGATAACGGCGGCTTCCTTGAAGCTGCAAAGAAGGGCATGATTCAGGACGATATAAATGCTACCAACGCCAAGCGCCATGAGGCTGCTGCAAAGCGTAAGGAATTTATCCTTGGTACAAACCAGTTCCCGAACTTTACAGAAAAGTCTGAAGGCAAGCGAGCTCTGACATGTTGTTGCTCTTGTGGAGATGAACATGAGGCTGCATTTAAGTCTATCAACTCTTCACGTCTGGCTGCTGATTATGAAGACCTTCGTATAAAGGTTGAAAACAGCGAGAAAGTGCCTGTTGCATTTATGCTTACTATCGGTAATCTTGCCATGCGTCAGGCTCGTGCTCAGTTTAGTTGTAACTTCTTGGCATGTGCCGGTTATAAGGTTGTTGACAACCTTGGATTCAGCACTGTCGAAGAAGGTGTTGATGCCGCATTGAAAGCCGGTGCAGACATTGTTGTTCTGTGCTCAAGCGATGACGAGTATGCAGAATATGCAATTCCTGCATACAAGTATCTTGACGGCAGAGCCATGTTTGTTGTTGCCGGTGCTCCTGCTTGCATGGAAGACCTTAAGGCTGCCGGCATAGAGAACTTCATACACGTACGTTGCAACGTTCTTGAAACATTGAAAGAGTATAACGCTAAATTGGGTATAAAATGAGAAAGAATTTTAAAGACATCGATATATTTTCAGGAATAAATCCTGTTGATGGAAACGAATGGCAGAAAGCCAACGGGATAACTCCTAATTGGAAAACTCCTGAACACATAGAGGTTAAGCCCGTATATACAAAAGAAGATCTTGAGGGCATGGAGCACCTCGACTATACAGCCGGACTTCCTCCTTTCCTGCGTGGTCCGTACAGCATGATGTATCCTTTCCGCCCGTGGACTATCCGTCAGTATGCCGGTTTCTCAACTGCAGAGGAGAGTAACGCATTCTATCGCCGCAACCTGGCCAGTGGACAGAAAGGTTTGTCTGTTGCGTTCGACCTTCCTACCCACCGTGGTTACGACCCAGACAACGCACGTGTAGTAGGTGACGTAGGTAAGGCAGGTGTGTCTATCTGTTCTGTTGAAAATATGAAGGTTTTGTTCAACGGAATTCCTTTGAACAAGATGTCTGTTTCAATGACAATGAACGGTGCCGTTCTTCCTGTTATGGCATTCTATATCGTTGCCGGACTGGAGCAGGGCGCTAAGCTTGAAGAAATGGCCGGAACAATTCAGAACGATATTCTGAAGGAGTTCATGGTGCGCAACACATATATCTATCCGCCTGCATTCTCAATGAGAATCATCAGCGATATCTTTGGTTATACGTCAAAGCTGATGCCTAAGTTCAACTCAATATCTATTTCTGGTTATCACATGCAGGAAGCCGGTGCTACAGCTGATATCGAGTTGGCTTACACAATTGCCGACGGTCTTGAGTATGTTCGTGCCGGTGTTAATGCAGGTATCGATATCGATGCTTTTGCTCCGCGTCTGTCTTTCTTCTGGGGTATCTCAATGAACCACTTCATGGAAGTTGCCAAGATGCGTGCCGCACGTATGCTTTGGGCTAAGGTTATCAAGCAGTTCAACCCGAAGAATCCTAAGTCTCTTATGTTGCGTACCCACTCTCAGACATCAGGTTGGTCGCTCACAGAGCAGGATCCGTTCAACAACGTAGGCCGTACATGTATCGAGGCTATGACAGCTGCTTTGGGTCATACACAGAGCTTGCACACCAACGCTCTTGATGAGGCTATTGCACTGCCTACTGACTTCTCTGCACGTATCGCACGTAATACTCAGATCTATATCCAGAACGAGACAAAGATCTGCAAGCATATCGATCCGTGGGCTGGTTCATATTATGTTGAGAGCCTTACAAATGAGCTTGCTCATAAGGCATGGGAGCATATTCAGGAAATCGAGAAACTCGGCGGTATGGCTAAGGCTATTGAAACCGGTGTGCCTAAGATGCGTATTGAAGAGGCTGCAGCCCGCACTCAGGCCCGTATCGACAGCGGCGCACAGACTATTGTCGGCACAAACAAGTATCGTCTTGAGCACGAGGATCCTATTGATATTCTTGAGGTTGACAACTCTGCTGTTCGTCAGGAGCAGGAAGAAGGACTTGCTCAGTTGCGCGCAAACCGTGACAACGAGAAAGTTAAGCAGACACTCGCTGCTCTTACAGAATGTGTCCGCACTGGCGAGGGCAACCTTCTTGAAAAGGCTGTTGAGTGTGCCAAGGCAAGAGCAACTCTCGGTGAGATAAGTGATGCCTGCGAGGAAATCGTTGGCCGTTATAAAGCAGTTATTAGAACAATTTCAGGCGTGTATTCATCAGAAAGTAAGAACGACTCAGACTTTGCTAAGGCATGTGAGTTGACAGAAGAGTTTGCAAAGAAGGAAGGTCGCCGTCCACGTATCTTTATAGCTAAGATGGGACAGGATGGTCACGACCGTGGTGCTAAAGTTGTTGCAACAGGATATGCTGACTGTGGTTTCGACGTCGACATGGGTCCGTTGTTCCAGACCCCGGCCGAGGCTGCTCGTGAGGCTGTAGAGAACGACGTCCATATCGTAGGTGCAAGTTCTCTTGCTGCAGGACACAAGACTCTCATTCCGCAGCTTATTGAGGAGCTGAAGAAACTTGGACGTGAGGATATCATGGTAATTGCCGGAGGTGTTATTCCTGCACAGGATTACGACTTCCTCTATAAGGCAGGCGTTGCTGCAATCTTTGGTCCTGGTACTTCTGTTGCCAAAGCTGCATGTGAGATGATGAACATCTTGCTCGATAAAGAATAAGTTTATTGATTGCAGTATTATATAAACGTGGAGCCGTAGATTTTTTACGGCTCCATTTTTATTTATCCCCAATCGGGCATTATGATTCAGCCCGTATTTCTGTTTTATATTGAGCGCATTTTTGCTTCTTTGCAACCATATTAGATTGTGACTAAGAAAAACGGATGGAAAAACGGCAATAGAAAACAAAAAGACGACTGAAAGTATGGATGCCCAAAACATATGAAACTATATGCGGCCTAATTACAATTTGTGTTTATCGTTGTATGAATATGATGTTTTCGTAATTGTGAAACGTGGCATATCGAATTGCAGAATGTATGCTTTTACATGATAAAATACGGTTTTTTACATCACAAAAGCACACCTTTTGTGGATGCCATAGATATCTATGGCATGTAAAACTAAAAAAGTTTTTAAGAAACTCGTCACTCGTCACATTTACGCTTAACATATTGTATGTCAAAGTATTACAGCGTGATGAGTTGGGCTTTGAACTCATCACGCAAATACCATGCAAGCCATGTGTGATGAGTTGAAATCTTAAACTCGTCACACTGCAAATGTTTGGATCACAGGCAGTTATGCTATGATGTGACGAGTGATGAGTTTCTTAAAACTTTTTACAGTTATTGCATTTGTCTTTTTCTAAATTTGGTTGACTTCAAAGAGTCCTTTCCCTGATTAAAGTTGACTTCTGTT
>NZ_LFQU01000046.1 GCF_001275135.1 Xylanibacter rarus | reverse complement strand
AGGAAAAGACCGGAGTTCAACGGAGATGAACAGCTATATCGAGGCATTGAAAGTAAGGCTGTACCAGATTCACAAGGAACTTCTCTGTCGGGAAGCACTGATTACCCCAAAGAATCTTCTGATAAAGTTATTCTCTAAAGAGGAACGACATCTGGTTTTGCAGACCATGCGGAAATGTATCGATGACTGGACTTCCCTGATTGGTACGGAGTACCAGCCCTCCACCATTTCACGTTATAACAACTGTTATGAATCGTTGCAGACAGTCATTAAGGATTTCTACAAGAAAGAGGATATTACATTTCATGAACTTAGTGGGGAATTAATCGACCGGTTTGAGATGCATATGAGAACGGTACGCAAACTTTCCCAGAATATCCTGACCAAGTATATGAGCTGTTTTCGCAAATTTCTCGGACTGGCCAGGGAAAACGGATGGCTGGAACTGGACCCGTTGGCCGGAAAACGCAAGTGTCTGTTCCGTAAGGAAGAGACGTGCCCTACGTTTCTGACCCTGGAAGAATTGAAACTGATTATGGAGAAGGACTTTTCCACGACACGTCTGAACACCGTGAAGGTTTTTTCCTGTTCTGTTGTCTGACCGGCCTGTCGTACATTGATGTGAAGACCTTGTGCCCGGCACATCTTTATAAAGATAATGAGGGGAAACTGTGGATACACAAGGCCCGCGTGAAGATAACCACTCATAAGGAAAGCTGTACTTGCAATGTACCGCTTTTGGAACCTGCTCTTGTCATTCTGGAGAAATACAAGAACTGGAACCCAGAAGATCCTGAAGGTCCCTGTTTCCCGATTCCGTCGAATCAGAAGATGAACGAATTCCTGAAAGAGATTGCCACCCTGTGTCGGGTGAACAAGCGGCAGACCGTCCATGTGGCTAGGCACACGTTCGCGACGACTGTTACCCTTGCCAATGATGTCGCCCTGCAGAATGTGTCGAAGATGCTTGGCCATTCTTCAACCCGCATGACACAGCATTATGCACGTGTACTGGATAACAGTATTATGAAGGACATGCAGGATGTCGCCCGGGTCTTCGGATAAACGGAAAGGCTATACTTCACAACGCACAGTGAGGTATAGCCTTTTACATGAATGAAGAGTTGTTTGCTTGTATGGATTGGCCTCGCTTTTGTCGGGATTATCTTTTCTTACCTTTTTCAATCAGTCTGATGATATCCTGTCTCCGATAATAGGTTTTCCGGTCAATCTGGGAGAAGGGCAAGGTACCGTTGCTTCTCATGGCTTGCAATGTTCTCTGTGATATGTTCAGTGCCATGCATACTTCCTGATTGTCCATCCAGTCATCCAGACTTTTTGAGGTTTGATTGCCTTTAAGGTTTTCCTGTTTTTCTTTCAGCAGTTGGATGGACATTACCATTTCTCTGAAAGTACCGGCTTCAATGTTTATGATTTCCATAAAGTGTAATTGTTTGGTTTGAGGCAAAGATAGACGGTATGGGCCGACCGGCCAATATCATGTCATCAGATGGCATCACAAGTCATCAGATGTATCATGTTGTCTGTTGCAGGAACCGGTCTTTCAAAAATATCCGGTCGTTGAATCCGGAAAGTACAGTCGTGTTCAGGAAAGGCATGTATTATACTTCACTATATTGCGCAATTTTGCATAGTGTTGTATATCAGTGCATTTACTAAGTTTGTACCAAAACAAAACGTATGAAAGGAAACACACTGAATGTAATGTTCTTTATCTTGAAGAACAAGTTATTGAAGAACGGTGAAGCACCGGTCGTTCTTCGGGTGACAATTAACGGGCAGCGGGATGAAATCCGTATCCAGCGCTCTATACCGGTGGAGTTATGGGACAATGCAAAGATGCGTAGCAAAGGAAAAGACCGAAGTTCGAGGGAACTGAACATGTACCTTGAGACGCTGAGGGACAGAATATATGTCATTCACAGGAATTCCGTGTATGACGGGGAAAAACTGACTCCGAAGAAAATCCTGGATATTCTGTATGCCAGAGAAGGACGGCATCAGGTTCTGAAGGCCATGAAGGAATGCATAGACGGATGGGCGGCTTCTCCCGGGGATTTGCATCCTGCCACGCTGGCACGTTACAACAGATGCTGCGGATTGGTAGAGACCGTCATACGGAATGTTTACAATAAGGAAGATATCGCGTTCTCCGAACTGGACAGGAAGTTCATCACGGCATTTGAAAGGTATTTGAAGGAAACCCGCAGGCTGGCCTGAAATACGGCGGCTAAATATTTGGAGTGTTTCCGTAAAGTTCTCAAGGTGGCCCAGCAGAAGGGGTGGATGGAGGATGGCAGGTGCTTGAAAAAACTGGGACGGCTGTGCGTGAAAGAGGAGACTTCTCCGTCTTTCCTGGGCTGGGATGAACTGAGAACTGTGATGGAAACGGATATGCCGGCCGGACGTCTGTAACGGGTGAAGGATGTGTTCGTCTTCTGTGCGCTCACTGGACTTTCCTATCAGGGGATAAGCACCCTTTGTCCGTCGCACTTGTTTAGGGATGACGAAGGAACACTGTGGATTTGCAGGACACGTGCTGAAGGAGCGGAGGTTGGAGACAGCTGTACAAGCCGTGTTCCTCTTCTTAAACCGGCAATGGTCCTGCTGGAGAAATACAGAGGCTGGAATCCGATGAATCCGGAAGGGCCGTGTTTTCCTGTCCCTTCAGTCCAGAAAATGAATGAATACCTGAAAGAGGTTTCGGTACTATGTCGGATTTCCAAGAGGCTTACCACCCAGATGGCCCGCAATACGTTCGCTGCGACAGTCACCCTGGCCAACCGAATTCCCAAAGAACACGTCGGGGAAATGCTTGACTATTCTTCAGACTATATGTTGCGCCATTATATGCAGGCTCTGGAGAGGAATTCCCAAAAGGCATGAAGCGGATATATACAAAAAATGATAAAAAGTGAAAGGCTATCCCACCACATCCATTGGAGTATAGCCTTTCCCATAAATAGAACCGGATGTCAGAATGCTTCTTTTCGGTTCAGCTCAAGCAGACATAATTGACAAGAATGAGTACCACTAAGACGCGGTTTATACTGAAATAATGATCCTTTTGGCAAGCCCTGAACCTATAAAGCAAAAACTAACCAGTAGCATCACCGTCAGAACATTCGGTTCAATATGCCTGTCTAATGTGAATATTAGATATAGTCTGGGTACTCAAATCAGGCTTCTAACCAGCCAGTGAGTGATTTGCTGATGCTCACACATCATCTAGCAGTCGATATAAACACCAATAGCAGTATACCCGTTTATATGAAGCCATTTGGTAGCGAAAATCCGAACAGCTCTACACATTCTTCTAGCTTCATGACTTTTGTAGATAAGCCCTGATATCATCATAGAATTCCGAATCAAAAGGTTGAAGGTTAGAATAAAAGAATCTGACTTTAATATCCGATTTGATGAGGTTCGAATTTACAGAGTTAAGATAATACTTCAGTTCAGCCAGTTCTGCAAACAACCATTCATGTTTTTTTTGTATCCAGATACATAAGAAAGGGCATTTCTTACCTGTTCCGTCAATTCGGACCAAGTCCGAATTACACCTTATGTTGTCTTTAAATAATTCATATTGGATACACTCCTGCTGTGTGCCTTCGTTTTTTTAGAGGATTGCTGCTGCTGTTACATAGCCCTTTAGTGGCACGGATATTCAAGCAAGGTTCTTCATTTACAGCCATCGCAGCCATAATTTCAGTATTCAAGAAGATGTCCACATAAATATTTTCCTCAATCGGGTGTTCGTCCAATGGAACACCTTTTATCGGATTAAACTCGACATCCAATTTATATCCGTCCGATATGAGATGCGAAATCCAGTGAAACCGGGAAAGAAGGCTCATTTGAGACCGGTTCTGCTTCAGAAGATAGTAGTCTATTCTATCATTTGCCAGATCCAACAAGTCAGCCATACGTATAAGAATCATCATATATTTAATACTGACCAACTCTTCCTTTGCCTCAGACTTCAGGCTATACACGTGTATGCTATCCCAACCATGACTTTCTGAAACTTTTGCAATCGTATCAGCTTCAACTTCTGAAAGATGAGACAAGATTCCTTTCTGCCAACTTCGGATGTATTTAGCGCTGTCTTGCGGATGGGTACTTCTGACCTTGTTCTCAAAAAAATTGAAAACCTTCTGAAAAGCTTCTACTTGCAATCTACCGATTTTTTTCCGTAATTGAAATATTTCTGCTAGAGAAAAATGGTCTTCTTTAAAAGTCCTAGTGACATCATTCTCTATCTTTAACATTTCATCCATCCATTGACTGATTAACACTTCTGAATCCGGATTTGATTCATTGAAAGACGCTATATTCGGATGAATCACCATACTGATGTCATGCAGATAACAAGCCTGGAATAACAAGAAATAATCCGTTGATTTTATGTTTAAAAAATCAATGTTGTTGACCATTCTCACCACATTCTTAATCAGATTAATGGCATGCTCGTGGTTGTGAAGCGTGTAAGCGTTCAGAAACTTAGAACCATTATGCCACAAACTTTTCACAAGCCGATGCGTCTGGATGAGCCGGTCTATTTTCATCGGATCTTGTACTCGTTGCCTGAAAATAGTCAAAGCTTCTAAGATACCCACGTCAATTTCCATCTTTTCATTCACGTCCTTATAATCTAAGTGCTGTAGGAAGTGAAAGAAATCCTCACAGTTGCATTTTCGATTCCTTAGAATGGATAAAATACGTAATTCATAATATTTTACCGGTTTCAAATCCATATGTAAGATAGTCAGGCTATCTTCAACCCTGATCCTGCAAGCCAGCGAAAAACAGCAGTTAAGTATTTTCCGTTTGAACTCCGAGGAATTGTTAAAGATAAAATCCACCCAATCAGGTAATTCAATCCAATATTCATTCTTTTCTTCTTTCTTCCTTTCCTCCTTATCTCCTGAAAGGAATGTTTGTTTCCCCCAAAAACCTTTTTCGTTTACAGTACGGTTCTGATAGATTGCATCCAAGAACACCTCTATATTTTGAAAAGGGAAAGTGAGTAAAAGTAATTGCTTTAAGGAAGCATAGCTATCTGTTTGTTGCAGGAAATGGGTTTGTTCCAATAATTCCGTGGTCTTATAGTAATACAGCGCTTTAAAATTGCGCTCATTCGGACAGTTATAGCTTGCCAATATCTTATCAAATGATTGGATATTATGACAGAACTCCTTTAAATCATCGAAAGTCATTGCCTTGGCAAACATTCCTATTTCAGCCTGGAAGATTTCTTCCTCAAATTTATTAAAAATTTCTTTGACTGCTTTATCCCGATTTTCATTTGTTTCCATTCCCAATGTTGTGATATGGAAATGATCATAGAACTCTGCTTTCATGGACTCATCAAACTGGCCATTGATGATAAGCTTCAATCTCCGTTGCCGATAAATGAAATATTTCAAGTATCTGGATAGCCATTTTATTCGGGTTTCCCCCCATTGCTTTTTATTAGGGTCCTTTTCCTGTTCTTCTTTTACCTTTAAAAGTTGGTTTTCTACTACCGTTTGGAGTGCATTAAGTTTCTTCAGGGATACATGTTCATCTACTTCATCAATATTTCCATATATCCAACCTCCCATCGAGACAGGTCGTTGTACCAGGAAAAGCCCTTCCATTCCGTTGAACGCCTCTTCAATGGTACAGATCGTACTTTTCTTGTCTTCATGAAATTTTATTTGGTAGTCAATTTTTTTCTGAAAATCCAAGTAAACTTGACTCAACTCCGGCTGGTTGTCACATTTGGCCGGTGATTCCTTGATAATATTGTTCAGCTTGGTTATAAGAGTTTCAAAATTCCTTTGGTCAATCCCTTTGGCAAAGATAACCGAATCGTCTACATAAAAATAAGCATCCGCTTGTTTCAACTCTTCGGTTGATGCCATTTTATCCGCAATGTCAATCATACATAGATTCCCGAAGAAATAAGATTGAGGCAATCCCTGAGCAATTCCTCTGTTCATGAAAACCTCCTTAAAAGACGTCGTGTCCGTATTCGGATAATAAACATCCATCCACCCCCTCAGAGAATCTTCCTGAATCTTGAAATAGAGCAGTTTCACAATGGCCTTCTTCAAGGTTTTCAAGTCGTCCTTATCGGGATATTTAGGAACTAACAGATTCAGGATGAAATTATACATCCTGGCCGGGTCTATGGAAGGAAAGAAATCTGCCAAATCAAAGTTGATTACCGTATCATATTCCCGCGTCTTCAAATATTCCCGGCTCTTGTCTTGGATAATTTTAGAATATTGCCGATACTTTTCTGTCCAATTCATAAAAAGACTATCTACACTTTCACTCGGCATATTACCAAAAAAATTATGTGGAATCATCCTTGAAAGCTCCGACTTGTTCCGCACGCCTTTACTGTCATCAAACATCAGTGGGATCAGCAAGGCGGCCATGCAGATTTGATCAATCAGACTTGCAGTATGTAACGGTCTGTAAGTAACTAACTGTTTTCCGTTTTCATCTTTCAGTTTCTTTATCTTATAGTATACTGAAACGGTAAAGAAATCATCATTTTCTTCGTTCAGTATCTTCTCAAGTTTCTTCTGGCATTTCTCTATAACATCCTTGATTGTGCCGTCAAAGTCAAATTTATCCTTCAGCTGATAATAGCACTTCAGATCCTCTACCGATAGAAGATTTCGTTCACAGATGTAGGAATCCAGTGCATAAATAGCCTTGTAAATGTTCCTTCGGTGCGTGATAGTATCAAATAGACTCATGTCAATTCTGTTTTAATGTTGCATTATATTTCTTTTCTAATGATTCAACGAGGTTGTTAAACCAATTAACAGCTTGGTATAAACCACTTTCTTTGCCTTTCCCGTCACCTTGACCAGATACCATAAGCTGAGTTTTTTGGTTATTTCTTTCACACAAGTACAGACCAAAATGATAGTGATAGTTTCCTGTTCGTTTTTAAAAAATGGTATTGAAACTGTCTAGATTGAGAGAGGCACTGATGATGGTATCTTTACATAAGAATAATCGTAAAATACCATCAAATTCTAGTTCTACACATTGTTCCGTTATAAAGCCCTGTAGAGCGGTTACGTCTCTCACTACCTGATCCAGAAAGTTACACCAACCATTCAGAATCTGATCAAAAAAATCTATCTGCTGCTCAAAAAATCCAAAGTTATAATGGAAATTCTTATTGGCCGTAATGAAAAAGTGCAGTCCTGTCATGTAGTCGAAGTTCGCATTTTTCCTCATCGAAATCTGTTCTTCCAGCATTGGATCAAAAAGCATCAGTGAAAACAATTCTTTCTGAGCTAGATACCGGGATTCATATTTGGTATATCCCTTTTCGTCTTGTGGATTTCCATTGGCTTGGAGCTCACCCTCAGTTGGAGCCTGTTCTAGCTCGATAAAGCTGATTTCAATAAGCCGGCTCAGCATCTCTCTGGAAAACTCTTTGAGTAAAGGCTGAATGACGTTTCTTTCTAAATTATCTTTTTCCATCGCCTTTTATTTTTTTATGTATAAATAATATGCAGAATAATCCTTGAACAGAGCTGGAATCGTTGCACATTTCAGACGGCATCCGTATCTAAGCAGGCTACGGTGCAAGTGATAGAAAGCACTTACTCCTGCTTTATCATTATCATGGACCATCACCAAATCAAATCCAGATAATTTATCTAATTCCGTTTCCGGAATAGTCGTTGCACTTTGAATGGCAACAGCAGGATATCCGGCCGATAGCATAGCCAGACAGTCAGTAATTCCCTCCATTATATATAATTTGCTTCCTTCTTGCAACTTAGCTAGTAAAACCATATTGTAAAGCTGTTTACGTGAATTGCACAGCATCTTGAACCGAGGTATATTTTCGTTTGTGCCCAAGTAGCGAGATTGTAAAGCCACCAGTTTGCCTGTTCTGTCAAAATACGGTATCAGTAACGAAGGAATATTGATGGTTAATTGTATCTTGTTGTTATCTCTTTTTAACACTTTACATTTAATTAAACGCTCTTCACCAAAGGTATTCATTAGAATCTCTTTCATTTCTGTTGGATCTTCTACCGATTTGATTTTCATCTTTTCCACCACTTGAGCCGACAGTTTTCTTTCCGTAAAAAGAAACTCCTTTCCTTTGGCTTCCAAATCAGCTAGGTTTATGATGGCCGAAGCCACATCACCATCAAAATTAGGCCTGCTTTCTTCCCTGTCGATAGCAAGAGTTCTTCTGTGTCTGAGTTTAGGTCTCTTTTTTGTATTTTTCAGGTTAGTTGAAGGCGTGTAAATATGGTATTGTTCGCAAAGCCACGTACATGCTTCTACAAACGAAAGATTACATTTTTCTTCCACTAGAGAGATAGCATCTCCACCTTTATCGCAAGCAAAACATTTCCATAAATTGTTCTTAAAGGCAAGGCTGGGCCTTTTGTCCTGATGCATAAAGCAATGAGCCTGATGCATATTGACTTCCAATCCTAGTCTTCTAGCCACATCCTCACAATTCAGTTCGTGCAGTTTTTTTATGTTTCAGGAGAAATCATAGAAACCTTTTGATTTTAAAATTATCTAGATATTTATCATTTTTTTCTTTAAATTGAGACATCCTTTCAGCGTGGACCTTTTTAGTTAATCATACATAATTTCTATATTTAACGTAAGTTCGATATAAACGAATAAATATTTTAACGTGAGTTCGACGAATTATAAGTACTTGTAAATTTGGTGATTAGCGAAAATTGTTGTAACTTTATAGTGCTGAATTACAAAGTATTACAAACTATAATCGCAATGATCACCGAGAGCAAAGTTATAGAATTATTTTGTATGGCAGACGACTTCTGCAATTTTTTTGATGCTATGACGGCAAAATATACGTTTAAACCAACCGCAAAGCGCAAATATCACCGTGATTCTACCATGTCCAAGGCGGAAATCATGCTTATCATGATACTTTTCCATGACTCTGGATACCGTTGTCTGAAGCATTTCTATCAGGAAAAAGTCTGCAAACATATGCGCCATTTCTTTCCAAAGGTCGTTTCTTACAACCGTTTTGTTGACTTGGAGAAAGACGTGGCCGTCCCGCTGGCCATATTCATCAAGAAGGTTCTTTTGGGCAAATGTACAGGCATCAGTTTTGTTGACAGCACTCCTTTACGGGTATGCAAAAACCAGAGAATCCATATTCATAAAACGTTCAAGGGAATAGCAAAAAGAGGAAAATGCTACATGGGGTGGTTCTTCGGATTCAAGCTACATTTGATATGCAACGAACATGGAGAACTTCTGAATTTTATGATTACGCCGGGGGATGTTGATGACCGTAAACCGCTTGAATATAAAGCCTTTGTAGAATTTATATATGGAAAGTTTGTCGGGGACAAGGGGTATATAAGAAAGAATCTGTTTCAGAGATTATTCGTTGATGGAATACAACTTATAACCAAGTTGAAGAGCAATATGAAAGGTGCACTGATGTCCGTTTCAGACAAACTGCTTCTCAGGAAACGGGCCATTATTGAAACTGTCAATGACGAACTCAAAAATATAGCACAAGTGGAACATTCAAGGCATAGAGCCTTTGATAATTTTATCGTTAACCTCTTGAGTGCAATTGCGGCATATTGCTGCTTTCCTAAGAAGCTATGTATCAATGTTACAAGAACGATTGACACACAGCTTGCATTATTCTAAATTCGTCGAACTCACGTTAATATAGAATTTTCAAGTTTCGCAAGTTAATAGACCAAATAGACCTTTGGTTATAAAAAGGCACAGGAATTTCTGTATGTCGCAGAAAATGAGTAATTTTATAGTTGCAGATCAAAACATTACTCAGCTCTATTCCATTGTACAAAGTTACAGACTTCCTTTCGGAAATCAGCGCTTTTTTTAGAAAAAATGATACGCATAAAGCGATTTATTCCCTATCGGATGTTATCAAATAGTTAAGAATGAATGAATCCACCCTGTTCGGCATGAAGAGTAAGTGCAACAATGTATCCGCTGTTGTAGGGGTTCCAAGCTTTGCTGTTATATCCGTGTTTCATGATCCATAATTCTTATCGTTTTACTGGGACTTCTTTAAGTAGCTTACTGGGATGCAAGAAAAACGTGTTTTACCATTTCGTGAGTAACCCCAAGATAAGTTGTCGGAAGTCTATCTATCACTAAACCCTTCAGCCTTGGTCAAGAGTCAGATTACGCTCCGAACATAAGGAAGGCACGGCTTGCCTAATAGTCGATGACAAGGATGTTTCTTACCGTAACGGATGGAATGATCCAAATAATTCTGGATTTTGCACTGCTGGGTGAAAAGGGGAGGGATGGAAAATTCGGAATATCCGATGAAAAACTCGCAAGATGATTCTTCAAATAACGTAACAGCGGAGATGCCTTGCAGGGGCGTATTGATGAATACACGGCAAAGAAAACCGACATGATGATTGCCGTGATAAAACGCGCCATTTGTAAAGGGACAGGTTCAGGTATGTACTGGCAGCCATCTGGTTCGCGTGCAAGGATGTCGTCCGGTTCATACGCTCCCGTCGCTTCAACTGCGATTACATGGGCATGATCAAGATGGGAGAAAAGAGTAGGACAAAATACTGTCTGGACGAGAAACCCTATACCGCTTGCCTTGACCAAGCACCTTGATAGGCAAGCGGAAGTACAGCAGGAGATTGCGTTGCCATTACATTGTGGCGGATATGACCTTTACGGACATCAAGGTGCACCCGTACTTTGTCAAGAGAAGCAAGAGGGGTACATAGAACGACCTAATGGCCACGGATATACGGCTTGAGTTCCTTGAAGCGTACCGGTTATGTCCAAAGGTGGTCTTTGGAAGTCGTGTTCAAGAAGACGAAGAGATTATTGGAACTGGGCAAATGCCAGGTCGGCAACTTCGTCCCGCAAATTGTGACGACATCCTTGACAACTTTGCAATACAACATTCTTTACCTAATGATGAGGTTTGCTACATACGAAACCATGGATATTTTTAAGGACGCAACCAAGAGCTCTTTGGAACTGACCGTTGAAGAAAGGATATGAGGCGTCATGCAAAAACAGGTCGTTGCGGTTGTGGAATTCTTCGGATTGACTGATGAAGATATCTATCTGGCTGTTATCAACAGGAAGGAAGATATTAAACATATTTGTGACTTTTACATATTAAAACTAACAAGTTGAACTTATAAAACTTGAATATAAATTCTTTGATAAAAGTGTTTTTATAGATTTCTACTTGACATTTCAATCTAAAATCACTACCTTTACCCCGTTGGAACAAGGCAAATTCCTATCGGAAAAACATAGAACTGAAGCAGATGCAGAACAGGGTGCTTTTCTTGGAGAATTATTATAACAGATTGAATATCAGTGTTGATTAAAGACTCCGTTAGTCCCGTACGTACCGCCAGAAAACATATAAGTTCGCAATCTTAAATTGCGGACTTTTTTATTTATTATCACTCATTATATTCATACGGACATTAAACTGGGCAAGGCGCCCTTCATGTACACGTCTGCAATATAGACTTACAGTGTCTTTCGCATCAGAAAATTTGTCATAATCATACGATTGGCCTGAACACGCTGCTCACGCTCAACCTTATAACCATGGTGTTCAAAAAACGGACGGGCAGTAATACTCACCTCTGATGTCATTTCTTTTATTCCATGCTCCGATGCATAAGCTTCTATTTTCTGCAACAGAGCCGTTGCGATGCCCTGACGCTGGTAATCTTTATGCACAAACATTGAATGAAGATAGCCATCCCCTCTAAGGGCTGTAAAACCAAGCATCTGGCCTTCAACATCAGTAGCAACAATAAAATACAAAGTAGAAAGCAACTGTTCCCAACGTCCGTCGCTTTCACAGCACGACGCCCAGTCTGCCACTTCTTCTGCCGTATAGTCACGACAATTAACAGTCATCACAGTATTACTAAAAAGTTTTTTAAGCTCCTGTATGTCTTTCATCGTAGCAGTACGAAATTTACATTCTATTTTCATTGCATTATCATTATTATTCATTCCACAACTTAACACAAACAGATGTTTCTGTTTTTATTACAGAAATACATCTAAGAACAAAGGTATAAAACTTATTCGTTATTCCGGCATTAAAGGACAAAATCAACAAATATATTTTATTTAGTTATAGCATATTTTTTAACGACACAACAAGAACAAAAGAAAATTGTTGTTTACGGACAAATGTATTCACTGACAGATATCCCATACAGACATATTGGTCTTCCATAAGTTTTCATAACATCTGTAAACTGTTACATCGTCTCTTCCATCAAAAGTTTTCTCCATATCATTCATAACTTCAATGACTCTGACATCTGCATAAAGACAATAAATTTAGGACATATTGCAACATACATATTCCAAAATGCGCAATTGCAACTAAGTTGCATCCATTTTACGTTATTTTTGCATAAATAATAAATATGACAAAACATTATTAATAAAGCTACATAAAATAAACATGAAGAAAAACATCTTAATTACATCTGTACTAAGCATGCTGGTCATGGTTTCATGTCAGCACAAACACACACACAGCGAAGAGGCAGACGCACACGAAGGTGAAGAAAAAGGCCATTCAACCGAAATTGTTATTAGTCCGGAGCAGGCTCACCAGGCAGGCATAGTTGCCGAGATTATCAAGCCGGGCAACTTCAGCGGAGTTATTCCGGCCGGAGGCAAGATTCTTGCAGCATCCGGCAATGAAGCCACAATAGTGGCAACCGTGCCAGGTATAGTAAGATTTCAACGCGGCATAACAGAAGGAACAGCCGTAAGCAAAGGAGGAACAGTGTTCACCATCTCAGCAGACAAACTTCAGGATAATCCGGCAAAACAGGCTGCAATCGCATATCAGACAGCAAAGAAGGAGTATGAACGCGCAGCAAAGTTAGTGAAAGACAATATCGTAACACAGAAAGAATTCAACAGCATAAGAGCCAACTACGAATCTGCAAAGATTGCCTACGAGGCATTCTCTGGAAGCAAAGGCGGAAGCGGAGTGGCCGTAACATCGCCAATAAGCGGATATGTAAAGACATGTCTTGTAAAAGAGGGCGACTATGTAAGCGTCGGACAGCCTATGATGAACGTCACTCAGACACGCAAGCTATATCTAAAGGCCAATGTCCCAGAGCGATATTACTCGATACTGGGTACAGTCAAGTCGGCTAAGTTTAAGACAGCATACAGCGACAGAATATACAACATAGGAGCAATGAACGGCCGTCTTGTTGCCACCGGCAAGTCAACAGGCGACGGATCACCCTATATTCCCGTAACATTCGAGTTCGACAATCAGGCCGACGTCATGCCGGGAGCATTCGTTGAGACTTATCTTTTGACGTCAGAACGCCCCGGAGTAATAAGTGTTCCAGTGTCTGCACTTACCGACGAGAACGGAGTAAACTTTGTTTATATACAGACAGATGCCACTTGCTATGAGCGCCGTGAGGTGGAAATAGGCGAAACCGACGGTGAGAGAGTTGAAATAAAAAGCGGCCTGAAAGGCGGCGAGAAAGTAGTTACCAAGGGCGCAACTCAAGTAAGACTGGCATCAGCCAGCACTAGTCTGCCCGCACATTCGCATCAACACTAAACCAAGGATAAGCAATGCTGAACAAAATAATAAAATTCTCACTGCAAAACCGCCTGCTTATACTTGTTGCAGCGGTACTGTTGATTATTGGAGGCATCTACACAACAGGACAAACCGAGGTTGATGTATTCCCCGACCTTAACGCCCCTACTGTGGTTGTCATGACCGAAGCCAACGGCATGGCGGCAGAAGAGGTGGAGCAACTTGTAACATTCCCTATCGAAACAGCTGTGAACGGAGCCACGCATGTACGCCGTGTGAGGTCTTCTTCAACGACGGGATTCTCTGTTGTATGGGTTGAGTTCGACTGGAGTACTGATATTTATCTGGCACGCCAGATTGTTTCAGAGAAACTTGCTGCCGTAAACGAGACTCTACCCGACAACGTAGGGCAGCCAACCTTAGGTCCGCAGTCGTCTATTTTAGGAGAGGTTCTCATCGTTGGCCTTACAGCAGACAGCACATCAATGACTGACTTGCGCACATTGGCCGACTGGACGGTGCGCCCTCGACTGATGTCTACGGGAGGTGTGTCGCAAGTAGCTGTATTAGGAGGCGACATTAAGGAATATCAGATTTTACTTCATCCCGGCAGAATGAACCATTACGGAGTGACACTGGCTGAAGTTATGGCCGCAACTGACCAGATGAACCGCAACACCAATGGAGGCGTGATATATGAATATGGCAACGAATATATCGTTCGTGGCGTTGTGTCGACAGAAGACGTAAAAGAAATGGGTAATACCGTCGTAAAGACAGTCAACGGCGATGCAATAACCCTTGCTGACGTGGCAGACGTACAGACCGGGCCGCAGGTTCCGAAACTCGGAACAGCCTCTGAGAAAGGAAAACCAGCCGTATTACTCACCGTAACCAAGCAGCCCGACACAGGCACCATAGAACTTACGGAAAGACTTGAGGCTGCACTAAAAGACCTTAAAAAGAATATGCCGGCTGACGTACATGTATCTACCGACATATTCCGTCAGTCACGCTTCATCGAAAGCTCTATAAACAATGTTAAGCAGTCACTTTACGAAGGTGCTATATTTGTTGTCATAGTTCTGTTCCTCTTCCTTGCCAACGTCCGCACCACTGTCATTTCACTGATAACACTGCCGGTATCGTTGCTCATATCGCTCATTGTTCTTCATTATTTCCACATGAGCGTAAACACGATGAGTCTCGGCGGACTCGCAATAGCCATAGGTTCACTTGTCGATGATGCCATAGTGGACGTTGAAAATGTATGGAAACATCTGCGCGAAAACAGAGCATTGCCAAAAGAACAACGGCTTCCGGTGCTGAAAGTTGTATACAACGCATCACGCGAAGTGCGAATGCCTATCCTCAACTCAACAGCAATAATCATCGTAAGCTTTATCCCGCTATTCTATCTAAGCGGAATGGAAGGACGCATGCTCATACCTCTCGGCGTGGCATTTATCGTGGCACTAGTGGCATCAACAATCGTTGCACTCACGCTCACGCCTGTACTGTGCAGCTATCTGCTAGGCCGCGACACCAAAGAGGGCATGCCAAAAGAGGCATTCGTAACAGTATGGCTCAAGAAGCACTATGAACACTGGCTCACATGGGCACTTGCCCACAAGCGTCCGGTTGTAGCCTCAACGGCAATACTTTTTGTTGCTGCTCTTGGATTGTTCTTTACTCTCGGCCATAGCTTCCTTCCGAAGTTCAACGAAGGCTCGCTTACAATAAACATCAGTTCTTTACCAGGAATATCACTCGAAGAGTCTGACAGAATAGGACGTCGTGCCGAAAATATCCTGCTGTCAATACCTGAGATACAGACTGTAGCAAGAAAAACAGGACGAGCAGAACTTGACGAGCATGCACTTGGCGTAAATGTGTCAGAAATCGAGGCACCATTTGAGCTGAAAGAACGCTCGCACGAAGAGATGCTCAACGACGTGAGAAAGAAACTTTCCGTAATAACAGGTGCCAACATCGAGATAGGCCAGCCTATCAGCCACCGTATTGACGCCATGCTCAGCGGTACACAGGCCAGCATTGCCATTAAGCTATTCGGTGACGACCTTAACAAGATGTTTGAAATTGGCAACCAGATAAAAGATGCCATAGGTACAGTAGACGGCATTGCCGACCTCAACGTTGAACAGCAGATTGAGCGTCCGGAACTCGAAATAAAGCCTAAACGCGACATGCTGAAACTCTACGGCATCTCAATCGCCGACTTTAACACATTTGTCCGTGTCAACATGGCAGGCGAGACAGTATCACAGGTATACGACAACGGCAGCAGCTTTAATCTTGTGGTACGTGCTGCCGAACACGACCGTTGCGACATGGAACGCATACGTGACCTGATGATAGACACGCCTGACGGCCGCAAAATTCCGTTGGCAAATGTTGCAGAAGTAAGATCTGCCATGGGCCCAAACACCATCAACCGCGAGAACGTAAAACGTAAAATTGTCATCTCTGCCAACGCGAGCGGACGTGACTTGCGCAGCGTAGTGAACGACATCCAGAAACGAATAAACTCAGAGATAAAGTTGCCGGAAGGCTATCATGTTGAATACGGAGGTCAGTTTGAGAGCGAGCAAAACGCAAGCCGTGTACTTCTGCTGGCATCATTGCTCAGCATCGTCGTAATATTCCTGCTGCTCTACATGCAGTTCAGAAACGCCCTCGAAAGCGGAGTAATCCTGCTCAACCTTCCTCTTGCGCTTATCGGAGGCGTATTCGCGCTGGTACTTACCACAGGCGAAGTCAGCATTCCTGCCATAATCGGCTTTATCTCGCTGTTTGGTATTGCCACGCGCAATGGTATGTTGCTCATCAACCGATACAACACCCTCCGCGAAGAGGAACATCTTCCGCTGAGAGAATGCATAATGAGAGGCTCACTCGACCGTCTTAATCCTATACTTATGACAGCATTATGCTCGGCTCTCGCCCTCATACCGCTGGCTCTGCGCGGAAGCCTGCCCGGTAATGAAATACAAAGCCCTATGGCAAAAGTCATACTTGGCGGACTTCTCACGTCTACTTTCCTCAACGCATTCATCATTCCTATTGTATATGAGTGGATGAACCGAAAGAATATTATCAAAACAGACAACCAAAATAAGGAACAATGAAAAAAATAATATTGGCCGCCATGGCCTTTGCCGCAGTTGTCAGCGCAAAAGCTCAAGACATTAACTCCGTACTGAAAAGCGTTGAGCAGAACAACATGGAACTGAAAGCGCTGTTCAAAGGCAATGAGGCTGCAGACATAGAGAACAAATCGCAAAACACACTCGAGGACCTCTCGATAGAATACAGCCCATTCTTTCAGAGCGAAACAAGCGGTATCGCAAGTTCAGAGCTAGTCATTACCCAGGGATTCGACTTCCCTACCATTTACGGAGCGCGCAAGAAAGCCGGACAACTGCAGCGTAATGTGCTCGACATGCAATATCAGACGGCACGGCGCGACATTCTGGTCAATGCCAAGAAGCTCTGCCTTGACATCATCAACTACAACAAACAGAAACAACTGCTGCAGGAAAGACGCAAGAACGCCGATGAACTGTTGGCCATGTTCGAACTTAAATTCAAGAACGGTGACGCCACATCACTTGAGCTTAACAAAATAAAGCTCGACAGGATGAACCTTGAGACAGAACTTGTTCAGGCTGACACCAAACATGCCAATGCAATGCAACAGCTGCAGGCTCTTAACGGAGGACTGCCGATAGAGGTAAACATGACAGAATATCCACAAGCCCCGGCTGACGACGAAGTTACGATGTATGAAAAAGCCGTTGCCACAGACTGGACTGTCCGCACAGCACAGGCTTCTGTGCTTGCCGCAGAACAGGATGTGAAGGTGAACAAACAGAGTTGGATTCCTAAGTTTGAGATAGGTTACCGCCGAAATACTGAGGGCGACAATGCAAGCAACGGTTTCCTGATTGGAGGTTCGATACCTTTGTTCTCAAGCAAGAACAAGGTAAAAATCGCAAAGGCAAGACAGACAGAAGCCGTAATGCAACATGCAAACGCACGTATTAACGCCGAAAACTCAGCACGCACTATGATAAACCAGATGAAGCAGCTGAAAGCTTCGGCCGATGCATACGACGTGCCTTTGATGCGACAGACACTGAAATTGCTGCGCACTGCGGTTGAAAACGGAGAAATTTCCGTAACAGAGTATTACGTGGAAGCCGACAACATCTACAAAAACATGATTACGTATATGGACATAGAGCGCCAATATCAGGACGCCTTGACTGAAATATACAAAAACGAACTGTAGAGCTAAGATGAAGAGAGCCTGACAAATAGGCCAAAAAAACGACGAAAGAAGCATTCGGGAAAAGGTGTCAACATCAGTCGCTGGTAAATGCTTAATGCCATACCATGATGTCTACCGCCTTTTTCCGAATGCTTCTTTTTATCTAAA
>NZ_LFQU01000045.1 GCF_001275135.1 Xylanibacter rarus | reverse complement strand
TTTATTCCCAAAATAAGACATAGAATTTATTAATGCATAGAAAACTACATTAACTTATTGTTTCTAGTTATTAAGAGACTTTATCATTTGTAAAAATGATTACTGATTAACCCCATAACCAAAGAGAGCAAAGTCACCTTTAAGCGGATCGTCAGGAAAAATATCCCTAAGTTTCTCTGTAAGCTTTATTGCCACACTCATTGAGGCCGTTTTATTGTTTATCAAATGTAATTTATTCGCTTCTTGGAGAACATGTGTATCCAATGGTACAATTAAGGTACGCTTGTCAATAAAATCACTCCATAAACCCTATATCTACTGGAGAATTATCTCTGACCATCCATCTTAGAAACATACAAACTCTCTTGCACGCGGATGTAGTATTTTTAGGGATAATTGTCTCTATGCCGGTTTTTGCAGAATAGCTTGTTATTGCTTTTATTGCAGATAATCCGTCAGAAGAATTCCTTTTGACAAAATTACCAATTGATTCATATTCTATCAGCAGATTGTGTAAAGATTCAAATAATTTATACATCATGCTGAAATTATACAATCTGTAAAAGCAGCTTTTATCATCTTCTTTAAAGCTATCTTTATAATAGTCTTGCTTTATCCAATTATACATATCGTTATCAGCATAATCGAGTAGTGCTTGTATTTTGGGCATAAACTGTTTTCTGCTTCCATAGCTTAAACATGATGCAACAAAAGCTGCAACTTCTTATTTTGCCTGCCTTCAACCTGATGCATAAATCGACTTGGATCATCATGCAAGAAATCAGATGTCTCATATCTTTGAGCGTACTCCTCTAATATAGATTTTATTTTACTATCCATATAAATAATATATGAAAAACAGGCTCTGCATGTAAAAATACTACTGCAGAGCCTGACTTATTATTTAATTTGTACTAGACAAATATTTGGTATACATTACAGAATTGTTTTAACTGCTTCAAGCATGCCTTTCTCCTGAATGAGATCGAGATCCTTTTTAACTAATGCATTTAGACCTGCAATATTATTCAAATCTTCGCCCCAAATCTGTGTTGCAGAAAGAACACCATCTGTAACTTTCTGAGTGTCACCAGTAGCCCAAAGATTCTTAAGCAAGTCCATGATCTCCTGAGAGTCATTAGGAACAATCTCAGTACCATCTTCGCGTTTACCACCCTTATAGTATGTTATGATGGCTGCAAGACCAAATACAAGACCCTGAGGAAGTTCGCCTTTACGTTCCAGATATGTCTTAACACCGGGCAGGTCACGTGTCTGATATTTCGGGAAAGAGTTAAGCATGATGCTAGTTACCTGATGATCAACAAACGGGTTCATAAAACGCTCCAGGACATCACTAGCAAACTTCTGAAGTTCGTCCTTCGGAAGGTTAAGTGTTTCCATAAGCTCCTCGAACTGAACTTTATGTATATACTTGCCAATAACAGGATCTTTGCAAGCATCACGTACAATATTAATACCACTCAAGAATGCAACAGGACTCAATACTGTATGAGGACCATTAAGCAATGTAACCTTACGCTCATGATATGGCTCTTCTGAAGGTACAAATAATACATGAAGACCAGCCTTATCTGCAGGGAATTCTTCTGCAATCTCTTTTGGTGCTTCAATTACCCATAAATGGAATATTTCTGCCTGAACGACGAGATTGTCTTCATAACAGATTTTCTGCTGAATATCCTTGATTTCCTTGCGCGGGAAACCCGGTACAATTCTGTCAACTAATGTTGCATAAACGCCGCAGCATTCTGTAAACCATTTTTTGAAGTCCTCACCAAGATTCCAAAGTTCGATATACTTATAAATGCAATCTTTGAGAACATGACCATTAAGGAATATCAGCTCACATGGGAAAATAATGAGACCCTTTGTAGGATCACCATTGAATGTCTGATAGCGACGATAAAGCAACTGTACTAATTTTCCGGGATATGAACTTGCAGGAGCATCCTCTAGTTTACAGTTAGGATCAAATGCAATACCAGCTTCTGTCGTATTTGATATTACAAAACGAATTTCAGGCTGATCTGCAAGAGCCATGAAAGCTTGATTTTGTGTATAAGGATTCAATGCACGGCTTATAACATCAATACGTGTAAGGCTGTTTACCGGCTTACCTTCATCAAGTCCCTGAAGATTTACATGATATAGGCAATCTTGACCATTAAGCCAATCAACCATACCTTTTTCAATTGGCTGAACAACAACAACAGAACCATTGAAATCAGTTTTCTGATTCATATTGTAAATAATCCAGTCAACGAAAGCACGCAGGAAGTTTCCTTCACCAAACTGAATGATCTTCTCAGGCATTACGCTTTTAGGCGCAGTCCTTTTGTTTAAAGCTTGCAATTTTTTCATGATTTATACTAATGAGTTTGTTTTTCTTTTACGATGCAAAATTACTATTTTATTTTATACCTTGCTACGTTTTTCCTGATTAAACTTACGTAAAGGTTTGCGTAATTGTAATATGCAGATATTATGCACTGATTACATTGCATAGGTATTAAAACCTCCATCAACTACAGCAACTGTACCTGTTACAAATTTTGCTGCATCACTCATTAAATAATGTATTGTTCCGCAAAGCTCTTCCGGATCACCCATTCTGCCAAATGGTGTCTGATGTATAACGTCTTTACCTCTCTGAGTATAAGAGCCGTCAGGATTTGTAAGCAAAGTTCTGTTTTGTTCTGTTATAAAAAATCCAGGAGCAATAGCATTAACACGAATACCTTCACCAAACTTTTTAGCACACTCTGTTGCCATGAATGCCGTAAAATTACTTATACCAGCTTTGGCTGCTGCATAACCGCATACACGTGTTATAGGACGGAATGCTGCCATTGAAGAGAAATTGATAATCGACCCCTTGCCTTGTTTCACCATAGGCTTCAGGAATATCTGTGTTGGTATAACTGTACCTGTCAGATTCAGATTAAGAACTTTTTGAAATTCTTCAACTTTTAAGTCAAAAAAGTTTTTGTCTGGTGCTATTACTGCGCCTGGCATATTTCCACCTGCAGCATTCAGTAATGTGTCAATACGTCCATATTTTGCAATAATATCATCACAGTTCTTTTGCACTAATTCTTGATTCATAACATCAGTTTTCATGAATTCAGCATGATAACCTTCTTTTTTAATATCCTCAACGATTTTGTTTCCGACGTCTTCTTTTCTACCAAGAATGATAACTTTTGCACCATTTTTTGCAAGATATTTTGCAATTGTACGTCCTAATACACCTGTTCCGCCTGTTATGACAGTAACGTTGTCTTTAATATTAAATAGTTCGTTCATAATTTTGTGATTTTATTTTTGATTTATTCCTAATTCTCTGTCAACTGTAGCTAGAATACCCTGTACTTGCCCCATAGCAAACATACGTCCAAGGAAAGTATAACCTGCATTATAACCTTTATCAAGATCGCCTAACATGTTGGGGCCATGGTCAACACGCATCGGTAAGTTTGGATTTGTTTTCTCAAATATTCGTGCTAATTCTATCAAGTCGGCACGTCCGCCAAGATGTGAAGCTTCTGTAAAATCTCCGTTAGGGAAAACTTTACAAGATCTCATATGCACGAACCATGTACGATCTGCATATTTGCGTGCAAGTTCAGTAACGTTGTTATGGGCACCAGCAGACAATGAACCTGCACAGAATGTCAATCCGTTATGCGGGTCATCTACGGCCTTTAAGAACCAGCTGATGTCATCATCGCATGTAACAATACGTGGGAGACCGAGAATAGGGAATGGAGGATCATCCGGATGTACACACATATACATGTCGTATTCATTACATGTTGGCATTATTGCAGAAAGAAAATATCTCATATTTTCTCGCAACTGATCCTTTGTTATACCTTTATATAAATCTAAAAGTTGCCTGAAGAGTTCTACAGGATGTTCGTCATTTTCAGAAATATTTCCGTTTACAAAGCCTTGAGTCTTAACAATAATATTTTCAACAAGCCTATGATCATCTTCAGGTGTCATTGTTTGTTTAAGCTTTTCAACCTCCTCTAGAACTTCTTGACTATATTGCTCTTCTGCATTTTCACGCTTCAGTATGCAGCAGTCAAAATAAGCGAACTGAGCATGGCTGAAGAATAAATTACTGGTTCCGTCCGGATTTGGATGGGCTAAATCTGTCCTGGCCCAATCCAACACAGGCATAAAGTTATAGCATATAGTATGGATACCTTCCAGACTAAGATTTTTAAGACTCTCTTTATATTTTTCAATGAGTTTATCCCTGTCCGGTCCTGCATATTTAATACTTTCGCAAACAGGAAGGCTTTCAACAACAGACCAACGCATACCATAACTCTCGATATATTCACGCAGGTCGCGTATCTTTTCTCTAGTCCAAACCTCACCATTAGGAACATCATGTAATGCCGTGACTATTCCTTCAACGCCAATTTGTTTTAGCATCGACAAAGTAATCTTGTCTTTTTTGCCGAACCATCTCCATGTCTTTTCCATATTAGTTTTCTTTATATAAAATCATAAATTACTCATGATGATAATGTTCATTTTTTATTATCGTGCATGCACGATAAACCTGTTCCGTAAAGAGCAATCTAACCATCTGATGAGAAAGTGTCATCTTTGATAATGACATTTTCTCATTGGCACGTTCATATACAGCTTGAGAGAATCCATAGGGGCCACCTATCACAAAAGTCAACTGCCTTATAGTTTGTTGCTTGTTTCCCAACCACGCTGCAAATTCTACACTTCTGAATTCTTTTCCGTGTTCGTCTAATAAGACGACATAACTTTTATCGTCTATATTCTTTAAAATCAGTTCTCCTTCTTTTTCTTTCTGCTGTTTTTCATTAAGGCTCTTGGTGTTTTTAAGCTCAGGAATAACTTTTAAACAAAAAGGTGTATAATGATTTGTTCTAGCTACATAGTCTTCAATCCCTTCGGCATACAGTTTGTTGTCCGTTTTTCCTACAAGTAACAATGTCGTTTTCATATTCAATACTCTTTTTTGCGTTTAGGATTCATTGGAAACCATCCTTTCTTAACCCGGTCACGTTGCTCAAACAATTCTTTTATTGACCATAAAGATGAAGCACCGAATATGCCTAATATAGCTGAACAAAGTGAATCTGCAATTAATAGGGCCAATAACAGACAGACAATTCCTACAATCAGGAATATCCACCAAAACTTTGTACCTGTATAATATTCTGTTTTTATTACTATCGGATGAAAAATGCCAATAATCAAAAAACATGATATTGCTATAATAATTCCAGAAAAATACATCTATGCTTATGTTTCGTTATTATTTCCGCAAAAATACTCATTTATTTTTAATAGGGCAAAAAGAAATGATAGAAAAACTTCGCATAAATTAAATTTAGATGAAAAAAAAGAAAAAAAATTCTTGAGCGTAATTTTTGAATTTAATTTATTACCTTTGTAAACAATAAAATTACTAACACTAATATTAATAATATGGAAAAAAACACGGAATTAATTGCATTATGTGAAAATAAGGCAAAACAATGGCTATCACCTTTTTTTGATCAGGAAACACAAGAAAAGATTAAGGCCATGTTGGAAAATGAAGACAAAACCGATTTAATAGAAAGTTTTTATAAAAACCTTGAATTCGGTACAGGTGGCCTTAGAGGTATAATGGGAGTAGGTAGCAACCGTATGAATATTTATACCGTCGGCATGGCTACACAAGGATTTGCTAATTACCTAAAAAAGAATTTTGCAGACCGTGAGCAGATTTCTGTTGTTGTTTGCCATGATTGTCGTAACAACAGCAGACTTTTTGCAGAAACCGTTGCTGATATCTTTTCTGCAAACGGCATAAAAGTATATCTGTTTGACGACATGAGGCCAACGCCAGAATGTTCTTTTGCCATACGTCACTTGGGATGCCAAAGTGGTGTTAACATTACTGCTAGCCATAACCCCAAAGAGTATAATGGATATAAAGCTTATTGGGCAGATGGCGCACAAGTACTGGCACCTCACGACAAAGGCATTATAGACGAAGTTAATAAAGTTAACGTTGAAGACATAAAGTTTGAAGGAAATAAAGAACTCATAGAAATTATAGGAGAAGAAATAGATAAAGTATATCTTGATCTCATACACGGGATTTCTATCGACCCAGAAGTAATTAGCCGTCAGAAGGATCTTAAAATCGTATATACGCCACTACATGGAACAGGCATGACGCTAATACCGCGTTCTTTGAAATTATGGGGATTTGAAAACGTTCATTGTGTAAAAGAGCAAATGGTTAAAAGTGGCGATTTCCCGACAGTGGTAAGCCCTAACCCTGAAAATGGTGAAGCCTTAACATTGGCATTGCGTGACGCCAAAGAACTTGATGCTGATATTGTAATGGCAAGCGATCCTGATGCAGACCGTGTTGGAATGGCATGCAAGAACGACAAAGGGGAATGGATACTTATAAACGGCAACCAGACCTGTTTACTCTTCTTGTATTATATAATCAAAAACCGTCAGGCTAAAGGTTTGATGAAACCGACGGATTTCATTGTTAAAACGATTGTAACCACTGAAGTTATACGAAAAATAGCAGAAAAACAAAACATAGAAATGCGCGACTGCTATACAGGCTTTAAGTGGATTGCCCGTGAAATTGCCTTGTCAGAAGGCAAACAACAATATATAGGTGGAGGTGAAGAGAGCTACGGATTCTTGGCAGAAGACTTTGTACGTGACAAAGATGCTGTTTCTGCATGTTCTCTATTAGCAGAAATCTGCGCATGGGCAAAAGACCAAGGTAAAACACTCTATGATGTTGTGATGGACATTTATCTTGAGTATGGATTCTCTAAAGAATTCACAATAAATGTTGTCAAACCAGGAAAGAGCGGAGCAGATGAGATAAAGCAGATGATGACAGACTTCAGGAACAATCCCCCAAAAGAACTTGGCGGAAGCAAGGTCGTTACATGGAAAGATTATCAAACATTGGAGCAACGTGATGCAAACGGAAATGTTTCTAAATTAGAAATGCCAGAAACAAGCAATGTTCTGCAATGGTTCTGTGAAGATGGAACAAAAATAAGCGTTCGTCCGTCAGGAACAGAGCCTAAAATCAAATTCTATATTGAAGTTAAAGGCACAATGAAATGCAATGGGTGCTATGACCGTTGCACAAGCGAAGCAAACAATAAAATTGCAGAAATAAAAAAATCGTTAAACTTGAATTAATTAGGCAATTCCTATATCATTACAAAAAGGCGGAAATGTTATCATATTTCCGCCTTTTTGTATCATTAAACCATAAGTACATGATGTCATTCAAAATCTTTAGACTTACATCTAAATTTCAGTGATCATATATTTATAATTTATATGTCATATTATTTTAGTATTTTATCACGTAATTGGCAAAATGCTTTTATTACCATTTTGTAATGGCGAAGCAATAAAATAAAGATTTAGAGTTTTCTTGTCTATAATAAAGTTTAAAATTATATGTTTTGCCCTAAATGTTTTTTGTAGGTCGAAAAAAAGTGTTAATTTAGCAGGCCCAAAAAGATGTAAAACGTCTTAAA
This sequence comes from Xylanibacter rarus, assembly GCF_001275135.1. Taxonomy (GTDB): domain Bacteria; phylum Bacteroidota; class Bacteroidia; order Bacteroidales; family Bacteroidaceae; genus Prevotella; species Prevotella rara. The sequence continues at coordinate 11,313 of NZ_LFQU01000045.1, read as the reverse complement.
ACGAAAGCAAATGGCCTCAAACGGCATTTTATAGAAAATTAATACAATTATAATTAATGGATAATAACACATTTGATCAAGACAGAATCATAAAGATTAATATAGAGGAGGAAATGAAATCCTCTTATATTGACTATTCTATGTCTGTTATTGTTGCCCGTGCTTTACCCGATGTTCGTGATGGATTTAAACCTGTACATAGAAGAATATTGTACGGTATGATGGGAATTGGCAACACGAGTGATAAGCCGTATAAGAAATGCGCCCGCGTAGTAGGTGAAGTCCTTGGTAAATATCATCCTCATGGAGACAGCTCTGTATATGGAGCATTGGTAAGAATGGCGCAAGATTGGAATATGCGCTATACTCTTGTTGATGGTCAAGGAAACTTTGGTAGTGTCGATGGTGATTCTGCCGCCGCAATGCGTTATACAGAGTGCAGATTGTCAAAGATGGGTGAACACATCATGGACGACCTGGAAAAAGAGACTGTCGACATGATGAATAACTTTGACGACTCACTTCAGGAGCCCTCTGTAATGCCGACCAAGATACCAAATCTTTTAGTTAATGGAGGTAATGGTATTGCCGTTGGTATGGCAACAAATATTCCAACGCATAATTTAGGAGAAGTTATTGACGGATGTTGTGCATATATTGATAATCCAGATATTGATACAGAAGGCCTTATGCAATATATAAAAGCTCCAGATTTTCCGACAGGTGCTTATATATACGGCATTCAAGGAGTAAAAGATGCATACGAAACTGGTCGTGGACGTATAGTGATGCGTGCAAAGGCAGAAATTGAAAGCACAGAATCACATGATAAGATTGTCATTACTGAGATACCTTATGGCGTAAATAAGGCTCAATTGATTGAATATATCGCTGATTTAGTAAAAGAAGGAAAACTTGATGGAATAAGTAATGCAAACGATGAATCCGGTCGTCAGGGCATGCGTATTGTGATTGATGTGAAAAAAGATGCCAATGCGAATGTCATCCTAAATAAATTATTTAAGATGACTGCATTACAAAGCTCATTCTCAGTCAATTGCATCGCATTGGTTAAAGGACGTCCGCGTTTGTTAACATTGAAAGATTGTGTGCATTATTTTGTTGAGCATCGCCATGATGTAACAATACGCAGAACAAAATTTGACTTGCGTAAGGCTCAAGAAAGAGCACATATACTTGAAGGCTTAATAATTGCTTGTGACAACATTGACGAGGTTGTTCATATTATCCGAGGCTCGAAGACTCCATCTGACGCTCAGCGTAATTTGGAAAAACGTTTTGAACTTGATGAATTACAATCAAAGGCTATTGTAGATATGCGTCTTAGTCAGTTGACTGGACTTAGAATGGATCAACTGCATGCTGAATACGAAGAGCTTGAAAAGCTAATCACATATTTACAGTCAATACTTGACGACCCTGAGCTTTGTAAGAAGGTTATGAAAGACGAACTTTTAGAGGTAAAGGAAAAATATGGTGATCCACGTCGCACTGAAATAAAATATTCTAGCGAAGAATTCAACCCTGAAGATTTTTATCCAAACGATCCTGTTGTGATAACAATAAGTCATTTGGGATATATCAAACGCACTCCGCTATCAGAATTCCGTGAGCAAGCCAGAGGTGGAGTTGGCAGCAAAGGTGCAAATAGTCGTGAACAGGACTTTACTGAATACATTTATCCTGCAACGATGCATAATACAATGATGTTCTTCACAAAGAAAGGACGTTGCTATTGGCTTAAATGCTATGAGATACCTGAAGGGGCAAAGAATTCAAAAGGTCGCGCAATACAAAATCTGTTGAACATAGAAAGCGATGATAGTATTAATGCGTTCCTTCGTTTACGCGGATTGGATGACCCTGATTTCATAAATAGTCATTATGTAGTATTTGCTACCAAAAAAGGATTAATAAAGAAAACAAGCCTTGAAGCATATAGTCGCCCAAGAGCAAATGGTGTGATTGCCATAAACGTACTTGAAGGAGATGAGGTCGTTGGCGTAAGACTTACTAATGGGCATAACGAACTGCTGCTTGCAGATAGAAATGGCCGTGCTGTAAGATTCAGCGAAAATACTGTACGTGCTATGGGACGCGTTTCAACCGGTGTCAGGGGAATGCGTCTTGATGAAGGTGACGATGAGGTTGTAGGAATGGTTGTCGTCAATAAGCCGGAAGAAGAAACTATAATGGTTGTCAGTGAAAATGGATATGGAAAACGAAGCCAAGTTGAAGACTATCGTGTTACAAATCGTGGCGGAAAAGGCGTTAAAACGCTAAATATCACAGAAAAGACAGGCCGTTTGGTTGCAATAAAGGTTGTTACGGACGAGAATGACCTCATGATAATAAACAAAAGTGGTATTTTGATTCGTCTTAAAGTGTCAGAATGTCGTGTAATGGGTAGAGCGACACAGGGTGTCAGACTTATAAACTTGACAAAGAAAAATGATGTAATATCAAGTGTATGTAAAGTAATGAGCTCGGATCTAGAGGCGTTAGTTGAAGCTGAGAGCAGAAAAGAATGGGCACAAACAAGTGAAGCATTCAAAAATGATACTCAAGCAATACCAACAGATACAGACTCTGACGATGATACTCTTCCAGATATATCAGATGAGGATAAATTCGATGAACAATAACAATTATTTTTTAATATATCTATTATGAAAAAGTTTATGACCTTGGCCGTAGCTTCTATACTAAGTATGTCGGCCTTTGCACAGGATGTGTATAAACAAATTTCGAAAATTAAAGATTATAATGAAGCTTATAATCTTCTGAAAAGTAACCTCAGCAATATGTCAGCTGAACAAAAAGCTAAATGCTACAACAAACTTGTTGATTTAGCCTATGAGAAAGTTGTCAATGAGCAGGCTACAATTACCAGTAATCAGATGGCAGCACAGCTAAACACAAAAGTTGAGCCTTATGATACCATTGGACTTTACAATGCCGTGATGCAGGCTTTAGAAAATGGTGTACTCTGCGACGAATTTGATAATCAGCCTAACGATAAGGGTAAGGTGAAACCCAAGTTCCATAAGTCAAATGGCGACAGACTTTATCCAATCCGTTTCCATCTCATCAACGCTGGTATTTATTATCAGAATAAAGATGAAGCACTTGCATACAAGAATCTTGCAACTTATGTAGATAGTAATGATTATCCTTTGTTTAAAGAGCAGGATAAGAGCACAGACGCAAGTCTAACCCAAATGGCATATTATGCTGCGCGCTTTGCTTATTTTGCAAAGGAATATGACAAAGCTGAAAAATATGCAGATATCGCAATCAAAGATACTGCAATGGCAGATGATGCATTACAGCTTAAACTGGCAGTTATGCAAAACCAACTGAAGTCACATGAAGATACTCTTAATTATGTAAATAAACTTAAGAGTATTTATGCAAATGACGAAAATAATGATATGGTATTCAGTACAATATGCTCAATGCTCATATCTCTTAATGACAAGGCTGGTCTTTCAGAATTTGTTAAAGTAAAACTTGCTAAAGATCCGAACAACTTCACTGCATTGGCAATGAGTGGTCAGGCTAATATGAATGAGCACAAATGGGACGAGGCAATTGCAGATTTGTCAAAAGCAGCTTCAAAACAGCCTGAGAATGTCGCGGTATTAGCATCAATAGGCAATAGTTATATGTACAAAGCACAAGAAGCTGCAGAGCGTGCAACTGCCAATGGAAAGAAACTTTCTCCGGAAGCAGAAAATGCAATAATTGATGTTTATAAAAAGGCTATTGAATTTTTAGAGAAAGCTAAGAATCTTGATAAAGAAATGCAGTATAAAACTGTATGGGCATATTCATTATATACATGCTGTTACAGAATTTATGGCGCCGATGATCCTAAAACAAAGGAAATGGAAGCTTTGACAAAATAAATACATATTAATTATTAATTAATGGAGACCGGTGTTGGCCACAATATCGGTCTCCATCTTTAAAAGATATATAAATGCGTCATTTTTTTCTATTTGTTACAATAATACTTTCTATTACGACTTCTGCTCAAAAGAAGGAAATTAGTCAGGCACGTTCTGATATAAAAAGTCGAAGTAATCTTGAGCAGGCTGAAACATCAATGCGCAATTTGCTTAAAGATTCTGTGAATAGACAAAATATAAAAATTTACGAAACGCTTGCCAATGCTGTAAGCGCTCAGTATGAAGTAGCAAACGAAAAATTATATTTAAAAGAAGGCTATGATACGGTTGCTTTCTTTAATACAGCACATAAAATGTTTATAGCGTATGAAAGTCTAGACAGTATAGATGCACTGCCTGATAAGAAAGGCAGAATTAAACCGAAGTATCGTAAGAAAAATGCTGAGTATCTTGATAAATACAGACGTAATTTATATAATGGTGGATTATTCTTTATAAACAAGAAGAATTATGAGTCTGCTTATAAATTGATGGATTCATACCTTGATTGTGCACAGCAGCCTTTATTTGAAGTCAATAAATACATTAATGATGATCAATTAGCATCATCTGCCGCATTTTGGACCGTAGTTTCAGGATATAAATTAAATAGACCTGATAGCGCTCTGAAATATCATGAGCTTGCTTTGTCGAACAGGAATTATCGCAGAAGAGCTTTACAATATCTCTCGGATATATATTTGATCAAAGGAGATACAGCAAAGTATATCGAAACATTAAATCTTGGATTTAAAGAAAATAAAAAATCTAAATTCTTTTTTTTAAGATTAATGGATTATTACAATGGCAAGAACCAACTAGACAAGGCTATGGCGATTGTTGATACAGCATTGATTTCTGATAAAGATAATGTGTTGTTTTTATTTGCAAAAAGTAATATACTATTAAACATGGGCAGTTATCAAGAGTGTGTTACTGTTTGCGACACTATTCTAAAGAAAAATAACTCATTTCCCGATGTTTATTATAATGCAGGTGTATCATATCTGAATCTGGCAATTGATTTAGAAAAAACAACAATCTCAAAGCGTAAAAATAGAACACAGATTATAGATTATTATAAGAAATCATTACCATATATGGAAAAATATAGAGAGATGTGCCCTAACGAAAAAGACAAATGGGCTCCATCTCTTTATAACATATATTTAAAATTAAATATGGGACGACAGTTTGACGAAATGAACAGCATCCTACAGAATATTCACGGAAAAAAATAAATATATCAGCGTAATATAATCAATCATATAAAATTTGTTATTTATTTTGATTATACTTTTTTTTACGCTATCTTTGCATTATTGAGCGGTTTAAAGATATCATACATAAGTTAAGTTATCCTTATTTCCGCAAAGATTAATTTATGGTATTTTAAATCTTAAATATATGAATTTAAAAACTCGTTTAGCAATAATGAACTTCCTTGAATTTGCTGTTTGGGGAGCATATCTTACTTGTATGAGTAACTATTTAGGCTCTGCGGGGCTTGGAGATTTAATACCATGGTTCTATTCAATTCAGGGAATTGTATCTATTTTTATGCCAACAATAATTGGTATAATTGCGGATAAACTGATCCAGCCACAAAGATTATTGGGTATATGCCATTTTCTTGCAGCTATATTTATGCTTGGATGTTGGTGGATAGGATACAATACCGGCCTTGGAAATCAAATACAAGAAAAAGGTATTTTTATCGCATTATATACATTAAGTGTTGCATTTTATATGCCTACACTTGCATTATCGAACACAGTGGCATTTGCTACATTGAAAAGAAATGGATATGATACGATTAAAGATTTTCCTCCAATACGAGTTTTAGGCACAGTTGGATTTATTGCAACAATGTGGTTCGTTAACTGTGCAGCCTACACTGCAGAAGATGGATTTTTCTTTAGTGTAACTTCTGAGAGCAGATTCCAATACAGCTTTATGCAGTTTTTTGTTTCTGGCGTTTTAGGATTAGTACTTGCACTGTATGCCATTACATTACCACAATGCGCCATAGCAGAAAAAGGTAAAAGCATGTCATTATATGAATCATTTGGACTAAACGCGTTCAAGTTATTTGGACAAAAACGTATGGCATTATTTTTTATTTTTTCAATGCTGCTCGGTATGTCATTACAAGTAACGAATGGATATGCAACGCCATTCATAACAAGTTTTAGCGGTAACGCAGAATACTCACATACATTTGGGGCAAATAATGCGACCTTATTAACTTCTTTATCTCAAATGTCAGAAGCATTTTGTATATTGTTAATACCATTTTTCTTAAAACGTTTTGGTATTAAAACTGTCATGCTTATGGCAATGATAGCTTGGGTATTACGATTTGGACTTTTTGGTTTAGGAAACCCAGGAGATGGTTTATGGATGTTTATTCTTTCGATGCTGGTATATGGAGTGGCATTTGATTTCTTTAATGTATCCGGTGCATTGTTTGTAGAAAAAGAGACAGATCCTTCTATTCAAGCATCAGCACAAGGTCTCTTTATGTTAATGACAAATGGAATAGGTGCATCTGTTGGAACTTTAGCCGCGGGGGCTGTTGTTGATCATTTCTGCAAATGGGAAGGGATGTATTTACTTGGTGACTGGCGGTCAACATGGCTTATTTTTGCTGGATATGCATTATTGGTTGCCTTGTTATTTGTTCTATTTTTTAAATCTGAAACAAAAAAATCTTAAATATAATTTTTCTTTATCATTTTATGGCAACAAAAGAAAGATTAATTTTCAAAGGAGTTTCTGAAATTGTAGGGACTGAAGACATGGGACTATTGATTTTGACAGATGAAAATAATATGCGCCAAATATCAATAGTTTGCGATAAAGCAATGGCTGTACAATTAGAATTGCGGACAAAGGAGATACCTATTGTAAATATAATGTTACCTGAAGTCTTATGCAGAATGCAAGGGATTAATCCTGATTCAGGATATGAACTCCTAATTGATGATTTAGTCGAAGGGCAATATAGGACTACTCTTTATGACAAAAAAACTAAAAAGGCTGAGATTATCAGAGCTTCGGATGCGGTATTACTTTCATATGTAGGAAAAATACCTATATACATCGACTCAGTGCTCTTGGCACGTCAATCTGTTGCGTATAGTGAGAACTCAAGAGGAGTATCATTACCTGTAAATACTATTAGCGATAAAATGCTGCAAGCTGCATTAGAAAAAGCAATTCTGGAAGAAAATTACGAACTGGCCTCGCATTTGCGGGACGAAAAGAAAAGACGTGAAAGAAATAGTAATAAGGCCAATAATTTAAGTGAAATAGATGAAAGAGGTTAGATTTTTTTATGTTCCAGAAGCTGCCAATTTAACAGAACTTCCAATGGACGAAGCTTTACATGCATTACGTGTTCTGCGTCTTAAAAGTGGCGATGAAATGTTTCTGATGGATGGTGAAGGAACATTCTATCGGGCTGTTGTTACTATTGCAGCGACAAAACGATGTATGTATGAAATTAAAGAATGTCTGCCACAAGAAAAAACTTGGAGAGGACATATAAATATCGCAATGGCACCAACAAAAATGATGGATAGGGTAGAATGGTTCTGCGAAAAGGCAACTGAAGTTGGCATTGATGAGATAACATTCTTGAATTGTAAGTACTCAGAACGAAAAGTTATGCGTACTGTCAGGCTAGATAAAATAGTAGTTGCTGCCGTTAAGCAAAGTAGAAAGCCTTGGAAACCGAAGCTTAATGCAATGACTTCTTTCAAAGAATTTGTATCAACGCCTCGTGAAGGGAAAAAATATATTGCTCATTGCTATGAAGAAATAAATAAAAAAGATTTTTTCTCAGAGATATCTCCTTTAATTCATACAAATGAAGCAACAAACATCACTGTATTGATCGGTCCAGAAGGAGATTTCTCAATAGACGAGGTTAAACTTGCAATTAAAAATGGTTATGAGTCAATCTCATTAGGTAAAAGCCGCTTGCGTACAGAAACAGCAGCTTTATCGGCAACATTAATGACTCAATTAGTTTTAAGGAAATAACATAAATATTAAAGGTATTAGTAATCTTTATAAAGATGAAAAAAAATATAATAAATCCATTGATATTTTGGGGTGAATTACTATTTTGCATGCTTATTTTATTATCGTGTTCATCTGATGATTATCTGAATGTCATACCTAAAAATAGTACCGCGGTTATTTCAGTAGACTTACAAGAACTATATAATACATCAGATGATAAGCAATTAGATTACCTTAAAGATGTACTAAAACTTAAAGATGCAGATGCTAGCGGTTTGGATTTCTCTACTAAAGCATATGTATTTGAAACTGTTGATGGTAATATAGGGCTTGTAGCTAAGGTTGATGACGAAGATAATATAAGTAATTGGATTAAAAAATTAGAAAAAGCTGGATATTGTAAGAACTTAACAACACGTAAAGGTTTTAAATTTACATCTGTAAAAGATACATGGATTTTAGGGTTTTCGTCAGATGCACTATTGGTAATGGGACCTATTTTGCCTATTCAACAGGCAGATATGCAGCGACAAATGATAAAATTTCTAGAACAGGATGACAGCAAGAGTATAAAAGGCTCACCAATGTTTCAAAAACTAGACAGTCTAGAAAGTTCCGTATCCATGGTAGCTCAAGCTGCCGCATTGCCAGAAAAGTTTGTCGCCCCTTTCACTATTGGGGCACCAAAAGACGCTGATGCATCACAAATAATGATTGCAGCTGAATTTGTTAAAGGTGAAGATGGATGCGTAAACATAAAAGGTGAAACGTATTCCTTGAATGAACATATAAATAATGCTATAAAAGAAAATAAAAAGACATTTAGGCCAATTCGAGGCACCTATTCTGCAAGTATGCCTATTAATGCCTCTTTAGGTATATTCTTGAATGTTGATGGAAAAGAATTTCTTAAATTGCTTCATTCTAATAATTCTATTCAAGCGTTATTAGCAGGAATGAATACTGCTATTGATATGGATAATATAATAAAAAGTATCAATGGCGATATGTCTATTATTATACATTCTTTTAATGAAGGAGGAAATATACCCCAGATGAGCGCCCAACTTTCTAATAATGCATTTCTTAAAGATATAGGATATTGGAGAGAGTCATGTTTGGCTGGGTGTAAAATTATTGATTGGAATAAAAACTCATATTATTATACAAATGGAACTTTCAATTATTATTTTGGTGTTTCAGATGATATGCAATTTTATTCAGGTGGAAGTCCTAAATATGCGCTTGAATCAATATCAAAATCACAAAATGCCATTCCTGAATATGTACAAAATAAAATAAGAGGAAAGCGTTTGTGTTTAATACTGAATTTAGAAACGATATTGGGGGATGGTACGGATAAAGCTTCTGTTATGACATCAATAAAGCCATTACTAGGAAATATAAGAACGGTTATATTCAGTATGTAAAAAACATGAAAGAAATAATATTTAATTCGGTTATACCTGATGTGTTTTCACATAGCAACACCCTTAATTCTGATGTATGGAATAGTGATGTTGCATTTAATAAGGAACAGCTTTATCTTATTGAGGCTGATAGTGGAAAAGGTAAAAGTACATTTTGTAGTTATATTCTAGGATACAGACGGGATTACAGCGGTAACATCAAGTTCGATAATAAGTCTGTTAGAGAGATGAAAATATCTGAATGGATAGACATACGCAAACTTCATATTAGTTATCTTTTTCAAGAACTTCGTTTATTTCCTGAATTAACTGCGTTTGAGAATGTAGAGATAAAGAATAAACTTACAAATTTCAAAAATAAGCAACAAATACTTGAGTGGTTCGAAATTCTAGGTATAGGAGATAAAGTAAATTCGAAGATATGTCATATGTCGTTTGGACAGCAACAACGCGTAGCTATGATAAGAGCTCTAGTTCAGCCTTTTGATTTTATACTAGTAGATGAACCAATAAGTCATCTAGATGATAATAATTCAAAAATTATGGGCGACATTATGATGACTGAGGCAAAAGCTCAAGGAGCAGGGGTTATAGTTACAAGCATTGGCAAACATATGAATTTAAATTACAATAAAGTTTTTAAGTTATGAATTTGGTTTGGAAATTATTGCGACAACATATAAGTGTACCTCAATTTACAGGATTTGCTTTCGCAAATTTATTTGGAATGCTTATAGTTCTTTTAGGTTATCAGTTTTATTGTGATGTTTTACCTGTATTCACATCGCAAGATAGCTTTATGAAAGCAGATTATCTGATTGTAAGTAAAAGAATAGGGACCGCAAGTACTATTTCAGGAAGAGATAATTCTTTTAATAATGCTGAGATTGATGACATATCCTCACAAAAATTCATAAAAAAAATAGGTAATTTTACATCTACAGAATATAAGGTTGATGCACACATGGGCATCAATGGACAATCTATACTCAGTTCAGAATTATTTTTTGAAAGTGTACCAGATGAGTTTGTTGATGTGTCATTAAAAGATTGGAAATATGATGAAGGTAGTAGGGAAGTGCCAATTATTCTTCCTCGTACATATATCAATATGTACAATTTCGGATTTGCCCAATCGCGTTCACTTCCTAAAATAAGCGATGGACTTATTGGAATGATTGATTTTCGTATCTACATTCATGGAAATGGCCACCAAGATGAATATAAAGGTAAGGTAATAGGTTTTTCAAATCGTCTAAACACTATACTGGTTCCACAAAAGTTTATGGATTGGAGTAATAAGTATTATTCTCCTGCGGAAAAGTCAAATCCAACCCGCTTAATCATTGAAGTATCTAATCCTGCAGATGAAAATATAACTAAATATCTTGATGATAAAGGATATGAAGTTGACAGCGATAAACTTCAAAGTGAAAAAACGACATATTTTCTAAGAATGATTGTAATGATTGTAATGGCTGTTGGTATTGTGATAAGCATATTGAGTTTCTATATTCTGATGTTAAGTATTTATTTGTTAGTACAAAAAAATACTTCTAAACTAGAAAATTTATTACTCATCGGATATAGTCCCATACGTGTCGCGATGCCTTATGAATTACTTACCTTAGGCTTAAATGCAATAGTACTTATTGTTGCACTGTTAATGATTTCATTTATCCGCAATTATTATATGGGAGTAATTGAGATATTATTTCCGCAAATCGATGAAGGAAATATATTACCTTCTGTGATATTAGGATTTATTTTATTTACATTTGTTTCTATAATGAATTTCATCGCAATTTATAGAAAGGTAATACGAATATGGTGGCGTAAAGATTCTTAAGACATAAAAACAATAGGCCTTTACTCAA
>NZ_LFQU01000044.1 GCF_001275135.1 Xylanibacter rarus | reverse complement strand
TGCTGTAAGAAAACTTAAGTATTATGACTATGTAAATGATTTTAAAATCATAAAAGGCCTTATCCCTATAATGTTGCCGTGTGGAAAATCAGTACAGACTATCTTGCCATGTATTTCTTTCCGTTGCGTATCACGATGCCGCGCCATGACTTGCCTACGCGCTGTCCGGCAAGGTTGTATGTAGCTCCGTCGCCTTCGGCAGCCTTTTCGCCGATGGCAGCCTTGATGCCTGTTGTTCCGTCGAGGTTGATTTCGGCAGCGTTCTCAATTGTGCATGCGTTGATGTTGTCAGGTTTATAGTTAGAGATATATGCTATCACGTGCATGTTGTCCTGGTTCCATTTCTCGTTAAGGTCGAAAGTATAGCTGTATGCGGCCTTTGTTCCGTCCCAGGCTATAGGCTCGCCCCAAATAGAGCTGTATGCACGTACAACGTGATTGTGCTCATAGTTATATTCGTCTGCCGTTCCGCTCTGATATCCTATAATGCCGTCCTCCATCAGGTATACGTTGATATAGCGCAGGTCGTTGTCTTCGTTAGACAGACGCTCCATGTCAACGTCAACGGTAACGGTGTTTCCGGTCTTGCTGACGTTCAGCGACAGGTCATAGAAGGCAGGAACAGAGAGGCGGTTGAGGATAAGCTCCTCGAGCGACTCTTGTGATTCGGGCAGGAATGCCGGTACGCCGTCGTTCTGCTCGGTTCTGTCTATCATTGCAGCCGGAGCATAGGTGCCTCCCGAGCCGTAGAACACGAGATATTCTTCGTCAGCCTCTGACGTGAAAGTGTCCTTGCCGTAGCCTGCATGATGACATGCAACGATGAGGCGGCCGGCAAAGTCTTCCTTGCCGAGAATGTTGTGTACGAAGCCTGCCACGCGGGGGCAGTTGCCGCAGAGCTGTCCGGTAAACTCCTCAAGGAACACGCGGCGGCTGTAGACATTGCTCACCACGCTTACCGGCAGTCTCAGTGTGTCGTTGCCGTTCACGGCGTCGGTGTTGCCGTCGAGGTTGTCCGCATATACAAGTATGGTGCGGTGGTCGCCCAGGTCGTGTTTCAGTTCAGGACTGAACCTTATGGTCTGCTGATGGCTTGCGCCCGAGTTAAGAGGCTCGTTCACGGGGAATGTGTACACCTCGTCTTCGCCTTCAATCTTGCAGTTTATATTGTATGAATTTATGTTCGACGTGCCGTAGTTGTGCATCATGGCAACCACAGAAACATTGTTGCCCGATGTTATAAATTCAGGTGCTGAACCGAAGTATGGTGCCATGTCGTATGCCGGCACGTTGCCTCCGCCTATCACGGCTTCAACGCTTAGGCTTGCTTCAGTGCTGTGGTCGGTCCATGTGCCGTCGTTGTTTACGTAGAGCGATTTAGGTATGTCGGTTATAGCCGATATGCCGTAGCTCATGTTGCGCTGGCTGAACGTGTAGCCTACATAAATGTCGCCCGCGCCCTTCTTTATTTCATACGGAGTGTCGAGTTTAATCTCGTTCCAGCCGTTGGCCACGGTCTGCGTTGTTTCGCGGTTGATGGTCTGCGACACGATGTTCTCGCCGTCGAGCGATGAGCGCACCCATACGGTTATTTCGTCGATGTTGATTTTGCTCTTTATTCCCACGCGTATGGTTTCGATGCTGTTGCCGGCATATCCGTCAAGCACGTTGCCGGGAATAAGTATTGCTGCAGATATGTCTGCGTTTCCGCTTACGGCAAAGTCGCGTGTGTTGCTGATGTTGCCGTCACAGTAGCCGTAACTTACGGTTGGGCTTTGTGCCCAACCATAAGAAGCGATAATAATATGTGCTAAAATAAATAAGAAAAAGCGTTTCATAATTACTTAACAGTTATCTTTTCTACTTTGTTGCCTTTTTTGATTATATACAGACCTTTCTTCATAGAGTGTCTTGTTGAGAGTTTCTTGCCGTCTACAGAGTATATCTCCTTGATGCTGTCTTCGTCGGCTGTAATGCCGCTTACGCCCGTTCCTTCAGAGTCTTTCACGCTGATGTCGTCGAGCGCGAGCGATGTATATTCAGGAATGTCTGTCGCATGGAAGCGTATCACAACGTAAGATGCGTCTTTTACATCGTTAAGCGACACTGTCTCCTCGGTAAATTCTTCTGAGGCTGTGGTGCTGATGGTCTTCTGTGTCACAATCTCGCCAGTGTTTGTCTCGGCCTCTATGGTCAGTGTCATGCTGTTGTCTGTGTAGTAGTTGAATTTCAGTTCAGGACTGTTGCTGCCTTCGAGAGAAATCTTGCCTGTGTTCACCATTACCTCTGTAGCCTCCCATATGTCGGTCATCATGCAGTAGCCGTCATCGTCAGAAGATATTTCGTCAATGATGTACGATTCATAGTCGGCGTTGCTGTTGCTCAGTGTCCACCACATGTTGTAGGCTGCAAATCCTTCTGCAAAGTTCTCCTGGAACGGCAGTGTGTATTCCTCGCCGAGGATTATTATGTTGGATGCACTGTTTTGTCCCTTTCCGCCTGCGCTTACAGGTATCACGCCATACTGAACCGCATGCTGGCTGCCGCTCTGGTCAACGCTGAATTTGTAGGTGTTGTCCTTAACTCCTGTGGCAATCTCGTTGCCGTCAGAATCAATTATGTCGTAAGTTATAGCCTCAGGGTCGATATATCCGCCGTTAACTCCGTTTTCAGGGATGTCCCATGTCAGTGTCATTTCGTTGAGGTCGACTCTTGCCTTGACGTTTGCAGGAGCCTCGGCAATGTCGGTGCCTACGTAGAGTGTGTCGTAAGCCTCTGTGCCTTCGCCCTTGTCGTTGCGCGGAACAATCTTGTATGTGTGGAATCCGGCTGTCATGCCGTCTTCGTCCACGTAGCTTATGTTCTCGCCCGGCTGTGCCGTAAGTGTCTTCACCAGTTTGTCGTCTCTGTAGACATCAATGCCTTCAATGGCAGCAAGAGTCTTGCCCTCGATGGTTGTCTGCGGAGCCTTGAATGTGATGTCTGACTTTAGTGCGCCTTTTTCGCCGGCTTTGATGCTAAGGCCGGTAACTTCTGCCGGTGCGGCAAGCATGTGGTTCTCTACGATTCCGAAGTCGGTAAGTCCGAGATAGAATGCATCCTCAGGTCCTCCTGCATAGAATGCAATGTGGTAGTCGCCGTCGCCCTCAGGCGTTATTATGCCCTGAATAAGAGTTATCCACGTATCTGTGTCAACGCTTACAGAGTCCATATCAATCTTCTTATACTTTGTGTAGTCGTCGCCTGTGCCGGCATATATGTCGAGGTTGCCCTCAAGATACGGCTTGCACTTTCTGTTCAGACGCTCAATGTTGACAGACAGCTTGTAGTTGCGGTCGCCTTTGAGTGCAATGGCAGGAGACACGAGCCAGTCGTCGCCGTCTTTTGTATAGATAAAGCGCATCTGATTGTTGTTTTCTTCCTCAATTCTGGTCCATGTCCAGTCGTCATTGTTATTGTCGTAAGTCTTGAAGTATTCAAAGTGAGATGAGTCGCTGAAGTCTTCGTGATAGGGCACTGCGAAACTGTTGCCGAACAATATGAGGTCTGAAGTCTTTGACTCGCCTGTAAGTCCTTTATACGAAGGAGTTACGGTGTAGGTGTATCCCGTGAAGTCAGCTTCAGGTATCGTTTCCGTGAATGTGTTGCCCTTATGGTTCTCTGCCACGGTTATGTTGCCCGGATTGCGTACAATAGTATATTCTATTTCGTCAGGATTTACATATCCTTCGTTTACGCCTTCGGTCGGGGCAGTCCATGTAACGGTAGACACAAAGTTGTCAATCTTTACGTTAAGGTCGGTTATGGCCTTCGGTGAGTCAGGTCCTATCCATTTGCGTATGCGTGTCATCGGGCTTTCGCCTTCATCATTGCTCAGCACGATGTCAAATTTGTTTAGTCCTGCCACGGCAGTAATGTCCTCTTTGACTGTAGCTCCGGGAGCGGCAGTGCCCTTGGCAGCCTCTGCGTCGTTCACTTTAACAGTATAGTTCACATTGCCCGAAAGAGCCTCTCCGCCGTAAGTCTTGTCAGGAATGCTGAAACTGATGTTGCCTGTCAGTGCGTCGCCTTCAAAATTCAAAGTCGTGTTCTGTGCTTCAGCGGGCACTTTGTCTGACTTAGGTTTCTCAGGTATATACAATCCGGCAAACTCTTCTCCGTCAGCAAATTCTCCCAATACGGTTGCTGTACCTGTTTCAAGGTTAAGTTCGCACAGATAAGAATATTCGTCGGCGTCTACAGCAGCCCAATACATCTTGCCTGTGTTAGGATCGAATGTAGCAGCCTGCAGATAGTTAGACGGTGTAATGTCGGTCGGGCCTATCAGTGTCGTTTCGCCGGTCTCTTTGTCTATCTGATAGAGGTCTCCGTTTAAGTCAACGCCGTATAGCTCGCCCTGGCTGTTGCACGCTATGCACACCAGACGTTTCATTCCGCTCAGGCTCTCGTTGTTTATCATGGTCAGTTCCTTTGTCTTAGGATCCATCATCGAAAACTCGTAGTCGCTTGCGTCAGCATTGCTGAAGCATCCGTATATCATGCCTGTGGTAGGGTCGTAGGTCATGTCAGACGCCATGTAGGTGGCATCTTTTACAAATGTATCCGACAGCTGTTTCCATGTGTCAGTATCGTATGTCAACAGTCTTGTGTTGTAAAAATTGTCACCATAATAGTCATACTCAACCCTTGTGAAGCAAAGAGTGTTTTCATAGTATGCTCCGCCTCCTGTGGCCTCAAAGTCATTGTTTAAGTACACTGGATTCACTGTGCAGTCGCCGCTGGTGTCAAAAGAGTACAGACCGTATTCCTCTTTTCCGTTCCACACCCAGTCCCACTTAAAAGTCAGTATTCCGTATAGTGTTACAGGTTCTTCAGCCTCTGCGGCTAATTTGATGTAGGGCTTAACTTTTTTCGATGAAATGGGCCTTTTTCCGTTTTTTGCGGTTTCGCCCATGCGGTGCCATACTCCATACGGATGAGCCTTGCGGTAAGCCATTTCGCGTTCAAAGGCATCACTTCCGTGCGAATTTGTCTGCGCCATGGCGCTGTTGCCCGTTATCAATAAGAGCAAAGCGGCACCAAATAGCCTGAACAGTTGGGTTAGATTCTGTTTCATCAGTATAAATTTTAAGTTAATAAATAAGAATGTGAACAGCTCGTTCTGTGCTTTCAAAGTTACAGTAAAACCGAAAAGTTGTATTATTTTGCGCTTAAAAGGAATTTCGCTTTTATAAAAACATAATAATTTGCCTGATTTTTGTTACATTTGCCAGTGAAACATCAATAATACTGTCAGAAAAACAATATGCAAAAGCTTGTTATATTCATTTTATTATTTATATGCTCGTCTGCCGTTAATGCAGTTTCAGACGAAAAATTTATAAAAGATAATATAAGGCGTGGCGACAGCTGCATAGCCGCGGCCAAATATAATGAGAGTCTTGACTTCTATATCAGGGCTCTTGAACGTGCGCAGGAAGGCAATAATCATTTTCTGACAGAAGAGTGTCTTGGTAGGATAGGCGTGCTTTATTGCCGCTTCAAAGATTATGAACAAGCCGTTATATTCTTTGGCCGTGGATATAAAAGTGCTGTCGGGCGCCATGACAACAATGAGGCTTACAGATTTGCATGTTATTTGATGAATACTTATTGTCAGACAGGCGACCTGAATGCGGCAAGAGAATATTATGACATTCTAAAGAATATGTCAACTTCTAACCGTCGAGAGAAAGAATACTACGATCTTTATAGTGCAGGCACACTTGCTTATGCTGAAAATAATTACCAGGAAGCGGTTCATTATTATTCTGAAGCGCAGAAGTGTGCTGAGAAGTATGGCATGGGCGACGAATACAGCATGTCGCTATATGCTGTCATAGCCGAGTCGTATGTGGGGATGAACAGACCTGACACAGCCATTGTCATTGCCACGCTGCTTATGGAGGAAGCCATGAAGAGTGGAAACACAAATCAGCTTAGCCATACTTATGAGGTGCTGTCAAAAGCTTATGGCGCAAAGGGCGACTCGATACTTATGGCGCATTACAGGAGCCTTTCTGTTACGTTGGAAGATTCAATTTACAATCTCAGAAACTTCAACAAAACACGCAGCAGGTACAGCTCTATTGAGCGGAGAATTACCGACAGGCATATATCGTTTCTGAACGACCGCATAACACGCCAGGTTCTGATAATTGTAGCCTTTGTGGTGCTTACCCTTATTCTCGTCGTGGCTATAATAAAGGTGATACGCAGCAACATAAACCTGCGGACGGCTCATCGTGCACTGATGGATAAGAATGCAGACCTTATCAGAGAGCAGCAGAACAGCAGACATCTGCGCGAACAATATATAAAGTCGATGGGTATGGCCGACGCAAAAAAACAGACTGACGGGATGGCTGCCGCGCCTGGCATGATGGATGAAGATAATGAGGCGGAAGGACAGCATGCAGGGACATCGGCCGAACCCAAGATGAACGATGCGCAGACGGCATTGATGATACAGCGTATAATGACGATTCTTGATGATGTCGATGTCATATCTAGCCAGGACTTCACGTTGCAGATGCTTGCCGGCATGATAGGGTCGAACACTTCGTATGTCTCGTGGGCTATAAACAGCACCTACGGAAAGAACTTTAAGTCGCTGCTCAACGAGGCGCGCATACGTGAGGTTACGCGCCGCATCTGCGACACCGAAAACTATGGCCATCTTACAATTCAGGCCATAGCGCAGTCTGTGGGCTATAATTCGCAGACTAATTTTATCAAGACTTTCAAGCGAATTATCGGCATGACGCCCTCAATGTATCAGAAACTGAGTAAGGAGATGGGTGGAATGCCGGATGAGGACAGGATGGAGTGAAGGGCTGTCTTGTGCTTGCTGCGTTGGTTCTTGTGTGTCGGATATTGCGTAGACAGTAGTTTCTTAGTCTGTCTATTCATATTTGCCGATCATCTTTCTTCGTCCATATTTTTCGTATATCCGTCTATGTTTTTGGTCTATAAAACCCTGCGGTTTAGTATATGCATGGTCGGCAGCCTGCCGTGATTCTTTTCGCGGCTCATACATTTTTGCTAACTTTGCACCCGAATAAGATAATAGAGGATAACAATGAAACAAAACATGAAAGTATTTATTCCTGCCACGCTCGGCATGCTTACGGCCTTCGGTCCGTTCGTTACAGACTTCTATCTTCCGGTGCTGCCGGAGATGACAGGCTATTTTCACACCACGCCCGCGCTGGCCTCCATGAGCCTCACGGCCGGCATGATAGGTCTTGCCGCCGGTCAGCTGTTCATAGGGCCGCTCACCGACAAGTATGGGCGCAAGCGCATATTGGTTGGCTCTATGCTGCTCTTTGTGGTGGCGTCGCTGCTGTGCATATTCTCGGGAGATATATTTATGTTTAATGCCATGCGCGTGCTGCAGGGACTGGCCGGCGCGGGCGGCATAGTGATAGCCAAGAGCATGTCGGCCGACATGTACACAGGCCGCGAGCTTGCCAGCTTCATGGCTCTGCTCGGCGCCATCAACGGCATTGCACCAGTGTGCGCCCCGGTGGTCGGCGGACTTATGGCCGGCGTTACGTCGTGGACAGGCGTTTTTGCCGTCATTCTTGCCGTGGGACTTGTGCTCATGGTGTGCAGTATGTTCTTGCCCGAGACGCTGCAGCCTGCCAACCGCATACGGAAGAGCGTGATAAAGGTGTACGGCAATCTGTTCCGCGTGTTCCGCAACTCTCGCTTCACTCTTTCCGTCATGGCCGAGATGGCTTGCTTCTTTATGTTCTTTGCCTATATAGCATCTTCGCCGTTCATCATGCAGCAGGTGTATCATCTTTCGCCGCTCGGTTATAGTCTCTGTTTCGGCCTGAATGCGCTCATGATAGGCGTTGGCGCCGCCATGGCCACGCGTTTCCGCAGTCAGGGCACATGCCTGCGCTTCGGCGGTCTGGGCATGCTTGCCGGCACGTTGCTGCTTGCGTTCCTGCTCAACACGGCCATGCCCCTCTGGATAGTCATGCTGGCATATATCTACACGCTGATATGCTTCGGACTGATGCAGCCGCCTTTGACGGCCATAGCCCTCGACAGCGAGCGCGACAATGCCGGTGCTGCCAGTGCCATCTTCGGTGCCTCCGGCTTTGTTGCCGGTGCCCTTTCGAGTCCGCTTGTAGGCATTGGCGACATAACCGTCACTTCGGGCCTCGTCATGGCATGCGGAGCCGTTGTCTGCCTCCTGTTTATCCTGCCGCTGAGCAGCAAGCTGCGCGCCGTTGCGGCATAGGCGTGTTCCGTTGAGGATGATTCCTTCTTAATTGTGCCAGACTTTTGTTACAGAAAATAAAAACAGCGTGGAAACTGCCAAGACAGTTTCCACGCTGTTATGTTTTATAGTCGGGTTTATATTATCTTATAACTTTTTTTCCGTCTTTCCGTTGGCGTACTTAATGATGTTTACACCCTTTTTCGGAGCAGTCAGTTTGCGTCCGTCAAGGCTGTAGTATGCAACAATGCTGCCGTTGTCTTCTGATACAGTTCCGCTTATCGATGTAACGTCTTCGTTTGTAAATTCGACGGTTATCGACGGACCTGCAATTCCGTCAGAAGTGTCGTTGGCATCAGCGAGCTTCTTCACAGTATATGTTATGGTCATCAGCGAGCCGGGCTTTACGTTGGCTACAGGGTTGTCGCCAAAAGGATTATAGTTGGCGTCGAGTATCCATTCGTCCATGAACGGTTCAGTGTCGCCCATCATGGGTGATACGGCAGAGGTGTAGCTTCCGGCTTCAAGGTTAGGCGACTTGCAGTTGACGAAGCATATCTGATATGCAGTTCCTTCAGTCATCTCTTTTATAGTATAGTCAACTCTTGCGTAAACCGAGCCTTCAACGTTCTTTTTTACCGACAAGCCCGAATGAATCACAGGGCCGTAGAACGTATCGTTCTCAATGTTTGTACGTTTTATTGTAGTGCCGTCTTCTATTACATTTCCTTCGGCATCAATAAAAGAAAACGTGTTGTCAATCTGTGCGTTGGCAAACAGGCTTCCTGTCAATAAAGACAGTGCTAAGGTAAAAACTCTTCTCATATTTCTAAAGTTGGTTAATGTTTTTTGTTTATATTATATATGTTATTTTAAAATTAATGAAAAAATCTGTCTGGCTATTAACAGAAATTCATCTCTTAAATCACAGTTATAAATGTTTATCATAGCGTATTCTGCAAGATACACCGGCGTTTTTTCGTCTTTAACGATGAGTTTTTGGCTCATACGGAAGAGCTGTCGTATTTTAATATAATGTGTCCGATGTTCTATATTGTCGGTGCAAAGATATTAAAAAGAATGATATTGTGTATATGTGTCATGTAATATTTTGATATTTATTATCCGTTAACGGTTTTACAATGATAATCCGTTGTGCGGTATTCTTTCAATGTGCATAAATATTCATAGGTATATGAAAATGTATTGTATATTTTTTCAGAGCCATATTGCTCAACAAATTGTCTTTATGTACGCATGTTTTGTGTGATTATAAGTGAAATGTATGTTTTTTGCTCATGTTTTAAAGTATGATGTAAAAATTTTTGATAATTATTTTTAGTATTATGCGACTTATTTTTATAATATTAGCACATATAGGTTAAAAACAGTATATAAATGTAAATATTTACCCGTGCCTTTTAACTTTTTATGTAATATTTTTTTATACTTTTTTATTTTATGATAAAATAAAATTAAACTATGGTTATTTACGATAAATTTTTACTAAAAATAATTGTATTACTTTTAATATATTACTTTTACGAATTTTAACCATAATGTTTGTTTTTGCTTTTGATGAATTTATACTTAATTGCTAATTCTGTGAACAATTAGATATTAAAGACACACATTCTCTATTAATTTATATGCAAATTCGGTAAAAGTGTAATATTATGATAAAAGGTTCTACTTTTGTTATGGGAATGCTGATGCTCCCAATTTGTATGTCTGCACAGACAAAAATAGGTTACAGTAATGGCGATTTCGAACGTACTGACGGTGTAAGGCTCAATAGCAGCGAACAGCAGTCGGCTGCTATTAGGATACCTGTGTCAAAGTTGAAGACCTTGGCAGGTAAGAAAATTACAGGTGTCAGAGGCGTGTTCGGTACGAGAAACGTCGAGTCGGTTAAGTTCTTTATCACGGACAATCTTAACGGCACCCCTTTGTACGAGCAGGCTATTAGCGGAGTAAGTACAAGTTGGAAGAATTTTACTCTTGACACACCTTTTGAAATAACAGCAGATAAGGACCTTTATTTCGGTTTTACAGTTACGAGCACCACTAATTACAGACCTTTGGCTTTCGACCGCAGCTACGGAGAGAAAGGCTGTTCATACGGCGTAAATGAAGACGGAGAATGGGTGGATCTGTTCAGCAACAAGATGGGATGCTTTAACATTATGTTGCTTGTTGATGATGCACCGGCTTTTGTTGATGTGTCAGTGCGTCCTTTCGATGCTGATGGTTATTATAAGACTGAAAGCGAATATAAATTTCAGGGTCAGTTGTATAACTTCGGAAGTGAGACTGTGACAAGTTTTGACGTTCACTGCAAGTTTGACAATAAGGAGACAGAGACATTTACAGTAAGCGGAGTGTCGATACCCAATGCGTCAACATATAATTTTGATATTCCGAATATACTGACAGAGAGCCAGGGACGCAAGGTGGTCGAACTGTCTGTAGATAATATAAACGGCACGGCAGACACTGACGCCACGGATAACGAGTGCCAGAGTACGGTCTATTTCTATCCGGCTGACATTCAGCGCTCATATTTGCTTGAGAATTTCACTTCTCAGCTTTGCATCAACTGCCCTGACGGCCATGAAGTAATGGAAGCAACGCTCAAGGACCGCACCGAAAGCATAGTTCAGATCGGACACCATTCTGGTTATCAGCCTGATTCTTTCACGATGGAAGAGGATGATGCCTATGTTGACTTTTATAACAGCAGCTCAACGTTTGCTCCTGCTTTTATGCTTAACAGAGCTACGAATGAGAATATAAGTGCAGCTTCACCAGTGTTTAACGTAAGCCGTGTTTATATAAATGAGAGCATTGATAAACAGGCAACAATTCAGCCCTATGTTGAATTGCAGTTGAATACTGATTTTGACAAGAACACCAGTCTGCTTTCCGGTACGGTTAAGATAAAGACCTATGTAAAGCCGGCAGGAACAGATCCGAGACTTACATTGTGCATTGTTCAGGACTCAATTATGGGTATGCAGCAGAACGGAGGTTCGGCTTATATGCACAGACACGTGTTCAGAGGCTGTCTGAACGGTGCTTGGGGCGAGTCGGTTGCTCTTGAAGAAGGTAAGGAATTTACAAAAGAAATTTCATATACATTGCCTGACAGCATATTGTCTACATACTATGGCATAAACGTAAAGACACTGCCGGAACAGATGTATCTTGTTGCTATCGTAAGCAACTATAATCCTTCAGACGTTACAGACCGTAAGGTGTATAACTGTGCTGAAGTGAGATTTACAGACGGAGGTGCTGCCAGCGGCATTAGTGAAGTGGTGGAGAATAATGTCAGCGGACGCCTGTATGGCTCTTCAGACTGTGTTAAGGCAGACGGAAACTTCGACCGCATGTATGTATATGACATAAACGGAAAACTTGTGCGCAAGTGTGAAAATCCGGGTGAAACATTTACTCTCAGTCCTGGAATATATGTAACCAGGGCTGTCAGAGACGGCAAGACAGCTACGGCTAAATCAGTTATTGCCCGCTGAATAATGTAAAAATAAGTTTAGCATGAGTAGAATGTGGGGACTGGCATATGGCACCAGTCCCCGGTTCTACAAGCTATCACGCATGGTGTTGTGTGAAAACTTTGACGACTCTTAAACGTTGTTACTTAACATTTAATACTAGGGGTAAATCATTATATACTAATTTTTTTAACAATTAAAGCCTATGATTAAACATTACGCTGCTGCATTATTGGCGGCAATTACTGTAGGTGGAACTGCCTTTGCGCAGAGTCCGGATATGAAGTTGAGATGCGTAGAAAAATGGGGTGATGCTATGGGTGATGCCAAAGGTATCAGCACCAAGGCTGTAAGTTATTACAATTCAGACAATCAGATTGTTTCTGAAACAGACTATGGCGCTGATTATGTCACCGGTGAGTATCTTCCAAGCAGATTCACTGTCTATGAGTATAATGACAAGAAACAGCTTGTTAAGAAGTATTCTCAGCAATATGGATTGTATGACGGCGAGGATCTCGCCTTTAAGGCATCTGTCGACACTGTTTACTATTCGTATGACGATGCTGGCAGACTGATCTGTGAACAAGGAATTCAGTCAAAGGATTCTATTGTTTACGAGTATGACGATCAGGGCAACAAAGTGAGATATGCAAGATATTTGCCTGATTTCTACGGAACTGTAAACAACGGACAGCCTTATATTATGCAGGAGGAGAGATACAGCGACTTCGTTGCTCCTAACTGTCCGAGAAAAATAGTAGGTGACGGCAGATATGACAGCTATAAGGTTTCTTACGATGTTGCCTATGATGCTGACTTTAACATGATTTCCAAGAAAAAGTTCAACTCAAGCGATGTTCCGACGGAAAGCGAGTATTGGACATACAATAACGGACAACTGACCAACTATATTAAATATAAGGTTAGCAGCGTTGCCGGCGAGAACGATGAAACGACTTATGAGGAAACTCCTACCACTAAGACGGAATACACTGTAGTTGGCGAAGATCCTTTGCGTATAAAGGAGCAGGGTTATAGTTATAACAAGCAAAATTCAAGTTGGGGTACAAATGTTTATTATTATGTATCAGAATATTTTAAACCAGATGCAACTTCGGCTCCTGAGTTATCTGCTGAAAAAGTAACGGACAAACTTAATGCTGTTAAATTAACCTTCAATGCTGTGCCTTTGAGCGGTGTTCAGAACGTAGCTTATGACATTATGCGTCATGGAATAAAGGTTGCACGCCTGACATCTGCAGATGCGAAAGACGGTCAGATAACCTATACAGACGAGAATGTAAAGAATGGTTACTACGACTATTTTGTGCAGACTGTTGACGCTGATGCCGACACAAGTGGTGAAGAGGCACTTAATTCTTACGGATTTGGTATGAACTCTTCAAATCTTATCCGTGTTAACTTTGATACGGAGCTACCTGCTGTGACGAATATACATAAGGCATATGTAGATTATGTTGACGGCCAGTGCTTTGCTACGTTGAAATGGGATGAGCCCGCCAATAAGGATTATTATAAATTTGTCAAGTATAATGTGTTCGTTAAAGGCATGAAGATACAAGACAATCAGGGTGACACTCTTACCACTAACAGCTATAGAATAGCCATTGGATGGGGTTCTGAAGCTAATAATATCTCAAAGGATATTTATGTACAGGCTGTTTATGCCATAGGTAAGGTTAACAGTGATACTGTTACTATAGACAACAAGGCTTACAATCTGGATGGATATGTTGCCCGCTCAGTTGAGAAATGGGGCGATGTTATGGGTACAGCCAAAGGTATCAGCACTAAGGATGTAAGCTATTACAACTCAGACAATCTTATTATTTCTGCTGCCAATTATGGTGCTGATTATGTAACTGGCGAATTTGTTCCGAGCAGATTCAATATCTATGTTTATAATGATAAGAAGCAATTGGTTAAAATGTACTCACAGCAATATGGTCTGTATGATGGTGAGGACTTTGCTTTCAAGGCTTCTAACGACACTACATTCTATTCATATGACGATGCAGGAAGACTGGTTTGCGAGTATAACATGCAGAGCAAAGACTCTATCATATATGAATATGATGAAAACGGCAACAAGGTAAGATACGCCCGTTACAGACCAGATACTTATGGAACAATGAACGGCGGTAAACCTTATATCATGCAAGAAGAGAGCTACAGCGATTTTATTGCTCTCGACTGTCCTACAAAAGTTAAAGGCGACGGAAAATATGATAACTATAAGTTTACCATGGACGTTGTCTATGATGGTAGAAACAATGTGATTTCAAAGAAAAAGTATGATGTTAACGGCGTTCCTACACAGAGTGAATATTGGGACTATGTTGACGGCTTGCTTTCTACTTATATAACTTATGATATAAATGCTGAAGAAGGAGAAAATGGCGAAACCGTTTATGAGGAAATGCCAAACACTAAGACTGTATACACGCTTGAAAGCGCTGAACCTATGCGTATAAAGAATCAGGCATATACATATAATCCTTATGATTCAAACTGGGGCGAAAACGCTTATTATTATGTTACAGAGTACTATAAGCCGGAGAGCGAGACAGCTCCTAAGCTGGTAGCTGAGAAAGTTGCAGATAAAATTAATACTGTAAAACTTACGTTTGATGCAACAACAATAGAAGGTGTTCAGAATGTTGCTTATGACATTATGCGTCATGGTATCAAGATTGCCAGAGTAACTGCTGAAGACGCTGTTGACGGTATGATTACTTATACTGACGAGTATGTAAAGAATGGCGACTATGAATATTTTGTTCAGCCTGTTGACGCAGACGCAGACAAGAGCGGCGAAGAGCCTATGAATTCATATGGATATGGTATGAACGTATCTGATCTCGTGCGCGCTAATGTTTACACAGAGCTTCCTGCAGTTACAAACGTTCATGGTGTTGACGTTTCTTATGAAGCAGGAGAGTGCTTTGTTACAATAGAATGGGATGAGCCTGCAGACAAGGACAAGTATATGTTCGTTCAGTATAATGTATTTGTCAAGGGAATGAAGATTCAGGACAATTTCGAGAATCCTATTACAACCAACAGCTACAAGATGTCTATTGGCTGGGGTGACGAGAATACAGAATTGTCTTCAGACATCTATGTTCAGGCTGTATATGCCATAGGTAAGGCTAACAGTGATACAGTTACTATTTCTAACGATATAATTCCGTCTGCAATTGATGCTGTTAATGCAGGTCCTGATTTCAGCTATAACAATGGCATATTGACAGTTGCTGATGGTGCTACAATGGATGTCAGCTCAATCAACGGAACTGTAATAGCAGTAGGCCGCAAAGAACCTCTTGACCTTACAAGCAATCCTGCCGGTGTATACCTTGTTAAGGTAACCAAGAA
The DNA here is from genome assembly GCF_001275135.1 of Xylanibacter rarus. GTDB lineage: Bacteria > Bacteroidota > Bacteroidia > Bacteroidales > Bacteroidaceae > Prevotella > Prevotella rara. The sequence continues at coordinate 5,274 of NZ_LFQU01000044.1, read as the reverse complement.
TGGTGTTTCTTCTGTATACAAAGTTGTTGCAGGCAGTAAGCACTAATGTAGATATGTCCAAGTATGCGCCATGAAAATGGTGCATACCTGGACTTTTTAAATCTAATACAGGCAACTACAATCATAATAAAGCGTATAAATAGTTTCTACATGAAAAGAGTACTTACAGGTGTAATGGCTGCTGCTCTCTCTGTTGTGGCTATGGGACAGTCAAAGGTCTATTTGTCCGAGAATTTCGACAATGGTATTCCTTCTGACTTTGTTACTATAGACCGTGACGAGAATCCTGTGGCTACGTTCTGTTATAAAAATGTTTCCATAAATCCAAGCTGGATAGCCAATGTCATAGATGTTAAAACAAATAAGGCTGCATTCAGCTTCACGCAAGGTAATTATAACTTCGCGCAGGAAAATTGGCTCATAACACCGCAAATTTCCATTGATTCTGACTCAGAGGCTTATCTCTGTTGGGACGGCAAGTCTGTGTATAATGATTACTTGGAAGACTATAAGGTAATGGTGTCTACAGGTAATGATGATACGGGCAGCTTTAAGGAACTTTTTAGTGTTAATGGGGAAAGCTATTTTTGGAAGACTCACACCGTGTCGCTTAAACAGTTTGCCGGTCAGAAGATATATATTGCTTTTGTGTGCACCAGCCTCAATAAGTATATTCTGGCTATCGACAATATGTATATTGGCGAACTTGATGGCTACAATTTTGATGTGAAAAATACATCAAGCCGATTCTCCGGTAATGTTGCTTCGGCTACAATCAGCGGTAAGGTGCGTAATATAGGCCGTACGGCAGACATCAAGTCAGTGGCATGTACCATTGGTGGTTCTGTCCTTTCTGAAGATGTAAATGTCTCAGACTTTGAGCCGGAGGAAGGGCTCGACTATAAATTTGACATTCCAATCACAGCAAACAGTGTTAACCGTTATGACATCAGTTTGCGTATGGCAGATGGCACAGAACAGAAGGTTTATACTGACAGTGTGATCAGTTCTTATTTCCCGCGCACGCTTTTGCTCGAGGAGATTACTGGTGGCTGGTGTCCTAATTGTCCTGACGGCACTCTTTATCTTAATGAGGTCAAGGAGCGCATGGGCAGCGACGTCATAGTAGTGTCGATCCATATGAGTCCTGATCCTCTTATCTGTAATGAGTATGCAAATGGTATGATACGCTGGCTCTCAAGCCTGCCTTCTGTGATATACAATCGTGACTTCGATTACAAGAATACAGATATGTATCACACTGAAGGCTATCTTGAAAAGGCAATGCTTGAGCCTACAACAGCCATGGTCACTGCTACGGCTGCTCTCGACGGCAATAAGGTGAATATGCATGCCAATGTCTCGTTTGCCGCAGATTATGATAATTCATCAGACAAATATAGGGTAGGCTTTGCCATTGTAGACAAAGAATATACTCAAGGCAATGTGGTTCAGCGCAACTCATGCACTCTGTTAAGCTCAGGAGAATATTATTATCTGCCTCAGGAGATTCCCGGATCGTTTGTTCGTTTCCACGACATGCCTATTGAAGGCAGCACAATCATTAACGGAGTGCCTAACAGCTTGCCTGCTGAAATAAAGTCTGGCGGTGAATACGGATGTGATTATCAGCTTACTTTGCCAGACCGCGTGTATGGCGTAGACAGTCTTTGTGTCGTTACAACGGTATTTGACAGCCGTACAGGCGTGGTACTCAATGCTTCAAGTACAGACCTCGTTGTTGATGTTACGTCTGCTATAAATACTGTTGACGGAAACACTTTGAACGCACAAATTATCAGTTCTGATAATGGTGATGTCTGCATCATACTACCGGAAGCACAGCCTTCGTCGGTGCGTGTGGTAGGTATCGACGGCCGTGTTGTACGTGAGGCATCAGCCAATGGTTCAGACCGCTTAAGTGTAAACTGTCAGGGCCTCAAAGGATGCTATATCGTTCAGGTAATACAGAATGGAAGAAAAACAGTAAAGAAAATCATATTATAAATAACTAAAAAAATCAACATGAAAAAATTTTGCATTTCGGTTTGCCTTTCTTTGCTATGCATGAAAGGTCTCGCGGCCACTAAGCCTGTAATCTTGTACAGCGACCCGTATCAGTATGTAACGGCTCTTTCTGCCAACGGAAAGTGGGCTTGCGGTACTCTTAATGATGGCACAGGTTCACTTGTTGCATTTGTATGGAATCTTGAGTCAAACGAACTCAAGAGTCTTGGTACAGGTACCATTGCTTATGGCATTTCAAATAATGGTGTTGTGGTAGGTTCTTATCCCGACTCAGAGGCTTCAACCAATGGGGCAGAGGTTACTTCTGCAGGTTATTGGAGTGATGGCAAGTGGCATCATCTTGAGCTTCCGAATGGTTTGAAATATACCAATTCTGACGCCAGCAGTATAGCTAACTGTATCAGCCCTGACGGAAGGTTCATCGGTGGATCTATTTATTCTGCCACAGGCCTTTATTCTCCGGTTATATGGGATAATGGTAAGTTCGCGCGTGATCTGAGCGGCGGATATGCAGGTTCTGTATATGCTGTTACCGACGACGGATCCAAGGCCGGTGGATGGACTTATACTAAGGAGTCTGGCAGCACACGTATCACTGTTATGTGGGACGAAGAAGGCAATCGCCATTTCCTTACAGATAATATTTCTCATGGCTCTCCTTATTTTGCCATACAGAAGTTCTCAACCGACGGTAACATAGCTCTTTATGAACAAGGTCTGTATGACTTTACAACAGGAAAAACTACAACAATTTCTGCTATCAACCCTGACTTCTGGGGATTTGTTCTTTATGATTTCAGCGACAGTCTTTCTGTTGTTGGTTATGAGCAGACTGCCGATGGCGCTCAGTTCCCTGTCATCTATAAGGACGGCAAGACACAGAAGCTGGAAGACTATCTTATAGCTAAGGGCGTTGACTTTGCTGCAGATGGAATGATAGCTCCCCGTATTGACAGTGAGGGACAATATAATCTGATGATAGCCCGCTCTGTTTCAAAGAATGACAGTGTTTTCGCGTTTACTTTTGTTGATAACAACCAGAATCTGCGTTCTGCAGTTGTAAAACTCAATCAGAATTGTTCTAATCCGGAGCCTGTTGCTGTTCAGGGTGCAATGCTCGAAGGCCTTTCAACAGCCAAGATTACATGGAAGGCTCCTTTGCTGAACAGTGAAAACATTAAGGGCTATAATGTTTATCGCAACGGCGAGAAGGTGAATACATCACTGCTGACAACTGCAGAATACTATGATGCAAACCTCGCTGTTGGAGCATATCAGTATTACGTTACTGCTGAATACAACGACGGACAAGTTTCTGCAGCTTCAACTTCTGTTACTGTTAATGTAGAAGCAGATGGAGCTAATGCTCCTTATGCTTTGAGCGCACGTATGAAGAATGCAGAAAATGTGCTTCTCACATGGAATCGTCCGCAGAGCAATCTTCCTACAAAACAGTATTATGCTGCTGAAGACGAAGTTAGCGGATTTGGCGGCGGCAGCAACTCGTTCGAGTCAGCTATACGCTACAGCAAGTCTGAAATGCAGATGTATAAAGACTATAAGATTTTTGCTGTTAAGTTTGTTCCGAGAACCAAGATCAGCGGTTGGGATATCAACATATATAAAGATCAGGAGTTGGTTTATACACAGCATGTAGACCAGGAGCTGATTTATGGTCAGGAGAACACAGTTACTCTTACTAACCCTGTAAGTGTTCCTCAGGATGGCGATGTTTATATCGCTGTCAAGGCCACAGTTCCGTCTTCATTGAACAGCTCTGACGTTATTGGTATAATTTACGAGAAGTGCGTATCAGGCTATAGCGATATGGTTAGACTCGTGACAGAGAAAGAGTTCTATTCTCTTAATGAGGCTTCACAGTCTAGCATGGGCATTACATTCCCGGTTACATGGGCTATAGGAGCTACATTCATGGCTGATGACATGACAAGCGACATTGATAATGTTGCAAACTATAACGTTTATCGTAATGATGAAAAGGTTGGAACATCTGAAACAACCAACTTCTTAAATGAGTCTGTACCTGCAGGCGATTATACTTATGCCGTAGAAGCTGTTTATGAAAATGGCAGCGTGTCTGAAAAAACAGCTCTCGACTTCACTGCTGTTACAAATAAGGCTGCATACAAGGCTGTAAATGACGTTGCCGTTTCAAACGGAGGCGACGCTACTACTGCTGTGTTCAATTGGCCTGTTCCGGTAGATAATGATGAAACTGTCATTGAGTACTGCGGCAAGAATCCGTCACCGGGTGCCATCGCTTCTGAGAGCACTAACTATGGATACATGGCTCTTACCAATTATTCTGGCGATAAGTTGTTAAGCTTTGGAAACTATGACGTTAAGGCTGTTCGTTTCTATCCTACAGCTGATGCAGACTTCACTGTAATAATTAGAAAAGACGGCGAGGAAATTGTAAATCAGTATGTTGAGAACTACAAACTCAATGAGTGGACCACAGTAACACTTGACGAGCCGTTTGTTATTGATGAGAACTCTTCTTATGACCTTATCATCGACTGCTTCGATGTTACTCCTAATGAGGCTCCTCTGGCTCTCGACGGCGAGACTCCTTTCACAGGCATTGCCAATATGTATTCTCTTGATGAGGGCGCAACATTCTCTTCTACCGGTTACGTAGGCAACTGGATGATGGGTCTTATTGCTACTGATCCTAATGCAAGTGAGCTTCCTGTTGAAGGTTACGACGTAAGAGTTGACGGCGTTAAGGCCAACGAGCAGACTCTCACAGAGCCTACATTTACCTATGCATTTGGCGAAGGCGCTGACATGAATGCTACACACAAGGTTAACGTTGACGTTTACTACAGCGTTGCAGGTAAGGTTGAAGGCGGTGCAGTGTTCTTTACTCTTGCTGCTGCTGCCGGCATTGGCGAGAATGTCATCAACGACATCAAGATCACACGTGACGGTGATAGCTATATACGTGTTGAGGGTGACGGCGTTCTTGGCGTAGACCTCTACTCTGTAAACGGAACACTTGTAAGCAGCACTGACACTAATGTTGTGAACATTTCTGGCGTTCAGGGCGGTGTTTACGTTCTGAAGGCTAAGACAGCCAACGGTGTAAAGAACTTCAAGGTTCGCGTTTCTAAATAATAATGTCTATGTTGTTGTCTGAGGCCTGACATGGTCTTAGACAACAACTGCATGATAAAAAGAAGGTGATTGACGGCATATTAATGTCGTTCTCCTTATATAAAA
>NZ_LFQU01000043.1 GCF_001275135.1 Xylanibacter rarus | reverse complement strand
CTATTTCTTATTCTTACAAATTCTTTTTTTCACAGATTACTTATTTCCTGTTCCCTTTCTTTTATAGTTTTATTGATGCGCCTGAGTCTGGCATTATGCTGCTGCATGATGCTTTTGTTTTATCATGCGCAAGGTTGATCTTTAAGTTTTTGTATAAGTCTTACCGTCTGCTTTTCAGATGCCTGATATGCCTGTGAAAAACATGGTCTGAATATTCTAGCTTAAAGTGAAAATTCTGTATGTTTGCTTGCCGTTTTCTCATAAATGGCGGTGCTGACATGCTTCAGCGCATCAGCCGGTGGGGATAAACAAAAAAGCCTGCATCCGCATGGATACAGGCTTATGTATTTTCGAAGCTTTTATTTAGTTCAAAGCATCAGTTAATTCTGCTCCGGCCTTGAATTTCGCAGCCTTCTTAGCAGCAATCTGTATCTTCTCCTTTGTAGAAGGATTGATACCCTCGCGAGCCGGGCGCTCGTTAACGCTGAATGTTCCAAAGCCAACAAGTGCAACTTTATCTCCTGCTACGAGAGCGTCTTTGATGGCTGCAACGGTTGCGTCGAGTGCTTTCTTTGAATCAGCTTTTGACAAACCTGAGCCAGCAGCTATTTTTTCAATAAGTTCTGTTTTGTTCATAATTAAAATTGTTATTAAAATATTAGAGTATAAAATTATCCCAACCTATTTTTATCGCAAATATAGCCTAATCATTTTATTTGTCAAACAAAAATAAAAAAAGTGAAGAATTTAATGAAAAAAAGTTGGTATATGCCCTGCTTTATGCTATATAACAGATATTTTTAGTATTTTTGCCGACGTTTATTATGCTAGAAAAATTATTTTGAGTATGTTCAGAATACCTGCTATTACAAAGAATTTGCTGATTATCAATGTGCTTATGTTCGCCGCCACATGGGTGTTCGGCCGTCAGGGCATCGACTTGAACAGCGTGTTTGGACTTCACTTCTTCCTTGCGCGCGATTTCCAGATATATCAGCTTTTCACTTATATGTTCATGCATGCCGGATTCACGCATCTGTTCTTCAACATGTTTGCCCTGTGGATGTTCGGCTGCGTGGTTGAGAATGTGTGGGGACCTAAGAAGTTTCTCTTCTATTATATGGTCTGCGGAGTCGGTGCCGGACTTATACAGCTTATAACACAGTTTGGCGAGTTCTACATGCTTGCCAGCGACCAGATACCGGGCTTTGGCTTCGGCGATATAATGGCTGTGGCGCATAACAGTTCGGCTATTCTCAATCTTTGGACAACAGTAGGCGCGTCTGGTGCCATTTACGGTGTGCTGCTTGCTTTCGGCATGCTGTTTCCTGAGGAGCGCCTGTTCATATTTCCGCTTCCGCTGCCGATAAAGGCCAAGTGGTTTGTGTGCATCTACATCGTTGTTGAGCTGTTGTCGGCTCTCGGCACGTCAAACAGCAGTGTGGCTCATTTCGCCCACCTCGGTGGTATGCTCTTCGGATGGCTGCTGATAAGATACTGGCGCAACAATCCGGGCGGAGGATCTTTCGGAAGGTCGAAGGGACAGCAGTTCTTCGACAACCTGAAGAGCAACTGGGAGCGCCGCTCTCACCGCAAGTCGGACAATGCCGGAGGATATGACAGGACAAGAAACGAATCAGACTGGGACTATAACGCCCGCAAGAAGGCTGAACAGGACGAGATAGACCGCATACTCGACAAGGTTAGACGAAGCGGATACGACAGCCTGAGCGAGGAGGAAAAACGTAAACTCTTTGACGGAGGAAAATAGCACATGACGGATGTGCTTCATTGTGAATGAAAAAAATTAAAGACCTTACTTTGCAGATAATAGCCGGGGCCAATGTGGCAACGGCTGTTACCATGTTTCTGGTAGGCCTGTCGGACCGCATCAATCCGACAGAGCATCCTATAATGGCCAATATCGGACTGATATTTCCCGGCTTTATATTTATCAATTTCTGCTTTCTAGTCTTTTTCGCGGTGTTCAGGCGCAGGTACATGCTTATTTCCCTGCTTGGCTTTGTTGTCAGCTATTCTTCCGTGCGTACTTACTGGCCGCTAAACATCAGCCGCGACGTGCCGCCTGGCTCGATAAAGGTGATGTCGTATAATGTGCATAATTTTGCCAGCGACAATGCCCCCGAAGGACACGACAATCCGATACTTGAATATATAATAAATTCAGACGCTGATATAGTGTGTCTGCAGGAGGCAGTTATAACTGATAATTTACGCAATGCCGTAAAGGATGTATACAACTATGTTGACTCGGTGAGAAGTAAGAACGGTGGAGATTGTCTTGTGTTGCTGAGCAAGTATCCAATAAAATCAAGTGAACGTATAGAGTATGAATCGAAGAACAATGTCAGTGCGGCATTTAGAGTTGTTGTAGATGAAGAGATAGTTACGGTAATTAATAATCACTTTGAGACTTCCGGTCTGTCGCTTGCCGACCGTGCCGGCTTCAAGGACATGGTTAAGGGCAAGGCGGGCAGCGACACGATGAGGGCTGAGTCGAAACGCCTGGCAGTAAAGCTGGGAGAGTCGGCCAAGATACGTGCGCCGCAGGCTGAGGCCGTGGCCGAATATGTGAGGAATAGCGGCGACAACGTGATTCTTTGCGGCGACTTTAACGACAACCCCATATCGTACACTCACCGTACTCTGGCGCGCGAGCTTACCGACTGTTATGTTGAGTCGGGCAACGGTCCGGGCATATCCTATCACCACAACGCCATCTTTGTGCGCATAGACAACATAATGTGCTCAAAGCTGTGGCAGCCCTATAAGTGCAAAGTTGACCGAAGTATCGGCTATTCAGACCATTACCCCATTTATTGTTGGCTCAAAAAGCGTGGAAAGGATAAAAATAACCGCTAAAATGAATAATAAGAGGCATTAAATTTTTCAAAGTTTAAAAAAATAATTATCTTTGTGCCCTATTAATATCAAACTCGAAAAAACATTAAAAATTAATAATAATCAAAATGCAAAACAAAGGAATTGTAATTGTTACAGCCGTCTTACTGACGCTTGCAAGCATTTTCTATTTGTCTTTCTCTGTCGCAACAAGCTATTACGACAGTCAGGCAGCAAAGATTAAAGACCCGATTGACCAGCAGAACTACAAGGATTCTGTTAAATATCTGGGTATTTATTCTTACCAGAAGTGCTTGGAGACGCAGATTGGTCTGGGTCTTGACCTTAAAGGCGGTATGAACGTAATCCTCGAGATTTCTGTTCCTGATGTTGTAGACGTGCTAGCTGACCACAAGACAGACGCTGCCTACGTTAAATCAATGGAACAGGCTAAGAAGGAGGAAGAGACAAGTCAGAGTGATTTTATCTCTCTTTTCATTAAGTATTATCATCAGAATGCGCCCGGACATCGTCTGGCTGAAGTTTTTGCCACACAGCAGCTTAAGGGCAAGGTGAGCACACAAAGCTCTGACGCTGAGGTGGAGAAGGCTCTGCGCGAAGAGGTTCAGTCGGCTATCGACAACTCTTACAACGTAGTGCGCAACCGTATCGACAAGTTCGGCGTTGTTCAGCCCAATATCCAGAAACTTGAGGGACAGCAGGGCCGTATCATGGTAGAAATGCCTGGTATCCGCGAGCCTGAGCGTATCCGTAAACTTCTTCAGGGTAGCGCCAACCTCGAATTCTGGGAGACATTCAACAGCGAAGAGGTTACTCCGTATCTGGCTCAGATCAACCAGCGCCTTGCTGCCGGTTCGTCTGCTACAGCCGCTGACACAACTGCCGTAAGCGACAGCACAGCTGCCAAGGCTGAGCCTGCAAAGGCAGAGGCTAAGCCTAAGTTCCAGATAAAGAACGACGCAAAGAGCGCTGCCAAGGCTACTGAAACTGATGCACAGCTCGCTCTCGCAAAGAAGCAGAATCCTCTGCTGGCTATGTTGCAGTTGGCTCCGCAGGGCTCATTGAGCGTTGTAGGATATGCTAACGTACGCGATACAGCAGCAATCAACAAGATTATCACATCTGAACTTGCCAAGCAGGTGCTCCCGTCTAACCTGAAACTTCTTTGGGGTGCTAAGCCTGCTGACGGACTTTCTGTAAAGAATGTGTTCGAACTTTATGCAATAAAGGTTACACAGAGCAACGGACGTGCTCCGCTTGAAGGCGACGTGATAACAGATGCTACAGACCAGTTTAACAACGTTACAGGTGCTCCTGAGGTAAGCATGACCATGAACTCAGACGGTGCACGCCGCTGGGCAGCCCTTACAAAGGCTAATGTGGGTAAGGCTATTGCCATCGTGCTCGACGATGCTGTTTACAGCGCACCTCGAGTTAACGGCGAAATCCCCGGCGGACAGTCTTCTATCAGCGGAAACTTCACTATCGAGGATACCAAGGACCTTGCCAATACTCTTAAGTCTGGACGTATGCCTGCTCCGGCACGTATCGTTCAGGAGGACGTCGTAGGCCCTTCACTCGGTGCACAGTCAATCCAGCAGGGTCTTATCTCGTTCGTTGTAGCCTTCGTATTGCTGATGATCTACATGATCGTCATGTACGACCTGATTCCGGGTATGATGGCCAACTTGGCACTTATACTTAACCTCTTCTTTACGTTAGGTATTCTAACCTCCTTCCAGGCGGCGCTGACCATGCCGGGTATTGCCGGTATCGTGCTGTCATTGGGTATGGCCGTCGACGCTAACGTGCTTATCTATGAGCGTACCAAGGAAGAGTTACGCAAGGGCAAGCAGCTCAAGCAGGCTATCGAGGCCGGCTATGGCAACGCCTTCTCTGCTATCTTCGACTCTAACCTTACCTCAATCATAACAGGTGTCATCCTTTATGTCTTCGGTACAGGTCCTATCCGCGGATTCGCCACAACTCTTATAATCGGTATCTGCTGTTCATTCTTCACAGCCGTTTATCTTACACGTCTCGTTTATGAGCACAAGATGAAGAAAGACAAGTGGCTGAACCAGAACTTCACAACAAAGATATCTCGTAAGTTCCTGCAGGGCACAAACATCGGCTTTATGTCAATGTATCGTAAGACCTTCACAATCGCAGGTATTGCAGTTGTGCTGTTCGCTATCAGCTTCGCAGTTCGCGGTCTCAGCAAGAGCATCGACTTCACAGGTGGACGTAACTATGTAATCAAGCTTGAGAAGGCCGTAGAGCCTGAGCAGGTAACTGCAGTGCTCCGTCCGGCATTCCCGAACAGTACAGTGAGCGCAATTGCATTGGGTACAGACCACAAGACCATCCGTATTTCAACTAACTATAAGATTGACTCTAACAATCCGGCAGTTGACAACGAGGTAGAAGACATCCTGTTCAAGTCGCTCTCAAGCGCAGGCATGGTGACACAGAAGAGCGTAGAGGTGTTCAAGAATCCTGATGTACGTGCAGGCGGCTCTATTATCAGTAGTGCCAAGGTGGGTCCGTCAGTTGCTAAGGATATCACATACGGAGCTATCATAAGCGTCATATTCGCTCTTATAGCTATCTTCTTATACATCCTCATCCGTTTCCACAATGTTGCCTTCTCTGTTGGTTCAACAGTTGCTCTGGCTCTCGATACGATAATCGTTATCGGCTTCTATTCAGCATTGTGGGGTCTGGTTCCGTTCTCTCTCGAAATCGACCAGACGTTCATCGGAGCTATCCTTACCGTTATCGGTTATTCAATCAACGATAAGGTGGTTGTGTTCGACCGTATACGTGAGAACCTCGGACTGTACAAGAAGCGTGACTACTGGACAATATTCAACGACTCTCTGAACGAGACATTGGCACGTACAATCAACACGTCTTCAACAACGTTGCTGGTATTGCTCTGTATCTTCTTCCTTGGAGGTGACAGCATCCGCAGCTTCTCGTTCGCAATGATTCTCGGTGTTGTATTCGGTACACTGTCTTCAATCTTCATTGCAGCTCCTATTGCTTACATCACTTTAGGTCGCAAGGCCAACAAGACATCAGAGGTTAAGGCTGCATAAGTGTTTTACTGAATAAGACGTTAAGTCATATATTCAATATAAATAGGGTGGATACGCATCAATGTGTATCCACCTTTTTTGTATGTTCTTATGTATGGCTTTCCTGTGTTCTGTCACAGATTTTGGGCTGCTGTAAGAATATTTTTCATTAGTAACTCATTACACGTTGTAATTTGCTGTAATGTCCTGACAAACAGAGAGTTAGAACGTGATGAGTTGGGCTGTCAACTCGTCACGCAGATATCATGGAGAGAATCATATATTTGAAGTCAACCAAATTTAGGTAAGGACAACAAGATAATGATTTACTTGTTGCGTGATGAGTTTAATACTCAACTTGTCACATTACATATCTCTGAAACACAATATGTTATGTTCGGATATGACGAGTGATGAGTTTTTCGTTAAATTATGCTGAGATGATTATAATGCTTTTTGTTAATTGTATAAGCTGGCAAACCATTGTTATTCATAAATGTCTTGATTAGGAATATTCAAATATGGTTAATGACGGATATTGGATGAGTGGTATTATTTTATGTATAAAACTTAGAATTTTTAAATTTTAATGTATTGTTCCATGTTATGCAAAATATACCTAAATGTATCATGAAAGATATGCTTTTGTATGCTGAAATGTGGCCTTTTGATTCATGACATGGCTCCTTTTGCGGATGTGTATTCTCCTTTCTTAAGCAATCGTGATTTGTATAAAATATAATATTTTCTGTAAATTAACGATTTCTTGCCTTGGTGTCTACTTGAAAATATATATAGCTTATTTTACCGTTCTGTAAGCTTGGTAGCCATTTTTATTATATGTATTTTTAAATATAATGTATCTGTCTATAACATATTTTTACGAGTGTTTATTTTGTAATTTATGTGAAATTACTATTAAATTGTATGATATCGACTTGAAAAAGTTATTATTCGTATTAAAAATAACGAAATATATCTATAATAATTATATTAATGTATATTAATTCGAATTTTATTACATAATCTTTTGCTGATATTAAAAAATATTACTATATTTGCACTATAAAATATAAGATAAGGGTAAATCTAAACTCAAATTGATAAGATAATACGTCGTTTGTCGCAAAAACAATAACATTATAACATTAAATTAGTGCTTATGAAGAAGTTAATACTTTTAACATTTCTACAATTTTGTTTATGCAGTTTGTTTGCGCAGACTGATGTCTCTACGGCATTAGATTTGCAGGTTGGAACAAACAGTTATGATCTGACAGGTCAGTCGGGCTATGTTACTTTGTATTATAAGTATACAGCACCGGCTGAGTCAGGACAATTGCTGACTTTTACAACCGTCAAAGGTGAAGGGTTAAGTTATGTGATGTCTGAAGACGGTACCTACAACAAAATGATTTATGGAATAAACTCTGCAACAGGCAGTATTGTTCCTGTTAAGGCTGGTCAGACGGTTTATCTTATTTTGAACACAAGGGGCGGAAGCGAGATTTCGTTTGACATGAAAGCAGAAAATGCTATTGTCGAAGGTGGACAGACCAAGGAGGAAGCTATCGACGTAACGGGGCAGAGTAACTTCTTTATTCCAAGTAACTATAGTACAGAAACATACTCTTCTGTTACATACCTAAAATATGAGTGCTCAGAAGAAGGTGTGCTCGAGATGACCTTTACAGGCTCTTTGTCAGGCCTGTCTGTCTGCGAGGAAAACAGCAGTGAGGAAACGAGCGTCAGTTTGAGCTATGTCAGCGGTACGGTTGTTGGCAAAACTGAAGTAGAAGCCGGAAAGGTGTATATAATAAAGATTAAGGCTTCCACATCGCCGCTTATCGGTAACTTTGTTATTACGCATCCTACTTTAGGATCTTCGAGTGACTATCCTTTTGAAGGCAAGGCTGTGGATAATGAACTGCCGGCAGAAATAGGTAAATATTGGTATGATTATGTGGCAACGGAAAATGGTTTCGTCATGCTGAAGTCAGAGTCGTATCTCTATGGCGGAACGGTAAGTGTGTATGATGCGTCTTCAATGTACTCGCCGATAGCCACAGTAGACGGATGTTTCCTGGCCCGCTTTAATGTTGTGCAGGGAAGGACTTACCTTATTTGCATAGAGAAGAATGAGTCGACATCGACACCAGACTATTTCGACATGACTTTTGCTGCAGCAGGCGAGGGCGATTCGTTTGACAATCCTATGGCGATAAATCTTGGTGAGAATACACTTCCAGATTATAACGGCACATATTATTATAAAGTAGAAATACCAGGCGAGGCTGAGACTTCAAAGTTCCTGAAGGTAACCAGTGATGCCGAGATGTTGAGCTCAGGAACAAAGGTTTCAATATATGAACAGACTAACATGTATTCGCCGCTGGCGTCAGGCACAAAAGATGTGAAAGCTGAGGTGAAGGGCGGTGCTGCTTATATTATATGCTGGAATCTCGATGAGGATATCAATGGATTTAAATATAATGTCGCTGTTGAAGACATCGGTGAGGGAGAGGTTTACTCAAACCCCATTCAAGCTGTAGTCGGTACCAATAATCTTGAAGGCGTAAACGACAAGTATTTCAGCTATACGGCAACTATGAATGGATGGCTGGTGATAACCCCTTCTGATCCTACAATAAAGGTCGAGTTCCCTATAGTTTCCGGCTCATATGTATCTTATCGTACTGCCGTTCAGAGCGGATTTTCTGTAAAGACAGAAATAGAGAAAGGCACAGAGTATATAATTAAACTGTCAGGTCTTTCAGGTTCAGGCTCTTTTGAACTTGAGGAAGCTGAATATGCCGAAGGAGAGTCTCGTGAGACTGCCATTGCCGTTGACGGAACATCAGCCGACGTGCCTATGGCGGCACAGACAACATGGTACAAGTATGTTGCAGCATCTGCAGGCATGCTTGAGGTAAGCTCAGACATCAATTATGAGAACAATGCTTCATATCAGTCGTCTACGGTACGTGTATGGCGTGGAGAAGAAAGTAATTATGTGGATATAACAAAGTCAGACAGTGAAGGTACGCTGTCCTATGGCGATTTCGTGGCGTCTGAGGGAGATATCTTCTATGTTGAGGTAGTAACCTTGTCTGCACAGGAAGGCAAAAAGGTGATGTTCAACTTGCGCGACTTTGAGCCGGGTGAGTCTTCTGATAATCCGATAGAGCTTACCATAGGTGAGAATACGTTGAAGAGTGCAACACGTCAGAATCCTGTATGGTATTATGCTGACCTTGATAAGGGTGAGTTGAAGATAACAGCTGACGCATCTAACTATTACATGATGTCTGTTTACAAGAGCGATGACCTGAACACCGTATTGGCAACATCTAACTACGTGTCTGGTTCTGCGCCTGACTATATAGGTTCTTATGAACTTTCATACGAGGTTGAAACTCCTGGCAGATACATAATGAAGCTGGAGCAGACGAATCCTATTGGTGCTGTAGTGACAGTAACTGCTAATATAGCTACAGGTATATCAGGCACAGGCATGGCAGCTGAGAGAATATCAGCCGGAGCCGGCTGCATATCAGTTACTCCGTCAGCAGAAGGTGCAAGCGTATATGTATACGACCTGACCGGCAAGCTGGTAAGCTCTGCTTATATTAAGGGGCAGACAACATTCAATGTTGAAAAGGGACTGTATGTAGTGAAAGTTGATAACAAGGCAGTAAAAGTAGTTGTAAATAACTGATACAAAAAATTATACACGGAAAAGGTCTGAAGAGTCAGGCCTTTCCGTTTTTTTCATTAACTAATACAAATATCAATGTTAAGATCAAAGAAATTCAGTGCTCTGATTCTGTGTCTCGCGCTTGGCTTCTCGGTCAATGTTTATGGCATCAAGTCTAATCCCCGGCCAGTTACCGTGGTGCAGCCTGATGGCACTACTTTGACTATTAGAATACATGGAGACGAGAATTTTCATTACACGACCACTGTAGACGGCTATCTTATCAGGAAGGACAAGGATGGCTTTTTCAAGTATGAACGGCTGGATGAAAAAAACAAGCTGCGCTTGTTGACTTCACAGCGAGTGAGTAATGTTGGAAAGCGTTCGGCCGACGAACAGAAGTTTCTCGGTCAACTGGTTCCGGTGCGCAAGCAGATGGATTTGCTTATGTCTTTCAGAAAGAAAGATATAAAGCGCCCAGAACAGATTCTTTCGCGTAGTGTTTCTGCACCTCGTATGGTTAAGAGTAATGCTGAAACTAAGGAAAGTGAGTATCTGGTTATCCTTGTCAATTTCAAAGACAAGGCGATGAATTTCAAGAATGAGGATTTTACAAAATGGCTTAACGAGCCGGGCTACTCTGTTGACGGAGGTACCGGAAGCGTGAAAGACTATTATAGAGACAACTCCATGGGGCAGTTTATCCCTAATTTTGTTGTCGTCGGTCCTTACACTCTTGCTCATGAGCAGACTTATTATGCTGCCAATGACGAATCAGCCGGCGGTGACGTAAATCCGCGCGATATGGTTGTCGAGGCACTGACAATGGCCAAGGCCGACAATCCTGACATGGACTTCTCGCAGTTTGATAACGACGGCGACGGATATATGGACAACGTCAACGTTATCTATGCCGGATACAGCGAGGCAAGCACAGGAAATGCAGACGACATGTGGCCTCACTCATGGACCCTTGGAGATCAGGCGTTCAAGATAGACGGCATAACATGTAACAATTACAGCTGCTCTGCCGAGCTTGTCGGAACAAGCGGAGTGAAGATGGATGGTATAGGAACGTTTACTCATGAGTTTGGCCATGTGCTCGGACTTAAGGATATGTACGACACAGACGATTATACTGACGGCTACGGTATAGATCCCGGTGCTTATAGTCTTTATGCATCAGGAAGTTATAACAACGACAGCCGCACACCTCCATGCCTCATGGCCTTTGAACGCATGCAGATGGGATGGTGCTCGCCTGTTGAACTGAAAGACGCTGAGGACGTTACGCTGAAGACTGTTGCGGACAATGAGGCAAGATATATCGACTGCCAGCCCGACAGAACTCCCGGTACTGGCTTTGAGTGGTTTGTGCTTGAGAATCGCCAGCAGACAGGATGGGACAAGTATATCCCGGCCCATGGCCTGCTTATTTACCATTATGACTATACCGACGAGATGGTGGAGAAATACTGGTCGATAAACGGACCTAACAATAATGCCAAGCACAGATGTATGTATATTGTTGCCGCCGATGGCATAGATGATACAAACTCGCGTGCCGGCGACACTTATCCGGGCCGTTCGGGCAATACGGAGTTCTCTCCCACATCATCGCCTGCGGCCATTAACTGGAACGGCGACTCCGTAAACGTATCTGTCACCAACATAAACGAGTCCGACGGACTGGTGACATTCCAAGTTAATGGTGGAGTTACACCTATATCTGTGATACGCACAGAGGTGCCTAAGTCTATTCGTGACACCTCACTGAAGGCAGAGGCTACAATTGTCAAGAAACTTCAAGACGTTAAGTCGATGGGTTTCTGCTGGGCTTTGAAAGACGAACCTACAATAGAAGGAACACACGTGGAGGTTGACGCTGTGTCTGATAAGGTCAGCGCGGAGATAACAGGACTTGAGCCGGGCAGTCTTTACAACGTGCGTGCATATATGGTTATGGCAGACAATTCTGTCGTATATGGTGCTTCTGTTCCTGTCACCACGGAGTGTAAGGTGATGGAGGCTCCTTATATTGGAGATTTTACTTCATGGACAAACGGTGAACTTGACTGCTGGAATATAGTAGACAACAACGGCGACGGAACTACATGGATTTATGATGAGACGACAGAAGGCGTAGTATATCAGTTTGACTACTGGAACGATGCTGACGACTGGCTTATTTCGTGCCGCATGAAGGTTCCGGAGAATGGCGCTTTGTATTTTATACGAGGTGTGATGGAGTCAACCACTGTTGAAGACTTGGATGTATACGTATCGACTGAGTCAAGAGATATCAGTGATTTCCATCTGCTCAAGCGTTTCTCTTTTGCAGACAGCTTTGGCGAAGCCGTTCCTGAAGAGGTTGACCTTAAGGATTATGCAGGCAAAGAAGTGTATATCGCTTTTGTATGCAAATCGAAGAAACTTCAGACAAACCTGTGGCTATGGCAATTCTATCTTACAGAGAAGCTCGGAAAGCCTCAGATTACCAATTTTGGACTTAAGGACAACAGTACACTGCAGGTTGATTGGACTCCGGTTAAAAACGCATCAAAATATTATCTTGATTTTGCTGAAGTAACAGACGAAGTGTTCAACAATACTGTGTTCGTTCCGTTGAGCGATTTTGCTGATATTACGGGCGATGTCGAAGTAAGAGCCGGTACACTTTCATTCTATGGTAATGGAGTTGTAGAGACACGTGACTATCCTGAAGGAATAACCGACTGTAAATTTATCCTTAAGTCAGGCGGTCCTTATGGCACGAGTGTAGTTAAGATAGAAGGAACTGTAGATGGACAGACGTGGGAAACTGTAGGTCCGGCTAAGGAGGTAAGCTCGCTTGACACTGAAGGCTCTGAGGTGTTGTTGGAGAATTATGTAAAAGACAAGAAGTACCGCAAGATGCGCTTCTCGCTCAATTACGGCGGCCGTACAGCTACAATCAACTATCTCACAATGTCTTATAACGATGGCTATGTATGGGATATGCTTGCTTCAGGAGCGACACCTGATGACGGTACGACGATGACTATCGGCGAGACTTCTGCCGGTGAATTCCTCACAGGCAAGACTTATGCCATTACGGTAACTGCAGGTGACGGTTCTCTATTTTATGACTCTTCCGAGCCAGCTTACTTCAAATATGATGCAACAGGTGTGTTCGTTCCTGTAGGCGGCGACCTCTATGCAACGGCCGGCAGGGGCATGGTGATTCTTGGCGGTCTGCATGCCGGTGACAAGATAACTTGTGCTTCACCTTCGGGACAGATTCTTTATTCGGGTGTGGCCGACGGCGATGCATGCAAGTTTGCGCTGCAGGGCTATAAAGGCGTGACAATTGTTAAGGTGTCTGGAAATGAACACGAAAAAACATTCAAATTGATGGTTAAATAAAATGTGTTTTGAGATGAAATATATTGGATATTTTCTTTCAGTATTGGCTTCAGCTGCGGCTCTGAGCGTATCAGCTGCCGACAGCTTAAGAGTAAAGCCAAAGCATATAGCTCCGCCTCCGGCAGCACAGCATTGGGCTGCCCCTACGCGGATGTCGTTGCAGGGAACGGCCGACGGCGTTCCTGACGGACTGCACATGGTTGGAGTAGACGACAAGACTGTTACTTTGCAGTGGAACAGTCCGGAGCCTACCGACGGATATTATGATGACTTTGAAGGCCATCCTGACTTTGTCATCAACTCTCCCGGCAGTGTAGGGTGGGAGTATCTTGACATGGACAATGAACAGACATATACATGGGCTGCGACATCGTTTCCTAATCAGGGCAACAAGATGGCATTCATCGTTATGAATGTGGCAAAGACAACTCCGTCTGTTGCCGACGTTCCCGATGCAAAGCCATATTCTGGCACGAAGATGCTGGTTGACTTTGCCGTTCAGGGTCAGAGCAACGACTTTATTATATCGCCTGAGCTGAACTTTGACAGAGACTTCCAGATAAGCTTCAGGGCAAAGAGCTATAATGACACTTATGGCCTTGAACGCATCCGTGTGGGATATTCAACCACTGGCAAGCGTGCTTCTGACTTTATATGGGTTTCAGATGGCGACTATGTAGAGGTGCCTACCACATGGACACTGATGAGCTATAAGATACCTAAGGACGCAAAATATGTTACGATAAACTGTGTATCGAATGAGGCTTTCATGTTATTTATCGATGACATTTTTGTCGGCACTAACAACGTGCGCCCGCTTAAGGCTGCTGCAAGCAATCCGCTCGTTGGATTCAACTTGTACAGAAATTCTGTCAAAGTAAATGCTGAACCTATTGTTAGTCTTGTATATTCTGACGAGGTGCCCGACTACGGCAACTACACTTATACCGTTACGGCTGTTTATGAAGATGGCACCGAGACAGGAATGTCAGAGTCTGTCAATGTGGAAGTGCCCGACATAAGGCTTCTTCCTTTCGAAGACGACTTCAGTTCGTGGGTGCTTGATGCCGACAAGTGGTCGACACCTGCTGACGATGCCGGTAATCCAAGTAAGTGGAGTGTAGATTATTATACCTATGGTCTTGTTGATCCTTGTGCTGCATATCAGTATTCTTCTTTGAAGAACTATTCACAGTCGCTGATTTCGAGACAGCTCAATACAACAGATGTCAAGAACACATGGCTGCGTTTCGACCTTCGTATGCTCAACTATAACAGCACCACGGGCGACACACTCTCTGTAGAAGTGTCGTGCGACGGCAAGAATTGGACACGCTGCAAGTATTATCTGAGCGACGAGGGTACATATTCATGGCGCCAGGAGCTGATAGATCTCAGCCCGTATCTTACGGGGAATCTTTTCCAGGTACGTTTCCGTGCCCATGGTGAGGAGGCTTTCTATATCGACTATTGGTATGTTGACGACATAAAGGTATGGAATCCTGAATGGACTTCAGCCAGCCTGACAGTTCTCGCAGGTGGAACTCCATTTGCCGGGTGCAGCATCTCGCTCGAAGGTGACGGCGGAGGCAGATATAATGCTAAGGCTGGTGCTGACGGCAAGATTAGCTTTGAGAAGATTGAGGCTGACACATATACCATTGTCATTGACGAGGAAGGCCATAACCTATATAAGGGTAAATGGATCGTTGAGAACTCTTCAGCTAACGACGAGGTCGTAAATGTAACTACTCCGGCTCTTTCTGTCAGTGAGACTGAGCTGCATGAAGACCTTAATGTTGAAGATAAAGTTGAAAAGACCGTGACGCTTGAAAATACAGGCGACGGTGAGGTTATGTGGCGCATGCTGGCTGACCACGAGATAGGTTCTGGCGACATATCTGGCCGCTTCCAGCTGCAGCAGAGCTTCGGCGCATCGGGCGATTTGCAGTCGGCCATCGTTTTCGACGGAGAATATTTCTACACATCTTCATGGTACAACATTGGCAAGTTCTATAAGTACGACCGCAACGGAAGATTCATTGAAGAGTTCGATGTTGAGGGCATGTACTATAAGGTGGACGATATGGCGTTCGACGGAACTTATTTCTACGGAAGCGATGACACTAATGTCATCTATCAGCTCGACCTGCGCAACAAACGGCTTGTCAAGACTATAACCATTGTTGACGATCCTAAGATAAACATCACCCACATTGCCTACGACCCAAGGAGCGATGAGTTCTGGGCAGGCGGTTCTAACACTATATGCCGCATTAACCGTGAAGGCAAGATAACTTCGGCCATGCGCAACATTTCTGACGAAGAGAGTCTTGACGTGTACGGTTCTGCTTACGACAATACAACTCCCGGCGGTCCTTATCTGTGGCTCTCACATGAGGAGATGTCTTATCAGGGCGTTGACCGCATCGTGCTGCGCCAGTATAACCTCAATACACGCAGGCTTACTGATGTTAAGCACGAGGTTTCTGACACGCCTGATTATCAGTACACGCCGATGATATATGGCGCCGGAATAGAGACAACAACCAGTCTGTTTGACGGAACATTGTCGTTGGTGGGCATAATGGAGCAGTCACCGGCCCGAATTTATGTGTACAAGCTGTGTGATGCAGGCGACTGGCTCTCTTATTCGCCAAAGGCTGGAGTGCTGAAGGCCGGCGAGAAGCAGGAAGTTAAGATTACTTATAATGCCATAAAGGGTGTTGTGGGCAAGGATTATTCTGCTGATCTCAATATATTCACTCTGCCAGACGTTGATGCTGGAAAGATAGATGTCAGCTATACGGCTGTCGGTCCTTGCGTCACACCGCGCCCTGTAGAGCTTACGGCATCAAGCGAGAACGGCATTGACGTCAATCTGGTATGGAAGAGCGGCGAGGCAGAGGCTACTCCTTCGGGATACAATGTATATCGCGATGGCGTGCGCCTTAACGAGAAACCATTGGCAGAAACTGCTTATGTTGACAAAAACGTTATACGTGGCGAATATAAATACACTGTTACGGCTATCTATAATGACGTAGAGACCAACCATTCTGACTCTGTTGTCTACAAGATGACCGTGGGAGCTCCTTACTTCGCACCGACAGGACTCAGCGCCAGTGTGTCTGAAAACAAGAATGTATCGCTGGCATGGACCCAGCCCGGACTTACACGTCAGGATGAGGCCACTCTGCGTTACGACGACGGCACATGCAGCACGAGCGTCGGACTTGCCGACGGCGGCATCTTCTGGATTGGAGCCAAGTGGACTGGCGACGACCTCATTGAGCATCGCGGCATGAAGCTCGACAAGGTTGACGTTTATGTTAAGGAGCTTTGTCAGGCCCTTTCTCTTAAGATATACAAGGACGGTGAGGCCGTACGCACACAGACTGTAAAGTCTTCTGACATCAAGTACGGACAGTTCAACACCGTTACTCTCAGCGAGCCTCTGACCGTTGAGCGCGGACACGACTATATTGTTGCGTTCATCGTGGCACACGATGCGGGCATGATGCCTATAGGTATGGATGCCGGAACGGCCGTAGAGGGAAAGAGCAATCTTATATCAACCGACGGCTCAGAGTGGTCAACATGCTCACGTATGGGTTGTGGTACGGGTAACGTCAACATTGCCGCTCACTTTGCACCGGCTGACGATGCAGAAGACGCACCTGTAGGCTATGAGGTGTTCCGCGACGACGCTCAGATAACCACGGCTCCTATAAGTGAGCTTACTTATCATGATGAGGTGACAGAGCCTGGCAAACATGTCTACAAAGTACGCTCTGTTTATGCCGACGGCGGCGTGTCTGGCTTCACCTCAGGTGTAACGGCAGAGATACTAGACCTTGGCACTCCTGTTGCTCCAGGCAATATCAACGCTGACGTTGAACTCAACCGCACGGTGCGTCTGCGCTGGGATCTGCCTGTAGAAGGTGGCATGTCGTTCCCGATAGACCTTACGACAACCAAGGTTAACACTAACGACGGCTGTCTTGAGTATATCAACCAGTTTAAGGGCTACATCTCAGGTGAGATGGGCGTGGCTTCAGACGGCGAGTATATCTACACCACGATGCACAGCGTCAAGGGGGCTGTAAACAAGTATACACTTGACGGCGAGTTTGTTGAAGGATTCTCGATAGACGGTGTCGACAACGGAATACTCAACCTTGCATACGACGGCGAGGACTTCTATGCCTCTACAAACGGCAATTGGATTTATAAGATAGACATGGACAAGCGCGTGGCTACAGACACTATCTCTATCTCGGAAGTAGCACGCCATCTGGCTTACATACCTGACCTCGACAACGGCCGCGGAGGCTTTGAGGTTGGCGACTGGGAGACATCCATCTACATCGATAAGCGAGGAAGCAAGCTTAGCACAGGACCGTCTTATCCTGGTGCGGCCGGAACGGCTTATTATAACGGCGTGCTTTATGCCTTCGAGCAGGGTTATGAAAATCCGTATGTAGTGTCGATGTATGACCTTATCACAGGCAAGAAGATGGCTTCTGTCGACCTTAAGGATTATCCCGAACTCAGTCCGGAGACGGGTACGGCTGCTGGTGGCATGTCGCTCATCACTACTAAGGAAGGACTCAACATTCTTGCACTTGCATTGCAGGGACCAACCAGCGCGCGCTTCATCTTCCTTGATCCGGGAACAATACTCGGTCTTGAGGGCTACAACGTTTACCGCAACGATGTAAAGGTGAACGACAAACCGTTGAAATATCGCTCATATACAACCGAGGAAACCGACCCCGGTACATATAGCTATGCTGTACAGACGGTTTATATAGACGGCTCTGTGTCTGACAAGTCTCAGGCAGCTACTGTTACTATTGTCGACGCAGGCGACTGTGTTCCTCCTTCTGACATTAAGGCCGTGCCGGCTGAGTGCGGCTACAACGTTAACCTCTCGTTCGTTGACCCCGCAACCCTCAATGCCGCTGTATATGAGAGCGCTGAAGGACAGACCGATGGTTCTGTATTCGCACGCGAAGGCTGGATAAACAGCAATGATGCATGGACCGTGACATCTGCAACGGCTTATCAGGGCGACAAGTCTGTTGAGGCTGCAGCCGGCAACAGCTCGCTGCTGATAATTCCTGTAGGCGAGGCTGATAATGCCGAGAATCTGTTCTCGTTTGTGGCACGCAATGAGAACGATAGCAAAGGCGTAGGCTCTATTTCTGTCTATACATCGTCGGGCAGCTCTACGTCGGAGGCCGACTTCCAGAAACTGTCAACTGTCACGACAACTGAAAACTGGCAGAAGTTCAGCTTCATACTGCCCGCATCTGTAGCATACGTGGCCTTGCGAAGCGATGCCGACAAGACATCTCAGTATGTTGACGCAGTTTCTGTTGATACAGAAGACCATGCTCTCATACACGGATACTATGTTTATCGCGACGGTGTCAAACTCAATGAAGAGCCTGTCACGACCGTAAGCTACACTGATCATAACCTGCTGCCTGGCACATATAACTATCAGGTGAGCGCTATCTACGTTACTTCCGGTCTGAGCGAGCTGTCAGAGCCTGTTACGGCAGTTGTAGACTATAGCAACAACTATCAGGCTCCGGGCATGCTTTCTGCCGAGAAAACTTCTGATGGAGTGCAGCTTTACTGGAGTGCTCCGGCTATAGGCGACGGCATCAACCTCAGATGGCATAGCGGTACGGCACACGATGCTGCCGGTCTGCCCAGCGGCGGTGGATATTTCGCCGGCGTACAGTGGACATCAGACGATTTGCAGTCTTACGGCCATCTGTCGCTTTCAGAGGTTGAGGTTTATGTAAATAACGTTCCCGACCAGATGTTCTTGCTCGTTTATGAGGGTACCGACCTCGTGCGCCAGCAGTATGTCACTAATCTGCGCCAGTATAGTTTCAACAACATCAAACTGAATACTCCGCTGCAGATTAATCCTGACCGTACGCTCAGAGTGGTACTCTATGTTGAGCACAATGAGATATCTGTACCGCTCGGATACGATGAGGGACCTGCCGTTGTCGGCAAGGGTGACCTCTACTCTTCTGACGGAACTACATGGGAGACACTGACCGACAATGATATCGACGGCAACTGGAACATAACGATAGTGTTGCGTCCTTATGCCGACTTCAGTTCGGCCGCTCTGGCTCCGGCCTTCGGCGCGTTCAACGTCGCATCACGAAAGGCTCCGTCTGCCGATGTCAGACTGCGCACCCAGGCTGTCAGCGAGTCTACGTCGCCACTCTTTGGCTTCGAGGGATACAATGTCTACTGCAACGGAGGCAGACTCACTGCAGCTCCGATAGCCGAGACTTCTTATCTCGACAACACGGCCAAGACTACAGAATACAACGAATATCAGGTTAAGGCTGTTTACTCTGGCTATGGCGAGGTTGGCTCTAACATCGTGCGCGTGTTCACCAGCGGCATAGAGACCGTTGACGGAAACGACGGCATACGCATCACAGCAGACGGCAGCAGCATTTATGTCTACGGACTTGAGGCAGGCATGCCTGTATTTGTCTATGATTCAGCCGGACATGTAGTGGCTACGGCTACAGCCCGTTCTGCCGATGCTGTATGTATCGATATGAACAGCCGCCCCGAAGGTATATATCTGGTTAAGGCCGGCAGTAAGGTTGCCAAACTTAACGTAACCAAGAAATAAACACTCTCTTTCTTTAAAAAAAGGAACGCGCAACAACGGCGCGTTCCTTTTTTATTTAGAAGTAATAATGGAAGATTGAGAAACGAAACTAGGCACAGACCAATTATGATTTGCTGCTTTTATATATATGCATCTTAATTTTTTGATTTTTGCTGAATTAAGACAATATGTATAATTGGTTTAGGTCTTACAACATAAGAATCAAACGTATTTTTTGCTTCGCATAAGAATGCTGTTTCTTGACTGTAAGGCTCCTTGACATATAGTTTGGCTGGTAGTAAAAATTTAGGACAAAATAATTTTTCAATCTAGAAATCTGATATGTAACGGATGTTAAATTTAATGCGCTTGTATGTCTTCTTAATTAACATACGTTTGCTTTTAGCTGTTTTAAACGAGCCAAAACATGCGTTTTTTGTGCCTTAATCTATGACTTTTGAGTAGAAAACGGCCTGCTTTCACTTCGTAAAAGGCCCACTTTCGCACCGTAAGTGGGCGAGTAATATTTTTTAACTCTTGCTGTTTTGTTGCTCAGCGTGCGTAATGTGTTGAATGATAAAGACTTAACATAAACGCCCTATTTGGGGCGTTTTTCATGTAAAATCCCGTATTTGTGAATAGCATCGCTGCTCTGAGAGCGTTAATTGTTCGGCTGACGTCCGAAATGTTTACATTTTAGTCTATGCGTCTATCCCCAAAATGGTTTTTCTCAAGGTCGCCGTTGTGGCGTCATTCGTGCAGTTCAATCTCACCATTGAATGATATCATCTCGCGTTGCTGCGGCATGACGTTTATCGACGCGCTGCCGTTGTC
>NZ_LFQU01000042.1 GCF_001275135.1 Xylanibacter rarus | reverse complement strand
ATCACGCTACAACAGACTGACGGACAGCACGTTACACAGCATTGTGACGAGTGACGAGTTTTTATCAAAACTTTTATGCTTTCTGCCGTTGACTTTTTCTGATTTTGGTTGACTCCATGCGGCTCTGGTCCTGAAACAAGTTGACTTTAACACTAATCTGTCATCAAGCCGCACATGGCCTTATCTATTTTGTGCATTCAGCTTTCAGCCCGTCTTTTTGTCGGATTATTCTTGACATAGCCCGCTATGGCTCTGCAAAAGGTATCCTTTTACTGTCTGAAAGAGCACATTTTATGCTGCAAAAGCATACCTTTTAGAAGGTCATTTGCCGTGTTTTGAAAGACATACGACGGGCGCATAATTCAGATAATTAGCCGACAAAAAGTTTAAACAGACTTTTATCACACCTAATCGGCACACTCATAAACGTTTATGAAATAAGACACCCATGCCGGTACGGCAAATATTATAAAAATAAGCCAGACAACCACAGAAATGACATACACAGCTTTTATTCTGCATACAAAACAGATGTACGTCAGCACCGCAGCAAGCAGCCAGCCCAACGACTGCATCAGCGAGATGAGAGAGTCGTAGAAAGTAACGGCATAAAACGGTATCATAAAAGCAAGAATACCTGCCAACATCGCCATAAAATGCCTGTTTGTGTTTTCTCTCTTTCGCTGTATGGCAGACAAACGCCAACATACGACAGCCGACAAAAACAGCCCTCCTGCAAATGAGGATATGAAGAGAGACTCGAAACAATTAAATATACATGCCGCCATTGTTGACAGCAGCATCAGGAAGAACGAACATAAATAATCCTTGCAATTCATAGGCAAACATCAATATAAGGCATTGCCGGAGGCATGACAAATTAATCGTTTTCATATTTTATCACCATTTCTTCGCCTGACGCGGCTATCGAATACACCATCTGCCGGCTCCATCTGAACTGTCGTTCTGCCGTCTGCATCCACCCTGCCATAAACGTATTGACTTCGGTGTCCTGTTCAGGAGTAATCTGCTTACCAGTAAACAAACCTTGATGGCTGTCTATAAAGTCATATAGCTTCATCACATGGCTCTTTTCCTTTTCCGACAACTTATCGTCAGCTGCGATGTCCGTCAGCTTATCTTTCCAGAACTGCACTCGCTGTTCAGGAGTAAACCTTGTGTATGCAGCACGCCTAATCCCGTCTGTCGGAAGTTTGAGCCATTCGCTGCGCGTCATCATCGCTATTCTGTCTTTGTTGGCTTCAGTCCAAGCCTCCGACACGGAGTCGCCACAGCATACGCTGTCCGTCTGCGCATAAACCATATACGGTGCCAGCAACAGGAAAAACATTAATACACACTTCTGCATGATAAATCAGATTTAAGTTAAACATTAATCACCAAGCGACGGACTTACATTCTAAATGTCTGCCTCACACAGCTTGTTTTTTATCTGCAATAACAACAGATGTCATCACCTGCTGATTTTTTCATCGCTTTAAAGTTTGTCAAATATACAAACATTGAAAAAACTTTAGGTGAACAATCAGCTTAACAAAACTTCACCATATTGTTCCGTCCATGCAATAAAACTTTAGAAATCAACATATTATAAAACATCTAAAAATCACGGATAAAGGTATCAAAGTCTCTCGACGAACCTTTCTTGCCGAGCATTTTACCATACAGGCGAACCTTAGCCATGCCGATGGAACTGTACGAATAAGACGATATGTTGCATATCTCTTTAGAGGTCAGACCGGCCTTTACCATGCAGCATATCCACATCTCATTGCTACGTATGTCGGGATAAAACTCCTTTAGGCGCAAGGTGAAATCACCATATGCCTTGTTCAGAGCCTCAACAAGCATGTGATAATCGGCAGATGTAGGTTTTGCAATCGGATCGTGATAAAGTTTATACACATCCGTATCGGCCAAATCTGCCACAAGCAGCTCGCCGTGCTTCTGCTCAAAGGCTGTCAAGGCGTCTTTATATTTCAGCATCTCAGCCTCATTGCGGATAAGTTCCTGCCGCAGTTCCGACAGCGTCTGGTTTGATGCTGTCAGTTCATTTTCAAGTAAGGCTATGCGCTCCTTGTTCTGCTGCGCGCGCTGTTTTTCCTTCATGCTGCGCTCGAGGCGATAACGTCTCACTCGCTCCAGCTGCTCCCGTTGCTTTCTCTTGCGCTTGAGATACATCCCCAGCAAAGCCACCGAAGCAATAACCACCACAACAACCAGTATAGACATTACTGCTGCAAGGCGTAACTGCGAGGAGGCCAAAGCCGCATTTTTACGCTCCACATCTATACTCTTTTCCACCTGCGACAACATGTCCGATGTTTCCTTCAGTTCACTTGCTTCCACAGAGTCAGAATATACAGAATATTTCTCATAATATTCCATTGCCTCGTCACGCTTGCCCTGCTTATTTAAGATTCTTATTAAATCCTGACACGCATCTCTTTTTTCTGTATTATTACTGTAAATCATCCCTCTCTTATTATAAGCCACGGCAGAATCAAGTTGTCCCGTATGCTCAAAATAATATGCCCAAACATAATAATGAGATGATATGTCTTTGTCTGTCATTGCAAGAAAGGGCGTATTCAATGCCGCATAGGCTTCATCAAGCCGACCTTCTTCAATATATATACCAGCCAATTCCTCCATAACCATATTATAAAGGTTCGCGTCATCAATAGACTTTGCCTTTTTTGCAGCTTGCCGATAATAAGGTATAGCCGTGTTGTTCTGCTTGAGATAGCTGTACGACCGCCCAATGTCTCTCAACGAATAAATCTCTGTAACCTGTGCGCCGGCCTTCTTGGCATATCCGTATGCCAACTTATTATATCGCAACGCATCTTTATGCAAGCCCTCAACCTCATAAACATATCCTGCCCATGTGGCGGCACGGGCTTTGTAGCGGTTGATGACAGAATCGTTCTCCGCGTCAACGGCAATGGCCTTGTTGAACGATGTAAGGGCGTGGCCGTAAAGATGCATGTCGCAATAAACACGGCCGAGAAGATAATCAGCACGTACGCGCTGAAGGGCACTGCCGTAAGAATCATAACACCCTGCGGCTATACGTATGGCCGAGTCTGACACATGCAGGATATAGCATTTGTCGTCGGCTTCGGTGCGCGACAGAGCATACCACAGGCGAAAGTCTTTACCCGAACGGCATATTTCGAGTGAGTCGCGCTTCAATATCGCCAACGCGCTGTCGGGATGTTCCTCCATAAGGCTGTCGGCTGTGCGCAATATGCCCTCCGCCCTGCCTCCGTCACGACAGGAAAAGAATGTTGTGCAAAGCAGCAAGAAGGGGAGTATTCTTGTAATTAAAAAAGTTATAGTAGTTAAAGGAGTTAAAGTCATATGCCCTGTAGTATTTTATCTTGAGTGAAGTCATCCGAATTGTGTCTTACCGTGAGCATTGCCCGCAAAGTCTGTTTTAAACATTTGACATCAGTTCTTTATAGTGTTTTTGCATTTTAGGCAGTGAACAGACAAGTTCTGCGCAGTGCAAATATAATAAATTCATTTTAATTGGCTTACTACTTACATTCAAATTCTTCACTCCCGGCTTTCACAACTCCGCATTTGGATTGTTCGCTTTTCACTTTTAACTTTCGCAAGACGGGAGTTAAAGTAGTTATCGCCAACAAGTTGGCTAGGAGTTAAAGTCATATGCTTTGTTGCCATAAAAACATCTCAACATTTGGATTCTTCACTCTTCGTTCTTCACTCTTCACTTAATCTTCAATCGGATTGTTCGCTTTTCACTTAAATAATTTGCCCGTGTCAGACAAAGTTTGTATTTTTGTAAGTTAACTTTCAGTTATCAAAGAACTTAAGCATTATGAGAAAGAATTTTGGAGCAAAGCCGCTGACATATCCGCAGCCGGTGTTCATCATAGCAACATACGGCGAAGACGGCACACCCGACGCCATGAACGCAGCGTGGGGCGGCATAAGCGAGATAAAAGAGATAAGCATGTGTCTCAGCGCAGGACACAAGACAGTGAAGAACATACTGAAACGCAAAGCATTCACGGTGAGCATGGCCGACGCCGCACATATCGTGGCATGCGACTATGTAGGACTTGTGTCGGGAAACAATGTGCCCGACAAGTTTGAGCGTGCAGGATTTCATGCCACCAAGTCGGAGTTTGTCGATGCTCCGCTGATAGACGAACTTGCCGTGGCCGTTGAGTGCCGTCTGATAGACTATAATCCTGATACATGCATACTGCGCGGCGAGATTGTGAACGTAAGCGTTGACGAGAGCGTTATAGGCGAAGACGGAAAGGTTGACGTAGAGAAGGCAGCCCCAGTGATATTCGACCCGTTCAACAACGAATACCGCAAGATCGGCGCAAAGGCAGGCAACGCTTTCTCTGACGGCAAGGAACTGAAATGACACGCCGCAACGGCAACAACTGAACATAGAAAAACCTTAATATCAAAACATAACATGGAAAGAACACTAATACTGCTGAAGCCCTGCACAGTGCAGAGAAGGCTTATCGGAGAAATAATAAACCGAATTGAGCGCAAAGGCCTGCGCATTGTGGGCATGAAGATGATGCAGCTGACAGACGAACTGCTCAACGAACACTACGCCCACCTGGCCGAAAGACCGTTCTTTAAATTCGTGAAAGCCTCAATGATGGCTGCCCCGGTGGTGGCTCTGTGTGTTGAGGGATGCGAGGCAGTTGAAGTGGTGCGCACCATAACGGGAGCCACCAACGGACGCAAGGCTGCGCCGGGAACAATAAGAGGCGACTACTCTATGAGCGGACAGGAGAACATAATACATGCTTCTGACAGCACGGAGAACGCCGCAATAGAGATTAAGCGATTCTTCAAGTCCGAAGAGCTGTTTGACTATGCCGACCCGCTGGCGCAGTATCTCTACAGTCCCGACGGAGTATGATTGAAATCAACTAATTTACAAATCTATAAACATCAAGAAAAGTGAGTAAAGTAATTATCAACAGTTATGAAGAGTTTGCCGCTCTGCTCGGCAAGAACATCGGAGTGTCTGACTATGTAGAGCTGACACAGGAACGCATAAACATGTTTGCCGACGCCACACTGGACCATCAGTGGATACACGTAGACCAGGAGCGCGCAAAGACAGAGAGCCCGTTCAAGACAACTATAGCCCACGGCTATCTCACGCTGTCGATGCTGCCCTATCTGTGGAACCAGATCATTGAGGTAAACAACCTGAAGATGATGGTGAACTACGGCATGGACAAGATGAAGTTCGGACAGGCTGTAAAGTCAGGCGAATCAATACGCCTCGTGGCCGACCTGCACAGCATAGAGAACCTGCGCGGAACGGTAAAAGCCGAAATAAAGTTCAGTATTGAGATAAAGGATTCGCCCAAAAAAGCCCTGACCGGCATTGCGACATTCCTGTACTATTTCAACAAATAAATCTTTTTAATTCATAATTCACAATTCATAATTCATAATTGGTTGGCGGATATGCCGTTTTGTTTTTTTGAAAATAATCAACCCAATTATGAATTATGAATTGTGAATTATGAATTAATTAACCGTTTTCCTCTGCCTCGCGTGCTTTTTTCTCCTCGTCGATAAGCTGGAAGTCTTTCTTTCGGAGAACGAAGCTGTTACTGAGGTATTTCTCCCTTACAATCTTATTCTCGGCAAGCTGTTCAGGCGTACCGCGGAACAATATGCGGCCCTCGAACAGCAGATATGCACGGTCGGTGATGCTAAGGGTCTCCTGCACGTTGTGGTCGGTTATAAGGATGCCGATGTTGCGGTATTTAAGCTGCCACACTATGTGCTGAATGTCCTCAACGGCAATAGGGTCTACGCCGGCAAAGGGCTCGTCGAGCATGATAAACTTAGGATCGATGGCCAGACAGCGCGCAATCTCAGTACGGCGACGCTCACCTCCCGAAAGCTGGTCACCCTTGTTCTTTCGCACCTTGTTCAGGCGGAACTCGCGTATGAGGCTCTCCAGCTTTTCCTCGCGCTCGGCACGCTTCAGCCCTGTCATCTCGAGCACAGCCATGATGTTGTCTTCAACGCTCAGCTTGCGGAACACGCTTGCCTCCTGCGGCAGATAGCCAATGCCCGCCCTTGCGCGCTTGTATACAGGAAAGTCGGTTATCTCCTTGTCTCCCAGATATATATGGCCCGCGTTGGGCACGATAAGACCTGTGGTCATATAGAACGACGTTGTCTTGCCGGCACCGTTAGGTCCGAGCAGTCCGACAATCTCGCCCTGCCTCACGTTGATCGAAACGTCGTTAACAACGGTGCGCTTTCCGTAGCGCTTCACCAGTCCCTCGGCACGCAGCACCATGCCTTCGCCCTGCTGCATGCCCGCATTCAAATCTTTTTCTCCGTTCATTTAAGACTGTAACAATGTTTATTTATGCAAAAGTAGTAAAATTGTATCTAATAATATCTACAGAATCGAAAAACTCTTGAACTTGTTGCAGTTTTTTATCAATTTTTGGTTACTTTTGTAGCGGTTTCACGCCAAGAGAAATTATATAACAGACTTTTTAAGACAATGCTGATAGACAAATATCTAACAAGTTTCGGTAAATACCTGATACTTATGGGCCGTGCCTTCTCGCGGCCTGAACGCATGCGCATGTTCATGAAGCAGTATCTGAAGGAAATGTCATCGCTGGGCGTAAACTCGATAGGCATTGTGCTGCTGATATCGTTTTTTATCGGCGCAGTAATCTGCATACAGATAAAGCTGAACATACAGAGCCCGTGGATGCCGCGCTTCGTTACGGGATACGTAACGCGCGAAATCATGCTGCTCGAGTTTTCATCGTCAATAATGTGTCTTATCCTTGCCGGAAAGGTGGGCTCTAACATTGCCTCGGAGATAGGCACGATGAGAGTGACGCAGCAGATAGACGCGCTTGACATCATGGGCGTCAACTCGGCCAACTTCCTCATCCTGCCGAAAATCATGGGCATGATAACCATCATGCCGTTCCTGGTTATATTCAGCACGGCATCAGGCATCATCGGCGCCTACGCCACCTCATATCTGGGACACGTGATAAGCGCGGAAGACCTTACGATAGGCTTGCAGCACGACTTCAACCCGTGGTTTATGTATATGAGCATCATCAAGAGCCTCTTCTTCGCGTTCATCATCACGAGCGTGTCGTCTTACTACGGCTACACCGTTGAGGGAGGCTCGGTCGAGGTGGGCAAGTCGAGCACCAACGCTGTGGTTACAAGCAGCGTGCTTGTGCTGTTCTCCGACGTATTTTTAACTCAAATACTTTCATAGGCCATGATTGAAGTTAAGAACCTCTGCAAATCCTTCGGTGAGAAAGAAGTGCTGAAAGACATCAGCACCGTTTTTGACAGCGGAAAGACAAACCTGATAATCGGACAAAGCGGCTCAGGAAAGACCGTGCTCGTGAAGAACCTCGTGGGACTGCTCGAGCCTACAAGCGGCGACGTGCTCTACGACGGACGCAACTTCATGGCCATGGACAAGAAGGAGAAGATAATGCTGCGCAGGGAGATGGGCATGATTTTCCAGAGCGCGGCGCTGTTCGACTCGATGACGGTACTAGAGAACGTGATGTTCCCGCTCGACATGTTCTCTAACATGAACCTCCGCGAACGCATACAGCGCGCCAAGACATGTCTCGACCGCGTAAATCTGAAGGACGCCGGATCAAAGTTTCCGGGCGAACTCTCGGGCGGTATGCAGAAGCGTGTGGCAATAGCCAGAGCCATAGCGCTTAATCCTAAATATCTGTTCTGCGACGAGCCAAACTCAGGACTCGACCCTAAGACGTCGCTCGTGATTGACGAACTGCTGCACAGCATCACGCACGAGTTTAACATCACCACGATTATAAACACTCACGACATGAACTCGGTGATGGGCATAGGCGAGAACATCATCTTTATATACGAAGGACACAAGGAATGGCAGGGCGTGAGCGCCGACATAATGGGCTCGAGCAACCAGAAGCTGACCGACTTCATATTTGCGAGCGACCTGCTCAAAAAGATGCGCAACGCCGTGATTAACAAGGAAATGTAAACAACAGAAATATCAACAGAGACGGCATCCGCGTATGCGGATGCCGTTTTTTTATTGTACCGTCTGACGACATAAGATAAAAAACATCTGTGACAGCACACCTTAATAAGATGAACAGACTTGACCTTAATCATTAAATTTACAAATAAACGGACTTATGCATTGCGGTGTCAAAACTATTCTGTATCTTTGGATAATGGCAGACAAGAGCCCCCTACGGCAAAAACAAAAGAAGGCCGGCATAAGAAAAGGGGCCGGGCAGCTGCCTAAAAGAAACAATAATCAACAAAAAACAAAGAGATTATGAGAATGAAACTATTAGCCGTAATGGCCGCAGCGGCCCTGATGGCAACAAGCACACAGCAGGCAGAAGCCTGCACAGGCATAACACTGAAGACTGCCGACGGAACAAGCATCCCGGCAAGAACTATCGAATGGGGCGGAAGCGACCTTAACAGCAAGTATGTAATCGTGCCGAGAGGATATACGCAGCAGTCGTATATACCGGGCGGACAGAAGAACGGACTGCAGTTTACAGCCAAATACGGATATGTAGGTCTGGCCGTTGAGCAGGAGGAATTTGTGGCTGAAGGCCTTAACGAAAAAGGATTGTCGGCCGGTCTGTTCTACTTTCCGAGATACGGACAGTATGAGGCTTACAGCGAAGCTAACCGCCAGTCGAGCATAGCCGACCTGCAGCTGGTATCATGGATTCTGGGCAACTTCAGCACCGTAGACGAAGTAATTGAAGGAATGAAAGACGTTCATGTGGTGGCAATAGACCCGAGAGCCTCAACAGTTCACTGGCGCATAACCGAGCCGTCGGGCCGTCAGATAGTGATAGAGATAACCGAAGGCAAGGTGAACGTGTTTGAAAACAGACTGGGCGTGCTGACCAACTCGCCTGGCTTTGAATGGCAGATGACCAATCTGAACAACTACGTAAACCTCTATCCCGGCACGGCACAGGCAAAGACATTAGACGGCACAGCCCTCACGTCGTTTGGCGCCGGCAGCGGATTCTTAGGCATACCGGGCGACGTAACTCCGCCTTCACGCTTTGTGCGCGCAGCGTTCTATCAGGCAACGGCTCCGAAAAAACAGACTGCCGAAGAAACCGTGCTGCAGTGTTTCCAGATACTCAACAACTTCGACATACCCGTAGGCATTGAGTTTGTCGACGGCGAGACTCCAGCCGACATTCCAAGCGCAACGCAATGGACATCGGCCACAGACATGAAGAACTTGGCGATATACTACCGCACGATGCACAACAGCGCCATAAGGAAGTTTGACCTGAAGACAATAAAATTCGACAAGGTGAAATATCAGGCCGTACTGCTCGACGCTACAAAGAATCAGCCCATAACGACGGTCAAGGTGAAGTAAGAATATTGAGGAGCAGGAAGTTATCCACATACGTTCAGTCTGCACCTGCAACATGCAATAACCTGACAAGCGGACAAAGGCAATAATGTTTTGCCTTTGTCCGCTTATTTTATTCGGCAGAAAACATGATTCATGCTATAACAAGCATACAGACGAAGCCGGCACTCAACGACTGACTGGCGCAAAGGCTACACACAGCAGCCATGCATATAGAAATGTTCAGCCATGCCCTTGCCCATCTGAAAATGAAACCTTGCAATACAAACAAAATTACTCTATGGTTTACGGATAAAAAGTGGGCCGTTTTTGCATAAAAAGTGGCCCATTTACGAGTCGTAAACAAGCCACTAACAGTTTAAAACTAAAACAGTGTGATTATCTTAACAAACAGGCATTAAAATGTAGTGCAAATTACCATCTAAAACATAAAACCGATAAAAAGTTACGATTTTCGGGTGCTTTTCAACTCATTGTAAATATAATTCCACAAAATCTGATTAAAGTCTGCAAATACTTACATGCTTTTTTACCGGGTATTTATAAAAATCATACTTTTTCATCATATAATTCAAAGAATATAGGAAGCGGCTCAGAATTGTCAAAACAAAAAACATTGTTTTTCTTTTGACTTTTCACTCGCCTTTCACTATCTTTGCATAAGGCATGAAGGCAACACGTTACAGACGGATGCCGCATGACGTAACAAAAATGAAGAGAGAAATGGAAAGACTTTATCCGATAGGCATACAAAACTTTGAAGACCTGAGACGCAACGGGTATATATATGTAGACAAGACGGCACTGATACATCGCCTTGTACGCACAGGCAAATATTATTTTCTCGGCCGCCCGCGACGCTTCGGAAAAAGTCTGATGATTTCTACTCTGGAGGCTTATTTCCAGGGAAAACGTGAACTATTCAAGGGACTCGACGTTGAAAAGCTGGAAAAAGAATGGACTGTGAGACCTGTGCTGCACATCGACCTGAATGGTCAGGAATATAAATCACGGCAAGACCTTGAAGATATGCTCAACAGCTATCTTGCAAAATGGGAAAAGATGTATGGGTGCGAGACATCTGAGAAATCTGCCTCACTACGCTTTTCTGCCATAATAAGAAATGCGGCAAAACAGACCGGACAGAACGTGGCAATACTCATAGACGAATATGACAAGCCACTGATACAGGCCATCGGAAACGAAAAGCTGCAAGATGAATACCGCAACACGCTTAAAGCATTCTACGGCAACCTGAAATCGTGCGACGGATATATCAAGTTTGCCATTCTTACAGGCGTAACCAGATTCAGCAGGGTAAGCATATTCAGCGACCTGAACAACCTGAACGACATAACAATGGACGACAATTATTCTGCCTTATGCGGAATAACCGAAAAGGAACTGAAGGGAAACTTTGAGCCTGACATCAGGCAACTGGCCGAAAAGATGAACATATCGTTCGACGAAACTTGCAACCGGCTGAAAAAACTTTATGACGGATATCATTTCACCGAAAACGGCGAAGGCATGTACAATCCGTTCAGCCTGCTGAACACATTCTACAGGATGGAACTCGACAACTACTGGTTTGCCACAGGCACCCCTACCCTGCTCGTAAAGATGCTGAAGCAGAACGACTATCGTCTGAGCAATCTTACAGAAGGCGTGCAGGCTTCGTCTTATGAGCTCAACGGAATGGAGAACACAGAAAACAATCCTGTGCCTATGTTCTTCCAGACCGGATATCTGACAATAAAAGACTACGACAAGGAGTTTAAGACATATACACTGGGATTTCCCAACGAGGAAGTTGAACACGGATTTATCAACTTTCTCATGCCGAGCTATGTCAACATAAACGAACATGAGTCGGCTTTTCAGATAATGAACTTTGTAAAGGAGGTAAGAGCCGGAAAGATTGACGACTTTATGGCGCGCCTGCAAAGCTTCATGGCCGGCACGCCCTACGAACTGGCACGTCAGCAGGAACTTCACTATCAGAACGTGCTCTACATAATGTTCAGCCTGCTGGGCTTTTATACCGAAGCCGAATACCACACGTCGCAGGGAAGAATAGACATGGTGGTAAAGACAAAAGAATATATCTACGTCATGGAGTTTAAGCTTGAAGGCACTGCGGAAGAGGCCATAAAGCAAATCAACGAGAAACAATATGCAGCCCCGTTTGCATCAGACCCGAGAAAGCTGTACAAGATTGGCGTAAACTTCAGCCGCGAGACAAGGAATATAGAAAGGTGGATAGTGGAATAGCACTATCCTCAACAAGCAGGACATACTGCCAATATTGCTGAATGCGCAAACAGTAATATTGCTGTATGTAAACGTTTCTTATTATCTTTGATAATTGATTTCCGGCGGTCCGAAAGGTATCGGTCCGGGCATCGGCGTAAACTCAGGCATAATCATCGGCCCTTGCTTCTTGTTGTTCTTAAACACAGTCTCATCAAGCACTTCTTTTACCAGCCAGCCCACAGGCAGTTCAAGCGTAAACTTTTCGCTGAATTTTATCTTAGGCGTTATTATCGGCGACGTAACCCAACGGCCGGCAAACGAGTCATAATATCGCTCAACACCCACATCCATGCCGAACGTTTCGCCCATTAAGCTCAAGAAACCTCCGTAACCGCTCGAACCCATATAAGGCATGGCTCCCATCGTGTAGTATGACTGCCCTGTATAATAACGGCCGAATATGGTGGCCGAAACGTTTTCGTTGAAGTTATAGGTAACAGAGCCCCTGAAGCCAAACATGGTGTTCACGTTGCGCCACATAGAATAGCGGTCGGCCGAAACTCCTCCGGCAAAGGTTAAGTTGCCAACATTCTGCACCGCGCTGAACGACACGTTCTGGTTAGACATCAGGGCAGGCATGGTGGTGCGCGAGCCGGAACCAATAAGATAGCCGTTCTTCCATGAAGTGACGACACCACTGCGGCTGAAGTCGTAAGCGTAAGGCGATGCAGTAAACTTCGGTTCGGGCATGCCGTAAAGCATTATGCGCTCTATACTGTCAACATGAAACTTTAGTTTGGGAGGCTGAACCGACGACATCATCCTGCTGAATGTACTATTCGTAAAACGGCTTTCGGGCAAAGGCGCCGAAAACTCAGGCGAATAGGCATCATGCATAAGCTTATCCTGAAATGCTGACGGCACGGAATCTGTAATGTCATTGCCGCCATCGTTGATTTTAGAACTGCCGAAAGGCTCTTGGGCAAAGACCGTAAAGACGAAGGACAACAGGCATAAAAGAGCCATTGTTCTTCTGCGGACAAACTGACTGATATTAAATTCCATACCGCAAAATGATTTAATTACCATGACGGTTGTTCAACTTTTGACAAGCTGCTGCATCCGCAACCGACAGCACAACGTACAACCCGCAGACAGGGACAAGGACTTAGCCGAAACAACGTCTAAAATGCCCTATCGCATAAGCCAACGGTTCTTATGGAAAACCATTGGTACGACAACTTCCTCGTTAAGGCTGTCGCCAAAACAGAACACTAGGAAAGCTTCGGCTGCATGGACAGACTTGTCTGTCTTTTCAATATGGATTGTGTCATTGACACAGTTCATTATCCTGACTTCGCGTATGCCGTGATGCTCCTCTTTGACACGTTCCACAAACATCTTGGCATTGGCCTCAAGCTCTTCGCGATAACCGTCAGGGATGGTGTCGGCAAGATACATGCCGCGAACAAAATATGCATAATTTCCGGCCAGCAGCGAGTCGTAATACTCCTTTGCGGCCTTGGCTGCAGCGATATCGTTTTTATGTTCTTCGCTGCACGCAAAGAACATAAAAACGCAAAAAGTGAATATGACGAAAAATATTTTTCTCATTTAATTATATTAGCATCTATAAAACATGGCCAACGCGCCACAAGTTATTTTTGCCTGATAAAGATGTTTATAGGCGAGCCTGTGAGAGTCCAGTTCTCGCGAATCTTGTTCTCGAGGAAACGTCTGTAAGGCTCCTTGATGTATTGCGGCAGATTGGCGTAGAACACGAACGAAGGTATCTGCGTGTTGGGCAACTGCGAGCAATACTTTATCTTGATATACTTGCCTTTTATCGATGGTGGCGGATAAGCCTCAATCAGCGGCAGCATAACCTCGTTGAGCTTGGTGGTTCCGATCTTGGCCTTGCGGTTGAGATAAACCTGCTTGGCTGTTTCGAGCACCTTGAATATGCGCTGCTTTGTAAGTGCCGAGGCAAAGATTATAGGAAA
The DNA here is from genome assembly GCF_001275135.1 of Xylanibacter rarus. GTDB lineage: Bacteria > Bacteroidota > Bacteroidia > Bacteroidales > Bacteroidaceae > Prevotella > Prevotella rara. The sequence continues at coordinate 11,656 of NZ_LFQU01000042.1, read as the reverse complement.
GTCGGTGAACGGAGCCATGCGGTTGCGTATGGCAGTAACGAAGGTGTCGATAACCTTCTGGTCCTTGTTCTCTACCAAATCCCACTTGTTCACCACAACCACGAGCGACTTGTTGTTCTTCTGTATAAGCTGGAAGATGTTCATGTCCTGTGCCTCGATGCCTCGTGTAGCGTCGATCATAAGTATGCAGACATCCGAGTTTTCGATGGCGCGGATAGAACGCATCACGCTGTAGAACTCAAGATCTTCAGTAACCTTATTCTTACGGCGTATGCCAGCTGTGTCAACCAGGTAGAAATCGAAGCCAAACTTGTCGTAGCGCGTATAGATACTGTCGCGCGTAGTGCCGGCTATCTCGGTTACGATGTTGCGGTCTTCGCCGATAAAGGCGTTGATGATGCTGCTCTTGCCGGCGTTAGGACGGCCGACAACGGCAAAGCGAGGAATGCCGTCTTCAAGCAGTTCGCCGCTGTCGCTCTTGAACTTTGTAAGCATAAGGTCGAGCAGATCGCCCGTGCCGCTGCCCGTGGCGCTGCTTATGCACTGCGGATCGCCAAGTCCGAGCTTATAGAACTCGGCAGCACTATACTGCAGGTCGTTGTTGTCAACCTTATTGACCACCACGATAACCGGCAGCTTTGTACGGCGCAGGATGGCAGCCACGTCCTCGTCCCAGTCGGTCAGACCGGTTGTAACGTCAACCAGGAAGAGCACCAGATCGGCCTCTTCGGTGGCAATAATCACCTGCTTGCGTATTTCTTCTTCAAAGATGTCATCCGACTTTACCACCCATCCTCCGGTGTCGACAACGGAAAACTCCTTTCCGTTCCACTCGCACTTGCCGTACTGACGGTCACGTGTGGTGCCGGCGGTGTCGCTGACGATAGCACGACGCGACTTTGTGAGTCGGTTAAAAAGCGTAGACTTACCTACATTAGGGCGTCCTACTATTGCTACTAAATTTGCCATTTGTCATTTGTTTTAGAGAGATCAAGCCTGCCGGGATTCATCCTTGATACGCATGCCGGACGCTGAGTCCTGCCGCACGACGGCCGAAACGGAGGCCAACACATCTCCCTCTGGTTTATATTTATTATAGCTTCACTCTTTATCTGTTTATTCAAAGCATGCGGAATGCCGTATGTGTGCATGCCGCAAAAGCCCGAAACAGGCATGAGAAATTACTCCGGATTGTAGCCAAAGTTGTCAAGCTCTTTCTTAGAGCTGCGCCAGTCTTTGTCAACCTTGACGAACATCTCGAGGTAGATGCTCTTGCCGAAGAACTTCTCGAGAGTCTTGCGTGCCTCGGTGCTCATCTTCTTCAGGGCCACGCCCTGATGTCCGATGATGATGCCTTTCTGCGAGTCGCGCTCAACATATATTACCGCACGTATGTGTATGTGGCGCTCGTCTTCCTTGAACGACTGCACGCTGACCTCAACAGAGTAAGGTATCTCCTTGTCGTAATAGAGCAGAATCTTCTCGCGTATTATCTCGCTCACAAAGAAACGTGCCGGCTTGTCGGTGAGCTGGTCTTTGTCGAAATAAGGCGGCGAGTCGGGCAACAGCTCCTTAATGCGCTTCAGCAGCATGTCGATGCCAAACTTATTCTTGGCCGATATGGGCAGAATCTCAGCCTCGGGCAGCAGCTTATGCCACAGCTCAACCAGGTCGCCGAGCTTCTGCTGGTCGCTCTCGTCAATCTTGTTGATAAGCAGGAGCACCGGAATAGTCATCTTGCGCACCTTCTCGAGGAAGTCCATGTTCTTTTCGGGGTTCTCCACCACGTCGGTTACATAGAGCAGCACGTCAGCGTCTTTAAGTGCCGACTCAGAGAAAGCCAGCATCGACTCCTGCAGCTTATAGTTTGGCTTGAGCACTCCCGGGGTGTCGGAGAACACGATCTGCATGTCGTCCGTGTTGACGATGCCCATTATACGGTGGCGCGTGGTCTGCGCCTTGAATGTGGCAATGCTTATGCGCTCGCCTACAAGCTGATTCATCAGCGTCGACTTGCCCACGTTAGGATTACCTACAATGTTTACAAATCCTGCCTTGTGCATCTGTATTTTTATTTTGCTTGAATAAAAGATTATAATCTAAGTCTGCAAATATACGAAAAATTTTCAGCACAACCAACTAAGCAGGTTGCATGTGCCAATAAATCAAGATAAAAGATGTTAAACTGACACTTGGAACACGCCGCAATACACCAACCGGAGAATGCGTCCGCAGCCTGCATTAATCACCACATTATCAGGACGTTAAGCTATCCGCATGTCAATATATTCAACAACACAATAAAGTAACGGAAGGCACGTTATAACAACAGTAAATTAAACTAAAAAATATTATTATGGTCAAAAATTTTTTCATCTTTCTTATTGTGGCCATCGGCCTTTGTTCATGCGATGGAGCTGAACCACACCTCATCGTAACCGAAGCGAACAAAGCAACAAAAGAGCTTAACGAAAAGTATTTCGACATTACTTGTGGCGAATGGTATAACGAGGTGTCTGACAGTACAGGAAAAATTTACGAATATATCTATCTCGGAAAAGACAGAAAGAACGTACATATAACAAAGATTGTGACAAGAGAAATTGTAAAAATCAACGGAAAAGACACCTACACTGATTGGCGAATACTAAAAAACGATACAACCAAAGGAGACTGGAAATTGTACTGCACAGAAGAAAACGGAAATCTGACACCATATATTGAAATAGAAATATACTATGGCAACAACTGCGCAAACGGAAGAATCGGCCACTTTTACCATGCCGACGCAAACGAACTTCATGCAGACGTATTCTATTTTGACAAAATGAAGCGCGGAAAAGCAGAGCCGAGCTTCTGACGAAATAAAAAAGACTTCGCAGGCTGATGTCCGGCGAAGTCTTTTGTTTATTTAAACCAACTCAATTTTTTAGGCTACAAGAACCTAAATTAAAATCACATTTCTCATACGATTTCACTGTTTAAGCCATACGGCGAAATTACATTCACAGCATGCACAACGCATCTGACTGCAAAACCCTAATGACTTAAACACCGGCACATCACCTGCACTAATCCTTCAGCGAATACGTAACCGTGGTAACCACACGCACCTTCTTTATGTAAGGCGTGTTGCTGTCGCGGTCGTCTATAGAGAACTGTCCCTGGTCGGCGGTCATAATCTTGTCGAGTTTGCTGTTGCTGTTTTCGGCAAACTGTGCCGCCGTCTGTTCTGCGTTCTTTATAGCCTCCTGCATCATCTTAGGCTTCATCTGCTGGAACGAGACATACTCATAAGACACTCCGCTGCCATATCCGCCGTCGACAACGGCCACGCCCTGCTTAAGCAGTTCGCCCTGACGCGCAATGATGCTTCTTACGAGCTTCACGTTGCGCGACGTAACGGTAACCGTTGACGTTATGTTGTAACGGTAGTTGCGCTTTGCCATGCTGTACTGGTCGGCATTAAGGTCGATCACCACGGGGGCGTTGACGCTGATTTCGCTCTCCTTGATGCCGTTCTGCGTCAGAAAGCTCTTCACCTTGGCCGTGGTAGCGTTTATGCGCGTGTATAATTCCGGCAGGTTGTCGCCCAGCTCCTTTGTAAGTATCGGCCATGTAACCTTGTCGGCCGCCACCTCCTTCTCGGCAAGTCCCTTCACTGTAACCTTGCGGTCTTTGTTGGTAAAATTGTCGAAACCCGACTTTATGCAGAGGCCCAATATAACGATGCCTGCCGCAATGATTGCTGATTCCCATATTCTGTTCATAGCCTATAAATGTTAAGATTTACGCCATAAATGTACGAAGTTTTTCGACATGTTGCTCTCTGCGGGCCACTTTTTACCTTATGTTAACCTTTCGGAGCATACCGGCAACAATATTTACGAAACTTCGGAGTAGAAACATTCAATATGAAAGAATACTGACGGCACGCACGACATCCATTCACATGGACAAGCCATGCCCGTGCGCACGCCACTGAATGACGCCGCGCACGGGCATGGCACAAAAAAAGAAACGCACCTGCCATATAAGGGCAGATGCGTCGTCTTTCTATCTGATATTATCTTTCTGTCTATTTTCCGACAAAGTCTGATCCGTCGTAAGCCCACTTGTAGTAAGAAGCTCCGTGAACGAATCCGGCGCCGAATGCCGTCATGATGAGGTTGTCGCCCTTCTTGAGCAGATGCTCGTTCTCCCAGATTGCGAGCGGAATAGTAGCCGCACTGGTGTTACCGAAGTGCTCAATGTTGACCATAACCTGCTCCATGGGCAGCTCAAGACGCTTGGCCACAGCCTCGATGATGCGGATGTTGGCCTGATGAGGAACCACAAAGCGGATGTTGTCCTTGTTGAGGTTGTTGCGCTCTGCTATAAGTGCGCAGTCGTCGCTCATGCTTGTAACGGCATAGCGGAACACTGTGCGTCCCTCCTGATAGAGGTAATGCAGACGGTGGTCGACCGTGAAGTGTGACGGAGGACATACCGAACCGCCGGCCTTAAGATGGAGGAAGGGAAGTCCCTTTCCGTCGGCACGGAAGTAAGAGTCCATCGCACCGATGTTCTGCTCAGTTGTACCTTCTACGAGAACCGCTGCCGCACCGTCGCCGAAGAGAGGGCATGTGCTGCGGTCTTTATAGTCGACAACTGACGACATCTTGTCGGCTCCGATTACTATTATCCTCTTGTAGCGTCCGCTCTGTATCATCGACGTTGCCACGTCGAACGAATAGAGGAAGCCGCAACAAGCAGCCCAAAAGTCGAAAGCAAACGCGTTTTTCAGTCCCAGCTTGCCTATAACGATAGATGCTGTTGACGGAAAAGCATAATCGGCTGTCGAGGTGGAAACGATGACAGCATCGATGGTATCGGGGTCGACGCCCGTTTTCTTAAGGAGCTGCTTTGCAGCCTTGCGCGCCATGTATGACGTGCCGAGGCCTTCCTCGGTGAGGATGCGGCGCTCCTTGATGCCGACACGCGTCATAATCCACTCATCGTTGGTGTCTACCATTCTTGACAGTTCCTCGTTGTTGAGGACATAGTCAGGAACGTAACCGCCGATTCCTGTGATTATTGCGTTTATTTTCTCCATTATTCAGCTGTTTCCTTTACAATAGCGATCTTACCTCTGTAGTAACCGCATGTCGGGCAAACTGTGTGATAAATATGATAAGCGCCGCAGTTAGGGCATACTGCCAGTGTAGGAGCTACAGCCTTGTCATGAGTTCTTCTTTTAAGTGTACGTGTCTTTGACTGTCTTCTTTTAGGATGTGCCATTTTCTTTTAATCTTTAATTATTGTTTTTAATTTTTCTAATTCACTCCAACGCGGGTCCACGGGCTTCTCCTCATCGCCATCACTGCTTCGGGCAGCTGAATGCTCTTCGAGAGCTTTTATCATCGCAGGGTTGCATTTTCCAGGTGCATGCACATGCTTAATGGGTATGCTGAGGGCTATGAACTCGTATATAAACCATGAAACGTCGAGCCGGCCTTCGTCGCGCTCTACCGTTATGAGGTCGTCGTCTTCTGAATATTCTTCTCCAAACTTAACCGTCAGCCTGTTGTCAGAGCTTACGGGCTGCTCCATGTCGTCGAGACAGATGTCGCACGGAACATTGACTGTGCCTTCTGAGTGGAAGTTGAGCTCGAAATACTCTGACGTGCGCTGAACTCTCAGCTCCACCTCTACCGCTCCGCTCCTTACCTCAGGACCGTCTACAGCCTCAAAATAAGCATTGTCGAGGTCGTACTTAAAGATGGTTTCGCCCTCCTTAAGACCTTTCAAATCAATTTTAAAAGACTCTAAACTGCACATTTTTTGATGAATAAAATAAATGACTTCATGCGCACGGAATTACAGCAGCACCCCGGGTGCTTCTTCCACACGCATCGCCTTTGGGCTGCAAAGTTACAAATTATTTTTTATTCTTGTATTACAAATGCCGAAAATTTCATGTATTTATAGACTAAAGTGGCATTGTTTCACCATGTTGCAGCATTTATCTGCCGTTTAGGAGCATGTTAAAAGTATTGACAAATGGCACGTGCCGCATAATTATATGCCGCAAATGCCTACTGCAGGTGCTTACATCTGCCTTAAAATATGGCTGCGCAGGCACGGCAGACATATACCAAACGCCTAAACGGCACATAGGCTGCGTGGCAGGGCTTATACCTCACGGCGCACACGGAGGGCACTGAATACGGCTCCGGCATTCATAAATTTCACACCGGGCATACGCCCGTTTACGGCGTCCCGGCAGCCATTTGGCAGGCTGTTTTAGCCGTCCGTGTAACGCATTGTGTATCAATGCGTTGTAAAAGGCCGTCTTTTACGCTCTAAAACATGGTCTTTTACATGCTGAAAGGTGGCCTTTCGCAACGCAAAAGGCCACCTTTTGAAAACCAGCAGGCATCCATCGCCCTGTCTGTTGGCTCTGCACGCCGTTATGAGCCTGTGGCGTGAGGCAACAAAAGTATATCTTATCGATGCCGGCCGGAACATGTCCGGGCGGCCGATGCATCTTCATCTTATTTCTTGGTGCTTACCACAATGGCGCCGTTCTTGGCCTGTTCGCCAAATTTTTCAACGGCAGACTCGCCTTTAAACACCTCTATGCTATTTATTTTATCTGCGCTTATCTTTTTCAGTTCGGCGGCACTGACGTGCACACCGTCTACGACATAATATACATCATCGCTAAAGGCAATATTGCTGCCGGCGGCTTTCTGGCTTTCGCTGTCAGGTCCGCCGTCCATGCGGAAGTTCACTGGCAAAGTGTAACGCACGTTTACTGCCTCGCCGCGCTGATAGCCCGGCACCCATTTTGGCATGGCGGCAACCACTCTGACAGCCTCGGCGTCGAGTTCTGGACTGACGTTTCTTATTGGCTTAACATCTCTAACGGTGCCGTCCTTGCCTATAACGAACTGCACTATCACCATTCCTTGTATGCCGGCCTTGGCGGCTTCGGCAGGGTATTTTATGTTATCACGCAGGTATGCCATAAGGGCATTAGTTCCGCCGGGATAGCGCGGCTGATCCTCGACAACGTCGAACACACGGCCGTCATCTTTTGAGGCGCCGACAGTAACGCCTGCCACACGCCCCCTGAGGCTGTCGGCGGCAGCAGTCTCCGGCGCAGCGGCTTCAGCCGACATGCCTGCGGCGCCGGCCTCGCCAGTGCTCATGGCCAGATGCTCGGCCGTGCCCGGCATGCTTCTAACAACAGAATTTACGAGAGCATTGCTGTCGTGCTCTATCTCCTTACTCAAGCTTTCGGCCTTCGGCGTGGCAAAAGCCACTACGGCAACGGCCGCAACGGGAACGGTAAGCAATATCTTGGCGCGGTTCCACGGGTTAGACTTTTTAATCAGCATCATAGTTATTCGTTTTTTTAGTGAGTTATGATTTAGATTGTTTGCCATACTGAATAGCCGCTCGCCCACGGCCTTGCGTATCAGAAGGAGCTGATATTCGGATGCGTCGGCACCGCTCTGTATCACGGCCTCGTCGGCCTCATACTCGTGTATGTTCTGCAGCTCGCGGCGCAGCAGCCATGCGGCGGGATTAAACCACTGGAATATCAGCAGCATGTTGCACAGCATTATGTCGAGCGAGTGGCGGCGCGCTATGTGCGCCTTTTCGTGTATTAGTATTTCGCTGCGTCCGCTTTCATAGTCGCTCCTGCTTATCACGATGTTGTTAAACCAGCTGAACGGCGCTACGTCATCATCAATCACTACTATCTTTATGCCGTCGGCGGTTGTAACAGAGTATTTTCCCGAGATAAGCCTATGCAGCCTTACGAGCGAGCATATCTCGCCTACAAGGAACAAGGCCACACCTATTATATATATGGCGAAGAGCACCTGTATGAGCGTCGGGCCCGAGGGCGCAGGGCCGTCGTCTACAACGCCCATAGCCAGCAGCTGCTCTATCTGCACCATTCCGTCGTAAGCCACGGTTGGCTCGTCCACAGATATGTTCACAAACGGCAGCACGAGCGACAGCAGCATGAGCAGCAACAGCGTGGCGCGGTTGAACGCATGAAACGTGTCGCGGCTGAGCAGCAGTTTGTAAAACAGGTAGAAAGCCGCCAGGCATATCGCCACCTTTATCGAATATATGAAAAACATTCCCATGGCATCATCGTTTTTTATCCGTATTTTTATCCTCAAACCGGTCTCAGCGCACGGCCGAAACTTTCTTTATAGCCTCAAGCATGTCGTGGCGTTTCTGGCCGTTGGTTCCTGTGACCAGTTTGCGCACCACTCCGTCCTTGTCTATCAGCACCGTCGTAGGCGTCTGCTGCACCATGAACATCTCCCAAAGTGTCCTGTCGCCGGCTACTTGCGTGAACCTGAAGTTCTGCCGTTCTACGATGTCTTTTATTTCTTCAAACGAATTATACGTAACGGCAAGGAAGTTTACATCAGGACATTCGTCTTTCCATTTGCTTATCTCAGGCATCTCCCTTATGCACGGCCCACAGCCTGTGTACCAGAAGTTGAGCACCAGCGCGCGGCCTTTGGTTGATGCGTTGTCCCACACACGGCCGTCGACATCTTTCACGCTGAACTGCCCTATCGTGTCGCCTTCGGCAATTCTGGTCTTCTTCGGCACGTTGTAAACCATCTTCATTGCCATAGATTCTCTTACCTGTGCCTGCTCAATCCAGTAGTCGGCGTTGGGCACATCTTCCTTTTTCACGGCATAGCGCTTAGATTCGTCACTTAGCTTGATGCCCTTTATCGCCATGATTTTGTTGCCGTCCTGGTCCGACAGGATTATTACACCAACCTGTTTTCCGTCAACATCCGACGGCATTTCGTTAAAGAAGCAGCCGTCTATGAGAAGTTTCGGCAGTTTTCCGTCGGCAAAAGAGGTTGCAGAAATACACAGGGCGAGCAACAATGTCAGCAGCAGTTTCTTCATTTTTTGTTCTCCTCAACCTTTTTTATGAGGTCTTTCAGCTCGTCGAGCGATATTTTCTCTTCGCTCACAAGTGTAGACACCACTCCAAGATACGACTTGCCGAAGAACTTGTTGACAACGTTATTAAGCGAACCTCGCTTGTAGCCTTCGCGCGATATCTTCGGGAAATAGGCGTATGTGCGTGTCTTCAGGTTGCGGTGCGACAGGAAGCCTTTGTCTTCCAGTATATGCACAAGTGTTGAAAGCGTGTTTACATGTGGTTTCGGATCGTCATACAAAGCCTGCAGCTCGCGTATCTGCATCTCGCCCTTGTCCCAATAGTGGTTCATTATCTCTTCTTCCTTGTTTGTCAATGATTTCATAGCTATTTGTTTTTGTTTACCGCAAAGTAACTAAATAGATTAGTTATATGCAAAAATATGCGTGTTAATAAAATTAAAACGGATGCACTTTTAACTAAACAGCTTAGTTTATTAACAATGTAAACGGTCTATTTAACTAAGCAGAATAGTTTATACATGCGTTCCGCCCAATCCTTTTCTTTCAGCTGAATCATGCTGCATGCTCAATGCCGATGCGCAGCCTGTGGCATCATTTTAATGCGCGCGCAAACAATATTATTATTTTTAAGGCGTTATAAAACTGTATGCAGTGGACAGACCGAATAAGACAGGTGAAGATAATACTCGTGCTGGCGGCCATAATTATTGCCGTTGCTTCTCTTATTGTGTCCAATAATCTTGTAAAGAAGCTTGCAGACGAAGAACACAACAAGATGGAGGTATGGGCTGAAGCCATGCGCTCGCTTAACAAGGCAGACGAAAACACTGATCTCAATCTTGTCCTTAAGGTCATCAACGAAAACAACACCATACCGGTAATTGTTACCGACTCGAAACGCAACGTGCAGATTTACCGCAACGTCAACCTTAAAGGCGTAAACTATGAGGACAGCCTGAAAAATGCCGGAAGCATAAGCGAAAAATTGCTTAACGAAGGAAAATTCATCAGGATATATCTCGACGACAGCCTTAAGAATGATTATATCAACGTGTGCTACGACGATTCTGTCATTCTGAAACGCCTGTCTACATATCCTTACATCCAGCTTGGAGTTGTCATGCTGTTTGTAGTTGTTGCGATATTCGCACTGCTTACATCCAAAAAGGCAGAGCAAAACAAGGTGTGGGTAGGTCTGTCCAAGGAAACAGCCCACCAGCTCGGCACGCCTATTTCGAGCCTTATGGCATGGACAGAGATATTAAAGGAGAATTATCCTGACGACGAGCTGATACCCGAAATGGATAAAGACGTCAAGAGACTCGAACTTATAGCCGAGCGTTTCTCAAAGATTGGTTCACTGCCGGAGCCTGTTCCTTCAAGCCTTATGGACGTCATGACTCATGTAATCGACTACATGGACCGGCGCACTTCGTCAAAGGTAACCTTCATAAAAGAGTTTCCCGAAAACGACATAACAGTAAGAATAAACAGTTCGCTCTTCGAGTGGGTAATCGAAAATCTGTGTAAAAACGCTGTAGATGCAATGGAAGGATGCGGCACAATAACGCTTCATGTCGAGGAAACGGCATCGAGAGTAATCATTGAAGTTACTGACACAGGCAAAGGTATAAAGAAAAAGAACATAAGAAATGTTTTCAAACCTGGCTTTACAACAAAAAAACGTGGCTGGGGCCTGGGACTGTCGTTGGCAAAACGAATCGTTGAAGAATATCATAAAGGCCGAATATTCGTGAAAAACTCAGAAATAGGCAAAGGCACAACATTCAGAATTGAACTGACAAAGCGTGCATGAGAGCGTTCTTAGAGCAATATCGGTAAGGAACAATAGTTCAGGTCCATATATCACGTTTCGATGCACAATTAGCCGGCGAAAATAAAAGTCTATTCGCATTATGTTCAAGTTTGCCTTTCATCAGACAACTTCTGTCTTTTCAGGCGTTCATTCAACAGATGGCAAATATCATTACCCTTCATTATAAGATTAGCCGGCAAAATAAAAGTCTTTTTACATTATGTTCAAGCTTGCCTTTCTTCAGATATCTTCTGTCCGTTCAGGCGTTCATTCAGCAGATGGTAAATATCATCTCACTTCATTCCAAGGTTTGAGACATAAATAGTTTCAATAGCTCCTGTGACATTGAAATTAAATGCCATCTACTTTTTGACTATACCTGAGGTGCTTCTAGATTTCATTTTCTTCAAAAGATATGAGTCCTTGTAGTCAATGGCTATTTGCATGTTACTATTTATTTTAATTAGTCTGAAACATTTTACATCTGCAAAATATATTGTATTTTATGCTGCCGTAAATTGCACGTATTGCTCCAACCCTGTCATCATAGATAATTAAATATGGTATGCGTTTTATGGTATTATAAAGAGTGGTGACACCCAAGAACAATCCACCACCTCCCCAAAATATCACACTAAGCCAGCACACTATAAATTTAATCACAAACCTGCAAGATTCATCCTCGTCAATTATCATATATACTCCACCTACAGCAAAAAGCATGCAGCATAGAAACAACAACAGATTCTTCCTGCAACTTTGGTATATTTTAATTACAACTTCATAATTTATCGGATATTTCATTTCAAAATAACGGATTCCATTACTTATCATTCCTCATCCGTGCCATAAGTCACATTAGCCTTATTAGTCTCATAAGTCCCATACTCCGTGGAA
>NZ_LFQU01000041.1 GCF_001275135.1 Xylanibacter rarus | reverse complement strand
CACATCCTTGGCTTGGAGACTTTGGCGTGATGAGTTGAAAATACAACTCGTCACACTGTAATGCGTTGTATTCCAGTGTTTTATATGCCTTTGTGACGAGTGACGAGTTTTTATCAAAACTTTTTTGTGTATGCCTTGTTCAGGCAAAGGTTTTTCGGAAAATGCACCTTTTTTGCTGTTGAAATTATAGGAAAACGCACCTTTTGGGAGCCTTGTTTTATAGGAAAACGCAGTTTTTTAGGGCTGATTTTTATAGGAAAACGCACCTTTATGCCAAAAAAACATTATATTTGCAGTGAATTAAAAGGCAATATAAATATTATGTTATACAGAAAAATTGCAAGCCGTATAGAAGAATATCTTTCTTCAGATTCAGACAGGATGTTGTTGATTGACGGAGCAAGACAAATTGGAAAGTCGTATATAATCAGCTGGGTCGGGAAAAAAATGTTTTCTAACTATATTGAAATAAATATGGAAGAAGATAAGTTGGGCGACAGAGTATTTGCTGAAGCCAAGACTACAAGTGATTTTTATATGGCCTTGAGTCTAGTTGCCGGCGACAAGATGAAAGATAAGGCAAACACGCTTGTGTTCATAGATGAGATACAGGCTTATGACCATCTTCTGACTTTGGTTAAATTTTTGATGAGAGAAAAGAAATTTACTTATATTGCCAGTGGCTCGCTGTTAGGCGTGACATTGAAGAATACGCAGTCTGTGCCGATAGGAAGTTTGGATATAGTACATATGTATCCAATGGACTTCGAGGAGTTTCTCTATGCTAATGGTGTCGGAAAAGATGCTGTTGAGGCAATGCGAGAGAAATTTAATAATCTTCAGGCGCTGCCGGATACCATGCACAAAAAGATGATAGATCTTTTTAAGAAATATATTCTGGTAGGTGGTCTGCCCAAGGCTGTTGATACGTTTGTAAAGAGCCGCAACGTTGTTGAGTTCAGGTCCGTTCAGAATGAGGTTCATACATTATATGGAATAGATGCGTCGAAATATGAAGAAGAACACAGCCGGAAACTGAAAATACGGCGCATCTTTGACATGATACCTTCAAATCTTGAGAACAAGAAGAAACGTGTGGTGATAAAAGATATTGAGAATAAGACATGGAAAAGGACTAATGATTATCTGGATGAGTTTGACTATCTCATATCATCCGGCATAGCCCTTGAAGTAAAGGCTATAAGCAAGCCGTCTTATCCTCTGGTTGAAAACAGCGGTAAGAATTTGCTGAAGCTTTATTTAAATGACGTGGGTATATTATCCGGTATTTTTTATCGTAACAATATCACTGCCGTGATGTCTGATATGAGGAGCATAAATCTCGGTTCGGTTTATGAGACTGTTGTTGCCCAGGAACTGAAAGCTCATGGGTATGAATTATACTATTATGATAATAAAAAAAATGGTGAGGTTGACTACTTGATTGATGATGCCGACAACTTGTCTAATATCCCAATAGAGGTTAAGTCAGGAAAAGATTATACCATTCACAGCGCTTTGGATAAATTTTTGTCTAATGATGAGTATAACATAAAAAGGGCTTATGTGCTGTCCAATGAGCAGAATGTCTATATGGAAAATGGTGTGACGTATATTCCGGTTTATTATGTCATGTTTTTTGAAAATGTATCCAATGTTGTCGGACAATTTCTAGATTAGCCGGCAGATCGTATCAAAATGCTGGAGAAGTGGATTTATTTACGTTTATAACCCTATGTATTGGCATTTTCTGTTGTGTGGTGTTTCCGTAAGTATTGACAATAAGGTGCTTGTATGAAGCAAGAGCTAAATTTTTCCATACTTTGGCGATGTAGAATCTTTGGTATAAAATTGTCAAAAAAATATGCTGAAATATTCAGCCGAGATGTTTAAAATGATAAATTTTGCAGGTTTTTTCCTATTATATTAGGTAATTACGTCAATATTGACTAATTTTGCACCTCAATTTGATTAATAATTTAAAAACAATATAAACATTAAACGATGAAAATTTCATTTGAAAATCCCGACAAAGTCAACGGACTGCTGACTTTGACAGTCGAAGAGGCTGACTACAAAGAGAATGTCGAGAAGACACTGAAAAACTACCGCAAGAAGGCTAACGTGCCCGGATTCCGTCCCGGCATGGTGCCCATGGGCATGATAAAGAGACAGTTTGGAACAACTGCCAAGGTTGACGAAATCAATAAGCTGCTGGGCGAGCAGATTTACAAATATGTAAAAGACAACAACATCCAGATGCTGGGCGAGCCGCTGCCTTCAGACAAGCAGGAGCCGGTAGACATGGAGAAGGAAGCTCCCTACACATTTATGTTCGATATAGCTGTTGCTCCTGAGTTCAAGGCTGAACTGACAGGCGACGACACAATAGACTATTACACAATAACTGTTGACGACAAGATCATCGACCAGCAGATAGACGTGTTCGCATCTCGTGCCGGCCACTACGACAAGGTAGAGGACTATCAGGCAAACGACATGCTGAAGGGCGACATCCGCGAGCTCGACGAAAACGGCAACACTAAGGAGGGCGGCATCACAGTTGAGGGTGCAGTGCTCATGCCTGAATATATTAAGGTGGAAGACCAGAAGAAACTCTTCGACGGAGCCAAGCTGGGCGACATCATCACATTCAACCCGAAGAAGGCTTATCCTGAAAGCGACATCGAGGTTTCTTCACTGCTCAAGATGAAGAAGGAAGAAGTTGCCGACCTGACTGCCGACTTCAGCTATCAGATTACTGAGATATCTCGCTATGTTAAGGCTGAGGTAAATCAGGAACTCTTCGACCAGGTTTACGGCAAGGACGTAATCAAGGACGAGAAAGACTTCCGCGAGAAGATTGCAGAGGGACTCAAGGCTCAGTTTGCCGTTGACTCTGACTTCAAGTTCATCCAGGATGTACGCAAGTATCTTGTTGACAAGGTAGGCGCTCTTACATATCCCGATGCCCTGCTGAAGCGCATAATGCTGAACAACAACAAGGACAAGGGCGAGGAGTTTGTTGAGAAGAACTACGAGCAGAGCATCAAGGAGCTTACATGGCACCTCATCAAGGAGCAGCTCGTTAAGGCAAACGGCATTAAGATTGAGGACGCTGACATCGAGGAGACAGCCAAAGAGGCTGCCAAGGCACAGTTTGCTCAGTATGGCATGAACAACATTCCTGAGGAATATATCGAGAACTATGCCAAGGATATGCTGAAAAAGAGAGAGTATATCGACTCTTTCGTTGACCGCAGCATTGACCGCAAGCTGACAGAAATCCTCAAGAACGTTGTTAAGCTCGAGAACAAGACTGCAACACTCGAGGAATTCAACAAAATGATGCAGGCAGAATAAAAAATATTTTTTTATAAAAAACTTCCGCATGTTAGGAGGTTATCGACTTTTTTTATTATCTTTGTTCCTAAGAACAGATAGAAAGGGTCGGTAACCTCCTTTCTTTCTACGAAAAATGAACTATAATAATTATGAACGATTTTAGAAAATACGCTACCGGACATCTTGGCATGAGCGGTATGGTCTTCGATGACGTAATGAAAGCTCAGGCTCAGTATCTGAACCCCTACATCCTGGAGGAGCGCCAGCTCAACGTAACCCAGATGGATGTGTTCTCACGTCTTATGATGGACCGCATCATATTTCTGGGCACACAGATTGACGACTATACAGCCAACACGCTGCAGGCTCAGCTGCTGTATCTCGACTCGACCGATCCCGGCAAAGACATATCTATATATATAAACAGCCCCGGCGGAAGCGTTACGGCCGGACTTGGCATATATGACACCATGCAGTTCATATCGAGCGACGTGGCCACTATATGCACGGGCATGGCTGCGTCTATGGCTGCCGTGCTGCTCGTTGCCGGAACAGAAGGCAAGCGCTCGGCTCTTACTCATAGCCGCGTGATGATACACCAGCCGCTCGGCGGAGTGCAGGGACAGGCTTCAGACATCGAGATTGAGGCCAAGGAGATAATGAAATTCAAGAAAGAGCTCTACACCATAATATCTGACCACTCTCACACTCCTTACGACAAGGTGTGGAAAGACTCTGACCGCAACTACTGGATGACGGCCGAAGAGGCTAAGGAGTATGGCATGATAGACAATGTGCTTGTCAGAAAAGGCGGAAAGGCCGCAGCTCCTGTACAGAGCGAGGGACAGGAAAAATAATGCATGAAGAGTGAAGCTCCAAGCACACGGAGCTTAATCAATACAAATATAAATATACGACAATCGGATGAATAAAGTTTGTAGCTTTTGCGGACGTAGCGAAAAAGACGTCAAGCTGCTCATAACGGGCGTTGACGGATATATATGCGAGAGCTGTGCCGTGCAGGCTTACGAGATAGTTAAGTCGACAGGACTGCTCGACGAAGACAAGCAAAAGCAAAATACTAAGTTTAAACTTAAGAAGGTGCCGAAGCCGCGCGAGATAAAGAAATATCTCGACCAGTATGTCATCGGTCAGGACGACGCAAAGCGCTGTCTGGCCGTGTCGGTGTATAACCACTACAAGAGACTTCAGCAACCGGAAGACGACAACGGCGTAGAGATAGAGAAAAGCAATATAATTATGGTGGGAAGCACCGGTACGGGCAAGACCCTCATGGCGCGCACCATAGCCAAGCTGCTCGATGTCCCCTTCACCATTGTAGATGCCACGGTGTTCACCGAGGCCGGATATGTGGGCGAGGATGTTGAGAGCATACTGAGCCGACTGCTTCAGGTGGCCGACTATGATGTTGAGGCTGCGCAGCGCGGCATCGTGTTCATCGACGAGATAGACAAGATTGCGCGCAAGAGCGACAATCCTTCCATAACACGCGACGTGAGCGGCGAGGGCGTTCAGCAGGGACTGCTCAAGCTGCTTGAAGGCTCGATGGTGAATGTACCGCCACAGGGCGGGCGCAAGCACCCCGACCAGGAGTATATTCATGTAGACACCAAGAACATTCTGTTTATCTGCGGCGGAGCCTTCGACGGCATCGAGCGCAAGATAGCACAGAGGCTCAACACTCATGTGGTGGGCTATAACTCGGTGCAGAACGTGCGCAACATCGACAAGAACGATCTCATGAAATACATCCTGCCGCAAGACCTCAAGTCGTTCGGACTGATACCTGAGATTATCGGCCGTCTGCCGGTGCTGACATATCTCAACCCGTTAGACCGTCAGGCTCTAAGGTCGATACTCGTAGAACCAAAGAACTCCATAATAAAGCAGTATATCAAACTGTTCGAGATGGACGGCATTGAGCTGTCGTTCACAGAGGACTCGCTCGACTTCATCGTCGACAAGGCCATGGAATACAAGCTCGGAGCACGCGGACTGCGCTCTATCGTGGAGAGCGTTATGATGGATGCAATGTTTGAAGTTCCGTCAAAGCGCGTCAAGACATTTGAAGTAACTCTCGACTATGCACGCCAGCAGCTCGAGAAGGCTCACTTCGAAAAGCTGGAGAGTGCTTAAGCCGGCAAGGCTCTTAAATATAAAGTAACATAAAACCGGGAAACTCTGCTTACTAACTATATGAACAAGGAAGTTAATCTTACAGAAAAACTGAAGCAATATTTCGGCTTTGATAAGTTTAAAGGTGACCAGGAAGCAATTATACGCAATCTGCTCGATGGCAAGAACACGTTTGTGCTTATGCCTACCGGAGGCGGAAAGTCGTTGTGTTATCAGTTGCCGTCGCTCATCATGGACGGCACGGCAATAGTGATATCGCCGCTCATTGCACTGATGAAGAATCAGGTTGACGTGATCAACGGCATGAGCGAGAGCGACGGGGTGGCTCATTATCTTAACTCCTCTCTTAACAAGTCGGCCATCGACCATGTTAAGAGCGACATCATGGCCGGCAAGACCAAGTTGCTGTATGTTGCGCCTGAGTCGCTCACAAAGGAGGATAATGTCGACTTCCTCAAGACTGTTAAGATTTCTTTCTATGCCATAGACGAAGCACACTGTATATCTGAATGGGGACACGACTTCCGTCCTGAATACCGCCGTATACGCCCGATTATCAACGAGATTGGCAATGCCCCGGTGATAGCGCTTACGGCTACGGCCACCGACAAGGTTAGAACGGATATAAAGAAGAGCCTCGGAATACTCGACGCAACAGAGTTCAAGAGTTCGTTCAACCGTCCGAACCTTTATTATGAGGTAAGGCATAAGACGAAGGATATAGACAAGCAGATAGTTAAGTTCATAAGGCAGAACCCCGGCAAGAGCGGCATCATTTATTGTCTGTCGCGCAAGAAGGTCGAAGAACTGGCCGCAGTGCTGCGTGCCAACGATATCAAGGCTGCGGCATATCATGCCGGTCTCGACTCGTCTACACGCTCGGCAACACAGGACGACTTCCTGATGGAGCGCCTCGACGTAATCGTTGCCACTATTGCTTTCGGTATGGGAATAGACAAGCCCGACGTGCGCTTTGTGATTCATTACGACATACCCAAAAGTCTTGAAGGCTACTATCAGGAGACCGGCCGTGCCGGTAGAGACGGTGGGGAAGGCAAGTGTATAGCATTCTACTCATATAAAGACCTCAGAAAACTTGAGAAGTTTATGGAGGGAAAGCCTGTTGCCGAACAGGACATCGGCCGCCAGCTGCTGCAGGAGACAGCCGCATACGCCGAGTCTTCCGTGTGCCGCAGAAAGATGCTTCTGCATTATTTCGGCGAGGTGTACGACAAGGACAACTGCGGCAACTGTGACAACTGCCTGCATCCGAAGACGAAGATTGAGGCCAAGGATGCGCTGCTCGTTGTGCTGCAGGCCATAGCGGCAATAAAGGAGGACTTCAGGACAGACTATGTCATAGACTTTGTTGAAGGAAAAGACAACAACGACATAGTGGCTCACAAGCATGACAAGCTTGACGAGTTCGGCTCAGGTGAGGATATGGACGAAAAACTCTGGAATCCGGTGATACGTCAGGCACTCATTGCAGGATACATCAAGAAGGATGTGGAGAACTACGGCATACTGAAACTTACTGCTGCCGGCAAGAGGTTCATTAAGAATCCTGAGTCGTTCATGATCGTGAAGGACAACGACTTCAACGAAGAGGACGAAGAGGAAGTAAGCGACGGAGCAGGTGCAGCACTCGACCCGATGCTGTATTCCATGCTGAAAGACCTGCGCAAGAAGGTCAGCAGCAAGCATCAGCTGCCGCCTTATGTCATCTTCCAGGATGTGTCGCTGGAGCAGATGGCCACCGTTTATCCTATAACTCTCGAAGAACTTCAGAACATTCAGGGAGTGGGAGCAGGCAAGGCACGCCGCTACGGCAAGGAGTTTGTCGAGCTGATAAAGAAACACTGCGAGGAGAACGACATAGAGCGCCCCGAAGACCTGCGTGTGCGTACAGTGGCAAAGAAGTCGGTGCTGAAGGTGAAAATCATACAGAGCATCGACCGGCAGATAGCCCTCGACGACATTGCTGATGCACAGGGCATCGACTTTGAGGACCTGCTCGATGAGGTTGAGGCCATCGTCTACAGCGGAACAAAAATAAACATTGACTACTTCCTCGAGGAAGTGATGGACGACGACCATGTGGACGACATCTACGACTACTTCAAGGAGAGCGAGACCGACGACCTTGAGACTGCCATGGAAGAGCTTGGCGATGATTATAGTGAAGACGAGATTCGCCTGGTTAGAATAAAGTTTATATCAGACATGGGCAACTAATCCTAGGCCGGGACAAGCCTGAACAATGGCGGCTGACATCCTGCGGCTTAGGTACAGATAATAACATAGTTGATGAAAGGTGGCTTTTTGCATTGCGAAAGGCCACCTTTTATCGTGTAATATGCGGCATATTGGCAGGCAAAAGACCATGTATTGCAATGCGCTGTATATCAGGAAGTTCCGTGGCTTGACGTCGGTCGCTGTTTTTGTCCAAGCCGGTTGTTGGCGTTTGGCTGTATTTTCGTGGCGTATTGAGCGCAGTGTCGTAAGTTTTTTCGCTGAACAGCGTGCAGTGTCAATAGAAGGATGACGGCAAGATTGTAGCAGAAAAACAAAGACGGATGAAGGAGGTAATGTGCTTGCCTATTTAAACTATATGCGGTCTGTTGGCCGATTTTGTCGACTAAAACATAAAAACCGCCAAACAGTATGCTCAAAAAGGCTGCTTTTTAATGTTTTCGGCATGTCGCCGGCCGTTGCCGCGGGCTGCGTTAAATAGCATTAATTAGAAAAGAAAATGACGTTTGTGGCGTCTGATATGGATTTTTTTTGCTAAATTTGCACGCAATAAATTTCTAAATAAATATATGTCATCATTTGTTGCAGATAAAATTGTGATGGACGGTCTGACTTTTGACGACGTCCTCTTAATCCCAGCTTATTCGGAAGTACTGCCAAAGACGGTAGAGTTGAAAACCAAGTTCTCGCGCAACATCAGCCTGAACGTTCCTTTTGTTACGGCCGCAATGGACACCGTGACAGAGTCGGCCATGGCTATAGCCATAGCCCGCGAAGGCGGTATCGGCGTTATACACAAAAACATGTCGATAGAGGAGCAGGCACGCCAGGTTGCCATTGTTAAGCGTGCAGAGAACGGTATGATTTACGACCCTGTTACAATCCGCCGCGGTTCTACCGTAAGAGAGGCTCTGGCCATGATGGCAGAATATCATATCGGTGGTATTCCTGTCGTTGATGACGAAAACCATCTGGTAGGTATCGTTACAAACCGCGACCTGAGATTCGAGCGCACTCTCGACCGTAAGATCGACGAGGTAATGACAAGCGAGAATCTTGTAACGACTAACATCCAGACAGACCTTACAGCTGCGGCTGCCATTCTGCAGGAAAACAAAATAGAGAAGCTGCCCGTTGTTGACAACGACAACAAACTGGTAGGACTTATCACATATAAGGACATCACCAAGGCTAAGGACAAGCCTATGGCATGCAAGGACGCCAAGGGACGTCTGCGCGTTGCTGCCGGAGTAGGCGTTACAGCTGATACGCTCGACCGTATGCAGGCTCTTGTTGACGCCAATGCCGATGCTATCGTGATAGATACAGCTCACGGACATTCTAAATATGTAATCGAGAAGCTTGTTGAGGCTAAACACTCATTCCCCGGTGTAGACATCGTTGTGGGTAACGTGGCTACAGGCGCTGCTGCCAAGATGCTCGTTGATAACGGTGCCGACGCCGTAAAGGTAGGTATCGGTCCGGGCAGTATCTGTACTACACGTGTCGTTGCCGGTGTGGGCGTTCCTCAGCTCAGCGCTGTTTATGACGTGGCTTGCGCCCTCGAGGGTACAGGCGTTCCTCTCATTGCCGACGGCGGTCTGCGCTATTCAGGCGATGTTGTCAAGGCTCTTGCAGCCGGCGGATATTGCGTCATGATCGGTTCGCTGGTAGCCGGAACAGAAGAGAGCCCCGGCGACACAATAATCTTCAACGGACGTAAGTTCAAGAGCTATCGCGGAATGGGCAGTCTCGAGGCCATGGAGAACGGATCTAAGGACCGCTACTTCCAGTCAGAGACTAAGGATGTTAAGAAACTTGTGCCCGAAGGCATTGCCGGCCGCGTTCCTTATAAAGGCACTCTGCAGGAGGTTATCTATCAGCTCGTGGGCGGTCTGCGCTCAGGTATGGGCTACTGTGGAGCCAACGACATACAGGCACTTCATAATGCCAAGTTTGTGCGCATAACAAATGCAGGCGTGCTCGAGAGCCATCCTCATGACATCTCTATCACAAGTGAGGCTCCCAACTACTCACGCCCTGAATAACCGGCATGTATAGAGGCTCGCATGTGAGCCGAGATGAGTATTATTTAAATACCGCAATATTAAGAAATGAAATCTTTTAAGCTTTTTGTAGCCATGCTCCTCTGTGGGAGCATGGCTCTTGCTCAGCACGACGATCCCGTTGTAATGAAAATCAACGGGGTGCCAGTGACACGCTCTGAGTTTGAGTATTCATATAATAAGAACAATTCTGACGACGTAATCGACAAGAAGACTGTTGACGAATACGTCGACTTGTTTGTCAATTACAAACTTAAGGTCGCAGCAGCCTATGATGCCAAGCTCGACACGCTCAGCTCGTTTAAGAAAGAGTTTGCCATGTATCGCGACCAGCAGGTACGTCCGTCGTTTGTCAACGACTCTGACATCGTGGCCGAGGCACGCCTGGTTTACGACAAGACAAAGGAGCGTATCGGCGAGCGCGGACTGATAAAGCCTGCACACATACTTATATATGTTGAGCAGAAAGCCCCTGCTGAGAAGCTCGAGAAGGCACGCCTGCGCGCCGACTCGCTTTACAACGTGCTGAAAGGCGGAGCCGACTTTGCCGAGCTTGCCAAGAAATATTCGCAGGATCCGGGTTCGGCTAAGAACGGAGGAGAACTGCCCTGGCTTCAGCCCGGACAGACGCTCAAGGAGTTTGAAGATGCAGCTTATGCTCTGAAAACCGGCGAAATGAGCAAACCGGTGCTCTCACCTGTGGGCTATCACATCATTCTCATGAAGGACCGCAAGGCTTTTGAGCCGTTCGACACGCTGAAGACAGATATCATACGCTTTATCGAGGCACGCGGCGCACGTGAGAGAATTGTTGACAAAAAGCTTGAAGAACTTGTAAAAGAGTCTGATGGAAAACTTACCAAAGAGAACATCCTCGAGGCAAGGGCCGAAGAGATGGCAAGCAAGGACTCTGACCTGAAGAATCTTATCAAGGAATATCACGACGGACTCTTGCTTTATGAGATAAGCAACCGCATGGTGTGGGACAAGGCCGCAAAAGACGATGCCGGACTTGCCGCATATTTCAAGAAGAACAAGAAAAGATATTATTGGGACGAACCCAGATACAAGGGTATGGTATACCACGTCAAGCAGAATGAAGACGTAGAGGCTGTTAAGAACTGCGTGAAGGATGTTCCGTTTGACGAATGGGCTGAGAAGCTGCGCGTTACGTTCAACAACGACTCTGTGTTGAGAATACGCGTCGAGAAAGGTATATTCAAGGCCGGCGACAACGCATTTATCGACAAGATGGTGTTTAAGAAAGACACCGTGGTTACTCCGGTCAAGAACTTCCCTATCGATGCTGTTTACGGAAAGATACTTAAGCGTAAGCCCGAAAGCTACGAGGATGTTCGCGGACTGGTTACGGCCGACTATCAGGACCAGCTGGAGAAGCAGTGGGTGGCCGACCTCAGAAAGAAATATCCCGTGGAAGTATATTATGATGTGTTGAAAACAGTAAATAATCATTCTAAATAATGAGATCTAGAAGCAAAACAGCCTTATGGGCCGTAGTATCGATGGTGTTCTTTGCCACTGTAAGCGCACGGCCTTTACAGGGTGGCGACGATAAAGACGTTGCAAAAAACGACTCGGTTGCAAAGGTTGACACCGTTGATTCTGCCGATCCGGCAAGCGTGGTCGACGAGGTTATATGGGTTGTCGGTGACGAGCCAATACTTTTGTCTGACGTCGAAATGGCCCGTATGCAGGCCGAGATGGAAGGCGTCAAGTGGGAAGGTGATCCCGACTGCACCATTCCTGAGCAGTTGGCCGTGCAGAAGCTGTTCTTGCATCAGGCTGCGATAGACAGTATCGAGGTCAGCGAGTCTGAGGTGGCTCAGAGTGTTGAGCATCAGATAAGCGCATGGCTTCAGATGGTCGACGGCAACAAGGAACGTCTGGAGGAGTATAAGAGAAAGAGTCTTGCTGAGCTGCGAATATCACTTCACGATGACTTCAAAGACCGTCTTCTCATTGAAAGAGAACGCGAGAAGCTCGTTGAGGACATCACAGTTTCGCCAGCTGATGTGCGTCGATATTTCAGCGAATTGCCCGAAGACAGTATCCCTATGGTTCCGACAGAGGTTGAAGTACAGATTATAACACGTACTCCGAAAGTGGAGCAGACCGAAATAGACCGTATAAAGAACGAACTTCGCAATTACACCGAGATGGTCACCAGCGGCCAGACTTCTTTCACGGCATTGGCAAAGCTTTATTCGGAAGATCCGGGTACAGCCCGTATGGGTGGCGAATTTCCTGATTATGTAGGCCGTGGCATGCTCGATCCGGCTTTCGCTAACGTGGCTTTCAACCTTACAGATCCGAAGAAGATATCTAAAATCGTAGAGACCGACTTCGGATATCATATCATCCAGCTTATAGACAAGCGAGGCGACAAGATTAAGGTAAGACACATCCTTCTTAAGCCTAACGTTTCTAATGAGGCTATCGAGACAGCTTCAATGCAGCTTGACTCTATAGCAGACGAGATACGTGCGGGCAAATTCACCTTCGAGCAGGCAGCGTCATTCCTGTCAGACGATAAGGATACCCGCAACAACAACGGTCTGATGGCCAACACCACCGAGTCAGGACGTACAAGTAAGTTCCAGCTCCGCAATCTGCCTTCAGAGATAGCACGTGTGGTAGACACGCTGAAGGTTGGTGAGGTGTCGGCTCCTTTCCAGATGATCAATGAGAAAAACGGTAAGCTCGTTTGTGTCGTCGCAAAGCTGAAGAGCCGCGTGGAGATGCACAGGGCTACGATAACCGAAGATTTTCAGACGATGAAGAACATCGTGCTTGCCAAGCGCAAGGAAGAGTTCATAAAAGACTGGATAAAGGATAAGATAAAGAATACGTATATACGAATAAACGATCGTTATAAGAATTGTAACTTTGAATATCAAGGTTGGGTTAAATGACAACAAACAATAGAATAAAAGTCTTATTCAGCGGGCATAGGATACTGATTGTGGTACTCCTGTGCCTGTTTGGACTTAGTGTGGTCCAATCACGCCAGCCGAATAAGAAGAAACCGCGCAAGAGTACAAACGAGCGCGTCTATCTTGTTCATGCCGATGTTACCAATTATGACATGTTCGGCGACAACCCTACGGCCCAGGTGCTTAAGGGGCGTGTGGCATTCAGACATAATGGTGCGCGCCTGTTCTGTGACAGTGCGTATCTTTATCAGGAGTCAAACTCGTTTAAGGCTTTCGGACATGTGAAGATGTATCAGGGAGACACCCTCTCGTTGTTCAGCGACTATGCTTATTATGACGGTAACGACCAGATGGCCGAGGCACGCTACAACGTTGTGCTGAAGCATAGGGGCACCACGCTTTACACCGACAGTCTTAACTATGACCGTCTTTACGGCATCGGATATTTCTTTGAGGGCGGAAAGATGGTCGACAAGAAGAACGTATTGGTTTCTGACTGGGGCGAATATGACACGGAAACACGCAACGCCGTGTTCAATTATAATGTAAATCTGAAGAATCCTAAGTTTGTTCTTACCACAGATACGCTCCATTATGACACACGTACTTCAATGGCGCATATCGTTGGACCGTCGAAAATCACTTCGGGAAAGAGCACGATATATACATCTCAGGGATATTATGACACCAATAAGGAGAAAGCCCGCCTATACGGACGGTCGCGTCTTACCAACAACGGTAAGGAACTTACGGGCGACAGTCTGTTCTATAACGAAAAGACAGGTATAAGTCAGGGCTTTCATAATGTTGTGTACAAGGATTCGCTTAACAAGAATCAGCTGAACAGCAACTACTTCTGGTATAATGAAAAGACTGGTTTTGCCTTCGCAACAGACAGCGCCGTGATGATGGATTTCTCTCAGCGTGACACGCTTTATCTGCATTCTGACACGATGAAGGTTTACACCTTTAACATAAACACCGACTCTGTTTATCGTGTGGCTCATTGTTATAATAAGGTAAGGGCGTTCAGACCGGATGTTCAGGCCGTTTGCGACTCTCTGATTTACAACACGAAAGACTCGTGTCTCATAATGTATAAAGACCCGATAACATGGAATGCTAACCGCCAGCTGTTAGGTGAGGTAATCGAGGTGTTCATGAAAGACTCGACCATTGACCGCGCACATGTTATAAATCAGGCTCTTTCGATAGAGCAGTTGCCCGACAGCATCCATTTTAATCAGATATCTTCGAGAGAGATGTTCGGATATTTTGAAAATGGAGAAATACGCAAGACCGAGGCGATAGGCAACGTGCTTGCCGTGTATTACCTTGAAGAAGACAAGGACAGCTCGCTCACCAACATGGCATATATTGAGACTGACACGATGCGTATGTTCATGAGAAACCGACAGTTGGAAACTCTTTGGACATGCAAGAGTCAGAATGTTATGTATCCTATCACACAGACACCTGTGGCAAAGTCTAAGCTGCCGTCGTTTGCATGGTTTGACTATGTCAGGCCGCTTGACAAGAATGACATATTCGTATGGCGCGGCAAGAAGAGCGGCACAGAGCTAAAGAACATTCCGCGCCGTTCGGCACCGTTGCAGCATATAAGTTCCGGCTCTGTTGTTTCTGTTGAAAGTGAAGTTAAGCCTGTTGCAGGCGCAGAACAGTCGAAGCCGGCTGATGGAGCGGACGCAAAGCAAACATCGTCTGCAGATGGCGCGTCAGAAAAACAGAAAACGGCTAGTTCACCGGAAAGTAAGCCGGAATCTGCTCCAGTTCCTGCATCCGACAGCGTAAAGGATTCTGACGTTCAGACTGCGCCGGGTGGAGAAACAAAAACAGAGGCCAAGACCGATGTTGAGCTAAAAGACAACAAATAAGCTTATGGGACTGTTCAAGCAGCGCAGACCGCGTGGGTTTCAGCATCAATACCTGTATGCTGATGAACGTAAGGATGTATTGAAGAATGTGGAGGAACGTGCGAAACGGGAGCTTGGTGTGGCAGACGACAAAGGCAAGTCAAGCCATGAAGACCGCATAAGAGGTGCTTTTCTTAACGCTACGAAATATGCAAGGCGCCGCAGCGAACGGCGTTTGTCCGGCGGATTCATCCTTAGTACGGGTGTCATCCTGCTGCTGATTGTCCTGCTTGTTGTAGTTTGGAAGTTTTTGCTTTATTTTAATTAGTTGAAAAATCATGAGTGACATTATACAGCTTCTGCCTGATTCTGTGGCAAATCAGATTGCTGCGGGTGAGGTTATACAGCGTCCGGCATCTGTAATCAAGGAACTTGTTGAAAATTCTGTTGATGCCGGAGCAGATACGATTAAGGTCCTGGTTACCGATGCAGGGCGCACTTCGATACAGGTGATAGACAACGGCAAGGGCATGTCTGAAACCGATGCGCGCCTGTCGTTTGAACGTCATGCAACATCAAAGATACGCCAGGCAAGCGACCTGTTTGCTCTTCATACAATGGGATTCCGTGGCGAGGCACTTGCATCTATCGCTGCCGTGGCTCAGGTTGAACTGAAGACACGCACTGCAGATGACGAACTCGGAACGCACATCACAATTTCCGGCTCTAAGGTTATGGCCCAGGAGCCTGTTTCATGTCCTATAGGAAGCAACTTTTCTGTAAACAATATATTCTTCAACGTCCCTGCAAGACGTAAATTCTTGAAGTCTAACTCTACGGAACTTAATAACATCCTTGCTGCTTTTGAGCGTATTGTGCTTGTTTATCCGCAGATAAACTTTACGTTCCATAGCAACGGCGTGGAGATGTTCAACCTGCGTAAAGGCAGCCTGAGACAGCGTATAGTAGATGTGTTCGGCAAGAAACTCAATCACGACATACTGCCCGTTAACGTAGAGACAACGGTATGCAATATCTCGGGATTTGTCGGCAAGCCCGAAGCCGCCCGTAAGAAATGCTCTCATCAGTATTTCTTTGTCAACGGGAGATATATGAAGCATCCGTATTTTCATAAGGCCGTGCTTACGGCTTTCGACCGCCTTATACCTATGGGCGAGCAGGTGCCTTATTTCATTTACTTCGATGTCAATCCAGAAGACATCGATGTGAACATCCATCCTACAAAAACCGAGATAAAGTTTGAGAATGAGCAGACTATATGGCAGATACTTATGGCTGCCGTTAAAGACTCTCTCGGCCGCTTTAATGATGTTCCTTCGATAGACTTCGATACTGAAGGAAGGCCGGATATACCGGTGTTCGACCCCTCTGTGGGCGGCACTTCAGCTCCCAAGCTTGACTTTAATCCGGAGTATAATCCTTTCAAGGAGACGTCAGCAGGCAGTGTGCCATCAAACCGTAGAACGGTTCCTGACTCATGGGAAACACTCTATGAAGGAGTGAGCGGCGGCGAAGAGCAAAGCCTCTTTATGCCTGATGTAGCCCAGCCTGAACCGGAAGGAACGATTATCTCGGGCGGAGGCAGCGTTATAGACGAGAAGTCACCTGCACATTATCAATATAAGGGAAAGTATATCATGACTGCCGTTAAGTCTGGTTTGATGGTTATCGACCAGTATCGTGCCCATGTGCGCATACTTTATGAACGCTATCTCTCGCAGATTAACGGAAAGGGATGCAGCTCGCAGCAGATATTGTTCCCGGAGATGATACAGTTTTCTCCTTCCGAAACCGTGATTATAGATAAGATAAGCAACGAAATAGCCAATATAGGGTTCGACCTCGCTTCTCTTGGAGGCGGCAGCTACTCGATAAACGGAATTCCCGCCGGACTTGAAGACGTTGACTATGTAAAGCTGTTGAAGAATATAGTGGATGATTTTATTGAAACCGGAATAGGGCCGACGGAAGGTATAAACAGCGCACTGGCACTGCAATTGGCAAAAAGTGCAGCCATCCCTTACGGACAAGTGCTCGACAATGCGGAGATGGAAAGTATTGTTAACGAACTGTTTACGTGCTCAAACGTAAACTACACTCCTGACGGCAAGCCTGTGATAGGCATGCTTAAGCAACATGACATTGATAACTTGTTTTGCTGATGCGTTTTAATAATGGTTTACATTCTTTGCTGAAAATGTGAAAATAAAATTACAAAAAACGTGTTTAATTGAAAAATATTGCTATCTTTGCACTTGAAGATACGCTTTGTATATAAAGACATTTGACATATTTTTATTGATTGTTTAATATTAAGAGTTATGAAAAAGTTATTAATTGTATTACTTTTAGCAGGTGCTTCTGTTGCCTCAATGGCGCAGGAGAACGACGCTACTGAAAAGTACAGCGTTGCTACAAATTCGTTCTGGAGCAACTGGTTTATTCAGGCCGGTGCTGAATGGAACGCTTGGTATGGTAATTATGAAGATGGCAGAGGCTGGTCAAAGAGCCCCTTCAAGAAATTCCGTTCTAACCCTGGAGCTTCTATCGCCATCGGTAAATGGTTCACACCTGGAATAGGTCTCCGTACAAAGCTGCAGGGAATCTGGGGTAAGGCTGTTTACAGCGATCAGAACAAAGGCAACGGCAACAAGTATTGGATCTTGAATGAGCAGGTAATGTTCAACCTCAGCAATATGTTCTGTGGCTACAATCCTGACCGTGTATGGAACTTCATACCTTTCGCAGGTGCCGGTGTCGGCCGTTCTTGCACATATAACAGATATGCAATGGGCTGGTCAGTAGGTATCTTGAACGAGTTCTGGGTAAGCAGAAAGGTTGCCATCAACTTCGAACTTGGTTGGAACCGCATGGAAAGCGACATCTGCGGTATGCCGGCCGATATGGGCGAAGGCTTCCTGATGAGCCATCCTAACAACGTTTATGCAGAGGTTGGTATCACTTACAACGTAGGTAAGGGCACATGGAACAAAGTTCCTGATGTAGACGCCATCAAGGCTCTTTCACAGTCACAGCTCGACGCTCTCAATGCTCAGCTTGCAGACGAGAAGGCAGAGAACAGCCGTCTGAAGAACGAGCTTGCAAACAGAACTGCTAATGCAACAACAAAGGTTGAGAAAGAGTATATAACAAATCCTGTTTCTGTATTCTTCAACATCAACAAGTCTACAATCGCTTCAAGAAAAGACCTTGTTAACGTTAAGAATCTTGCAGACTATTCTAAGGACAACAACGCTAAGTTGATTGTTACCGGATATGCTGACAATGCAACAGGTCCTGCTGCATACAACCGTGCTCTGTCACAGAAACGTGCAGAGAGAGTTGCTGACGAATTGGTTAAGATGGGTGTTAAGAGAGAAAACATCCAGATTGAGGCTAAGGGCGGTGTAGACACACTTGTTCCTCCTTCATACAACCGTCGCGCTACTGTTGAGATTGCAAAGTAAAATTCCATATCAGTTAAAGTTTAAATGGTGCCCCGACATGTCGGGGCATCTTTTTTTGAAAAAAGTTTGCGAAAAATTTGGTGGAAAGAAAAAAACGCCGTATCTTTGCACTCGCTTACAAGAACAAGGGCGTTTAGCTCAGCTGGTTTAGAGCATCTGCCTTACAAGCAGAGGGTCGGCGGTTCGAATCCGTCAACGCCCACATCAAAACAGAATGCCGGACAATTTGTCCGGCATTTTTCGTTTATTGTCATTGTTGCCGCTTGTCTGTCTTTTCTTCGTTTTGCTGCAGTCGTGGCCTGTATGGTATGTTTTCCTGATAGTTTTTGTGTCTTGCTTTAACCCCAATCTGTTATTATGATTCGGTCTGTATTATTGCTTTATATTTAGCTCCTTTTTGTTGGATTTTGCAGGCATGGCTGACTATGTCATGAAAAAGCGAACAAAAGACGCCTATAGAAACAAAAAGGCGGGCTGAAAGCATGAATACACAAAATTGATAAAGCTATGTGCGGTATAATGACCGGTTGATGGTTAATACAGTGGCGGCTCTATAGATGTGTGTTTGAATTTCGGATCAGCTTTGTTGTCGGCGGTTTTGTATGTATCCTTTTGTCTTTGCTGGTTTAATCTTTTTGTAGAAATACATTGTCGGGTAGTGTAGGTGAGGAGTTCTTGCGGTTGATGTAGAAAGAATGGCTGTAGACGGTTGGGATGCGCAATGTCTCGGCTTGATGCATGTATTATTGTATGCTTGGTTTGCGCTCGTTGCACTCGGTTGGCTCTTTGTGCGCTGTCTTATTTCTGATTTGCGTCCTTTTATGTTGCGAAAGGATACAAATTGCAGGCTAAAAGGACACCTTTTGCCGCCTAAAATGTGCCCTTTTGTAATGCGTTGATTGTCAGAAGGTTGTGTGGTGAGTGCGAATGCCTGTTGGCGTCGGCATTTTGCAGACAGTTCTTGCGTCCTTTGCCTTGTGCAAGGCATGCAGCCGGTATCCTTTTATTTGTCGTGGTGTTAGGTTGTTTTTGCCGTGTGGCGGCTGTCGCTTTTTCTTCGCGCATGAGTCCTCGTTGGTTTTGCTGATTTCATGTCTTCGTCCGGAATATTAGTGCCTGTTCCGTATGTCAGCGTCCATTGCTGCTTTCTGTGAGGAGCTCTGAGCGTTATGTGCGGTGAGTCTTGCATATAATTGGATTATTGGTGCATTTTAGGCAAAAAATGCCTGTTTAGGAACTAAATTTAAGAAAAAATGAAAAAAAGTTCGCGAAAAATTTGGCGGAAAGAAAAAAACGCCGTATCTTTGCACTCGCTTACAAGAACAAGGGCGTTTAGCTCAGCTGGTTTAGAGCATCTGCCTTACAAGCAGAGGGTCGGCGGTTCGAATCCGTCAACGCCCACACAAAACCGACAACACCAAGGTGCTGTCGGTTTTTTCTTTATGCACACTCTTGTCATGATTTTGCCGCTTGCGTGTGTTGCCTGTCCTGTATTTATAAAAATGCAATTTATAACAAACTTTTATTGTCTGTAAGTGCCATTAAATCGATTTAAATTATTAATTTTGCAACCGTTAATACGTATTAGTTATGAATCTTGACTTACTTACTGCCATCTCTCCGATAGACGGCCGATACAGAGGCAAGACCGAACGGCTTGCAGACTATTTTTCTGAGTATGCTCTCATACGTTACCGTATACGTGTGGAGATCGAATATTTTATTGCGTTGTGCGAGCTTCCGCTCCCTCAGCTCAAGGATTTCGACCATTCGCTGTTTGGACGTCTGCGTGACATCTATCTTACGTTTGACGAAGCCGGTGCGGCACGTGTCAAGGAAATTGAAGGCATCACAAACCACGACGTTAAGGCCGTGGAGTATTACATAAAAGAACAGTTCGACGCCATCGGCGGTCTCGAGCCGTTCAAGGAGTTTATTCATTTCGGACTGACGTCGCAGGACATCAACAACACCTCAGTGCCGCTCTCGCTTAAGGAGGCGCTTTGCGATGTTGTGGTTCCGCAGGTGGAAGAGCTCATAAAGCAGCTCACCGACTATGCCGAAGAGTGGAAAGAGGTGCCCATGCTGGCCAAGACTCACGGACAGCCTGCATCGCCCACACGTCTCGGTAAGGAGGTTATGGTGTTCGCATACCGTCTGCAGAAGCAGCTCGACTCTTTACGTCAGTGTGAGCTTACTGCCAAGTTCGGCGGTGCTACGGGTAACTACAATGCCCATCATGTGGCATATCCCGAGTACGACTGGAAGGCTTTCGGCAATAAGTTTGTCAGCGAGAAACTCGGACTCGTGCGCGAGCAGTGGACCACACAGATAAGCAACTATGACTGTCTGGGTGCAGTGCTTGATGCCGTGCGCCGCATAAACACGATAATAATAGACCTTGACCGCGACTTCTGGATGTATATCTCAATGGAATACTTCAAGCAGAAGATCAAGGCCGGTGAGGTTGGCTCGAGCGCAATGCCTCATAAGGTCAATCCTATTGACTTCGAGAACAGCGAAGGCAACCTCGGCGTAGCAAACGCTGTGCTGCAGTTCCTGGCACAGAAGCTGCCCGTAAGCCGTCTGCAGCGCGACCTTACCGACTCTACAGTGCTTCGCAACATCGGCGTGCCTCTCGGACACACTGTCATCGCAATACAGAGCACACTGAAAGGACTGCGCAAGCTCATACTCAACGAAGAGAAGATAAGTGCCGACCTCGACAATACATGGGCCGTTGTGGCTGAGGCCATTCAGACCATACTGCGCCGTGAGGCCTATCCGCATCCGTATGAGGCTCTCAAGGCACTTACACGTACTAACCATAAAATGACAGAAGAAACAATACATCAATTTATCAAAGAACTGAATGTAAGCGATGAGGTTAAGGCTGAGCTTATGGCCATAACGCCTCACAATTACACCGGAATATAATAAGCAAGGCATCGCCCGCGGCTTCAGTATTGACTACCGGCCGTGTGGATGCCTGTTTGTTTGAATGTCTTAGTAAATGTAGCAGAACAAAATATAGAAATAACATAATTACAAACCGCCGTGAGGCATTAATCTGAAATAATATGACAGAAGATTTAGAAAACAAGAAAGAAGGTATGTATGCCGGACAAAACGAGGTAAGCCGTGAGGGCTACAAACCGGCTGAAAACACAAACTACCGTAACGGAGAAAGACCTATGCGTCCGCGCATCAAGGTACAGCGTGCATATTCATCTAGCAGAAACTATAATAACGATTCAGCAGGCTTCCGTCCTGAGGGATTCGGCGCAGCGCTCCAGTCAGACGGAGGTCAGCAGCGTTCTTACCGTCCGCGCTACAACAGCGGACAGCAGGGCGGCTATCAGCAGCGTCAGGGCTATCAGCCGCAGCAGCGCGGCGGATATCGTCCGCGTTATAACAGCGATGCCGACGGCAACTATCAGCCCCGCCAGAACCAGTATGGCCAGCGTCAGGGCTCGCCCTACCGCCAGAACTACAATCAGGGCATGGACGGCGGCTATCAGCCCCGCCAGTCGGCAGGCTATCGTCCGCGTTACAACAACGGAGGAGGCGAGGGCGGCTATCAGCCCCGTCAGAACTCTTATCAGCGCGGTGGCTATCAGCGCGGCGGCTATGGTCCGCAGCGTCAGCCGGCATATCAGCAGCGCGGCGGTTACCGTCAGCGTACCCCTGATTATGATCCTAACGCAAAGTACAGCCAGAAGAAGCGTATAGAATATAAAGAGGCCAACATCGACCCGACAGTGCCCGTAAGACTTAACAAGTATCTGGCCAATGCAGGTATCTGCAGCCGCCGTGAGGCCGACGAGTTCATACAGGCAGGCGTGGTCAGCGTTAACGGACAGGTTGTTACAGAGCTCGGAACAAAGGTTCTGCGCACTGACGACATCAGATTCCACGATCAGAAGGTGTCAATGGAGAAGAAGGTATACGTGCTTCTCAACAAGCCAAAGGACTGTGTTACAACAAGCGACGACCCGCAGCAGCGCAAGACTGTGATGGATCTCGTAAAGAACGCATGTCCGGAGCGTATCTATCCCGTAGGACGCCTTGACCGAAACACCACAGGAGTGCTCTTGCTCACCAACGACGGCGATCTGGCCAGCAAGCTCACTCATCCTAAATTCTTGAAGAAGAAGATTTATCACGTCTTCCTCGACAAGAAGGTTACTGCTCACGACATGCAGCAGATAGCCACAGGCATAACTCTTGAAGACGGCGAGGTGCATGCCGACGCCATCGAGTATGCCAGCGCAACAGACAAGAGCCAGGTGGGCATCGAGATACACAGCGGCAAGAACCGTATTGTCCGCCGTATCTTCGAAAGCCTCGGATACAGAGTTGTCAAGCTCGACCGTGTGCTCTTTGCTGGTCTGACTAAGAAGAATCTCCGCCGCGGCGACTGGCGCTTCCTCACAGAGAAGGAAGTTGACATGCTGCGCATGGGAGCTTTTGAATAATAGTACAACAATCAGAATTAAAGGCTGAAGCTTTTTAGACGAAACGTATTTTGGTGCAGGCCTGCGGCTCTGTTTGTGCCACATGGCCGACAGCATGGCTGAGGCATGCGCCGGATTACTGTCAAAACATATAACAAAATGGAAAAAATCAAGAGAACAAAAGTCGTAGACGTGCTTCAGCGCACAGATTTCGGCGCTGTCGTCAACGTAAAAGGATGGGTGCGTACCCACCGTAGCAGCAAGTCAGTAGACTTTATCGCGCTTAACGACGGTTCAACAATAAAGAACGTACAGGTAGTTGTCGATCCGTCAAAGTTCGACGAGAGCATGCTCAAGCAGATAACCACAGGCTCATGCATCAATGTCAACGGCGAGCTGGTTGAGAGCCAGGGAGCAGGACAGACGGTAGAGCTGCAGTGCCGTGAGATTGAGATTTACGGTCTCTGCGCCAGCGACTATCCGATGCAGAAAAAGGGACAGAGCTTCGAGTACATGCGCCAGTATGCACATCTGCGCCTTCGTACCAACACCTTCGGAGCCGTGATGCGCATACGCCATAACATGGCCATAGCCATCCACAAGTATTTCCACGATCACGGATTCTTCTATTTCCACACACCGCTCATCACTGCCAGCGACTGTGAGGGTGCAGGACAGATGTTCCAGGTTACAACCAAGAACCTCTACGACCTTAAGAAGAACGACGAAGGCAAGATAACCTACGACGACGACTTCTTCGGTAAGCAGACATCACTCACCGTGAGCGGACAGCTCGAGGGCGAGCTCGGAGCAACGGCTCTGGGTGCCATCTATACTTTCGGACCAACTTTCCGTGCCGAAAACTCAAACACTCCGCGCCACCTGGCCGAGTTCTGGATGATAGAGCCTGAGGTTGCATTCATCGATCTCAACGACCTGATGGACCTCGAGGAAGACTTCATCAAATACTGCGTTCAGTGGGCTTTGGACAACTGCAAGGACGACCTTGAGTTCCTCAACAAGATGATAGACAAGACGCTGATAGAGCGACTCAAGTCAGTTGTCAGCGGTTCTTTTGTTCGTCTTGAGTACACAGAGGGTATCAATATTCTTGAAGAGGCCGTTAAGAACGGTCATAAGTTCGAGTTCCCCGTAAGCTGGGGCATGGACCTTGCCAGCGAGCACGAGCGTTATCTCGTTGAAGAGCACTTCAAGAAGCCTGTCATCATGACCGGATATCCTAAGGCCATAAAGGCGTTCTACATGAAGATTAACGAGGACGGCAAGACTGTTCAGGGCACCGACGTTCTGTTCCCGCAGATTGGCGAGATTATCGGCGGAAGCGTGCGTGAGGAGAACTACGACAAGCTGATAGGCGAAATCAACGAGCGCAACATCCCGATGAAGGATATGTGGTGGTATCTCGACACACGTAAATACGGATCATGCCCTCACGGAGGATTCGGTCTCGGATTCGAGCGCCTTATCCTGTTCGTTACAGGTATGCAGAACATACGCGACGTGATACCGTTCCCGCGTACTCCGAAAAATGCTGAATTCTAAAGCAAATATTCTTATATACTAATCAAGAAGGCGTGTCAGAATGTGCTTTTGTATGCATTCTGACACGCTTTTTTTCGTTGTTTTCCTGTCAGGGTTACTACGCCTGATAAGCCCGTAGGCAGAGCTTGACGCCTGATCTTGGCTGAGCGCTTGTTTGTTATTTGCCGTTCTGCTTAATGTGAGACAAAGAGCTGGCATAAGTATAGTGAGCGGTTGTGGAAAACCGGCAGATGACAGCTGGAAGCATTGTCCACATTTTTTTATAAATAGTTGAAATAATTATTATTTAATTTGTCTATTTTCTTTTTATAATTTATAAATTAGTATATTTGCTGCGGTATGCCGGCAGATGCCATACTTCAGGTGCGCCCTTGCATCAAGGCCGTGCTGCGGCAGCTGCCTGGTGTATGATTGTTTCAAACGTTAATAAAAGAAATCATTATGACAAAAGACGAACTTATGCGTAAGGCCATAGAGCTTTCGATTGATAATGTCAACAATGGCGGAGGACCTTTTGGAGCAGTGATAGCCCGCGACGGCGAGATTGTTGCAACGGGAGTTAACCGCGTGACAGCAAACAACGACCCTACAGCCCACGCAGAGGTGAGCGCCATAAGGGCGGCAGCTGCCGCCTTGGGTACGTTCGACCTAAGCGACTGCGAGATTTTTACGCGTGTGAGCCGTGCCCCAGTGTGCCTTGGCGCAATATATTGGGCAAGACTGAAGAAGGTTTATTTTGCCAACAACAAGACCGATGCCAAGAACATCGGATTTGACGACTCGTTTATCTACGACGAGCTGGCTCTGCCGCGTGAAGGCCGCAAGCTGTCGTCAGAGGAGATGATGCGCAACGAGGCCATCAAGGCTTTTGAGATGTGGGCGCAGAAAGACGATAAGATAGAGTATTGACGTATCTTGGCAGATAAGCCCTTTGATTATTGGCTGTGCCGGATATGCTGTGTCCGGTACTGTTTCCCGCTTTCTGCCGGACTGCAATCCGGCAGAAAGAGTTGTAAGCTATGAAGCCGGCAGGCTTCTGTAAGTAGTCCTTTTATGTTTCAGGCTTGTGGCTCATGCCTTACGGCAGGCGTGATAGTGTTATTTTAATGCCTTGTTGCCATGACGACAGCGGGCCGGATAACTGACGGAAATAAACCGAAAAAGTTTTTTGTATAAACTCATCACTCATCACATTCATGCGTAAAGTGTTGAACTATAATGCGTTATGGTGTGATGAGTTTCTTTCTCAACTCATCACGCCAGGCTTTCCACC
>NZ_LFQU01000040.1 GCF_001275135.1 Xylanibacter rarus | reverse complement strand
ACAGATCCTAATATCTAATGCTGTCGGATAGCATATCCGACAGAACATTAGTCTTGTGTATTCTTATCAATCACTACGCATTTGGATTTTTCACTTTTACCTTTTCACTTTCGCAAGACATTTTTCATTAAGCACAGCGCCTGCTCTTCACTTAGCTACACATCCCCACACTTTAATGACTGCAAAATAAAGGAAATAAGCGGTCGGTTTTTGCATAAAAAGTGGCCCGTTTACGTATAAAAAGTGGGCCACTTTTGACACGTAAACAGGCCATTAACAGTCTGAAAGCAAAGTCATGACATTTACTTAACGGAACTCGTTGTAACAGGATATAAATATTTAATCCGAAATAAAAACACCATAAAAATATTACGATTTTTATGGTGTTTTTCAAACAGGCTTAAAGAACTGGCAAATATCACAACAAGTCAAGCCTTAGTCAAAGACATAAAATATGCGGTCTGCGCCAAAAAGAGATAACAGCATCAGGCATCATCGTCAGGCTTGTTAGCCATAAGGCGCTGATAGGTAGAAGGCGTCATTCCGTTCACCTTTTTGAAAGCCTGTATGAAGCTTGCTGCCGAGTTGTAGCCCAGTTCCTCATATATGGCCTGCAGCGTCATGTTGCCGTAATGCTCCTTGTCCGAAAGACGGCGGCACGCCTCGCGTATGCGGTATTCACTGAGAAACTGTCGGAAGTTCTTGCCGTAGACGTCGTTAATAGCCCACGAAACATATTTGGTGTTAGAGCCAACCATCTGCGCAAGTGTGTTAAGATTGAAGTCGGAGCGCGATATCACGCTCATGTCTGCCATCACGGTGTTAATCTTGTTCAGCAGCAGGTTCTTCTGCTCCTCGCTCAGCAGCGCTGCAGCCGTGCGCTCTTTCTTATCAGCGTCGTCGGTCTTTCCGTCGGCATCTTCAGCCTCGCCTTCAATGTCACCGGCACTCTCCTGCCCTGCCTCACCGGCAACATCGGGCACATCGTCCTCGTGTACAGTATTTACAGCTTTTGCATATTGCTCGAGCAACAGGCGACTCTGCTTGTCAGACTTCATCAGTTCCTCGTTCTTACTTACGAGCAATATCTGTGCGTCAGTAAGCTTGCGGTTCTTCAGCCTCAGCATACGATACAGCACGGTAAGCACAATAAGCATGATGACAAACACGATGATAACCACAAGCTGCGTGGTGTTGCGCGTTGTAAGCGAGTCGATGAGCTTCTGATTTACGGCATTTTCATATTTAAACAGCTTGCTGCCAGAGATGTAAAACTGACTCTTGTTGAATGCCGAGTCAGACAATTCAAGATACATTGCCTTATATTTGGCTGCCGAATCAGCCTGTCCCGCACTGGCATAAGCCTCACTGAGACTTTTATACACTCTCGACATTTTGTCTGAGTTATCTATCTTTAATGCCATCTCACGACATTCCTTAAAATATGCAATTGCTGTTTTTGCATCTTTACGTTTCAGCGCAATATTTCCAAGTTCCATATACGGTGCCTGAACATACATAAGCGGCATATTACGCTCCTTTGCAAAAGCATACGTTTCCTTATAATAATACTCAGCCATAGCATAGTCTCCTGCCGTCTGAGCTATGAATCCCTGATTATTAAGACAATAATACTGCCTAAGCTGCTGGTCCTGTACGGGCAGCCTCATCATAACATTAAAAGAAGCCTTTGCCCTCTTAATATCTTTCATGAAACAATAGCACACGACAATATTAGACAGGAACTTAAACTGAAGATCTACATCTTCTGCCTTCACGGCAGCCTTATACCCCCGCTGATAATAATGCAGACATCGGTTATAGTCGCCTATGCTTGCATATATATTTCCGATGCAACCGATACATGCATTATATACCCGATTGTTCTTTTCATTTTCGGCTTTGTCAAGTGCCCTTGTATAATAATCCAAGGCTTCAGGAAAACGTCCGGTAGAATAGAACACATCTCCTTTAGTCTTCAGAACAACTGCGCTGTCCGACTTTTCTTTAGAAGCAAAAGACGGCAACGTAAAGACAAAAGAAAACAACAACAGCAACAAGACTAGTAATTTCATCAAGAATAATATTTATTAATAAAAGGGGGTACTAAATTTTTCAGCAGAATCATCAGGCATACCTGAATCTTGAGCCGTGATACAGATTAACTCATGCAAAGATACAAAATAATATTACTTAAACGTGAAAAAAAGACAAAACAATAACAAATTGAAGTAACGCCCATAAAAAGTCTATATTGATAACATAAATATACATTTCAAGCCGTTTTTGTTAGGTTTTTTATTTAAATTCAAGAATTTAAAAACAAGTCGGAACATAAAATCATGTTTTTTATAGATAAAATAATATTTTTGTCAAGCGTTTTAAGTTTAACAAATATAAATATAATGCTTATGAAAAGAATTATCCATTATTTTGTAGCTTCAGCGGCATTGTTGTTCTGTTGGACATCGACAGAGGCACAGGTAGTAATGAAACTGCCTGAAACGAACAAAGCGGCAAAAAACAATGCCGGACAAATGCAGAAGGCTGAACCAGCCAAAGCTAAAGCAGAAAGCATGTCAACAGACTATAAGAGTCCGTGGCCATTACAGACTTTTGATGAAAAAACAATCTACTCAAGATTTATAAAAGAAAAAGGTAACGTACCTACATTAATTGCACCAATACCCTACAAGACATCTGCCAAGGCAGAAAGCGAAATCCTATATACATATACAGGATTCAACGCCGGAGCCGGATTAGATGAAAACGGAAATGCAACAGGCGGCATGGTAAACTTTAACCTTACACCATTTGCCTGCGACACTGTGTCGTCAGATTCAGGACTTTCGCCTTATTCATATACGGCAAAAGGCAAATTGTATTGTTTCTTGCCTATTCAAGATGGTGCCACAGGCAACTATAACACAATAGTCAGAACTGTATATGATGCCAACACTCTTGAATTACTGAGCAAAAAGACATTTACCAACGCTAACGGCAACTCAAGCTATGTGCCATACATGATGTCATACGACGATCAGCGTGACGTTGTTTTCGCAATTTCAATGGAAAACGTTAGAGATCAGGGATACGGCGGAACAGACTACTATCTTAATATATTAGACACGGCAACATGCCGCCTTCAGCGAGTTGGTTTCTTAGGTTCATACCGTGCTTACAAGACATCGGGTAACTATAATCCCAAAGGATTTGTAGCTGGCTATGGTTCGTTATTCGTACAACTCGCCGACGACAGTATCTACATGGCTAAAATAGATCCGGTAACGTGCAAGACAACCATTATTGGCCGGACCAAAATGCCAAATCAATATGTCTATGGCCAACAGCCAATGATATACAACGTTGCAGAAGGAAGTTTGCTCGTAAACCATTATGACTTCAACTACGGAACAGTTTACTATAAAGTCAGTCCATTTGTGCCATATGGATCAAAAGAAGATACATGTAAAACCGTATTAGTAGAAAAAACTCCTACAGGCTTCACCTATTTTTATAAAAGGCCAGAAGCAGAGACGACTTTCTCTAAATTACAGTTGGACGACATCAATGACTTAGTTGTATCCGTTGCAGAAGGCAGTAACGACGCAAATATATCGTTCACAATACCGTCAACTGTCAATGGTGGGGAAAATATTGAAATACCGCAATGGGCATCAGACAAAGTACGCCTTTACTTCTATGTTGACGGAGCCAGCGTAAATCCAACAGGCGTTCCCTCACAGCCCACATTGGGCAGCAAAGTCAGCTGCAGCATGGAAGGTCTTTCTTCAGGCATGCATATCGTTACGGTACAGGTATATCCGCTGTACAGCGAAGTTAGTGGAGGCAGATTCTCAAAGACTATAGTATGCGGATACGATGCACCTGCAGATGTAGCAAATCCTACTCTCACAATAGAGAATCAACAGGCAACAATAACATGGGAAGCTCCCGAAAAGGGATTGTATGACGACTTCGGAAGTATCTTTGACAAATCTGACATATCATATACAGTTGTACGCAATGTCGACGGAAAGACTATTGCCGAGGACATAACCGAGACAACTGCCGTTGACACAGACATGCCGAAAGAAATACTCACTCACACATATACCATTTATGCAAAAAGCCATGGCAACGTAAACCGCGGAACCGTAACAAACTGCATAACGGCAGGACTATATATGCCTATACCTTATGTCAACACATTCTCTGATATGTCTGACATCGACGGATGGGCTATATACAACTTGAACAACGACGGAACAGCCCTGACATGGCAATACAACAATATCTATGGACTATTAACTTGCAGCGGTCGCAACGGATGTGACGACTGGATAATATCACCCGCATTTGACCTGAAGACCGATTCTTTATATATGCTGTCTTATCAGCTGAGTGTTTCGTATGAAACAGCAAGTCTGAAAACGACAATGGGCAATAGTAACACTGTTGAGTCACAGAACATTGTAATAGACGACCTGTATAACTTTGCAACTGAAGGTACTGAAACAAAACGTTATTATATCACCCCAACTGAAGACGGCTACTACAATTTCGGTCTGCATGATTACGGAACAGGAAGCAGCCCGGTATCTATTGACACATTCATTGTGAAAGCCATCGCTTCAGTAGAAGCTCCTGATACAGTATCTGCCGTTAACTTCGTTCCAGACGCAGTTGGTGCTTTAGGCGGAACATTCACGTTCACATTGCCTTCAAAGAGCATCGACGGCAAACAGATTTCAGAACTCACAAAGGTAACTATATACGATCTTAAGGGAAATGCTCTTGCCACCAAGACTGACGTACGTCCAGGCGAACAGATTACATTGCAGGTTAAGGCAGCCAAAGGCTTCAACACATTCTCAATCGTTGCAGCCAACGCTAATGGCGAAGGAAGACCTATGGACATAACAAAATATGTTGGACCTGACGTACCTAAACCAATATCAGACCTTACAACAAAATGGGGTGAAGAACAGAACATTGCCGTATTGTCATGGACGAATCCGACAGAAGGCGTACACGGAGGATATGTTGATCCGGCAAAGTTCAAATATACTATCTATAAATATGACGTACCAAATTATATAAAACTTGGCGAAACCACAGGCGAAAGCGAAGTTGAAATACAGATTATGGACGCTTCTGACGCACAAGACCAGTATATATTCGGCGTAACAGTTTCTAACGACGAAGGTGAGTCTGACTACGTGCGTTCAGGACTGGTGATGGGTACACCGTACACACTGCCATACAATGAGGCCTTTGCCGAAGCCGGAGTAGACCATGCACCATACCTTATAGGCGCAGGTATAAACAATCAGGCATGGACCATCGATCCGGGTTATTACAATACAAAGATTCAGCCGTATGGACAGGACGGCGCACAGCTGCTGTGTCTCAACACTGGTTCATCAGAAGGCTCTGCATATTTCATCTCTCCGATAATCGACTTCGAGAAGACAGAGAAGCCTATGTTCTCATTCTGGCTGCACCACTCTGACGCAATGCCTGAAACTGCATATATTAAAGTTATGGCTTCAACTGACGGAAGCAAAAACTATGTCGACATCAGCGAAGAGATTAATCTTACCGGCAACAACGGATGGCAGGAGCACATCGTTGACCTCTCAGCCCTGAACGGCAAGAAAGCACAGATATCACTCTATGGATATATGCCTAATCCGGCCGTAAGAATATTTGCAGACAACTGGAGCATCTACGAGGCATCCGGCAAAGATCTCGCCGTGACAGGCATAACACAGCCTTACATGCCGGTAGTGGGCGACACTGCAACAATCAGCGTAACCGTTGTAAACAAGGGTGCAGACGAAGCCACAGGCTACTCTGTACTGTTCAATGTCGACGACATGACCATAGACGAAGTAGATCCGGAAGAGGCCCTGGCAGCAGGATCATCACGCACATTCACGTTCACTCTGCCTATAACAGCAGCGAAGAAGAACATACTCTACAACGCACAAGTGCTGTATGACGGCGACCAGAACGAAGAGAACAACCTTAGCAGCGACGTAGAACTCGACCCGCGCAGCATGAATCTGCCCGCTCCTACCTCACTGACTCTCAGCAATGACGACGAACTGGCATGGACCGCACCTGAAGCAATGGACGGACGCGAGGTTATGCTCGACTTCGAGAGCCTGCCGGCATTCGCCACAAATGAGATTGCAGGATGGAAGACTGTTGACAAAGACGGAAACCTGTCAACAACATTCATACAGTATTACGGCAACTATTGGCCTTATGCTAACCAGCCTCTAGCATGGATGACATGGAGCGCTAAGGAAGCCGGATGTCCCGACGCAGCAGTATGGACTCCGTATGAAGGAGAAAAGTGTCTGATCCACTGGGGCAACTATGGTGCCGACGCAGAAGGACGTCCTAACAACAATCCTGACGACGACTGGTTTATCTCACCTGAGATTAAGGGCGGCACAGAAATTTCGTTCATGACTCTCTCTAACGACGCTACAAGCTCTATCGAGATACTGACATCTTCGACAGACGACAAGCCCGAATCGTTCACCAATAAGGTTACTGTGGTTGAATATCCTACAATAAGTACATGGAAGGAAGTAAAGGTAACGCTCCCGGCTGACGCTAAGTATGTGGCAATACACACTATCCTTGACGGCTTCGGCATCATGATAGACAATATTGCCTACACAGAAGCAAAGTCACCTGTGCTGAAAGGCTACAAGCTGTATCTCGACAACGCCGTTAACAGCCTCGTTGCTACAAACAGCGCAAAGGCCACAGCCAACGGAACCTACGCAGTAAGCGCAGTTTACGACCTTGGCGAATCAGACCTGTCTAACACTGTATCGG
Organism: Xylanibacter rarus; assembly: GCF_001275135.1. Lineage (GTDB taxonomy): Bacteria > Bacteroidota > Bacteroidia > Bacteroidales > Bacteroidaceae > Prevotella > Prevotella rara. The sequence continues at coordinate 18,897 of NZ_LFQU01000040.1, read as the reverse complement.
TAACAACCGGTATAGCTGACCTGCAGACATCTGACGTGAAGGTTATGGCTGGCAACGGCTGCATCATAGTAAAGAATGCAATCGGACAAAATGTTGAGGTGTTCACTCTCAACGGACAGAAGGTTGCAGGCAGCGTTGCAGGCGAGACGGCAACTTATCAGGTAGCAAAAGGTGTTTATGTGGTTATGGTAAGCAACAAGCCATATAAGCTGATTGTTAAATAATAAGTTAGAATAACAGAAGCCACGGGGCTGGCACGGCAAGCCAAGTGTCATGCCGGCCCCTTACGGCTTCTTTGTTTTTATATATAAAGACATTAAGCATGAAACGACTTTTTATCTCAATAGCCATTCTATTATGCGGCATCTGCAGCACTAAAGCCATACCGGCTGACCCTACGCCAAAGAAAGTGATTCAGCCCGACGGCACAAGTCTTACGGTGCTTATGCGGGGCGACGAACATCGTCATCTGCTGTTCACCGAAGACGGATATCCTCTGTTTTTCAACATTAAGACCAAAACCTATGAATATGCCAGACTCGACGGCAGCAAAATAACAGGAAGCGGTCTGGCTGCTGCAGACAAGGACATGAGAAAGACAGAAGCCAAGAAATACCTGGCTTCTATAAATATTGACGCATTTAGCCGCGCGACAGCCGGCAGCGGAATGAGAAAGGCACCTAAGCGAAGCGACTATCTTATTAGCGACTTCCCCACAATAGGACGCCAGAAATCTCTTGTCATACTGATTCAGTTCAGCGACGTCAAGTTCTCGTCTATAGACAACCCTCACCAGTTTTATGACGACATGCTCAACAAGGAAGGCTTCACGTGGAGCAACGGAGCAAACGGCAGCGCACGCGAATTTTATCAGCAAAGCTCTAACAGGCTGTTTGATCCCGACTTCACTGTGGTTGGTCCGGTGACGCTATCAAACAAAGCCACCTACTACGGTTCTGACGATGAGGGACAGGACTTCAGAATGGGCGAAGCTATAAAAGAAGCATGCGAGCTTGTTGACGATGAAGTGGACTTCTCCGAATACGACACCAATGGCGACGGATATGTCGACAACATATATTTCTTCTATGCCGGCGGCGGACAGGCCGACGACCCTAACGGAACAGAACTTATATGGCCCCACTCTGCCATCGTTGAGGAAGCATGGGAGATGAAGCTCGTCTACGACGACAAAGTGATAGGCCATTACGCCTGCAGCAACGAGTTGCGCTATAGTGCAGTTGGCGACCTGCAGCCTTCAGGCATAGGCACATTTGTCCATGAATTCGGCCACGTGCTCGGACTGGTTGACCACTACGACACTTCATATGGTTACTTTACCTTCGGGCTCGGAGCCTACGACACCATGGCCTCAGGCTCATACAATAACAACATGCACACGCCGCCGCTCTTCTCTGCGTTTGAGCGTGCCGAACTGGCATGGCTCGACTATGACATACTGGACAACAACGCCGACAGCATAACTATGATTCCAAACCTGGCATCATCAAACAAGGCTTTCCGTGTGAACGTTCCGGGAAAGGACAACGAGTTTTTCGTGCTTGAGAACCGCATGCAAAGCGGATTCGACACATACTTGCCGGGACAGGGCATGCTCGTATGGCACATTGACCAGGACAAAGACGCATGGGAGAACAACATCGTAAACATAGACCCGCAGCATCAGCGCGTAGATATAGTTGAAGCTGACGGCATTCAGTCGGAAGCAACACGCTCGGGCGACACCTTCCCCGGTTTTGCAGGAATAACACAGTATGAACTCACATCGTGGGACGGCGCAAGCCTTGTATCGTTTGATGACGTCACGCTGGACGGCGACACAGCCCAACTGCTGCTTGCCGGAACGTCATTCAGCATGCCTGCACCGACTACAGTAGACGTGACAGACATAGCCGACAGCAGCTTCGTGTTCTCATGGGCGGCTGTCGAACACGCCAAATATTATGAAGTAAGCGTATATTGCACCGACGGCAACAGCCAGCGCCTGTATATCGGCGACTTTGACCATAAACGTTACACATCGCCTGAGACGATAAAGATAGACGGTCTTGTGCCGCTTACCGACTATGTCGTAGCCGTAAGCGCCGGACTTGGCAGCTATATGTCTGAAGAAAAGAATGCTCCTGTGCAGACTCTCGATCTGGCCTTCGCCAAGCGCAAACCTGCAGGCTTAGCCACAACAGATGTCACAGAAACGGGATTCAAGGCTAAATGGGAAGCCGTGCGCGATGCCGACGACTATCGTCTGACGGTAATGAAACATGACTATTCCGATGAACTCTCGGCAAAGGGATACGACTTCAGCAACAAGGCTGAAGGCATGCCTGACACATGGACTTCAACGAGCAGCATGTTCTACTCGGTTTCGGGCTACTACGGAGAAAAGGCACCGTCGCTGCGTCTCTCATCAGACGGCGACTATCTCGTGATTGCATACAACGAAATGCTCATCAGCAACCTTAGTTTCTGGTGCCGCGCAAAGAGCAATACGGAAAAGATATATGTAGAGACTGACCAGGGCGACGGAGTATGGACCGAGGTGAGTGTCATCAGTCCATCAGTAGACGGAGCCACTGAGCGGGTAAGCTTAGACGAGTGCAAGCAGGTGCGCCTGCGCTACGGACGCACTTCGGGCTTTGTAGTTATCGATGATGTAGTGGCTGAAGGCAAGGTGGTGGAGCGCACACCGGTAAGCGGATACGACGGACTGTCTGTAGGCAACGTGCTAAGCTACGACGTAAAAGGGCTGAATCCGGGAGCAACATACAGCTTCATAATACGTGCAGCACAGAACGGCGAACTGAGCATCAGCTCTGACGAATGTGCGCTGACACTGCCCAACAGCACAGGCATAAGTCAGGCTGTAGACGATTCTGCCGCAGGCAAGACTGAAGTGTACGACCTCAGCGGACGCAGAATGCCGGCAGGAGCGTTGCCTCATGGAGTGTACATCATTAACGGAAAGAAAGTTGTGAAATAAAAAATATTTAGAGTTATGCAAAGACTGTCAACAATAATACTTGCATTGCTGCTCAGCATAGGCGCAATGGCACAGTCAGGAACGGTAAGCATGGGTTTCTGCAACGGTCAAATGGCCGATGAGGGCGACATACAGCTGAACGGCAAAGGATGGGTGTCGTGCGCAACTAAACTGCCGTCATCCGCCCTCGACGCATACAAGGGCAACAGCATTTCGTCTATACGCGCAGCACTGCTTAACCGCATAAACATCGACACGCTGAAGGTATGGATACGCACCGAGCTCGACGGCGACAACATAGCCGAGGGATACATAACACGATCTTCTACTCCGGCCGTAAGCAAGGGATGGAACGAAGTGGAGCTGACCGAGCCGTATGAGATAACCAAGAATGCCGGTGACATATACATCGGCTATTCTTTCCATCAGAGAGCCAACGTAGTGGCAGTTTCTATCGTTGGCGAACCCGTGGCAGGCACGTCATATCTCAAGATGGGCGACGCTCAATGGCAGGACATAAGCAACAAGGGCGTTATCAGCATGGAGGCAATAATAACGGGCAGCTCGCTGCCTAAGCAAGACCTCGGACTGCTATCTGCCACAATAAGTCCATGGCCACAGAGCGGAGTGAACGCCCTGAAGGTGAATGCCGCCATACACAACTACGGCATAGAGGCCGTAAACGGGTTTACCATAAAATGCACTACAGGCGAAACTGTCTGCCGGACACACATCGACACGCCCATTGGGCCTACGTCAAGCACGTCGTGCTCGTTCGTCATCGACCCGGGCATCTACACCGACAGCCAGGCGAGCTGGAGCATCGAGATTGAGAGCATTGACAACGGTACAGACGAAAACAGCACCAACAACATGGTTGAAGCGGTGTGTACTTATCTGAAAAACGTTCTCATAGAGGAGTTTACGACAGAGAAATGTAGTAACTGTCCGAGAGTGGCAGGCTATCTGCATACGGCAATGAACTCGAGCAGCGACTACAGCGACAGGGTGTTCGCCGTGTGCCATCATGCCGGCTACTATACCGACGAGTTTACCCTGCCCTGCGACGAGGAGATGCTCTGGCTGTTCAACAACGGATCCAACTGCTATGCTCCGGCTATGATGATAAACAGGCAGCCGTATCATGAAACGGGCAACTCTGCCGGCAGCAAGACCGCCGTTTATCTGCCGCAAAGCCCTGATGACATCACGTCATATATCAACACCGAGATGGAGCTGACGGCAAATGCTGTTGTAGGCATAACGTATGAATTCAATACTGACTCTACAGCGGTTACGGCAAACGTTACCTGCCTTAAAAACGACAACCTGATATGCGCAATGCCACATCTGACAGTATACCTTACTGAAGACGAGGTTAAAAGTCTTTTTCAGGAAGGATATGAAGGACAATACTATCAGCAGCACGTAATCCGCGGATACAACAGCACATGGGGTGAGCCTGTAGTGTGGGACGGCAATTCGTTTACATACTCATACACCTTCAACATAGACAAGGCGTGGAAGAAGAACAACATGAAGATTGTAGCTGCACTTGCTAACTATAATCCTGACGACGCCACCGACTGTTCCGTGGAAAATTCGGCGGCCATAGACCTGATAAAGAAAGAGACAACGGGAATAAGCACTGCTGAAGACAACGGCTGTAACGAACCGGCTGAATATTTCAATCTGTCGGGACAGCGCATAGCCAATCCGCAGCACGGCATATTTATCGTGAAATACAAGAATGGCCATACAAATAAAATTCTCAAGTAGCACTATTTTTCTTTGATAATGGTAAAAAAATGGATTTAGAGAAGAAGCCGGGAGCGTGATGTTTCCGGCTTCTTTATTTTGTTCTTCCCCTTTCAACGGCCTGACAGAAATAATTACCGGCAGCATATCAAAACCGATTTTCTATTCATAAATTCTATATCAAACACCTAGCTTATAAAAAATTCTTCTGCTATTATAATGGCCTTATCAGAAAGATGAAATAGAAGAATATACCCTGAAAAACCGGCAAAAGCATACCTTTCATGATGCAAAAGGCATGCTTTTACACTGTAAAAGGTGGCTTTTCAGAAAGCAAAAGGTGGCATATTGCAAATTATAACTAGAAGAGCATAATTCGGGCGATAACAGATGTGAGTTTTACCCTAGTCAACTTTAATCATGGAAAGATCTGCTTACAGGTCAACCGAAATCAGAAGTTTAACGATAAAGATATAAATAAAAAAGTTTTTATAAAAAACTCATCACTCGTCACATCTAATCTTAACTCTCTGTATGACAGATGATTAAAGCGTGATGAGTTGGGATTTCAACTCATCACACTCAGAGAAAATCCACTGTAAACGTCTGATTCGGGTTGACTTCAAGCAAAGTTTTAACAGACGTGTGACGAGTTGAAAAGACAACTCGTCACACCATAAGTAACACATTTACAGCACTTTACATAGAGATGTGACGAGTGACGAGTTTTCTGCAAAAACTTTTTTTATACCGCATTTAGCCAAAACAAGTCCGGGCAAGGACCGGGGTTAACAAGCAATGACATGCATCACGGCTGATTTTCTGAGCCGATGACGGCAAACTGAGCGCAAGGCGACAGCACAAAGATTGGCGCAAAAATTTGACTTTCAAAGAAAAATATGTATTTTTGCATTGGTTAAAAAATTACACTTTGAATTATGGACGTAAAGATAGAAGAGTCGTGGAAACAGCATATTGGAGGTGAGTTTGAAAAGCCTTACTTTGCCAATCTTATCAACTTTGTACACGACGAATACCGCAACCATACGTGCTATCCTCCGGGACGACTTATCTTCAACGCCTTCAACCTGTGCCCATTCGACAAGGTTAAGGTGGTGATACTCGGACAAGACCCCTACCACGAGCCGCGACAGGCTGAGGGACTGTGCTTCTCGGTGAGCGACGGCGTGCCGTTTCCGCCCTCGCTTATCAACATATTCAAAGAGATTGAGAACGACCTCGGCACGCCGATGCCGCAAAGCGGAAGCCTTGTGCGCTGGGCACAGCAGGGCGTGCTGCTGCTCAACGCCACGCTGACCGTGCGCGAACATGCTGCCGGAAGTCACCAGCGGCGCGGCTGGGAGGAGTTCACCGACGCTACTATCAGCGCACTGAGCAGAGACCGCGACAACCTGGTGTTCATCCTCTGGGGCGGTTATGCCCGCAGCAAGGCACAGCTCATAGACAACTCGCGCCACTTGATACTGCAGTCTGTCCACCCGTCGCCGCTGTCGGCCAACCGCGGCGGATGGTTTGGCAACCACCACTTCAGCCTGACCAACCAGTATCTGCAGCAGCACGGCATGGAGCCGATAAAATGGTGAAAAAACGACATTATATCACAATAGACAACAAATATGGATTTACCGATAATACAGGTGGGCGACGTACTTGTGTCGCCCGACATTATAACAGAGCAGTTCTGCTGCGACCTCGATGCCTGCAAGGGCGAATGCTGCATTGAAGGCGACGCCGGAGCGCCTGTAACGATGGACGAGATAGGCGGCATTGAGGATTCGCTCGACACGGTGTGGACCGACCTTTCGGCCAACGCACAAGCCGTGATAGACCAGCAGGGCGTGGCGGACATCGACCCGGAAGGCGAACTCGTAACGAGCATAGTCAACGGCAAGGACTGCGTGTTTACGTGCTACGAGAACGGCTGCTGTCTGTGCGCCCTCGAAAAGGCTCACCGCGCCGGCAAGACTGAGTTCTGCAAGCCCATAAGCTGCGCTCTCTACCCTATCCGCGAAAAGAAACTTTCCAACGGCCTGACCGGCCTCAACTATCACCGTTGGAGCATATGCGAGGCTGCACGCGCCAAAGGCAAGGAACTGGGACTGCCCGTGTATAAATTTCTGAAAGAGCCGCTGACACGCCGTTTCGGCGAGGAATGGTATGCCGAACTCGAAGCCACCGTTGCTGAGCTGCACAAGGCAGGGATGATATGATAAAGGCCGTAAAAGATATAAACGTCCGTGTTTCTGACATCAGAATCACGGACGTTTTTCATATATAGGCAATAAATGCAATACGCTCTGCAACGGTATTAACATCAAAGAATGCGTCAACAGCCGATGACATAAAAAACTTTCGGATAACAGAATATAAGATACATTAAAATAAAAGGCAAAAAGAAGGCCCCGCCGGACAGCAGTTCCGGGCGGGGCCTCACCATAAATAAAAGCCAGACAAATTTACTTCACGATAGTTTTTGAAACCACCTTGCCGTCGGCAGTCTTGCCTGTAACGATGTTGACACCCTTGCGGTAGGTGTTGAGCTTAACACCGTCGGCAGAATAGATGCCTGTAACTGTTATGGCCTGACCGGCCTCAACGCCGTCGATGCCTACAGTTCCTTCAGATGCCTTTCCGGCCTTGCTCAGTCCGCCATACTCGTTGACAGCCTGAATAAGATATTCGTCGCCGTCAGTATAGCTGCAAGATGTGGCAGTGGTGAATCCTTCCACGCTGCCGTTCTTGGTTATAACGTAGCAGATAGCGTAAGGCACGGCATCCCATGTGATGGTCTGCTCAGACTTGCTGATTACCGGAACAGGAGCGTCGCATGCCTCTGTGATAATCTCCGGCTGCCAGTTGTCGTCGCCTGAAAGCACGTTCTTAACAGTGTATTGTGCAGCCTCTTCGTCGGTCAGAGAGTTCTTTGCATATCCCTCCACCTTCTGAGTCTTGTCGTCGTCGGCATAATAGTAGTAATAGCTGCGGCGCTGTGACAGGTCTACGGGGTTGCCTTCGCCGTCAACGGTGTTGTAGTCGGCAAAGATAGCCGGTATTGCACCCATCGTCTCATACCATCCTGTGGCAGGTATGGTAACCTCAGCCTTGGTGTTGATGAACACGGTCTTGGGCTGGTCGTGCCACGGGCGTCCGAGCCATACAGAAGTTTCTGAAGGCACGCCGGGAGCAGTAATCACGTTGTTCATGAACACATAGCCCCACTTAGAGTCGCTGTTGTGCGACGGAGCAACGATGTATCCGCCGTCCTTGCGCACGATGTTGAGCGTGTCGCCGTCGAAATAATAGTCGCCGTTGTTGTAGATAAAGTCTACCGCACCCTCTATGAAGCAGTTCTTGACATAAGCACGGCAGTGAGAGTCGCTCGGCGTAATCCATGTATCCTGATAGCTGTACATGCCGCAGTTGTTGAACACAAGGCGGTCGTTCTTGGTGTTAAGGGCCAGAGCCTGAGGTCCGGCATTCTGCTCAACGCCATAAGAGTTTACGAAGCTTATGCCCTCGAAGTAGAGGTTCTCAGCACGTGCCACGAACGTAGCGCCTACGTCTACGTGCAGCGCATTGTCGCCTCCGCACAGCTTATCGTCGCTGATAGACACCTTGTTGCGGTCTTGTCCGATGAAATGGAGATAAGGCTTCGATTCAGGCACATCTACATGCTCCTTGTAAACACCTTCCTTGATGAAGATGAGCCACGGCTTTACGCGTCCCTCGGGAGCAGCGTCTACGGCAGCCTGCACAGTTGTATAGTCGCCGGTTCCGTCCTGTGCAACCACAGCATCGTAAACACGTGCCTCGGGCTGCTTGCGCTCCATTGTGGTGAAGGTGAGGCTTACGCCCTCGAAGGCGTTGCCCGTGCGGTCTTCAATGGCTCCGGCAGGCAGTATGAACGTATAGTCAGTAGAATATTTCAGACCAGTATATTTATATACAACTGTCTTTCCGCTTACGGTAGGAACAATCTCCTCACCGTCGAGAGTCGCCTTTCCGTCGTTGGCGGCAGCCACAACTTTCTCGTTGAACGTAAGTATCACAGAACCGTTGGCCGTAACGTCCTTAGCCTTGTCGGCAGGAAGTGTAGACACCAGTTTGGGCGCCTCGCCGTCGTCAACGATGTTTCTGTCAGCCAGCACGAATATTTCTGCAACGGCTGTTCCGTCGAGATTGCTCTCGCTGCCCACGAGCTCTGAAGTCCAGTCGGGCATGAAGCGTATGTAAACGCGGTCTTGTCCGGCAGCGTCGGCAGGCAGGTCGAACTCGCCTTCAGCCCATGCACGGTAAGGCAGAGTGTATGTGCCAAACTTAGTGTATGTCTGTCCGTCAATGCTGTATTCGGCATTCACTATGCTGTGAGCGTTGAAGTCGTCACCCACGGAAGCCGAAAGCTTGATGTTAGAATATTCTTTTGTAGAGAACGAAATCTCGAAATAATACTTCTCGCTGAGATCTCTCCACACGCGTGCGGCATACTTTCCGTTCTGTCCGCCCTTCTCTGATCCGCATGCGAGCCATGAAGAAGTGAGGCCCTTGGCATTGCGCAGCGACAGCAGTCCGGCGTTGTCGCTCTCAGCCTTATAGTCGGCAGCGCGCTCCTTGGCAGGAGTATCGCTGTAAAGGTCCCATCCTACGATATAGTCAGCGCAAGAGAATGTGGCAGTAACCTGCTTGTCGCCGTCCATGCTTATCTCGCGCACTGCGTCGGTAGAGTTGTCTTCCCAGTTGGTGAATGTCAGAATGCGGTTGTTGAGAACAGTGAGCTTCACGTCGGTTCCTTCCTCATAATAGTGAACGCCGTCAACGACATTGCCCTCAGGACTGAACTGAACGAGGTTGGTGTTGGCTCCGCCTTCAAGTGTGAGGTTGAGCGCATAAACGTTGTTTTTGGTGTAAACGGCAGTGAGCGATGTGTTCTCTGAAATCTCGAATGTATAGGGATTTTCGGTAGAAACCACCTCACCCTTGTCGTTGTTCCACGACTGGAAGTGATATCCGAAGTTCTCTGTGGCAGTAACAGTGATGCTTGTGCCCTCGTCGAACTCTGTTCCTGAAGGATTAGAAGATACGTTGCCGGCACCTTCCATGCCCGACTTAACCGACAGGGTGTATACGGGAACGGCAACAGGAGTGCCCTCAAAGTCGGCAGTGATGCTTACGTTGTTGATGGCGAGCTGCTTGCCTGCGTTGAGGTTATATACATAAATGAATATCTCGAGCTTGTCGGTGAGCGTTCCGAGCTGCGAAAGGTCGTAGTCGTAGCTTGAGAAAGCCGGGTTTCTTTCAGGATTTACATTCGATGCAATGGCCACTTTCTGGTCGCCGCTTACGGCATAGATGTCCATTGTACCGCCGCTTGTACCACATTTTGCAGCGTTGAACGTAATCTTTTTAGGTGTGAAATTGATGCCTTTCTTGGGCACAACGGCAAAGCTGATGAACGAGTTTTCGTCCAGAGCGTTGTTGATTTTCTCGGTGGGTTCGAGCTTTGACATCACCTCAGGGTCGCACTTCTGTGTGCCGTTGAGCGTAAGTTTGCTGCCGAGAGTGTAGCCTGTAGACGACAGAGCCTCGGGAACAGAAGCCTCGGCAGAGGTGGGATTAGACGCACCTTCGTTGAAAGGCCATGCCACTGTGGCATCCTTGGCGCTGATGCCCTGTGAGCTTTCGTCCTTTTCGGCGCTCACGGTGAGCTGCTTCAGGTTCCAGTTGCTCACCAGTCCGTTGCCGGCTATGAGACGTACTATCACCTTGTCCTTGTTGTTGGCCGACAGCTTCACGGTGTTTTCGTTGTATATCCACCAGTTGGGGGCTGTGGTGCCCTTGCCGGCATCAATCCATGTCTCGCCGCCGTCGGTTGAGAACACGGCCTCGATGGCTGCCTCAGCGTTGCCGCCGTAGCCTATGGCATAAGTAAGAGAGATGTTCTTGTAGCCCTTTGTGGGGAAAGACACCTCATAATATACATTGTGCTGCGAGGCATCGGTGTAGTCGGTGATGTTGTTTGCCTCGCTGTTCTCAATGCGCATCACCTTGTCGCCGTTGCTGTCAGATACCTGCCAGTATCTTGACTCCGACTGTGCCGACAGCATGTAGCTGCCTTGTTCGCCCTCGAATACGTTGGGATAGAAGTAAGGTGCCTGGTCTTTAAACCATGTTGCACTTATCTCTGCCCACTCGTTGCTGTTGGGCACGTAGACCGTCTTGCCGTCTACGTCGGTTTTGTCATAGCCGCTTGCAAATGTCCATTCTGCGAGCTTAGCTTCCGTTTGCGCCAGGGCACCGGTCGGGAAGCACAGCGACGACAGAATGACGAGCAAGCCGCATAAGCTGATCTTTACGCTTTTCATAATTGTTTACTGATTGTTTTAATATAGAATTTTAGTTGTTTCAACCTTTCCGTCGGCATATTCCTTCTTAACGATGTTAAGTCCGGGACGCATGTCCTGGCGCATTGTGCCGTCTGTGCCGTAGTAAACCGTGCGCACTGGAGCGGCATTCTGTGTCAGCTCTGAGCTGATGCCTGTGGTAGAGTCGACGGCGATGCCGTGTATCGTAACGTCGCTCAGACAGATGGTCTTGCCTGTTGCGGCATTGTTATACCAGGGATAAACGCGTATGCGGAGAGTTTCGCCCTCGTTGACCGACAGCACCGGCATTGAGCATACATACTGCATGTTGTTGGCGGGCATGCTCTTCATCTCGAAGATGTTTACAGGATTGGCGAAGTTTTCTTCCTTCGAATAGTATATCTTGCAGCACATGCCGTTGCCGCCGCAGCCGCATACGAACATCGACATAGAGTCAACCTTGAGCGTAGTGCCCTTTGCAGGCTGAACGGCAAATTCGATATAGCGGGTTGAAACTTCGTCGATTTCACCGGCAGGCCAGCTTTCGCCCTCGATGACATTGCGCTGTGTCTTGCGTGATGCGTCGAAACCTGTCCACTCGGGCCATGTGGTGTTAGTGTTGGGTGCAGAATATTTCTGAAGCGTCATGCCGCTGTACGACTGTCCGAGAGTGTTCATCGGACCTGTAACCTCGCATTCATCGTCTTTCTCAAGGCGCCAGTATGCCTGAACGGGCACACCGCCCTCGAGTACGATGCTTGTGCCTGTAACGGGTATGGTGATGGTCTTGTCGCCGCTGGTTACGGTTATTTCTTCGTTAATGGGGCCTTCTTCGGCAAACTCGCAGCGTGCATAGAACGTGCCGATCATGTTGCCTTCCTTATAGCTCATGCTGATGCTGCCCGAATAGCTCTCGCCGTCGGCAGACACCTGCAGGCCCTTGCTTGCCGTAATGGTTACGTTGCCTTCGGCCGGCTGAAGGTCGAAGCCGCTGATCTGAAACTCCTTTACAACGGTCTGTCCCTTGTAAGCCTCACCGAGGTCGGCCTTCGACGGATTGACGCTGAGGTCGCTCGTCAGGTTGATATACTCGGTCAGGATGCCCTGTTTCTGCAGGAGCTGTGCGCAGAGGCGCGCAATCAGAGTGGCTCCCATGGCCGAAGTGTGGGTGCTGCCGTCGCCGTCGAAGAGCAGTTCGTTGGCCTTGGCGTCGCCGTAACTTTCGTAGAGTTCCTTCGTTGCGGTGGTCAGGTCGATGTAAGAAACGCCCATTTCATCGGCAACCAAGCGCATCTGATAGGGATAGTCGTATGTATGGTCGTCCTCGCCAACCTTGTTTCCCTCCTTGATGCCCGATGCAGTGAGCAGCGAGAAGTCGTCGCCCAGGTCGTGACGGCCGTTGCGGCGGATGGTGCTGCCAGTGAAATATTTGCGGCAGATGGCGCCTACGAGCACCGGAGTGGCACCGAGGGCGCGTGTCTCTTCAACATATTTGCGCAGATATTCCTTATAGGTTCCGCTGGCAGTGGTGCCGCGATAGTCGGTGGCATCGGCCTTGGCCTGGTCGCCTATGCTCTCGTAGTAGGCTTTAACCTCGTCGCCGTCCATGCCGTCGTTCTTCTCGTCGTTGTGTGCAAACTGTATCAGCACGTAGTCGCCGGGCTGTATCTGCTTCTTGACCGACTCCCAGTAGGCGGCCTCCTCATAGAAACTCTTGCTGCTCGCGCCACTCTTGGCACGGTTGTTCACCGTTACAGCGTCGGTAAAAAACTGCTGGAACATCTGTCCCCAGCCGCGCGTAACGGTTGTCGACTCGCTGTATGTGGCCATCGTTGAGTCGCCGATGGTGTGCACCTTTATGGCCATCATCGACGTTGATACCAGCATACCGGCTGCTAAAAGCGTAGATTTAAAAAGGTTCATAAGTGTAAGTTATTTTTTAAGGTTATAAATTTCGTAGATAGTTTGACGTAGATTTCGGCGGCAAAGATAGTTCTTATTTACCGATGAAATGGGATAAAAATTGTTTAGAAAGGCGGACTTTTCATCATTTCGGGCCTATAAACGCCTGATTTCGGGCTTATTGTTGGTGTGCAGAAATACTGCTGAGATTATGCGGAAAATGGCGGACGGCTTATAACATAACGAGCAAGGGTTTTGTAAAAGGCCACGTTTTACAATGCAAAAGGGCATGTTTTGGCACGCAAAAGACCGTCTTTTAGAAGGTAAAAGACGGCCTTTCGCAACGCACTTGTTATCAGACAGTTACAGAGGTGATATTGACATAGCCTGAAAACACCGCAAATCAGCTGAGCTGCGAATATTTTTTGCGATAGTCGGACGGCGTCATGCCGGTCTTGGCCTTGAACGTGCGGCCGAAGTATTTCGGGTCGGTAAAGCCTACTGAATAGGCAATCTCCGAGAACGACATGCGGCTCTCAACTATCAGCCGCTCTGCCCTGAGGATGCGCATGTGGCGCACGAAGTCGATGGGCGACATGCCGAAGAGCGACTTCACCTTGCCGTAGAACACGGTGCGGCTAAGGGCCATGGCCCTGGTTATGTCGTCTATCTTGAGTTCGGGGTCGGATATGCGCGGCTCGAGATAGTCGACAAGCCGGCGCGCAAACTCCTTGTCGGCATCGGCAATGCCCGGTGAGTCGGCCTTATATATAAGGTGGCCGTCGCCCGCGGCATTGAGCTTGCTGACGTATGCCTGCTGAAGCTGGCGGCGCTGGCGTATGATGTTGTCGACACGCGACTTCAGGTAAGACACGCTGAAAGGCTTGGTTATATAGTCGTCGATGCCCTCGTTAAGGCCTTCTATGCGGTAGTTGATGGCTGTTCGGGCCGACAGCACCACTATAGGTATGTGGCATGTGTCGGGGCATGCCTTTATCTTACGTATCATGGTCATGCCGTCCATCACGGGCATCATGATGTCGGTGATGATGAAGTCGGGCTGGCGGCTCTGCGCCATCTCGAGTCCTTCCTGCCCGTTGCGTGCCTCAAACACATTGTAGCTCGACGAAAGACTGCTTACAAGGAAGTAGCGCAACTCTACGTTGTCTTCAACCACGAGCACGGTGATACGTTCTGAAGCAAAGTCGAGACCGCTTACGGTGGCAGCAGACTGCGGCATATTGTCAGAAACGGCCATTTCATCGGAGTTTTGTGGCGCTGCATCCACATCGTCGGCAGCGGCATCGAGCTTCTTCAGGTCGAGCGACTTGTTCACGAGTTCGAGCATGCGCACGGAGTTTTTCTTCACAAATTCGAGATATGTACGGGCCTTGGCCGACAGCGGTTCCTCGCTCAGCACCTGACCAACGGGGCCGTCGATGAGCGTCAGAGGGGTGCGCAACTGGTGGGATATGCCCGTGAAGAAGCGCAGCTGGCGCTCCTTGAGCCGCTTTTCCATTGCAACGTTGCTGCGCAGGCGCCACACGTAGAACAGCGAGAATATGACGGAAAGTCCAACAAGCACATACAGGAGCATGGCCCAGCCTGTCTCCCAGAATGTGGGATGAACATATATCTTAAGCTCGCGGGCGTTGTCGGTCCACACGCCGTCGGAGTTGGTGCTCTTCACCACGAGCGTATACTTTCCTGCGGGGATGTGGCTCAGCGAGGCACTGTGGCTCATGCCCGTGTAGCTCCACTCGCAGTCGAGCTCCTTTATCCTGTAGGCATAGCGTATCAGGCGGTTGCCGTCGTAGTCGAGTGCCGAGAAGTAGACAATGGCGTTGCGCTCGCCTGCCGGAATCTCGAGCACGGTCTTGCCGAGTATTGGCGTTATCTGCTGCTCGCCCTGAAACTGCACACCGCTGAACACTATCATGGGCTTGTAGCGGCTCTTCTTTATCTGACCGGGACGGAACGACAGGTAACCGCCGATGACACCGAGGAAAATCTCGCCTCCACGTGACGACACATAGGGCTGAGCTTCGGTGAAGCCGATGTCTTCTTCCCAGTCGTTAGAGCCGTAAATCTCATATTGGCCGGTCTTCTGATACAGCTTGTCGAGACTGCTCTCGCGCACGAGCCACAGACTGCCCGCAGCGTCTTCGACAACAGCCTGTATGGTGCCTTCCTCATGCTCTATGCCCTCAACGCGCCTGAACGGGATGTTGTCGCGAAGCAGACTTGACGCCTGTGCAACCTGAAAGCCGCCGCCCATGGTGGTGGCATATATCCGACCCGACGACCTGCTGACATAAGTGTTGAGCACGTCGGAGGCAAGCAGCGACGTGGTGTCGCCCTGAATGTGCGTCGTATAGTAATATCGCATCGACGAAAACTTGTCTACACGATGCGACATGGTAACTATGCCGCCGAACGTTGACGCCACCATTATTCCGCCGGGGGCGGCTGATATGCGGCGCATGCGGTTGTAAGCCTTGTCCTTGAAGGGCGTCATCACGTTGTTGCCGTTGATAAATGCCATGCTGCCGCCGGGCTTCATGGCTGCAATGTTGATGCCTCCTCCATAAGTGGCCACCCACATACGGCCGGCGTCGTCTTCGCAGAAGTCGTATATGCTGTCGCAACTCAGCGACCACTTGTCGGTGTAGCTCCTGGCATAATGCGCCAATCCGTTTCCGCCGCGGCCTCCATACAGCACATATATGCCGCGGCCCTTGGTGCCAATCCACACATTGCCGTAGCGGTCTTCGCGCAGAGCGTACACGCCTTCGTCGGTAAGACGCACCGGCACACCGGTCAGCCGGCCGTCGGGCGAGAGATACATCATTCTGCGGCTTACGGCATCGGTAACGGTTACATAGCCGTTGTGCATGCCTGTCCATATCCGTCCGCTGCGGTCTTTCATCACCGAACGCACGTCGGCATCGCGCACCGTGGGGGTAAACTTGAAGCGATAATAGTTAAAATTAACAAGTGTAAGATTATGATTGCCCGTAAACCAAAGGTTGTTCTGCGCGTCCTTCTTATATTTCAGGATGTAGCTTACGGGCAGACGGTTGCTGTTTTCGGCATTAAGATTGTAAGGAACGAGACATCCGCGGGCTTCATCATAATAAGAGAATACGCCGCCGTTGGGTATCACCCACACCGTGTGGTTGTCGTCTTCATGAAAAACAGGATAACGGCTCGTGGTACCCATCCATCCGTCTGCTTCCGACTGAAGCCATCGAACGCTGCTTCCGTCTGGCGAAACAAGACTAACACCCGGTCCTGAAGAAAATGCCCAGGCACGGCCCCGACTGTCGGTAAACACCTTCTTCACATCTGCAGACGGCTGCGAAGGATGCTGAACGGACACAAGACGAAAACCTGACGTGCGAGTGCTGAACACGAGCAGCCCTTTATCACAGGCCAAGGCAAGCTTGTCGGAACCGAAGCTGCACATGCCGTTTATCTTTGTTACCGGTGCAGGAACGCTGATCATGCGCAGCCGGTCTGAATAAACGCCGAAGCGGCCGTCGCGCGATGCAAAATAGACCTTGCGCCCCACATGGCACATATACTCAAACTTGAAAGGAAGAAGCACCTTGCTGCCGTAAAGCCCAACGCCGTTGTCGGCAAACACCCACTCGCGCCCGTTTCCGTCGGCCATTACTTTTCGTATAGGTCCCCGATATATCGTCTTGCGCGTGTCGATAAGACTTACGCCGCCGTGGTTCTTTATCTTGCCCTCATCTATGCGCAAGTTAATGTTGCCGTCGCCAAGTACCCATGCATGGCCGTTGGGCAGCGATATAATGTTGCGCACCGGAAACTTATGTCTGACCTTGTTGCCGACAAGCACGTCGAGGTCAATATAGCGGCATGTTGTACAGTCGAACAGATAGGCCTTGCCGTCATAGGTGGAACACCAGATGTCGCCGCAGGAGTTTGGACGGATAAACTTAAGGCGGTTGGAAGTAAGCACCTGGCCCGCACCGAAGTGCTCGCGGAAACGGCTGAACTTATAGCCGTCGTAATTACATAGTCCGTTCCATGTTGAAACCCACATCATGCCATCGTCCGAAAGCCCAAACTCCGATATGTTGTTGGCAGGAAGTCCGTCATCGATGGTAAATGTCCTTACCTTGCAGTATGGCTGCGAAAAACAAGACGAAGCCGTGGCCGCAAGCAAGAATGAGGCCGCAAGAATATAAGTAATGATTGGTTTTAAGTAGATTTTCAACATATTCGAATTAAGAAACAAGCGCTGCAGGCAAGTAGGACAAAGCCATGAAGGCGGCCGTCGGCCGCCTGTCCATTACGACTTACGGTAGGACATGGGCGACATACCGACATGCTCCTTAAAATATTTTCCCATGAACGACTGGTTCGGGAAGCACATGTCCTGCGATATCTCCTTTATGCTCTTGGTCGTATTCTTCAGCAAGACACGCAGCTCCATCACAACGTAGTTGTCTATCCAGTCGTTAGGAGTGCGGCGGCTCACCATCTTCACCGTCTCAGAAAGATACTTGGCGGTTATGCACATCTCATGGGCATACCATCCCACTCTTCTCTCCGAGCGGTAGTTCTGCTCTACCAGACGGATAAAGTCAGAGAATATGGCTTCGGCACGCGTGGGCTTCCTGTCTGACCTGAGCTGTATTCTGTATATGGCATTGCTAAGGTCGTAAATCATGGCAGATATGAGCATCCTGACCACATCACGGCGGAAAGGCCTGCTGCCATCGTCAACCCTATTCTTTATCATTGTGAAATAGTCGACCACATCTTTAACCTCGTTGGGCTGAAGCATGAAGACAGGATGACTGCGCGAGAAGAGAAACAGAGAAGACAGCTCATGAAAGCCCTTAACAATCTCATGAAAGAAATCGTAAGACATCATGATGGCTATTCCCTCAACATCGTCGCTCCTCTGATAGTTGTCAACAACCTGACCTTCGTGTATAATCATGGCCTCACCTGCATGCACACACTGTTCTACGGTGTCGGCAGTATAGCGGAAGCTGCCCTGCAGGCATAGTCCGATAATCAATCCCATGTTGCGGCTCGGCTCACACGGGACCGGCAATTTTCCAAAATTGTCGAACAATATAATATCATCGTCAATACGGCTGAAGTTATATTCCTTAGCAACCGAAAACGTTGAAACAGATATTAATCCCTTTTGTCCCATTTTTCCAAAATTTTGTCTTGCAAAGATAACAAAATATCAGCCACCATCAAATTAAAATCAAAAAATAATCATTGTATCGACAAGGTTTATTTTTTCCATAATATAAGGTGTCAACACCCTTTGCCAAAACCTTACCGGGCATTACACAGATAAAAAATCTTGACATGACCACACTTCACCCGGAAACTGATATGAGAAGCCAAAGCAACAACTCACAAACCGACGGCTTCACAAAAAAAATTGCATTCAAAAAATATAACAAATGCCTTTCACGGCACATCGTGAAAAAGGCAACAGCCTTAACAAGGCTTGGTAAAGGAAAGAGTATCTTCTTATTTCACCAAAAACATATCTCCATAAAAACATATACAAAAGCCAAGATTTTATATGCAATCCGCAATATGAATACATTACATGTTAAAGAATATTTACATGCGTTTCATTTTGGCATCTATTTTGCATTACGCCTCATACATTCACATACAATGTAATATTAACACTTATTTGCGTTATTCACACAAAGCCCAAGAGTCAATTTATCTTTATTTTTGCACGAATAAGGACTACAATATTGTCATTTTGTTTTTACTTTTACCATAAGTATCGTTATTTATTGTGATATTACCATTTTTTATAAACCAGTCAAACTTATT
>NZ_LFQU01000039.1 GCF_001275135.1 Xylanibacter rarus | reverse complement strand
TGTAAATCCAGTACTTTTCCCATACTTCGCAAAGGCGACCTATCTGCTTTGTCCAGTATAGCAGAACATTTGCCTTAATAATTTTCTTAGATCTTCCCGGCCTTGTTTTTAATCGGATAGGTGGCGACTAATATGATGCTGTTTACCGATAATTATATCTGTCTATTCTTCGGGAGCCTTCTACTGCAGGGGGCTCTCTGAAAAGCTGATTTGGTATGTTGTCATGGCTTCCACTATTGCACGGTACATTTTTCTCGCTGTGTTTCTCTATCTTCAGGTTTTGCCATACCACCTTCATGACGCTTGAGATTGCCGACGGATACCTTATCATCCTACGAACTCTGCTCAGTTGTTTGATTTCCATCCGATCATCTATGCTTTTGTCGTGTCAATGACCATTTTTCCGATGCAAAGTTAGTATGCATACGGGTACGGCATTATGCCTTGGCCAATGGCGCAGTTGCACAAATCTTCCTTTATCTGGCCTTTGGTTTTGTCTGCTGACACTGACGAAAATAAAGAGTATTTGATTACTGGCCTTGTCGCAACCCTCAGACTGCATTCACTTTTGTTGCAACGTAAAAATAATTCAATTAACAACTTAAAGCATTGTAAGATGAAACAGATTGAGAACAATTTCGCAGTATCAGGATTCGTAGGTAAGGATGCAGAAATCCGTCAGTTCGCAAACGCAAGCGTAGCACGCTTCTCATTGGCAATCAGCCGCCAGGAGAAATACGGCGAGGAAACCAAACGTATCTCCGCTTTCATCAATGTGGAAGCATGGCGCAACAACGCCAACACCGATTCTCTATCCCAGATCACAAAGAGCGCCCTGCTTACCGTAGAGGGCTACTTCAAACCCGAAGAGTGGACAGATAAAGACGGTGTAAAACACAATCGCATTATCCTGGTCGCCAACAAATTCTATCCGACACCAGACAAGGAGGACGCTCCGGCAGAGCCAGAGAAGAAAACTAAAAAAGGCAAGAAATAGTTCCTGCCCATTCGATAAACAAAGCGGCTTCGGTCGCTTTTGTTTTTGCTCGTATATGTCCTCTTATAAGCATTACCCAACCCGTAAGCTGCTTCTCCTGTTTCGGAAGACACTTGTCCGGTACTGCGATTGAACATTGCAGCACACTTCCAAGATTCTTCCTGAAATCGCACGACACAAAAAAGATTTGCCAACTGGTCGAAGACTTCGTTTCCTCCCGGTTGTCAAAACATTTTGTTGATTGTCGTGCTTACAGAATAAACACGCTTACAACCCGCCCTTGACAAGGTGAAAATCAATAAGAGGGAGGATGTAAATATGATACAGTTTAATTTTGCTGTAGGTTGCTCAGATAGCGGTCAGACAGAGCTACCTGTCCCTGTGATAGTCGCTTTTGCTCCAACCACTAAAGATGGCTTTCAAAATCTTGATGAAAAGCCATAGTGCGAGTATTGTTATTATAATTTCACCCATATACTTTTATACTTTAATCCTAATATAGATAATAGAGATACGAAATCTCATTTACTATAACGAATGCAATATGCTAAGAATCAATTGTAAATATGATGTAGCCTAATTTAATTTTTTATATCATCTAATACGATATGGACTTTAGAGTGCGGGCAAATACCTCCTTTGAATCCTTTTATTACATCCTCTAATGATATACCAAAAGCATCTGATATATAGTGGATATGGGATTGACTTCCGTATTCTCCTGGCTCTTTTCCTGACACCCCTCGTTTTGTTTGATAGAAACAATGCCAGTGTTTTCCATTATTAAAAATTCTTGCTAGAATAAATTGTGAAGTTGTAACAATTTCTTTCATTTGACCATCTGTTAGTGATGTTTCTCCATAATGTTCTACTGCATTTTCATCACTTAGATGAATAAATGATGGTAAGTCAGCTCCAACATATTTTTTTGGTGTATCTTCATATCTGTAACTACTATATTTATATCCTTTGTCATTTGCATATAAATAAATGGCCGCCAATTGTTCTGTTTTTATAGAAGTACCTTTTAAGAGAGATATTTGTTCTTTTTTAGATAAATCTTCTTCGAATAATTTTTTTATGTTATCAGGGCAGCCTTGTGATTCTGCATTGGCAATTTCTTCTTTGGCTAGTTTTTTAGCTGCCAGCATAATAGTAATTGGATCTTTATAAGTTTTATCTAATGTTTTATCTTTTAGTATTAATTCTTTTAACGCTGGATAGATAGATTTTGCATGAAAATTAATGAAATATTCTCTTGCATCTACATTTTCTACATCATCCATAACGTTAGCGATAATGAATTCTGACTCGTTTTTGTAGATTTTATTATGTCCCATAATTTATATTTTCTTATTTATTTTCCCATAAGTAATTTCTTTGTGACAAACTGCAGCTTTGTTTTCTTAAGTATCTATTCATCATTTGCTCCAAGCTAAATATATTATTTAGTTCTAATCAAGATTTATACTATACATTCTTAGCGTATTTGGCTCATTCTCTTCTTGAACCATACATAAAAAACTCCAATCATATTTTTCGTAAAATTCAGTATGTTCTGTCACCAAATATAATCTTTTTACTCCCAATGATTTCATGTCATCACATACCTGTTTTAGCATATGTCCGGCAATGCCTTGCCTACGATATTTTTCGTTTACATATAAAGCACAAATATTTGGAGTTAAATCCTTGCGGTCATGAAAATCATTTTCAATTACACCTAAACCTCCAATAATACTATTATCCTTTAACATTATATACCATTGCGGTATGGTTGTGCCTTTTAACAAACTTTCATACATGCTTTTCAAATACTCCTCTTTGGGTATATCCCATTTTGATTGAAACCAAGAAGCAGCTTCTTGTATATATTCTTTGTGCTCTCGTAATTTTAAAAAAATCATTCTTTATATTTTATTATTTGTTGTCAATATTCTACGTATTTCTTCTCTTACTTTCTCAATGTCACTACATGATAATAAGGGAATTAGATTGTTTATATCCTCTATATTCATATTCCACCATTTAAGATCAAGCAACATTTGTATAAGTTCGTCATCAAATCTCTTTCTTATGGGTTTGGCAGGATTTCCGGCAACTATGGTATATGGCGGCACGTCACTACCAACTACGCTTTTTGTTCCTATTATTGCGCCATCACCAATATGTACACCGGGTAGAATTGTCGCTTCTTGTCCTATCCATACATCATTCCCGACAACAGTATCTCCTTTTAACGGCATCTCCGAAAGAGGCGGTATATTCTGATTCCATCCTTCAAGAATATAAAAAGGATATGTTGATATTGCGTTCATCTGATGATTAGCCTCATTCATTATGAAATTAACTCCAGCTGCAATTTGACAGAACTTTCCAATAATTAGTTTATCATTATAAAAAGGATAATGATGCGTTACATGGTCTTCAAAGTTTACATCGCTGAAATAAGTAAATTCACCAACAATAATATTAGGATTTTTAATCGTTGGCTTTATATAAGTGACTGTACTAAAATTCGGTACAGGATATATTTTGTCAGGGTTTGGTTTTATCCCCTGTTTCCATTGTGTTTTATTTTCTTTCATTAAAAGTTCTATATTTGGGTGTTCAATATGTATCTGGCAAAATTCTCGGCTTGTCTTATCTCTTTATTCTAATGTTTTTTATAATAAAGCCTTACAGAACAATTCTTTTGCTTCTTGTTCTTTTTGTGCAATTTTCGTTTCATCCCACCTTTCTCCTTTCTTAATAGTATTCATCATAGATTTTAATTTGAGACTATAGGTCTTCATAGCTTTGACATCACCAAAATTTTCATATTTTGCTCCTGGGAGATTATTAGTAAATTTTGAATTCATACCCCTGCTGACAAGACACAAATTCCCAAAACTATGCAGATGGTTAAAATCCATTGGATCTTTATCCGTTGGATGTTGTGGGTAGAAATGTTCTACAGAAGTTCTGTACGAAAACTCAAAATCTGTATCCTTTGTCTCTTTCAATAACAGGTAATCGTAAAAGTTAAATACAAAATTCTCCACATGTTCTCCTTTTTGTGGATACTCGTCTATATTGATATTTGACCATAGGATATCTTTACCATGATTTACACTCTTTCCATTATTCTCGAATATAATAGTCTCAAATGGAACCTTATTTTCAGGGATTGCCAGGTATCTATCTAACATATATGCTTTTGACAAATTCCATAAATATTCCGCATATTCAGTGGCATTTGTATTCCTATGATTATAGACATAGTATAAGCTGGCATTCATCCAATGCTTATATATCTGCGTCGGTGCTGACACATGAAACATCGATAGGAGCATAATCATATTACGGTTTTGTCCAGATCCATCATCTTCGTATTCTGTTTGTGAGAAGGTGTCTTTGTAATAATATTTATCTTTATCTGCTTTTTGAGGTAATAATTTCTTCAGACTCCATTTATCT
The DNA here is from genome assembly GCF_001275135.1 of Xylanibacter rarus. Lineage (GTDB taxonomy): Bacteria > Bacteroidota > Bacteroidia > Bacteroidales > Bacteroidaceae > Prevotella > Prevotella rara. The sequence continues at coordinate 22,261 of NZ_LFQU01000039.1, read as the reverse complement.
TGTTTTCTTTTAATGATGTATTTATCAAAGAGAAGACGTAAATCAAGGAGTTTCATAATAAATTCTATGCTGAAACTAGCAGCATCTTTTTCACTTTTGATTATGCTTTTGAAAATCTTTGTCAACCTTTTGTCATCCAATACAACTTCTTTATTGTCAGGACGGATTATTTTTAGAACATGAAGCAGGAAGTTGGAAAAAGTAATCAATGAATGGTAAGTTTCTGATTGGTCTTTGTCGGTACCTTCTTCCCATGGCTTTCTATAAGGTGTGTTGTTAGCAGCATCTACGAATAACCGCTCTAAAGAATGATTTTTTCTTCGTTACCAAGGACGGAATTTTCATTGTATAATGCAGCTAAATCATCGAATGAAATTTTAATATTTTCAGTGCCATTGTTATCAAATATTTTTTCTCTTATGGCTTTAGCAAAATTCAACTGAACATATCTATCCATATTAGAACAGGCTTCCCAAATCAGATTAAAAGCAGCCATAGCAGATAGATCTTCCTTAATTGGAGACATAAGATGCGCTTTCACTATTTCGTGTTGTTCAAGTTGCTCTCCTCTTGAGTTCATTATCTCGAAATAGTGATTAAGGTTTGTGTCCTTTGGAACACTTATCCGAAGAATGATTACCTTATTAAGTAGATAATCAATAAAAGTAGAAACGGAAATCTCTTTATCCTGACAAATCTTATCAATTATACTCCACGCTTTGTTATACACAGCCATAATATTAGTATTAACAACTCCATGATTAATAGTTTCAGGATTGTTGTACAATGCAAATAACGTGAGGTTTGATTTTTCTCTATGATCAAAAGAGAGATTTACCTTTGAATACCATGATAAGTCATATTTTGAATAATTGTGTTTAAGCGCACATAGGAGAATTGTTATGGTTGTTGTTCTCTGTTGTCCATCAATTGTCTCGAAATACAAACTATTGTCCTTATGCCTTGGAAATACAATAAGATTTCCTATGTAATAGTTATTTGTGGGAGAATCTTTCGTATAGTCAGCTATATCCTGAATGAGTTGGGTTGTTTCGCCCAGTCCCCAGGCATAGTTTCTTTGATAAATAGGTATGCGGTATTCATTACTGTTAAGCAATTCTTTTATGGTAAGTTCTTGTATATCGTTCATAATAATCAGAAATAGAGTTGTTTGATTTGAGTATCTGCATTTGAAGCTAATGATCCGATTTGTGGGATCATGAGATTTATAATGTCATACGGAGATTGAGCATCACGAATAGTTTTGAACATGATGCCGCTAGTGGCACTATTATCTATAGTTGGGAGCTGAACACTGTAATGTATCAAGCGAATTTGATACGCATATCTAAAGATTTTTCTCACTACTTTATTTATTTCAGCGAAGCCAAATCTATCAACATAATAAATTAAGAGGCAATTAAATAACTGTCGGACATAGGTATCACCAGTACGATTTCTATTAGAATAATTATTTAACATCCGAATGATTTTATATGCTGATTTCTCATCTTCTGTTGAGTCATAAATTCTGTATTCATTTTCGTCTGTGATTTTGTTGTACAAGGCATCATAATAACGAATCATATCAAAAAATCGGCTTCCGTTAATACATATTTGATCTATCTGGAAAGGGAACTCCATTTTTGATTGGTCGATGTTTCTAGATGGTTCATTAGCATAAAACGATGAGAAGAAATGACATATAATTTGCTGCATATAAAAAGGATACCGTTTATCCTCCAAGGATATACCCTTAAAAGCATCGATATTGTCTTTCGTAAATTCTTTTCCACTGTTATTTTTGGCCCATCTTTTGACTCTATATAAAGTCAAAAACAATTCAACTAATCTTTGCGGATCAAGATCCTGCCATTTAGTGATGTTATCGCTGTCCTTCTCAGAGAGTTTTTTGATTTCTCTAAGATGAAAAGCCTTCAATAGATCATGTGGTTCCAAATCTTTTCCTCTTGCATTTTGTGAATCAAAGAATTGGAAAGCTTCAGAAATTTCGGGTAGGCGAACTACAACAAACTGACATTTGTTTAAAAGAAAATCTAAAAAATTATCATCCAAATCATCCAATCTATCTTCAATGGCTGTAAGGTTTTCCCTTACATGTCCAATTGAATGCTCGTTTGTAAATACAGTACGTTTCCAAAATGTTTTAATTCTATCTTGTACTTCCTGATAAGGATTTTTGGCTCTTATTTCTTTTTTGTTGAAAAGTTCGTACAAAAGCAAAGAAAGAGTGACTATACGTTGTTGACCATCCACTATATTGTTCTCATGAAGAACAAGAGTTCCAAGTCTATACTCTTCACTATCCTTGAAATACAAAAGATCATTGATTAATTGGTTGACATTCTTTACACTCCATTTATAAGGACGCTGATACTCTGGAATAATGAAGTTATTGAAAGGTAATTCTTTAATTTTCAGAATGCCGTAAGTGAGTTTTTCTACTTGCATGCTATCGGCTGGCGGAAGAATCTCCTGATTTTCCATTTGATGCATTATGATTTCTGCGTCTCCATTCTCTTCTGACAAAGGAGATAGCACAGGGTCGAATATTTTAGATATTTTCTCAAAGCATTTGATGATATCGTCTGCAGACTGAATAGAAATATTGATTCTACACCGGCCTTGATTACGATTACCCCATCTATGCCAACTTAGCTCTTGATGTTGATAAGATTCTTCAACTAACTCTCTCCAAATAGTATTATATTCATAACCGCTAAATTTCCCTTCAAGGTGCAATTCAACGTAACCTTGATAATATTCATAATGTATATCAATATCATGGAAAATAGTTTCCAATAGGATAAATCGATTGGCGTGATAATGATTTGTTTCTGTCTTGTAGTATCTTCCAGGAAAGTGTTTCCTTAACTTGCACTCAACTTCCTTTTTTAAGCTATCGGTAATTCTCAAATAGTCCATAATTGTTAATATATTCTATAACCATGCTACAAGTTTATACACAGTGGTGATAATTAATATTACTCCTCTTTTGGTTTACGTTTCCCGAGCGGTCCGCTGAATTTGCCACGATTGAGTGATACTCCGTATTTGTTCAGAATGCGAAATACTGAACTGCGGCTACTGAATCCGCTAACACGCCAGATGTCGTCAATGGAATGACCGTTGTTATACATGGCTACAATGGTCTTTTCCCGTTCAGACTTGCTTACGTTTTTTTCTTTGGCTGGCTGGGTGATGTTCTGCTTCAGGTGTATCACATGGGAAGAAGCTTTGCGCAGTGCTGCACATTCTTCGGGCAAAGAGCCAAACATCTCCAGCACATCTGCAACCTTGGTTTCGGGGAACAGTTCTCCACGACTGTCAATTTTATCATGGATAGAGATTATACGTATTACCTTTATTCTGCAAAACTCTATGAAGGCAGCAAGTTCCCTTGAACCACGTAGTGCGTTGCTGAACTTGGCCAGCACCAACTCATCACCACGATCCAGACTTGTTATGAGCTGCTTCCATTGAGGACGGAGTTTTTCATGTCCAGTTTCTTCTTCTATCACTTGTACACAACCATATTGTTCCATCCATGCTTTATCAGGATCAAGACTGTCATAATGGGCAGCCTTGAATATGTAACCAACTTTTGCCATACTGATGTTCGGTTCTTGATTATAACTAATACAAAGGTACAAAGTTTTATTTGAATAAAATCATACTTTAATGATTATTTATAAATTATTATACTCTGAATTTGCTCTTGTTTAGCTTTTGTTTTCTTTGACATTCATACTCTAAAGTATGAAAATAAAAATCCATTAAAGTTTTATTTTTGAGTATTATTTTATTAGATTTTATACTTACCTTTGATGCCGAGAACATAAAACAAACTGCAAATTAGCGACACATGAATAACTTCACTTACAATAGAGACAACGGTATAAGTATGGAATCATACTTTAGAGTATATGATTTTATTGCCAAATATTTTGCCATATCATTTGTCGCAATAATGTTGTCTTCGTGTGCAAATAAGACTGGCAATTCCATGTTTCAAACAAGCGAAAATGCGACCAATGCCTATCGATGTTATTTGTCCGAAATAAGAACTTTGGATGATCTGACAAGTGAACAATTTGCTGATGTTGTAAATGAATGGCTAACACTCCGGGATTCCGTATTCAACTGTCTTGCCAGAGACTCAGTTGTCAGTATTCATTCAGGGCATATGGGAATAGTGCAGGAAGTGAATGATTCTTTACGGAAAGAGTTCGTGCGCATTTCGATGTCCCGACAAAGAACCTTTTCTGATGTTGTATACTTACATAAAGAAGTCTCTCAACATAAATATGATCAATCTTTAGCAAAATCATCATCGATGGCTGAACCGTTCTTTGAATCCCTGGATTCTGTTTCACCATGTCACATGAAACCACAGGAGATCATAGCTGCTTACCACTCTTTCCTTGATAAGATGCTGGAAAGAGGGATAAATAATAATGGAGAACTGCTGTCTTTTATAAAGGAAGAGGACAGAATGTTTCGATCGTATTTAATCCATTTGTCAGAGCTTGCGAATGCCGACTTGTCTACCATTACTCAGCTTACTGAAAAATGTTGCCTATCCGTATTTCAGGCAACAGAGAATGGCACAATTTCTTATGATGATGCACTGATATATATGGCCAAAAGGACCAATAGGAGGGTTATCATAAATGCAGAAGCCTGTATCAGAGATGTTCAAAAAGAACTTGTCAGGACTGGAGAACAGGCACGTGCTTACGTTTGGATGTTGCTTCAGCCATATATCACCTTAGATACATTAGGAGCGGCTGTATTGTCCGAAGCCGAGTATGCCAAGTTAGGTTACATTGCAGGGCATACCCTACAAGTTATAGACAAACTTAATGGAATCATAGGTATAGACAGTGACCAATATAAGGAGCTACCTGCGTTACTGATAAAGATACTGCTTACATCTATTTGATAATTCAAAACAACTATGATGCTTCAGCTTTTTTACGATGACTTTATATCATATGTTCCGCTCCAGCTGCCACAACTGCTGGACGTAACAACAATGGAAAAACCGCAATTCTACGACGATTACGTATTGCTTTCCTTTCCACTTGCCGGTCAATATGAACTGGAAGAAGTTATGGACATTTTTGAAGATGACATTGAACTAATCATCCTTTATCATCATATTCCGTCAAGTTCCACTTCTTTCGGACACAGTGCCTGTGCATATTCCAATCCGGCCTTTGGCCAAATGTTTAAAATGAATGCAAAGGTTGCTGGTAATGGCTATGTCGACCGAATAGATGTGACCATATATGATTCTTTGGAGTTCATGTGTTCAGACATTTGTCTTGATATGAAACTGCATGAACAAAGTGGCCATTTCAAATACCGCAAGAATAAAGAAGAATTGCTTTCTGAATTTATATGAAAAGGACTTTGTACCTGCAAATGCTATTCACCATAAATATGCATAGGACTTGGATCGTAGCGGACAAAGGATCCGAATTCGGACAACGCATCATTTTTAAACACAATAGGGCGTATTTGTGTACTTGCCGCATTCTTCGTCTACGTTCATTGTACCGCCATGGGAACTATGAAAAAGGGACTACATGGGGCATTCCTGAGTATGAATTGGATAAAGCTTTGGCTAGATATAGAAGATCTAATATCAGTGCCAGACACAGGCTGCAAAAAGGAGCATCATATTTAGAAGCGAAGGATGTGGATGCCATTATAGAAACAGCGACTCATGGTCTGCTCAAACTTGAATTAACCGAACTGCCATTATTCAGACAATAACATTTGTACAAAAGTATCATACTATGACTTGGATTATCCTTGAAATGATTTTTTCAATATTGCTTATTGTATTACCAGCAACATTGTATTACAGTAACCGGCCAGCAATGGCAAAGTTCTATCTGAGAATGGTTGCAAGCAGTAACGCAAGAAAACTATATGTATATTGTTTTCTCATGGTTCTGCTCTTATACCATTTTGTCTATGCCGGAGGTCATCCCGATGAATGGGGCGTCTTATTTTCTACCGTACTATGTGCCGTTTTATTTTCATTCAAGAGAGCGGAAAATCTCATGCGAAAATTGTATTATGACAAAAGGAAATTATTCACGATGAGTATTGTGGTATTGGCAATTTGTACTGTTCCGCATCTGCACACTTCAGCGATGACACTTGCCTACTTCATTTTGGCCAAAATGTTCTATCCGTCTTGCAGTATGATGAAAGAATGGGAAGAGAGTAAGGAATCCAGAAAATATTGGACGGAGCATCCCGACGTTTTGCCTTCATATTATTTCCATTAGCATCATCACGCAAATCTGCCACGATAAAGTGGATAGTGGCAGCCGTATATAATCCACATATAATCAAACTAAACACAAATGTATATGATGAATAACAAAAATAGAACAGCCAATAAAATTTTGGCTGATATGAATTTCTTTGATTATCTCAAGGAGAAAGTCGGTGACCGCAAAACAAAGACAGGAGCCTATTACGATCTGCTGGAAAAGACATCAGCTGGTTTTATAACGCCATTCCTGAAGAATCATCAATATGTCTTACAGGATAACCAATGCCATGTAACTATCTCCGACCTTGCAGAAGACTGGCATTGGCACAGGGCTACTGTCAGATCTTTTCTTGATAGGTTGGAAGAAATGGGTCAGATACATCGCACCCGTTTTGCGAAAAGTATTGTCATAACGATGTCATTTACCCAAGCAGACAATGGCACTGGCTCCTCCTCTGAAGACGCAGGATCACCCGATGTCATGACAGATGAACTGGATGCTGCATTAGCCAAATGGGTCTTTGGTGATATGCTCATTATTGATCTGGAGGAGATTTGCGGACAATACTTCAAGAAAAGACTAGATGAGTTCACCACAAATGAACCGTATAATGAAGCTGATGAATCCATGTCTGATCTTGACAGTAACAAGAAGAAAATTGTCAAAGAGATTGTCGGTCGGATTGCCATGGCAGGATTACAACGAGAAATCCATAAGTCAAGATTTGACAACACAACCGCTTTTATTGATTTCTTCAATAATGACCTGCTTTCTGACTGGGGCGAGCTATTGGAAGTTACGAAGCTTATTACGAAACTCATTCTGGAGGGGAGTCTTGAAGAAACAGATGCTTCTTCCGAACTGCGCAAGACATTGCTTACTCTTTGTAAACCATTCAAAGCTTCGCTGGCAGAATATCAGGAAAACAAGAAAGCCCTTTTATAACCATCAAAACAATCGTTTAACAGCGGATAACCGAGCCTGAAGCTCTTTTATATGAATGCCGTTTTATGTCGTGTAAGGTGCTTGCACGATGTTCAAACGAAGACTCCGTCGGGTAGCCTAATCCCCCTCCAGCTTAAAGCTATCGGGAACGGTGCCCAGACGAGCAGCAAGCTGGGGCAAATCGTTTGTCCGTAAAACAACAATCAATATATGGCAAACGCGAAACAAGTCATGGATTTCCGCCCATCAAAAGGTATAACTACTGCTCAAAGCAACGAACATCAGAGGCGGTGGACAGATAAAGGCTGGGAACGTGCTGTCTCAATCGGGAATTATGATCCCACAAGGGAACATCTGAATTTTGAGATAAAGGCCGGAAAAGTATGTCAGGTTGATAAGAGTAAGAGCATTCCAGAAAGGATGGATGAGAGTCTATCTGCACGAGGAATAAAGGATCCTAATTCGGGTTTGGAAGAACCACGATTCAGGACAGTTGTAAATTTCATCTTTGGAGGATCAAGGGAGCGTATGCAAGAAATCGCTTTCGGTGAGCAAAAAGTCAACTTTGAAAAAGGTGCTGACAATTCTCAAATTGAAAGGTGCAAGGAAATTGAGGAATGGGCGAAGGATGTTTATTCATTTGTAAGTGATAAATACGGTGAAGAGAATATAGTATCATTTGTTGTACACTTGGATGAATTGAATCCGCATGCTCACTGTACTTTGTTGCCGATTCAGGAGAACAAATTTGCATATAAACAGATATTTGCCGGAAAGGACAAATATGAGTTCAGTGCAAGGATGAAGCAACTTCACAGCGACTTCGCTGAAGTGAACAAACGCTGGGGAATGTCTCGCGGAACAAGTGTATCTGAATCGGGTGCCAGGCATCGTACAACAGAAGAATACCGCCGGCACCTTTCGGAAGAGTGTACCAGCATAGAGGAACAGCTTGGCCAACATCAGAAAGCCTTGTCGGATCTCAAAGTGGAAATCCAGTTGGCAGAACGAAGGGTAAAAGGACTGAACTCGATGGTTGAGAATCTCCGCAAAGCAAAGGCTGAAAAGGAGAGGCAGATTGCTGCATTGGAGGCTACTATGAAATCTCATATAGGAAACTCAATGTCCATATCTGCCGAAAAGGCAAATCTTGAAAAAGAACTTGCTTCTATCCAAGAAAAACTGGCAGACAAACAGGAGAAGTTGAAGGTGGCTGACCGACAGCTGTCGGTCTTGAAAGAAGATATGAATACCATCAGTGAGCGCACGGAAGAATTAAAGGTCGAGGCTTATAGATACAGTCACGAGATACATTCCAAGGTGGATGTATTGCTCAAAGATGTAATGCTGGAAACTTTGGTTAGCGAACATTCGGAACGGTTGGCAGAAATAGGCACATCAGAGCAATCCATTTTTGATGGTTCTCTTCTCCAAAGTCTGACAGAACAGGGTGCAGATGTGATGCACTGCGCTACTCTTCTCTTCCTGGGCATGGTTAACGATGCCACAACTTTTGCCGAAACTCATGGTGGAGGAGGTGGTAAAAATGACCTGAAATGGGGACGGGATGAAAACGAAGATAACCGTGCCTGGGCAAAACGATGCATGATGACGGCGAGCAAGATGATGCGTCCTGCTTCAGGCAAAAAACAGAAACGATAATCGGCAGGAGACAGTTTCCTGCATCGTATGTAAATCTATAATAACAGAAAAAAGTATGAGAAATAAAATAGTATTTGTAATGGCAATGGCTGGAATGTGCTGCACATTGCAAGCGAGTGCGAATGTACAACTTGCCCCACAGGATAGTGTACACCATGAACCTTATGTGGAGAAAGAGCTGATGCTTCAAACCATCGAGCCTACTTATCATAATGGCGTTTTGGTAACTTCACCATGGAACGGCAACTGGTTCGTCAGCCTGCAAGGTGGCGCAAGTGCGTTCATTGGCAGACCAATTGGCTGTGCTGATTTGTTTGACAGGATACAGCCATCACTTTCCGCATCAGTTGGCAAGTGGTTTACGCCACAGATTGGAGCAAGAATCGGATATGGGGGTTGGCGATTTAAGGACTGCAACATTGTAATCAATGACTATCATCATTTCCATGCCGACCTGATGTATAATATTCTGGGAGGATTTCACTCGAAGAAAGAAAACACACGTTGGGGCATCATTCCATACGTTGGTCTTGGAATGATGTATAACCCTCAGAACGGTCAGAAACCCTTCGCAATTTCTTATGGAATACAAGGGCAATATCGAATCTGCAAACGGCTGACGGCTTTGCTGGAGATTGGCAATGTTTCCACTTTTCAGAACTTAGACGGATATGGGAACGCCAACCGCTTTGGAGATAATATGCTTTCCGTTTCTGCCGGACTTTCTTTTGCAATAGGCAAGGTAGGATGGAAGCGTTCTGTCGATGCTACTCCATATATTCGGCAAAATGAATGGCTGATGGAATATGCCTCGGAGTTGTCCGAAAACAATTGCAGATATGCCGGGCAACATGAGAGGGACATGAGAACTTTGAAAGAACTGAAGAAAATCTTGGAGATTGAGGGGTTGCTAAAAAAGTACAGTAAGCTGTTTGACAACCGTGATAGTTTAAGCTCCAGCTATCCTAAAAATGATTACAGCGGACTGAACTCGCTCCGGGCAAGATTGAAGAACAGGCGTTGGGATGGCAAGTCACCTTTGACCAATGACAGCCTTGCGAATTACTCAGGAGCTGCCGTTCCTGATACAAATGCCAATGCAAATTCAGAAAGTGCCCCGACAGGCAAATCTGCCAATGTTCCGGACTCGACAAACACAACCGCTGACAGCATTTCCGCTTATAGCCATTCCGATTATCTTTCCATTATCCGTTCCGGCAACGAGTGCATCGGTTCTCCCGTTTATTTCTTCTTTGAACTCGGCACAGCGAAGCTGACAGATAAATCACAGCTGGTCAACTTGGATGAGCTGGCACGTGTCGCAATGAAATATGGATTGTCAGTTACTGTTATAGGTGCGGCTGATGATGCCACAGGGACTGCCGATATAAATGACGGGTTAAGCGTATCGAGAGCTGATTATATTGCCACAGAATTAGTTAGGCGGGGACTGGCGGTTGATATGATTTCTAAGGTCTGCAAAGGAGGAATCTCCGATTACAATCCTGCAGAAGCCAATCGGCATACTGAGGTGCTGCTTTATTTGAAATAGAATACCAAAGGTACTTTTTGCCTCATGATTTGAATCTGGAGAGCTTGTCCTTGATGGATCGGCTCTCCTGCATTATATCATACTTCAATGTATTTGGTAGGATCAAACGTCAAGTGTTCGTTATGAAATACATAGCCTAATTGATTGGTTACACACTTGGTGTTGCCTATGATTCTATCTATATTCCGATGTGAATGCCCATAAATCCAGTATTCAATAGGAGTTTTTGCAATGTAATCTCCTAGTTCAACAGTGAATGCTCCATTATATATGCTGCCTTTGAACTCTGGTGAAAGCATCTCAAATGAAGGAACATGATGACTGGCAACTAGTATATGCTGAGCAGAGCTATTATTTATGCTTTCTTTCAAGAATTGTACGCATTTCTTATGTTCTTCATTAAATCGAAGCCATGTCAGAGGATTGTTACTACTCGATTTTATACGTCTAAAATCTGAAATGGCCAACTCAGTTTGAAAGGCATCCTGTTGTTTGATATGGGACCACAATGTGGTGGCAATTAGTTCGGTATCATTTGACAGTTTAACAACCTTGTTATAATAACAAAAAACATTAGTTCGTATTTCCATGCTCCATCCGTTGTACAAATTATCTATTTCGTACATCTTATAGAATTCATGATTGCCTGGTATGACAACAACCATTTCATAATTATCTGCAGCCCAGTCCCCAAAAGGGTGTTTACTGTAATTTTCATCTCCGATATAACCAATATCCCCAGCCAAAACCAGTACTTCACCATTCACTTTTAAAGGATGGTGTTTTATGAAACTTCCATTTTCAGCAAACTCCAAATGTAAATCTGAAGCATATTGAATTTTAATCATGAATCAAAAAACTAAGCTCTAATTGTTTCAATACCTGTTCTCCTGTAATACCTTGCAAACCGGCAGATTTGAAAAAATCATTATTGGGTAATTCTGATTTTACCACTTCACAAAAGCGTTTAACATCATTAAACAAAGTTTGAGGAACTTCAAATCTATCGGCAGGCGCAAGCATTGCTGCTAATCTGAAAACATCTTTCTTGTGTTTAGCTATATGCTTGCTATCCTCTTGTTCTCCTTTAGCTTTTCGGTCACTCATGTCCCAAAATGCTTTACACTTCAAACAGATAAGACTTTCTATATTGGCAATATGCACTCCATCTTGCAACAAACTATGTTTGATGGTGAAGTGATAATAGTCATCGTCCATGAGTATTGCCGATAAGCTTGATAAATCATCAGTAACAGGTATCGGGGTAAGATGAGCATCCTTAGGGAAATCCAACAGACCGAGATTCCTAGAAAATAATTCTACTTGATAAGGGAAATCTGTATTGGTTGGTTTCATAAAACGATAATACTCGTGGCGACGGGTTGCATCGTCATTCGTACCTTTGTTTCGTTGTTCATACCCGGCAGCCTTTACAAACTCCCAAAAGTGTGATACGAAATCAGACGAAAGGGCTTCTACGATGAGAATAATGTCTATATCTTTTGTCGCACGTGGAGTTTGTGCATAATTCTCTTCATGAATTTCACAAGCAGTTCCACCAATAATCACGTAGGCGTTTTCGAAATCCTTGAAAAACTCCTTGAATTTGTCTATACCTCTTACCATTTTATGTCATTGATTAAATTATCCAATTCTATTTGTATTCTCTCGTCATTGTTGTTTATTAAAGACAGATAAAGCGAAAGTTTGTCCACATAATGGCCTTGAGTCAAGAAAAATGGTGAATATCGCCATATTTCTATTTTATTTTCACCAAAGTAATAGTTGGTTGTAATATTCTTCGTTTTCAAATCTTCTCTTGTCAAAGCATAGCAGTGTGATTTTTCACTGTTGATCATCGTGTATTCTGACAGGGCATTAATACCTGATTCAATTGCCTGTTCTATGATGTCATCCGTATATACTACTTTTTCCACAGGGGAATTGAATAATGGTAATGCAGTTTCCCATAACTCCTTGTTAGAATAGAAGAATCTAATTTCTTTGGTCTTTTTGCCTTCTAACATAATCAAACCGTTTTCCTTTAACCATCGTAGTGCTCTATTGACTGTTGCATAGGAAACGTCAAATAACGTCTGTATATCCTCTGATTTCATTCTATCTACAGAACTTACTTGTATATGGTACAGGAGAATACATTGGGCTAATACTGGCATTGTCTCCTTAATGTCGGCATTTGTTGTTTTTGTTTTTTTTAGGTCTATCAACAAAGAAGGAATAAACATCTGTTTTTGTGGAATTATAAAGTTTATTCTCTGATCAATAAATCTTTTGACATTATAAGACATAACCTTTTCTATAACCAAAACAGAAAGACATCCGGTTTTGTTTTCTAACAAAGTCAATTCTTTTTTTGTTTGTGCTGGAGTATGTTGATTATCATCAGATGCGAATGCGAAAATGATTTCTTTTCCAAACAACATTCCTTTGTACAATGTATAACATTGTGTAATGGAAATAGGTATAACTCCAAATAGATCCTTATCTAATGGAACGAGACATACATCTTCATTTGAAATAAAATGAATGTACTCACCTGTGCTGTTTATAAAATCTTCACTATTGCTCATAATCACGTGCGTATGATTTTGTGCAAAGGTAGTGATTTTATTCGGCATGACAATGATATAGGACAAGAATCTTGGACTTATAGGTCGATTTTTATAGAAATATCTTTTTTATTCTTTTTCATTTCCTCTTATACACGTTTTATTTCCTTTACTTCTTGTTGTAACCATCAGCTCACTTGTCGGCTCTATTTTCCTTTGCAAAGGTACTGCGGTGAGGGAACGCCAAGTACCGCTCCACCAATAGGTTCCGCTAATAGGCTGGTGGACTTGACAACAACTTTCCACAATTTCAGACCAACTGAAATTGGGTATTTCATCAACTCCTTAGCCATTTACTTGTCTTATCCCTCAGATTCCCACAGTCTCTGAAAGCACGTAAAATTCAGATTCCGACAGGAAGCCGATAAGGACTTCAAAATAAGGGAAAAGAAAAAAAGAGACATTAACTATTAAACATTTAGGTCTATGCATAGTAAGATTTTCCAAATCACAGAGACAAAAGTAGCAAAAGATAACTACTTGAATGAGAACACTCTTGAACAAGGAGACGGCAACTATTATGATTACTGTTCGGAGATTGATGACAATGAGCGTAAGCCTCACATTACCAATTTGGTAGACAACATCCTGCCCAAAGGAATGTTCGAACTTGTTGAAGCTGATGTAATCCGATACAACGGAGGGGCTGACAAGTGGAAAGAAGAGTTCGTGGCAGGTATCAATGAAATGGCAAAAGCGATTACAACAGACAATTGCACATGGTGGGTTGGTGCAGTGTACCAGCTTGAAAAGTATCTCAAAAATCCTCTAAACACTGGCTATCAGTTCTATATGGATGAGCAAGGGTGCAGTTGCCATGCTGAGCAATCATACGAGTTTCTTCGGACAGCAAGCCAGTTAGAGCCAGGCACATTGCTTTACATAGGTGGTGTAATTGACTATCATTTCTAATCACAAAAGGATATATTACGATGAAAGGAACAGAACAATTTAAGCTGACAATCAAGGCTTATCTTGACGAGAGAGCTAAAAACGATGAACTATTTGCTTCATCCTATACCAAAGAAAACAAGAATTTGGATGATTGTATCACATTCATTCTTAATCAAGCAAGGGCTATCGCTGACGAGGGAGGATGTGGAATGACAGATGATGAAGTGTATTCACTTGCCGTTCACTACTATGACGAGGACAATATTGAAATAGGCAAGGCTATCAATTGCGGTATCATCGTCAATCACAGAGTGGAATTGACCGAAGAGGAAAAGGCTGAGGCAAAGGAAAAAGCATTGAAGGCCTATCAAGCAGAAGAAATGCGGAAACTGCAACAGCGTAATAACCATACCAAGCCTAAACCGAAACCTGCAAGCCAAGAACAAGTTCAACCATCTCTTTTTGATTTTTGAGTATGAGACCTAAGACAAGATTACAACATAAGGTAGTAGCCGCCAATGAGCGGTTACTGCCACTGACAAAGAAACAGGAAATGTAGGCTTTTCACCATTGTCTTGACCATTTTGCTTTTCGTACAAAAAGCGGCAAGATCACCTGTCTTGATTGCGGACATCAATGGGAGGAAAGCAACAAAAAAACATGCTGTTGCCCGATGTGCGGCATAAAATTGAAGATAAAGAACACCTTGCAGCGTAAGCATAAAGACAGTTCATACTACTCCATTCTAACTACCCAAGATGGATTGCAGGTGCAAAGGGTGTTTCTTATGAAAGCCAATTACTATAAAGGGAGAGAGGCTGATTATTATTCTATAGAGGTAGCCAGATATTGGATAGATGACAATGGCAGAACGGAGGTAATAGCATTGAGACGCACTTTAGGGCGTTATCTTGACAGTTTTGTATTTGACGGCAATCTGGAACTGCGCAAAGACAACTATGTCTATAGGCGTATTGCCGACTGCAAGGTCTATCCTTATTATTCATCCACACCCAAGCTAAAGAGAAACGGAATGGTAGGTTCATTGGCAGAAATTGAACCGGTCTGTCTGATAAAAGCCCTGCTGACCGATAGTAGAGCCGAGACTATGTTCAAGGCAGGGAGAAAAACTGACTTGAACTATTTCCTGCAACATACAATGTATTTCGATACCTATTGGAATGTGTATAAGATTGTGATGCGAAACCGTTACTAAATCTCTGACATTTCGCTTTGGATGGATTATATCCACTTACTTGAAAGATGTGGAAAAGACATACACAATTCACACTATATATGTCCGTCGGATTTGAAAGCAGCACACGACCATTATCAGGAAAAAGTAAGGATTATCAGAGAGAGGGAAGAAAGGGATGCCCAACGTAAGAAAGCTATGGAGAACGAAAGTCTTTTCAGAGAGATGAAAGGTAAATTCTTCGGGTTGTCATTCACTGATGGACTTATCGTTGTCAGTGTACTGGAGAGCGTAGATGAATATTATAAAGAAGGAAACGCCTTGCACCATTGCGTCGGTCAGAGCGAATATTATCTTAAACCTAAATCTTTGGTATTATCAGCGAGGATAGACAACAAACGTATTGAAACTGTTGAGTTGAGTCTTGAAACATTCAAGGTCCTGCAATCAAGAGGACTCTGCAACCAAGATACGGAATTTCATGAACGCATCATAAACCTTGTACAGAAAAACGTGCGGAAAATACGTCAGAGAATGATAGCATAGTCTGTTTTGTTCCTTTCGTCAGCCACTTGTCGCCTAAGATTGGTGCCAGGTGGCTTCAATATGTTGCTACGATTGCCAACATCCGCAGCAACCACTTTTATAACCACTTAACAGATGTATTAATGCATTGTAAATCATTACTTTTATAAACCAGTTACCACTTTTACCACTTGTAAGACACATCTTTATCACTTATAGCCATATCAAATTATTGCTTCAAGCGCTTGAATAATAGCACTGTGGAAACAGCTGTTATAGCAGAATCATATACTTATGTCCCATTGTAGAGTTTTTATAAACTTCCCTTGAACCCGACAGTCCGACAGCTGGTATTGTTTTATTGTGCAAAGGTACTGCCGAGGTAGAATGCCAAGTATCGCTTCGCTAACAATTCAGAGGATTGGATGACAACTTTCCGCAAATAAGTTATTGGCGGTATTTCATCAATTCTCTGTTTGTTCACTTGTCTTATCTCCCTTGTTTGCAGTTTCGGATGCACATAAAACATATCCCTATGTCGAAGTCAAAAGGCTTCAAACAGAGGGAAGAAAAAACAAAGTCACAGGTAATGGCAGGACTAACCACCTTGCCGCAAAACATTTTCAAATTATGCTATACATTCACACTATCGGTCGCATCGGAAAGGATTGTCAGGTCATCGAGGGTACACACGGTTCGTTTATTGCTTTTGACATGGCAGTAGATGACTTCTCGCACGGAAACGCCGTTACCACATGGGTAAGGGTACGCAGCAACAAGGAAAACCATATCCGCCTCTCCGAATACCTCCCCAAAGGACGCATGGTCCTTGTCGGGGGAACATTGTCAACTTCACTGTGGAAGGACAAAAACGGCGACAGCCAGATCCAGCTCTCCATCACGGCGGATGCCCTGGAGTTCATCAACACCGGTAAGCGGGAAGGTACAACCTCAGAAGCGGACAGTCAAACAGCAGCTGCCGAGAACGCACCCGTTCCTCCAGCGGACATGCCACAGGACGTGGAGGAAGACCTTCCGTTCTGACATCTTCCGGAAAACGGTCACGGATGTAGTATTTACTAATTGTAGTAATTTAGGAGATTAGTAAATCCCGGGTTACGAAAAATAGTAGATACTACATTTAGTGGCTTAGCCTTTTAGTAGAGTAGTAAATACTACGATACTAAAATATGTTATAGTAGTAAATACTAATTGTAGTAAAGACTAAAAATAGTATTATCTTTGTACCAGACATTAAGACTCTGAATCATGACAAAAATTATAGCAGTTCTGAATCATAAAGGTGGGGGCGGAAAGACAACCACTACCATAAATCTCGCTGCCGCACTGCAGCTGAAGAAAAAACGTGTGCTCCTGATTGACATGGACGGTCAGGCAAACCTCACGGAATCCTGCGGCCTGTCCATCGAGGAAGAACAGACCGTGTACGGGGCGATGAAGGGCGAATACCCTTTGCCGCTGGTCGAACTGAAGAACGGCCTTACCATCGTTCCCTCATGCCTTGACCTGTCGGCTGCCGAATCGGAACTTATCAACGAACCTGGCCGGGAACTGATACTGAAAGGGATGATTACAAAGCTGCTTGACAGCCGGAAATTCGACTATATACTGATTGACTGTCCGCCATCGCTGGGACTGCTCACGCTCAATGCTCTTACCGCGGCAGACTTCCTGATTATACCGGTCCAGGCACAGTTCCTCGCCATGCGCGGTATGGCAAAGATTACGAATGTGGTTGAAATCGTCAGGGAACGCCTGAATCCGGGACTGAGCATCGGAGGTATCGTGATCACCCAGTTCGACAAGCGCAAGACGCTTAACAAAAGCGTGTCCGAGCTCATCAACGATTCTTTCTGCGACAAGGTGTTTAAGACCGTCATCCGGGACAACGTGGCTCTGGCGGAAGCTCCTATCAAAGGTCTGAACATTTTCGAGTATAACAAAAACAGCAACGGGGCCAAGGATTATATGGATTTGGCGCTGGAGGTACTGAAACTAAAGTAAAACAATATGGGCAAAAGCGATTTATTGAAAGACGGAATGAAAAGCGGCCTTGACGGATTGCTTTCATCAACCAAAAAATCCACGCAGAAGAAAGAAACGGCTCCGGCCAAAGCGGAAAATGAACCGGCGGTGCATTGCAATTTCGTCATTAACAAGAGCATTCATACCAGGATGAAATACCTGGCCATCGAAAAGAACATGTCTCTCCGTGACATCGTCAACGAGGCCATGAGAGAATATCTGGAGAAGCATGAAAAATGATTGAAAATTTGAAAGACGCACTATGAGAGAAATAAATCCCAAAGAAACCACCCGTGCATACGCATTTGAGCTTTGGATGAAAGCCCCGATGCCGATGGTTACATTTTTCAAGACTTTGGATGTCAGTCGTCTGGTCAAAATCAGCAAAAAGTCAGGTATGAAATTCAATATGCTGATGTGCTGGTGTATCGGCAAGGCGGCAAGCGGTATCAAGGAATTTTATATGCTGCCTGTCGGAGACAAATTGATGCAATATGATGCCATTGCGGTTAATACCATTGTTATGAACAAGGACAATGAGGTCAGTTCATGCGATGTGCCCTTTTCTGATGATTTGCTGCTATTCAATGAAGATTATCTGAAATTGACAACGGAAGTAGCACAAAGCTGTGAGAACCACGACTTGACTGAAAGCATGGTAATAGGAACTTCCGCACTGGCCCAATATGAAATTGACGGTGCGGTAGGTATGTACAGCGGTATCTTCAATAATCCGTTTATGATATGGGGCAAGTACCGTAAGGGGTTCTTCAGGACGACACTGACGGTTTCATTCCAATTCCATCACACTCAAATGGATGGGGCACATGCTGCAAAGTTCCTGGATCGCTTGCAGCAGGAAATCAATAAATTACTTGTATAGCGATGAATATGGAAACACAAAGATTGATACTTCGTCCCTGGACAGAAAACGATGCAGAGTCTCTTTATAATTATGCCAAAGATCCTGCTATCGGCCCCATTGCCGGGTGGCCTCCTCATACATCTGTAGAAAATAGCAGAGAAATAATACGCAATATCCTTTCTGCACCCGAGACATACGCTGTCGTATTGAAAGAAACCAATGAACCGATAGGCAGTGTCGGAATTATGTTCGCTGATGGCGTACACAGTGCGGAGATACAGGATGGAGACGCAGAAATAGGATATTGGATAGGTGTTCCTTATTGGGGACAGGGGCTTATACCGGAAGCCGTACAACGTTTGTTGAAGCGTTGCTTCGTCGAACTTGATGTGAAACGGGTCTGGTGTGGACATTATGACGGAAACATCAAATCCCGCAGGGTAATGGAAAAATGTGGATTCAAGTTCCATCACACAGAAGAAGGAAAAACTTCTCCGTTAGGAGATATCCGTACAGAACATTTCACTTTGCTTATCAGAGAGGATTGGGAAAAAACGGTAAGAGAAATATAAAAATGTCCCATGATAAGAACTACGATAAAATCATTTATACAGGCTGATTTGGAATCTGTCTGGTATTCAGTCACTTCACTTTACGACTATTCATGGCGAAGTGACATAAAGGACATAGAAGTTTCCGACGAGCGTCATTTCAGGGAGATAAGTAATGAAGGCTATGTAACCTGTTTTACTGTTACTGTTATAGAGCCTTTTCTAAAATATTCATTTCTTATGGATAATGTGAACTTTTTCGAGGAGTGGACGGGATATTTCAGACGGGCTGGAAATGGAACGGAAGTGATTTTTACAGAGTCAATTAACCTGAAGAAATGGTGGTTATATCCTTTTGCATTGTTGTATTTGAAATTACAACAGAAGCGGTATATAGCTGACCTGAAAAGAAAATGTGAACAAGAATGAACGGATCGACCAACTATATAATACGCCATTTGCAAGGTAGTGAGAACCATTTGCTAAGAGAATTTCTTTACGAAGCGATTTATATTCCTGAAGGAGTCAAACCGCCCTCAAAGGAAGTGGTGGACCTACCAGAACTGAAACTGTATATTGAGAACTTCGGAAAGAAAAAAGATGACTTTTGTCTGGTTGCAGACAGTGAAGGAAAAGTGGTCGGTGCAGTATGGGTACGTATTATGAATGATTACGGACATGTGGATGACAAAACTCCATCACTTGCCATATCCCTATATAAGGAATACAGGAGTAAGGCATAGGAAACCATCTTATGCGTGAAATGTTTCGATTACTTGAAAGCAAAGGATATAGCCACGTCTCTCTGTCCGTACAAAAGGCGAACTCTGCCGCCAAAATGTATTTGAAACTTGGATTTAAGATCATCAATGAGACTGAAGAGTAGTTTGTCATGCTTAAAGATCTCTCAGAATCCAACTACTGATTTCCTCACTGCTTGCGTTAGGTATATTTGTCCCAGTATTTCTAATGTAAAGGTATCAGAAATATTTATGATTCACTTGTAAGTATTATCCATATTTGTCAGACTGCTTTATACTTCTTTTACAATATCTGCCATAATGAGGCATCTCTGCATACGTTTCTTTTGAATCCTTAATTCAAACAGCAAGTCACCGATCAGAATGTTAGAGCAGTACGTAAAACAAACTCAATCCCTAGAAGTTGCAGATTGACAATAATTCGTAGTTGATTTCAGATGCTGGGCGGAGAAAGCCGTCCTGTTTTTCTGTTGCGTGCCGGAGGCAGACCGGCGCCGCCTGACCTTTTTTATACAACACCTTCCTGTCTTTCGGCAGTCTCCGTCTGCTGAAACAGTACGGACCGGGTTCTGGCTGATTCCTACAGGCCGCACGGGCGGTCTTCCGTCATCGGTCGGCCCGGATAACCTTTATAGCCGGACCTCTTATAATACCCCGGTAGTCTCAACATTTGTTTTCAGCGAAGTTACAGCATCTTTCCGGACAAACGCAAGATCCGTGTGAATTTGGGAAACAATCTCCAATCCTGCGGATAGTATTCTTTCCCAAAATCTTGCACGAAGTCCAGACAGAGCTGTGCACGGGCGAAAAAATTGTATTACCTTAAATCTTCGTTGTTATGAATACATTTTCTTTCCCTCAGATTTCAGTAAATTACAAGGATGCCGATGCTGCAAAACGTACCATGGTAAACTCCTCCAGAGTGAGCTACGACATCTTCAAGGAGGCATACGATGAATGTATGCAGCATCATGAGGAATGCTGGGTGATGTTCCTCAATCATGCCAACAGGCTTCTCGGACTCTCCTGCATATCAAAATGCGGCATCAGCCAGACCGTTGTGGATGTCCGTATCATCCTGCAGACGGCTCTTCTGGCCCATGCCTCAGGCATAATCCTCAGCCACAACCACCCGTCAGGCAACATGGTGGCCAGCTCCAGTGACAATGCCATCACAAGCAAACTCAAGAAAGCCTGCGAAATCCTTGACATCACTCTCCTTGACCATATCATCCTCTCGGATACAGGCTATCTGAGCTACGCAGACGAAGGGATGCTTTGACAGCATCTCTTTTCACGGCAAATCCCGTTATACTGCCGCCCTCATGTGCGCCAAGCGGTGACTGTTATAAAACCTTCATGCACGACGGCAGCCCTGGGCTGCTGTAAGCACTCTGGTCCGAATCTGTGGCTGATGACGGAATCCGGCACGGGCCGTATTCTGCCATCGGCCGCTCCGGGAACCTTTATAGCTGCACCTGTTTTAACGCCGTCCATCATAATCCCCCGCCACCTTTATCCGTTTCTCTTTTCCCTTTTGTATTGACTTCTTATTTCGACGTCCTTGTCGTTGCCGCGTGGACTTTACTGGTGCGAATGTAGGCGGTCTAGCCTGTTCTCTCCGTTTTGAAGTGCATTTCCTGCAAATTCTTCCTTTCTCTGAAAGAGTAATTGGCAGGAAAAAACATCGGGAGAGGCTTTGACGACCGTCTCTCGATGCACCATAAATCCCGAAGCGGCTCCTCCGAAAAGGAGGGCGAACAGAGGGAAAAGAAAAAAGAACTTGTTCAACAATCAAAATTTATGAGTATGGAATATGACCAGTATTTATCGGAAAACGACAAGCACTTCGCAGACGTGTTCTCGGAATATGTGAACGGCAAAATGGGTTCACCTCGGAAAATCGGTAAGGCTATTGCTGATGACCACCGTTATTTAGTAAATGAGAAAGCAAAGCTGATGTTCTGCTTTATGGAGCAATTGGCGGAGAATTGGCACAAGGGCAGGTACGACCAACGCAACGAATGGGCCTGCAGACTTGCCGCCGAAGCAATAGACCACTTGGCGGAAAACGGACTTTACTATCTACCAGAAGAATATTATGCAAAACAAAATCAATAATTGATATGGAAGCACTACAGATTTCTATTCCTGTATGGAATATCACAGAGTTAAATGGCTACGAGCCTATAACCACTTTTTGGCAGGATTTTTCGATTGCTGACAAATTCGGGATTGCAGCCATTGAAGACACTTACAGACGTGTCAAATCAGAATGGAAAAACAACTGCAAATATTGGACAGAGTTGTGCCTT
>NZ_LFQU01000038.1 GCF_001275135.1 Xylanibacter rarus | reverse complement strand
AAATATAATTATATTCTATTCTAATTCAAAAATAAAATGTAATTTTGCGCCCGAATAAAAAACCACAGAAATGAAAAAGGCAACATCAAAAAAAATTCTAATTGTAACAGCTATTTGCGCTGTAATAGCATGTCTTCTTTGCTATTATTATTTATTTTCTTCAATGTCTACAAAAGAAAACAACACATATGTATATATAGATGATGACGATAATATTGACTCTGTATATGCAAAACTTGAGCCTATAGCAACAAGCAACTCTATGTCAGGCTTCAAAATATTGGTAAAATACAGTTCATATACAGAAAATATCAGAACCGGACGATATGAGATTGAAAAAGGGAATGGCGCATTTACAGTGTTCAGAAAACTAAAAAATGGCCTTCAATCATCAGTAAACCTTACAATACCAAGTGTAAGAACTGTTGATAAGCTTGCAGAAATCATCTCAAAGAAAATGATGATGGATAGTTTGTCAATACATAAAGCACTGACAGATTCTGCAACATGTGCAAAATACGGATATACAACACAAACAATATTGTGCATGTTTATCCCCAATACATATGAATTATATTGGAACATTTCCGTAGACAAATTTCTAGAAAAAATGAATAAAGAAACAAAAAGTTCTGGAATTTTGAGCGGACTCAAAAGGCTAAAGCCATGAACTTGACAAAAGAAGAGGTAATAACAATGGCAAGTATTGTTGACGAAGAAACTGCAAACGACCAAGAAAAGCCTATGATTGCAGGAATGTATTACAATAGATTAAAAGCCGGAATGCCATTACAAGCAGACCCGACTATAAAATTTGCATTGCAGGACTTCAACATAAGGCGCATTTACAATAACATGTTGACCGTTAAAAGCCCATATAACACATATAAAAATATAGGCCTGCCTCCCGGCCCAATAAGGATTCCAACTGTTGCGGGCATCGATGCAGTGTTAAATCACGTTCATCACAATTATTTATATATGTGTGCAAAAGAAGATTTTAGCGGTACACACAACTTTGCTGAAACATATGACGAACATTTAAAGAATGCAGCAAAATACTCTGAAGCATTAAATAAAAGAGGAATTCAATAATCACAATATATGTCAAGTGCAGGACTATGATTTTAGAGGATCTAATAATAATAAGATCACTAAATCATAGTCCTGCATTGTTTAATGCATATAAATTAAGACAAAGATTAAATTAAACGGTAAACCTAGTAAATATTAGTTGCAATTTCTTAGTTTGTCTTTGATTACTAATAACATAAGCCACACAAAACGATAAAAACGACTACAATTTGTTTTGTTTTGTCTTAGGTTTACATTATCTTTGCACAATAATTCAGATTATTATGGTAATGAACGAAGAGATTAAGAATGAAGAGAAGAAAAGTCTTAGCTTTGTTGAACAACTAGTAGAAAGCGACTTGGCAGAAGGTAAAAACGGAGGAAGAATACAAACACGTTTTCCGCCTGAACCAAACGGATACTTACACATAGGACACGCTAAGGCTATTTGCATGGATTTCGGTGTCGCTGAGAAATACAACGGCATCTGCAATCTACGCTTCGATGACACAAACCCAAGCAAAGAAGATACCGAGTATGTTGATTCTATTCTTAATGATATAAAGTGGCTGGGATTTCATTGGGAAAACGTTTATTATGCTTCTGACTACTTCCAACAGCTTTGGGATTTTGCCGTATGGATGATCAAAGAAGGAAAAGCATATATAGACGAACAGTCAAGTGAAATGATTGCCGAGCAGAAAGGGACACCAACACAGCCCGGCACGCCATCGCCCTATAGAGACAGACCTATTGAAGAAAACCTTAAGCTCTTCAATAAGATGAACACTCCTGACGTGGAAGAAGGCTCTATGGTTCTACGAGCTAAACTTGATATGGCAAATCCGAATATGCATTTCCGTGACCCTATTATGTATCGTATAATACATACACCACATCATCGTACAGGGACAAAATGGCATGCATACCCGATGTATGACTTTGCACATGGACAAAGTGATTTCTTCGAAGGAGTAACCCATTCAATATGCACACTCGAATTTGTCCCCCACCGTCCACTCTATGATAAGTTCATTGACGAACTGAAAGCATATAAAGGTGAAACAGAAAACATCAATGACAATCGTCCCAGACAGATTGAATTCAATCGTCTAAATCTTACATATACTGTAATGAGCAAACGTAAATTACATGCGCTTGTTGATGAGCATAAAGTAAACGGATGGGACGATCCTCGTATGCCGACTATTTGCGGTATGCGCAGAAGAGGGTATTCACCAGAAAGCATTAGAAACTTCATAAAGAGTATCGGATATACAAAGTTTGATGCTCTTAATGATATGGCACTTCTCGAAGCTGCTGTCCGTGACGACCTTAACAAAAGAGCTATAAGGGTTTCGGCTGTTGTCAATCCCGTGAAACTTGTTATCACAAACTATCCGGAGGGTCAAACCGAAGAAATGGAGGCAATCAACAATCCTGAAAACGAAGCTGATGGAAGCCACATGATTACTTTCAGCAGGAATCTATGGATTGAACGTGAAGACTTTATGGAAGATGCTCCTAAAAAGTTCTTCAGAATGACTCCAGGAAAAGAGGTACGCCTTAAAAATGCATATATAGTTAAATGTACAGGATGTACAAAAGACGAGAACGGTAACATTACAGAGATACAAGCCGAATATGACCCTATCAGCAAAAGCGGCATGGAAGGAGCAAACCGCAAAGTAAAAGGAACGCTACATTGGGTAAGTGCAGACTATTGCCAAAAAGCAGAAGTAAGAATATACGACCGTCTGTTTAACGTGGAGAATCCTTCTGCTGACGAAAGGGATTTCAGAGAGCTTCTTAATCCAGACTCACTCACAATTATCCCTGAGTGTTATGTTGAAAAATTCGCAGCAGAAAAGAAGCCGGGAGAATATCTGCAGTTCCAACGCATTGGATACTTCATGGCCGATTTAAGTTCTACCCCCGACCATCTTGTTTTCAACAAAACAGTCGGCCTAAAGGACACATGGTCTAAAATTAATAAAAATTGAATAGATGTCATATAATAACTCTGAAGATTATTTTGAGTCAAACGAATTCAAAGCCGCTCTGAAAAAATTTGAAGAAGCTGAAAGGAGTGGACAGGAAATAATATTAGATTCCGAAGAATTTGTTGATATTGCTGAATATTACTATAATCATGGCAAAGTTAATGCTGCAATAGAGATAATCAACAGAGCTATAGACCTATATCCAGGAGCTGCCGCTCCGCTTTTATTTAAAGCGAGAATGGCACTTCTGGATTACAATGACATTAATAAAGCCAATTTATACGCAGACTTAATTAACGACAAGAATGATTTAGAATATTTCTACCTCAAGGCAGAAATAATGATTAATGAGGGTAAAATAGAAGAAGCCGACAACTACCTTGAAAATAAATACGAAGAAATTGATGACGACGAAAAAGACTATTTTGCCATTGACACAACAGCTTTATACATAGACTATAACATTATAGGAAAAGCTAATAAGTGGATAAAGAAATCAGAAGCAGTTGATACAGTCGAATATAAAGAGCAATATGCAAGGATTATGATGGAAAATGGCGATTATAAGAAAAGCCAAGAGCTATTTAATGAATTAATAGACAATAATCCCTACTCCACTCAATATTGGAATTCTCTTGCATCTTCACAATTTTTATGCAATAATATTGAGGAAGCCATACAAAGTTGTGAATTTGCCCTTGCAATTAACCCTGAAAATGCAACGGCGCTCCTAAACAAAGCAAACGGTCTGTATAATCTCGGGAATTATAAAGAAGCCTTGAAATATTATACAAGATATTGCGAACAATGCCCTAATGACGAAAATGGCGAGACTCTGATAGGATTCTGCAATATGTTGCTTGAGGATTATCTTAATGCCATTAAACATTTTCAAATTGCAGAAAGATTATCTGCACAGAATTCTCCAATGCTAACAGACATTTATAAAGACTGGGCATTTGCATTATGCCGTCTTGGAAGAATTGACGAAAGTATGACAGTCCTTGACAAAGCGCAAAATATAGGATGCGACCAAAATGAATTGTTGGTTTACAGAGGTAGCCTGCTTATCGGGAGCGGACGTTTTTATGAGTCTAAAAAATATTTTCTTAAAGCAATCAAAGACTCTGACTACTCTCCAAATATTGTAATGAAGACCGCAATCGTTATTTACGAAAGCGGAAATATTAACGTAGCATACAAGATGTTTCAAATGTTATACAAGAAATATCCTAATTGGACAAAGGGATACGCATATTATGCAGCCATTTGTTACTCTCTAAATAAAGAAGACGAATTTCTGAAAAATCTTAAAAAGGCTGTAATATTTTCACCTGAAGAAAGTAAAATTGTATTAGGAAAATTATTTCCAGAAGATATGGAAACAAATTATTATTACCAATATATGCTCAACAAACTTGGTAAATCATGATAATGCTGCATCAACTAAAGATTTATTAAATACTAATTATCTGAAGACTAGGGAGAAAAGTATCCTGCTAAAATTTCTATATTTAATCAAATTTCATCTTTATATTTTCATATTAATTAAACAAAGAAGGATAATAACCTCATTTATCATGAAGCAGACAGAGGCGTTTTCCTTGACTTGACATCAAAGCATAAACATATAAATTGCGAAACATAAAAGACGAATTAATTTTCCTTATAAAAATTGAAACATTTAGCATCATTCTCATTATACTTTAGTACGAATTCGCCACAAAGAACGAATCATCAATAGAAGAAAGCACAAAATAGTTTCAAATTGAAAACCTATTATTTACGTATAAGAACTCAGTAACTTTTGAACAAAAAGTGGCTGAGTTTTCATGCATAAACCATAGGATTATCTCATTGAAACAAATGCAAACATAAAATTTAAGTTGAATAATTTAATCTGCGACAATGAAAAATGCTCTAAAAGAAGAAAGATATTATTTTTCTATAAAAAATTTCATTATATTTGTTTTTAACATATAAATGATGTATTTTTACGTCACAATATGAATATAATGTATTATGTGGAAATATTACGCATTATTGTCCGCTCTATTTGCCTCATTAACAGCTATATTTGCCAAAATAGGCATTAAAGATGTAAATTCAGACTTAGCTACAGCCATAAGAACATCAATAATAGTATTATTGACATGGGGCATTGTTCTATTTTGTGGAGTTGAAGATAAGATTAAGGATATAAGTTTACACTCATGGCTATTTCTTATTCTATCAAGTATAGCCACAGGATGTTCTTGGTTGTTTTATTTTAAAGCTTTACAAAATGGTGATGTTTCACGCGTTGCCCCAATAGACAAACTTAGTGTTCCACTAACTATATTTATGTCATTTATAATATTAAAAGAACCTATCAGCTTTAGAACCATTGCAGGCGGAATATTAATCACAGGCGGAAGCATACTCTTATTGTTAAAATGAAGATACTTATAATTGAAGACGAAAGAGAACTTTCAGACAACATTGTTACATTCTTAAGTTCTGAAAATTATTTGTGTGAACAGGCATTCACCTTTGCAGATGCAAGAATGAAAGTGCATTTATATGAATATGAATGCATTGTTCTTGACATAATGCTGCCAGATGGAAACGGCCTTGAACTATTAAAAGAAATCAGAGACAGACATAGCCAAGTAGGAGTAATCATTGTGTCAGCAAAAGACTCTATTAAGGATAAAATAACAGGCCTGGAAGTAGGTGCTGATGACTATCTGGCAAAACCGTTTAGTCTGCCGGAACTTAAAATGCGAATATACGCGATCATCAGACGAAAAAAATTTTATACCAGCAACATTCTGTGCAGCAACGGCATAAAAATTGATCTGCTAAAAAAGACCGTAACAATAAACTCTGAAACAATAACCCTCACAAGAGCTGAATACGAACTGCTGTTATTTTTAATAAGCAATAAGAATAAGGTTATATCAAAACTTTCTATGGCAGAACATTTAACAGGAGAAATGGCCGACATGCTAGACAATCATAATTTTGTATATACGCATATCAAAAATCTGAAGGCAAAACTTACAAGACAAGGATGTTCAGAGTGTATTAAAAATATTTACGGTACAGGATACAAATGGATAGAAGAATGAGAAGAAGTAATCTTATAGACAAAGCCATGCTACAGTTCACCATTTGCGTAACTATTCTCATGCTATTGGCAACGCCATTATTTTATTGGCTCACAAAACACTATTATGCAGAAGACCTCATACTGGTTATTGATACAATAAAACACGGAAAAGACATTCCCCCACTCGATGTTGAACGAGACATCATGCATGGAATCATGATACAATTCGGACTGATAATATGCATCATCGGAATATCTGTAATATTAATAATGAAAAATATTTCTGTAAAGCTTTGGACACCTTTTTATTATACACTAAGCCAAATAAGCAGATTTAAACTTGAGGACAAAAAGGTGCCACAGTTTCCGGAAAACAAGGTAAATGAATTTACTAAATTAAATGAGGCTGTAACAATCCTTATGAGAAACAGCCTGATAAGTTATAATATACAAAAAGAATTTACAGAAAATGCATCACATGAGATGCAAACACCTTTAGCTATATTCCAAAGCAAACTCGATAATTTGTTACAAGACGAGCATCTCACTAAAAAGCAAGCAGATACTATACAAGACCTTTACAATCTTACAGTACGCCTGACACGCCTCAACAAGAATCTATTATTGCTTGCAAGAATAGATAACAATCAATATAGTGAAATGTCTGAAGTTGATATAATAAATATCTTAAATCGTATGTTGCCCTTGTTACATTCTATATCTGATGGGATAACTATTATAAGAGATTTTAAACTTCCGTCTATGATAATTAAATGTAATAGCACTCTTTTAGAAAGCATGATCAACAATTTAATTGTAAATGCTTTAAGACACAACCAAATTAATGGTGAAATAATAATAACAGTTGAGCAAGACAGAATGATTATCTCAAATACATCAAATGGAATGGCACTTGATGAGAACTTATTGTTTAACCGCTTTTATAGACCGATACGCGATAATAAGGGCAGCGGTCTTGGGTTATCCATCGTAAAAGCGATATGCAAATTTCACAACTGGAAAATTGAATACAAACACATTAACAACAAGAATCATTTTATCATAGCATTTAAATAATATATAAAGATATCCTTACCATAATTGGCCATCATCATAAATATTCACTTTACGAATTAATCATAACCACCTATAAATCGATACATTACAACGACAAGACATCTCATCCAAATAACATATCCATAACGATAATAATGCCAAGCAGTATTATTGCATAATAAGTATGATTAATAAATTAATCTATACAGAAAGGCCAACACAAATACATTCGCCCGTAAATATTATTTATAATAAAATTGTCTTATAAAACTTTCTGTTCTTATAGTTTAGCATTATCATTTGTACCAATAACACCACATAAAATGCTATATTTAACACTATTGTCCTAAAATCTACAAAATGTCTTCAAAATTTCCACTTATTTTTGTGCAAAAAACAGATGAAAAGAACTATTATCATATCTACAATTTCAGCAATAATAATCGTTTTTTGTATTATTCCAGGGTATTTATATCCTATTTTTGAAATATTGGATGCTATAGACAAACAATTAACAATTGCTTTAAATTTTAATGGAGGCTCAATTGTAGATGCCATTCTATATGCCATGTCATCAAGAATAACATGTTCAATCTGTGTTTTAATAGCAATCACTTTATATTTTCTAAGAAAAAAACAAAACTAAGAAGATACCTTGTTATTGTTCTGGGATTAACACTCGTCATAACATTATGTGATCAGATATCAGCTTCTGTTATAAAGCCATATGTATGCCGTTTAAGACCATCACACACCATTGGCGTATGCGAATTTTTACATTACGTATATGGTTACAAAGGAGGTCAATATGGATTTGTATCCAGCCATGCAGCCAATACATTAGGAGCCGCCGCATTTTTATCTTACATAATTAAAAACAAAAGAATTACAATTTATCTGTTTACATGGGCTTTTATCGTTTGCTATTCTAGAATATATTTAGGGGTGCATTATTTGGGCGATGTAATATGTGGTGGTATTCTAGGCGCTGCGATAGGATATACAACAGCTTTCGCTATACACAGCATTATCATTAGATACATCACATGGAAACATCTTCGTTCATATAAAGCCCAATTAAGATAAAAGCGCTGAAATAAACATTATATATTATTTTAGCACTGCCGACAAAGGTATTTTATATTGCATAGAAAAAATTAGGAATAAATATCGCTTTAAATAAGTTTTATTTTTAATTTTGCAATTCAATATTATGTTAGGGCTTGCAATTATGCTTCACACGATAATATGTGAGGCATATTTTAATGTATTGCTCATAAAATCAGAAATATGGATAAACAGGAAAAAAAATTATTATTAATCCTAATGGTGATATGCGTGATATCACTTATCTCATTCATCGGTTTGTCATTATTTAATACTCGTGGCGAACCGCGTGAGGCAATAGTATCATTGTCTATGCTAAAATACGGCAACTGGATATTACCAATAAACAACGGAATAGACATTGCATATAAACCGCCATTGCTACACTGGTTTATAGCGTTATTATCATATATTTACGGAGAAGTTACTACGTTCACCGCACGTATGCCTTCAGCCATATCATTAATAGCAATGATTGCTGCTGGATATGTATTCTTTGCCAAGCGCAAAGATGCAACAACAGCTTTCATTGCCGGCATAATTACACTCACCTGCTTTGAAGTACATAGAGCAGGAACATCATGCCGTGTTGACATGCTGCTGAGTTCGCTTATAGTTATCGCCCTATATCAGCTGCACAAATGGGGCGAAAAAGGAATGAAAGGTTTTCCGCTATGGGGTGTATTAGCAATGAGTGGTGCCTTCCTGACTAAAGGGCCTATTGGCATATTATTACCATGCCTTGTAGAGTTTGTATATCTACTTATACGTGGAACAAAGCCCGCAAAACTTATTTTTACTTTCATATTGATTGGTCTATCTGCATGTATACTTCCATCTTTATGGTACATTGCTGCATATAGGCAAGGCGGAGACAAATTTTTGGAATTAGTTTATGAAGAAAATGTCCTACGCTTTCTTGGAAAGATGTCATATTCTTCACATGAGAAACCTGCATATTATAATTTAATAACAGTAATTGCCGGATATGTCCCATACACTCTTCTTGTAATTATATCGCTTTTTGCTATTAAATATAAGTCGTTTGATTTTGGAATAAACCAATGGTGGAAAAAACTTCGCAATCGAATTACAAAAATGGATTCAGCACATTTATTTTCACTATTGAGCATAGTTATTATTTTCGTATTCTATTGCATTCCAAAAAGCAAACGTAGCGTTTACCTTTTACCGATATATCCGTTCATTGCCTTTTTCTTAGCAGAATATATAATATACCTATCCCATAAACATAAAATTGTCTTAAAGGTTTTTGGAAATATCATGGCAGGAATATCAATTCTGCTAGTGATTTGTTTTTTTGCTGTAAGAATCAACATTATACCTGAAAGCATTTTTTTCAGGCAAACATGCAGTAGAAAACATAAATATGATGAGAGACTTGGCCACTACAGAATTGAATTTTATGTCTATAATAATATTGGCAATCCCTATCATAGCTTCTATTATATTTTGGCGTATTAAGAATCAGAGCCCTTACAAATTGGTGTTATCCACATTAGGAATTGTTTGGGGAATCTTCATTTCTCTAGACGGATTCTATCAACCTGTAATACTTAGTTCTAAGTCAGACTACAATGTTGCCATGCAAATAAAAAACGATTGTACCAAGTGGCAGAATATATTCATATAGAACAGACATTGTTGTTGGAGACCGTATGCACCCGTTCACAATAAACTTTTATCTTGGCGACCGTGTTGTGCCGTTTGACTGTTTCAACCCTTCATATGGCTACCTTATTGCAGGAAATGATGACATTGAAACTTTCAAAAAAACATACCCCAATTATAGAGTAGAAGAAATTCGTGATTTTAAACATCGCAGCTGTGATGATAAAAAATGGTTGCACTTTTATAAATTCTACAACAACGGAACAAATAAACAGAATTACAAATCAATATAACAATAAAAATAAACCTGAACAATGAACCTTTTAATAGTTGTACCATGCTATAATGAAGAGGAAATGCTGCCGGAAACCACTAAACAATTAACTGCAGTAATAGATAAAATGGTGCATGACAGAAGCATCAGCACCGGCAGAATCTTGTATATTGATGATGGAAGCAAAGACAACACATGGAAACTGATAGAAAAATATGCCTCAGAAAGCAACAAAGTATGCGGTTTAAAACTATCTCGAAATTCAGGACACCAATTCGCCCTTACTGCAGGACTTGAATGGGCTTCTGAAAATGCGGATGCAGCAATATCAATTGATGCAGACCTGCAAGATGACGTCAATGCAATATATGAAATGGTCAAATGTTTTAATGATGGTAAAGACATCGTTTACGGAGTAAGGCGTGAACGCAAGACGGACACGTTTTTCAAACGCAATACAGCACTTTTATTTTACAAGCTCATGAATAAGTTAGGCGGTAAAATAATCTATAACCATGCAGACTTCAGACTGATGAGCCGTAGGGCCCTTAAATCATTAATGGATTATCCCGAGCGTAATCTATTTTTACGTGGTATGGTCGCTTCATTAGGATATCCGTCAGATACAGTCTATTATGACAGAAAAGAAAGAATGGCTGGTGTATCTAAATATCCATTAAAGAAAATGATCAGCTTTGCCCTAGACGGAATAACATCCTTCTCAATAAAACCTTTACACTATATTACTTACCTTGGTGTTGTATTCATATTGATTTCTATAGCCGTAATTATATATGCACTGATATCATATTTCGACAGAGATGCAATTCAAGGTTGGACATCTCTTCTTATATCTGTATGGTTCATTGGCGGATGTATACTTATCGCATGCGGGGTCATTGGTGAATATGTTGGAAAAATCTACATTGAGACAAAAAGAAGACCATTATATTTTATAGAAAAGACCGCAGGCATTTCGAATAAATAAAAGCATAGCTATCATATAAAGACTCCCCGGATTTAAATGTTTAAATCCGGGGAGTCTTTATATGGTAAATCTTATAGTAACAAGATTATTATTTTGTAACATGGAACCAATCAGCCTCTAACCATCCTCTATTAGCCTTACCAGCAGGTTCTGCTGCTACAAAACCAATTTTAGCTCCAATCCATTTGCCTTCACGCATCTTGAAACTTTCGCCTACTTTCTTATATTTTTTTCCGTCTAAACTATATGCAAAATTACAGATGCCATCATTAACCATCAAACGGAGATAAATATCTTCGTGAATGGCTGGTTGGTAATCAATCTTATCAATTTCAGTAGGCTTAAGCTTGGCAATGACATTAACTTTTTCCGGCTTTCCTTTATCAGCTTTTAAGCAGGTAATCTGATGAAGTTCAAATTCATCCCCAACTCTTTTTACAACAATAGCAGAATAATCGAGTCCCATCATAATCAGACCTCCAAACTGGTTCTGATCTTTAGCAGTTACACGTACTTTAGCTGTTGCTGTAAATTTATCAGCAGGAGTTTTCTGAAGCAGCAAATTCGGCACTTCCCATAAGTTCACGAAATTCTCACTTAACTTATGATTGTAGACTCTAAAAGTACCAAATGAAGTAGGCATACCAAAGAACTGATTATAATTTGCATGCCACTGCCATTGTTTACCCAAGAGAGGCTGATTAAACTCATCGCTTTCAACAGGATTTTGAATAGGCCAAGCTTTAGATGTTTTTGGCTTACGGTAAGTTTTAACAGGATCACCGCAATAATCACCATCTTTATCTATTCCCATAACAGGCCAATTATCTCTCCATTCAACCGGCTGTAAATGCACTACACGTCCATAACAGCCCTTATCTTGAAAATGCAAAAACCAATCTTCACCAAATGCAGTATGAACCCACGCTCCTTGATGAGGGCCATTGACATCACTCTTTCCTTGGGCTAATACTTTTTTGCACTCATAAGGACCAAATGGATTCTTAGATCTCATAGCAAGCTGGAATCCTGTAGGTACTCCACCTGCTGGGCACATAATCCAATACCATCCATCCCTCTTATAAAACTTTGGACCTTCACAAGTTCGGTTCTCCGTTCCATTACCATCAAAAACAATAACAGGATCACCGATAGCCTTTGTTCCATCAGCAGATAATTCACGCACTACTATTACAGATGCGAAACGTGATCTACTATTTGCATAAGCACTTACAAGATAGCATCGTCCGTCCTCATCCCATAGTGGTGTACTGTCAATATTGCCAGGTCCCGGAATAACGCAAACTGGCTTCTCCCACTCTCCAGCAGGATTCTTTGTCTTTACCATGAACACGCCATAATCAGGATCACCCCAGTAAATATAAAATTCTCCATTATGATACCTGATACTTGGAGCCCATACGCCATTACCGTGAGAAGGCATATTGTAAACGCTTGCCGGCTCAATATCCTTCAAAGCATGTCCTATTATTTCCCAATTAACCAAATCCTTTGAGTGAAGTATTGGCAAACCTGGAGTACAGTTGAAAGAACTTGCAGTAAGATAATAATCTTCACCTACGACGCATACATCAGGATCGCTATAATCCGCATTGATAACAGGGTTTGTATAAGTGCCGTCGCCATTATCAGGACACCAAACCTCAGAACGGTATTGTCCATATGAAGCTAATGGAACAAAAAGCAATGACAAAAAGAATGTTTTTTTCATGTGTTCAAGTAAATTAATTTTATATTAATAATTAAACGATATCCTATATGACTTTCACAAAACTTTTTCCTATTGAATCAAAACGCAATAAATAATTTACATCGTGCACAATATGCATAAATTCTACAGATGTGTCATTAGTTTTTCTTACTGAGTTTGCCACATGCCCCATTGTACGACGCAAATTAATCTCAATACAAGGATTCAACAAAAAGCCGTTGACACCACCAGAAACAATCATCATGTCAACACCAAACGGCCCTTGATATGAACCTGAAAGATACGATGAAAAAACTTTTATAATATTTTCTCTGATACGTGTCAGCATTTCCTCCGACACATATTTTGAGAGTAATTCCGTTTTATATGATTCCGATGCTATGATATTACCCGTATATGACACACCATCTGTATTAAACAAAGATAAGCCACAATAACTAATATGCCCATCACCATGAGAATAAAACTCCATGGCAAAATCTTTCACCTTATTATAATACGGCTCAACACAAAGTCCTCCTTGACGATTTATAATGTTTTTAATCCATCCTAATTTAGAAGGGCAGACTTCCTTTTCTGAAAGATATTTAACGCCACGTCCACTACTACTCCACGGTGCTTTAACAACGACTTGTCCATATTTTTCAACCAAGTTAAAAATATCTTCAGGATGAGTAACATAAAAACTTTCACCACACGTCATATCCTCTATACCAGCTCTAATCAATTTTAATAAAGCGGATGTATGACTGCGATTTGAAAAATGTTTTACATCAGTCAGAATGCGATCATCAACGACATCACACAAATCTTTTCCGTTAATTATTATCCCTGACTTAGAAAGCATTGAACGTAGGCTTAAGTCCCATCCCCATGGGTCTATAGATGAAAAATCCGCGGCTTTCAAATCATCAATAGTAACAAAAACGACATCTGCATGACACCTGTGGGTCTTTGCTAAAGCTTTAAGTGCATAAGGAACATCATCAACAAGAACGCAATCACCATCATTTGCCCATAGTGCAGGAATATATCCCAAGTTCATTTTGAACTCCTGAATTGCGTGCGGCAGGGTTATGCTTTCTGTCCCATATGCTAAAGCAATGTCATGCTCTGGATTAAAAATATGTAACTTCACAAAAAACAATTATTGATTTTGGTGCAAAAATAATAAAAAAAATGAGTTTTTGCAATGTATGGTTTGCAATTATAGAATAAAATATTATCTTTGCAAAAGAAAACAAATTAAAAAAGAATGGAAGCTTTCTTTCGTACCCATACTTATTTGGTAGAACACACAAACGCCCCCGTTCGCCGCATGCTGATGGACGAGATAAACTGGGACGAGAGGATGATTGGCATAAAAGGTACAAGAGGTGTTGGCAAAACTACTTTTCTTTTACAATATGCAAAAGAAAACTTCGCACCTAATGACCGTAAATGTCTTTATGTCAACATGAACAACTTCTATTTTCAAGGAAGAGGCATTGCAGACTTTGCCGGTGAGTTTTACAAAAATGGTGGAAACGTACTGCTAATTGACCAAATCTTCAAAGAACCAAATTGGAGTAAAGAGCTACGTCTCTGCTACGAAAAGTATCCACAACTAAAAATTATATTTACAGGTAGCAGCGTTATGCACCTAAAAGAAGAAAATCCTGAGCTTAATGGTATTGTAAAAAGCTACAACCTTAGGGGCTTTTCTTTAAGAGAATATATAAATCTTGTTGCTGGAACAAACTTTAGGCCGTATACATTAGATGAAGTATTACGCGACCATGAACATATAACTCGCCACATCTTACCTGAAGTTTCACCTGGAAAATATTTAAAGGAGTATCTTCACCATGGATTCTATCCATTTTTTCTTGAGCACAGAAATTTCTCCGAGAATTTGCTCAAGACAATGAATATGATGACAGAAGTTGATATACTACTGATTAAGCAGATTGAGCTCAAATATCTCACAAAGATAAAAAAACTATTTTATCAGCTTGCAGTTGACGGTCCCAAGGCACCAAACATAAGCCAACTGGCAATTGATATAGAGACAAGCAGAGCTACGGTTATGAACTACATAAAGTACCTGGCAGAAGCACGGCTGATTAACATAATATATCCTGTCGGTCAGGAATTTCCCAAAAAGCCAGGAAAGATAATGATGCATAACCCGAACCTTATTTACGCAATATATCCTATTAGAGTAGAGGAACAAGATGTTATGGAAACATTCTTTGTTAACTCTATGTGGAAAGATCACAAGATAAATCAGAGCAATAAAGATAACTGTTACACAGTAGACGAAAATAAGGAGTTCAGAATCTGTGACGCTACAGGAAATGCAAAAATCAGAATGAATCCAGACACTATTTATGCCCGCTACAACACAGAAATCGGCAAAGGAAATCAGATACCATTATGGCTATTAGGATTTCTATATTAAAAGAAGAAATATTTTATTATATAATTAAGAAGGTATATAGATACACTAACATTTAATATTTTATTAAAAATGGCTAAAGAAAAAAGTTTATCACTTGTGATGGTAACGAAGCTGCTGCTCACATAAGCTATATGTTTAGCGAAGTTGCAGCAATTTATCCTATCACACCATCTTCACCGATGGCAGAACACGTTGACGAATGGGCTGCAAAAGGCCGTAAAAACCTTTTCGGACAGACTGTTTCTGTACAGGAAATGCAGTCTGAAGGTGGAGCTGCCGGAGCCGTTCATGGTTCACTTCAGGCAGGCGCCCTCACAACAACATTCACAGCGTCTCAGGGCTTGCTGCTCATGATTCCTAACATGTACAAAATTGCCGGAGAACTTCTGCCATGCGTTTTTGACGTATCTGCACGTTCATTGGCATCAAATTCATTGTGTATCTTTGGTGATCATCAAGACGTTATGGCTTGTCGCCAGACTGGTTTCGCAATGTTCTGCGAGGGATCTGTACAGGAAGTTATGGACCTTACAGCCGTAGCTCACCTGGCATCACTTAAAACATGCGTACCATTCCTTAACTTCTTCGATGGTTTCCGCACATCTCACGAGTATCACAAGATAGAACTTCTTGAGCAGGAAGATATCGCTCCGCTGCTTGACATGGAAGACGTTAAACGTTTCCGCGACCGTGCGCTTACACCTGAGCGTCCTGTAACACGTGGTACAGCAGAGAATCCTGAAACATTCTTCACACACCGTGAATCTTGCAACAGCTATTATGACAAAGTACCTGAAGTTGTTGAGCATTACCTCGGTGAAATCAGCAAGATTACAGGTCGTGAATACCACCTCTTCTCATATTATGGTGCAGACGATGCTGACAGAATCATAATCCTTATGGGTTCTGCAACAGAGGCAGCACGCGAAGCAATCGACCACCTCAATGCAAATGGCGAGAAAGTTGGTATGATTTCTGTTCATCTCTATCGTCCATTCTCTGTTAAACACCTGCTCGCTTCTGTACCTAAGACGGTTAAACGTATTGCAGTTCTTGACAGAACAAAAGAACCAGGAGCTGAAGGCGAACCTCTGTATCTTGATGTTAAGAGCGCTTACTATGATGTTGAAGACAGACCTCTCATCGTTGGCGGACGTTATGGACTAGGTTCTAACGATACAACTCCTGCTACAATCATATCAGTATTCAACAATCTGAAACTTAACGAACCTAAGAATCATTTTACAGTAGGTATTGTTGACGATGTTACATTCACATCACTTCCTCAGGTTGAAGAAATGGCTCTTGGCGGCGAAGGAATGTTCGAAGCTAAATTCTTTGGTTTGGGTGCAGACGGTACTGTTGGTGCAAACAAGAACTCAGTTAAGATTATTGGTGATAATACCAACAAACACTGTCAGGCATACTTCTCTTATGACTCAAAGAAATCAGGAGGTTTCACATGTTCACACCTGCGTTTCGGTGATTCACCAATCCGTAGCACATATCTCGTAAATACACCTAACTTCGTAGCATGCCACGTTCAGGCTTACTTACATATGTACGATGTTACACGTGGTTTGCAGAAGAACGGTACATTCTTGCTGAACACAATATTCGATGGCGAAGAGCTTGTAAACTTTATACCTAATAAGGTTAAACGCTATTTCGCTCAGAACAATATTACAGTTTACTATATTAATGCAACTAAGATTGCACAAGAAATTGGCTTGGGCAACCGTACAAACACTATTCTTCAGAGTGCATTCTTCCGTATAACAGGTGTTATTCCTGTTGACTTGGCCGTTGAACAGATGAAGAAATTCATCGTTAAGTCTTACGGAAAGAAGGGACAGGATGTTGTTGACAAGAACTATGCTGCAGTTGATCGCGGTGGCGAATACAAACAGCTTACAGTTGATGCAGCATGGGCAAATCTTGAAGACGATGCTATAGTAGAAGACGATGCTCCTGCATTCGTAAAAGAACTTGTTCGTCCTATCAACGCTCAGGCTGGAGACTTGCTGAAAGTTTCAGACTTCATCAACCATGACACTGTTGACGGTACATGGCAGAATGGCACATCAGCTTATGAAAAGCGCGGTGTTGAAGCCTTCGTTCCTGTATGGAATTCTGAAAACTGTATCCAGTGTAACAAGTGTGCATATGTTTGTCCTCACGCTGCAATCCGTCCGTTTGTTCTGACAGACGAAGAGCTTAAGGGCTTTGACGACACAACTCTCGAGATGAAGGCTCCTGCAGCAATGAAGGGTATGCACTTCGTTATAAAGGCAAGTGTTATGGATTGTCTTGGATGTGGTAACTGTGCTGATGTTTGTCCTGGAAATCCGAAGAAGGGTAAGGCTCTTACAATGGTTCCATTCGCAGGAAATGATGTTGAGGCTGCTCGTTGGGATTATCTGGTTAACAAAGTTTCAAGCAAACAGGATCTTGTAGACATCAAGTCAAACGTTAAGAACTCTCAGTTTGCTAAACCTCTGTTTGAGTTCTCTGGAGCTTGCTCTGGTTGCGGTGAGACACCTTACGTTAAACTGATTTCTCAGCTCTTCGGTGACCGTGAAATGATTGCTAACGCAACAGGTTGTTCTTCTATCTACTCTGCATCTATACCTTCTACTCCTTATTGCAAGAATGAAAAGGGACAGGGTCCTGCATTCGACAACTCTCTGTTCGAGGACTTCTGCGAGTTCGGTATGGGTATGGTACTTGGTAACAAGAAGATGAAAGAGCGTGTAACAGTTCTTCTGAACGAAGCTATTTCAAAAGAGGATACTCCTGCTGAATTCAAGGCAGCAGCTCAGGAGTGGATTGGTGCTCAGGATGATGCTGAAGCATCTAAAGCTGCAGCTGCTAAGCTGAAACCAATGATTGCAGCTGGCGCAGAATCTGGATGTGAAATCTGCAAGGAACTTAAGACTCTTGATCACTATCTCGTTAAGCGCAGCCAGTGGATTATCGGTGGTGATGGTGCATCTTACGATATTGGCTACGGCGGTCTTGATCATGTTATCGCAAGTGGTGAAGATGTCAACATCCTCGTCCTTGACACAGAGGTTTACTCTAACACTGGTGGTCAGTCTTCTAAGTCAACTCCTCTTGGTGCTATCGCCCAGTTTGCTGCCCAGGGTAAGAGAATCCGCAAGAAGGATCTCGGTCTTATGGCAACAACATATGGCTATGTTTACGTTGCACAGATTGCAATGGGCGCAGATCAGGCTCAGTGCTTGAAGGCAATCCGTGAGGCTGAAGCTTATCCTGGTCCGTCACTCATCATTGCTTACGCTCCTTGTATCAATCATGGTCTTAAGGCTAAAGGTGGTATGGGCAAGAGTCAGGCTGAAGAGGCAAAAGCTGTTGAATGTGGCTACTGGCACTTGTGGAGATACAATCCTGAACTTGCAGAAGAAGGTAAGAATCCATTCTCACTCGACTCTAAAGAACCCGATTGGAGCAAATTCCACGACTTCCTGCTCGGTGAGGTTCGTTACCTCTCTGTAAAGAAAGCATATCCAAATGAGGCTGAAGAACTGTTCGCTGAAGCAGAGCGTATGGCTAAACTCCGTTATAACAGCTACATCCGTAAATCTAAGGAAGACTGGAGTAATGGTGAAGAGGCTTAATAAGCTAAATAATAATATTTAGGTGATTTTGAACGTTTATAAATCACCTGAATATCAGATCATAAGGCTGTCCCTTTAAATTGGGACAGCCTTTTTATATTAAGAAATCTAGGATTATATATAATTATTATAGAGCCTCCCCTATATTAACAAGCCATACTTAATCACACCCACAAATTATTTTCCTGCAACGATAAAATCTTAATTAATTATCAATTAATAAAAAGTCTGATGAGAACTTTATTGTATAATGGATAAAAGTCTATGATTTTTGAATAAAAAACAAGTCATTTATATCGTAAAAACAACAGAGTTTTTACCAAGAAATCAATTACTTATAATATAAAACCTAATTGGCAAGTTTTATA
Organism: Xylanibacter rarus; assembly: GCF_001275135.1. GTDB lineage: Bacteria > Bacteroidota > Bacteroidia > Bacteroidales > Bacteroidaceae > Prevotella > Prevotella rara. The sequence goes on along the minus strand of NZ_LFQU01000038.1, from coordinate 7,632 downwards.
AAAACAAGCTATAATACGAAGCAAAAGCAGATATATATAACATTTAGCCTCTAAAATATTACAATTTTAAAGGTATCATTAAAAAATTAAATGAATAAAATTTCTAGATAACATCTATAATTTCTTTTTTCAAATAAATTTCATCATTGAATGAAAATCGGGCAACATCTTTCTAAACTATAAATAGAGTTATCATTATAAAAAAATCAGCAGGATTATTTTTAATTATCCATGCTGATTTCTAAGTTAGAGTCAAATCTATAGGTTGAATGAAATCCTTCTTTTAAAATATTTTATCCTATCAGATAACTTTATTCTTCAACAATACCAGCCTTCATCCATTCTGACATTATCTTTTTTGAATCAGCAAATGCTATTTCAGTTGTCACTTGATATTTTTCTGTCAAAAGATCTGTCAACGTATTCTCGTCGAAAAAATTCAATGAGGATATCTCATTCCACAAATATGCAGAAGATTCATTCATACTTATTATATTTGTGAAATCTACATTATCAATTCCTTCTGCAACAATCACATGTTCACCACATACATTGCGTAGTTTAAAACCCTTTTTTGCTTTCATATTAAACTATAATTTTACCGGAAAAATTCTTAACCATAATTTTCTATAACCATATAGCAAGTATCTTCTAATTGGAAATAATTTGTTCCACATAAATGAATACAATTGCCATTTTATACCATCTGTCCGCTCCAGAGCGCCACGTCCTTTTCTGTAAAAGCCTACAGCACAGCCTTTAATATCATTAATTCGACATAATTCGGTCTGTATGTTTCCATCACCTCTCAATAGGATAAAATTTTCATCCATTTTAATTACCCGATGCAATACATATTGTCCTTTATTAATTTCTGCCAACACAACATCATCTATTTTAATGCTATCAGACTTTTTTAATAACGCTTTATCTCTTTTATCCTCTAAAAAAGGCCTCATACTGAAACCTTTTAATCTTATTGTAACAGTACGTCCCTCATCCAACAGTCTTATAATTTCTGGGATGAGATATTTATTCTGGATTTCTATATCTTTTTGTTCAAGATCTTTTCGTGACATAAAAGTGCTGCATTTCTATCAGGAAGACAATATAACGTATAAATATCTATTTTACTTATAATTTGTATTATATTACTACAAATTGAATCATATACCAATGTATCCCATTTCATTGTGGAACAGCAAGGCAATATCGACGCAAAAGCCTCTGTTGGTCTTAATTTCTTAATATGGTTGCAGTCCCCTCGCTCAATCCGAACTAAAGCTCTTAGCTTTGTTTTAACATTTCGATAACATGGTGTCTTTCCACTCCAAGGGCTACCATACAAATATGGCACATCATTAATTATACGGATAATCGGATTATCATCATTTAATAATTCAGAATTAAATATGTGTTTAATCCACAAACCGGTATGCGTACTTTTACCTGTTCCACTCTTTGCTATAAAGGCAATTCCGTCATCACCATATTTTATTGCAGATGCATGTATTAGCAACGCTCCTTTTGAACTGCCGGCAAATGCATAAATCATCATTAAAGCATTATTAAGGCCAAAACGTCGCATACTTGCATCTCCTTTTAAGACGCAATGACATTCAGTAAAAGTTTTATCTGTAAGCAATTCACAGCATACATTATTACATATATCATTAACAGAAAACAGATATTCTCCACTTTCTAATTGATCTACTATGACACAACCATTTCCTGTATCAAATGAGCCTATATGGTTCTTGCATATACCGATTTCAGGTAATACAGAAACGACATACAGACAGAACAAAAAATTACCATCTGAATTATTCGATATGCTGAAATCATTCAAAGATGGTAACAAATCAATATTATTCTTACTGATATCCTCAAAAAGGATTTTTACAATAAAATCTGCGATATTAAAATAATATGCATGTGATGCAACATTTAAGTCTATATTTTCAGTTCTTACATTGTCCATCAACAATACGATATTATATGTTTTTATTTATTCAGGTTTTACATTAGTAAAATGAAAATCATCACTAGAAATATACTTTATATTAATATTTCCATTCTTTACATATTTATTCTTTATTTTTTGATACTTCTTATCAATATCTTTACGCTTCAATGCATAGCTGACAATACATGTACGATGAGGTATATTTTTCTGTTCAAAATAATTCTTCAACTGATAAGAGTAATCGCTTCTATTTAACAAGAAATCACTTTTATCATCTATCCATGCACTATCCAGTTCCTGAATATCGGTGAAATATACTATTGAATCATTAAAAGATGCTGCAACTCCAAAAACATATGCCTTGGGCACACATTTATTTTTTGCAGAAACAGTTATACTTAAAGCTATAATAGAAAAAATAATACAAATAAAATATTTCAAACTTCTCATTGTCCTAAATATGATTTTAGTAATTTATTTTTAGTATTGTGACGCAATCGTCTTATTGCTTTTTCTTTAATCTGCCTAACTCGCTCACGCGTCAGGCCATACTTGTCCCCTATCTCCTCTAATGTCATCTCTGGCTGATTTATGCCAAAAAAGGCCTCTATAATATTGCGTTCACGCTCATTAATAGTCTGCAATGCACGATTTATTTCCTCACGTAACGACTCCAACACAAGAGTCTTATCTGCCATTGGTGAATCATTATTCGGCAAAACATCCAACAAACTATTATCTTCACCTTCAGCGAATGGAGCATCAACAGACACATGCCTGCTGTTAACCTTCATTGCTTCTTCAATTTTATCATGTGGAATGTCTACCTTGTCTGCAATTTCATCAATACTGGGCCTACGTTCATTCTCTTGTTCAAACTTATTTAATGCCCGATTAATTTTATTTACAGACCCCACCTGATTTAGTGGAAGCCGCACAATTCTGCTTTGCTCCGCTATCGCTTGAAGAATACTTTGGCGTATCCACCATACAGCATATGAAATAAACTTAAAGCCTCTCGTTTCATCAAATTTCTCAGCAGCCTTAATCAATCCGACATTTCCTTCATTAATCAGATCCGGCAAACTCAATCCTTGATTCTGATATTGCTTCGCTACCGAAACGACAAAACGCAAATTTGCTTTTGTCAATTTTTCCAAAGCCTTTCGGTCACCTTTTTTTATACGCTGAGCCAACTCTACTTCTTCTTCTACACTTATTAATTCTTCGTGTCCTATCTCCTGAAGATATTTGTCCAGAGAGTCACTCTCTCTATTGGTTATCGATTTTGTGATTTTTAGTTGTCTCATGTAGCATATAAATTTAAGTATTTGCAAATTTAATAACTTTCTTATTAAATGCAAAGAAAATATTGTGAAATATACAAAATATTTTCACATAAAAATAAGTAGAAGTTATAATTGGTAATTTTATCAACAATAAAATTGTCCCAAAATAACTTCTACTTAATTTAATCTACATCAACTATTTTGATATCGGAACAGCAAAATACGACTTCTTTCCTGTAGGATAAACACCCTGGATATAAAGAACAGGATCCTTACTTACAGATGCTTCTTTTACTGCCTTCTGAAGATCGTCGATTGTCTTCATCGTAACATCATTCACCTTTTGAATTATAAAGCCTTTATTGATGCCTGCTTCTTTAAATGCGCCATCGTTCACCTTCATAACCATCAAACCATAGCTAATATTGAGCTGTTTCTTTTCTGACTCATTTATTTCACGGAAGTTACCGCCAAGAACATCAAGATCAGCATTCTTGATAACCTTAGTGTTTCCTTGCTCATTCTTAAGTGTCACTGCTGCAGTCTTTTGACGCTTATTGTGCAGGAAAGTAATTGTCACCTTTTCACCCGGACGCTTATTTGCAAGATACTCCTGCAGCTCAGCCATCTTCTTAATCTTTTTACCGTCAACAGCAGTAATAACATCGCCCTCTTCTATTCCAGCCTCAAATCCTGCACCATCTTCAGAAACTTTAGATACATAGATACCTTCCATTGTACCTAAGTCTATTTCTTTACCATTTTCTTTCTGCTGATCAACATACTTGTTGACATCAGCCCCTTCTATTCCCAGAACGGCACGTTGCACGGTTCCATAAGTCTTTAAGTCTGCAACAATTTTATTCATTATAGTTGTCGGTATTGCAAATCCATATCCACTATAACTTCCTGTTTGCGAATAAAGCATGGCGTTTATACCTATAAGTTCACCCTTTACATTAACCAATGCACCGCCTGAATTTCCGGCATTAATTGCAGCGTCTGTCTGTATAAACGACTCTATGTCGTTTGCTCCTAAAGACCTGGCTTTAGCACTTATAATACCAGCTGTTACAGTAGAACTTAAATTAAAAGGATTACCGACAGCCAGCACCCATTCACCTACTTTCAACTTATCACTATCTCCAATAGGCAAAGTAGGAAGATTTTTTCCGTCAATCTTTATTAAGGCCAAGTCGGTCTTTTTATCCGTACCGATAATTCGTGCCGAAAACTCTCTATTATCATCTAACGTAACAGTTAATTCGTCGGCTCCATCTACAACATGATTGTTTGTTACGATATATCCATCTGAAGAAATTATAACACCCGAACCCGCACCTTCACGCTTTGGTGTCTGAATCTTTCTTTTCTGAGAGCCCCTGTTTCCTGGATTACCAAAAAAGCCAAAAGGATCAAAGAAATCTCCGAAAGGATCGTCCTGCACATCAACAGTCTGAATTTTGCTGTTTTGTAGATATTTAATATGAACGACAGCAGGTAGAGCTTTTTCTGCTGCATATGTCAGGTCTACAGGTTGACCGGGCAAATTATTTGCATAAGCATTTGTAAAAGCTCCTGTTGAGAATGACATTGCTATTAAGCAAATAGCATAAGCGAAATAATTTGATAATTTTTTCATCTCATTTATTTTTTATTTAAACTTAAAATATCAATTTCTTTTCATGCAAATTTAGACGCAAAATTTGTTAATACCACGTTTTCTCTTATATATTTGTCCTCTTTTAACACTAAAAATAATACTATTAACGGCTCTTAGTGAGAAGTGCACATAATTTTACATTCGTTTAAATGTACAATTGGCTTATAATTCATGACAATACATTACAATAAAATGTAAAATTATGATTTTATATTTCAAATTACATGATTTTTATGTATCTTTGCAGTCGAATACAGTGTTCCGGCTCTGTCGCTTGTAAGTTCAATCTTATAAGAGGAAAGTCCGGGCAGCATAGGATGCTCCACTTCTGAAAATAGGAGCTGTTGGCGACAGCAGGAGATGCAGAAGAAAACAACCGCCGTAAAGGCAAGGGTGAGAAGGTGGTGTAAGAGACCACCAGCTGGCAAGTGATTGACAGGCTGTGCTATCTGGAGGCTGCAAGTTCATGTAAACCATCGTCTGAGGGTTATCCGTCCGAAATATCACGATGGAGGGTAGAATGCTCGAATTATGGGGTAACTCATAATCTAGATAAATGACAGGCACTTTAATATGCTATACGCATTTTAAAGGACAAAACCCGGCTTATAGGGACACTGTTTCTTTTATCTAACCACAAAATAATATTATGAAAAAATTGATAAATAACATTTTATCTTTTTTTACTGTTACTATTTGGCGTGTAAAACGTCAAGACGTCTCACCTCTAAAATACTTCTGCTACGAAATAATTAAAAAATTATTCCTGGCAATAGAAAGTGCAACAACTAAACGAATGACAGATTCGGCTTCTGCACTTACATATTCAACATTGCTGGCAATAGTACCCATATTGGCAGTTGTTTTTGCAATCGCCAGAGGCTTTGGTTATAATAAATATATTGAGTCTTGGTTTAGAGACGTTTTATCAAGCCAGCCACAAGCAGCAGAAGTTATTATCGGATTTGTAAATTCATATCTTGTTCATACAAAAAGCGGTATATTTCTCGGAATTGGACTTCTTTTTATGTTATGGACCGTTATAATGCTTATCTATAATATAGAACAGAATTTCAATAGAATTTGGCAAGTAAAAAAGCCAAGAAGTTTATTCCGTACAATAACGGACTATATGGCAATGTTTCTTCTTGTACCAATAATAATAGTTGTCACATCAGGTATTTCCATATTCGTGGCAACAATTGCAGACCAGATGGAAAATTATGCGTTGCTGGCGCCAATGATTCGCCTTATCATCGATGTGATGCCATACATTCTCATGATTGCCGTATTCATTGCACTTTATGTATTTATGCCAAATACTAAAGTAAAATTAAAATGTGCGATTATGCCAGGAATATTAGCGGGGTCAGCAATGCAAGGTCTTCAACTATTTTACATACACTCTCAGATATGGGTAAGCAGCTATAATGCAATTTACGGTTCATTTGCAGCATTACCTCTTTTTATGCTGTGGGTTCAGATATCATGGATAATATGTTTATTTGGAGCCGAACTATGCTATACTAATCAAAACTTAGAAGAATTTGCCTTTAAGGCACAAACTGAAGATATAAGCCATCGTTACAAACTGATGATGTGTGTAATCCTTGCCAGCTGTATATGTAAAAGATTCGAAGAAGGCAGAAAACCATATACAGCATTAGATCTTAAATTAATTACAGGTATACCCATTCGAATTACAAATGATTTATTATATGAACTTGTCAAAATAAATATCCTGACAGAAATATCAACAGACGATAAAGGTGATTACAACTTCTATCAACCAGCGGAATCTACGTCACGACTGAGCGTAGGTCTATTAATAGACCGTTTGGAATCATACGGCAAATGGAAACTTGAATTAGATTTTCACAAATTTAAATCAGAAAGATGGAAAAAGATTCTAATGGCACGTTCCACATATCTTGAGAATCAGCGTAATATACTTTTAAAGGATTTATAAGCGTTGGGATGTCAACAAGAAAATACAACAAGACATTTTCATTAGAACCTTATACATAAAAGCCATACATCCAATAATACCTGTATCAACCTTATCACATGTTTTCAAAATACGAATTGTATCTTTAAACCTCAAATTCATTTGTGTTATTTTATGTTATTTTAGGATGTCAATAATATTATTCATTCCCAAATATATTGGATAAAATAAAAATTATTACTAATTTTGTCGTGGTATATTTTATTATAAATTAAAATCAAATAGAAATGAATTTACCTGATTTCATGTCATATTCCAATAAATTCACGAATGGTGACTTTATTGAAAAAATCTCGAGAATAGCAAAACGTGCGGGAGCAAAATTGGTTTACGCTTCTTTAATATTGTATTACACTTTGCAAAGCGATAAGGTTTCCGTTAAGGATAAAGCTATTATTATCGGTGCTTTAGGATATCTTATAAGCCCACTCGACGTGATACCTGATGCAATACCAATTGCCGGATTAGGTGATGACTTGGCCGTTTTAATTTACGTACTTAACAAGGTATGGGGAGACGTGTCAGAAGATGTTAAGGAAAAAGCAAAAAGCAAACTAAGTAAATGGTTTGATGAAGACGAAATAAAAGAAATTGACAACCTTTTTGATGAAACAAAATAAGACAAAATTGAGGGCGATTTGTTAATCGCCCTCAATTTTGTTTCATTCATATCATTATTTTCAATAATGTCAGCACTATTTAAATC
>NZ_LFQU01000037.1 GCF_001275135.1 Xylanibacter rarus | reverse complement strand
CTTTCAATGTATTACTATCGATAATAATCAACAAGACTAATGTTCCGGCGGATCTGCGCTCCGCCGGAATCGAATATAAGGATCTCCTGATCCGCTCAAACTACTGCTGTTTTACGAAAGTAAGTAAGGAAAAGCAGATGCAAAAGCGCAATCAGGCCTTGCGCAATTAAAAATTAAGGAAGTTAGTCTTGCAGTTGACGTGAAGCAATAAAGGCACATGGCTTTAACTAATGTTCCGGCGGAAGTAATCGGATCTCAGATCCTGATATTCCATTCCGGCGGAGCGCAGATCCGCCGGTACATTAGCAACGTAGTGCTTGCGAAAAAAGACAACAAAGCATTTGGATTTTTCACTCTTAACTTTTCATTCTTCACTTAAACACGTACTACGTTTGCATATGACTTTAACTTCTAGCCAACTCCGTTGGCGATAACTTCTTTAACTACTTTAACTCCTGACATAGACATTACGGAATCCTCGTTCCGACCCAATTATGACTCCACCTTAAAGCATGGGCATGCTTTGCGTGGGTTTAGGTCATGATGCCCTACTATAAGGGCTTTAGGAAACAGACGGTGCATTCTCTCTACTAAAGATTTCAAGGCTTTGCGCTGGGCTTCAGTCCTGGTGTCGGCCGGCTTGCCGTTGGCGTCAAGTCCGCCTTCGTAGCAGATGCCGATAGAGTGGGAGTTATGGCCTTCGCAGTGCGCCCCGACCTTTTCTATGGGTCGTCCGTCGTGCACGGTGCCGTCGCGTGTGATATAGAAGTGATATCCGATATCCCTGAAGTGTCTGTGCATGATATGGTCGCGCCGGCACTCCTCAAAGCTCAGGCTCCTCCCTTCGGGAGTCGCCGAGCAGTGAATGATGATAAGAGTAATTGTTCTCATCGGTCATGTAAGTTTACATACAACTCTGTAAGCCGAAAGCTGCGGCTACGGCCGACAGCACACTGATTACAGTCTGAATAATAATCTTAAAGATAGTTTTCTTCTGGTCGTTCATATTTATTATAAATTTAATATTAAGTTAAAGAAAAAGAGCCCCTCCAAACCTCCCCGTGGGGAGGCTTCAAAGTGGCTTCTTTTCGTCACTCTGCGTAGAGCTGTTTTCAATCCGCTTAAACTATCGCAGTATTACGAAAGTGAAAACTTAAGAATGAAAATTCATATGTCTTGTGGGTTCAATTCAACCATGAGTTAAAGTTAGAGTCAACGGCAAACATAATGCTTGCGAAAAGGACCTACAATACAATTGGATTGACTAACGTCAAACTCTGTTTTTTCACTTTTCACTTAAATTCCTCCTCCTTCGCCGGTGTCAGTTACCGAGTATTTCGTGAGCTGTTTCACCACGGCGTCCTGTTTCAGGGTAGAGGTTGAGAGGTTACCGGTGGCACGTGCGCGGAGTTTCAGACCGCTGACATATTCAGCCACGTTGAAGGCGGCAACAGAGGCGGCACCCTTGCTCCTTATACCAACGGAGAATATCGCCAGGTCGTCCAGCTTAACGTTCTTGCCGTCGAGCAGCAGTTCCTTGATACATGCAATCATGTCTTTCAGCACACCGTGTATAACTCCGGGCGAGTAGGGAGTGTTGTGAGTAGACATGTGCTTGGCAAGCATCTCCGTGTCGTAAGTCTCGTCGCACACGGCGCGGGCGTACCATAGGTTATACCCCGTGTTGCCTTCCATCTTGTTCTGATACAATTTGTAACGAATCATAGTTTTTAAGTTTTAAAGATTAATAATACGATTATAATTCACAATTCATAATTAATTTACCCGTTCTTGTCAGTAGTTAAAGTAGTTATAGTAGTTATCGCCAACGGAGCTGGTTAGTAGTTAGAGTCAAATGCCTTGTTGATTCTTCTCGCAATCACTACGTTGGCTATTGTGCCGGCGGATCTGTGCTCCGCCGGAAAGGAGTATCAGGAACCAACGGTCAGCGTAGCTAATTATCAATCCGCTTACTTCCTGTTTCACAAATTAGCTGCGCCGAACTCCGTTTCTTGTCAGGAGTTAGAGTAGTTAGGGTAGTTATCGCTCACTAAGGTGAGCTGGTAGTTAGAGTCAAATGCATTGTTGATTCTTCTTGCAACTACTACGTTTGCTAATGTGCCGGCTGATCTGTGCTCCGCCGGAAAGGAGTATCAGGATTTTCAATCCGCTTACTTCCTATTTCACCAATTAGCTTATGCTGAACTTCTTTTAGCTTACGCTGAACTACGTTTCATAATTATCAATTTGCTGAACTTTCTTTTGCAAAGATACAACACTGCTAAAGTCAGAAATGAGATAATGTGTAAAATGGTGAGTTACAGTGACTTAAAGTTACATAAACCTTTGCTTATCTCGCAATTTTTTCGTATCTTAGCTACATAATAACAGTCCCCGTTGCCGCAGGCATCTCACGCCTTTCTACGGAGCGACGGAGTCTTTAAGTCAAAGCAGATATGGAATGTTTCAAGATACGCACATACGGCCGCATGGAGCTTGCCCAGGCTTACTGCCCCGACATGAATCCCCGTGCCGCCTATCATAAGCTCTCGTTATGGATAGACCGCTATCCTAACCTTCGTGAACAACTCGCAGCCATAGGCGCATCGCCAAAGTCGCGCACCTATACGCCCGCACAGGTAAAACTGATCGTAGAGGCATTAGGGGAACCGTAGTGCGCAAGCAGGCTTGCGCAATTAAAAATTAACAGTTAAAAGTGAAAAATCCAATTGCTTTGTTAGGTATTGTAATTGGGAGTTAAAGTAGTTATAGTAGTTATCGCCAACGGAGTTGGCTAGTAGTTAAAGTCATATGCCTTGTTGATTCTTTTCTTTGTAATAGAATTGATAATAAACGACAATGCTATTGTGCCGGCGGATCTGCGCTCCGCCGGAATTAAATATAAGGATCTCCTGATCCGCTTAAAATACCGCTGTTTTACGAAAGTAAGGAACGGAGGCTATTGCCAATGCATTGCAATTGATAATAACCAACAAGGCTATTGTGCCGGCTGATTGTACTACCTTTGCTAATTTTAAATAAGCTAGGATGCTGTTCAGCAATAAAAATAAAAAAATATGTTTTTTCATTTTGCATTGCTCTCACCTTTCATTATCTTTGCAGTGTTAATATTCTAAAGATATAATAATACTTGCCGGAGATGAAAAATCAATTTAGGGATATTGAACTGTCTAATTTCAGGGGATTTGACCATATAGAGATAAGCGCTCTGTCAAAAATAAACGTTTTTGTAGGTGCCAATAATGTGGGGAAAACCTCTGTACTTGAAGCTGTATTCATGCTTGCAGGTATGTCGAATCCGTTTATTCCTACACGAGTAAATTATTTGAGAACTTTGTCGGCTGTAAACGCAGATTTGAACAATGCAAGATACTTGTTCCATAACATGGATTTTAATAATGCACCCTTGTTGCGGGCAAGTATAGGTGACGGCGTAAGGCGTCTTACTTTTTCACCAATAATGAGGGGATCTGACGAACCATCCAACGGAACGTCAATCCATTCTGATATAATACGTCTTGACTTTAAGTTTGATACGAACCTAACGGGTGATTTCAATTTCCAGTCAGCATTGTTCCTCGGGTCTGATGGTAGCCTCCAGCAGACGATAGACAATAGGTATACGGAAGGGTTGAACTGTCTTTTTATTTCTACAGACAAGAATGACGGAAATGCTACAAATAATTTTGCTTCGATAGTGAAATATAACAAGAAGCAGCTTGTTGTCGAAGCCTTGCAGGATTTGGATCCTGCTATAGAGACGATAGAAGCGCTGCCCGACGGACTTTACTTGAAACTCCGCAATATGTGCGAACTGTTGCCTATAAGTATGGCTGGCGACGGAATCAGGCGTATGATAAATATCATATCCTCAGTATTCGTAGAGAATTATAATATTCTGTTGGTTGACGAAATAGACAATGGCATGCATTATAGTGCGCACAAACTGCTGTGGAGTGCCATTATGAAGTTTGTTGTTCGCCATGATATCCAGATGTTTGTTACAACCCATAATATCGAATGCCTGCAAAGCCTTGCTAATGCGATGAAAGAGGCTCCTGAGTTCCAGGCGGTAGCAAATGTATATAATATAGCCAGAACTGCCAAAGAGGGATTCCAGGCTTACAGGTATTCTTATGATGAACTGAAAGAGGCGATAGACAACGAAATGGAAATAAGGAGATGATGAGGAGTAATACTATTTTTGTTGAAGGCGTTGCCGACGAACGGTTTATATGGCAGTTGGCAGAACATCTTTTTGGAGATATTTCAGAACGGATAAATATAATCAAGACTAATGGATGCTCCAATCTTATGTCACCCAAGAAGCAGACAGCATACATCAACCAGATGAAAAGAACATCTGCCGACAATGGGGTAAATCTTGTCATCTTCGACGCAGACGATGATTATGGCAAGAAAAAGGACGAGCTTGTAAAATGGAAGGAACAAAACAATGTGGATTTTCAATTGTTCCTGCTTCCAGACAACAGTTCTTCCGGCGAACTTGAAGACTTGTTGGAGCTTGTCATAAATCCTGAGAACCAACCTGTTATGGATTGTTGGAAAACTTATGAAGACTCTCTGAAAGAAATCGACTTGCCTTGGCGGAATGGGCTACCCCTTACAATACCTGCAAAGAAAACAAAGATATACGCCTATTTGGAAGTACTGTTGGGGGCTTCCGAATCAGAAAAGGAGAAAATCAAGGAGCGTGAAAGGAATTATCTTGACAGCAACCATTGGAATATGGATGCTGAAGCCATGTCAAACCTCATAGATTTTTTGAAGATAAATTTAGAGTAGAGACACGCACAGGGCAATAAAAACAAGTGCTTAAGCAGGTTTAATACAACATGATAATGACAAAATAGGAAGTAATCGGACAGTTCTGGCGAAAATTAAAAATTTAAATGTCTAAGCGAGTTTAAAACAACAATATAATGACAGAATTGGAAGTAATCGGATCGCAAATTAGCTACGCTGACCTTCGGTTCTTATACATTATTCCGGCGGATTAATTCTATTGATTGTCGGCTGCTCTCGGCATAACCAAATGAGATTTGCTTCTGCTCTCACTTGCACGACAATTGCAAATCAGCCGGCACAATAGCCAACGTAGTGCTTGCGACAATAATCAACGAAGCATATGACTCTAACTCCTAGCCAACGCTGTTGGCGATAACTCCTATAACTACTTTAACTCCTGACATATACATCATAGAATCTTCCGTTGGCGATAACTACTATAACTTCTTTAACTCCTGACAAGAAGCTCATGGAGCACAGATCTGCCGGCACAATACAATTGGCGAAACAAAAGCCTCCCCACGGGGGAGGTTTGGAGGGGCTCTTATTTTTCCCTTTCTACCACCATATACATCCGTCCCCGACTGGTTGTTTTCTGTTTAAAGCCAAGTTTTTTCATGGCTACGCCCACTTTGATGGTCGAGAGGGCACGTTTGATGAAGATGTTGATATGCTCAATGATATTCGTGGCGTTCACCAGCTTATACGGCTCGTTCTCCAGCGGCAGCCTGTAGTAGGTCACTATCAGCTCCTCTTCAACGTTAGGCACCTCGAACGACTTTATGTGGCGCGCCATGGTGTTAATCTCCGACCCGTTAAACCAGTAAGCCATGCCGCTGCGCCATAGTGCCAGCGCCTGACTGTATATGCCCTGGTAGTCATACCTCACGGTGCGCGGGTCGTCTATATAGTCAGCCTCAAAGGGCAGCCAGCGGCGGTTGCCCGTCTGATCCGTCAGAAACTGCATGTTGTTGCCCGTGCCGCAGAACGAGGCTATGTGCGCCCTGTTCTCCTTATACCTGCTGTAAGCCGCCCTCTCGTTTATCGTCTTCGTCGTTACGAGAGCCTTCAGCTGGTTCAGTTCCGGTGTGCGCATCGAGTCGATCTCTTCAAGACAAATGATAGCATATTCCGCCAGCGACAGCCTGTCGTCCTTCGTCATCGTGTCGCTGTTGGTCTTAGTATAAAAATACGGCCGCAGCTCTTCCGGCAGCAGATAGTTGAAAAACGTGGTCTTGTATATGCCCTGACGGCCTATCAGCACCATTATCACGTTGTTCACCACCTCCTTGTCGAGCAGCGACGCCACCATGGCCACGAGCCATTTTCTGAAACACATGTCAAACAGGCCCTGCGGGTCTTCGGTGTCATCCCATAAGTCGCCCTTCCTGACGTGTACCATAGCCGTCAGCGTGCCTATATGGTCAGTGGTGCCGTCCCATTCGGGCAGATTGTCAAAATACTCTTTAAACGGGTTCCATTCAGCCACGTAGTCAGACAGAATCACGTTGTGCAGGTCGATGCTCCTTACGTGCAGTCCTGCCTTGTTCATGGCCGACCACAGCGAGTTCTCCAGCCTGTCGGTTACTTCCAGCCATCTGTCGCTGCCTTCTGTCTTATATTCAGTCTTGCGTGTAATCACGTTAAACCTGAACGCTGCGTGCTCATCCAGAAACTTCTCGATAGCAGTTATGTCCACGCCCTTGGCGCGGTCGTTGGCATCGCTTTTCTCAATCTTCTGCACCATCATCGAGGCGTGTTCGGCAGTGTGGGCAAAGCACGACTTCATTATCGCCCTCACGCTTGTGCTGTCATAGTCGCTGAAGCGCTCCACAGCCCATTGCGTGGCTTCGTCCTCGTTCACGCCGAGTCTGTTGAGATAATAACCCGCCTTCGACACATATCTGTTGTATGAACCCTTGCAGTATCTCACGCCCTCGCGTTCCAGCTGCTTCTCTACAGCTCTCACGGCACGCTCAAGCGTAGTGTGATATTTTCTGTCGGTGCCCTTCTTTGCGGCAGCCTTCTTTTCAGGCAGCTCAATCGCTATAGGCTCGCTGTTCGTGTTCAGCGTCGCCTCTGCGTCATGACATATCACCGACAGCCGTCCAAGGTTCTTACACTGTCCGTCGGCCTCGCATCCCAGCAGGCGTGCGAAGTATTCGTTGCCCGTCTTGAACGCTGCGCCGTATATGGTGCTCATCTCGTTGGTGGTCATCTTGTCGGTCTGTCTGGTGCCCTTCACCTCATATCTGAACAGCACCCTCAGTCCGTTGCCCGATATCGTCTTATACACCATCATGGCATGTCCGTCGTCAGTCAGTGTCTTTCTGGCGCTCTCTACGTCTGCCACATGGTCAAAGTCGCACATACCCACGCCTGTCAGACAAACAAAGTTCTCCGGCCTTCTGCCGCCGTCGCATATCACGGCAGGCGTAAATGCCGGCATATGTTTCTTTATCTTCTGGGCGTCATCCTCCAGTTTGCAGCTTTTATAGTATCTGTATTTCTCGGTGTTCTCTGCCAGTGTACCTGTGGTAACGATGTTAAATATCTCTTGCCATTCAATGCTCCGGCATTCCTGGCTGTACATGTTTTTGAAGATAGTAGATTGCATATTATTCTTTTAGATTTAGTTTTTTGCCACGCAGACTGTCTGCGATGGCCACAAATATATAACAACATTTTGTAGCATTAACAAAATTGTCCCCACGGGGACAAAAGTTTTTAAAAGATAGGAAATTTATAAATAAAGACACAAAGGAGAAGCTCTACAAGGCTATTGTGCCGGCTGATTTGCACGAGTTGTTGAGCATAGCGAAAAATCCGACGGTAGATATTATCAGAACCGAAGGTCTGCGTAGCTAATTTTCAATCCGCTTAAAATACCGCATATTTAAGTGAAGAGTGAAGAACGAAGAGTGAAAAATCCAAATGTCTTGCTATGAAAAGAATCAACGAAGCATTTGACTCTAACTCCTAGCCAACTTGTTGGCGATAACTTCTTTAACTCCTTTAACTCCCGACTCGAAAGCACATATCCGCCGGAACAAAGGTTAATGCTAACTTATAGCCCGAAGGGCTACACTTCAGTAACCGTGGGTGTGGCACCCACGGCCTGTAACAATGCTCAACTATGAGCACCCGAAGTGGTGCTATATTGTAGCAACTACCGGACATAATAGCAAACAAGGAAGCAGGCTTGCGCAATTAAAAATTAAGAAAGTTAGTCCTGCAGCAGACGCGAAGCAATAAAGGCACATGGCTTCCTGTGCTATTGTCATCGGGAGTTAAAGTAGTTATTGCTCACAAAGATGAGCTAGGAGTTAGAGTCAATAGCAAACGCAGTACTTGCGAAAAGATCCAGCAAAGTATTTGGATTTTTCACTCTAAATTCCGCCAGGCATTTTTCACTTTTAATTTTTCATTTTTAATTCACCCTGTTATAGGGTGGTAACCTTCTCTATAAACTCCTTACGCGCGCGCCCGAGGATTATAAGTGTTAATATCCATTTTGGATGAGACAAAAAACAAATATTATATAAAAGTTACGAAACCTACTTACCACCCTATCACACCCTGGTGCCTGTTTTGTTGCGATTTCAGAACTTTTGTCGAGCATAAGGCGTTGATAATAAATGATATAAAGTGCTTAGTGATGGCGTGGAGTATATCACTGCAACCTTACAGGCAAGGTTGTCACTTTTATGCGAAAATATGCCGAAAAAAGCGAGTAAAAAAACGTTAACAATGTTAATATCCAAATTTTGGATGACAAAAATTAACATTCATTATATATTGAAAATCGACTAAAATGTGCAAAAACGTGATAAGGTTACAGTAAGGTGATAATGCTCTAGATATGTAAAGATAATTTATGTGATTATAACGATAGCAAGTAAAATAACTATGTAAAATGTATGCGGGGGAAATGTTTATACATCTGATATGATTTACATATATTTTACTCCATTCTTATATACATTTATTGTCTTTACTAATTAATAAAGCTTTATGAATTTTCATTTATAATTCATTGAAAAATAATTCTAAATTCAATGATTTATACCTTAGAAATCAATGATTTTTCATAGAATAATAGATATAAATAATAAACAAAAATGAAAACAATAGGTTATGTCTCACAGGCAAATCCTTTTGAGGATAAAAAGGCTTGGAGTGGTCTGATTTACAAAATCAGAGAAGGTATTGAAAATGCAGGTTACAAGGTTGTTTGGATTCCGTATAATGCGGATACATTTAAACATAAGGTCTTAAAGGGTTTGATAAAACTTCGTTTTGGAAAAAATGTATTGAAAGATCATAATAAATATTATTACAAACTAAGCGCAGATACAATAGACATGAAGCTTGTGTCAAAATGTGATTATCTGTTTTTTCCGGGTGGAGCACAAATGGCTATATATAGAAATTTCAACAAGCCAATAATCTATTACACTGATGCAAATTTTAGCATTATGGTAAATTATTATTGGCATAATGAACCAAAATGGATAATAAAACAAGGAAATGAAACAGAGCGTTTAGGCATACAAAATAGCTATATAAACATACGTGCATCTAAATGGGCTGCTGACTCTGTTGTTAATGACTATAATGGCAATCCTGACCGTAATTATATAATAGAATTTGGCGCCAATCTTGAGGACAAAGATATATTTCATATAAAGCCTTATACAGATGGAACTCTTAACATTCTGTTTTCTGGCGTAGACTGGAAACGCAAGGGTGCAGAGATAGCAATTGACGCTGTGCGTCAACTGAATGAAAGAGGCATAACATCTAAACTTCTTTTAGTAGGATTAAGGGATGTGCCGCAGCGATATGCAAATCTGCCATACGTAGAAAATATAGGTTTCTTAAACAAAAACTATCCTGACCAATATCAGAAATATATAGACACTATAAGACAGTCGCATATATTCCTTTTGCCCACACGTGCAGAGTGTGCCGGTATTGTATTTTCAGAATCTTCTGCTTATGGTTTGCCTATATTTACATATAACACCGGAGGCATAGGTAATTATGTCATTGACGGGATTAATGGCTATAAGCTTCCGTTGACAGCCAAAGGAAAGGAATTTGCTGACAAAATAGAAGAGAGCTTGAAAAATAACGAGTTTGAAAAGTTAGGTCAGGGGGGAATAAAACTTTTTAACGAAAAACTAAATTGGCATTCTTGGGCAGAATCATTTAAGAAAATAATGCAGGATAACAATCTTTAATTTTGAAAATATGGAAAATAAAATAATAAATCTTTTTGTTCCGGGCAGACTCTGTCTGTTTGGAGAACATAGCGACTGGGCTGGAAAATACCGTACAATGAATGCAGATATAGTACCTGGTATGGCCATTGTAACAGGAGTGGAACAGGGCATTGAGGCAACTGCAGAAGCGTCAGAACGTTTTGAAGTAACGTGCAGTGCTCCCGAACTGACAGAATTGTGGCATGACTTCAGCTGCGACATGGATAGTGCAAAGTTAAAGGAAATAGCCCGTTCAGGCAATTTCTTTGCATATTGTGCGGGTGTCGCTTCATATATGATGGAGTGGTATAATGTTGGTGGTGTAAAGATAAATATCACGAGCATGACTCTTCCGATGAAAAGCGGCCTGTCTTCAAGTGCGGCGATATGTGTACTTGTTGCACGCGCATTCAATCTTCTTTATAATCTCAACCTAAACACTATGGGTGAGATGAATATTGCATATGTAGGTGAGTTGCGCACATCCTCACGTTGTGGACGTCTTGACCAAGCATGCGCTTTTGGCGTAAAACCTGTTCTTATGACATTTGACGGCGAGGAGATGGACGTGCAGCCTCTTAATGTCCGTAAAGATTTATATTGGGTATTTGCTGATTTATGTGCAGAGAAAGATACAATACGCATATTGGCAGACCTTAACAAGGGGTATCCTTTTGCTTCTGATGAGAAAGAGCGGAATGAGCACTGGGCCTTGGGAGAAGGAAACCGTGAGCTGATTAATCGTGCTGTAGAATATATTGCTAATGGTGATGCAGAGAAGCTTGGTATGCTCATGAGAGAGGCTCAGAATACGTTTGATGAGAAAATTGCGCCATTATGTCCAAAAGAACTCACAGCCCCCAAACTGCATAAAATATTGTCTGATGAGTATATACAGACTTTGACATGGGGAGGTAAGGGTGTTGGTTCTCAAGGAGACGGCTCTATACAGTTTCTTGCAAAAGACAAGGTTTGTCAGGACAGGCTTATCAGTTATCTTACAGAGATAGGACTGCGCCCATATAAGTTGACCATAAAAGCTGTTCATAGTGTACGTAAGGCCATAATACCCGTAGCTGGTTTCGGTACCAGACTGTATCCTGCAACAAGATGCCTGAAGAAAGATTTCTTCCCTATTGTCGATAAGGACGGATTGGTAAAACCTGTGATAATGATTTTGCTCGAGGAATTGATAAACAGCGGAATAGAGGAAATATGTCTGGTGCTTGGCAGTGAAGAAGAACGTAAACAATACAAAGAGTTCTTTGAGACTCGCCTTTCATCAGAGCATTTTAATAAACTAAATGCAGCAGCGCAGGAGTATGAAAATAAGATATTGAATATAGGAAAGCGCTTGCGTTATGTTTATCAGAAAGAGAAACTTGGTTTTGGACATGCGGTTTATCAGTGTAACGAGTTCGTAAATGGTGATCCTGTAATTCTATTATTGGGAGACACGCTGTATCATTCTTTCTCAAATAAGCCATGTGCATTGCAGCTTATTGAGGCGTATGAAAAATACAATAAACCAATGATTTCTATCCACGACATACCATTGGCTGTAGTTTCTCATTACGGTGTTGTTTCCGGTATATGGGAGAACAAGGAAGAAACACTTTTGAACATGACAACTTTCTGTGAAAAGCCTAAGGCTGCCTTTGCAGAAGAACATCTTGGTGTAAAGACCAAAGATGGTATAACAAAATATTTTTCTGTTTTCGGACAGTATATTTTGACAAGTGAGGTATTTGAACAGCTTGGCGAAAATATTAGAAATTATAATGGAACAGGAGAAGTTGAGCTTACAACAGCATTGGAACAGGTTAGAAACAAAGTAGGTATGATAGGCGTCAGACTAAATGGCAAAATGTATGACATGGGTAATGTAAATGCGTTTAGAAAGACTATTGCAGAATATTAGTTTTAATATATATGGAATATATTTGTTAATTGTTGAATTTATATAATATAATCTCATAATCTGTCGAAATACAGATTATGAGAAATATATTATTTTGAGATTAGGCACATATTTATGTCCCAGAATATGTTTTGGTTAAAGTAATATTTATGTATGGGAATACCCCTTTGTAGCTTATTTCATAATAATTAGTCACAGTGTATATGGTTATTTATTCTCAATAAAATAAAAACAGTGATATATGTAATATTTTATATATTGGCATTATGATATCTAGTTTAAAGAATTTAATTGTAGGTGGTAACTCACGTAGTGTTGCGGTAAAAAAAAATATTATAGGTTCATTCCTTGTTAAAGGTATAAGTATAATAATTTCTTTATTGTTAGTTCCGTTAACTTTAGGATATGTTTCGTCTGAGATATATGGAATATGGTTAACGATATCGTCTATAATGGTTTGGCTTGGTTTTTTTGATGTCGGTTTTACTTTGGGATTAAAAAACAAACTTGCTGAAGCTATAGCTTTAAACGACTGGAAACGTGGAAAGGCATTGGTCAGCACCACTTATTTTATGATGGTATTGATTTTTATTCCATTATGTATAATATTAGAAATAATAATACCGCATATTAATTGGGCTAGTTTTTTAAATGTAAAAGAAGTATATAATGATGATATAATAAAAGCATTGTATGTTTTGTCAGCTAGTTTTTGTTTGCAGATGATAGTTAATGTTTTAACTGCAGTAATAGCGGCCTATCAGAAAGTTGCATTATCATCTTCATTTCCTGTGATAGGTAATATTTTATCATTAGTTGCTATTTTTATACTTACAAAAACATGTCCACCATCATTAATGGCATTGGCATTCGCATTATCCATGATGCCTGTCTTAGTTGTGATTATAGCATCGTTAATACTTTATCATAAAAACTTTAATAAAGTTGCGCCAAGTATAAAGACGATAGAAAAGAAATACATAAAAGACCTTTTCAATTTAGGAGCAAGTTTTTTTATTATTCAACTTCAAGTTGTAATACTTTTCCAATGTACTAATATTTTAATTAGCAATATTTCTGGTCCTCAGGAAGTTACTGCTTATAATATATCTTACAAATACATAGGAATTGCAATGATGGCATACACAATAATATTATCTCCTTTATGGCCAGCCTTTACCGATGCCTATACAAAACGAGATTTTAATTGGATGAGGTCTGTTTACAGGAAAATGACAAAAGTTTATTTGTTATCTGTTATTATTATGGTAATAATGGTTGTGGTTTCTCCTATTGCTTATAAACTATGGATAGGGAATAAAGCAGATATTCCATTCTTGATGACATTGCTCGTAGCTGTATATATGATGATTAATAATTGGGATTCATTACAGGTGAATCTAATTAATGGTATAGGAACTATAAAACTTCAATTGTATGTTACTCTTATAGGCTTAGTTTTACATATACCATTGTCTTTGTTATTGGGAAATTTCATTGGTGCGTATGGTGTCCTGTGTTCGATGATATTCATAAACGTTATATATAGCATTTTTTTTACAATTCAAATTAACAAGATATTAAAACAACAGGCTTCTGGTATATGGCTTAAATAGATCATAGTTATATAGAAATTATAGATTATTGAAATAATGTTGGGAAAGATAAAGAACATATTTAATTATATCCATTTGAAACATAAATGGAAAGGTAAGGTCCTATTTAATAGAAATTCTCGGATTCATAAAATTTCAAATTTTGAAGGAGCAAATAAAGTATGTAGTAATACATATTTTGAAGGGTATATGGGTTATGGAACATATATAGGTTCTGATGGATTTTTTATTGGAAAAATAGGACGCTTTACATCTATCGCTGGTAAGTGTTGTGTTATTTTGGGTAAACATCCTTATAAATATCCCTTTGCGACAACAAGCCCAATGTTTTTTTCTTTGTTAAAGCAAAATGGTAATACATATACTGATACTCAACTTTATGATGAATTTAAATATGCTGAACCTGGCTATTTAGTAGTTGTTGGTTCTGATTGTTGGATTGGTCATGATGTGAAAATTATAGAAGGCGTGAAGATTGGTGATGGTGCTATGGTGTTGGCTGGAGCTGTAGTTACAAAAGATGTGCCTCCATATGCGATAGTTGGTGGCGTCCCTGCAAAGATAATTGGTTATCGGTTTGATGAACAAACAATACAATTTCTATTAAAAACAAGATGGTGGGACAATAATATTGAATGGATAAAAGAAAATTGGAAATTGATGACAAATATTGATTTGCTTAAGGAATATTATAGATATAACAAGATAGTAAATAAAAATATTTTATAGTAGTATTATAATAACATGTAACAGAATTATTATGTTAAAAAAAATAGTATTGTTCATATCTTTTTGCAAGAAAAAGATACATGGCATTAACAGACGATTAAATGAAAAAATAACAATATGTGAGTTGCTGAATTCTAAAGTTAAATTTAATCCTTCTAAATGTCGTTTTTGGGGGCGTACATTTTTAGATATAAATAAGGGAAGTGATATTACTATAGGCGATTATTTTATTGCAAATTCAGGTGTTAATGGTGGTATTGATTGTGGCAATGGTTGTAAAATCGCAGTACAAAAAGGTGCTAAATTAATTATTGGAGAGCATTCTGGTATGACCAATACAATAATACAATGCCATGAAGAAATTATTATAGGTAATCACGTGAATATAGGTGCCGGCTGTATGATAATGGATTCTAATTTTCATTCTACTGATTGGCGAGATAGATTAGATAGACGAAAAGATATTGAAAATCATAGAAATGCTCCAATAAAGATTGGTGATGTTGTGTTTATTGGTGCCCGTTCTATTATTTGTAAAGGTGTAACTATCGGTGATCATGCAATGATTGCAGCAGGTAGTGTGGTCGTTAGTGATGTACCTGCTAATGAAGTTTGGGGTGGAAATCCAGCGAAGTTTATTAAGAAAACAAATTAAGATTATTAATACATATTATAGTGTTATGTTAGATAATATGAATTCATTAAGGATAACAAAATTTGAATATTTTATAGTATTCCTTTTAATTGTTATGTGTGGTTTTACTTCAGGAGATATTATACCGGCTAAGTCATATTTTCTATCGAGTATGTGTATTATATATCTTGTAAAAAGAAAAAATAATCAAGAGATAAAGCCATTATTAACCTTGATTATAGGGTATTGGATAATTGGTATTATGCATTATATAGAATATAAATATTATTCATCAAAATGTATCATTGATCGACCTCTTTTAATGCTTGCTGGCTTTTATGTGATTGATAAACTAAACTATAGATTTAAATATGCATATATGAATATAATGACTGTTATTGCAGGCATTAGTTTATTATTTTATTCAATAATGGTTTTAACTGGATATGTTCCATCTTTGTCATTTTTAGAAAAGCCATACTATAAAGGAGTTTTTATTTTTAATATGCGAATAAATGAAATTGCCGATCATCGAAATTGTGGCCCATTTTGGGAACCGGGAGCATTTGCAGGATATTTGTTAATGGTAGGCTTAATGTTTTTTAATCAGTTGGATATTTTGTGGAGAGAATATAAAAAGAAATGTGTAATTTTATTACTTGCATTATTTTCTACATTATCTTCACAGGGATATTTGGCCTTAGGCTTGTTGATATTATTATATTATTTAAGAAGTCATTTTAATCTTAAAACAATATTGGCTATATTTGGTTTTGGAATTATTGCATATTTTTCATATATTAAATTTGATTTTTTAAGAGAAAAGGTAAATGATCAGCTTGAATTGGCTGCAGATTGGGAAAGCAACGAGTCTTTGCAGTCAGCAAATAGATTTTCAACAACATTACTTGATATATATTATATAGAAAAATCTCCAATTATAGGTAATACTGATAATCTCCAGATTAGATATGCGGATCATCCATTTATTTTAAGAACAATAGATAATAAAGGACGTTATGGCTCCGGTAGTGGGACATCATCAGCTATGGCTTCTTACGGAATTCCTCTTTTTATATTATGGTTGTATTTAACATTTAAGGCATTTAATAGATTTTATTCGAGGCGTGAAGCAATATTTTCTCTCTTATTCATTGTTATTTTAGGCTCTGCGGAAGCTTATAATGGATATATATTATATTTATCGTTTCCATTTTTGATATTAGGTAATAAAAAAGGTGTAAACATAATTAGGCATGGAAAAAATAAGCATTATAACTGTAACATATAATTGTGGTGATATTTTGGAAACTACAATCCTTAGTTGTATAAATCAGGATTATGATAATATTGAATATTTGATAATAGATGGGGCAAGTACTGACAGAACTATAGATGTTATAAAAAGTTATTCGCATCAAATAACAAAATGGATAAGCGAGCCTGATAAGGGAATTTTTGATGCTATGAACAAAGGTATAAAAATGGCTTCTGGTGATTGGGTGATTTTTATGAATGCTGGAGATTATTTTTATCAAAATAATGTTTTATCAGATATTTTTGCTAAAGAAGATTTGAGTGAATTTGGAGTTATACATGGCAGATTTATGTCTTGTTCAAATAATCAGTTGGAATTAATTGATTTAACACCATTTTATAGGAATACAAAATCTGTAAAAGGTATGGGATTCAGTCATCAAGCATGTTTTGTTAGAACAGATTTGGCAAAAGAAAATTTATTTAGTGATAAATATAAACTTACGGCAGATTATAATCAGTTATATAATCTGTATTATAGAGATAATATAGCTTTTAAACAAGTAGATACTATTGTTGCTGTTATGCAGGGAGATGATGGCGCAACACAGCGCAATTATATTAATCATATAAATGAAGTTTGTAAAGTTTGTAGTAATGCCTCTACTTTTTCTAAAATAATATTTAAGTATAGGTTTCTACTTAAACATTATCTTAGAAGAATATTAAAATAAGTCCATCTTAAATAGTTACATATGAAGATTGTACATATTACAAATTGCTTGCGAGGGGGAGGAATTCAAAATTTTCTATTATCGTTACTACCTGAACAGGCATCAAAGAATAATAAGGTTTTATTAATTGTAATTGAGAAATATGATTATGAGTATTGTAATCATTTAGAGCAATTATTATCCCAAAATAGTATCACTGTTATAAGACTGAATAAATTAAAAAGCAATAAATTTTCGTTAATAAAGACAATTATAAAATGTCGTAGTATAGTTGGTAAAATTAATCCAGATATAGTTAACACCCATGGCGAAATGAGTCATGTGTATGGTGCTTTAAGTGTAATGGGGAAAAATATAAAACAAATTATAACAATACATAATGCACCTGAAGTATGGCCGTTTAGCGCAAAATTTTTATGTGGTAAAAAGCCACTAATTTTTTGTTCAAATGCTGCATATAATTTAAAGCAACAAACATGTACAGAAGCGACAACAATTAGTAATGGTATAAATGATAAAATTGTACGTACAAACAATCTTCATGATTTAAGAAAAGAATTAAATTTAAACAATAGTGATAAAATAGTTGTTCTTGTTGGTTCTATGAGACCTCAAAAAAATTATTCTTTTTTGAAAGAAATTGCAGATGAAATAAAAGATCAATCTATTCATTTTTGTATATGTGGAGGAAGTTATGGAGCAGGTTATATAAATACAGATGAATTTGAGTCGTATAAGAATATCCATTGTTTAGGTTTACGTTCTGATGTTTCTGCTATTGAAAATTCTGCAGATTTATTTTTAAGTTGTTCTAAATTTGAGGGTTTACCCATAGCTGTCTTAGAAGCTTATTTCAATGGTATTCCGTGTGTCCTTTCTCCAATAGTCCAACATATAAATATATCAAATGTATACAATGTTTATATACCAAAGGATTTTCATGCAAAGTCTTTTATTGATTGTATATATAAAGCGTTGTCGAATACAGAATCTCATGATGAGATATTAAGTAAAAGAAAATTACAAATTGAACAATATAGTATTAAAAATACGGCTATAAAGTATATCGAATTTTATAACAAAATATTAAATGGCTAATAACATTAAATATACGGTTGATAATTGTTTATGTACTGGTTGCGGTGTATGTGAAGATGTATGTCCAACAAAGTCAATAGAGATAACACGTGTAAACGGATTACTTCAACCCATTCTTAATGAGGAAACATGTTTAGGTGATAAATGTGGACGTTGCTTAAAAGTTTGTCCAGGTATAGGAATAAACTTGTCAGCTATGTCTAAAGAACAATTCGGCTCTTGTAAAGAGGATAAATACATCGGCCGTTATTATTCATTATATACAGGATATAGCCTTGATAAAGATATTCGTTATCATAGTGCTTCAGGGGGGCTTGTTAGTCAGTTCCTGATATATTTATTGGAAAAGAAAATAATAGACGGCGCTGTAGTTACGGGCTTTTCTGAGGATAATATCACACCTGTGTCTTATATAGCTAGGACCAAGGATGAAGTGTTAAAAGCCAAAGGTTCTAAATATTGTCCGGTCGCATTGAATAAACTTGGAAATGAAATTAAAAAATCTGATGGAAAATACGTAATAGTCGGACTGCCATGCCATATCCAAGGTTTCAGAAAAAGAGCAAAAATAGATAGGCCGTTTCGTGAAAAGGTTATAGGGTACTTCTCGATATATTGCTCATCAAACAGGACTTATAATGCTCAGGACTTTCTATTTAAAAAGTATAATGTGAATAAGAATAATATTTCTTATTTCGCTTATCGTGACAATGGTTGTTTAGGCAACATGGTGATAAATCAAGAAAAGCAACACCAAGAAATACCATATATAAAATATTATGGTGCATTGAGAAGTTTTTTTTAACCTCGTCGCTGTCTGACATGTATAGATCATTATGGAGAGTTGGCTGATGTCTGTTTTGGTGACATTCATATAAAGCCATATAGTGAAGATAAAATAGGTATAAGTTCATGGATTGTAAGAAATCCTTACTTTGACGATTTGTTTAAAGAAGCATCGAAGGAAGGATACATTTATATGAATGAATTAGATGCAAATACCTTGAATGAATCACAAAAGGCAATGCTTTATCCCAAAAAGAGAAAAGCTAAGGCCTTGATGAATTCAGATAAACTTTTATTTAGAAAATCAGCTGAATATGATGTTGCTTTAGAAAAGCCACAGATGAAAGATTATATATCATTATTTATAACAAATGTGCAGAGGTATATAGGTCGTCATAAACGTTTGTGGTTTATAGTTGAATACTTATATAATAAAAAGACAAAAAATGAATAAAAAGAAGAAAGTTGGTGGGGTTATTATAATGCACCCTAACCATAATAATTATGGAACTTCACTGCAAGGTTTTGCAACTGTCAAAGTAATAGAAAACCTAGATTATGATTTACGTATAATAAGATATGTAAAACAAAGAAGTATAAAAGAACTTATCAATACAATACCAGGCTTAATAAGGAGTGGTGCACTAAAAAACTTTTTTCATGATTATATGAAAAGATATGATCGGTTATTACATAAAGATTATTTTGAGAATAATAAAATAAGAACCAACGTAGTTAATGCTTTTAAGAAAAAGTATTTTGATAATATTTCTGATTTTTATTATGGTTTTCATGATTTACATGAAGGTTCAAAAAATTATGATGTAATATTTGTTGGTAGTGACCAAGTTTGGGGACCATTAAGTCTGTATGCAAGATTCTATAATCTTTTATTTGTTTCAGATAGCGTTCCACGTTTCTCTTATGCAAGTAGTTTTGGAGTATCTGATATCTTGCCTTGGCAAAAGGAAGGAACAAAAAAGTATTTAGATAGATTAAATCTGATAGGTGTAAGGGAATTAAGAGGAAAGGAAATGGTTGAAAACCTTTCTAAAAATAAAGCATATGTAGTCGCAGATCCAACAATGTTGTTGTCAAGAGATGATTGGCGTAAATATACTTGTCAATCGAAAATTAAAATAAAAGAACCCTATATATTATGTTATGTTTTAGGGGAACGCTTGGATGTAAGAAATGATATTAAAGAACTTGCGAAGAAATTAAATCTGAAGATTGTTTCTTTACCGCATGTAGATCAATATATTAAAGTTGATAATAATTTTGGAGATATTCAAATTTGGAATGCAGATGCCTTAGATTTTGTCAATCTTATAGACAATGCAGCTTATGTATGTACGGATTCTTTTCACGGTACTGTTTTTAGTATTTTAATGCATAAGAAATTTTTAACATATTATCGTCAACAGCCAACAGAAAAACGTTCTACACATGCAAGAATTAATAGTCTTCTTACTATATTCGGATTATCGGATCGTATTTTTAAGTCTGATTCATTATCACAAATTACACAAGATATAGATTATATTAAGGTTGATAGAACGCTTGGGGAACTTAGACAACAATCTCTTGACTTCTTAAAGAGAGGTTTAAATCTATAATATATTTATGCTATTTTATTGGACTTAATAATGTTTATCTTTACAATTGTATTTTCTGGGGTTAATATCAATTAAAACTATCATTCATGAATATTTTATACATAGCATATTCCTGCAGTCCGGTTGCTGGAAGTGAAGACCGTGTGGGATGGAATGTAGCGGTAGAAATGTCAAAGAAACATTCCGTTCATGTTATTACAAAAGTTGAACAGAAAAAAGACATAGAGCATTATTTACAACAACATCCTATAGACAACATATGCTTTTATTACGTAGATATTCCTAATTTATATAAAAGATTGTTTAAGGGTTTTCTTTATTCTGGACGTCTGAATATATGGCATAAAAGGGCTTTAGCTGTTGCAAATAATATTTGTAACACATATAGTATTGATATAGTTCATCAGCTTACTCCAATGGAATTCAGAGCTATTGGAGATTATGGAAGAATAAAGAATGTAAAATATGTTTGTGGTCCGCTAGGTGGAGGTGAATATGTCCCAAATGGTTTGAAATGTTATAAGAAAGGACATTATGCGATTGAAATTTTACGTGATATAATGAATCGCTGGTATAGATTTTTGTTTAATATTACTGGTAGATTAAAACGTTGCGATTATTTCATTTATGCAAATGAGGAAACAAAATATTATCTGGGATATGGTAGTCATGTTGAGACAGAGATGGCTGTAGATAACATTTTCTATGATGAAGATAAACCATTGAATAAAAAGTGTGTATTTTTAATGGCAGGAAGACTTATTTACAGAAAAGGTCTTGACTTCCTGTTTGATGCAATTGAAAAGATACCAGAAGACAAACGGTATGAAGTTAGAATAATAGGTGATGGTCCAGAAATGCGAAAGTTAAAAAAAAGATGGGATAGATCAAAAAAACTTCAAGAACATGTTATTTTTGTTGGGCGTATACCGTTTACGGAGATGAAAAACGAGTATGATAAAGCTGATGTTTTTTTAATGCCAAGTATACGTGAAACAACGGGTTCTGTGTTATTGGAAGCAATGTCAAATGGAATTCCTATAATAGCAATAAATCGTTTTGGCAGCGGGTTGTTGTTAAATAAAGATTTGGGTTGGACTTTTGATGGCAATACAAAGGAGGAATTTATAACATCTTTTGTTAATTCCATGGTGGATTGTATAGAACATCCAGAGGAAGTTAGACGTAAAGGGAAAAATATGTTATTGGCTGCAAAAAAATATACGTGGGGGATAAAAGTTCAACATTTTGAAGATATATATATAAATATATTAAAAAATGTATAGAGAGGATGATAAATACAAATTGTTAAACAGATTTAAATTTAGCAATGAAGATTTTACTTTCCAATAAATTCTATTACCGCCGTGGCGGTGATTGCATATACATGCTCAACTTAGAGCAGCTGTTAAAGCAGCATGGACATGAAGTGGCAGTGTTTGCGATGGACTATCCGGAAAATATAAGTACGCCATGGAGCAAATATTTTCCGCAGAACATGAGTAAGCTGATGGCGTTTACACGTCCGTTCGGCTCTAACGAGGTGAAGACGAAGTTTAACAGGCTGCTGGATGACTTTAAGCCGGACGTGGTGCATCTTAACAACATACACACACAGCTGTCGCCCGTGATGGCAGAACTGGCGCATGAGCGTGGAATAAAGGTGGCATGGACTCTGCACGACTATAAGCTGCTGTGCCCCAGATACGACTGCCTGCGCAACGGCACCGATATATGTGAGCTGTGCTTCAACGGCGACAAGAGTAACTGCAAGACGTATAAGTGCATGAAAGGCTCTGCACTGGCATCGATGATAGGATATAAAGAGGCCGTAACCTGGAACAGGGAGCGGCTGGAAGCCTGCACGGATGTGTTTGTATGTCCCAGTCAGTTTATGGCAGATAAAATGGCACAGGGCGGATTTGACAAGAAGAAGCTGATGACGCTGTGCAACTTTATTGACGTGGACAAATGCAAGAAAGACGAATACGGCAAGGAAGACTATTACTGCTACGTGGGACGACTGAGCCACGAAAAGGGCGTGAACACGCTGATAGAGGCTGCAAAGAACCTGCCCTATAAACTGAAAGTGATTGGAGGAGGACCGCTTGAAGAAGATTTAAAAATTAAGAGTGAAAAATTAAAAGCAAATGTTGAGTTCCTTGGCTATAAGCAGTGGGACGAGATAAAGGGCATTGTGGGTAAGGCGCGCTTCACGGTGATACCGTCAGAATGGTATGAGAATAACCCGCTGTCGGTGATTGAGGCGCAATGTCTGGGTACGCCGGTGCTGGGCGCACGTATAGGCGGAATACCCGAACTGATAGAAAACGGCGTAACAGGCATGACCTTTGAAAGCCGCAGCGTGGATGACTTGACAAACAAGATTGAAGCCATGTGGCAACATACATTCGACTATAAAGATATAGCCCTGACTTCACAAAAGAGATATAACAGCGAAAGCTATTATGAGAGGATAATGGAGGTATATAAGTGAATAGTGAAGAACGAAGAGTGAAGAATCCAATAGCCAACGTAGTGCTTGCGACAAGAATCCACAAGAGTAATGTACCGGCGGATCTGCGCTCCGCCGGAATTGGGGGTTAAAAATCCAATAGTCTTGTGGCTTCTACTTATAAGCACTACGTTTGCACATGGATTTTTCACTCTTCGTTCTTCACTTAAATATGCTCCTAGCCAACTTGTTGGCGATAACTTCTTTAACTACTTTAACTACAAATACTAATACAGAAATAGTCTTATAATTCTGCATCTTATTTAAATACAATATAAAGTAAAAAGATTATGGCAAACATGAATGTGCCGCGTCCTACAGACGCAAGTATTATTCTGACGTATCGATGCCCGATGCGTTGCGTGATGTGTAACATTTGGAAAAATCCTACTGATAAGAAAGAGGAATTAAAAGCCTCTGACCTTCGTTCGCTTCCCAAATTAAAATTCATAAACCTGACAGGTGGTGAACCTTTCATCCGTGAAGACCTGGATGAAATAGTTGAAGAGTGTTATAAGCATACTGACCGCATTGTGATATCTACGTCGGGATGGTTTCAGGATAGGGTAATAGCTTTGGCTAAGAAATTTCCTAACATAGGTATTCGCATATCTATTGAAGGACTTGCAGAGAAGAATGATGAGCTTAGAGGCCGTCAGGGAACTTTTGATAAAGCTATCAAGACATTAAAGACTCTTCAGAGTATGGGTTTGAAGGATATTGGCTTTGGTTGTACTGTGAGCAACTATAAC
This sequence comes from Xylanibacter rarus, assembly GCF_001275135.1. Lineage (GTDB taxonomy): Bacteria > Bacteroidota > Bacteroidia > Bacteroidales > Bacteroidaceae > Prevotella > Prevotella rara. The sequence goes on along the minus strand of NZ_LFQU01000037.1, from coordinate 3,663 downwards.
TCTGGAGACATGCTCAAACTATATCAGCTCTCTCTGTCAATGGGACTGGAGTTTGCAACTGCTGCTTTCCACAATTCTTATTATTTCCATAAGGGGGATAACAAGATTACAAACCATGACGAGGTGTGTGGAAACTTCAGGAAACTCATCGACTGGCAGCTGAAGGAGAAGAGCCCGAAGAGCTGGTTCCGTGCATGGTTTAACATGGGACTGATAAACTATATTGAAGGTAACCGCCGCATGCTGCCATGTGAGGCCGGTACGGCTAACTTCTTTATTGACCCGTGGGGAGAGGTGATGCCGTGTAACGGACTGGAGACAAGAATGGACGACAAGAACGCCGATAACAAGACGAAGCTGGACGGCGACGACATGACTGTGGCAGAATATAACGAGAAGCTGGCTGCTGACCCAAACAACGTGTCGAACGACAAACTGAAACCGGCAGGAAGCGACACTCCGAAGAGCTGGAGCATGGGTAACATACACGATGCTGACTTTATGACTATATGGAACAGCGAACAGGCTGCCAGAGTGCGCGCAAAGGTGCGCAAATGTCCGAAGAACTGCTGGATGGTTGGCACGGCAAGTCCTGTGATGCACAAATATATAAAGTATCCGCTGAAGTGGGCTTTGAAGAACAAACTACGCTCAATGCAAGGCAAACCTGCCTGCTTAGACTTTAAATACTGCGAAGTAGGACAAGACCCGCAGCAGGGAGACTTGAACTTTGACAGATAATAATTTAAGTGAAGAGTGAAGAACGAAGAGTGAAAAATTCAATTGTATTGTGAATATTATTCGTATAAGTTCTTTTTCTTCGTAAATAATATGTTGGCTATTGTTCTGATGGAGCATAAGTTCATTGGGACAATATGCCAACTCTTTTTGACGCCATAAGAAGTAATTAAAAACAGATTTAGACAATAAAGCAAGATCTATATATAAGAAAACATGAATACAAAGGAACATTACTCATCTTTAGACGGAATAAGAGCATATGCAGCAATAGGAATAGTATTGATGCACATATTGGCAAATATATCTGTAAAGCCATCTGAGAACTATTGTACGCAAACATTGATACCATTTTTTACAGATTTTACATTGTTATTTATGCTGGTAAGTGCATTTTCGATGTGTTGTGGATATTATCAAAGAATAAAAGAAGGCAGTATCTCACCAAATTCTTTTTACAAAAAAAGATATTTGAGAATATTGCCATTTTTCGCATTTTTATGTTTGTAAGATTTCTTGATTGAACCAAGCGTAGAAACATTTTATCAGGTATATGCAAATCTAACTTTATGTTTTGGACTTTTGCCTGCACATAATATCACGGTAATAGGTGTCGGTTGGTTTCTTGGTATAGTATTTTTGTTTTATTTATTATTTCCGTTCTTTGTGTTTATGCTTGACACTAAGAAACGGGCATGGCTGTCTTTTTGTATATCAGTAGCATTTACTATCATAGCAATGAATGCAGATTTTGTAACTGGTGAAATAGGTAGAACTAATTTTGTATTTTGTGCTCCTTATTTCTTAGCAGGTGGACTAATTTATCTGTATAGACATGGAATCGTTGAATTTGCTAAAAGATATAATATTCTATGTGCAATTGTAACTATTTTACTCACTATATGTTATTTTGCATTTAAGCATCTATTTTCTGCCAATTTAGGATATATTGCAGAATTGTGCCTGTTTGCACTATGGATATTATTTGCGATAGGAACAAATACAAAGTTGTTAAGTAATCGGGTTCTGAAATATCTCAGTAATATCAGTATGGAAATATATTTATCACATATGATAATATATAGAGTTATAGAAAAAGCGCATTTAGAAAATTACATTAGTCAGAATGATATTCTATATATTGTTACGTCAATATTGACCATATGCGGCGTTATTTGTTTTGCTCACATAATGAAGTATTATGTGATGAATAAGGTTGAAGCAAAATTTATTAAGAGCAAATAAATCAGTACTTATAAATAAAATTTTTACAAAGATATATGGTAAACAATGTAGACCATATATCTTTATTTAATCCTTCTGCCCCTAATCAACAGCCAAAGGGCAGAGAGGCAGGAAAGAAGAATTATGCCGGTGTGTTGGGCTGATTCTTTTATATTGAGAAAAAACTTTGACATGGACTTTTGCTTATGACGAGGCAAAAGTAATGATTTATTTTTAATCCGGAAAATTTTATGAAAATTGTTGTTACCGGTACCCGTGGCATACCTAATGTCATGGGCGGAGTGGAGACGCACTGTGAGGAACTGTTTCCGAGAATTGCAGCCATGGGCGAAGACGTAACGGTGATAAGGCGTAAAAGCTACGTCAGCGACGGCCTGAAAGAATGGAAAGGCGTAAAGCTGGTGGACATTGAGACACCGAAAAAGAAGTCGTTTGAAGCCATTATACATACGTACAGAGCCATAAACAAGGCGAAGAAACTGGGAGCAGACATACTGCACATACACGCCATAGGACCGGCTCTGCTGGTGCCATACGCCAAGATGCTGGGCATGAAGGTGGTGTTTACGCATCATGGTCCTGACTATGACAGGGACAAATGGGGCAAGGCTGCCAAAGCGGTGCTGAAGCTGGGTGAGCGCATGGGGTGTATGTTTGCTGACGACGTAATTGTGATCAGCGACGTGATACGCAACCTGATTAAGGAGAAATACGGACGTACAAAGAACGTGCATCTGATATATAATGGCGTGTCGGAACCTGAGGTATGCGACTATCCAAAGTATTTTGAGGAACTGGGCATCAGGAAGGGACGCTACATATTGGGCATGTGCCGCTTTGTGCCGGAAAAGAACCTGCACCATCTGGTGGAAGCGTTCGGGAGAATTAAAAATGAAGAATTAAAAAGTAAAGACGGCGGCGACGATGACATAAAGCTGGTGCTGGCTGGTGACACGGACTTTGAGGACGACTACTCAAGGGGACTGAAAGAGATGGCGAGGAAGAACGGCGTGGTGCTGACGGGATTTGTGAAGGGCCGTAAGCTGCACTCGCTGCTGACTAACTGCATGTGCTACTGTCTGCCGTCGAGTCATGAGGGCCTGCCGATAGCGTTGCTTGAAGCCATGAGCTACGGCGTGAAGGTGATAGTGAGCGACATACCGGCAAACCTGGAGGTGGGCCTTGACAAAGATGACTACTTCCCGGTGGGCAACGTGGACGAGCTGGCGAAGAAACTGGAAGAGGTGATAAGCCGTGAGCCACAGCACATAGACTACGACATGGCAAAGTATGACTGGGACAAGATAGCGAAGGAGGTAAGAGGGGTATATTGTAATTTGGAGTTAAAGTAGTTAGAGGAGTTATCGCTCACTAAGGTGAGCTAGGAGTTAGAGTCAAATGCTAACGTAGTGCTTGCGACAATAACCAACAAGGCTATTGTGCCGGCGGATCTGCGCTCCGCCGGAATTGAATATAAGGATTTATTTAATCCGATTACTTCCTATTTTGTTTTTAGGTAGTTAAAGTAGTTAGAGGAGTTATCGCCAACAAGTTGGCTAGGAGCATATTTAAGTGAAGAACTAAGAGTGAAGAGTGAAAAATCCAATTGCAAACGTAATGCTTACAAGTAGAAACCACAATACATTTGGATTTTTCGTTTTTCACTTTTAACTTTTCACA
>NZ_LFQU01000036.1 GCF_001275135.1 Xylanibacter rarus | reverse complement strand
TTTTAACAGTCGTTTACATATTAAGTGTGATTCTTACGTCATTCACATTATTATAGTTTTACAAAAGAAATAGGCAGACTTGTGACACAGGAACGGGATATAAAACAGGCAAAGATGGATGAAAATTATACGCTAATGGCAAAAACCAAAGGACGATGGCAGAATTTAAAGGTGTTTGAATTCCAAAGGAAAAAAACTGCCGGCCGGATGCCGGTTACGACAGCCAATGCTACGGGCAGGCCTGTCATGGAGCAGCAATATTCATGAACGGCAGGAGAAATGCAAGGCTGTGCGGCAAGCCATACGGGCAGTCAGCAACGTCATAAAATGCTGACAGAATGGACGTTATAGGCTTTTAAAGCCGGCAGTATATCAAATGTAAAACACACCAATCTGAGGGCCGTCTGCAAAAGGGCACCTTTTAGGAGACAAAAGCATATCTTTTACACGATAAAAGGATACAAAACGGAACGCAAAAGTATAACTTTTGAAAAAGAATAAGCATGAAGAATTGCGTGATAATAAAATAAAAAGCGGTAAATATTTGCAAATACCCCAATAACAATCTAGGTTACAAATATTTACCGTAGTATTACTTAATATAATAAGGACCTGAAGTTCAGACCATAATGTAATAATTATAATCAACTATTTTATGAAACTGGCCCCTTGCCTCATTATATATTCTATCTTTTTATCTTTACCGGCTACAGGTTTCTTCCACTTTCCCTCACCTACCAAGATAGTTGTCTTAACACCAGAAGGAACATGCTCTACAGCAGTTTGCAGATCAAAATACAATCCACTTCCATCTCTTGCAACTGAAGCATCATACTTGCAACGATATTGTCTAAGTTCTGGAACAGCATCAGAAACGGCATCAGCAAGTAATCCGGCAACAACATACGCACCATAAACATTATAGTGAGTATTGTCTTGACGCCCCTTTGGCAATGAAGGAACTTCATTAGGTAGATACCACATATGCAGTTTTTTAGATTTATCCGGCCCTAGCCCCTGTTCCAAATCATGTGTAATCTTATTTGCATCCACAAAAGGCACATCCAACTCACGTGCAACATTACGAGGAGACAAAAGATAGTCACCGTGAGTATCTACCAATGTATCACCTTCAACCAAATCTGCTGATGAATTAGAACGGGTATCATCATCAGCAACAGCTGTTGTACTATTCGTAAAGATTCGCCTTACTACACTATTAAATAAAACAGGAATGCCGCCTCTCATCCTTGTTTCCTTAACAAACTTGCGCAAGTTTTCGTCGAAAGTTGTTCCAGGATCAGTGTGTCGTTTAGGATCGTCTTTCTCATCATTATGCCCAAACTGAATAAAGACATAATCTCCAGGCTTTATTTTTTCCACGACCTTCTGCCAATGACCCTCACTAATGAAACTTTTTGAAGAACGCCCATTAAGTGCATGATTATCAACAATTACGTCCTCAGTGAAGAAATTTTTGAGCATCATTCCCCATCCTCGCTCCATCTTTCCACCACTAATATCCTTATTAGCCATAGTGGAATCACCTATCATAAAGATTGTAATTTTTTCATTTTTCTTATATGCAGATAGTGACAACACACACAGGAGAAGAACAAGAAAATATTTTATTCTACCCATAATCACTGTCAAGATTTAACGATTGACACAAGTTCATCAGCATCAACCAGACGCTGCTCACCTGTCAACATGTTCTTCAAAGTTATCTTATTCTCATTTATCTCATTTTCGCCGGCAATAGCCACATAATGAACATTGCAGTTATTAGCATAGTTCATCTGCTTTTTCATCTTTGCTGCATCAGGATATATCTCAGTAGCAATGCCGTTCTCACGGGCTTTGGCAGCAATAGGCAAACAATACGCCATTTCCTTTTCCCCGAAGTTAATGAACATCAGACGAGTTCCGCTCATTGCGTTTTCTGGATAAAGATCCAATGCATTAAGGACATCGAATATTCTGTCTGCACCAAAAGAGATTCCTACACCACTCAAACCTGGCATACCGAAGATGCCTGTAAGATTATCATAACGTCCTCCGCCTGTAATACTTCCGATTTGAACATCAAGTGACTTAACCTCAAAGATTGCTCCTGTATAATAATTAAGACCTCTTGCAAGAGTCAAATCAAACTGCACCTCATTCTTAAGATTAGACTTGTCAAGTACGCCGAATATATAACGAAGCTCTTCAACACCCTTTGTTCCTATTTCTGAATCTTTGAGGATATTGCTTATAACATCCAATTTTTCTTCATTGCTGCCGCTGAGTGATATCACCGGCTGTAGCTTTTCAATGGCCTCTTTACTGAGTCCATCTTCTGCAAGTTCAGCATTTACATTATCAAGGCCAACTTTTTCCAGTTTATCAATAGCAACTGTAATAGGCACTATTTTATCAGCCTCGTTGATATATTCAGCTATTCCAGTTAATATTTTACGGTTGTTGATTTTTATCTGAACGCGCACACCAAAACGTGTAAACACTGTATCAATAATCTGCATCAATTCAATCTCATTGAGCAACGAATCACTGCCGACAACATCTGCATCACACTGATAGAATTCACGATACCTACCCTTCTGAGGACGGTCCGCACGCCATACAGGCTGAATCTGATAACGCTTGAACGGCAACTGCAACTCATCCCTGTGCATAACGACAAAACGGGCAAAAGGAACGGTCAGGTCATATCGCAAACCTTTCTCACATAATTTTGAAGCCAAATGCAACGGATTCCCATTGACAAGTTCCTCTCGATCAATCTTGCTCAAATAATCTCCACTATTGAGCACCTTGAAAAGAAGTTTATCGCCTTCCTCACCATACTTTCCAAGCAATGTCTGCAATGTTTCCATGGCCGGAGTTTCAATCTGCTTAAAACCATAAAGAGCGAAAACAGACCTTATTGTATCAAAAATATAATTGCGCTTTGACATTTCCAACGGGGAAAAGTCACGTGTACCCTTAGGTATTGATGGTTTGTTCATATCTGTCTTTATTTAAGATAAAACCCAAGAATTGAGAATGAAGAATCTGGATATTGAAAACATCAATTATCCACACCACAAATTCTCAATCCTTGGGACGAAATTATACGTATTATTTTCTAACTATTGTCTGGGCACGATCCGGACCTATTGAGATAATCTTAATAGGAGTTTCAAGTTCTGTTTCAAGGAATTTGATATAATCCTTAAATTCCTGCGGGAACTCTTCCTCGCTGGTCATCTTTGTCATGTCGGCCTTCCATCCCTTAAGTTCCTTATAAACAGGCTCGATACCTTCCTCTATATTATAGGGGAAATCAGTCAAGGTCTCACCATTGCGTTTATAAGCTACACATGCCTTTATTGTATCAAAGCCATCAAGCACGTCGCTCTTCATCATGATTAACTGAGTGACTCCATTAACCATAATAGAATAACGCAGCGCAACAAGGTCAATCCATCCGCATCTGCGCTCACGTCCGGTAACAGCTCCATACTCATGACCAAGCTGCCTTATAAGACTTCCAGTCTCATCAAACAATTCTGTCGGGAACGGTCCGGCACCGACACGTGTACAATAAGCCTTCATTATGCCATATACTTCGCCAATTCTGTTAGGGCCGATTCCCAATCCGATGCAAGCTCCTGCACAGATAGTGTTAGAAGACGTTACAAAAGGATAGCTGCCGAAGTCGACATCAAGCATTGTACCCTGAGCACCTTCACATAATATATTCTGACCAGATTTTAAAATCTTATTAATTACATGTTCAGAATCTACAATATGGAACTGACGGATATATTCTATACCTTCCATCCATTTCTTTTCTACATCAGAAATATCATAGTCAGTATAATTAAGCGATTTCAAAATCTGCTCGTGACGTGCCTTATGAGCATTATATTTTTCTTCAAAATTATCAAATATATCACCCACACGAAGTCCGTTGCGCGAAACCTTATCTGTATATGTAGGACCGATGCCTTTACCTGTTGTTCCTACTTTATTTTTTCCTTTAGCCTGTTCATAGGCTGCATCCAACAGTCTGTGAGTTGGCATAATAAGATGAGCTTTTTTTGATATATAAAGTCTCTCTTTCAAAGGATGACCGCTTTTCTCCAAGTCTTTAGCCTCATCCATAAACAAATCCGGAGCAAGTACTACACCATTACCAATAATGTTAATCTTGCCACCCTGGAAAATGCCAGAAGGAATACTTCTAAGGACATACTTTTCGCCTTCAAACTCGAGAGTGTGTCCTGCGTTAGGACCGCCCTGAAATCTTGCAATCACATCGTAATGAGGCGTAAGCACATCAACAACCTTGCCTTTGCCTTCATCACCCCACTGCAAACCTAGCAATACATCAACTTTGCCTTTTTCCATATTTACTAATATATTTGTTTTTATTTATATTCTCCTGTTTTTCAGTATTCTCTTTATTTTTCAAGCGCGTAAGCATTGCCTGACAGGTGCTGCATACACCATAAATATGCATTGAGAAGCCTTCTTTGCGAAAGCGCCTCAAATGCGTTCTGTCAATTACATCTGCAATCTCGGGTATTTTTATCTCTGTAACCTTTCCGCAAACAGTACAGACCTGAGTGCAGTGATTATCCGAGTAACACGCCTTATAGCGTATACCGTCCTGCAGTCTCAGAGATATAACAAGTCGTAAACTCATCAACAGCCTTACCGTATTGTAAAGCGTAGCTCTGCTAACGGGAAAGCATCGTTCTATCAGCCTGTCGCTAAGTTCTTGTATTGAAAAATAAGAATTGAAGCTATACACCGCATCGAGAATCGCAAATCGTTCAGGGGTTTTGCGATAATTGTTCTGTTCCAAATAGTTGTCCAGAATCTCCCTTACTGCGTCGCTACAATTATTTTTCATTTTATCCATACTCCGGATTGTCCGACAAAAATACAACAAAATTCCGTATTAGCCGTACAAAACATCAAAAAATATCTAAATCGTATGATTTGAAGGCAGATTTTGTTATTTTATTATACTCGTCGGAAATAGTACAAAAATGTGACAACATATTTACAACTGTATGCTGCAGTGACACACTTCCACCTTCAAGAGCAGTTTTGGCCTGATCAAAAAGCTCATTTATCTCTCGTGAATCAAGCACCTCTCCACGCATAAAAAGCCGTGACAAGATGTTATAACCGCACATCTGCTCTAGCTCACTCGCTGACGCGAGCCATTTGAACGCGAGGTCTTTCGCGCTGTCTATATACTGAAACAGATTGAAGGCCACCATAGCTGCAACTTCCTGATTTGGAATCTGTGATACCCAAAGGCAGGCCAAATCAGCTTTCATATCCGCCGGTGGCATAATCAATGTGGCAAGAATCTTACATTCGCGGATGTTTTCTTTCCACAGTTCGATGGCCAAGTCATAGTCTTTGCCATACTCTTCTGCCAGTGTTTTCAAGGCAGGCAGAGATATGCCCCAGTTTATGCTATACCCAAGTCCTTTCTCGCGCATTGACTGAGAAGCCATGCCGTTCATCATCAATCTGAAACGCTGTTTAATTTGTTTCAGTCTATCTTGTGTTTCCTGTTTCATTTTTATCAAATCAATGTGGAGTAATCTCTGCTGTAACGCAACATCTGATGCTCGTAAGTTTCAGAATAATCAACAGTTATGTCCATTATTTTACCATCGCAATCAGTAACAGGCATAAGTACCGGATTTATGAATCCTTTATAAGGAGGTATGCCCAGACTATTATATCTGCACAATATTTCATCATGCAAAACCGGATCAATATTCACAGCATAATTCTCGACTATGTCACGGGCTGCGGCATAATCACCCTCGCTCTTTATGCGTTGAATTTCAGCAAGCAAGGCTGCAAACAGATTGCGGAGTTGCTCATAATCGTTTATACGCACGTAAGTTTTCCCGTTTTGACGCACAAGCTCTACAACATTGCCCTCACGTCCTTTTTCATAACACCAACGTGCAACCAGGGCACGGTTACGCATATGGGCCTCCTCTATACAATTGCCTTTTTTTATGCGTGCAAGCTGAGTGAGAAGTCCATTCATCATATATGAATAATACTCTGCCTTGTAGGCTTCTGCATCAGGCAGCAGCCCCAACTCAACCAACTTTTTATCTGCTGCATAATACAATCCGAACAAATCAGCACGCGCCTCTTCAATAGTATTGCCGTATGCTTTCAGAGAGTCAGGATCAACACCGGGCAACAATTGTCCGCTACCATGTCCAAGACACTCATGCAGGTCAGTATGTATGATGTCACATATATCTCCATACTGTCTTATAAGCTTTATTGTCTCTTCGTCAATAACAAACTCTTCGTCAAAGCCATTACCACGTGATGCTTCATTATAAGCCGATATGATATTACTTATCGTAACGCTCTTGCTTCCATGGCTTGCTCTAATCCAGTCGGCATTAGGAAGGTTTATGCCTATGGCCGTTGAAGGGTATTCACCTCCGCCGAGAGTTGCCGCACATATTACATTTGCAGACACACCCTTTACCTGCTGTTTCTTGAAACGAGAATCAACAGGCGAATGGTCTTCAAACCATTGAGCGTTATCGCTAATCACTCTGGTCCGCCTTGTTCCTTCTACATCACGGTATTCAACAAGACCTTCCCAAGTGCCTTTCATTCCGAGCGGATCGTCATAAACCTCAATAAACCCATTAATAAAATCAACGGCAGATTCTTTTTCATCAACCCATTTAATGCAATATTCATTAAAGTCTGCCAAATCACCCGACTTGTAATATTTAATCAAAGCATCAATTACACTGCGCTGCTTGTCATTTTCAGCCACAGTTGAAGCCATTTCGAGCCAATATACAATTTTTTCTATTGCTGCGCCATATTTTGCTCCAATTCTCCAAACCTCTTCAACAACCCGTCCATCACATTTTTTCACTGTAGTATTCAGTCCATATGACAAAGGCTCCTTATCGTCTGGATTTTTCTTTGAAGCATAATACTCTTCAACTTCACTCTGTGTTACACCATCATAGAAGTTGCATGCTGAAGTTTCAACCAAATCGAAACCGTCCTTTTTATTCACCTTTACAGGCATGACATCAGGATCAAAAATTATCGGCAGAAGTTCTTCACATAATCCATCCACCGTCTGTCCTTCGTCTAAAGGCAACAAACTGCCATCAACAGATTTAACAGCATCTATAAAAAATGCTTTAGAAAAGCCAGGAACAAATTTATCGCATCCGTAATGATGGTATATGCCGCTAGAGAACCATACCCGCTTCAGATACACAACAAGTTCCATAAACTCATCAGCAGTTCTGTCACCTTTATAATTAAGGTATATCTGCTCAAACACTTTGCGTATCTTCAGATTATACCGGCCAAACTGATCAAAAGTTATGTCACGGCCATAAAGCGCGGCCTCAGACAAATAATACACTAGCTTTTTCTGCCTCAGCGACAAAGAGCTGAAGTTGTCAAGTTTATACCTGAGCATCAGTATATCCGCAAAACGTTCGTCGGTATATGAAAATTGAGTATTTCTCATTGCAGCATTAATATGTTACGTTATTTTTCAGAATTATCTAACTTATACTTTCGCGGCGTAACACCTGTGTATTTATAGAACGCCGCATAAAAAGACTGTCTGTTTGAAAAACCAACCAAATCACTCACTTCCTCCATTTTAAGCTTTTTATGCTTTTTGTCAGTAAGCAAAGCCTTGGCATCTTCTATGCGATACTTATTTACCCATGACGTATAATTCATGTTGAAGCATATATTAACCACGGCAGATATATACCTAGTATTGGTTTCAAGTTCTTCAGCCAGACGCTTGGCCGAATATTCCTTGTCTTTATATTTTTTCTTTTTTACGATAATCCTGACAATCTTTACTTTCAACTCACTGACCAATTTTGGACTTATAAGCGAACGATATGCAGCGTCCTTCTTATAATTGTCAAAATTCACGTTATACTTTACCATACCTTAAACTTTTAATATTTCCTACTAAAGACATTTTATCGCAGAATTTTCATTCTGCCTGTTCATATTAATGCAAAGGTAATATTTTTTCAGCAAACAGATTGATAAATGGCTTATTTTAATAAAAATTGCATTTAAACATTATCTATGAATACAATAAATACCTTTCACGAAAACAGTAAACTGATAATATACAAAACTAGGATTTGACTAATGCTTGATGTTATGCCTGCTTTTGGCTTATAAAATGCGACCTCTTACGAGGTGAAAGGGCATCTTTTGCCAGTCAAAAGATATTCTTTTACAAAACACTGTATATCAAGATGTTACGTGCGCTACGCAAATCATGAAGAAAAGGACTTTATCAAAAATAAAAAAACCGGCTTAACAGCCGGTATATGTAATCTTAAGTATTTTCTTCGTTGTATCAGAAACCCTGCATCTGTTGTCAGGTCTCTGGTTTACGAGCCATATTATCTTTTCGTCCGAATCAGTTATAACAAGCTGACGGCGCTTATCAAACAAATTAAACTTGCGATCTGTCAAATAATCACTTACCAACTTGGAGCCATTCATCCCGAAAGGAATGAATCTGTCACCGGTAGAGGCCCTGCGCACAATAAGCGGAAAAGCGACCTTAGACAAATCTGCAAAAAAGCAAATTCTGTCTCGTACAATTTCTACATCCGACCCGTTATCTATAATCTCTACCCGAAACTTAGAAGACTCATCATATACATAAGTTCCTGTCTCAGGTATAACAAACCTCCTTTGTCCTTCGTCAGACAATGGTTCAATGAAAATATATTCACGGTCGATAAGCAGAGCGTGGGTAGATGAACGAAATTCTGTACCAGGCCCTGAGTTCAATGAAGAATAAATCTGTTCTATCTGCAACGGGGCAAAAGAATAGTTCTTTAAAATATGAAAAAGCACATTCTCTGGAGACGGTCCTGAAGAAAGTATATCCAGTGATATTTTTGCCTCACCTTTATTATTATATGTAACTGCACGCCCGGCAGCATCGCTGATAGCAGAACCAAAAACTCGAGCGACCTCTTCCATACGCATGGCAGTTTTGGCAATGCTGTTTCCAACAGAAGGATTTATCTGCCTCATAAGCGGAAGAATGTCCAGACGGATTTTGTTTCTGACAACATCATCAACCAGATTCGTACTGTCAGTTACATAATCCTGCCCTGCGGCACAAAGCTCGTTTTCGATATCAGCTCTTGAAACGCACAATAGCGGACGCACTATGTCACCGTTTTTCGGAGAGATACCAGTAAGTCCGTCTATACCTGTACCACGGATAAGATTCATCAATACGGTCTCAACAGAATCGTCCTGATGATGCGCAACACATATAGCGTCGGCGCAGATGTCACGCTTAAGCTGTGAAAAGTAAGAATACCTAAGATCTCGGGCTGCCATCTCTATGCTTACTTTACGCAACTTTGAATAAGACACTGTATCAAAATGAGCTCTATGAAGCTCTATGCCATTCTGCCGGCAAAACTCGACACAGAAATTTTCATCACGGTCTGATTCTTCACCACGCAGATGAAAATTGCAATGAGCAGCCTCAACCTTGTAGCCCAATTCGCAAAGAGCCAAAGCCAAAGTAACGCTGTCGGCACCTCCCGACAGCGCAACTATATATTTTCCGTCCTTACTCAGTAACTGACGGTCTTTAATAAAATCTGATATTTTTTTTAGGAAACCATTACTCAACATAAAGAACCAGTCCCTTTAGATATTCGCCTTCAGGATGATATATGTTTATTGGATGATCGGCCGGCTGATGCAACTGGTGCAATATCCTGACATTACGACCTGCCAATGCAGCCGCTGTAAACACGGCATTTCTGAAATTATCCTTTGTCACGACCTGACTACAGCTGAACGTAAACAGGATACCACCACTCTTTATCTTCTCAAATGCCTTCACATTAAGCCTTGTATATCCTTTAAGCGCATTATGCAATGCAGCCCTATGCTTGGCAAAAGCAGGAGGATCGAGTATTATCAGGTCATATTTGTCTTTTGCAGCATCAAGAAACTTGAATGCATCCTCACAAAAAGCCTGATGACGCTTGTCGCCGGGAAAGTTCAGTTCCACATTGGCATTAGTCAGTTCCATCGCCTTGGCACTGCTGTCTACTGAATGAACGGCCTTAGCATTGCCTCGCATAGCATAGAAAGAGAAACCGCCTGTATAACAGAACATATTCAAGACTGTTTTGCCTTTTGCGTAATGCTCAAGCAATTTTCTGTTTTCACGCTGGTCAACAAAGAATCCTGTCTTCTGACCTTTTAGCCAGTCAACATGAAACTTAAGGCCATTCTCAACAGCGACATTGTCATCACTTCCCCCATATATAAACCCGTTTTCCTGTCCGAGGTCAGCCTTAAACGGCAATGTTGTCTCACTCTTATAAAAGACATTCTCTATGCGGCTGCCCATAACCTCAACCAGCTGGAGGGCTATGACATTACGGCACACATGCATACCAACACTATGAGCCTGCATGACAGCAGTCTTGCCATAGCAGTCAATAACCAATCCCGGAAGGTTGTCGCCTTCACCATGTACAAGCCTGAACGTATTGTTTTCAGGATTGTCTGCAATACCGGCACACTGACGCATGAGCAACGCAGCCGCCAGGCGCTGTTTCCAGAAGTCATCATCAATAGCTATATCCTGAAATGAAAGCACACGCACAGCAATGCTTCCAATCTGATAATGCCCCAAAGCAATGAAAGCGCCCGACTGAGTGATGACTCTTACTATGTCACCCTCCTCTATTCCATCGTCCATATGCGCTATCGCACCAGAAAACACCCAAGGATGAAAACGCTTAAGACTGTCTTCCTTACCTTTCTTTAAATATATGTTCTTATACATCTGTCTCCTTATTTTCTTCTATTTTTACCAACTCATAATCTCCGGTCTTTTCCAGCCGGCACAACTCTTCATATATATTTATACATGCCCACGCATCGGTGGCGGCATATAATTTCTGTCTGTCGCTAAGCACATCCGACTCCCAGTTACTCAGCCTTACCGACTTACTGATCTTCTGATGGAAGAAATTAGCATATAGCTTTTGCAAGCTCAAATCCTCCACTCCAAGTTCGCAGACATGCTTTTGCAAATCAATGAAATTCCCCGGATGAAAATCGGCACGCTTATGCAATGAATTTATATCGTCGCGCAACGACAAGCCAATCTTCGGAATTGAAGGATCTTCAAGCAGACGGATTATAGCCGGAGTTATACCTGTAAGATTCAATCTGAAAAGAAAACACGTGTCATGAGTTGACACCTGAAGCAATGCTACATTATGCGTCTGCCCCTTTTTAAACGAAGGCCTTGTCTCCGTATCTATCCCCAATATTTTCTGAGACATCAGATAGTCAACAGCCTTCTCTGCCTCCGCAGCAGTATTTATCACAATGATACGTCCGGAGAACAGCACTTTCGGCAGAGCTGTTATGTCATGCTTATCAAACTTATTGTATATGATTTTTCTCATTTGCAAAAATTACAGTTTGCAAAAATATAAAAAAAAGGTGATTTTATAGCTTGATTTGGCAATTTTCAATTACTTTTGCAAATAAAATATTCTAAATACACTGATGGCTAAGAAAAAAAATACGAACACGAACAAATCATTAAGTGAGGTAGTAGGATTTAAAAATATTTTTCAAAATGACTTTATTAATTTTACGGTAGGAATCATTCTGATATTTTTATCCATTTACATAATCATAGCATTTATATCCTTCTTTTCTACAGGCCAAAACGACCAAAGCTTGGTATTGGATTTAAGGCCCGGAGAGATATTTAATTCAAACAGGGCATTTCAGAACAGCTGCGGCCCGTTCGGAGCTTTCGTTTCATATTTCTTTATTTCAAGATGCTTTGGCCTTTCTGCCTTTATCATTCCGGTATTCATGGGCATGGCAGGACTGAAACTTGTACGGGCATATAACTTCAACCTGATTAAATGTTTCTTTTGCCTTGGCATATCTATGCTTTGGCTTTCTATAACATTTGCAGAAATATTGACACCTATCATGGGAAGCCAGGTGTTTAATCCCGGAGGCGACCACGGCCAGTTCTGCAGTCAATGGATAGAAAATCTTGTAGGAGCACCTGGACTGACAGCCATCCTCCTTTTAACGGCTATCATATTCCTTACTTACCTAAGTAAAGAAACCATCACGGTTGTACGAAAGATTCTGAATCCCGTGAACAGCATATCAAACAAAGTGAAATTCGACATCACCAACAATCAGGGAAAAGCCAATAAGTCTAAACCTATTGAAACCCTTGAAGACCCTACTGTATTTGACGATCCACAGACACAAAGGGTTGAATTTGGTGACAACGGAGAAGCTGTAATAAAACAAGAGGAGCAAGCTGAAGAAACCAAGATTGAGACAGCTAAAGAAATAAAACAAGCTCCAAGCACTAACGACCTCAAGATAATTATACCCGAGAAAGAAAACCTGGCAGACTCGAAAGACGTATCTGGCAGCAGCAATATCAATACGCCTATCAATCCGAAAGAGCCTTGGACGAAGTATAAATATCCGACGCTCGATTTGCTGAAGAAATATGAGAATGACGGCAAGCCGTACATCGACATGAAGGAACAGACGGCTAACAAGAACCGTATTGTTGAGGTGCTGAACAATTTCGGAGTACAGATAAAGACCATCACGGCTACGGTTGGTCCTACAATCACATTGTATGAGATAACCCCTGCCGAAGGCGTAAAGATATCGAAGATAAGAAACCTTGAAGACGACATCGCCTTGAGCCTTGCCGCGCTCGGCATACGTATCATAGCGCCTATACCAGGCAAAGGTACGGTCGGAATAGAGGTGCCTAACGCACAGAAGAACATTGTTTCTATGGAAAGCATATTAAATTCAAAACGCTTTCAAGAGACAACCATGGACTTGCCTATTGCCATAGGAAAGACCATAACCAACGAGGTATTTATGGCAGACCTTACAAAACTGCCCCACTTGCTGGTTGCCGGTGCTACCGGACAGGGTAAATCAGTTGGACTAAACGCCATAATTACTTCATTGCTATATAAGAAACATCCGAACGAATTGAAGTTTGTGCTGATAGACCCTAAAAAGGTTGAGTTCAGCATGTACATGCCTATTGCAGACCATTTCATGGCAAAAATTCCTGATGACAATGAAGATGCAATAATAACTGACGTCACCAAGGTTATACGCACACTGAACAGCCTGTGCAAGCTCATGGACTACAGGTATGACATGCTTAAACTTGCCGGTGCAAAGAACATTAAAGAATATAACAAAAAATATGTCAACCACCAGCTGCGACTTACAGACGGTCATGAATACATGCCATATATCGTTGTTATTATCGACGAGTTCGGAGACCTAATCATGACTGCCGGCAAAGAAATAGAAATGCCTATTGCACGTATTGCACAGCTTGCACGTGCGGTCGGCATACACATGGTGATTGCAACACAACGCCCGACAACATCTATCATTACAGGAAACATCAAGGCTAACTTCCCTGGCAGAATGGCTTTCAGAGTAAGTTCGATGATTGACTCTCGTACAATACTTGACCGTCCTGGAGCCAATCAGCTCATTGGACGAGGCGACTTGTTGTTCCTCAACGGAAACGAGCCAGTCAGAGTGCAGTGCGCATTTGTAGATACACCTGAAATAGAAAGAATAAATGAATATATCAAACAACAGCCTGGTCCTATAGAGCCGATGGAACTGCCAGAGCCGACCACAGACGAAGGTTCAGACTCAGGCAAAGGCGGATCGCTTGAAATGCACAGTCTTGACCCTTTGTTTGAAGAAGCAGCACGTACAATAGTGTTAAGCCAGCAAGGTTCAACAAGCATGATTCAGCGCCGTTTCTCAATCGGATATAACCGTGCGGGCAGACTGATGGACCAGATGGAAAAGGCCGGAATCGTTGGTGCGGCACAAGGCAGCAAACCACGTGAAGTATTGATACAGGACGAGAACAGTCTTGAAAATCTTCTGTCTGCATTACGAAAATAGTATTTGAACATTAATTTAGAATAACAATTCAAACAGGAAGCACAATTATGAAAAAGTTTTGTTTGCTAATACTTTTGTTTACATTGGCAGTTGGCATGCATGCACAAAATGCAGCGCAAGCACGAAAGATACTCGACAAGACTGCAGCCGTAGTAGGACGCAAAAGCGGAGCAAGTGCCAACTTCACCATAAGCGGAAAATACGGAAATACGTCCGGCACTATTGCGATAAAGGGAAACAAATTTAATGCACGTACTTCTCAGGCTATTGTATGGTATGACGGAAAGACACAATGGACATACATGAAAAAGAATCAGGAGGTAAATATAAGCACGCCTACTGAAGCACAGCAGCAATCTATGAATCCATATAAATTCATCAATATCTATAAAAACGGATTCAATCTCGGCATGAAAAACGTTGCAGGCGGATGGCAAATACATCTTTACGCACAAAACCAAAAACGGACAATAAAAGAAATGTATATAACGATAAACAAGAATTATTATCCACAAACAATAAAGATGCGTCAGAGCAACGGATGGACGACAATAAAAGTTTCAAACTTTAAAGCAAAAAATATCAGTGACGCCACATTCCGTTTCAATTCAAAAGATTTTCCTAACGCTGAAATAATAGACCTAAGATAGAAAAGTTATTTACCATAACAGGAATAAATCAAAGTTCTGAAAGATACCAGCTTAAAAAGAATTTAAGAATAATCATAATCCGGCAGTGTTTTTATTGGAGTTGATAAAACACTGCCGGACTTCATTTTGCATTATCAACATACAATCCTTAATAAAACTCGTATACAAGATTAATCCACACACAGCGTTCTAACTAGATGTTTTTAAGTACGATATTGTCTTCTTTACATGCACTCGGATAGCTTTCTGCCCCAGAAAATATAAAGCCCATAAAATCCGTAACAAATCTGCCCCATTTTATTTCACATTAAACATCTGCCGCACCCTATCAGCAATTACATTAAGCAAACAGCAGCAATTATCTTTCAAACTGTTAGTGGCTGAGTTACGCCTCATAACTCAGCCACTTTTGCATCAAAAGTCACTGCTTTTTTATGCGTAAATCATTGACTTTTTCATTACAATATTATCACCTGCATTTTAGCTGGCATAGCTGACTAATATTTAAGAGAAACAGATGACAAGACGACATAGGATAACAAATGACGGATAAAAGAATCTATTTACTAACAGAATTAATACACAAGCCTGATGCCTGATTTGGGCATAAAGACCTAAAGAAAATGAGTATGCATAAAATACGTAAATTAATAATAAAAAATCATATTTTTAAGTTATATAGTCTATATTTAAAGGATTTAATATTTATATTTGTCGAGGAATAATCTACAAACTATTTAAAAACTTAAATAATGAAAAGGAAAACATTTTTATGTATGTTCCTGATGGCATTATTGTCAGGAGGAACAATGTATGCAGAAACAGAACAAACCGTTATAATAAACGGAACTGAAATCGACAAATTCGTAAGCAATCTGACTTTCAATGGGAACAACGTAACACTTCAATTTGACGACAACACTTCACTGACAGAAGACATGTCGAAGGTCAGCATCTCCTTAAGCTATGAAAACACAACCGGAATAACAAATATTACATCTATGGACAATTCCGGAAAGTCAAAAGTCTACAACCTTAACGGACAATACATGGGTAAAGATGCCAATGCCCTTAACAAAGGCGTGTATATTATTAATGGAAAAAAGACAGTCATAAAATAATTTTATCATGAAAGACATATACTCAAAAATAATTATGGCATTCCTAATATGCCTTATGCCATTTTTTACTACTGATGCAGTTGCTCAGACATGGGACTTTCAAGAGGAAGGTGTAAGCAGTACAGACAGGACAAATCTGTCTGCCGATACTGAAAACTGGACATATGATGCCACAAATGACAGATATTCGAACAATAAGGCATTAAACTCTGAAACATTAAAAGCTAACGGCACAGAACTGATATTTACACAGAATATCATATTCACGGCTGAAACATCAGATGCCATTCGAGTGGATATAAAGAAACAATGCCTTACATTGAATAAAGTGTCAACAATAACGATAGACAACCTTGAAAAAGGCTCTAAGATAACTGTTAAATGCAAGACAAGTTCAAAAACAGAAAAAAGAGGACTCAATGTGACAAACATCACCCCTGAGTCTGGATTTTTTAACAGCACAAGTCTTGACGATCAGGTAAACATAGGCACTGTTACCGAAGACGGAAGTATAACGCTGACAAACACAGGAGGACTTTACATATATATGATATCTGTTGAAAAAGAAGGCGAAGGAACAACGCCTGAACCGACAACAGACCACTCTGTAAGCCTCAACAGTCAGAATAATCAAATGCGACTGACACTGACTAACAACGACATTAAATATTATAATACCGATGAAGTAAAAGTCAGTATAGACAGAGCCAACGGCATAGTAAACATCAGCCCTGTAAACGGGACATGGACAGACGCATACACAAAGACTGTAAAAAATATCAGCTTTGCAAAAGCAGAAGACAGCGGCAGCGAAGGCGACATTGACAATCCGGAAGGAAAGGTAAAGATACTTGAGTCAAAAGGATGGCACGAATCAGCCTTCGTAAAATGGGAGCCATTTGCAGATGCTTCGTCTTACATAGTGTACGTAAAAGGTGGACAATACGAAGAATATACAAAACTGGACGACCAGCTGGTACGCAACTATGGAACATACGGACGGGCAGATGCTACAGGCTTAATTGCTGCAGACAATTATTCATTTAAGATTGTTCCGGTAATTGAAGAAAAAGAACAAGATGCTGCAGCTAATGAAGTTACCGGAATAAAGGTAATAAACTATAAACGTGAAGGTTTCTGTTTCCTCAATGGCAATACGCCGGGAGCATATAATGCCGACGGTACGCTAAAAGCCAACGCACGCGTAATATACGTTACGGCAAATACAGCAAAGACTGTAACATGTCCTGTTATTGGTGATAAGGAACAGACTTATACGGGACTGCAGGCAATACTCAACGCATACCAAAAAGGAAAAGAGACACGTCCGCTGTGCGTAAGAATCATCGGGATGATCAAAGACACCGACATGGATGCACTGTTAAGCAACGAAGGACTTCAAATAAAAGGCAAGAACAATTCTGTTGAAATGAATATAACAATAGAAGGCATCGGTGAAGACGCAACAATAAACGGCTTCGGATTTCTTCTGCGCAATGCCGTAAACGTAGAGCTGCGCAACTTCGGCATATTAAACTTCATGGATGATGGTGTTTCGTTGGATACGGACAACAAATACTGCTGGATACACAATCTGGACTTATTCTATGGTCAGGCCGGAGGAGATTCAGACCAGGCTAAAGGCGACGGCACTATCGACATCAAAGGCGATTCTCAGTATATAACCGTATCAAGCAACCATTTCTTCGACAGCGGAAAATCGTCATTATGCGGAATGACAAGCGAGAGCGGGCCAAACTATATAAGTTACAACAACAACTGGTTTGACCACTGCGACTCACGTATGCCGCGTATCCGCACGATGTCTGTACATGTATGGAACAACTACTTCGACGGTATTTCCAAATATGGCGTAGGTGCAACATCCGGCTCAAATGTATTTGTAGAAAGCAACTATTTCAGAGCAACAAAATGTCCGATGCTCATATCCAAACAAGGATCAGACATTTCATCTGACCCTAAAGGCACATTCTCTGGCGAAGATGGTGGTATGATAAAGTCATTCGACAACATCATGACAGAAAAGACACAATATTATAAATATGTGACATACCAGGAAGACAATGTACAATTTGATGCATACGAAGCCAAAACAAGAGACGAGCAAGTACCGCAGGACATAAAGACCTTGCAGGGTGCAACTTCTTATAACAACTTCGACACCGACGCATCATTGATGTATGACTATGAACCGGTAGAAGCAGCAAATGTACCGTCAGAGGTCACAGGCTGGTATGGTGCAGGAAGAATGAATCACGGAGATTTCAAGTGGACCTTCAATAACAGCATCGACGATACAGACTATAACGTCAATAAAGAACTGAAAGAAGCTGTTACAAACTACAAGTCATCACTTATCGGCATCTTTGGAGACGAAAATGCTTCAAGCGGCGAAACTGGCGGAGGTGAAACAGGTGGAGAACCGGGTGACACAGAAACACCTGTTGAGGGTGAAATAATCTGTGACTTTACAAACAGCACTCCGTCTAACAGCGCCATTACAATGACCGGAACAAAAGAAAATTACAGAAAAGAAGATACTATAATAGATGGTGTTACATATACAAACAGCCTTAAGATGGAGTCAGGCACAGAGATATCATTCTCTACAACTGAAAAGATGACCCTTACAATATACTTTGGCTCGAGCAGCACTAAATACAACATAAAAGTTGACGATGTTAAAATTGAAGGCGACAGCTCTTCTAAGAGCCTGACGACCACAATAGAGCAAGGAAGCCACAAAATAACAAAGGCCGACAGCTGCACTATAGCCCTAATAAAATTAACGCCTATTGCTGAATAAAGCCTAAACTTGATTTTTAATTATAACGTGAAATCTGATTGACAATTAAATTCTATCTGA
Organism: Xylanibacter rarus; assembly: GCF_001275135.1. Lineage (GTDB taxonomy): Bacteria > Bacteroidota > Bacteroidia > Bacteroidales > Bacteroidaceae > Prevotella > Prevotella rara. The sequence goes on along the minus strand of NZ_LFQU01000036.1, from coordinate 9,919 downwards.
AGCGGACCTGACATAAATCAGGTCCGCTTTTATTTTATATGCCTCATAGGTCTATTAATCTTTACGTAATAACTTAATTTAAATTCTATCTCAAAAAATAATAGCTACAAAGACAGAAACAGACAATTATATTATAGGTATATCACGTGAAATAATATAACTAACTTATAAAAATCAAAAACATTTATTTTACAACAATATCTTTCTTGGTATTGCCATTCATATCCGATTATTTAGAATAAAATATTGAAAAAATAGAATTTTGTTATTACCTTTGCAATATGGTAATATTGTGAGTTAAGTGAAAATATTTAAATAATAGGCTATAAAATAATACACAGAAACGTATCCTAATAAAAAGGTTGCTTTAAAAGAATGTACTACAATAGTCACAAGGGAAGCGAGTAGACTTGCTTTGCATATGTAAAAAAGATCAGCAATAGTATTGATTATGTATACAAACAACATTATGTTTTCAATATTAAAAGTAATAATTTCAGACCGATTGTAGCAATAATATTTACTAAAAATCTGTTTATAATCACTTTATTGGCACTCATGCAGAATATGATAAAATAGTTGATTGCTCTAAAATTTAAAGATATGACAAAGATAGAAACAAAAGATCAATATGACAGGGCTGTACAAAGAGTTGAAGAGTTACTTCCACTGATAACAGACAAAACACCTCTCGATGACCCGAACAGTATAGAATTGGAACTACTTTCTAATCTTGTTGCAGAGTATTCGGAAAAACATTTTGCATTGAGAGCACCCTCACTTGCTGATGTTCTCAAATTCCATATGCATGAAATGGGGCTTACCCCAAAAACATTGGCTAAATTGATAGGTGTTACCCCTCCCCTTTTGAATGATTATATTTCCGGTAAATGCAAGCCCACATTGAAGGTAGCCCGTGAAATTAGCCGGAAACTGAATGTTGATGTTAATATTGTTTTAGGTGTTTGATATGAGAACTGTTGAAGTCATTGTTGAACATGCATGAAACGACCTAAGTGCTTACATAAAACTTGAGGTGACAAAACATATTTATATCGAGGGTATATGGAAAGTTCAACAAAACATCTAATGTATACATTTTCATGGCAAAAAATAATGCCAAGACTTATAAGAAAGAAATGATGCAGTCTGTAAGTTGTATCATCAATCAATATAAAAGCAAATAAAAACATCTATGATAAAAAGAAAAAGGAGCATCACATGATGCTCCTTTTCTGTGATTCCGTTGGGATTCGAACCCAAGACCCACGCCTTAGAAGGGCGTTGCTCTAATCCAACTGAGCTACGGAACCCCTAAATCGAGTGCAAAGGTACTCAAAATAATTCTTATAACAAAATTTTTTAGGAAAAACTTTTAAATAAGAATACAAGTACCTCTAAAATATTTATGAATTCATCGTTGCAAGGAACTCATCGTTATCATAAGTACGAGCCATACGGTCATGAATTGTATTCATAGCCTCAATTGGCGTCATGTCAGAAATATACTTGCGTAAAATCCACATGCGGTCGAGAGTTGTCTTGTCCTGCAACAGATCATCACGTCGTGTACTTGAAGCAACAAGATTAACAGACGGGAATATTCTCTTGTTACTGAGGCTTCTATCCAACTGGAGTTCCATGTTACCAGTACCCTTGAACTCTTCGAAAATAACCTCATCCATCTTGCTTCCAGTATCAATCAAGGCTGTTGCGACAATAGTGAGCGAACCTCCACCCTCTATATTACGTGCCGCACCAAAGAAACGTTTCGGCTTCTGCAGAGCATTAGCGTCAACACCACCGGTAAGAACCTTACCACTAGCTGGTGAAACCGTATTGTATGCACGTGCAAGACGTGTGATAGAATCAAGGAAGATCACCACATCATGACCACACTCAACCATACGCTTCGCCTTTTCCAATACAATACCGGCAATCTTTACATGACGTTCTGCCGGTTCATCAAACGTAGAGGCAATAACTTCTGCATTAACCGTACGCGCCATGTCGGTAACTTCCTCTGGACGTTCATCAATAAGCAACATCATAAGATATGCTTCCGGATGATTTGCCGCAATTGCATTTGCTATGTCCTTCATAAGGATTGTCTTACCTGTCTTTGGCTGCGCAACGATAAGCGCTCTCTGTCCTTTACCGATCGGCGAGAACAAGTCAACAATACGAGTGCTGAGGTTTGTAGTTGAACGCTCACCGCACAAAGTAAACTTCTCATCCGGGAATAAAGGAGTAAGATGGTCAAACGGTATACGGTCGCGCACTTCAGCTGGATCACGGCCGTTAATCTTATCAATGCTTGTCAACGGGAAATACTTCTCTCCGTCATGCGGTGGACGCACATGGCAATTTACCACATCGCCAGTCTTAAGTCCATAACGCTTAATCTGAGCTATAGAAACATAAATGTCATCAGGAGAAGAAAGATAATTATAGTCGCTCGAACGCAGGAATCCATAACCATCAGGCATTATCTCAAGTACGCCGTTGGCAGTGATAATATCCTCAAAATCAAATTGCGGTACACTTTCCGGCTCCATCTGAGGAGCATACATAACATTATTTAAGTCCATAGGACTTGTCGGATTGTCGAACATATCAAATCGCGGCACAGCCATCTGATCCTCAATCGGCAAGTCTACAATAGGAATAAAGTCTGTTCCGTCTCCGGGATCGCCTTCCCATACACCTGATGCAATAATCTCACGTTTCTCGTCAGCCACTTCGTTGTGTGCATTCACCTTGGCCTGCAACTGTGCTATAAGATCTGTTGAGTTGTCATTCTGAGTATCAGGAGCTTCTGCGGTTGCAAATTCAGCTTCAGGAACAATGGCCAAATCTGTTTCTTCCGGCATGTCATCACTTATTGCTTCAGGAATTTCGCTGACACCTTCAACAACATCCTCTGATATTGCTTCGGGAACTTCAGGCGCAGCCTCAACTACATTATCAACAACAGGCTGCAATGGCTCAAGCTGTTTTTCCGGTTCAACAGGCACAACCTCTTCCACAACAGGAACAGCCTGCGGCTGCTCAACCTCAGCCACCGGTTCGGCAACAGCCTTGCTCTTAGCCCTAGAACGTGTCTTGGCGGGCGGAGAAACCGGTGCATCATTAAACAATGACGGAGTCTCAGCCTGAACTTTATTCTTTTTCAAGTCGAAGTTTTCGCCTTCCTTTCCGTTTACAGAATAAACACGGTCGGTGTCCTTCTTTACAATACGAACTCTGCGACGCTTCGTGCCAAGCGGGTTCTTGTTTCCTTCAATTTCGGCCTGCTTATCAAGGATCGAATATATTATTTCTTCCTGAGTTTCGCCAGACTTGATTTTAGCACCCACTTTCTCTGCTATCTCTTCAAGCTCGGAAATATCTTTAGATAATAATTCGTCTTTGCTATACATATTAGGTTTACGTATATAAGAAATTTATTGATTGTATTCGTTTCACGAGTGGAAACAAATTATGATTTTTTAAATTTAATGCAAAAGTAATAATTTATATTGATTAAAAGAAGTAACGGCTCTGAAGACTTATTCATTTTAACTTAATTTTAATATTTAAGATTCTATTTCTGAAAGCTCCAGCCATCGCATTTCCTTAAGGTCGAGTTCTTCCTTTATCAACGGCAGACGCTTACTTTTTTCAGTCAGTTCGTCTACCGGCAGCTTACCGCTGCAAAGCTGCTCTTCTATTTCCTTCTGCTCTTTTTCCAGTTCGGCTATTTCTTTCTCAAGCTGAGCAAACTCCATCTTTTCTTTATACGACATCTTGCGGCGCTCCTGATGCCGTTTTTCTCTTGGACGACTGTCTTTTTTAGCCGCCGTTTCTTCGTCACGGCTCTTAAGCGAACACCACTCACGATACTGTGTGTAGTTTCCGGGGAAATCGTTTACTACGCCATTGCCTTTGAACACAAGCAGATGGTCTACCACTTTATCCATGAAATAACGGTCGTGACTTACGATTATGACACAGCCGGGGAAGTCGGCCAGATACTCTTCAAATATCTGCAGAGTCTGTATGTCAAGGTCATTTGTCGGCTCATCAAGCACCAGAAAGTTCGGATTTTTCATCAGCACTGTACACAGATACAGCTTGCGTTTCTCCCCTCCGCTCAACTTATACACATAATTGTGCTGCTGTTCGGGAGTAAACAAGAAATGCTGCAAAAACTGTGATGCCGACAGATGCTTTCCGCCTCCCATGTCGATATAGTCGGCAATGTCTGTTATCACGTCAAGCACTTTCTTTTGTTCATCGAAGACCATGCCTTCCTGAGAGAAATATCCGAAACGTACGGTCGAGCCGATGTCAAAGCGTCCGCTGTCAAGCTTTTCCTGTCCCAACAGCAACTTCAGGAATGTCGTCTTGCCTGTGCCGTTGTTGCCAACAATACCCATTTTCTCAAAACGGGCAAAATTATAGTAAAAATCTTTGAGAATAACCTTGTCCGGCGACCAGCTCTTGGAGATATACTGGCACTCAAAGATCTTGCTTCCGATATAGACGTTTCTGACTTTAAGCCTTACCTGGCGGTCCTCTATCCTCTGCTTGGCCACTTTCTCAAGTTCATAGAATGCGTCCTCTCTGTATCTTGCCTTATGGCCTCGCGCCTGAGGCATTCTGCGCATCCAGTCGAGTTCCTTTCTGTACAGGTTGTTTGCACGTGCTATTTCGGCGCGCGTGTTGTCTATGCGCTCCTGACGCTTCTCGAGATAATAGCTGTAGTTGCCGCGATAGGTGTATATTTTCTTGTCGTCAAGTTCCAATATCACCGAGCACACCTTGTCGAGGAAAAACCTGTCGTGGGTAACCATGAGCAAGGTTTTGTTGCCACGGGCAAAGAAGCCTTCCAGCCATTCTATCATGTCGAGGTCAAGATGGTTGGTTGGCTCATCCAGGATAAACATGTCCGGGTCGGTCAGCAATACGTTTGCCAGTGCCACACGGCGCTGCTGTCCTCCGCTCAGAGTACCCATCTTCTTGTCAAGGTCATCTATCTTAAGCTGTGTAAGTATCTGCTTCGCACGCAGAATCTTCGCCTCATCTCCTTTATGATTGAAGCATGCATCCAGCACAGTGTCGTCGGGATCAAACTTGGGCGACTGTTCCAGATAGCCAATCTTAAGCTCGCGTCTGAAGATAATATTGCCCGAATCGTATCCTTCGCGCCCTGTCAATATGGAGAGCAGCGTCGACTTGCCCGTGCCGTTCTTAGCAACAAGACCTATTTTCTGTCCTTCGGCAACACTGAACGATATGTCCTGAAACAGGACATGGGCTCCAAACGATTTAGTAAGATTCTGTATGTCAAGATAAGGTAACTGACCGGCCATTTCTGTCTTTATTTATTATTTACGCCTTACTGTTTAAGCGTTTTATTTATATTTTCGATATAATCAAGAATTTCGTCGCGTCCGCGCTTTGTCTCGCTGCTCGATATGAAGTAAGGAGGAAGCTCATCCCAAGTTTCCTTCAGCTTGTCCATATATGCGGCAGCCGTAGGCGCCACCTTAGACGAGCTAAGCTTATCGGCCTTTGTGAACACTATCGAGAACGGTATGCTGCTCTGCCCAAGCCAGTTGATAAAGTCTATGTCGATAGCCTGCGGCTCGTGTCTGATGTCTATCAGCACAAACACGTTTACGAGCTGCTCGCGCTGCAGGATGTAAGACGTTATCATCTGCTCCAGCTTCTGCTGAACCGTCTTTGAGCGCTTGGCAAATCCATAGCCGGGAAGGTCTACCAGATACCACTCATTATTTATAATAAAGTGGTTGATAAGCAGAGTCTTGCCCGGAGTGGCCGATGTCTTTGCAAGATTTTTGTGGTTGCAGAGCATGTTGATAAGGCTTGATTTGCCAACATTGCTTCGTCCGATAAACGCATACTCAGGCTTTGTGTCTTTAGGACAAAGCTGTATGTTAGGACTGCTCACTGAAAATTCTGATTTTGTTATTATCATTTAGTCGTCGATAAATTTATGAAAAACCTTTGCAAAGGTAATAAAAATATCAGAAAAATACAACCGCCGGCACAATGTTATATATAAGCAACGGATAAAATCTGCAGACAAGGCCCCGCATGCGCCCAGGCACAATGACGACGGCGCATGCGCGGAAACGCAGCCGGACCGGCATGTGTGCAATAAAAATTCATGACAAATTATTTTTTAGAAACAGACAATCACAAATGCAAAAATGGCATACAGAGATGACAAAACAGGAGATATTTTACACAAGAAAAGCCAACTTGCTGTCATAAAACAGCCAATATCGCCGCTGAAACACACTTAAATGCGATGCGAAACACACTGAATTACGAATCAAAAAGCATGCTTTTACGACCTAAAAGGACACATATCAGCAGTCAGAAAGTGGCATGCGTGACTACAATAGCACATAACACGCTGGCTTACAATTAATTACACAAAAGCCACTATTTTTCGATTAAAACACATCAAACAGGCAAGCAGCTAATACGGAGGCTGTCTGAGAGGCTTAAAAATCTACATTTTGTAAAGAAATAAGAAAGTGTGCATTCCTCATATACGATACCCTCTTCATGCCGGACACCAATAGTCGATATGCAGAAGACGTTAATAATGCGAAAAACAGGCTACCACAGCGCACAAAACAGCAGCCACGCAACCCGCAAAAGACATTCAAAGGAAAATAAAAATAAATTTGTTTTGAATTTTACTACTATTGAAGTAACTTTGCCGACAAAAACATTTTAGCAAAGTATGACCCAACAATATCCGTCGGCATTGCTCGAAAAGGCAGTGGCAGAATTTTCAAGCCTGCCCGGCATAGGACAGAAAACAGCCCTAAGGCTGGTGCTGTTTCTGCTGAGACAGGACAAGGACAAAGTGGAAAGGTTTGCCCAGACCATAAGCGAAATGAGACATAAGATAAAGCACTGCACCGTGTGCCACAACATAAGCGACACGGACGTCTGCCCTATCTGCTCCGACGCAAGGCGCGACGACACCACAGTGTGCGTGGTTGAAAACGTGCAAGACGTAATGGCCATCGAAAACACTCAGCAGTACAACGGACTTTATCATGTACTCGGAGGCGTAATATCGCCCATGGACGGCATAGGTCCTAACGACATAGAGATAAGCTCGCTGGCAGAAAGAGTTGAGAGCGGAAAGATAAAAGAGGTGATTCTGGCGCTTAGCTCCACAATGGAAGGCGACACCACCAACTTCTACATCTACCGCAAACTGGCAAAATTCGACATACGCCTGAGCGTGATTGCACGCGGAATATCTGTGGGCGGCGAGCTGGAATACACCGACGAGGTTACGCTCGGACGATCTATCATTAACCGGCAGCCGTTCGACGGCAGACAATAGCAGATAACGCCACCTGCCGGAAAACTGCTTAAAGCGAAAACATTAACCAAGAAAATGAAAAGAACAAAAAACATACTCTCGGTAATCATGTACGTCAGCATAGCTTTGCTGCTGGCCATAACCGCAATATTTGAAACCGAGACGCTGCTGCCGGGAGACCTGACAGCAAGCAAGAACGCCGAATTTCTTACTGTGTCGCTAATGGAAGTCATTACAATATGCCTCATTCCTGCGTCACTGAGGCTGTTCAAGGTCAAGAAGATCAGCATGAAGCTACAGGCTGAGCCAGAAAAAGAGCTGCTCCGCTGGGGAAGCATACGCATGATGATGCTTTGCGTCCCGATGGTGGCCAACACCCTGCTCTATTACCTGTTCATGAACGTGGCATTCGGCTATATGGCAATTATCGGACTTATCTGTCTGATTTTCGTCAACCCTACAATGGCAAGATGCATATCTGAAACAAGCTACAAGAAATGAAACTTGCAATAATAATCGTCAGCTACAACGTAAGACACTATCTTCAGCAATGTCTCGACAGCTTATACAGAGCCGTTGAGGGCATCGACGCAGAAATATACGTAATCGACAATCATTCAAAAGACAACACCGTGAAGAAGCTTAAAGGCAAGAACCGCGGTGTGAAGTTTATTGCCTGCAATCACAATCATGGCTTTGCAAAAGCCAACAACATGGGCATAAGGCGCACAAAGAGCGAATACGTGCTGCTGCTGAACCCTGACACTATTGTTGGAGAAAACACCCTGAAAGAGTGCATCAGATTCATGGACGAACATGAGAATGCGGGCGGACTGGGCGTAAGAATGCTGAAATGCAACGGCAGCGATGCCATGGAGAGCCGGCGCGGACTGCCGACACCGATGACCGCTTTCTACAAGATGTGCGGACTGTGTGCCAAATATCCCACACATAAGAAACTGGGAAAATACTACATGGGATATCTTCCGTGGGACGAACCGGCCAAGATCGAGATAATAAGCGGAGCCTTCATGATGATGAGGCGCACCGCACTTGACAAGGCAGGACTGCTCGACGAAGACTTCTTTATGTACGGTGAAGACATCGACCTGTCATACAGGCTGCTGAAGAGCGGCTTCGACAACTGGTATCTGCCAACAAAGATACTGCATTACAAAGGAGAAAGCACGCAGAAGTCATCGTTCAAATATGTACACGTGTTCTACGAGGCCATGCTCATCTTCTTCAAAAAGCACTATGGCCATCTCAGCATCTGGCTGAACATGCCAATAAAGGCTGCAATATATCTTAAAGCCACAACGGCTCTTATAAAGACTACGTCAGAGCATATACAGAAGACACTGGGATTCATGCCCGACAGAAGACGCAAGTCGCCACTCTACATATTTATTTCTACAAAAGAATCAATATCAAGATGCCGAAGCCTCGCCGACCGTAACGGCCTGGACGCACAATATATAGTAACGCAGACACCGGCAGACCCGGCTGCACATGCCAAAGCCGTAAAAAACATCAGCTGCAAGACGCCCGTATATCTTGTTTATGACACAGGCTTATGCAGATATGAAGACATTCTTAACCTATTCTCTAAAAACAGCAAGCCCAATGTAAAAATCGGCACATACAGTCCGAGATTCAACATAATAATAACAGACAACGAGATAATAGCCTGATGACATCCATTCTACCGACAATACATCTCAGGGCGATAGAGCCGGAAGACCTCGACGTGTTGTATACCATCGAGAACGACACTAAGGTTTGGAACGTTAGCACAACGAACGTGCCATACTCAAGATACGTGCTATATGACTACGTCGCAAATGCAAAAAACGACATTTACGCCGATAAGCAGGTAAGGATGATGATAGAAGACGAACATCATAACGTTGTGGGAATAGTTGACATAATAAACTTCGACCCTAAGAACATGAGAGCAGAGGTAGGCATAGTAATAAAACAAGACTACAGAAACAAAGGCTATGCCCTGGCCACTATAACAAGAATAAAAGCTTACGCCGCAAACATCCTACACCTGCATCAGCTTTATGCGTGCATAAACAAGGATAACGAGAAGTCGTTAGCCCTGTTTGAGAAGAGTGGATTCATAAAGTCAAATGAGCTGAAAGACTGGCTCTTCGATGGCAAAAAATACCATAATGCACTGCTAATGCAACTTTTTTTGTAAAAAATCGCCAAAAAGTTTGGTAGATAAAAAAAATATTCATACCTTTGCAACCGCAATTGAGACAGATACCTAATGGTGCGTTAGTTCAGCTGGTTAGAATGCCTGCCTGTCACGCAGGAGGTCACGGGTTCGAGTCCCGTACGCACCGCTCTCAAAAGAGTGGTATTCTCATCTCAGGGTGCGTTAGTTCAGCTGGTTAGAATGCCTGCCTGTCACGCAGGAGGTCACGGGTTCGAGTCCCGTACGCACCGCCAGAAAACATATAAGTCCGCAATCTAAGATTGCGGACTTTTTTTATTTATTATCACTCATTATATATCATGCGAACGGATCACCCGATAAATATA
>NZ_LFQU01000035.1 GCF_001275135.1 Xylanibacter rarus | reverse complement strand
CCCCACTGGGGATGAGATTAATGGGACTTATGAGACTAATAAGACTAATGGGACGGATGGGAATGGTAAGTAATGGAATCCGTTATTTTAAATGAGATGATAAGAGGGATATGGGAGAGGCAAAATAATTGAAATTATCCAGATGATAATCTTTATTACAGCTTAGTGATTGTTAGTCTGGTGAAATATCATTAAATAGAACTTTACAGAATTGAAGATACTCTAGAAAAGGTATTGAAGTTTTACAATAAGTGATTCATTATATTAGTGCGTGACTATAATGATAATATGGCAAAATTATCCGTATTAGTTAAATAAATACTTATTAAATATAATTAGTTTTAAATAATTATTAATAAAATTCATAAAACATTCAATATTAAGAAATAATTTATATCTTTGAAAAAATAACATTTAAAATTAAACATATTAGGATTCCTGCAGCGATATAATACGATACATAAAAACTATATTGTAGTATAATCTGCAATCTTTTTTCAATTTTATAATAAAAAATAGTAGAACTATGAAAAACAAAACATTTAAACTAATGCTGCTGATGGTTGCAGCAATGTTGCTTTTTTCTTGTGAAAAATACAATGAAGACGCTGATTTTGGTGTAAAAGAGGCCAATAGCACATTGATTATCAGAACTAGAGTTATGGCTGTGAGTGAGACTGATGAAAGCAAAATAAGCTATCCTGTGAACATTTATGTATTTAGTGGGGATGTTTGTATTGAAACAGCCAAGATTGAATCAGAAGAAACTCCTATATCATTAAGGCTTCCTGAAGGAAGTTATGATGTATATGCTATAGCGGGAGCTGATGCTGAAACATACAATTTGCCAACAAAGGAAAACGCAGCTAAAGAATATTTGATTAAGTTGAATGATGGAAAAACGCACACAGATCTTATGGCTGCAAAAAACAATGTCACTTTGGCATATGGAGAAGAAAATACACTAACGTTGTCGCTTGAAAGGAAAGTTATGCTGATTGAGAATGTTAGTATAAAGAATGTGCCTTCAAATGTAATTGCTGTAAATGTTACAATTAGTCCGCTTTATGAAAATCTTCTACTAAATGGTAATTATGAAGGTACTGACGGCTCTCAGACAATAGATCTTATAAAAGGAAGTGACGGAAACACATGGGAAAACAATTATAATGCGTATCTTCTTGAAGCTAGTGGACAGGCCACAATTAAGGTTTCATTAAAGACCGAGAAGAACACTAAGAGCTATTCATATACAAGTACAGATGAACTGAAGGCGAACTACAAAATTAATATAACAGGAACTTACAATGAAAACGGAATAACACTTAATGGGACTATAACTGGAGCAACGTGGCAAGGGGTCAAAAACATAAACTTCAATTTTGATGAAACAGGGAGTTCCACAGGAGAAAATACCGGTTCGGAAACAGAAGAAGGGAAGGATGAAGGAGACACAGGGGAAACGACAACAGGAAATGCTCCTGAAGTTGGTACATTGTATAAGAATTGTTATGTGTTAAAGTCAGAAAATGTAGGAAATGGTATAAAAGTAACATTGATGTCTACAACATTTGAACAAGGACTGGTATTTACTGATAACGATCAATCTTCAATAAATGAAGCTATAAATGTGAAACTAAAAGATATGGCAGCAGCTTCTGATGGCCTTGAATCATTTAGAATACCAACTTTGGAAGACCTCAAGTATGTAAAAAATAACTTGGAAGCAATTAATGCCGATCTTGAAAAATTAGGTAAGACGTTGTTTTTTACAGGTACGGGTACATTGTATTCATATTATTTTCTTGATAATGATGGAAGTATAAAAGCATATTGGCCATCGCGTGACGAGCCTGATTCACAGATTCCGTGTATTAGTACAGATATTAAGAGTAAAAGAAACTCTATTATACTTCGTGGCTTTACAACAATAACATTCATAGAATAAAGTTCCAATAGCAATATATCTAATTTTGTTTACTACTATAAATAATTTTGTATAAATAGAAATACGGGATTCAACTTTGAGTCTCGTATTTTTTTGACACTGTCCAAAATTTTGTGTAAATGTAAACAGGATTCAGTTGTAAGTCACTTCTTATATCTGGATTCTGTTTTCAAAAATGAGTATAAACTGATTCATAATCAATCCCCAGTTATGAATAGGCTGTGTCCATTTCTTCTCAATCTCCATAATTGAAAGATAGACGGTCTTTTTCACGGCCTCATCCGAAGGGAAAGAAAGCTTTGATTTTGTGTACTTTCTGATTTTCCCGTTCAGGTTCTCAATAAGATTTGTGGTATATATTATTTTTTTATTTACAGCGGGAATTGGAAGAAAACGGTCAGATTATCCCAGTTGTTTCTCCAGGAGCGTATGGCGTAAGGATACTTTGCTCCCCATTTCCTTTCCAGATTGTCAAGTTCCGCGGCAGCAACCTCTTTATTGGGTGCATTATAGATATTCTTCATATCCGCCGTAAACTCTTTCTTGTCCTTATAAACGACATATTTACAGGAGTTTCTGATCTGGTGTACCACACAGATTTGGGTGGATGACTGAGGGAATACGGTACGGATGGTATCCGTAAATCCATTCAGGTTGTCTGTACAGGTAATCAGTATGTCCTGCACTCCACGGGCTTTTAAATCGGTCAGGACGCCCATCCAGAAAGAAGAACTTTCCGATTTGCCGACCCACATGCCAAGAACCTCCTTCAGACCGTTCTGTTTCAGACCGACACAAAGATAAACGGTCTTGTTTATGATCTTGCCGTTATCCCGTACCTTGAATACGATACCGTCCATCCAGACTATCAGGTAAACAGAATCAAGTGGACGGTTCTGCCACTCCTGGGCGGCCTGATTGACCTTGTTTGTAATGATGGAAATGGCTGATGTGGAGAGTTCAATTTCATAAATCTCACGCATCTCTTCCTCTATGTCAGAAACACTCATTCCTTTGGCATATAGGGATATAACAAGCTTTTCTATAGAAAGTCCACGGCTTTCATGTTTTGGCACAGCTATCGGCTCAAATTGGCCATTACGGTCACGCGGAATGGAGATGACTGCTTTCCCATGTTCAGTCTGGATCCGCTTCGGATAGCTGCCGTTGTGTGAATTGCCACTGTTATTACCGGCCACGGAATTCTTTTCATACCCCAAATGGGCATCCATTTCACCTTCAAGCATCTTTTCCAATACCTGGGCATGCAACTGCTTCAGGAACTTGCTTACATCGGATTCTGTCTTGAACCGGCTAAGGAATTCCTTGCTTAACATCTCATCTGGCACTGCTTGATTCTTTTCTCGCATAATCTTATTCTTTGGGCGTAAATATATAAAATAAAAAATACAGAACTCTATTTTGAATCCTGTATTTTACATTTACACAAAATATCTTATAGTGCCTATGGGATTAAATCTTTAGGTCTTTAATAAATTTTATTTCAATTTATGTTATGAATTACAAACCTGTTACAAGGACTGTATTAATAGACTTTTATAACGTATAATATTGATTATTGGTCATGCAGTATACGCCGTTCAATTTATTTTATACATGAGGTGATTTCATTTGGAGTTTCTACTAACGTTTGCGCTCCATTTCTTATCAGAAAATCTTTATCCCTGAATCCCCATAATACACTTATGCATGGCATGCAGCTATTACGTGCAGTTTGGATATCAACCTCACTGTCGCCTATATATACAGCATTATCGCGTTCCGCCTCAAGAAGTTTCAAGGCTTCATTAACTGTGTCTGGTGCAGGTTTCTTTCTTATTTTATCGCTTTCGCCTATCGCAACTTTTATATAATTACCAAAAAAGTATCGGCATAGTTCTTCTGTTGCTTTGCAGTACTTGTTGCTCACTACAGCAATTTTTTTGCCATGCTGTTTTAGTATTGCCAACATGTCTATTATGCCGTCGTATGGCCTTGTTGTATCGGCGTTGTGTTTCAGATAATATTCAATAAATGTATTATAAATATCTTCATAATGTTTGTTGTCTTTTCCTCCTGGTACAGCACGTTCAATAAGTTTTTTTATGCCATTGCCAACCATCATCCTTACTTCTTCTGTTGTATGTTCTGGCAAACTAAATGCACGCATTGCATAATTGGTACTTGCGGTAAGGTCATCAAGTGTATACAACAAAGTTCCGTCCAAATCAAAAATGTATGTGTCAAACTCTTTCATCTTTATACCTCCATCGTCTTTTATCACTAAATACTTTTTTGTTGAAGATTTTATGCAAAAGTACATATAAAAAATATAACGCAATGATATTCGGTCATCCTTTTTTCTACTATTTTACTTATTAATAGATTATAATAAACTATTGTTTTGTTCTGGCTGTTTATTTTTGACTTAAAAGTAGTTATGGTGTTTATAATTTATATGGGTGTAGCTTCTGTTGTAAAATAGTTTCAACACAATATTTATCCATAAATTATTTATTGTGTTGCCATGTCTTATCATTTTAAATGAGATAGGGTAGTGATGACGCTTATCATATTATTTTTTCATAGCATATAGTTTCATCATATATGGTAAAAAAAATAAACCTGTTCCCTATATTTGTCAACATTTTCAGGGAACAGGTTTTCGTATTTATGGACCTTATTTAAAACAGACTAAATATTAATCTATTTAATTTTAATCTTACTTACATTTATGCTATTTTCTGATATCTGTTTTATTACGTAGATACCAGTTGGCAGATTTTCTTTCACTTTCTCTGCTGTCGTCATCTTATGTTTTGCTATCTTTCTTCCGTTAAGGTCGTATACCTCGATGTCGCATTGTTCCACACTGATACCATCTATGCAACCTGCTACAGTATTATTTACAGATATTGGCACGTATATATCGGCTGCACCTCGTGAAGATAACTTCACATAAGCTTCATGAACACCTATTTCGTCAGAATTGAACGACACCATAAATGAGCCGCCTGTTACAGGTAATTGAGTTGTTGACAACTTAAATCTACTCTTATTCGGTCCTCCCAAAGACAGCTTGATTGGCTCTGCAAGGTTGTTACCCGTTACAGTTATTTCATCTGATACTGCATCTTTTCCAGCCGTTGCAGTGAATGCAAGCTGTGTGAGCGAAGGCCTGATAACAGCTAGGTCTGTACGGCCGTAACTTACATCGTCAATATAATATGTTGCAGAGTTTGTACGTCCGCGTGTGCTCTTGAATCTGAATCCCATAAAGAACACGTCAGCGATGTTTTGTCCGGTCAGGTCTATATGATATTCCTGCCATTCTCCGCTTTGGTCTTCAGTATTCGGCATAGCGAATCCCTCAACTGGTGCCACAAACATATCACCTTCAGCCAGGTCAATATAGCATAACTCCAGCAGGTCTGTCTGGTTGTCCGCCAGATAGTCGCCTCTCACTCTGAACGTAAACATCTTCGATTCTGAATTCTTAAAGTCGAGTGGTGGAGTTACGAGCATCATCTCGCAAGTAGTCTCTTTGCCTTCGGCAACATTGCTGTCGTAAGGAGTAACTTTTGCAACCTTTTCACCCGCAGACTCATCTTCATCAGGCAGTTCATATCCCCACCATGCACGTTTACCAACTATTGCAAGGTTTTTCCATCCTTCTATGCTAAGAGGCTTGTTCTTTGTTACATTGTCAAAATGTTCATTTACGAGTTTCATCGGTGATGAAGCGTCGAGCGGCAACTCGTCGCCTTCCTTTTCAGGCTCCGGCTCAGTACTTTCACCTGCCTTACCGTTTATCTTCACTCTCAATGTGTCCAGTCCGAGTCCGTATATCTCAATCTCGTTTTCATATTCTCCGGCTTCTTTCGGAGCAAACGTAACTTTCACATTTGCTGTAGCGTCTTTCATCAGCATTGTCGTGCTTAACAGGAACGAGCCTGATTCTTTCAGTTTCATATATGCATAGTCTGGCAGATTGGCTGTCGTTATGCTTATTGTCTGCTCCTGTCTTTCGCCGACCTTGGCTTCAAACATAGGTAATGTTTCAGGACTTACTGTTACTGTCGGCGGATTCTGCTCGTCTATAGCATAGGCTGACAGAGTAATGCTTTGTGACAGTAACGGCATTTCTGGACAGTCTATAAACAGGCGTCCTTCATGTTTTCCTATTGCTGTGGGCTTATATGTTATCACGATGTCGGTCTCGTTTGTTCCTGCGGGTACTGATGTTGCCGAAAGTTCAAACATATCGCGGTTTTTGCCGATAATCTCAAGATTGGTTGCTGCCGGCATGTTTACGGCACTTATATGCACTGTTCCAAATTCTGACGACTTACCAACCAGTCCTGCTGCCATTTCAAATTTTGAAGGGGTAACAGTCAACGAAGGTTCTGACGCTACAGCCGACGTTATGTCTTCAGCCTTGCGCGGAGCAACAATTACAGCACTTGCTGATGTCGACAGTCCTGTTATATGTACAGTTTCTGTCGGTATAGCTTTTCCTATGAGAGTTGTGCCCTTAAACAGTCTCAGCTTACCTTCTCCTGTTGCGTCTGTTATTGTCGGCTGTGCCATGTCTTCAGTAAATGTTGCACCTTCAGTAACGTCTTTAAACTGCGCGTCTGCCACTCTCACAAGTCTGTTGGCATAGTCGGCAGTTGCAGCCTTCAGGTCTGCCAGCGTCACTGTTACAGGCTCAACAGTGTTGTTCTCTGAAACAAGTGTACCGAGTGATGCTGTCAGCGGAATAAATGAGTTCACACCGAACGAACTGGTTATCATTCCTATAAATCCTGTAACCATGTCGCCTTCCTTATACGTCTCGGTCATCATGTCGTAGTCGTTCTTCACTTGCAGTCCGCCAGTCTCGTCCTGAAGGTAATAAACGGGACTTGCCTGACTCTTGTCTACAAACGTTACAACAGCCTTGCCTTTATATCGGTAGGTGAGATATGCTTCACCGTCTTCTGCTGCAAACTCTTTTAGGGTGGCAATGTCTTTCACAGCGATAGTGCTCCATGTCGCTCCGAGTGTTGCGTCTGTAGCTCCTTCACTGACAAATGTTATTGTTGCCTTGCCGTTCTCGCTTGTCGGTGTCAGCGTAAATTCTACATCCACACCTTCTATTGCCATTGCATCTGCTGCAGATATAGTTGTAACTGACGGCTTTAATTCATTGTTGTCTATAGTTATTGTTATGTCGTCTGTCAGGTTTACGCCTTTCACGTTTATGGTCTTGGTCTTTATGTCACCACTATACAACGTACCAAAATCCAAACCTCTTTCACTCAAAGTTATTACCGGAGTGTCTTCTCCTGGTCCGGCACTTTCTGTAAAGAGTTCTGCATAACTGTCAGCTACACGCAACGATCCCACAAGTAAAGTAGGTGCTGTTGCGCTATAATTTGTTCCTTGGCGCAGTTCAAGTCCTTGCAGTCCCCATGTTGATATACCGCTACCTGCTGATGACGGGTCAAACACAGCATCAGCAACTTTTGGCTCTTCAGTATAGCTTGCTGGATTAACATACAGCGTAACACCGTCATAACGTTCACCGGCTGCACCAATCTCATATTTAACAACAACGAGATAAGTTTCACCGATATTGAAACTTCTGTTTGCATAAACGGCTTTTGTACTTCCGCGTTCAACTCCCAGCTTATAGTGTCCTTCGTCGTCACCGGCATTAACATATAGTCGGCCTAATTCTGTAGGACTTGTTCCGTCTTTAACAACGCTGCTGAATGTGCGTGCCAGCAATGCCATTACATGTACGGGACCACTTGGTGCCTCAGAAACATTAATTAGAGCAGAATAATACATTGTACCATTCTTTATACCTTCTTCACTAGGATCAAATCTAACAAGTAAGTCTTCTCCTGACGAAGCAGCCCCTAGTTTTACTGATTTGCCTTTAACCCCTCCAGGATATCCTTCATAGTCTAGGGTTTGTTCTACTACCTGTATAGGATCGTTAGGATTAGAACCATACTTTCCCCATCCGCCATGGCCATAGAGGTTACCGGCTGGATAATTAAAATCTTCTTGCCACTTAATTTGTGCACCTACATCGGCAGGAATTAAGAACATAGACATAAGTAGCATGAGTGCGCATGCAAGCGTTGTGTTTCTTTTTCTCATGTTTTTAGTTGTTTGTGGTTAGTGAATTTAAGTTTAGGTTCTCAATGTGATTTATTAAATACAAATATAGTATATTTTTGCTATGAATGCAAAATTTTGTATATTAATTGCATGATTTTTCATCTATACTAGAAAATACAAAGTAAATTAAACGATTCTAATATGTTTTATACTTCATCTCATAATTTGCATATCCAATTTTTGTCGTATAAATATGTCATATATAATTTGAATTAGTTTTTCTTCTATTATTAATTATATTTATTTAAATCCAAGAGAATTACAGATTGTTGCTTATTAACAAATGAGCCAGAACTGCCATGTTCTGTTGTACAGTTCTGGCTCTTAATGCTTACTTATTAATAATTTAAATCATTATCTTATTACAAATGGTTTTGCCTTATATATTCTTCCTGCTGATGTTTTGGCTATAGCTACATAGACACCAGGCATAAGGTTGACTTTATATGATGTAATTTGACCATTCACTATTGTTGACGCAACCATAATACCAGCAGTGTTTACTATTTTAACTTCTGCAGTCTCGGCATTTTCAAGCGGTAAACTTATGGTCAGGTTCTTTCCGTCTGGATAAACTATGAATTTACCGTCATTACCATTCATAGCCATTATTCCGCTTGCAGTATGGTCATAAACAGTGTATAGGCAAACTAGTTCCGATGCGTTATCATTATAAATTGCCGTTCCTAACGGTGTCAGTTTTGCCGTCTCAGGATTCACTTCATATAGCTCGCCTTGACTTTTTGCACCGGTATGCACCCAGAATAATCGCCCTGTATTATGGTCAAATGCCATTGATTGAAGATATGCCACGTCTGTTATTCCTGTATTTCCTATTGTAGTCGGTATACCCGTAGCCTTATCTATAGTACATAGGTCACCATCTGAAGATATGGCATACAATATTCCGTCCTTGCTGCAAGCCATTGCATGCAAGTTTATTCCGGTATTGCCTATCAGTTCTGTCTCACCGTTAGTCAGGCTTATTTTTACAAGTTCACTGGTAGTGTTTGTGGCACGCAATCCAAACATCGTCTTCGACGAGTAGTCAAATGCCATATCCTGTATATAGTCTTCTGTTGTAGCTGATGCTACAGGAGCCCAAGTTATTGTGTCAAGAACAACAAATTGTCTTGGCTCAGAATACCATGTTGCCGTGTATGCATATACACGTCCGTCATAATATTCTCCGGCATTTATTAATGCTTCATCCGGTATTACTTCTTTTATGAACGAAGCCTGTTCCGGTATGTTAGAGTGTATTTTCATCATACCGGCATTCCCGTAAGCGTCCCATCTGTACGCACGCAGACCTACATCATCAAAGTTTGGCAAAGAGAATGTCTTGGCATCGTTGTTTACTGCCTCGTCTCCTTCAATTTCAGTATATGCCTTGAATATGTATAGAGCCTTTTCTTTCAGTTCATAAGAACCAAGAGTCAGGTCTGTGGTTTCGCCTTTGTTTAAGTTTACCGTGAATGTTTCCCCAATAGGTTCATTGTCGTTTACGGTGAAATATGCAGATACATTTGTCAGCGGTTTTTCGCCATAGTTTTTGACCCTTACCTTTACTTCAACTTTACCTTGTGGATCTATAGTCTTTATAGGCGATATGAATTCAGCTATGCCGGCATCAATGTTGATGGCCCTTACAATAGTGTCAGTATATGCACTGGCAGACTCCTTGTCTGTGTTATAAACTGCTTTCACGCAATACATATATTTCCCTGCTGTAAGTTCGTCCCAGTCATTATCAGTAAATGTCAGTTCCGTTAGCGGATCCTTGTTAAGTTTTGTCTCTTGTTCTGGTTGCGACGTATCTATTCGGTATATGTTATATGAGCATTTCGGCGCTTCTGTTTCTGTTGTTACTGGCAATTCTGTTCCTGGTATGCCGCAGTATGCAGAAATATTCCATGCATAATATCCGTCATATAAATACTGATTATTGCTCCATTTCAGATTATTCTTTCCGTCAATGCTGCTTCCATAGCCGGCGGTGCCTATTGGGTCAGTAGGACCATTCTTGCAGTTTACTCCTATCAGATAGTTTTCTCCTTCCTTAATCTCTACGCCAGGCGAATCAAACTCGACTGTTACCCATGCTCCTTCTGCCGTGATTTCAGAAGCAGGTATTTCTTTTGAAGCTATTTCCACGTTATTGTCACGCGTTCCTTTCCATATTTTAGCTGTATAGGTACCTTGTTCGGCTTTAATAAATACTTTCATTTTCAGAAAACTTTGTCCTATCATCATTGAGTCTTTTATGTCGTCTGCCGTAAATGCGTGAGCTACATTATAGTCTGTCGCACTATAGTCACCTCCGGTGCTCTCGTTATATTCCGAGTTGCCCCATTTTGTCCACATTATGCGTCCTTTTCTCGAAAGTGGGTCTTTCCAGCTTATTGTTGAATAAGAGCCGTCAGAACTGATTTCGCCAGACACTCCATAGACGCTGATAAGGCTGCGTGTAAGTATAATTTCTTCCATATTCAAGTCTTTATCGCTAGGCAATTCCTGTCTGTATACGTCATAAAGAGGTGTTTCTATGCTGAGCGAATAACTCTCGTTGGCATATATTCCGCCCAATTCGAATGTACCGTCGTCTGCACTCGTTGTGCTTACATCAGAATAACCGTAAGCATTAATTCTTACATTCTTCAGCGGTTTGCCTGTGTCTTCTGCTTTTATGCATCCTTTTACAGCTATTGTAGGTTTGGCTTCTATACTGAAATTCTCGGTCTGCTCACCTTCATTCTGAATTGTTATGTCTTTTTCAAAGTCTAGATACCCTGTTGCTGTTATCGTTACATGCTGCAGTCCGCTTGGCACCACATAGAAACTGTATTCTCCATTGTTGTCAGTTACGGTCGACAGTTTAAGTTCCGGTATCGAAATAATTGCTCCGCCTATAGGCTTGTCGGTATCTTTATCAGTTACAGTTCCATAGAGTCCGGCCGCGTCTTTCGTGTTCATCACAAATCTGGTCATAAGCATAGCGTCATAAAGTCCGCCCGTGCTCTCTGTAAGCATGGAATTGTCTATCGGTTCATACGACATATAGCTGCGTGTGCGTTTAGGCTTATCCGGTGTTTGTTCGATAAAGAATCTGTCAAAATACCCTCCATTGCCTTGACTATAGTCCATCGTCATTACAACTACAAGATTCTTTCCCGTATATTCATATGGTTCAGCCAACTCTACAGGAACATCATTTATACCGTTGACAAATGCTATATTCCCGTTATATACTTCTTTCATATTTTCTGTGCTTATCCAGCCTTCCGATAAATCCTGCTTGTCTGTTTCACCTAACCATATCCGTATAGGCTTTTCCAACTTGCTCGAGCTAAAGCTGTTCTTATATACAATATGGCGTATGGTACCCTTGGCATACATTAAGTCCTCAGGATAGAATACTGCCTGATAAACACCGTAGCGCTGACTGAAATCAAATGGCAGATACGGATTTCCATATTCTGTATTTGCATTCATGCCGGCAGATATGTCTTTCATGTCATCTCCGTAACTTATCACAGCATTAGAAGTTATAGGCTTACTGGTACCTGTATTGTTGGATGCCGTAACGATATATGAGTGCAGAGCTCCAGCCGACACTTTGTCGGTGTATTGTCTTTCTTTTATTCCTTCGGCTATCACTTCAGTTCCATTATCCGTTTTTCGCTCAATAGTATATGTCAGATTGTCCGTGTTTATATATCCTTTATTCACGCCTTTGGTAGGAGCATTCCATGTTATTATGGTTTGTCCTTCCGACACATAGGCATTTAAGTTCTCTACTTCTGCAGGAACGTCTTCCCCTATGTATGCTCTTTTTGATATAGCCTTTGACTGTCCTTCGCCAGTCTTGGCGATTACAGAGTATGTATGCATGCCATTATCCATACTTGTGTCTGTATATGATGATGTTCCGCCTGGAGCAACGTTTTCTGTTATTGCGGTCAGCAGTTTATTGTCGCGGTATATGCCTATAGCCAGTTCTCCCGTAATATCTGTTCCTGTGCCGTCTGTTTGTGGATTTTTCCATGTAAGTGTTGCCGACAAAGCTCCGTTCTCTCCAGGAGTAACAGTAAGATTGCTTATTGCTTTCGGTCCTTTCTGGTTTGTCACTTCCACGTCGTCAATTCCAAGTGCATAACTTCCTGAACCTTTGTGTACAAACGCTATATATATTTTTTTTCCATTATATTCGCTTAATGAGCGTGTTAAAGTCTTTAATGTAGGATAGTCGTCATATCCGTTGTCTACGGTTTCTTCATATAGTATGGTAGTGAAGTCTTTAACATCAGTTCCTGATTCAGAAATCCTCACTTCAATTTTTTCTTTGCTGTCAAGGTCTTGAGCGCAATATTTAAATGAAATCTGGAATGTTTCGTTTGTAACCTCAATTTGAGGTGTTATCAGATAATTGTCCTGTACGCCATATTCTTCTGTAGGACTATTCGGGTCTACAGTATATGATATAGCGGTTTTCTCTCCACTGACAGTAGCATCACTTCGTGTTGCTGTCTGCCAGCAGTGTCCGTCTCCGTCGTTATCAACAATTTTCCATTCTTTAGGCGGAAAACCTTCGCCCTCGAAACCTTCGTTAATCAAATACGATTGTCCGTTGGCGGTAATGCTTGTCCCCAAAAGCACAATTAAAGTGACAAAGGACACGACCTGAAGATGATAATCCTTTCTCATAGTAAATAGCGCAGGGTTCACGGGTTAAATAATACTGCCGGATTTTACATTGGAACCCTTTTAGATGCAAAATCCGGATTCTTAATAAATATATATATGAAAGTTTTCAAATATAGGTATTAATATTCTAGCCTTGCATCTCGTTTGGTTAAAAATAATTAACACAAATACAATATCCGTCAAATCGTAGAGTTTTCAGGTAAAGTAGTATATAAATATGCTTTGACTTGCATGTGCTTTTCTTTAAAAAAATAGCAATTATAAAAATATTTATTCAAAATTAACTATAAACGTGTTACACGTATTTATTATGTTTTGTAATAAAACATGAGTATCAAAATTTTATAAAAACTTAATTGTATTCAATTATTAGTATAATCTTAGATACTGTAGGTAATACATTCATAAAATATTTACAAAAAATAAATTTCTATAGTGGTTATTAAAATTCTTCAAAACTTTAATGATTTTGGGCTAAAAACTCATTGAGTTTCGATACGAAATTCATTGAGTTTTGTATCGTATTTCAATGGTTTCTAAATCATATTAAATTTATATTTACTATTGTTCTATTTTTCATTAAAAAAATAACTATTATAGAGTGATTTGCATAGCAAAAGTACATAGACAAGAAGACATTTCTATTGATGATAAAAACATCTGTAACTATAATTTTAATCTTTTGTTATATGTCGCTGATTAACATATGTTTATCCGTAAATATTAAAGTTTAAATTGCATTATGGCATATATGCCATAATGCTCAATTCAAATTGATTATTAGGCTTAATACGGTTTAAACCAGCAGGCAATTTGGTGTTTTCAAGTTGTATGTTGGTCTAATATTATCACATTTCATTATATGGCTCATTATGTTTAAAAGTGAATGACAATATACTTACGTTGAATCCAAAGACTGATTTGGATTAATAATATAGTTTTATCAATCTATCAGGTATAACATAAACTTTTCTAAAAGGAGATTCCTTTTTAAGAAAAAAGACGGTAATTATGCTTTACATTTTATCTTTATATTTTTCAAAAAAATGGTTGTTTTTGCGAAATAGAAAAAGAATAAAGATGGAATATGTAAACTAGCAGATTTAAGTTAAAAGCTGATGTGTTCGTATAATATTCTGAAACCTATCAGAAGAAGAATCACTCCTCCAATAAATTCTGGCTTAAGGCGCTTTACTATCGACTTGCCACACATTACGCCTAGAATGTTGCCTAATATAGACATAACGAACGAGCATACGCCAATGACGATAAGCGGCAAGGTTAGCTGTTCTATATTTTTATATCCAAGACATGCGAAAGATATGCCTACAGCCAGGGCGTCAATACTGGTTGCAACAGCAAAGAGTAGTTGGCTTGTCAGTTTTGAAGGGTCAAAATGAGCCTCTTCTTCGCTTCCGAACGAGTCTTTTATCATTTTCCCACCAAGAAAAGCCAAAAGACCAAATGCAATCCAATGGTCGACAGACTCAAGGTAATGGCTGAAATAGCTTGTTCCTAACCAACCAATAAAAGGCATCATTGCCTGAAACAGACCGAACAGAATTGCCATGCGCAAAATAATCGAAAGAATGTATTTACGGATAATGACTCCACTGACAATGGAAACTGTAAAGCAATCCATTGCTAAAGCCAAGGCAAGAAATGTGATATCAATAAGACTCATCGTGTCAATTGGTAAGATGTATGATATTTATGTGCCGTAGGATATTGTTTCTTTGATACGGCAAATTGCTAGTGCAAAGGTAATAAAAAATATTTTAACACAAATGGTCATTGAACTTTTAGTGATTGGTGACAAACAATTATTTGGAATCAATAATTTATTGCACTATCATAAATATAAACAAATCATATATATGCTGACAGAACCTTTGTTTTATCGGTTTATTTGGTGTAACATGCGGTAAAAGCATAAATATAGATGATTTTATTTTGACTTGCATCTGATTTGCATTATCTTTGCATAAGCTAAGCTGCATCTCGGCATAACGCTCAAGCAAGACTTGGATGATTCTGCTCTCGATTTGCATTATCTTTGCATAAGCTAAGCTGAGTCTCGGCATAAACGCTAAAAACGGGAATTGGCTATTTTGCTCCTGATTTATAACAACAACAATTATATGCGCACAAATTATAACGACAATAATTATCTGCATTTAACGGTAAAAGAAGACAAACCGCTGCTGGAATTTCTGCTTGACAGCATGGAGAATACAAGCCGCACGAAGATAAAATCTACGTTGCAGGGCAGGGGGGTGAAGGTTAACGGTAAGGTGATAACACAGTTTGACTATCCCTTAAGTTGCGGTATGAAAGTAGCTGTAAGCAGGAGTAAGCAAAACGCTGAAATGTTTAAAAACCGCTACATCAAGATTGTCTATGAAGACCGTTATATAGTTGTTGTAGAAAAGAATGTTGGCATATTGTCGATGGCTGCAGGCCATAGTTCGCTGAACGTCAAGACAGTGCTTGACTCGTATTTTAAGACGAGCAGGCAGAAATGCACTGCACATGTCGTACACAGACTTGACCGTGACACCAGCGGACTAATGATTTATGCTAAAGACATGCAGACAGAACAGATTCTGGAACATGAATGGCATGACATAGTTTATGACCGCAGATATGTTGCTGTGGTAAGCGGTGAAATGGAGGACGACTATGGAACTATGACCAGTTGGTTGAAAGACAACAAGGCTTATATTACATACTCTTCTCCTTATGACAACGGAGGCAAATACGCAGTAACGCATTTTCATACGCTTGACCGGACCACTGATCACAGTCTTGTTGAATTCAGGCTTGAGACAGGCAGAAAGAACCAGATACGTGTGCATTCTGCAGACATGGGACATCCTGTGTGCGGTGACATAAAATATGGTAATGGCGATGATCCAATAGGCCGTCTGTGCCTTCATGCTTATGTCCTGTGTTTTTACCATCCTATAACAAGACGCCGTATGGAGTTTGAAACGCCTATACCGGTAAATTTCAGAAAACTTTTTAAATAGTCTTACTTAAAATTGCAGTATTCCACGAAGAACGGATACACAATTCTAATGTAGTTTGAAAATGGAAAATTTTGGATATTATATTTTTTGTATTATTGCGCTCATTGTAGGCATTTTTATATTCAAGAAAGTTGCGGGTTGTCTTATGAAGACAATCTTCTTTATCATAATACTAGCCGTTCTTGCGGCATGTTATTATATGTTCTTTAAATAGCACGACAGGAGCGCCTATGGATGTTGAAGCAGTGAAACGACTGATAGAGCGGCGTCCGAATCTGTCGACCGCCTTAGGTATGGATTTTGTCTCTACGCCAGAGAACGATATATGCAAGGCAACGATGACGGTTGACGAACGTAATCGCCAACCCTTCGGCTTCCTTAGTGGCGGTGCCTCACTAGCATTGGCTGAAAATGTTGCCGGAGTTGGGTCGTTGGCTTTGTGCCCCGACAAAATATGTGTGGGCATAAGTGTCAGCGGTAATCATGTCAAGGCGGTGGCAGAAGGTGATACTGTTACGGCTACGGCACGACTTGTCAGCAAAGGACATAAACTGCATGTATGGGATGTTGATATAACCGATTCGTCAGGCGGGCTCATCTCTACCGTACATGTTACCAACTATATCATTACTCCAAAAAATCATACTGATGAATAATAGCTTTGTCATGTACAGGTTGCCGCATGAGACAACCTACACCATTATGCGACAGTGTGACGGCGAAGCTGAAATATTGCCGTCATATGCAGATTTAAACGGAAGGACGGGTTTTGTCTTTTCACCGTTTATGATGTCTGAAAAGCATCCGTTGCTGCTGATAAGACCCGACGAGACTGAAACTTGCAAGATTGATGATTGTAGTAAGCATAAGTCGCTGGCTTTTAGCAATCGTGACATTGACAAAGAGCATAGGCAGTATAAAACTGATTTCAACAAATTTCATTCCCAAATATGTAAAGGAACATTTCGGAAGATTGTATTGGCGAGAAATAGTGTGGAAAATGCTTGTGAAGATATTACCCCGGAATTGATATTCAAACGAGCTTGCCGTATATATCCAAATGAATTTATAGCGCTTGTATCTACACCTTACAGCGGAACATGGCTCATGGCAACGCCAGAGACATTGGTTGAAGGACATGAAGAAGAATGGCATACAGTGGCCTTAGCCGGAACAAAACGTATTGGTATTGTAGACGAGTCGGAAGTACAGAAAATGCAAAACCGGAATATATACGATGTGTGGGACGAAAAAAACATACACGAACAGCAATATGTTGCCGATTATATACGAGAGCGCCTGCGGTGTTTTACCCCAAAGGTTGATGAAGCAAAACCACAGACACTTGTGGCCGGTCAGCTGATACATATTGTCACACATTTCAGATTTAACTTGAATGCCAATGCAGGTATAGGAAATCTTATAAAGACACTTCATCCAACGCCTGCAGTATGCGGACTGCCCAAAGAAGAAGCCTACAAGTTTATATTAGATAATGAAAGCGGTGACAGAGGATATTATAGCGGCTTTTCAGGACCGCTGAACTACGAAGGCTCCACACATCTCTTTGTGACATTACGATGCATGCAGATAGAAGGCAGATGCTGCAAACTATATGCCGGTGGTGGATTGTTAAGTGAAAGTGAAGTAGAAACAGAATGGCTTGAAACAGAAGCCAAAATGGATACAATGAGACGATGTTTAGCGATAAGAAGAATATAAATATACTAACCTCATTGCTTGTTGCACACGGGGTGAAACGAGTGGTAGTGTGTCCTGGGTCAAGAAATGCGCCCATAGTGCACAATTTTAACGAATGTGCCGACATAATATGTTACCCTGTAACAGACGAGCGCAGTGCAGGCTTTTATGCTTTAGGTATGGCTTTGGCTGATAATAGTCCTGTGGCTGTGTGTGTTACTTCAGGCACTGCATTGCTTAATGTCGTTCCGGCAGTGGCAGAAGCATCCTATCGGCATAGGGGAATAATTGTTATATCAGCAGACCGTCCGTTGGAGTGGATTGATCAGCTTGACGGACAGACGCTGCCTCAGAGCGGTGCGTTCGGTAAATATGTGAGCAAATGCGTATCGCTGTCAGAGCCAAATAATGAACAAGAGCACTGGTATTGCAACAGAGTAGTGAATGAGGCTCTTATTGCTGTGAAGACACACGAAAGAAAGTCTGTGCATATTAACGTACATATCAACGAGCCATTGTTTAACTTCACTCAACAGGAACTGCCGCTTGAGCGTAAAATAAGCTATATGCCATCTGTAATGAATTTAGACGCTTTAAGAACGATTGCAGAACGGATTCAGGCAGCACATAAGCCTATGATTATAGTAGGACAGACAAGAACCAGAAACAGTGAAGTTACTGATGCCATAAAGACTATAGGACGTAAAGTTGTAACGATATCAGAGACACTGGCATCTGACGTTATTACACATTTTGACTTGATGCTGTCACGTATAGGAAAAGACGAGCGCTATATGCCTGACTTTATTCTTTTTCTAGGCGACAATATGGTGAGCAAACGTCTGAAAAAGTTTCTACGTCTGTCGCATCCAGCTGAAAGCTGGGCTATAAGTGAAGATCGTGAGATACACGACACTTTTATGCATCTTACGGGGATTATTGAGGCCGACTATAAAGAGGCACTGACGGCATTGGCCAAAATGATAAACGAAACAGAGGGTATGCAAGACGGCGTGTCTGACCTTGACAACGCTGAGTTTAGACATATATGGCATGAACAGATCAAGATTATAGACGAAAAAATTGCCGCTTATGATCCGCAATACTCTCAGATGTCTGCTGTAAAAATATTTGAAGAGTCACTGGCAGACATGGACTATGAATATCACGTGCATTATGCCAACAGTTCGGCCGTCCGCTTGGCTGACATATATTCAGATCATTATGTATGGTGTAACCGCGGTGTAAACGGTATAGAAGGTAGCTTGTCAACAGCAGCAGGATTTTCTGTTGCATGCCGCGATATGGTTTTCTGTGTGATAGGTGATCTCAGTTTCTTTTATGACCAAAATGCCTTATGGAACACAAATCTTAGAGGCAACTTCCGTATGTTGCTGCTGAACAATGGCGGTGGTGGAATATTCTACAACTTGAAAGGACTGAAAGAGAGTAATGCGTGCGAAAAACTTGTTGCGGCATGCCATATGACAACTGCTCAAGGTATATGCACACAAAATGATATAGGATATATGTCTGCACGTAATGCAGAAGAGTTGCGCATTGGCATTGCCATGCTGCTCGCCTCGGATGCAAAACGCCCGATGTTGCTTGAGGTGTTTACGGACATATCTGATGATAGTAATGCATTAAGTGAATTAGTAAAAAATATAAAATAAATATGGCACAGAGAAATTGGGAACCAATAAAGGGATTCGACTTTAAGGAAATATTGTTTGAACAATACAATGGTATTGCAAAGATTACCATTAACCGTCCGCGTTATCGAAATGCGTTTACTCCTAGGACAACATTTGAAATGAGTCAGGCTTTTGCCTACTGTCGCGAAGCTCAGGATATATGCGTTGTTATATTAACAGGTGCGGGCGACAAGGCTTTCTGCTCTGGAGGAGACATGCATGTTAAGGGGCGAGGCGGATATGTAGGAGAAGACGGTGTGCCGCGCCTAAATGTACTTGACGTTCAAAAACAAATTCGTTCTCTGCCTAAGCCTGTTATTGCCATGGTTAACGGTTATGCCATTGGGGGCGGTCATGTGCTCCATGTGGTGTGTGACTTGACTATTGCTAGTGAGAACGCAATATTCGGACAGACAGGGCCTAAGGTTGGTTCGTTCGATGCCGGATTTGGAGCTTCATATCTTGCACGCATAGTAGGACAGAAGAAGGCAAGAGAGATATGGTTCCTGTGCCGCCAATATACAGCAGAAGAAGCTGAGCGTATGGGACTTGTTAATTGTGTAGTTCCTTTTGACAAGTTGGAGGATACATGTGTAGAATGGGCTGAGACTATGATGGAACGCAGCCCGTTGGCCTTGCGCATGATTAAAGCCGGACTAAACGCAGAACTTGACGGACAGGCGGGAATACAGGAATTGGCAGGAGACGCTACAATGCTCTACTATTTTTTGGATGAGGCACAGGAAGGCGGAAAAGCTTTTCTTGAAAAGCGTAAGCCTGACTTCAAGAAATATCCTAAACTGCCATAAACAGATAGTCGTAATATAAATACTTATGGTTGTTTAATTCCGGTTGCAGTATGCATCTATATGTGCATACTGCAACCGGAATTAAACAACCATAAGTAATTATACCAAATCTGTTTTATAAATAAAAAACATATGGCTGACAGGACAAAAGATAATGATGACTATAAGTTAATACCGAAAATTAAAGTTACGTATGAGATACGAGATAAAGATTATACCACGTACATTTCATTTTAAGCAACCAGCCGGCACTTCACGTGGAGTGTATATGACAAGGCTATCGTGGCTGCTGGAACTTACATCACCGGATATGTCGGGACATAAAGGTATTGGCGAGTGTGCACCACTGCCAGACTTAAGCTGTGACTATGGTCCTGATTATGAAGAGACATTGCGCAAGATGTGTGACAAGTTCATGAACGAGGGGCAAATAGATTATAAAGAAATGCGTGATTATCCGTCAATGCTGTTTGGTCTTGAAACTGCGCTGAAACATTTTGAATGTGGCAGTATCAACTTCTATGATACTCCGTTTAGCCGTGGTGAAGCCGGAATACCAATAAACGGTCTTGTGTGGATGGGAACTTTCGAAGAAATGATGCAGCGTATAGACGAAAAAATAAAGCAAGGTTTCAGATGTATCAAGCTGAAAATAGGAGCTATAAACTTTGACAAGGAGCTTGATATGGTTAAACATATACGTGAACGATTCTCGCATAATGAACTGGAAATCAGGCTTGATGCAAATGGTGGTTTTAAATTTGATGATGCTCTGTACAAACTGGAACTACTTTCACAATATTCGATACACTCGATAGAACAGCCCATACGGCAACATCAATGGGGCAACATGGCTCAGCTATGCCGTGAGTCACCAATGCCTATTGCACTAGATGAGGAACTTATTGGCGTAAATGATCCGGACATGAAAGAATATATGCTCAATGTGATAAAACCGGCATACATTATTCTGAAACCTTCATTACATGGAGGAATAAACGGTGTGAAGGAATGGATAGATATTGCTACGGACAAAGGCATAAAGACATGGATTACTAGTGCTCTTGAAAGCAATATAGGGCTGAACTCTATTGCACAACTTACAGCTCAAGAGTATGGACCAGATATATCCATTCCGCAAGGACTGGGCACGGGTATGCTCTTTACAGACAACATAGACATGCCTTTGGAAATAAGAGACAATAAACTTTGGCGTAAATTGGCAGAAGACAGAGAATGACACTTGATGATTTTTATACCGAATGGAACAATGATTCTGATATGATGCTTGTGCACACAAGCGGATCAACAGGCAAACCGAAACCTATGATGGTTGAGAAATGCAAGATGGAAGCTAGCGCAACCATAACTTGTGACTTTCTGAACCTAAAGGAGGGTGACACAGCATTATTGTGCATGCCTCTCGATTATATTGCCGGTAAGATGGTGGTAGTACGCTCTATCGTGCGTAAGCTCAAACTTATTAACGTGAAACCGTCAGGACATCCATTGTCTGGAATGACCGAAGCTCCAGTATTTGCTGCAATGATACCTATGCAGGTGTTTAATAGTCTGCAGGTGCCAGAAGAAAAAGAAATACTTATGCGGATAAAGCACCTGATAATAGGCGGAGGAGCGATAGACGATAAAATGGAGAGAGAGCTCAGGGATTTTCCAAATGCGGTATGGAGCACATATGGCATGACTGAAACTTTGTCACATATAGCCTTAAGACGCCTTAATGGCAATGAGGCTAGCTGTTGGTATACGCCTTTTGAAAGTGTTGATGTGAGTGTAAATGAGGATGGATGCCTTGTAATTGACGCCCCAAAAGTATCAGATTCGAGGATTATAACGAATGACATAGCTGAAATTGGGAAAGATGGCAGGCATTTTCGCATATTGGGACGTAAAGATAACGTCATAGACAGCGGGGGCATAAAAATACAGATAGAAGAAGTGGAAGCCTTGTTAAAGAAATATTTGACCGTACCATATGTTATAACAAAAAAGAGTGACCATAAATTTGGTGAGGTTGTCGCAATACTCGTTGAAAGCGACGATATTGAGAAAATAAAGAAACTATGCGAAGACAATATGCCAAAATATTGGCAGCCAAAGATATATATAAGTGTGAAAGAAATACCTCGCACACAGACAGGAAAAACGGCTCGCAGATTGGCTGCAGAAATCGCAGAGAACAATACAACCGGATAATTAGAACCGTAAAATTTGTCTGACTATTTTGTTTATTAATTATTTGCATGTAATTCAGTAAAGGAACGAACACGTCTTATGAACTCAAAGTTAAAAGGAACATTATGCAGCATCGGTGCTGCCGTTAGTTATGGATTAAATCCGTTAGGCGCATTGCCTCTCTATTCGCAGGGCATAAATACAAATACGGTATTGTTCTTCAGATATGGACTTGCCGTGGTGTTATTGGCTCTTTTTATGCTTTTCAAGCGCCAGTCATTTGCGATAACAAAGAAAGAAACATCAATATTAGTGGCATTAGGCATATTGTTTGCGATGTCATCATTGACACTATTCTTGAGCTTCCATTACATGGGAGCAGGAATAGCATGTACGCTGCTATTTGTCTATCCAGTGATGGTGGCTGTGATGATGACCGTATTCTTCAAAGAAAAATTAACCATAATAACTATATTATCGATAATTCTTGCTCTTAGCGGCATTGCTCTGTTATATAAGGGAAATGACGGGGATGTGTTGAATATCACGGGTGTGATACTTGTTATGATTTCGTCTTTAACTTATGCTATATATATAATTGTTGTAAACAAATCTCCATTACGAATATCTTCTGTCAAACTCACATTTTATGTGTTATTATTTGGTGTAATATCTCTCATCATTTATTCGTTGGCAGGTGACCAAAACAATTATATTCAAATGCTTACGACTCCAGAGATGTGGTTCTATGCGTTGATTTTGGCATTATTCCCAACGGTAATTTCGTTATTGTTGATGGTTGTTGCTGTTCACGAAATAGGCTCAACACCTACAGCTATAATGGGGGCATTAGAGCCATTGACTGCCGTTGTGATTGGAGTGGTGATGTTTGGCGAACAGCTGACATTAAGAATGGCTACCGGAGTGCTGATGATATTGGTGGCTGTACTTTTTATTATAGCAGGGAAATCATTGACTGTAAACAAAATAACTACAGTTATCGGACGTCTTGGCCATGTTGTCGTAAAACATTGGAGATGGAGATTGTAAAAAAATGAGGTGACTTAAGGAAACAATTGGGTGGAACGCAGTATAATTCATATCGACATGGATGCCTTTTTTGCTTCTATTGAGCAGAGAGACAATCCTGAATTGCGGGGAAAGCCTATAGTAGTAGGCTTTGATGGTCCACGTGGAGTTGTGTCTACAGCAAGTTATGAAGCCAGAAAATATGGAATACATTCAGCAATGTCTATATTTAAGGCAAAAAAGCTGTGTCCACAATTAATCGTTGTTGCAAGTGACCATGACAGATATAAGTCTGTCTCAATGCAGGTTTATGAAATATTCTGCGATTTCACCGATAAGATAGAGCCTCTGTCAATAGACGAGGCCTTTCTTGATGTCACTGATAATATCAATAATATGCCGGCTGAAGAGATTGCACTAAAGATAAAGGAACGGATAAAAAACGAACTGTATCTGACTGCGTCTGCCGGCATCTCATACAATAAGTTTTTGGCAAAAATAGCGTCTGACTATAACAAGCCTGACGGAATATTTACTGTTAAAGCAGAAAAGGCACTAATGTTTCTGGAAACTCTGCCAATAGAGAAGTTTTGGGGTGTTGGTCCGAAGACAGCTGTCATTATGCATAAAATGGGCATTTTTAACGGAAAACAGCTGCGTCAATGCACCCTTAATCATCTAACTGAAGTGTTTGGAAAGTCAGGAAAAATGTATTATAATTTTGCACGTGGCATTGATGAAAGAATCGTGGAACCGGTGAGAATAAGAAAATCCGTGGGATGTGAACAAACTTTTCTGACTGACCTTAACCGAAAATCGGCCATTTATATTGAGCTATACCATATAGTTCTAGAATTGACAGAAAGATTGGATAAAAGCAAATTCAGTGGCTATACTCTAACGCTAAAAATAAAGTTCAGCGATTTTATACAGATAACAAGAAGTATAACGTCATTCAAACCTCTTATTGATAAGGATATCATACTTCCTTTAGCAAAAAAACTTATTGAGCAGGTGGATTATTCTACTAAACCGATAAGACTAATAGGGCTATCAGTCTCTAATCCGCATAACGAAAAAACACGTCAAGAATGGGTTGAAGGAGAACTTAAGTTCAAAGAATGGGATGATTTTGCTGCACAATAGCTTGCATTTATAGAATTTGTTTTGTAAATTTGCAACCTAATCAAGGTAATATAACCGTATATTTATGAAACAAACTAAGATTGTAGCTTCTATAAGCGATCGCAGATGCGACGTTGATTTTATTCGCCAACTTTTTGATGCAGGAATGAATGTGGTACGAATGAATACCGCACACGCCACACCTGAGGGAATAAAACAGATAATACGGAATACACGTGCGGTTAGTAAGCATATTGGCATTCTGATTGATACCAAAGGCCCTGAAGTAAGAACAACGGGAAATGATGCTCCTATTGAATATAAGACAGGAGACGTCGTAAAAATTTTTGGACGTCCAGAAATGAAAACGGAGCACGATATATTAAATCTGTCATACGAAAACTTTGCCAATGATGTGCATGTTGGAGACGACATCCTGTTTGATGACGGCGCGATAGACATGAAGGTAATCGGCATAAATGGTCCTGCTGTCGTAGCACAAGTACAAAATGACGGATTGTTAGGATCTAATAAAAGTGTTAACGTGCCAGGTGTTCATATTGACCTGCCTGCACTTACAGAGAAAGATAAACGCAACATACTACTGGCAATAGAGGAAGATATCGACTTTATAGCTCACTCTTTCGTAAGAAGCAAGGAAGATGTGCTTGCAGTTCAGAGGATTCTTGATGAACACAATAGTGATATCAAGATTGTCTCTAAGATCGAGAATCAGGAAGGTGTTGATAATATTGATGAAATCATAGAAGCGTCTTACGGAATCATGATAGCGCGAGGTGACCTAGGTATTGAAGTCCCTATTGAAAAGATTCCTGGAATACAGCGAATGATAATTCACAAATGTATGAGAGCTAAAAAGCCTGTTATTGTTGCGACACAAATGCTTCATACTATGATTAATAATCCGCGCCCGACACGTGCGGAAGTAACAGATATTGCAAATGCTATTTATTATAGAACAGACGCATTGATGCTGAGCGGCGAAACTGCTTCAGGAAAGTATCCTGTTGAAGCTGTTAAAACTATGGCTTCAATAGCAGAACAAGCTGAACAGGATAAGATGTATGACCACGATTACGACTTTCCGCTCAGTGAAAATTGTGATGTAACAGAATTTTTGGCACGTAATGCAATTGAAGCGACCGAAAGATTGGGTGTGAAGGGTATAATTACAGACAGTAAGACAGGTCTTACTGCACGTAACCTTGCTGCATTCAGAGGTCCCAACCCTGTACTTGCAATATGCTATAAGGAAAAGACACAGCGATGGTTGGCACTGAGCTATGGCGTTATTCCTGTTGCTCAACATGAGCAGATTGGCGCACAGGAGCAATTCCTTGCAGCTCTGCGTATGTTACGCCAGAAAGGCTACTTACGTATGGAAGACAAGATAGCTTATCTGAGTGGCAGTTTTGGAAGGGGAGGAGGAACCACATTCTTGGAAATAAATAAAGTACAGGAAGTATTCGACCGCTCATATGAGTTTCATCTGCCAAATAAGACCAGATAATAAGATTGCTCGTCTTGAACATCTGCAGATGATAAATATTGAACATAATTTATATAAGCGCGTGGAGACAACAAAAGATTGTCTCCACGCGTGCTATATATGGCAAATAGAAAAACATATCCAAGCGTTTTTAAATGCATCTATTCATTACTTGTATATACTTTATTAGTCTTATTTGTTTTCTAATCTTCCATACGTCTTGACGTAGCTGAAAAGCAATCAACAATACAGCATAATTCTATTGAAGGTTTAGAATAAAGAAAAGGATACACCAATTCTGATGTATCCTTCATGTAGATTTCAGGAACCAAGATTCCATTTACACTTTAAAATATCTTCTCACTAATGCATTTTGAAAGCGATGACATTCTTTAATGTGTTATCAAGATAGAATGTATAAGGCACGGTATCTTTGCCATTGCATATTCTGGCCTTTGTAAATATATATGGCTTATTACCATTTCCGTATTCTATGTTCTTCTTGAAAAGCCTGTTTTTTTTCGCACTATTTTTCATTACAATTATCATACTGTCAGTAAGATTCTTCGTTGAATCAATTTTATTGAAGCTTATCGAATAGTCGGCAGCCGTCATGTTTTGATCAAGAAAATCTTTAACAGCACTCTCTGCTTTATGCTGCTTTCCACAACTTACAGCAACAAGAGTAATAGAACAGATGATAATAATCTTAATATAACGTTTCATCCTGCAGAAGCGTTATTTCTCGGAAACGTTCTTCATTATCTCCAAAAGATGATCCCAAACCATTTGAACTGTAGGTATAAGCAAGCGCTCTTCTGGAGAATGTACTCCTCTAAGAGTCGGACCCATTGATACCATGTCAAGATGCGGATATTTTTCTGAGAACAGACCACACTCCAAACCGGCATGGATTCCGATTACCAACGGTTCTTTGTTAAAGAGCTTCTTGTATGTGTCTACAACAATTTGGGTGAGCTTACTGTCTTGCTTCATCTGCCATGCCGGATATTTGTCCCCTTGGGTAACTTCAGCACCAGCCAACTCAAACAAAGCTTTTATTGTGTTGCCCATATTGTTAAGATTGCTCATTACGTTAGAACGCTGTGATGCGACAATCTTTATATCGCTTTCTGTAGTATTTACACTAGCAACATTGCTTGAAGTTTCGACCATCCATGCAAGTGCTTCATCCTGACACATGGCCATAACACCATTGTCTACAGCC
This sequence comes from Xylanibacter rarus, assembly GCF_001275135.1. GTDB lineage: Bacteria > Bacteroidota > Bacteroidia > Bacteroidales > Bacteroidaceae > Prevotella > Prevotella rara. Next base: position 2,024 of record NZ_LFQU01000035.1, on the reverse strand, counting down.
TGAAGAGCCTGTATGAATTTTGTATTTACTGGCTCTTTTATTACAAGCCCTTTATCTGTGCTTTCAAGACTAAATTTAATCTCCTTTTCTGTAACATGAAATTCAGCCTCGACTTCAGCAGTAAATACATTTAGGTCAACACTGACGTTTTCTTTGTATTGAGCAGGTACAGCAAAAATAACAACACCATCACGAGGAATAGCATTGTGCATACGTCCTGAATTGAAACTAACAAGTTTTACACCATATTTTTCGTTTATAATATAAATAAACCTTGTCAGTAACTTAATACCATTTGCGAATTTTTTATTAATATCGTCACCGCTATGTCCGCCATGCAAACCCTGAAGTGAAAGTTTCAAGAAGAAATAATTTTCAGGAGCCTCTTCTCTTTCTATATTGAATGTGGCAACTGTAGTCATACCTCCGGCACAGCTAATGAAGAACTGACCTTCATCCTCACTGTCAAGGTTGATGAGCATATCACCTGTCATAAATCCTTCTTTCATGCCACTGGCGCCTGTGAGGCCTGTTTCCTCATCTCTTGTAAATACACATTCAATAGGACCATGTTCCAAAGAGTCGTCATCAAGCACGGCAAGTTGCATAGCACAGCCAATACCATCGTCTGCACCTAACGTCGTACCTTTAGCCTTCAGCCATTCGCCATCAACATAAGTTTCAATAGGATCTTCCTCAAAGTTGATTTCTTTATCAACAAGTTTCTCGCAAACCATGTCCATGTGGCTCTGAAGGATAAGAGTCTTTTTATTCTCGTATCCCTTTGAAGCCTTCTTTCTTATTACAACATTTCCGGTTTCGTCTACAATGGTTTCAAGGTTTCTTGACTCACCAAAATTCTTTAGGTATTCAATCATTTTTTCCTCGTGCTTTGAAGGACGTGGAATCTTGTTGATCTGTGCAAAGTGCTCAAAGACACTTGCCGGCTTTAGTTCAATTTTCTCCATTATTATTGCTACATTTATGTTATTTTATTAAAAATAAATATTTCTGTTTACAATAAGCAATATAAGAACCGCAAAAACAAACGGGTTTGTTTTGTTTTGTCTCCGAATTGCATTATCTTTGCATGCAAAAATAAGAAAAATGGCAGAAACTTTCCTTCTTGGCATGTTAATAATTGCTATATCTTTAATATTGCTTTGTATAAAGCTTATATTATTAAAGAACGGGAAGTTTTCGTCTCCACACGTGGGTGATAATCCCGGTTTGCGCAAGAACAAAATACACTGCGTAATGGATGAAGATAAAGAAGCCCGGAGACATGTCGAAAGATTGGACAAGAATAAATCAGTGTAATAATTTAAAACAATAATGGGTATGAAAAAATTAATCCGTTCAGCAGCTGTTGTTGCATTAATGTCACTCGTTGTGGCTTCATGTAACAAACAAGCACCAAAGGTAGAAGAAAAGTCGGCTTCTACCAACACCGCAAATGCAGGTATGAAGATTGCATATATTGAGGTGGATTCAATTATGTCTCAATATAAATTCTGCAAAGAATATTCTTTGATTCTTGAAAAGAAGAGCCAGAATATTCAAAATACAGTAAATGCCAAAGGACGTTCTCTTCAGGCAGCAGCCGCAAAATTCCAGCAGGATATACAGAACAATAAATATACCCAGCAGCAGGCAGAAGCTGTTCAAGCCGGTTTGCAGAAGCAGAATGCGGACTTACAGGCTTTACAGCAAAGATTAGGTGCTGAGTTCCAGGCTGAAACAGAAAAATTTAATAAAGCTTTGCGCGATAGTATCCAGCACTATTTAGCTGTATATAACAAAGATAAGAAATTCTCTCTCATCTTGAGTAAGGCTGGTGACAACATTCTGTATGCCGACAAAACTTATGATATAACAAACGAAGTTATTGCAGGTTTAAATAAAGCATACAAACCAGTAGCTAAAAAGAAATAATAGAATATTTTGTGAAATAGAAAAGACACGTTGAAAATTCCAAGATCATTTTCAACGTGTCTTTTTGTTGCTGAGGCATTCGCCTATTT
>NZ_LFQU01000034.1 GCF_001275135.1 Xylanibacter rarus | reverse complement strand
TTTCTTCTTTCTTTCCCCACTATTTATCGGGTGAGCCGAAATATTTATTATTTGTAATAAATATATAAAAAATAAAGCGATGGCTTTCACAAGCAATCGCTCTATATCTTCAATAGGTATTAGTTTTTTAAGGTAAAAAGATTGTTTTCCGGATAACAGTTGCAAATATAACCACTTTTTTTATATTATCCAAGAAAAATCTTTTATTATTTTGATGTAATATTTCTGTGTGCCCACACATTATTAAAATTAACCTATTTTAAGTCTTTGTCGGGAAAATCGGATAAAATTCAGTCGTTTTCTTATAGTTTAAAAATACTTTCTTTGAACTTTTTAGTAATATATATTTGTTTTTATGAACCAAAAACTGTAATTTTGGCCATATGAAAAAAAATGTAATAAGTTATAGAAGGTTATTTTTAACTTTAATAGTATTGTTATCAGCCACAGTATCTGTTTTTGCACAGTATTCTAATAAGCGTGATTTTAGAGGCGCATGGATACAATGTGTGAACGGTCAGTTTATGGGTATGAGTACAAAACAGATGCAAGATACTTTGATCTCTCAACTCGACAGATTGAAAGAATGTGGGGTTAATGCTATTATATTTCAGGTTAGGCCAGAATGCGATGCTTTGTATGTAAGTAAGTATGAGCCTTGGAGCCGTTTTCTTACCGGTGTGCAAGGTAAAGCACCGTATCCGTTTTGGGATCCTTTGAACTGGATGATAGATCAGTGCCATAAGCGTGGCATGGAACTTCATGCCTGGATTAATCCCTTTAGAGCAAAGACAAAAACAACGAATCAACTTGCCTCAACTCATATAGCTATAAAACATCCTGAACTAGCTTTTGCCTATGATGGCCAGATGATACTTAATCCGGGTATTCCTGAAGCAAGAGATTATATAGTGGATGTCGTTAAAGATATTGTAAGCAGATATGATGTTGACGGATTGCATATAGATGATTACTTTTACCCTTATCCTGCTCCAGGGCAAACTATACGGGATGATGCTGAGTTTGCAAAATACAATAACGGCATTAAAAATAAAAATGATTGGAGACGTGATAATGTTAATGTCTTTATTAAACAGCTTTATGAAGCTATTCATGAAACCAAACCTTGGGTAAAGTTTGGTATATCTCCGTTTGGTATATATAGAAATAAAAAGAGTGACCCGTTGATAGGAAGTAAGACATCCGGACTTCAGAATTATGATGATTTATATGCTGATATATTAATGTGGGTTAATAACGGATGGGTAGATTATTGTGTGCCGCAGCTCTATTGGGAAATAGGACATAAAGCAGCTGATTATGAGACTTTAATCAAGTGGTGGAATAAATATGCAGGGAAAAGACATCTATATATTGGAGAGGATGTAATACGTACCGTAAAAAGTCCGGATTTGGTAAATAGAAGTATAAATCAAATGCCTGCCAAGCAAAAACTTCATAGGGAAATGAATAATGTGCAGGGTACGGTTCTGTGGTATGCCAAGGCGGTAACGGATAATGTTGGCAATTATGGCTCAATGTTGAAAAATGTATATTGGAAGTATCCTGCGCTCGTTCCGCAGATGAAATATATAGACGGAAAGGCACCTAAAAAAGTCAGAAAGATGAAGTTTCTGGCATTTGAGGACGGAATTGTACTGTTCTGGAAGGCTCCTAAAGGCAAAGATTGGTCAAACAAGGCCGTAAAGTATGTCGTATACAAATTTGTTAAAGGTGAAAAAATAAATATTGATGATCCTTCAAAAATAGTTGCAATAACTTCTGACGAGTTCTATAAAATACCGGCTAGTGCGATTAAACCTGGTGAAAAGCACTATTATGTTGTGACTGCTTTAGATAGATTGAGTAATGAAAGTAAACCGCGTAAGAAATCAATAAGATATTAAATAAGATGAAAACAACAGAATCAACAATAGTTCAGTTAAAGAGGTTCTTTAATAAAGTTTCTCAAAAATTCCCGAGTACAGAAGAACCGGTTATAATGACGGATATTCATTTGAGTGTTTCTCAGGATACCGGTGAGCTTCTTGCTTTTGATGATAATGACAATGAAATCACTCGTTGTGTTGTTGATCAATGGATTAATTGTAAAGAACAGGATTTTTATATAAATATAGCAGGTGTATTGCGTGATGTTCTTAAACAGATGGGTGATGTTGTTGATTGCTTGTCGATACTGAAGCCATATAGTTTTATTTTGGAAAATGATGACAGAGAACATTTTGCAGAGCTGTATCTTGTCGACAGTGATATAAGAATAATTGGAGGTGATTTGATGAATGGTCTTGATGACGATTTGAATAAATTTCTTGATAACCTGTTAAAAGAATAGGTTAGTCGACTTCTTTTACACTTTTCCCTTTTTGCAGAAAATCTTCATTTTTGTTTGCTGTTTGAAAATATAGTATTATTTTTGCATTTGCAAACTCGAGTTTGCAAATTATAGGTAAAAACATGAAAAATGAAATAAGGCATTTAGGGGTTGTCGATACTGTTGATGTCGGATTGATAAAAGTACGTATAACCCAGACATCAGCATGCTCGTCGTGTAAGATGTCCGGTAATTGCAACGCTTCTGAAAGCAAAGAGAAGGTGGTTGATGTATATTGTGATAATCACTATGGTTTGAAAACTGGTGACAATGTTATTGTTATTGCATCTCAGCGTACGGGCTTTTTAGCAGTTTTGTTGAGTTCTGTGATTCCTTTGATTATACTTGTTGCTGTTCTGGCCATTGCTTTTGTTGTTACACAAAGTGAAATTTCAGCGGCGTTGTTCAGCTTATGTTCGCTCATACCTTATTATGTTATTTTATACTGTATGAGAGAGAAAATACGAGTTAAATTGTCGTTTCATATTGATCCGTTGAGTGTAAGTACATTCGGCGATAACGGGTTGAAATTATAATTACTAACTAAAACAAATACAAAACTTATGAATTTTATTTTAATTGCAGTAATTGTACTTGGCGGTATTGCGTTAATATCAGCTGTGATATTGTACGTATGCTCTAAGAAGTTTGCTGTTCATGAAGATCCCCGCATAGGGCAGGTGTCTGCCATTTTGCCAGGAGCTAATTGCGGAGGATGTGGTTATCCGGGATGTTCCGGTATGGCTAGTGCGTTAGTTAAGGGAGCTGATGCAGGCTCTATTGACGGACTATTCTGTCCTGTTGGCGGTTCCGATGTTATGGGGCAAGTTGCTGATTTATTAGGTATGGCTGTTGCAAACACAGAGCCTAAGGTTGCAGTTGTCCGTTGTAACGGAACATGCGAGTTGCGTCCTCGTATTGCAGTTTATGATGGCTTAAAAACATGTACGGCTGTAAATTCTTGCGGTGCGGGCGAGACTGGCTGCGGATATGGTTGCCTGGGCTGTGGCGATTGCGTCAATGCTTGCGCTTTTGGTGCAATTACAATGAATCAGGAAACAGGACTTCCTGAAGTTGATGAGGAAAAATGTACTTCATGTGGAGCCTGCGTAAAAGCTTGTCCTCGTAATATTATTGAGCTTCGTAAAAAGGGAATAAAGAATCGCCGCGTATATGTCCGTTGTGTAAACAAGGATAAGGGTGCCATTGCCATGAAGACATGTAAGGCTGCGTGTATCGGTTGTGGCAAATGCGAAAAGGAATGTAAGTTTGATGCAATAAAAATAGAAAATAATCTTTCTTATATTGACCCTGAAAAATGCCGCTTGTGCCGCAAGTGTGTTGAAGCATGTCCTACACATGCCATTGTTGCAGTGAATTTCCCTGCTCCTAAAGTACGTACAGAAACATCTGGACAGAATGTGGAAAGTGTAGCTTCTTCAGAAAAAGTTAACCCTAGTGTAGAATCAAAACAGAAGGAGATAAAGGAATGAAATTGAGAACATTTAGAATAGGCGGTATACATCCGGAGGAAAATAAATTGTCATCAGAGGTCGTTACCTCTGTAGCAAAATTGCCTCAGCAGGCCATATTCCCTTTGTCACAGCATATTGGTGCACCGGCAAAACCTGTCGTAAAGAAAGGTGATAAGGTTAAGGTGGGAACTTTAATTGCTGAAGCCGGAGGCTTCGTTTCAGCTCCGATCTTTTCTTCTGTATCAGGAACTGTGCTGAAGGTTGAAAGTGCCATAGATGCAACGGGTTACCGTAAACCTTCAATTATTATTAAGGTTGAAGGTGATGAATGGGAAGAAAGTATTGACCGTTCTGATAAGTTGGAGCTTCTTTCAGCTCATCCGGAACTTACGCCTGAAGAGATTGTTGATCGTATTAAGAAAGCCGGAGTTACAGGTATGGGAGGAGCCGGTTTCCCTACATTTATAAAATTATGTCCTCCTCCTACAGCTAAAGCTGAATGTGTTATCCTGAACGGAGTGGAGTGTGAGCCTTATATCACATCTGACTACAGGCTTATGATGGAGCATGCAGATGAGATTCTTGTGGGACTTGATTTGCTTATGAAAGCCGCAAAGGTTGATAAAGGCTATATCGGTATTGAGGAAAACAAGCCAAAAGCTATTGAATTGTTTGAACAAAAGACGGCTTCAAATCCGAACATAGAAATTGTTCCGTTGGCAAAGAAATATCCTCAAGGCGGAGAAAAGCAGCTTGTTGATGCAGTTATTCGTCGCCAGGTTCCTGCACCTCCTGCAATTCCTGTTAATGTAGGAGCAATTGTGCAGAATGTAGGTACGGCTTATGCTGTATATCAGGCAGTAATGAAAAACAAGCCTTTATTTGAAAGATATACAACCGTTACGGGTAAGAAACTGGCTCATCCGGCAAACTTCCTTGTGCGTATGGGTACTCCAATGATTGATTTAATTAATGAGTGTGGAGGAATGCCTGAAGGCGACAATAAACTGTTGGCTGGAGGACCAATGATGGGAAAAGCCCTTACTTCAGTTGAAGTGCCTATCTGTAAAGGAACTAATAGTGTTACGATACTTAGTGGAAATGACGCTAAGCGCAAAGCTCCTCAGCCTTGTATCAGATGTGCAAAGTGTGTAAGTGCATGTCCTATGGGGCTTGAGCCGTATCTTCTTGCTACTGCTAGTGCTAAGCATGATTGGGAGAAAGTAGAGGCTGCCGGTGTAACGTCTTGTATTGAGTGCGGTTCATGTCAGTTTACATGTCCTGCTCACCGTCCTATGCTTGATAATATACGTTTGGGCAAGACTACAGTTATGGGCATAATCAGAGCCCGCAGCGCAAAAAAACTAAATCCATTTTATCTGATTGTATTTTTCTTTTAGATGAATAATGGCAAAAATTAATTTAAAACGATGAGCAAATTAATAGTATCATTATCGCCACATGCGCATGGAACAGATAGCGTTGAGCGCAATATGTATGGCGTGATAATAGCATTGTTACCCGCATTGCTGGTATCATTTTTGTATTTCGGAATAGGTTCGGTTGTTGTATGTGCATCTAGTGTGGCAGCCTGTATGTTCTTTGAGTGGGCCATCACTAAATATATAATGAAAAAAGAGCCTACGCTAACTGACGGATCGGCAATTCTAACAGGTCTGTTGTTGGGATTCAACCTTCCGTCTAACCTTCCGGTTTGGATAATTATTATTGGTGCCTTAGTGGCTATTGGTATCGGCAAGATGACATTTGGCGGATTAGGATGTAATCCTTTCAATCCGGCTTTGGTCGGCCGTTGTTTCTTGTTGGTGTCTTTCCCGGCACAGATGACATCGTGGCCTGTTGCTGGTCAGCTTACAAGTTATGTTGACGCCCAAACAGGAGCAACTCCTTTGAGTATAATGAAAGAAGCAATAAAATCAGGCGATCCGACTGTACTTGACAGACTTCCTGATTCAGTTTCACTGCTTTTGGGTAATCCCGGTATAAATCATGGAGCCGGAACCATTGGCGAGATCTGTGCTTTGGCCCTTATCATAGGTTTGATTTATATGCTTTGGAAGAAAATCATAACATGGCATATACCTGTAAGCATCTTGGCTACGGTTTTTGTTTTCTGTGGCTTGTTGCATGTTGCCAATCCTATTTATGCTAACCCCGTTGCAGAATTGTTAACTGGAGGACTTATGCTTGGAGCAATATTTATGGCTACTGATTATGTGACGTCTCCAATGACTCATAAAGGACAGATTATCTATGGTATAGCCATCGGCGCTTTGACTGTTATAATCAGAAATTGGGGCTCATATCCGGAAGGAATGTCTTTCGCAATTCTGATTATGAATGCGTTCACTCCGCTAATAAATGCATATGTTAAACCAAAGCGTTTTGGAGAAATTGTAAAGGAGGATAAAAAATGAAAAAGTTAGAATCGTCAATAACAAATATGGTGCTTGTCCTTGTTGGTGTGGCACTTATTACAGGCGGAATTCTTGCGTATGTAAACCATATAACAGAGGCACCGATAAAACTTCAGGCAGAGAAAACTCTTGCTGATGGTATTAAAGCCGTTATGGGGGGTGTTCAGCTTTCAGTAGCAGAAAACGACACTATAAAACAGACTATAAAAGGCAAGGAAGCTGTATTTGTAATTCATAAGACAGTTGATTCAAATAAACAAGATTTAGGAGTGGCAGTTGAAAGTACCACCGGTGGTTTTGGCGGCGACCTGAAAGTATTGGTTGGTTTTGATAAAGACGGTAATATCTTAGGATATACTATACTTCAACATGCAGAAACCCCAGGACTGGGAGCTAAAGCAGACAAGTGGTTCCAAAAGGATGGTAAGGGAAGCATCATAGGCAAGAATCCAAATAAAGACAACCTTACTGTGAAAAAAGACGGAGGTGATATAGATGCTATCACAGCTTCGACCATTACCAGCCGTGCTTTCCTGCTTGCTGTTACCCAGGCTTACAACGCCTATAAGTCAGGCCATGTAGATGCTAATACATCGGCTACAGGGCATTATGAAAAATAATTGTATTTAAATGTAGATAATTATGAATTACTTAAAAATATTAACAAATGGTATAGTCAAGGAGAATCCTACCTTCGTACTTCTTCTTGGTATGTGTCCTACATTGGCAACCACAACATCTGCTATAAATGGTCTGTCAATGGGATTAGCCACAATGTTTGTGCTTATATGCTCAAACCTGGTAATATCTTTGATAAAGAATCTGACTCCAGATATGGTTCGCATTCCGGTGTTTATTGTTGTGATTGCATCGTTTGTAACTATACTTCAGATGATAATGCAAGCTTTTGTTCCGACGATTTACGCTACTCTGGGTCTTTATATACCTTTGATTGTTGTTAACTGTATCATACTTGGACGTGCTGAAGCTTTTGCTTGCAGCCATGGACCTGTAGAAAGTTTGTTCGATGGTTTAGGTATGGGTCTTGGATTCAGTATTGCGCTTACATTGCTTGGCGCTGTACGCGAAATTCTTGGAGCCGGTTCTATCTTTGGAATCGTGCTGCTGCCGGAGACAAGCAACATGCTTCTTTTCATTCTGCCTCCTGGAGCATTTATAACTTTGGGATATCTTATTGCAATTGTAAACAGATTTAAGAAAGCGTAAATTATGGAATATTTATTGATTTTTATATCAGCAATATTTGTGAACAACATCGTGTTGTCACAGTTCTTGGGAATATGTCCGTTCCTAGGCGTGTCTCAAAAGGTATCCACTTCACTTGGAATGGGAGCGGCTGTTGCTTTTGTGCTTACACTTGCAACGATTGTAACTTATCTGGTGCAGATATATTTGCTTGACCCATTTGGTTTGCAGTATCTACAGACAATAACCTTTATATTGGTTATCGCAGCCTTAGTACAGATGGTTGAGATTATTCTTAAGAAAGTTTCTCCTGCTCTTTATCAGGCGTTGGGTATCTTCTTGCCTCTTATCACCACTAACTGTGCTGTGTTGGGTGTGGCTATTCTTGTTATTCAGAAAGACTTTTCGTTGATACAGAGCGTTGTTTATGCATTTTCTACGGCGTTGGGATTTGCTTTGGCATTGGTCGTATTTGCTGGAATACGAGAGCAACTGTCAATGGTGAATATCCCTAAAGGTATGCGAGGCATGGCCATTGTACTTGTTACGGCAGGCCTTTTAAGCTTGGCTTTCTTGGGATTCTCTGGAGTAGATACAGGCTTAAGGACGTTATTTGGACTTGATTGAAGATAAAACTATGTATGTTTAGGAGGAGTAAAGATAAAATTGTTTTTATAAATAATTTATCTCTATTCCTCCTTGTTTTTTATAAAGTGATTGAATTAAAAACTTAGAAATAATGCATCTAGATAATAAAGTAGTTTGACGTGTATATTATTTATTGTTGTAGTATGTAAACAATTTGAACTATGGTCGTAATTGTCGGAATACTTTAAAAGTTTAATTAATTTCATTCCTAACTCACGTAAACAATGAAGAATTTTATGTGCATCAACTCGCGTCATGTATTATGTTTGCAGCTAGGCATCATTATATCTCTTTTCCTTTTTTTGTGCCAATACAAATTAAGGCAATGACTTTTGGAAAAGATTATTTTAATTTGGTGAAGAATACATTGAAAGTCCCTACAGATGATGTAATGAAAAAGGCTGATGAATATTTTGAGAAAAATAGTCTAGACACAGCTTTTATTTATTATTTGGTGTTATGTAAGCGTGCAGATATTGATTTACCAAATGAAGAAAGACAGCAGTGTGCTATAGCTTTTCTGAAAAAAGGTAATATTTTATATATGAAGGGATCATATGCAGATGCACTTAATTCGTATTTTACAGGATTGAGGATATATAAGGAAGGTAATGGAAAACGCGAAATATCAAGATTCTATAATAATATTGGAACCATTTTTTGCTTGTATGGAGATTTTGGCAATGGACTTGGATATTACAAAAAGGCATACAACTTAAGCCGTAAGTATAAAGATGCCATAAATGAATATAAAGTACTTGCCAACATTACGATGATGACAGCAAGGTTAGGAAAAACCAAAGAAGCCCGAAAATACCACAAGCTATTGATTAAATTTAAGAAATCTAAAGATAAAGAGTGTGTATTTATGTGGAAGTTTTGTATGGGAATGATACTTTATTCGGAAAAAAATAGTATTCAGGCAATACAGGTATTAAAAGAAGCCGTTGACTATGCACAAAAAAACAATCTTACTCCACAATATATTTGTTCAAGCTATCAAATGTTGTATAAAAGTTATTCTGCTCTTAAAGATGACAGAATGATGTTAAAATACATACGTTTGTATAAAGAGGCAGCTGAAAAATATGGGATAATGCATTCTTGTCTTAGCGTGTATATGGATTATGCTGATTATTATGACTCCGTCAAAGATTATAAATTGGCTAATCATTATATGAAATTATACCTTGACACAAAAGATTCTATACTTAATTTTCAGGAGTTTGAAACCATAAAAAACCAACAGTTTGTTTATGAGATGGCAAAATATGATGAATATATTTCAAATTTACATGAACGTGAGAAAGAGCGCATGGCGACAATTTCAACACAAAGGAATTTTATCTTTGTCATAACAGTTGTGGTCTTGGTAGTTAGTGTATTGCTTATAATAGTTTACAGGCAAAAAAAGAGTATAGATAAAAGCTATAATAATTTGTTTGTTGTAAATCGTGATTTTATTAAAAATCAGAATGTGCTCAGAGTTCGAATGCATGAGTCTATGGCAAGGCAAAAAGAGTTAGAGGCGGAAGTTGAGCGTATGAGAAAAACAATTGACAATGGAGTATGCAGCAGAAATGAAGAAATAATTAAATGTGATTCAGATACATGTGATGACAATGTAGAAAAAGTAAGAAATGCTAGCATGAGGATGAGTGGAGATATGCGTAATAAACTTCTAGATGCAATTATAGATATAATGGAAAATACTACAGAATTTTGTAATTATGATTTTTCGCTTTTACGTTTGTCTACACTTGTTGGATCTAACAGTAAGTATGTCTCAATGGTAATTAATGATAATTTCCAAAAAAGTTTTAAAACATACGTCAATGAATATCGCATACATTTGGCTTGCCTAAGAATGTCTGATACTGAGAATTATGGTTCTTTTACGCTCAATGCCATTGCTGAAAGTGTTGGATTTAAGTCATACAGCGCATTTGTTGATGTCTTTAAGAAGACTGTTGGTATAACTCCCTCTTTGTATAAGGAAAAACTTAGAAAAGAATAGTATGTTGTTGGGTTTAAGTCATCTGTTTCATGAAAAAGAATTCTTGTTTTTATTGAAACGGATGACTTAATTCTTTTTCTTATTCTATTTCGCGAATCCGAATAAACTTGATTTGTTTTATTAAAAATTACGACATATTTTTGCTCAGGATTTTTAATAAGATCTGTTCTGAACAGAAACCATTATTGAAAGCAGAAAAGGGAAGCAGCCACCCTCACTGTTTAAATAATTATATTTTTAACATAAAGTTAATAGCGGCTGGAAAAGAAATATACAAATTAAATGCGTATGAATAACGTTTTGATATTATTATTTACATTTCAATCATAATTGTAATATGGTCTAGCCCATATCATATTATTTTTTGAGAATAATATATGGCTATTGGTGATTGAAAAAGTAGTTCTTATAAATTGATTTATTATTATGAATATGTTAAATCCTTTTTAACTTAAATGAGACGTATGAAACACAATTTTTTTTACGCTTTTATTGTGGCAATGATGCTTTCTATAGTATCGCCAGCACAGAACACCCCTACATATAGAAAACTTAACGGATATGCATTTTCTATTTTATCGGGAAATGGAAAATATGCAATACAGAATGAAGAATCTGGTAAGAAAACCATTATTTATAACACCACCGATGAAATAATGCAGGAATTTGACGGTGTTATTTGTAATAGCGCTACTCCTGAAGGTATATTTGTTGGGCAGTCAGAATTCACGTTTCCTGCAGTTGCTATAGATGGACATTGGGAAAAACTTCCTTATCCAGATGACCCTGATGTCATTTCTGGAACAGCATGGGATATTACTGATGACGGAACGATGATTTGCGGTGCTATTACATACAAGAATATTGACGATAATCCTTATGCAATAGGAACAATACGTAAGCCGTGTATCTGGGAAAGGCAAGAAGACGGAACATATAAAGTTTCTTTGCTGAAATTTCCTTTGCTTGATCCTACCCATTTACAAGTTCAGGCAGTAGATGCTATAGTATGCAGCAATAGCTATATAGGTGGACGTGTAATAGACTGGTCTGGATACAGAAACTATTGTATAGCTTGGAAAAAAGATAAAGATGGAATATGGCAGTATAATGAATTTGGACTGGACATAATTTATAAAGAAGGTGTGAAGATTCCAACGTCAAGGCCAGTTCAGCCAATTACAGTTGATGCGGCTAAATATTTTACGGCTGAAGATTCTGTTAAATATTTGGAGGATATAGAGAAATATGAGAATGGAGAAATAAGTAAAAATCCTATATACTATAAACAGTATTATATTACAGATATTGACTCGATGGCCGCTTATTCTGAGGCTGTACATGAATATCAGGAAATATTGGCTGATTATAATAAGAGATTGAAATTATATAGCGATTCTCTTGATTCGGCTTTAACAGGAGATGGATTTGATGTGTTCACGATAACCAAGGCACAAAATGGCATCCGTATGATGCTTACTTATCAGTGGAAGAAGGATGAACGTGATCGTGACTCATCTCCTGCGTATTTCAATCTTGAAAATGGTAGATTTACCTCGTACAAAGAGCTTTACGGATTGCCAACAGGGCTAACCATGAATGATGCCATGTTCTATGCTGCACCGGTAGAATCTCCTATGAGAACAACTAATGTTTATGATATAAGGAGTAATAAAGAAGAAACTTTTCATGAATGGATAAAAGAGCAAACTAATGGCATTATAGATATAGAACCAGAATATGATTCATGTGAGAAAGACACTACTTTAATGGGAAGCATAAGGTCCTCAGATAATGGAAACATTCTTCTTGGTTTTTATATAAATGCAGACCGTAAAAGATATAGTTATATTATTAATCTTGGAAAGGATAATGTAAAGACTGATGCTCCGAAAGACTTGACTTTGGAACATGGCTATTCTACTCTGAATTTGTCTTGGAAAGACCCGGCTGGTGTTCGCGAACTAGGATATAGTACAAAAGAAATTAAAGATGGCGAAGGTATTGGTGATGAAGGCAAACCTTTTATAGGAGCAATACAATTTACACCTAAAGACCTTTCGGAATGTGTTGGTGAATATCTCAACTCCTTGACTTTCTATTCGAACAGAAAGTATAATGGTGAAGACCGTGTAGAAACAAAATTGAGTCTTGTCGTTTTTGAAAATAATAAAATGGTTGTAAACCAACCCATAGAACATTTTACTGAAAATGCATGGAATACAGTTGCTCTTGACGAACCTTTGATTATTAAAGAAAATACATCGTTGCAGGTTGGCATTAAGGTTGTTCAGCATGATATCAATGAGCATCCTCTAGGAGTTTGCCTATATAGTGAAGACAGCGGTAAGAGTGATTTGTTCACAGAAGACGATGGTAAGACGTGGGATAGACTTTTTACTAACGGATTTATGAGAAGGTGGCATATTTTTGCAAACATTGCTGCTGATAAAACAGCTGAAAAAGATCTCGGTATAGAAGGATATAAATTGTATTTCAATGGTGAACTCTATGTAGATGATATGATAAAGACACAGAATGTGTCAATAGACATTCCTGAAGATGAATACGGCTCATTTGTTGTTACTGCAATGTATAAGAATGGCATTGAGTCTGAAAATTCTAATGATGCATATTGGGAATTATCAGGAATTGGTACTGTTGAATCAGAAACTGGAAGTTGGGGACGAGTAGATAATGGTATTTTGTATCTTAACAAACCTTTTAAAACAGTTGCGATCTATAGTGTATCAGGAACATTGGTAAGTAGTTGTTCTGGCAGAACGGAGGTAAATCTTTCAAACGTTCCAGAAGGCGTTTATGTAGTTGTACTTACTGGTGAAAATGGTAAAGAAGTATATAAAATAAAGATTTAAATTTGCTCGAATAATTGAATTGTTAAAAGCGATTGACGAAATATATTCTGTGGATTTGTGTTTCGTCAATCGTTTTTTTTGAATATTTTATGTACCCCAATCAGACATTAAAGTATAATGTTTAATTATAAGTAGATTGATGTTTCTATGGTCGTCTAGGTCTGCTTATTTTTTAGATAGTCAACTATATTTGCAAAAATTCGAACGGCAGTCCGCTTAATATAAGACAGAAATTCTTTTGCATCCAAGTGTTCCTAAATTAAACAGATGTTTACGTCGATAATAATTGTGGAAATAGTAATTTCTTAATATAAGGATCATAATGTTGAAGTATTACATACGCAGATTGGTTATATTATAATATAAGCGAGTTTATTATGTGACAATTCTTATAAGGTGAACATCAACCTTTCAACTACTAAAAGGCTATGTAAATATTGAAAGACAAAAAGTGAAAGTAAAAGGAGTAGATTATGTTTGTGTTTTCTCTTTTGTATAATTAGTTTTGATGAAAATGTAATTGAAAAGGCATATGTATGTTTCAAATCATTAACCTATTGTTTTTGTATCGTAAATGGGTCGTTTTTAATACAAAAGTGACCCGATTATGATATGAAAATCAATGTTTTTTTATGGCTAATCTTGCAAATAAGGTAGGCTGCAATTAGTATGCGTTCTTAAAGCATTGTTTATCTTTTACTATTTTCAGACAATCTTTTATGTTTTTATTTTGTTGCTGAAAATGAATATTTAAAGTTGAGCATTTTTGTCTCATGGAGATATATGCCGTTTTCATATGTCTTTATATAGGCGTAAGCGGTGTTGTCTGAAGATGTGTGTGAATAGTCAAATTTCCAATATAAATTTTGAGTTGTCAAATAATGGATGTATGATATAGTGACGGATAAATTTATTTGAGTTAAAAATAATCAAATGTTATCTATACAGCGAAAAATAATATAACTTTGTCTTCAGTTATTTGTTTATATAAATCTAAAAAACATAAGCCCATACATAGGGTTTAGTATAGGTAATTTGTTAATTCTTATTTTAAAAAGATGAAACATACAATTTTAGTAACAGGAGGTACTGGATTTATCGGTTCTCATACCACAGTAGAGTTGCAGCAGGCCGGATATAATGTGGTAATAGTTGATAATTTGTCTAATTCTAAGCCGGAGGTGGTTGACGGAATAGAAAAAATCACAGGTATTCGTCCGGCTTTTGAGCAAGTTGACTGTTGTGACTTAGCTGCAATGGATAAGGTCTTTTCTAAATATGGAGATATTAGCGGAATAATACATTTTGCTGCAAGTAAAGCCGTTGGTGAAAGTGTGCAGAAACCGTTGCTGTATTATAGAAATAATATAACAAGTTTGCTTAATTTGCTTGAATTAATGCCTGCACACAATGTAAAGGGACTTATCTTTTCTTCAAGTTGCACGGTATATGGTCAGCCTTCGCCGGAGAATCTGCCTGTAACAGAAGAAGCTCCTATACAGAAGGCCTTGAGTCCTTATGGCAACACAAAGCAGATTAATGAGGAAATAATTCAGGATTTCATTCATAGCGGAGCACCTGTTAAGTCTGTTATTTTGAGATACTTTAATCCTATAGGAGCACATCCGTCAGCTCTTATTGGCGAATTGCCAAATGGCGTTCCAATGAATCTTATTCCTTTTGTGACACAGACGGCTATTGGCATCAGAGGACAGTTAAAGATTTTTGGCAACGACTATAATACTCCTGACGGAACATGTATTCGCGATTACATCTATGTAGTAGATCTTGCAAAGGCACATGTTAAGGCAATGGAGAGAGTGCTTGATAATCCTTCTACGGATGCCGTTGAGATATTTAATATAGGTACAGGTAAAGGCGTAAGTACTCTTGAAGTTGTTGAAGGATTTGAAAAGGCTACAGGTGTTAAGGTTAATTGGGAATATGCGCCTCGTCGTGAGGGTGATATAGAGAAAGTTTGGGCTGATCCGGCTAAAGCTAACAATGTCTTGGGGTGGAAAGCTGAGACCGGCTTAGAGGAGACTCTGCGTTCTGCCTGGAAATGGCAGTTGAAGCTTAGGGAAGACGGAGTTCAATAATTGACATTAGCAATAAACGTATATTATATTTATATCTGCCTGTAAAAAATAATTTTATGGGCAGATAATTTTTTATACTAAATTGGTTATTTTTATTCTGTAGTCTTTTTGAATTTTTATCGTGTAAATTACAATAAAAATTAGGAGTTTATTTATTGTTTCCTTTTGCTATAATATGCAAGTCTGGTTTATAACATTTTATCATAATAAAAATGAACTTTCAGTCGTCTCTTTGCAATTTATGGCAAGGACTGAAAGTTCATTTTGAGTATAAAATTATCTGAAAAGATTATTTTAGCATACTTTATGTGATCCGTCTTTAATTACAACGTCATAAACTTTTGGCTCTCTGCCATATTTCTCGTTGTATTTTTCTTTGGCATCATTTACGAAAGAATCATAAAGTTCTTCCTTTACCAGATTTATTGTGCATCCGCCAAAACCGCCGCCCATTATTCGGCAACCGGTAACACCATGTGCTTTTGCAATTTCAACCAGGAAGTCTATTTCTTCACAAGAAACTTCATAATCTTTGCTTAAGCCCTCGTGGGTCTCATACATTTTTTTGCCAACTGTTTCATAGTCGCCTTTTGTCAAGGCATCACAAACAGCGAGCACTCTGTCTTTCTCGCCAAGAACAAATGTTGCTCTCTTTATATCCTCATCGCTGACTTCAGATTTAACAGAGTCGAGCATGTCCCAGTCTGCGTCGCGTAGTGTTTCAATCTTTCTATTAGGATATTTGTTCTTCAAAGCCGCAACAACGTTTTCGCAACTCCTGCGTCTGTCGTTGTAGGCAGAAGATGCCAGCTCATGCTTTACAACAGAGTCGAGCAGAACCAGCTTGTATCCTTTCGGATCAAATGGGAAGTATTCAAATTCGCGGCTTCTGCAGTCAAGACGCATGAGTTTGCCCTCTTTGCCGAATACGCTTGCAAACTGATCCATTATTCCGCAGTTTACACCACAGTAATTATGTTCTGTTGCCTGGCCGGCAAGAACCAGATCCCATTTTTCTACTTTATTGTCACCAAACAAATCATTGAGGGCAAATGCAAAGCAGCTTTCCATTGCTGCAGACGATGACATGCCTGCACCGAGAGGAACGTCACCGGCAAATGCTGTGTTGAAGCCTTTTACGTCAACCCCTCTTTTTTTCATTTCTTGTACAATGCCGTAAATATAGCGTGCCCAACTTGTTTTGGGGCCTTCAGGATCGTTTACATTAAATTCAACGCGGTCTTTCAAGTCAATGGCGTAAGCCATTACTGTATCTGTTCCGTTGGGGCGGATTTCGCACATTATGCCCTTGTCTATAGCTCCTGGGAAAACAAATCCGCCGTTATAGTCTGTATGTTCTCCTATAAGGTTGATTCTTCCGGGTGATGCATATACATTGCCAGTTTTTCCATCAAAATGCTTGATGAACCGGCTTCTTACAAATTCTATGTCCATGTCGTGTTCTTTTTATTATAGGTTAATATTATTTTTCTACACCAAATTTATATATTGTTTTTTGTTTATATTGATTTTCTGGTTTTAATATTACAGAAGGGAAATAAGGATGGTTTGGTGTGTCTGGGAAATGTTGAGCTTCAAAACATATTGCGCTTCTTCTTGGGAATGTGGCCCCGTGCTGTCCTTTGTATCCGTCAGCCCAATTGTCGGTATATACTTGCATTCCCGGTTCTGTGGTATACACTTCCATTGTTCTGCCGCTTATAGGTTCTTTGATGCGTGCTGCAAAACTGAGTTCGCCTTCTTCTTTTTTGTTCAGTACAAAGCAATGGTCATATCCTGCGCCATTCTTTATCTGCTCGTTGTCGGCATCAATGTCCTGTCCTACAGCTTTAGGTTTACGGAAATCGAAAGGAGTGTCTTTTACAAATCTTATCTCACCTGTAGGAATACACGTCTCGTCTATTGGCAGGTAGTAGTCTGCATTAATTTCGCAAATAAGATTGTCGATAGTCGGGGTAGGGTTTGCTATTCCTGCAAGACTGAAGAATCCGTGACTTGTCAGGTTTATTATTGTCTTTTTGTTTGTTGTAGCCATGTATTCAATGATAAGTTCATTGTCGTCATTGAATATGTATGCTACAGTTATTTTCATTTCTCCGGTGTAGCCCTCTTCACCGTATGATGAAACGTAGTTAAGAATAAGAGTTTCATCGTTCATTCTAAGTGCATCCCACACTTTGGCATTGAATCCTTTCAGTCCTCCATGCAAAGAGTTTGGACCATTGTTTATAGCTAATTGATATTCTTTGCCGTTTAACTGAAACTTACCTTTGCATATTCTGTTGCCATATCTTCCGATCAATGTAGAAAGATAAGGTTCCGGACTGTTGATTACATCTTGTATATTATCATGCCCTTGTATTACGTTTGCGTAATTACCATTTTTGTCGGGCATCATAATTGCAACTATAGCACCTCCGTAGTTAGTTATTGCAACTTCGTTTCCTGATTTGTTCTTTAGAATAAATAGATCTGTATTTTTTCCGTCAATTGTGGTTTGAAAATCTTCTCTTTTCAAACCACAGAGGTTTGGTGTTTCATTTGTGTCCATAATATTACTTTTTAGTTAATAAATTCTATGCAAAGTAAACTAAAAAAGTTGAGAAACACAAATGAAACACCTAAAAATATCTCATATTGTTATTAAAAACCGTTAAAGGCAATCATTAAGAAAGTCGGCTACAATATAGCTGCTTCCGCCAACGAAGATAAAGTCATCTCTATCTGCTTCTGCCAATGCTTTATTGTATGCAGTGGCCACGTCGGGATAGCATGTTGCCTCAAGATTAAGGCTTTCGCTTATTTCTTTAATTTTGTTTTCGTCAATTGCCCTTTTGGTATTTGCATGAGTAAAATAATATATTGCCTTTTGTGGAAGAAGACTCATCACAGTTTGAATGTCCTTGTCATCAACCATTCCGAAAACAATTCTCATTTTACGGCATTGCTGCATATTGAGCTGCTTGCTGATATATTGCCATCCTCCGACATTGTGCCCTGTGTCGCATACAACTTTTGGGGCGTCCATAATCTTTTGCCAGCGTCCTTGCAGGCCTGTCAATTCAGAAACGTGTCCGATACCCTCCTTTATATTTGCCCCGCTTATATTAATGCCACTTTCGGCCAATACTTTAACAGCACAGAGTATGGTATTAGTGTTTTTCTCTTGATATATTCCTCCAAGTTCACCTTTTATATTGCCCAGGCTAATTGTTTCGTATTCTATGCCTCCGTCTGCCAATGCTTTAGAACTGATAATTTCTTTGTCCTTTTCAGCGAGGTATATTTTGCTGTGTTTTTGTTTGGCAGTGTCACAGAATACGGGTAGAGTTTCTTCTGTCGTTTCACCAACCACAACCGGTATGCCTTCTTTTATTATTCCGGCTTTTTCTCTCGCAATGGCTTCGAGCGTATTGCCCAAGAATTGTGTATGGTCAAAGCTGATATTGGTTATTATAGAGAGTATAGGCGTTATAATGTTTGTGCAGTCAAGCCTTCCGCCCAGTCCCACTTCGATAACAGCTATATCAACGCCTTGCTCTGCAAAGTATTTAAATGCCATAGCTGTTGTCAGTTCAAAGAAACTCGGGTGTAGAGGCTCAAAGAAATGTCTTTCGTTCTCTACAAAATCTATTACATATTCTTTGCTGACACATTCTCCGTTTACCCTTATACGCTCGCGAAAATCCTTGAGATGCGGCGATGTATACAAGCCGACCTTATATCCGGCAGACTGCAATATTGAGGCTATCGTGTGAGAGCATGAGCCTTTTCCGTTCGTTCCGGCTATATGGATTGTCTTGAAGTTTTGGTGGGGGTGACCAAAATGTCTGTCAAGTTCGAGCGTATTATGCAACCCCTCTTTATAAGCAACAGCGCCCACTTTTTGAAACATAGGGACGCTGTTGTATAGATATTCAATTGTTTCTTCGTATGTCATTTTTCTGAAACTGTCAGTTGTTAACTGAAGTAATTTCTGAATTTCTGGAATATGGTGCGTTTTGTCGCTGAGTCACCTTTAAAGTTATCGCTCTCGCGCATCTCTTCCAGAGCCTTCTTTTCTTTCTGGCTAAGTGTCTTCGGTACGTAAACGCTGATGTTTACAACCATGTCGCCATTGCCTCTGCCATATCCTTGAACTGCCGGCAGACCTTTGTTTCTGAGTCGCAGAGCCTTTCCGGGTTGAGTTCCCGGCTCGATCTTTACTCTTACGCGGCTTCCGTCAATTGTCGGAATTTCAACACTTCCACCAAGAGCTGCGGTAGGGAAGTCAAGAAGAAGGTTATATATAATGTCGTTGTCGTCACGGATAAACGTGTCGTTCGGCTCTTCTTCTATATATACCTGTATGTTTCCTGGTGTTCCGTTGTGTCTTCCTGCATTGCCTTTTCCTGGTACATTTACTATCATACCTTCAGAGACACCGGCAGGAATGTTGATTTCAACAACTTCTTCACCCTTTACAACACCAGTTCCGCCGCAAGCGTGGCACTTGTTCTTTATAACTGTACCTTCACCGCTACATGTAGGACATACGCTTTGAGTCTGCATCATGCCGAACAGGCTTTGAGTGGTGCGTGTCACCACGCCGCTGCCATGACATGTCGGACAGGTCTCTCTTGCGCTTCCGTCTTCAGCACCTGTTCCGTGGCAGTGGTTACATGTAACGTCACGCTTTACTTTGAATTTCTTGGTAACGCCTGTTGATATTTCCTGCAATGTGAGTTTTACTTTCAGACGTAAATCCGAACCGCGTTGCTGAGCAGGACGATGCTGGCCTCCGCCGAATCCGCCTCCGCCAAAGCCGCCGAATCCTCCACGTCCGCCGAACACATCGCCAAACATGCTGAATATATCATCCATACTGAAACCGCCCGCACTGCTGAAACCGCCAAAGCCTCCGCCGCCGACAGGACCGTTAAATCCAAACTGATCATATTGCTGTCTCTTCTGCGGGTCATGCAATACGTCATATGCCTCGGCTGCTTCTTTGAATTTTTCCTCAGCTTCCTTGTTTCCAGGATTACGGTCGGGATGATATTTTATGGCAATTTTTCTATATGCCTTTTTTATTTCGTCTTCAGAGGCGTCTTTGCTCACGCCAAGCACCTCATAATAATCTCTTTTTGCCATTGTTAAATGTTAGATGTTTATTGTCCAAAAACTTTTGTTACAAACATGCCCGTAAAGTTATTGCCCTACAGCAACTTTTGCATGTCTTATAACTTTGTCGTTGAGAGTATATCCCTTTTGGACACAGTCTAAGACTTTTCCTTTTTTATCATCGCCCATTCCGGGAACCATTGCCACAGCCTCATGATAGTCTGTGTCAAAGTCCGCATCTTCTGTCTTTATTTCTTTCACGCCAAGACTTTCCATCGTTTTGTTGGTCTTTTGGTGAATCAGTTTCATGCCTTCTCTTATGACTTCAATGTCATCAGTCTTCTCGGCATTTTCGATGGCGCGTTCCATATCGTCAATTATAGGCAGAAAAGCCTGAACAGCCTTTTCTGATCCGTTCAGTATCAGTTCGGTCTTTTCTTTCAGAGTCCTTTTCCTATAGTTGTCGAATTCAGCTACAGAGCGAAGATATTTATCCTTGAGAATCTCTATCTCTTTGAGAGCTTCTGCCAGAGGATCTTTTTCTTCCTCTTTTTCTTCATTTTCTTTATCTGTGTCGGCAGCGTTTTCTTCAGCCTCAGTGTCTTGTTTTTCTTCAGCCTCTTCAGTAGCAGTATTATCCTGGTTTTCTGCCTTTTCAGATTCTTTTTCTTTTTCTGCAGCGCTTTCTGATGATGTCTTTACTTGTTCATCATCTATATTAATTTTTCTTTCTTGTCCATGATGTTAAAACTTTTTGTAGTACGTGCAGCAAAAATCTTGCCAAACCAAGTTGCTGACATTTATTCGTACATTTTGGCACGCTGTTCTTTCAGCTGTTCATCGTAAATATAGTCGTCATACTGCATGAGCTTGTCGATTGTTCCTTTAGGAGTAAGCTCTATTATGCGGTCTGCCACTGTCTGGATGAACTCATGGTCGTGGCTGCTGAACAGGATGTTGCCTTTGAATCCTACCAGGTTGTTGTTGAAAGCCTGGATGCTTTCAAGGTCAAGGTGGTTGGTTGGCGTGTCAAGGATAAGGCAGTTGGCGTTCTTGAGCTGCATGCGTGCTATCATACAGCGCATCTTCTCACCACCGCTCAACACGTTTACTTTCTTCATCACTTCCTCTCCGCTGAACAGCATTCGGCCAAGATATCCTTTCATCATCACTTCGTTGCCGGTGCCAAACTGTCCAAGCCATTCAACGAGGTTCATGTTGCTGTTGAAAAACTCGGTGTTGTCGAGTGGGAGATAGGCTGTTGTTATTGTGACACCCCATTTATATGTTCCGGCGTCAGCCTGTCTGTTGCCGTTTATTATTTCAAACAAGGCTGTCATGGCTTTCGGGTTGTGACTCAGGAACACAACCTTCTGACCCTTTTCTATGTTGAAGTTTACATTGTCGAAAAGCACAGTTCCGTCTGCGTCAACAGCCTTCAGACCTTCTACTTCAAGAATCTGGTTGCCCGGCTCACGCTCCATCTGGAATATAATTCCCGGATACTTACGTGATGAAGGACGGATTTCTGCGATGTTAAGTTTTGCAAGCATCTTCTTGCGGCTTGTTGTCTGCTTACTCTTTGCCACGTTGGCAGAGAAACGGCGGATGAACTCTTCAAGTTCTTTCTTCTTCTCTTCTGCTTTCTGGCGCTGGTTCTGAGCCTGACGCAGTGCCAGCTGTGAACTTTCGTACCAGAACGAGTAGTTACCTGCGAACACTGTTACTTTGCCGAAGTCGATGTCTACGGTCTGTGTACTTACAGCATCAAGGAAGTGACGGTCGTGGCTTACCACCAATACTGTCTGTTCAACGTTGCTGAGATATTCCTCCAGCCACTGAACAGTGTCGAGGTCAAGGTCGTTGGTAGGCTCGTCGAGCAGCAGGTTGTCCGGATTACCGAACAGGGCCTTGGCCAACATTACGCGTACCTTCTCGTTGTTAGACAACTCGCTCATCTGCTTGCTGTGCAGATTCTCCTTGATTCCGAGGTTCGACAGCATTTGCGCTGCATCGCTTTCGGCATTCCATCCGCCCATCTCGGCAAACTTTTCTTCAAGCTCTGCCACCTTGTTGCCGTCTTCGTCGTTGAAGTCTTCTTTCATGTAGAGGGCTTCACGCTCTTTCATGTTCTGCCATAACGGCTGATGTCCCATAAGCACAGTGTCCATCACGCTGTACTCATCATATTTAAAGTGATCCTGATCCAATACGGAGAGACGCTCTCCAGGGCCAAGCTCAACGCTTCCTTTGTTTGGCTCAAGTTCTCCGCTTATGGCTTTAAGCAGAGTTGATTTGCCTGCACCGTTGGCGCCGATCACGCCATAGATGTTGCCGTTTGTGAACTTGATGTTTACATCCTTGTAAAGTACTCTCTTTCCAAACTGAATTGCAAGATTTGTGACTGTTATCATTCCTATTTTACCTTGTATTATATTTTGGCTGCAAAATTACAACTTTTTATCTGATATTCCAAATTTAAGATAAAAGGCTTTGTAAACATTTCGTGTAAACGGCAGAAAACTTGCTGTTTGGGCTTTAAATGGCTGACTATTAATAGCTTTAGTCATTTGTCGGTATCTGCTTGTCGTGTTGTTGTATGTTATGTTCTTTCACTTTTGTCTGATAATGTCTGCATGCTGAATTACAATGTTGTGGCAGACGCCACATTAAGTTTGTCGATGTACATGTTACATCTTAAACCCCAATCTGTCATTAGACTGCACATAGTCTATTTTGTGCATTCCTGCTTTCAGCCCGTCTTTTTGTTTCTGTTGTCGTCTTTTCCCGGCTTTTTCTTGATACAGTCCGTTATGTCTGTAAAAATCTAACGAAAATATGCTCAATATAAAGCAAAAATCCCGACCGGATAATACCACCAGATTGGAGTTAAACTCATGTAGCGCCTGCGGGAAACATTATCAAAGGCTTGTAACAAAAGTTTTGTTTATTTTATATACAGCACGAATCGTCTTCTTGCATATTCTTCTTGCATTTTTCTGATGCCCGTTTGTGCTGTCTGTACGGCTGTTCTTGTGTCTGTAGTTCACATCCTGCTGAAGAAAATCATGCGCCACACGGGCGTTCCGTCAATCTTTATCAGCCATGCGGCAAGGGCGAGAGCCACGCATATTGTTATGATAACAACCGTTCCGGCTCTCACCAGTCGCGGCGGCACGCCGCCTATTATGTTGCGCACCTTCTCGCTTCTCAGTTCTATGTTGTCTTTTTCGTCCATGCTCCGTTTCCTTTCTTTCTTTTTTTATATGTTGCCGTCTGTTGTGCCGGCGTCGTGTGTCCGTGGTTATGTCTGCGCCTTGCCGGTTGCCGGCGGCTGTCGTGCTGCGGCGGCTGAGGCTCAGTTGCCGAGTTCAAGCTGGTTCTTTACCAGTTGGTAGTACATTCCGCGCTTCTCGGTGAGTTGCTCGTGAGTGCCTGTCTCTGCCACGTGTCCGCCGTCTATCACCACTATGTTGTCGGCATGTCTTACCGTGCTCAGCCTGTGTGCCACTATCACCACCGTGCGCCCTTTGTAGAAGCGGCTCAGGTTTTCAACTATGGCACGTTCGTTGTTGGCGTCGAGCGAGTTGGTCGCCTCGTCCAGAAATATGTAGTGAGGATTCTTATACACCGCCCTTGCTATCAGTATGCGCTGCTTCTGTCCCTGGCTCAGTCCCATGCCGTCGCGTCCTATCTTTGTGTCGAACTTCAGCGGAAGGCTCATCACGTAGTCCTTTATGCAGGCTATCTCAGCCGCCTTTACCATCCGTTCATTGTCAATGTCGCCGTCGTCAACGGCAATGTTGCGCGCTATTGATTCTGAGAATATCACTCCGTCCTGCATCACCACTCCGCACTGCCGTCTCCACCAGTCGAGGTCTATCTTTGCCAGGTCTGTGCCTCCTGCGGTTATCTGTCCCGCCTCCACGGGATAGTAGCCCAGCATCAGTTTCACGAGCGTTGTCTTTCCGCTGCCCGACGCGCCTACTATTGCCGTAACCTTGCCTTCAGGTATGTACAGGCTCACCCCGTCTATGGTCTTTGATGGCGAGTGAGGGTCGTATCTGAAGCTTATGCCGTCGAGCCTTATGTCGTGTGTCATGTCTGCGGGCCGCATTACATGGCCTTTGGCGTTTTCGTCGTCAGCGCGGTGAATCTCGTTTATGCGCTCAAGGCTTATCTTCACGTCCTGCAGCGAGTAGAGAAATCCCATCAGCTGGTCTACGGGACTGTTAAGCTGACCTATTATATACTGCACCGCGAGCATCATACCGAGCGTAAGCTCCCCGTTGATTACCGCCGTTGCCGACACCACCGTTATTATTATGTTCTTCAGCTCGTTTATGAATATGCTTCCCGCCTCCTGTGTCTGCTGCAGCTTCAGGCTCTTCATCTGCACGCCGAAGAGGTCGGCCTGTGTGTCCTCCCATTCCCAGCGGCGCCGCTGCCGGCAGTCCTGCAGTTTTATTTCCTGCATTGACGTTATAAACTCGTAAGTCTTGTTGCTGTTTATAGCCTGCTGCTCAAACAGCTCATAGTCGAGCACCTTGCGCCTTTTCAGAAACATGGCTATCCATAGGGCATACAGTGCGCTGCCCGCGGCGAATATTATAAATATCACCACGTTGTATGTAAGCAGCACTATGCCGAACACCACGAGGCTCAGCATTGAGAACATTACGCTAAGCGTCTGTCCCGTCAGAAAGCTGTTTACGCGTGCGTGGTCGTTCATGCGCTGCAGCAGGTCGCCTGTAAGCTTTGTGTCAAAAAACGACATGGGCAGCCGCAGCAGCTTGATGAAGAAGTCGCTCACGAGCGATATGTTCACGCGCATGCTTATGTGCAGCAGCAGCCAGCGGCGTATAAAGTCGAGTGCCGTGCGGCTCAGCGTCAGCATGAGCTGTCCCAGGAGCACGAGCCACACGAATCCGATGTCGCGGCTCTTTATTCCCACGTCGACAATGGCCTGTGTGAGGAACGGAAGCACGAGCTGCAGCACGCAGCCTAAGAGCAGTCCAGCTATAATCTGTCCGAAATATTTTCTGTACTTCTTTATGTATCCGAACAGAAAGCGGAACGAGCGGCTTTCGCCGTGGCTATTGCCACGCTTGTTGTCATAAAAGGCAGGAGTGGTTTCTATAAACATTGCCACGCCCTTGTCTTCTCCGCCCGAACGTGTGCTCACCCAGTGCTTCTCCATGTCTTTCTTCCTGCATATTGCAAAGCCTTTGCCGGGGTCGGCAACATAAAACTTCTGTTTCTTTACGTCGACCTTATACAGCACCACAAAGTGGTTCTGGTTCCAGTGCAGTATGCACGGCAGCGGAGCTTCTGCCAGATTGTCGAGGCTGACACGTCCGCATACCGTATGCAGTCCCAGCTTTTCGGCCGCCTCGCTTATGCCCAGCAGCGATACGCCTTCTGACGTGGCGAAGCACAGCTTCGACAGACTGTCGAAGCTGTAGTCTGCCCCGTAGTGGCTGCATATCATGCGCAGGCATGCTGTGCCGCACTGCATCGCGTCGTGCTGAAGGTATATTTTAAAGTCTTTCATAGAGCATTGGCTTTACACGAATTTCATTCGTCAATAGTTGTTTTCTTGCTTTTCATATTGCTGTATGCTCTGTGCCTGTCTGCGCTGTCGCAAATTACCGCCAGATATTGTGTAGGCAACTTCTAATTTTATAAATGTTCCGTCGTTGAGTTTTTCACGCTTGTATGACAGGCCGCTCTTGATTACTTCAGAAACGCGGGGCTTGGTGTATGGCGTGACGGAAAGTCTCATCTGCAATTTATTTTTAAGGAAGCTCTTCGACACGCTTATTGAAACATCCCATACGTTGTTCATCTTCATCTCCCACATATATTTGGGCGGGTCGTAACTTGCGTACACATTTAAGGCCAGTCCGTTTTTCAGCCATGCCATGCAGTTTGCATAAACATACCAGCTGAACTGGTCATTGTATTCAAAGTTATTGGATTTGAAAGAGCTCCATGATGTATATCCGCCCAATTTTACATAGAAGTTATCCGTAAGATATTTTCTCCATTCTAGCGAAATCTGCTTCGTGTCATCTTTCTTGCTGTTCTGCAGTACAGAGCGTGTAGTGTTCGGATTGTCCGGGTCTGTCTCCTCCTCGTAGAACAGGCTCTTTTCGTTCTTCGTGTATGAAAAGTTAAGATGCAGACTCTTAAAGAGCGTAATCTCCATGTTTATCCATTGGCTTGCCGGAATGTCGATGTCTGGGTTTCCCATGCTGTAGTGGTTTGCCCCGTCATACACCCTATAAGTGCTCACACCGGCATATGGTATGCCATACACGTTTCTGTTGTATGTCAGGGCTATGCTGTGTTTCTGCTTTTTGTCAAGGTAGTATTTCAGAACAGCCGACGGGCACAGGCTCCAATAGCCTCTGTTGTCTTCAAGTCCGTTGGTGGTCACGTTCATGCTGTTGTACTGAACGCGCATGTTTGCGTTGTACGACAGCCGCCCTGCAACTCCGTCGTACGATGCGAAAGCCGCAGCCTCATGTCCTATGGCGCTCTGTCTTATCTTGTTTATTCTCTCGTCCTCGTCCACGTCGTTCATCCGGTAGTCGAGGCCGGCCGACAGCGTGTTGCCGTTTTTCTGGATGTTCTGCCATACAGGCTTTACGCGCAGCAGTCGTGTATAGTTGTCGGCATCTTGTGAGTAGTCTGTTATTAATCCGTTTCCTGTAATTGTATTGAAACTGTTTTTTCTTTTACTGTTGTACCACAGGTAGTCGGCGGTAATATTCAGGTTAGAGCCTCTGTCGTCTATTTTCCAGTTGTAAAAGGCTACACCGTTTAGCATAAGGTTCTTTGCCGGTCTCCATGTCACAGTCTGGAAAGTGTTGCTTGTTCCATCACCGCTTTCGGTGTTGTCGGCATCCAGCGTTGTTGTTCCATTGACGTATGATGCACTTGTGGAGACGCCCACCTGCTGGTTGTGTCCTACGTCTGCGGTTATGGTCATCCATTCCATCCATGAGTTTGAATTCACTCTACTCCTCTCGTTGCTCTCGGATGCCGTAGTGTTCACCATTTTGTTCGTCTTGTATTTTGTCTCATACAGTCCCCGCCTGTAGCTGAGGGCATTGAAGAGGGTAAACCTTCCAAAGCTTGCCATCTGATATGTAGCGAGGTTGAATCCGTCACTTCCGGTTTTTGTCCTTGCCTGCGTTCCTCCCTGAATGCCCACCGTATAGCCTTTCTCCCTGTGTTTCAGCCATATCCTCATGATGCCTCCGGGATCGCTTGCGCTTTCAGATCCCGTATTGAAATAGTCAACCTCAATGCGCGCTATCATTTCCGGGCGCAAAACCCGCAGTTGTTCCTTGTCGGTCACTTTCACGCCGTCAACATAAACGGCGCTGGCCGTTTTGCCGTATATAGAAACGTTGCCTTCATTGGCTTGCACATATGGCAGCATTGACATCATCTGGTCGAACGAGAAAGTGTCTGCCAATTTGCTGTTGGCCAGATTCAATGAGAATCCGTTTGCCTTCTGTCTTATCCTCGATGTAACCACGGTTATGTTGTCTATACTCATTTCACGGCTTATCGAGTCTGTTGTCGTTGAGTCAGCCACGGATTTGTCTGCCTCCGTCGTGGCATGCGTATTTGCCGTAAGAGACAGCAACGCTGTTAATATTAAGATGATGTTTCTCATATATCTAAATTTTTTTGGTTTAACTGTATTGTGTACGCAGGCAAGCACCGTTTTGTGACTTACTTAACATTATTTAACTTGCTTCAATTTGTTTGGCAGCCATTTGTGATAATTATATTTTTAGCAATATATATTATCTTCGGTTAATATTTTCAGCCTCATACGCAGCTGCGGGTCGGCTTCTTCTTGGGTTAAAGCATTTTTACAGAATCCATGGTCAATTCTGTTTTGCACACAGATTGTACAGACAGCCTGTACCACTGGATATGTAGCAACAAGGCTAATGTACCGGCTGATTTGCAATCTGCCGGAATTGAATATAAGGATTTTCAATCCGAAACTCATACATATAAATTATATATAGGAAGTAAGTGGATTGAAAATCCTTATATTTTATGCTGTCGGATAGCATATCCGACAGAACATTAGCCTTGTTGTTTATTAACGCTTTAAACCGCAAATCCTTTGGATTTTTCGTCCCATTGGATATATATAATGTATTGCCACAAAAGCCTATTGACGGAATATCGGCAGATTGTGCCGATGTATGTGCTGTAAATGCCATAACGGCAAACATTATTAATAGTAATTTTTTCATAATATTTTGGTTTTAAATTCAATCGCAAAGTAACTGAATTTGGAAAAAGGTTGCAAATATATTAATGGTTGATTTTTCACAAGTTTTTCACAAACCTGCAAAAAAGGCAGTCCGTTGTTGTGAAAAATTTTTCACAACAACGGACTATGGTGCGACTAAGTGCTTAATTATAAAGACTTTATATATTTGTCAAAATCTTTTGGCGAGCCCTCACGGCCGGTCATTTTTTCGAGAAGTCTTTTACGTATGTTGGATATGTTAGATGAAGACAAATCTGTAAGTATGCATATCTCTGCCGGCACAAAGTCGAGTCTTACAAGCAGGCAAATCAGATATTCGTTATTGTTAAGTGTGTTTTCCCAGTTGCTCAAAGGTCTATAGTCCTTGAACAATTCTTTAAGCCTGCTTATCTCATCTTTGTCCATAGGCTTAGTGGTCTTCCTAGCCTTCCATCTTATCTGAATTACAATAGGCTCACATTCAAAGAGGTCTTTATCCTTTACATTATTAAAGTTTTTCTCATATTCGGTCTTCAGTATGTCAATTTTTTTTGCTTTTCTTCAATCATCCTGTTTACTTCGGCATTCAGGCCGCTGTTGATGCTTTCGAGCTCTGCTCTGCTCGTTTCAAGCTCATTTATTTTGCGCTTATATTCTTTTATCTCGTTAACTCTTGCCCTGCGTTTCCTCATTATATATGTTCTCACGGCCAGTGCTCCGCCAATGGCTGCTGCCATGATAGCCATAATTATGATTATGCTGATATATTTTGTCCGCAATGCGTCTTTCTCAGCCTCTTCTGCAGTCTGCCTGTATCTGTTATAGTTATACATAGCCTGCATCTGCTGGAGATGTTCGGTTGACATCTGGGCATACGCAGAATCTGTCATCATACGGGCTAAGTCTGCATATTTTGCAACAGAATCAGGACGATTGCGCTTTCTGTATATGTCTGCTAAATCGTCGAAACAGTATTTAAGGTCAGAATAATTTTTTGCTGTTCTGGCACATTTGCGAAAATAATATTCGGCAGAATCAAGTTCGTTTATCTCGGCAAGATATCTTCCTTTAGTTACATAATATATTTCTACGCCTTTTTTAATATCTCCTTTATCATTAAAATTTCCGCTTTTATGTTCATATAGATTTATATAATGCTTTACATCAGACAACTCTTTGTTCTCCACACCATAATTTATCAATAATCCTAATGATCTGACCGCCTCTTTTTCATATCCATACTTAGAATAAAGTCCATACAGCTTTTTCCTTATAAAAATAGCAGAGTCAGATATGCCCAATGCATTATAAATATTTGATTTCTTTTCATATGTAATAATCGCATTTAAAGTGTCTTTAGCCTTCATTGCGTATTTAAACGCCAGGCTATTTTCATGGAAAGCATCGCTGAAGGCAAACTGGCTTTTTAAAATCTCTGCCGACCATGCGTGTATTCTGTGCAGTGTAAGGAAGTCGCAGCTGCTGTCAGTGGTGTCTGCCTTTGCTGCCGCTTCATGAAAATACTGCAATGCCATGGGGGCATCCTTGCCGTCAAAGTATGCGCATCCAAGGATATAGTATGCGAGTATACGTTCGTTAGAGTCTCCGTGCTTGTCAAAATAGTCGGCAATGTCTTTCAGCGAATCGGTGCTCATGGGCATTGCGAGC
>NZ_LFQU01000033.1 GCF_001275135.1 Xylanibacter rarus | reverse complement strand
CCCGACAGCAAAACATGCTGCCGGGGCATTTTCTTTTTTACCGGATAATCACAAAAAATCACCTGATAATCACTCCTGTGTCAGCCTCACTCCAACACCGGCAAAACCGCACTTGCACAATATGATTCTTTGGCGTAACTTTGTATACGTAAAAAAACAGGCCGGCAACTTACGGACATGAATGTGCCGGCAGAGAGATAAGTAAGAAAAAGGGAACCACACCACCAATACACATAAAAGGAAATGCAAGATACCAAAAAGACAAACACAGATAAGACAACAATAGGCCTGCTGATAAAGGCCAAGCTAAGAGAAAGAAAACAGTCTGTGGTGTGGCTGGCCGGCCAGTTGGGATGCAGCCGGACCAATGTTTATAAAATATTTGGGAAAAAGTCGATTGACACTGATGAGCTTATGAAAATATCAAGAATACTGAACTTTGACTTCTTTAAACTATATAGCGACAAGCTCAAAAACGGATAAAAAAAGACTTCTTAAACTTTCAGATAAATAAAACCGACACGAGGTGGGCGCTTCTGCTTGATGCAGGGGCGCCCATTGCTTTATTTCAAATCGGTCATCCGGTCTGAATATTTGCTCTATATTAAGCTGATTTTCGTTAGATTTTTTGCAGGAATAGCGCGCTATGCCAAGAATAGCGAACAAAAAGACGCAAACATGAACAATAAAGACAGGCTGAAAGCATGAATGCACAAAACAGATAAAGCTATGTGCGGCATGATGACAGATTGGGGTTAATATGGGCAGCACACACGCAAGCCACCAACACGGCAGACAACGCAGCATGGCGTCAGCGCTGGCTGATGCCTGCCCGCGCCCGGTCTAAAGGCTTCATTCTGCCCGTAAGCTCGGCAAACATGTCTTTGCCTACAATGCGCCCGCGGGGAGTCCTTACAGAAGGAAACGAACTGAAAAAGTCGTCGTCTGACACATACCAGTCATATCTGACAATGCCACGCGCACGGCTCATAGTCTTGTCTATCGCCGGCACATAACGCGGACTAACCACAGAGAGCAGGCATCGCCCGTCGGTCATAGCCACTGCCAAGACCACCCTCATGCGCTTACGCGCCTTGCCGGCAGACCTCTGTACGGCATCCATCTTTGTAGAAACGCTTATGCTCCAGCCGTCTGCGTTTATGGCGCGCATCATCCTGCGGAACACCTCGCCGTGCGGCGACGTGTCCTTTATTCGCCTCGACGTTATGCACAGATGTATCATCTCGTGCAGCAGAACGCTCTTAAAATGGCGCTCGTCGGCATCATAATAGTTGCTCAGGCGTATTGTGTAGTCGGTGTACGACTTTGAAAACATCCTGCGCCTCACCTTGCACGACATACATCCGAGCTGCGTGCGCGAGCGCCCCACGGCAAATGCGGGCACGGGCAGACTGCCGCCGAAATAGCGCACATTAAAGTCGGCAAACCATTCTTTAAGAAGTTCTACGCTTACTTGCATGGATGCAAAGTTAGCACATCTGCGACACAAGAGCAAGCGCAGCGGCAACTTTTTGCATAAGCCCAAATCTGGTATTAGACCGCATATTACTTTATCAATTTTGTGCATTGATGCTGAATCACAATGCCCAAATAGGGTTAAGGTGGGTTCTATAAATTCCCACGTTTTATTTTTCTTTCAATGGGCTTATGACTTTTTTCATCTTTTTGTTTTTATGCGGCTCATTTTGCAAGTTCATTCAGTCGTGTAGCCCGCTACACTCCTTTATTCACTTACAAAATCTTCTCGCCTAAAATCAAAAATCTGAAAAAGCGAATTTATAGAACCCACCTTAAGCACGAAAGAATATTCTCTCCCCGACCGACAACAAACAAGCCTACACACCAACGCCGCAGACATAAATATAACAGCCATGCCTTGCTCTATAAAAATTGTCAGCAGCATGACAGTTCATACTGCTGACAACAATATCTGTTCTACGCTGATATCAATCAGACTTGCGCCGGCATGCAGCCTTATCTGTCATACTGATACGTTACGGGCACGCTGAACTTTAATCCGGACGACATCTCTACCGTAAGGTCAAACCAGAATGTGCCGTGGCCTTCAGGACGCTTGGTAAACCATAAAACTGTCTTATCCGAGTTAAGCAGCTTGGTGTCGGCATAAGATATGTTTTTAAGGGTGTCTGACACAACTGTTGCCCACGGATTGTCGATACCCATTTCATCAGAAGTACTCCATCTTGACTCGATATATTTGCACAAGTTCTCGTTTTCAGGCTTATTCTTTTCTGCATCCACAACAGTATATCCGTTGCGTATAAAGTCATAATAAGAACGCCCGCAGAACAGCACGATGTCTGCCAGCGACGTGCCCTTGGGATGCTGCGCATCATAATCTGACCTACATGTTACGTCTATCTTTTTTATTGAGTCGCTGACAACAGAATCCAAAAAATAAAATCCCGGTACACGATAATAGGCCGTGTCACCAAACTCTCTTGCCACCTCTTCTGCCGCTTCATCACTATACCATTCACCAAGAAGAGAAAATCGTATATATGGATCGGTCTGTATACTGTCGTAAGTGTCGCTCATATAAAAATATCTCAACTGCTTTGCCTTTATATACACTGAGATGTAACTTTTTTCAGAAAACTTCGGAGTTCTTCCGGGATTGATATTATTATCATCATTATCACACCCATAAAAAAGAGCCACTGACACAACTGCACAGAAAAGCAGTTTAATATAATTGAACATTAATCTCTTCAACCCAGTTTCTTTTCGTGTCTTTTCCATAAAAATCCTCCTTCTGATTAAAACCAACAAAACAAACTTATATAATAAAAAATGAATAAATAACCGCTAGTTTTCTCCAAAGATAAGAAAATAATGCTATATATACAACTCAGAAGTCAAAATATTAACAAAAAAACACACAAATACATATAAATTTACACTGCAACAAATCACCTGAACAGATAAATATAACAGCCCAAAAACAAGACTGGAGCGCAAATGATTGCACGCACAAAGCCCTTCAGACAAAGGTTTTGCACAGATAACACTCTGCAACGCATCCTGGGCTTTACGCTTACACTCTGACTTTTGCTGACGCTCTCATACTGCGATATTCTGAAAATAAAATTATCCGGCCGTAAAAACCGGCAAAAATCGTGTGCAAACATAAGCTGCGACGCATCAGAACATTACAGACAATCTACAGCGTTGTGTGCAACGATTTTGCCTGAAAAACGGGCAAAAGCCACTGCTTTTTGGCACCAAAAACGGTCAGTTAAAGATGAAAAAACAGTGCATTAACGCACAAAAAGCGGTATGTTAATCTGACAAAAACATGCCTTTAACGATGTTTTGTAAATATTGTTTACCTGCAAAACCATATTCCTGCCTAAGCATTTTCTATTTCGCATGAAAATCATGACATAAACACGATGACAAAATGAAAGGCAATAAAGCGTTGCAAGTTTCAAAAATAAAGAGCCATGCAAGACGCATGACAGATAACCGTAGGAACGTACCCAAGGTACGTCCGGATGATAAAGGCACAAGATTTATACAAAAAGGCGATGTGGACACACCCAGTGTGTGTCCCTACAGAACATAAAAAAATCCGGCACAGACGCCGTTACGCCCATGCCGGATGTATATTCAAAAATCTTTATAACACAAGGCAGACGGCGTATTACTCCACGCTGTCTGATATAGCCTGCATTATCAGTGCCTCAATCTCCTCGCACAGTTCAGGATTGTCTTTCAGCAGCGTCTTGGTTGCGTCGCGTCCCTGAGCCAGCTTGCTTCCCTGATAAGAGAACCATGAACCGCTCTTCTGTATTATGCCATACTCAACGCCGAGGTCAACAAGCTCGCCAACCTTAGAGATTCCGTCGCCGAAGGTAATCTCAAACTCAGCCTTGCGGAACGGAGGAGCCACCTTGTTCTTAACCACCTTTACGCGAACCTGATTGCCGATAACCTTGTCGCCGTCTTTTATGCTCGTAACGCGGCGTATGTCGAGGCGCACGCTGGCATAGAATTTCAGCGCGTTACCGCCGGTTGTTGTCTCGGGGTTGCCGAACATAACGCCAATCTTTTCGCGCAGCTGGTTGATGAAGATGCACGTTGTGTTGGTCTTGCTTATAGTAGACGTAAGCTTTCTGAGCGCCTGACTCATCAGTCGTGCCTGCAGACCAACCCTGTTGTCGCCCATGTCGCCCTCAATCTCGGCTTTCGGAGTGAGCGCAGCCACTGAGTCGACCACCAGGATGTCTATCGCTGAAGAGCGTATAAGCTGGTCGGCTATCTCGAGAGCCTGCTCACCGTTGTCCGGCTGAGATATCAGCAAGTTGTCGACATCCACTCCGAGCTTGGCAGCATAGAAGCGGTCGAAGGCATGCTCGGCGTCGATAAAGGCTGCAATGCCGCCCGCCTTCTGAGCCTCAGCAATGGCGTGAATGGCGAGAGTTGTCTTACCGCTGCTCTCAGGACCATAAATCTCTATTATTCGTCCGCGTGGATATCCGCCCACACCGAGAGCGGCGTTAAGGCCGATGCTTCCGGTGGGAATGACCTCAACCTGCTCGATGTTCTCGTCGCCGAGCTTCATTATCGAGCCTTTGCCGAAGTCTTTTTCTATTTTGGCCATGGCAGCCTGCAAGGCTTTCAGTTTGCCTTCCTGTATGCTCATGCCCTCTGTATCTTTTTCTTTTGCCATATAAAAGCGTTTTTTAGTAATTGAGAATGGAGAATTGAAAATGGAAAATTATGATTTGCATTGTTGCTATGCATTTAATCTCCAATGTCTGTCTAAACAGTTATGAGCCAAATACTCCTATCCCATTATGAATTATAAATTTCAAAACTCACCATCCCAATTATGAATTATGAATTGTGAATTATGAATTAAATTACAGTTCCAGGTCGCCGTCGAACACTTCGTGCCAAGGCAGTCCCTGCTTGTTGAGCTGCTCCATGAATGGATCCGGATCAAACTCCTCTACGTTCCATACGCCCGGCTTGCGCCACAGACCTTTGAAGAACATCATTGCGCCAATCATGGCGGGCACACCTGTTGTGTAGCTTACGCCCTGCATGCCAGTCTCCTTGTAAGCCTCCTGATGCGAGCAGTTGTTGTAAACATAATATGTGCGCTCCTTGCCGTCTTTCAGTCCGCGGATACGGCAGCCTATGCTTGTCTCGCCGTCGTAGTTCTCGCCAAGATCCTGCGGATTAGGCAACACAGCCTTGAGGAACTGCAGCGGAACAATCTTAACCTTGGCTGTCTTGCCAGAGCCGTCGGCCAGCGGAGCCTCATATTCAATCTCGTCGATGCGAGACATACCGATGTTCTGAATAACGTCGAGATATGTAAGATACTGCTGTCCGAAGGTCATCCAGAAGCGTGCCTGCTTGATTGTAGGATAGTTCTTAACGAGGCTCTCCAGCTCCTCGTGGTGCATCAGATAGCTCTCGCGCGGACCGATGTTAGGATATGTGAGCGCCTTGTGAACCTCGAGCGGCTCGGTTTCAAGCCACTGGCCGTCCTTATAGTAAAGTCCCTTCTGGGTAATCTCGCGGATGTTAATCTCAGGGTTGAAGTTTGTTGCGAAAGCCTTGTGGTGGTTTCCGGCGTTGCAGTCAACGATGTCGAGATACTGAATCTCGTCGAAGTGATGCTTTGCAGCATAAGCTGTGTAGATGCCGCTCACGCCCGGGTCGAAGCCGCAGCCAAGAATAGCTGTAAGTCCTGCCTGCTCGAAGCGCTCCTTGTATGCCCACTGCCAGCTGTACTCAAAGTGAGCCTCGTCCTTAGGCTCATAGTTTGCGGTGTCGAGATAGTTGCATCCGCAAGCCAGGCAGGCGTCCATTATGGTAAGGTCCTGATAAGGCAGGGCAAGGTTGATAACCAGCTCGGGCTTATAGTCGTTGAACAGAGCCTTGAGCTGCTCAACGTCGTCGGCGTCAACCTGCGCCGTCTTTATATCCATGTTAATTCCGGCCTTGTGGATGGCGTCGACAATCTGGTCGCACTTCTCCTTACGGCGACTTGCAATCATGAACTCGGTAAACACGTCAGCATTCTTTGCTATCTTGAACGCTGCAACGGTAGCTACGCCACCGGCTCCAATCATTAATACTTTTCCCATTTTAAAAATTTATTTTGCTTGTTTTTTGTTATTAGTCTTATAAAATTATTGGGGATGGGACTTATGGGAGGAATGGGAGTTATTGGGCGGGTAATTGGCGATGACAGACATCTGGCAGCCAAGGCTGCCGCTCCGCCATAATCCCTGCCGCTCCCTATTTTATCTCATCGGCCCTTATGCCCAGCGCGCTCATCAGCGAGTAGCCGAGTATCTCCTGACGGAAGTTGCCGCCCTGCATGGGCTGCATGGCAAACACGGTTACGCGCTTTTCGTCGTCAACATGTCTCAGGGCATGGCGCACACGGTCATAGATGCGCTCGGCATCGGGCACAACCATAACACGCTTCACTTCTTTCTGTGCGCATATAAGCTCCACCGTCTCAACGAAGAAATCGTCCTTGCTGACAATGTCCTCAACGGGAAGCGCACTGATAAGGAACTCTCCCAGGTTGTCCTTAAACGCCATGCCGTCAAGTTCATGGGCATATTCAGACGGCTTGAAATTGTCAAGTCTGTCTCTGTTCTTGCCGTGTATCAGAATCACCTGCGTCTGGTGTTCGCCCTCGCGCAGTCCTCCGTCAAGGCCGATGCAGTCAATCCAGCGCGCCATGTCGGCCTGCGGGATGCGCCGCTCTATCATCCTTTCAAAATTAACGATAAGGTCGAACGCCACTTTATCTATATAGTCGGCGTCTACCACCATAACATTCTCGCACCATTTTGCGGTGCCTGCCAAATTGTTATTCATGTATGCAAACTTACACAAAAATAATGAGAATACACACCGTTAGACAAAAAAACTGACTTTTTGATATTCTTTGTAATGTGTCTTTCAAAGCGAAAGACACATTACTCATGTTTTCAGACTAAACTATTATAGTTTTTGCACATTCTGCGGCATCATTCTGCCGCCTCAGCCCTTGCTATACGCCTTCTGCTGCCGTCGCACTGTCCTGAAATAATCAGCGGCACACGCTCCACCACAACCACCGATGTGTCGAGACCGAGCGCCTTAGGCTCGTCTACTCCAATGCGTCTTATTATAGCATAGAGGCTCATCAGCAAGTTCTGACGGCGGTCTGACGAATCTTCGGGATAATAGATGCGGTGGATTATAATGAAGCGGAAGTCGCCGGCAATGCCCTTGCTGCGCAGCGAAGGATAAGAGCTGGTAAGGTCTACCTCGCCTGAAGCCACCAAGTCTTCTATTATCTGGCGGAGATACAGGCTGACGCGCGGCTCAATTCTGAATCCTATGCGCAGGTTTATGCTGAACAGCGTGTCGGGCACGAGTGCCTTGCAGGTGTATTCGAGCGTGTCGGGCGCGTCAACAAACTCAATGTGCAGCAGCCAGTAATGGTCGGCACGCTTGGGCTGCTTGTTTATTATCGAATAAAGCAGCTTGTCGTCCACTCCGCCTTCAGTCGGTGCATGGTTTACATACACAAGGTTTGAGGCATACTTGGGTATGCTGTTGTCTGCCTTTATCGCAGATATTATGTCGTGATAGTCGCTGAGTTTCTTTATGCGCAGATAGCGGCTGCGTATCTTGCGTGCACTTATCCACACAAACATAATGAAGCAGAGCAAACCGCCTATGAGCAGGGTGAACCATCCGCCGGCAACAAACTTAGACATATTGGCAGCAAGGAACAGTCCTTCGAGCACACAATAAAGACCGACAAAAATGATTACGACAAAAC
Source organism: Xylanibacter rarus (assembly GCF_001275135.1). Taxonomy (GTDB): domain Bacteria; phylum Bacteroidota; class Bacteroidia; order Bacteroidales; family Bacteroidaceae; genus Prevotella; species Prevotella rara. The sequence goes on along the minus strand of NZ_LFQU01000033.1, from coordinate 23,795 downwards.
GTGGAGCTGACATCTTGCGCAGATAGAAGCCCAGAAGCAGCGTTGTCATCAGCATGGTTATGGTGATAGCCAGTCCGTAGGCTGCCTCCATGCGTGAAGAATCGCCGAAGAGAAGCACCGTAAACACCACGGCCACATACATAAATCCGTTTACCGTAGGAATATATATCTGTCCCTTCACATTGGTAGGGTGCTTTATCCTCATGCGGGGCCAGAAGTTGAGGTTCATCGCCTCACTCAATATCGAGAACGAACCGCTGATGAGCGCCTGGCTCGCCACGATGGCCGCACCCGTTGCCATAAACACGGCAAAGAGCAGCATGCCGTCTGGCATGATGGCATAAAAAGGATTGTCGTTGCCGGCTGCACGCACCGGATTGGCAAGCACCCACGCACCCTGACCGAGATAGTTGAGGATGAGCATAATCTTGACAAAAATCCAGCTGATGGCGATGTTGTGCTTACCGCAATGTCCAAGGTCGGAATAAAGGGCCTCGGCACCCGTGGTACAGAGAAAAACGGCTCCGAGCACGAGGAACCACACGGGCGACTCTATAAGCAGACGCGCCGCATAATATGGATTAAAGGCCTTGAGAACCTGCGGACAGCCTATAAGCCACATAAAGCCAACGACACCGAGCAGCATGAACCACAACAGCATGAATGTGCCGAAAGAACGGCCTACATGCTCCGTACCAAAACGCTGCACGAAGAACACAACAGTGATGACGGCAATGGCAACAGGCAGCACGGGTATATCGGGATTGATGCCGCGCAGTCCCTCTATGGCTGTGGTAATGGTGATGGCAGGCGTTATCACTCCGTCGGCCAGCAGCGTGCTGGCTCCTATAACGGCTATGGCATAAATCCAACGCCGCTTATGCCGGCGCAACAGTGCGTAGAGAGCCAATATTCCGCCCTCGCCATGATTGTCGGCACGCAATGCTATGAGCACATACTTTATGGTAGTCTGCAACGTAAGCGTCCAGATTATGCACGAAAGCGCTCCCAGCACGTAATTTTCTGTCAGAGCTTCGCCCGTGTGTGTTATTGCTTTCATCACATACAGGGGTGACGTTCCAATGTCTCCAAAAACAATTCCCAGCGTCATGAGTATTCCGGCAAGTCCGGCTTTGCTCACTCCCGCCGTAGCATTTACCTTAGATGTTTGTACCATATTGAATATATTTTATTTCGCCTGCAAAATTATAACGATAAAATGAAAGAAATGCTTATTTTTACATTTTATTTTATGCAGTGAGAGAAACGGCCGACTCCTTCACGCACAACAAAAGGATGCGCCTACGGAATAATATTAATAAACATGAGACAGGAAACGTCTGTAAAAAACAGCGATATAAAAGAACACAAAATCTGCTAATAAGGAGGCAAGAAAAAACCGGAAGAGCAGGCATAAAGCCTTGTCTTCCGGCAGCTTATAATAACTAAACCATACAACTTTCATAAAGTGAGTCTGACGCAGGCCGCAATACTTTTAATCCAAACCGGTCTTTATAAGTCAGGATTAAAGAACAGCATCAGGACCTTGCGCTGACCGGCATAAAGCCTATATCAGCCGTTAAATCAGAACTCAACAAGAATACGGAAAATCTTTCCGGGATTCTCGCTCCAGTCTTTCATTGCATCAGGAGTTTCCTCGGGAGTAACGACCTTAGATATAAACTTCTCGATGGGATAACGTCCTGTGTTAATGCAGTTGATAACGGCTCTGAAGTCAGACGGAGTTGCATTGCGAGAACCGCGTATGTCAAGTTCCTTCTGAACGAACAGCTTTGTCTGGAAAGCCACTTCGCTCTTGGCATATCCGATGCAAACCACACGTCCGGTAAAGCCAACCTCGTTGACAGCCATAACGTAAGTGGCAGGACTGCCTACAGCCTCGATGACAACATCGGCACCATAGCCTCCGGTTATCTCCTGTATGCGCTGATGAACATCCTCTGTCATGGTGTTAACAGCAAATGTTGCTCCAGCCTCCTTGGCAAGCGCAAGTTTCTCGTCGTCAATGTCGGCAGCAATGACTATTGCACCACGCAAAGACGCACGCATAACAGCACCGAGGCCCACCATTCCGCAACCGATAACCATTACGAAGGTGTTGTCGGTAACCTCAGCACGCGACACTGCATGGAAGCCGACGCTCATAGGCTCTATCAAGGCGCAGCTGCGCACAGGAATATCGCCTGCCGGTATGACCTTTGTCCAAGGCAGGGCTGCATATTCGCACATAACGCCCTGACGCTGCACGCCCAAAGTTTCATTGTGCTCACAGGCATTATAGCGTCCGTTGCGGCAAGAGGCGCAGTTGCCGCAATTTGTGTAAGGGTTAAGCGTAACAACCATTCCCTTCTTCAGTGTGTCGGGTACATCGGCACCAACTTCCTCGATAACGGCACCCACCTCGTGTCCGGGAACGACAGGAAGCTTCACCATTGGGTTGTTGCCGCGGTAAGTATTAAGGTCGGATCCGCAGAATCCTACATATTTTATTTTCAGTAAAACCTCATCAGCCTTTATCACCGGCTTTTCTATTTCAGCCACACCAATCTCCTGAGGTGCGGCAATACGAACTGCTTTCATTTTTTCTACGTTTGTTTTTATTTTAATTTATCACTTTATATCCTTTCCAGCCATAATATGCGCAAAAAGCGAAACATATCATTGGCACAATGTATGCGATGTAGTACATCTCTTCGTTGGCGTGCATGAAGTATGCCGTAAGCTGCGGCAGACAGGCGTTGCCGACAATGGCCATGACAAGAAATGCCGAACCGCTCTTGGTCTGGTCACCCAATCCCTGCAGGGCCAAGGAGAACTGTGTGGGATAGATAATAGACATGAAGAACGACACGGCAAGCATGGCATAAATGCCTACATGTCCGCCAAAAGCGCAGATAACGCCACACAGGATTATCAGCAAGATTGAATATACCATAAGCATGTGCGACGGCTTAAACTTTATCATCAGCGCCGTGCCAACCCAGCGGCCTACCAGAAACGCCAGCATGTAGAAGCCGAAGAACGTTGTGGCTGTGGCCTCATCAAGTCCGGCATACACACAGCAGTAAACGAGGAAGAGGCTGTTGATGGCCGTCTGTCCGCCGTTATAGAAGAACTGTGCGATGACGCCCCAGCGCAAGTGTGAATGCCTGAGCACGGAGAAGTCGATAAGCTTGCCTTCGCCGCGGGCCTCGCCCGACTTGCTTTCATCTGCTATTTTAGGAAATTTCGTAAACACGAATATCAGCGCCACGACAATCAGCAGCGTGCCCAGAAGCAGATACGGCAGACGCATCGACTCGGTCTCGTGCTGAATGTATGCCTCCCAGCCGCCTTCATAGCTCAGGGGCAATGTCTCACGCGTGTAATTATTGCCGCTCAGCACCAGCTTGCTCAAGAACATGGCTGAGATAAACGCGCCAAGACCGTTGAACGACTGGGCCAGGTTAAGACGCCTTATTGACGTCTCCGGCTTGCCCAATACTGTTACATAAGGATTAGCAGCCGTCTCAAGGAAGCACATACCCGTGGCTATAATGAAGAAGACACACAGATAAACCCAGTATGACTTGATCATAGCTGCCGGGAAGAACAGGAAGCCGCCCAGCGAGGCAAGGCACAAGCCAAAGATGATGCCGGCCTTGTAGCTGTAACGCTTCATGAACATGGCTATGGGTATGGGGAAGATAAAGTAGGCCAGCCAGTAAGCCGTCTCTGTAAACGAAGCCTCAAAAGTGTTGAGCTCACAGGTCTTCATCAGCTGCCTTATCATCGTCGGCAGCAGATTGCTGCTTATCGCCCATAGAAAAAACAGGCAGAATATCAGCGACAAAGGCACTATATAGCTATTTTTTTTCATAACGACATCATATTATTTACTCCGACATATTCTTTACGTATGGCAGGTCAGGCAGATTGTTGAAGCCATAGAACTTTTCAGCATTCTCGCCGAGGAACAGTCTTTTTTCCCTGTCTGTCAGATCATTGGTCTTCAGGATAAAGTCATAAGACATCTTATAGGTTATGGCCGTTATGGTGCGCGGATAGTCTGATCCCCACATCAGTTTGTCGGCACCAACCATGTCGATGGCCTCCCTGATAGCCCTGACGGCTCCGTTAAAGGGATAGAACTCTTTGTTGAACAGCCATGTTATGCCGCCCGACTCTATCATCACGTTGTCGTTAAGGGCGAGTTTTATCTGGTCTTCCCAGCCCGGGGCGGTAACCATGCCGAAATGTCCTATAGCGATCTTCAGGCGCGGACACTCCTCTATCACCTCCTTGATTTCGCCGTTCTGCAAGTTGTTTTCAGCCAGACACAACGACAGGATGACGCCCTTATCCTCCATCAGATGAAACATCTTCATCATTTCGGGAGAATTCAGGTTTACTCTTCCGTCGCTCAATATCAGCCTGTGGCCAGGTATGGCAATACCCTTGAAGCCGCTATCGATAAGCGAAGCTGCCGTGTCATAGAATCCGGGCTTGAAGTAATCGCACATGCCGAACACAAAGAAGCGTTCGGGATAGTCGCTCTTCACCTTTGCCAGATAGTCGTTCTGTATGCCGTCGATAAACTCCTGCACGACAACAGCTCCGCCCACCTGTGCGTAGTTCATGTTAGAGAGGAACACCTCGGCGCTGTTTACGCCGTCTATCATAAACGGCGGAACCATCTGCACCTCTTCCGTAAGAAAGAACGACCGGCCATTCGTCAATGTCCTGACCGGCATTCCGTTCCAAGAAGTATCCTGGCGCAGCCACAAATGTGAATGCGCATCTATAATCTTATAGTCCATGTCTGCCCTGCTATATTATGTGTTAGCCCAGCGCACACGCATCTGGTCGCCAATTATCTTCTGTACTTCCTCAACCAAGCTGCTGTCCATCGGCGAATTTACATAGTCGATGTTCTTCAGCACGTTCTGAGGATTAGCCGAGCTGAACAGCGTGGTGGCAATGCGCGGATTGCTTGTAGAATACTGCACGGCGAGCTTTTCTATCGGATAGCCGTGTTCTGTGCAGTAATCAGAAGCACGCATGCAAGCCTCCTTAAGAGCCACCGGAGCCGGATGCCATGCCGGTGCACCGCGCTGCGACAACAGTCCCATCGAGAACGGCGAAGCATTTATTATGCCCACATTGTTTGCCTCAAAAAAGTCGAGATAGTCGAGCAGCATCTCGTCGTTAAGGCTGTAATGGCAGAAACACAACACAGACTCAACTGTTCCGGCCGGAACATGTTCTATCACCCATTTAAGGTTTTCGGGCTGCAGGTCGGTGATGCCCACATGCTTCACCACTCCTTCCTCGCGGAGCTTCACCAGTGCGGGCAGAGTCTCGTTGACAACCTGATTGAGGTCGGCAAACTCAACATCGTGAACATTAATCAAGTCGATGTAGTCAATGTTGAGGCGCTCCATGCTCTCGTAGACACTGTCGGTTACGCGCTTGGCAGAATAGTCCCAGGTGTTGACGCCGTTCTCGCCGTAGCGTCCCACCTTTGTCGAAAGATAATATCTGTCGCGCTGTATTTCCTTCAAGGCTTTTCCCAATACCATCTCGGCCTTATAATGACCGTAATATGGAGATACGTCTATAAAGTTAATTCCGTTGTCAACTGCCGTATGGACTGCTTTTATGCCCTCTGACTCGCGTATGTCATGAAAGACGCCGCCTAAAGAAGAGGCGCCAAAGCTGAGATTAGACACACGCATTCCTGTTTTTCCTAATTCATTGTAGATCATAGTAGAAATATTTATATCTTACGATATGACGCAAGGCAATGGAAAATGTCATATTAAAATTGTTTAAATTATTATGTCTTTCTTCACTCAACCTGCCAAATCATGCCTTTTTAAGCACTTTCAGCCACAGCATCACAGGCATTGCCACACCTTATAAATACACGAATAAAGCCATAATACGCATGTCAATGCTTACATTTTTGACAAAAATTATAGGTTGTATCCATAGATTTTCAAGAAAAAGAACGTATATTTGCACATCGCTTGTGAGCGAAAATCGCATGGCGCGGATTATCTCTCCGCAGGCAGGCTTCCATCAGGAATACTTTACTAAACACATCGTCATGTTCGAAAAATGAACATCCGGATTCAGAATCATGGTTACATACGCTGAAAGGCAAGAAAAAATCATCCGTCAAAAATCCGAGTTTTAATATCAAATCACGAAGTGGTCATTATGTTCAATTTTGTAAATTTGCGCAGTCAAAATAATCAAAATATGAAAAGTATACTTGACGGACGTCCCGCATTGAAGAAAGAAATTGACAAAGTGGCTGAAGTAGCCGGTTATCTTTGGCAGAAGGGATGGGCTGAAAGAAACGGAGGAAACATTACAATAAACATCACAGAGCTGGTTGACGACGAAATAAGACAGATGCCGGCCATAAGTGAAGTGAAGCAAATAGGAGTAACGCTGCCTCATCTTAAAGGCACATACTTCTTCTGTAAAGGAACAAACCGCAGAATGCGCGACTTGGCCCGCTGGCCAATGGAGAACGGAAGCGTAATCCGTATACTTGACGACTGCGCAAGCTATGTGATCATAGCCGACAACGTGGTTAATCCTACGAGCGAGCTGCCTTCGCATCTCATGGTGCACGACCATCTGATTGAGAAAGGCTCTCCTTACCGCGCATCGCTGCACACTCACCCGATTGAGCTTGTTGCAATGACACACATACGCAAGTTCTTGGGCAAAGACGTGCTAACGAAGTTGCTTTGGAGCATGATTCCGGAGACAAAGGCTTTCTGTCCGCGCGGATTGGGCATCATTCCTTATCAGTTGCCCAGCAGCGTTGAGCTTGCAGAAGAAACTGTAAGACAGCTTGACGACTACGACGTGGCAATGTGGGAGAAACACGGAGTGTTTGCCATCGACAACGACATCATGCAGGCATTCGATCAGGTTGACGTGCTGAACAAGAGCGCCCTGATATACATCGCTGCCAAGAATATGGGCGAAGAGCCTGAAGGCATGAGCGACGAGCAGATGGCTGAAATGTCTAAGGCATTTAACTTGCCTAAATAAAGTTTGAATAAAAATCTTATCATTCTCAGATAATATTAGTTTAAGAGTCTATTTAGACGGCGGAATCCTGATGCTGTGAAGCATTGGGATTCTGTTATTTTATGGGGTTTCAATATCAGGCAGGACCATATTTGCGGCTGAATAGACATGCTGACACGCTATAAAATTAAGCCCCAATCGGCATCAGGCCGCCATAGCTTTATCTATTTTGTGCATTCATACTTTCAGCCCGTCTTTATGTTCACTTTTTCTTGGCATAGCCCGCCATGCCTGCGAAAAATCTAACTAAAATCCACTCAATATAAAGCAAAATACAGACTGAAAACTAATAACGATTTGGGTTGAAACCACAGGCCAACAGGACGTAGCTACATAAAAGTTTATGTTACGGCTGATTTTACTGAGACGATTATTCACACCTCATGACGGCAGACTTATCCTGAAACAGCAAGATTTGTAAAAGACGGCATTCTGCCCTGTAAAAGATGGCTTTTTACAGGCTGATATGTGGCTTTTTACATTGCGAAAAGCCACATATTGCATGCCATGAAACAGCACTGAAAAATACAAGAAGTTTTTTAAGCCAAATCAGACCACTTGCGTTATACAGCCAAACAATATATTTTTTCAGAAAAAACTCGTCACTCATCACATCTGCACGCAACCCTCTGACAGACAGAGATATAACGTGTGACGAGTTGAATAAGCAAAACGTCACCAAACATCACGCCCAAGCAAGGCAGGTGATATATGGTGACGTTTTACAGCTGCAACTCATCACGCCACAAGTCAGTAAGAATCAACAAGTTACACGCTGATGTGACGAGTGAAGAGTTTTCAGGAAAAACTTTTTTACCTTATTTGCGTCATTCGCCCGACTCACTTCAACAGCTGGGGAAGGAACGAAGACACAACAAGTATGATAATGCCGGCCACGAGCACGGCGATGGTCTTCTGCGAACAGCCTTTCCACTCTTTCAGTATTATTCCCCATACATTGCTGAAGGTTACGTTGAGGGCCATCAGTATGCACCATGAGAATGTTAGCAGCACGGGCGAATCGGTCAGGAATCCCTTGCCAAGGCTAAGACCGAAGAACTGGCTGTACCACAGCAGTCCGGCAAGGGCACAGAACACGATGTTGTTAAGATAAAGGCTTGTCTGCGAATAGTCGCCCCATGTGCGGTTCTTGCCGTTCTGGTAGAAACAGTATACCGCGTTGGTGACAAAGCCGCCCAGCGTAACGAGGAACGTTGCGGGCAGCGTGCGGAACATCGGGTCGGTGGCGTCACCGAAGTTGAGATGCTCGCCAAAGCCGAGACCTATGCTGAAGCATGCACTCATAAATCCTGCAAGCAGCGCAACGATGATACCCTTGGTGAAGTTGAAGTCCTTAACGGCCTTCTTCTTTTCTTCGTCACTGAGCGACTGCGACTTCATGTTGCCAGCCACGCCAATAACGCCAATACCTATCAGCGTAACCACCACGCCTACGATAACGGGCATCGTAAGGTCTTGTGTGTTGCCCGTAAATATGGGGGTGAGTATGGTTCCGAGTCCGGCGCATGTGCCGAGAGCAATGCTCTGTCCGAGAGCCACTCCGAGATAGCGCATAGAAAGGCCGAACGTAAGGCCGCCGATGCCCCACAGTACGCCAAAGAACATTGTCCACAAAGCCGCCACGGGGTCTGCCATATACACTTCAGCGAGACTGTGGCCTGAAGGCACTGCCAGCAAGGCGCCGAGCAGCGGGAACACGAGCCACGCAAAGACACCCTGCACAAGCCAATAAGACTCCCAGCTCCATTTCTTTATTTTGTTGATGGGCACATAACAGCTCGACTGGCAGAATGCGCCCACAGCTATTATTATCAGTCCTATTATTATTTCCATCAGAAGAAACTGAAAAGATTATAAACTATGGATTATTAATTAAAAAAGAGTTGAGAAATATTTCTCGATTCTCAACTCTTTTCATTTGTCTTTCTGTCTACTATATTAACCTCTTTTTGATGTTACGTCTTTTTCATACTGCTCTACGTCGGCAATGAAAGCCTGGCCAACAGGCACATTGTTGCGCAGACAGAACTCGTCGTAAACAGCGTTCCACGGAAGAGCCTTAGCCTCCTCGAGCAGAGCCAGACGCTCAAAGCCCTTGCCCTCGTCTTCATACTTGCGCAGTGTTGCCAGCGGCTCGAGCAGAGCGCGCAGCATGCACTTCTGTGCGGCACGGCTACCAACGACATAAGCACCGATGCGGTTGATTGAAGCGTCGAAGTAGTCGAGGCCATAGTGTACGCGGTCGAGAGCACCTGCACGTACAATCTCGCTGAATAGGTCGAGTGTCGGGTCGTCCATGATTGTAACGTGGTCTGAGTCCCAGCGGATCGGACGGCTTACGTGCAGCATCAGCTCAGGCACATAGAGCAGCATGGCCGAAACCTTGTCGGCAACGCTCTCTGTTGGATGGAAGTGGCCTGTGTCGAGTGTAATCATCTTGTTGTTCTGCGCAGCATAAGATGTGTAGAAGTCGTTTGAGCCTACAGTATAGCTTTCAAGACCGATACCGAACACCTTGCTCTCTATGCAGTCCTTCATGTTGTCATATTTTGTTGCGAAGATCTGGTCGAGAGAGTCTTTAAGCAGTTCGCGGTATTTCAGCTTGTTCACTGTCATGTCCTTGCTTCCGTCATGCACCCAGAGGTTCATGATACAAGGATCGCCCTGCGCCTTACCCATTTCCTCGGCAATGGCACGGCAACGCTTTGTGTGCTCAATCCAGAAGTTGCGTATGCCTTCGTCGGGATTTGCCAGAGAAAGGTTGCCGCTCTTTGGGTGAGAGAATGAAGTAGAGTTGAAGTCGAGCTTCATGTTGTTCTCCTTACCCCACTCTATCCAGCTTGCAAAGTGCTTAGGCTCTACCTGGTCGCGGTCGACAGCCTCGCCCTTGAAGTCGCCGTATATTTCATGAAGGTTCAGACGGTGAGTTCCGGGGATGAGCGACTTAGCCTTTATTATGTCAGCTCTCACTTCGTCTATGTTGCGTGCGCGTCCGGGATAGTTACCGGTTGTAGCGATACCGCCGCTCAGCGAACCTGTAAGGTTCTCGAATCCGATAACGTCATCTGTCTGCCAGCAATGCAGGCTGAGATGAAAGTCCTGCATCTGATTCAACACCTTCTCTGTATCAACGCCAAGCTCGGCATAGCGCTCTTTGGCTATCTCGTAAGCCTTATTTATCATTTCTTCTTTCATAAGTTATAAGTTTTATAATTTTTTGATTTATTCGTTTTATTATTTATTTTCTTTTGATTCTACCACCTTCAGGTATTTCTCGTAAGCAGCATCCCACTCAGCCTTGTCCTTAGGCTCGAAGCGCTTCATGCTCACGCTGTCGGCTATGATACGGCGCATGTCGAAGATATCCTCAACGGCTCCGGCAGCCTTAGCCTGCAGCATGATGTTGCCAAGAGCGGTGCATTCCTGCGGACCGGCAAGCACGGTGACGCCTGTGGCGTTGGCCGTAAACTGGTTGAGATACTCGTTGAGCGAGCCGCCACCGATAATATGAAGAGTGTTTATCGGGAACACCGACATTTCTTTAAGATAGCCGAACACCTGACGGTAACGCAGAGCCAGACTGTCGAGTATGCAGCGGCATATCTCGGCATAGCCTTCGGGTACGTGCTGACCTGTCTCTGCGCAATACTGCTTTATGGCAGCCTGCATGTCGGCAGGATTGGCAAACATCTCGTCGTCAGGGTTTATGATGCTCTGAAAGGCAGTAGCCTTCATTGCGTCTGCCAGCAGCACGCCATAGTCAGACGGAGCCTCGTCGCCCCACTCCTTGCGGCAGCGCTCAAGCAGCCACATGCCGCAGATATTCTTCAGGAAGCGTGTAGTGCCTTCCACTCCGCCCTCATTGGTGAAGTTCAGCTCATAGCTACGTCCGTTAATTATGGCGTCCTTGGTCTCAATGCCCATAAGGCTCCATGTGCCGCTGCTGAGATAGGCAAACTTCTCGTCGGCAGCAGGTACGGCAGCCACGGCACTTGCCGTGTCATGACCTGCAACGGCTATCACCGGCACGGGACCAAGCCCTGTCATCTTCTGCACCTCATCAGTGAGCACGCCTATCTTGTAGCCGGGAACAACCATCTTGCCAAACTTGCCGCGCGGAAGTTCGAGACTCTCGAGCAGCATCTCGTCGAGCTCTTTCGTAACCGGATTGAGCATCTGGCTTGTTGAAGCTATGGTATATTCGCAGACAGCCTCGCCCGTGAGCATCCAGCTGAGCGCATCAGGCATGAAGAGTATCTTCTCGGCATTCTTCAGAGCCGAATTGCCGTCGCGTTTCATGGCATAAAGCTGAAACAGCGAATTGAAGTTCATAAACTGTATGCCTGTGGCGCCATACACTTTCTCCTTTGACACTTTCTTTTCGAAATACTCCTCCATCGCACCAAACGTATGAGGGTCGCGATATGAGAACGGATTGCGCAGCAGCGCGCCGTCGTCGCCCACACATACGAAGTCGACGCCCCATGTGTCGATGCCGATGCTGGTTATCTCGACGTTACGTTTTGCCACAATCTTCAAGCCTTTTATTATCTCGAAATAAAGAGCGTAAATATCCCAGTAAAAATGTCCGCCGGTCTCTATCAGGTTGTTAGGAAAGCGTGTAATCTCCTCTAACTTTATCTTACCGTCTGAAAGAGTGCCGACGATAGTCCTGCCGCTTGTAGCTCCAAGGTCGACAGCAAAGAAACATTTTGAATTGCCCATTTAGTATATTAGTATGTTTTTAGCGTATTAAATTAATTTCTGCAAAGATAAAGATTATTTCAAATAAGTGAATATAACAATTTGATTTTTAGACAATAAGATTTGAGAATAAAACTTAGCTTAACATTATGAAAGCATCTGTGCATCACTTCTTTGCAAACGTTTTCGTAAGGACAAGCATATCGTCCAGAGGGCAAAATCACGGCTCACGGAACGGACAGACATATTGTTACTGCCGACGGGATGACTCACGGCACAAAAAGACAAAGATGAAGAAAACAAGCATAACAACACGTCACAAAAAGGCAGAAAACAGGACCAGATTATAACACAAACAAAGTATTTTTCGGTAAATATTTTATTGGAGTAGAAAATAATTACTAAATTTGCACGATAATATGAACTAATCTTAAATAATTAAAAATGTCAACTTTAACATTAGCTATCGTAACCGTATTTATCATCGGTTATCTGTGTATTGCCCTCGAAAGCTTCACCAAGGTGAACAAGGCTGCCATTGCGCTGCTTATGCTGGTGGGCTGCTGGACAATATTTATGTTCGATCCGGGAAGCTACCTGCCCGGTGTTGCCGGCGATAAGATATCGCTTGCTGTAAATGAAATAATTGAGAAGCATCTGGGAAGCACTTCTACCACACTGTTCTTCCTCATGGGTGCAATGACCATCGTTGAGGTGGTTGACCAGAACGGCGGCTTCAACTTCGTCCGCGACATGATGAAGACGAAGAACAAGAAGACTCTCTTGTGGCGAATAACGTTCATGACGTTCTTCCTTTCGGCCATCCTCGACAACCTGACGACCAGCATCGTTATGATAATGATTCTGCGAAAGCTGATTCAGGAACGTAAAGACAGACTCATATATGCGTCGCTCGTGATTATAGCGGCCAACTCAGGAGGTGCCTTCTCGCCTATTGGTGACGTTACGACAATCATGCTGTGGAACAAAGGTCTGATAACGGCTGCAGGAGTTATAAAGGAACTTATTGTGCCGTCGCTTGTTTCTGTGGCTCTGCCTGCCTACCTTCTGTCGCTGTCGCTCAAAGGCGAAATAGCTGTTCCGGCAATAGCCGGAGGCAAGACGGCTGAAACCAACGAACTGACAAAGAGACAGCGCAAGACGGTGTTCCTCATCGGTGTGGGCGGTCTTATCTTCGTTCCTATATTCAAGTCGATAACTCATCTGCCTCCGTTTGTTGGCATATTGCTGGTGCTCGGCGTGCTGTGGACCGTAACCGAACTGTTCTATCGCCATCTGCACAAAAATGAGGAGAGGGGTGCAATGCAGAAAAGAGTTGTAAACATCCTTTCACGCATCGACATGAGCACCATTCTGTTCTTCCTCGGCATACTTATGGCTGTTGCCTGTCTTGAGACAATAGGCGTGCTGGCCACTCTGGGCGAAGGCCTCAACACAACATTCAACGGCAACCATTATATCGTAACAGGCATTATCGGCGTGCTGTCGAGCATCGTTGACAATGTGCCTCTCGTAGCAGGATGCATGGGTATGTATCCTATTGCCGAAGTGGGCGACATGGCACAGGACGGCATATTCTGGCAGCTCCTGGCCTACTGCGCCGGCGTGGGCGGCTCTATGCTCATCATCGGATCTGCCGCAGGCGTTGTTGTCATGGGTCTCGAAAAGATTACTTTCGGCTGGTATATGAAGAGGATTTCTCTTATAGCATTTGCAGGATACATGGCCGGAATATTGATATATTGGGTAGAAAAGACATTCATCGGACTATAACATAGTCATCCGTCGATAACGGCACGCATCTCATGACGCAACCGTGCATGGGGTGCACAAAATACAAAAAAAGAGGAAATGCACGCTTATGATGCATTTCCTCTTTTTATATATCCACTTGCTCTGCCTACGCAGAATTTATCCCCCAGCCGGTCATATAAAATTTCCGCTTTTTACATTGAGCAGATTGTCATGGAACGGGCATATAATAAAATAAGGTGTATGCAGCAATGAAAAAATCGGCCATTAGACATTGATTATGACTAATGACCGATTCTATTCTAAAAAGCCTTCTGCCGCACTGTCATCTTGTGCCGGCTCTATATTCGCTTGGCTTACAGCCTATCTTCACCTTAAACTTACTTGAAAAATAGTCGGGCGAATCAAAGTTGAGCCTGTAGGCAATCTCCTTTATACTCATGTCTGTGGTAGACAGCAATTCCTTTGCACGTTGCAGGCGCAGGTCCTGCTGATAAAGTGCCGGCGACATGCCGGTGTATTCCTTAAACAGCTTGCGGAAGTTAGAATAGCTTGAGCCAAGTTCCGCAGCAATCTCCTGCACCGTTATCTTCGACTCCACACCCTCGCGTATGCGCAGGCGTGCCTTGTTTATCATGTCTACATATCCGCCGCGGCGGTTAAGCTCCATGTTGCGTTCAAGCGCATACATGTGGCCGAGCAGATTGTTCACGATGCCGGCAAGTATCTGCTGCGAATAGGCAGCCTCCTCCTTTGCAGCCTTTATGGCCGAGTTATACAGATAAACGATGTCGCCGCTGAAACCTACATGATATACGGGCTTCTCGAGCGACAGGAAGTTGTAGCGCATACGGTCGTCCATGTTGCGGCCCTTGTAGCCAATCCAATAGCTCTTCCAGAACACTCCCGGCAGAGGATGATACGTATGCCACTCTCCCGGAAACAGCAAGAAGATATCACCGGCCTTGATATGAACATTCCTTACATGCTCCGACGAGAATATGCCCTCGCCTTCTATAAGATAGAGCATCTGATATTCATCAAGCACGCGGCCGCGCTCAACATCAAAAAAATATCCGTCGCCATGCCCCTTGGTAGGATAGTCCTCGTCAGGGCCCACTTCGTCGTATCCCACAGTATTTACGACAAGTCCCCATTGGGCGTCACGGTCGTTAGCTACTAAATATTTACTGTCCTGCATGCGTCAATTTATTCTCAGTTAATTACATACTGCAAATGTTTCATGGGATGTCCGCCCCAGGTGTTGTTGCCTACGAACTTGAATCCCACCCTGCCATAAAGTTTCTCAGCCTTCGGATTACCGGTGTCTACGAGCAGTCCTACAGCAGGCAGCCCCATGCCCTTGGCCTTTTCGATAACGGCATTGAGCAATACGGTTGCCACGCCCTTGCCACGGCAGTTTTCAGGTACGGCTATGCTGTCGATATACAGCTCGCCCGGCCCTGTCTCGTCAGCTATATTGCTGAAGTCGCGGCCGAAGTTGTCATTCATGGCCTTGACAAAAGCCTTGCGCAAGTCGTGCAGATGTCCGCCGTCGTAAGACACGCACATACCGCAAACTCCGCCGTCCTCGTCTATAGCCACCATGGTGTTCTTATAGCTGTACTGCGAATCTTCCGAAAGCACGAGTTCTGTCATCACACGCTCAAAATCATCGAGAGTGTGGTCAGGACCGACAAAATACTGGCAACATTCATAATTCATTGCCTGCATTATCAGTCTTGCTATCGAAAGAGCCTGAAATTTCTGAGCTGATTGTATTTCCATTGCAAAAGATTAGATTATATCATTCGTTGCAAAAATACTGAAAATAATACAATCTACAAAATCTATTACTCAAAATCAGCCGGCGCTTAATATTTATAGCGTATTATTCTTCTTTTTTCAGTGTTACAAGCACTTTGTCAATACGCGCACCGTCCATGTCGACAATCTCGAGGTTGAAACCGTTCCATTCGGCACGCTCGCCCGACTGCGGTATATGCTTCAGCTGCTCTATTATCAGTCCGGCCAAGGTGTTGTAGTTCTGTTCGCCGTCGTACAGGTCTTCTTTGTCAAAATAAGACAGGAAGTCGTAGAAAGAGCACTGTCCGTCAACAAGCCAGCTCGCTGCGTCTTCACGCTCTATGATGTCAGGTTCGTTGTTCACCTCGTCTATTGTTCCTACAAGGCCCTCAAGGATGTCTCTCAGAGTGATTACGCCCTGAAAGCTTCCGAACTCGTCGCAGATAAAGGCCTGCGTAAGGCGTTTCTCCTTCATCTGTTCGAGAGCCTTATACACGCTCATGTTCTCGTAGAAATAAACAGCCGGACGCATTATCTCCTTCAGGTTGAGAGTGCTTGCGTCGAGCCTGAAGATAAGATCCTTAAGCGACACCACGCCCACGATGTTCTCCAGGCTGTGGTCTATCACGGGATACGACTCATAGAGGTCGTCGTTAAGCACTTGTCTTATCTCGTCCTTAGTCATGTTCACGTCGAGCGTAACCACCTCTGAGCGGTGTGTCATAAGCGAATTTACCTTAAGGTCGCCAAGCATGAACACGCGCTCAACGATGTCCTGCTCAACTTCCTGCACCTCGCCGTCTTCCTTGCCTTCCTGGACAATCGACTTTATGTCCTCCTCTGTAACCTTGCTCTCCGCATTCTTAACGCCAAGCAGGTTGACTATTGCCTCTGTGCTCTTTGACAGAATCCATACGAACGGACTGGCTATGAGCGACAGCACATACATAGGGCGCGATATAACCTTTGACACGCGCTCGGCAACGCTCATGCCTATGCGCTTTGGAACAAGCTCGCCAAGAATTATCGTCAGATATGTAACAATGACTACTATTATTGTCTGTGCCACGGGATAGGCCCATGATGCCGACATACCGGCATGCTCGAGCACGTCAGCAAACTTGCCCGATATGGCCGAACCCGAATAGATACCTGTGAGAATGCCGATAAGCGTAATGCCTATCTGTACGGTGGATAAAAACCGGTCGGGGTCGTTGGCCAGCCTGAGGGCAGTCTTTGCGCCCTTGCTCCCCTTCTTCTCGTCGTTTGTTAATGTTACCTTTCTCGCTGATATAACTGCTATCTCGGACATTGAAAATATTCCGTTGAAAAATATCAATAGCAGAATAATTATAATTTCTTCCATTAATGGTTTAAACCGTATTGTTTCAGTTGCAAAGATAATGCATGTAAAGTTAATTTCAAAATAAATAGGCACATTTTATTTAAATTGAAATACATTATGTGAGTGAAGAGATAAGAGTGAAGAGCGAAGTTTTCAAATGTTATGCCAATTTACATCTGTACAACATCTTACAATACAACATTTGAAATGACCGGCATCTAACCTTATTCCTTCACTCTTATCTTTCACTCCTATCTCTTCACTTCTCAGAACGTCGGTGTATTCACCGGCTTGTTTTTAACCGTAGGCAGTGTCTGATTATTTATCTTCTTTCCTGCCGTGAAGTTCCATGTAACAAACAGCACTACGTGCGAATCCGGTGTAAGCAAAGTGCGTCTCTTCTCCCAGCCTTCACCGAACATAGTAAGTTTCTTTGTGTTGTAGAGTATGTTTTCGTACAGAAGGCTCACGTTCATCTTTCCTTTCATCAGCGACACATATCCGCTTACGTCCATTTTGAACCTCGCGTTCTCATCATAACTTTCAGTCCTGTTTTTGCTCGATGCTGTCATGTTGAGCGTAAGTCCTAAATACTTGTTTATCTTGAAGTCGTTGTTGCTTCTGAACGTAAAAGTTCCGTGGTTAATCTTGTTCTCACCGCTGCGTGAATGTCTGTATAGATATGCAATGCTGGTATTTGTGTGCCAGAAGCTGAATATACGCCCTGTATAGTTCATCGTGAGCGACTGCTGCATGCTGTAGGCAGAGTTTTCAGGCCTGGTGTAATACACGCCCGGGCGGTTTTCGTCTTTATGCATGATTACGCTCACAATGTCGCTTCCGTAGCTCATGCTATATGAGAAAGATAAACGTCTGTTTAAAGAGAAATACAGTTCTACATCGTCATACACTTCCTTTTTAAGATCCGTGTTGCCTATGCTGTAGAGGTCGTCTCCCTGCCATGTCACGTTAGGAATACGGTAGCCGTAGTTGGGCAGATAGAACATGCGGCGGTAGCTGATGTTCAAATATCTCATCTTGTTTTCGTCAATGGTCCACTGTCCTGACAGAGAGGGGCATATTCCGTCCTGCCATCTCTCAAAGTTGTTTGAGCTGTCCAGGTAATCCTTGTATTTCTCGTTCGTTCCGCTGTATCTCATCCCAAACTTCAAGAACAGCGACTTGCTCGGTATCAGGCTATATTCAGCCCATGCAGAATAGTAATCTTGATTCAGACAAAACTTGCCGTCATCTATATATGACATCGTCTTTGTGCCGCGGTTGTTGTTCATGTTGGACATATAGTAATACTCAAGGCCGGCTGTCAGGTTCATATTGTCGTTAAACTTGAAATGGGCGTATGGTGATACAGTCACAAAGTCGATGTCATAGTTCTGCCTGGCATTGTCAAACATCCCGTTTGTGTTATATTCCTGCCCGTTGTCATATTTGTTTTTTGAATAGTCTATACGCATGTTCAAGAAGTTTTCACCTCCGTTGCCCAGTCCCTTGCGGTATTGTGTGCCTATGCTGTATGCACGGCTGATTGGCTTTGCCTTTATATCAAGAGTGTCGTTTCCGCTAATGCTGTTCTTTGACGTTCTGTTCCAGCTTGCCGACACTCCGCCGTACAGGTCTATCCTGTCTGTCTTGTTGAAGGCGTATCTCAGAGACAGGTTGTCGCCGAAAATCCTGTATCTGGTTGTGTTGTGCTTATATGTGTAAGAGTCGTCGCTGCTGTTATATTCCTTTGTGAGGATGTCAGGATATTTCCCGTACTCAAAGGCAGTCAGATAGTTGTTAATCGTAAATTTTCCCTTGGTGTAAAGCAGGTTCAGCCTCGGCGATTCGCCGTACAGATCCTCGGTGTTCATACCTCCGTATACGGTTGCCGAGCCTATGAGGCCTCCTTCTTGCCTAAGATGTATTTTCACCACTCCGCCCGTAGCCTTCTCGCCATACGAGCCGTCGGCAAACGGAATTATCTCAATGTCTTCAATCATTGAAGGCGGTATCGACTTGAGCTGTTCGAAACTTATCTTTCTGTCTTCCAGATAGATAAGGGTATTCTGCTTTCCGTTCAGGCTCAGACTGCTTTCCGTAACATCTATGCCGCGCACATATTTAAGAAAATCTTGTGTGCTCTTTCCCTTTGTCAGCGGATTTCCTTTCACTTTCACAATGGTTTCGCCCGTACGTTTCTGCCTGGTGTAGTTGGCCATTACGGTTATGCCTTCGAGCATCTCGGCCGAGTCGTCCATGCGTATATTCCCCAAGTCTGTATTGCCTTTCACGGTTATGTCGCTTATGTAGTCGGCAAGTCCGATATATGTTATCTTCAGCTCGTAATTGCCGTTGTCAAGGGCGCTGAACGAGAACACTCCATTGTCGTCAGCCACAGTCTGCCGTCTGAACGCACTGTCGCCGGCCATGGTTAAAGTTACACTTGCACGCATCACAGCCATGCCTTCTTTGTCTACAACACGGCCAGTCATGCCATACTTGTTTTCCTGAGCGCCCGAACCTACAGATATCAAGGCGAAAATTATGAAAAGCAGAAATCTCATATTATATATTTTTTGGTTTTACATAGCCCATGCCCCTTTTGAGTCAGAAAGGATATGGTTAATATCTTAAGTCTTCAGTTATTAGACGTACACACATTGCCCTTTGTGACATCATAAACAACGTTTTTTCATGGAAAACTTGCAATGATGCCGGTTTGGCCTGCGCCGTAGTGGCGGCATATCATGCACTGCATGCTATGCCGCACTGCATCGAGTCGTATTGACGTTTGAGTTTAAATTTATTTCATTTATATTATACCACCCGAAAATCAAACTAATATTTACGGTTCATCAAGTTGATGTCATCCTGTATGTCCTTCACGATATTGTTGTCCAGGTCTATTCTCTTCTTCTGGTTCTTTCTTATTGTCCATCTGAACAATATATAAGGATGAAAGACGTCTTTCTTGTTTAAGATTGACATTTCATACTCTTTGTCGCGTACACGCATCTTCGACTTGAGGTCCTTTGTAAGAAATTCTGAACCAACCGACAGCGATATATTGGGCGTGATGTTATACGACACAAAGATATTGCTTGTCGTAGGCGTAAGGTTGTGCTGTGCCGACACGTTCGTGTACGTGTAATTGGTATAGGCCACAGATCCGTAAAAGCCCCATTTGCCTAAAGTCTGAAACAGAAAGAGGTTGCCCATAAAGCTCTTCTTGGCATCTTGTCCTGGATAATATTCTACAAAATGCGTCAGTGTCGTACCTACTGTGGTGTTTTTATATCTGTAGTTAAACAGGGCCGACAGATTGATATTTGAATAGTGGCCAAGGTTTTCAAATGTTGACGTATAGACACCGTTGTCGTCAACAAAACCTATATTTTCGTATCTGTCCGTTATATAGCAGTAGTTAAAATAGGCTCCTGCGTAAAATCCGTTTTTATAGTACGAGTATCTCAGCGAAACGCCGTGAGTTTCCTGTGGCTTTAGGTAAGGATTGCCAACGTTACGGCGAAGCGAGTCGGTCGACGTGTCATACGGATTCAGCATAGCCACGTCGGGCGCGGCGCTGTTCAGCGTATAGCCCAGTTGCAGGCTTCCTGCCTTTTTCATGTTCCATGTAAACGCTGACGACACATAAGGACGATAATAATGGTCTGACACTCCGGCCGACTTGCGCCAGATGCCCTCATATCCGAGCGAAACCATATACATAAAATTCTTTATCATTCCGTTTGCCGATGCATACAGAAACTCGCTCCATTCATTATGACGGTAGACGGGAAGCATGCCGTATTTTTCGCTGAGCTTGTCGTTTATGTAGGTTGTCGCATTTCCAAACGTAAGCGATGTCTTGTCGTTTACGTCCCATGTAAATTCGCTCGTCTGCGACACAGTGTTCTTGCGTGTGCTGAAGTCCGTCATGTCCTTCCATGTCTCTGCCGGATATATGTCGGTTGTGTTGTTTCTCAGATTATTATAATTATACGTGCCCGTAAGATAATTCTCAAGCATCATCTTGTCGTTTATCGTATGTCTGTAGAACAGTGTGCCTGAATATACCCTTGACAGACTTTTCGACTTATAGTCGGAAGTCATGACGTCATTGCCCGCATTTCCGTTAACAAGGTCAACGAACGTTCCGCTGCCCTCCGTCTCAGCGTGCGCGCTGTTGTTGTTTCCCTGAAAATAAGCTGCGAGATAGTCTTTTTCAGTCGGCTTGTATTTCAGCATCAAGGTATAGTCAAGCGTCTTGCTGCTCGACAGTGTCTTTTCGTTTATGTCCTTTATATAGCTGTTGCTTTTAGTCCAGATGCCGTTTTCTGATTTCTGGTCGTGTGTGTATTCAGGGCCGAAGTCGGCATAGACTGAAAATTTGCTGTTGCCAATCTCAATTTTTCCCCACGTTGAACCCCAATAGTGCGGAAAATCATTGCGCAGGCCATACTCGTAAAACTGATACAAGGTCTTTTGCGGTTTCAGGCGTATGTCCAATATCTTCTGCACGCCCTCACGCATATATTTCGCATTCACTACATCTTTTATCTCCACATAGTCAATCCTCTTCGGGTCTATTGTCGTAATTCCTGAATTAACTTTTATTCCGTCAACAAGCACCAGCAGCTGTTTTCCGTCCATAGACTTCACCGTCTCTGTTATATAATTACTGATAATGTCGGGTACTTCCTGCAACGCCTTATACGGATTTCCGCTTTCACGCGCTTTCTTAGACAGGTAATATATATGGCCTGTTGCCGTGGTCACCCGGGGACGTTCGGTAGTAACCAGCACTGAGTCGAGCTGAATGTCTTTCTCACGCAGCACAAAGTCTTCGCTCAAATCCTCGGTCATGCTTATTTCTTTATTTACCGATGAATATCCCAAGGCTGACAGCTCTATGTTATATGTATCAGGACTCAGGTTCTTTAAGGCAAATCTGCCTTTGGCGTCAGTAGACGCCAGCGCTACGATAGTGTCGTTCTTCAGCAGCATTATCTGCACATCTTTAAGAGGCGCACCCGTTTCTGTATTAATCTTTCCTGAAAAGGAAATCTGTGAATAGGTGCAGACAATGGCGTTAAGAAATAAGAGTATTAACAAGAATCTTTTCATAATATTAATATGTTACGATTAACGATTTACTTTCTTAAAGTTTTATGGTTTTTATTTTTATTCACATCTCCAGTCTTTTTGTGGCATCATCAATAACGTTTTACATGGCTACCTTGCAAGTTTGCCGGATCGCCCTGCGCCGTTACTTTCGCAAAACAACGGAAATTTTATAATAAAAACAAATTTTGGCAATTAAAAAAGTTCACAAAAAGTTCACAAGACTCTTTGCGAAAAGCTGCAAACTTCACAAAACTTCACAAACGTGTTTTTCATTAAATTTAGCTGTTCGCAACAGCTCTACGGACGTACATCTCATTAATTATCGTGCTGTGAAATCTTTTCACAAAGACTTCACAGACGTATTTTCTTCATGATGTAAATCACTGTTTATAAAGACTTTATGTATCTGTCTAAGTCTCTCGACGAGCCGTCTTTGCCGGTTATTCTGTTATACATTCGTTTTCGTATGTTGGCAATGTCCTGAAGACTGCGGCCGGTAAGCATATTTATCTGCGAAGGTGCGAAGCCCAGCTTTACCAAGAGGCACAGCTCATATTCGCTTTCACTCAAAACGGACTTCAGCCGGCTTATTTCTTCGTAGCTGTCAAACAGGCTTATGAGCATTTTGCGCTCTTCTCCGCTCATCATCACGTGCTCCTTTTCGGCATGTCTACGTAAAATTCTTACAACCGGCTCGTCTGCAAACGGCGTAATTCGGGCAGCAATGTCCTTCTTTTTCTCATATTCGGCTTTCTCTTTTTGCAGCCTTTCAATCTCTTCCTCCTTCTCCTTAATCAGACTTTCCATCCGCGTCTGTCTGTTTTCGGTCAGTATGTCCAGCTCGCGTCTTGCCTTCTTCAGTTCGCTTATGCTGCGTTCGTATTCTTTTATCTCGTTAACTCTTGCCCTGCGTTTCCTTATTATATATGTTCTCACGGCCAGTGCTCCGCCAATGGCTGCTGCCATGATAGCCATAATTATGATTATGCTGATATATTTTGTCCGCAATGCGTCTTTCTCAGCCTCTTCAGCATTCTGCCTGTATCTGTTATAGTTATACATGGCCTGCATCTGCTGAAGATGTTCGGTTGACATACGGGCATAAATCGTATCTGACATCTGGCGTGTTAATTCAGAATATTTTGCTACAGAGTCAGGGCGATGAAGTTTTTTGTATAATTCAGTAAGCCCCTCGTAGCTGTATCCAAAATCATTAGGATAATTGGATGTTGTTCTCAGGCACTTGTCAAAGCACAGCCTTGCAGAGTCATAGTCGTTAATGCTAAGATAATAATATCCTTTAATTGCATAATGCACTTCCAAGCCTTTTTTTATGTTGCCATATTTATCAAATCTTCCGCTCATTTTTTCATATACATCCAAGGCATGCTTGGCTTTTGATATGTTTCCTCTTTTTGCGTAAATGTCAATAAGTGGCCCTAAAGAGTAGGCTGTTTCTCTTTTATATCCGTATTTGGAGTAAAGTCCATACAGCTTTTCGCGTATGCTGATGACAGAGTCTATGTTGCCTTTAAGTTTATATATATTTGCTTTCTGCTCGTATGTAATAATAGCATTTAACGTGTCTTTTGCCTTCATTGCGTATTTAAACGCCAGGCTATTTTCGTGGAAAGCATCGCTGAAGGCAAACTGGCTTCTGAAAATCTCTGCCGACCATACGTGTGTTCTGTGCAGTGTAAGGAAGTCGCAGCTGCTGTCAGTGGTGTCTGCCTTTGCTGCCGCTTCATGAAAATACTGCAATGCCATGGGGGCATCCTGACTCCTTTGATATGCAAATCCAAGGATATAGTATGCGAGCATACGTTCGTTAGAATCTCCGTGTTTGTCAAAATAGTCGGCAATGTCTTTCAGCGAGTCGGTGCTCATGGGTATTGCGAGT
>NZ_LFQU01000032.1 GCF_001275135.1 Xylanibacter rarus | reverse complement strand
GGTTTAATACAGCATGACAATACAAAATAGGAAGTAATCGGACAGTTCTGGCGAAAATTAAAAATTAAAAGTTAAAAATCTAAATGTCTAAGCAGATTTAATACAACATGACAATACAAAATAGGAAGTAATCGGACAGTTCTGGCGAAAATTAAAAATTAAAAGTTAAAAATCTAAATGTCTAAGCAGGTTTAAAACAACATGATAACGCAAAATAGGAAGTAATCGGATCGCAGATCCTGATATTTCATTCCGGCGGAGCACAGATCCGCCGGAACATTAGCAAACGTAGTGCTTGCGAAAAAAGACAACAATGCATTTGGATTTTTCACTCTTCACTTTTCATTCTTCACTTAAACACGTACTACGTTTGCTATTGGCTTTAACTCCTAGCCAACTCCGTTGGCGATAACTACTATAACTCCTTTAACTCCTAATCCAACTCCTTTAACTTCTGACAAAAGCGCAAATCCGCTGTAATAACACCAAACGTTGTGCTTATTTAATTTCTAACAAGAACCACAAAAACGTCAGACATAAATCAAAACATTTGATAAGATTTTGTTTTTCGTACGATTTGAAGTATCTTTGCATAAGATATGCGGCATCTCTGCATAACATTCAAGCGTGGCTTAATGATTCTGCATTCGATTTGCGATATCTTTGCATAAGATATGCGGCATCTCTGCATAACATTCAAGCGTGGCTTAATGATTCTGCATTCGATTTGCGATATCTTTGCATAAGATATACGGCATCTCTGCATAACATTTAAGCATGGCTTAATGATTCTGCATTCGATTTGCGATATCTTTGCATAAAATATACGTACATCTCAGCATAACATTCAAGCGTGGCTTAATGATTCTGCATTCGATTTGCGATATCTTTGCATAAGATATATTGCATCTCAGCATAACATTCAAGCATGGCTTGAGGATTACGCACACGCAATGAGGACGTTATCTTCGCTTTGATTTTTTTGTATTATGAAAGAATATATTGTTTCTGCGCGCAAATACAGACCTATGACCTTCGACTCGGTTGTGGGACAGGCGGCTCTTACAACAACGCTGAAAAACGCGGTGAAGAGCGGAAAGCTGGCTCATGCCTACCTGTTCTGCGGACCAAGAGGCGTGGGCAAAACAACATGCGCACGTATCTTTGCCAAGGCCATCAACTGCCAGAACCCTACTGCTGAAGGTGAGGCCTGCAACGAATGCGAAAGCTGCAAGGCGTTCAACGAACAGCGCTCGTATAACATCTTTGAGCTCGACGCTGCCAGCAACAACTCGGTGGAGAACATCAAGGCTCTGATGGAACAGACAAGAATACCGCCACAGGTGGGTAAGTATAAGGTGTTTATCATCGACGAGGTGCACATGCTGTCGACAGCGGCATTCAACGCCTTCCTGAAGACTCTTGAGGAACCGCCGGCACACGTGATATTCATCTTGGCGACGACAGAGAAGCACAAAATTCTGCCTACCATCATATCGCGCTGTCAGATTTATGACTTTGAGCGCATGACGGTGCCCAACATCATCAACCACCTGAAGATGGTGGCCGACAAGGAAGGCATAACATACGAGGAAGAGGCGCTGAACGTGATAGCGGAGAAGGCCGACGGCGGAATGAGAGACGCTCTGTCGGTGTTCGACCAGGCTGCAAGTTTCTGTCAGGGCAACATCACATATAAAAAGGTGATTGAGGACCTGAACGTGCTCGACGCCGACAACTACTTTAACATCATCGACCTGTGCCTGGAGAACAAGGCGGCAGACGTGATGGTGCTGCTGAACAACATAATAAACAAGGGCTTCGACGGCGGACATCTGATAAACGGACTGGCGGTGCACGTGCGCAACGTGATGATGGCCAAAGACGAACAGACGCTGCCGCTGCTGCAGGCGAGTGCATCGCAGACGGAGAAATACAAGGCGCAGGCTGCCAAATGCAGTTCGGCGTTTCTGTATAAGGCGCTGCGTATTATCAACGACTGCGACATAAACTACCGCCAGAGCAGCAACAAGAGACTGCTGGTGGAGCTGACGCTGATAGAGATAGCGCAGATAACTCAGCCTGACGACGAAGGGGCAGCCTCGGGGCGTTGCCCTAAGAGACTGAAATCCCTGTTTAAAAGACTTATGGGCGAAAGGCCAAAGGCGGCTATGCAGGTGGCCGCGGCCGAGCCCAGCGTTAACCGCCATACGGCCATTGCCAAGCACAATGCCGAGAAGGCGGCAGAGAGCGTCGTGTCTGCAAGCGAAGGCAGCAGCACCGACAACAGCATGAGCAACGGCGACGGAGCAAAGGCAGCACAGCCGGCTATGACGACGAATCTGCGAAAACTGAAACTGGGCAGCATCGGCAAGACGTTTGCCAACCTGAGACGTCAGGGCGAAGAGCCGCAGATGGTGGCGGAGCAAGACGTAGAGGTGGTGGACAACGGTGAGCACAACACGTTCACAGAGGACGAGATGCTGACGCAATGGGTAGGCATGTGCAACCGTATGCCACAGCAGATGACGGGAATAGCGGCGCGCATGAAGAACATGATGCCGACAATAAAGGAGTTTCCGAACATCGAGGTGGTGGTTGACAACGAGATTCTGCTGGAAGAGATAAACAAGATTAAGGGCAGAATACGCAACACGCTGATAAAGGCACTGAGAAACAGCGACATAACACTGACGCTAAGACTGGCAAAGCCTGAAGAGATAAAGCGCATACCGACAAACCGCGAACGCTTTGACGAACTGAAAAATACAAACAAGGCCTTCGAACGGCTAAGCGAAATACTCGGACTGGAAGTAAGCTAGGAATTCATAATTACGTTCTTGTCAGGAGTTAAAGGAGTTGGATTAGGAGTTAAAGGAGTTATAGTAATTGGTTTAGGAGTTAAAGGAGTTATAGTAGTTATCGCCAACGGAGTTGGCTAGTAGTTAAAGTCATATGCCTTGTTGATTGTTGTCATAGAAAGACATACGAATTGACTTGCGTCCAACTTCATTTTTCTCGCAACCACTACGTTGGCTATTGTGCCGGCGGATCTGCGCTCCGCCGGAATAAAGTATAAGAACCGAAGGTCAGCGTAGCTAATTTGTGATCCGATTACTTCCTATTTTATATTGTCATGCTGTAATCAGCCGGCACATTAGCCTTGTTGGTTATTATCAATTGCAATGCATTGACAATAGCCACAGGACATTTGGATTTTTCACTCTTCGTTCTTCACTCTTCATTTAAATATGCTCTTCACTTCCGTAAGACGCACTACGTTGCTAATGTGCCGGCGGATCTGCGCTCCGCCGGAATTGAATATAAGGATCTGTGATCCGATTACTTCCTGTTTTGTATTGTCATGTTGTATTAAACCAGCTTATACATTTTGACTTTTCACTTTTAATTACGCTTTTGCGTCAGCTTCTCACTTAAACAAGCGGTATTTTTAAGCGGATCAAAGATCCTTATACTTTATTCCGGCAGATTGCAAATCAGCCGGCACATTAGTCTTGTTGATTATTATCAATTGCAATGCATTGACAATAGCCACAGGACATTTGGATTTTTCACTCTTCGTTCTTCACTCTTCACTTAAATATGCTCTTCACTTCCGTAAGACGCACTACGTTGCTAATGTGCCGGCAGATCTGCGCTCCGCCGGAATGGAATATCAGGATCTGTGATCCGATTACTTCCTATTTTGTCATTATCATGTTGTATTAAACTCGCTTAGACATTTTGATTTTTAACTTTCGCCAGAACTGTCCGATTACTTCCTATTTTACGTTATCATGTTATATTAAATCAGTTTAGATATTTTGATTTTCACTTTTAGTTGCGCTTTTGCATCTGCTTTTCCGTTCCTTACTTTCGTAAAACAAGCGGTATTTTAAGCGGATCACAGATCCTTATATTCAATTCCGGCAGATTGCAAATCAGCCGGCACATTAGTCTTGTTGATTATTATCAGTTGTTATGCATTGGCAATAGCCACAGGACATTTGGATTTTTCACTCTTCGTTCTTCACTCTTCACTTAAATATGCTCTTCACTTTCGTAAGACGCACTACGTTTGCTATTGTGCCGGCTGATTTGCAATTGTCGTGCAAGTGAGAGCAGAAGTAAATCTCATTTGGTTATGCCGAGAGCAGCCGACAATCAATAGAATTAATCTGCCAGAATTGAATATCAGGATCTGCGATCCGATTACTTCCTATTTCTGTCATTATCATACTGTTTTAAACTCGCTTAGACATTTTGATTTTTAACTTTTAATTTTTAATTTTCGCCAGAACTGTCCGATTACTTCCTATTTTGCGTTGTCATGTAGTCTTATGCTAGCTCGGCATTCATATTTTCACTTTTAATTCTTAATTTTTAATTGTTCAAGCCTGCTTGCGCTTTGCGCCTGCTCTTCGTTCTTCACTTAAAATTATATAATCCCCATTCCTAATTCTTCACACTCTTTTCTCATCTCTTCGGGCCATATGCTGGCCTGTATCTCGCCTAAATGGGCTTTGTGGAGCAGCACCATGCACAGGCGGCTCTGCCCTATTCCGCCGCCGATGCTCAACGGAAGTTCACCGGCAAGGAGCTTTTTGTGGAAATACAGACTCGCCCTGCGTTCCTGACCCGTCAGCTTCA
Organism: Xylanibacter rarus; assembly: GCF_001275135.1. Classification (GTDB taxonomy): domain Bacteria; phylum Bacteroidota; class Bacteroidia; order Bacteroidales; family Bacteroidaceae; genus Prevotella; species Prevotella rara. The sequence continues at coordinate 27,009 of NZ_LFQU01000032.1, read as the reverse complement.
GCTGGTGCAGCAGTGCTTCTTTGTCAACACGTATGCCCATTGACGACAGTTCGACGGCACGGGCGAGCGTGGGATACCAGATAAGGATGTCACCGTTGAGACCGTTGCGACCGTCGCTGTTGGGCGTGGTCCAGTCGTCATAGTCAGGAGCGCGACCGTCGTGCGGCTTGCCGTCAGACAGGTTGCCGCCGATGCCAATGATGAACACGGCGCCATACTTCTTGCATATCAGGTCTTCGCGTTCTTTCACGCTCTTGTCGGGATACATCTGCAGCAGGTCTTCGCTGTGGACGAAATGGATGTCGGAAGGCAGAAACGGCTTAAGAGCCGAATAATGCTCGCACACAAGATACTCGGTGCGGAGGATGGCGGCATAGATGCGGCGGACAACGCTTTTAAGGAAATCGAGATTGCGTTCGGCGCACGTCATAACCATCTCCCAGTCCCACTGGTCGACATAGAGCGAATGAAGATTGTCAAGCTCCTCGTCGGCCCTGATGGCGTTCATGTCGGTGTAGATGCCATAGCCCGGCTCAACGGCATACTCTGCCAGGGTGAGCCGCTTCCACTTGGCAAGCGAGTGGACCACCTCTGCCTGAGCGTCGCCAAGATCCTTAATGGGAAACGTCACGGGGCGTTCCGTGCCGTTAAGGTCGTCGTTTATGCCAAGACCTTTAAGCACAAACAGCGGTGCTGTTACACGGCGGAGGCGAAGCTCCGTTGAAAGATTCTGCTGAAAAAAGTCTTTTATCATTTTTATGCCCTGCTCCGTCTGCCTGACGTTCAGCAGCGGCTTATAGTCTACAGGCCTTATCAATTTGCTCATATTCTCTCTCATTAATCATAAAATACGGCAGCAAAGATAATAATTTATTATCAATATGCAATAATAACAGATAATTTATTGTCATTATTTCAATAAATACACAAACAAAACAACACAAAGACCACAGAAAAGACACAAAGAAAGCATAACCGTAATTTATCTTACATATTGATTTAGCAAAATGACATTAAACGGCGACAGAATAAGATTTAGGTGAAACAGTGCCATTTTTTTGCGCAAAATTGTGTGCAAAAATAAAATGCAGTACATCAGGAAGATATAGAGATATAATGCCTGGATGTGCAACAAGAGGAATGACGACGCCGTGCAAAAGGGCACAAACGGGAAGCCAAAAGACTGCAAATCAGAAGGCGAAAGACGGCATAATGCAAAGCGAAATGTATAGTAATAAAACGGCAAAAGCATACCTTTTGCAGACCGACGGCCATATACCGGCACTCAAAACGCATGAAAACAGGCAGCAAAAGGCACAAAGCGGACTTATCAGAAGACTAATAGGGCAACAAAAGCGCGCATACGCAACATGTCATTATGAAAGAACAACGCGCCATTTACTTACATTTTAACATCACACAAATCATCAGAAAACAGCCCCCGACAGCCTGACCCGCATACACAAGGCGCTAACCGGGCGCAAAGACACAAAAAAGGGCCGGGGGCTGAAAGCCCGGCCCTGTCATCACAAGAAGAAAATTCAGCAACGCTTTGCTTATATTATGCAAAAAAATATCTGTTCACGGCATTAAGCCTTGGCGCAAGCCATATGACGGCAGAGCCGCTGTCTACTTGCCTATCCATCCGAACATCCTGTCGGGATAGTTGGTTATGATGGCATTTACGCCCGCCTTAACCATCTTCTGCGCATCGGCCTTGGTGTCCACGGTGTAAGGAATGACGCGCATTCCGGCAGACTTTGCCTTTGTTACGAAGGCTGCGTTGACCATGGGATAGTCGGGACCGACGGCATAAGGCACAAAGCCGAGCTTGGTCATGGCAGCATCATAGCCGCCCGACGTATTGTCTATCAGGTAGAGCAGGCGCATCTGCGGATACTTGGCATGAAGATACTTCAGCGTGCGCACGTCGAAGCTCTGCACAAGCAGGCGCGAACCGAGGTTACGGGTGCTGAGAGCCTTTACACACTGGTCGGCAAAGGTCTTGTAGTCGGGCGTGAGTTTGCCGTCGAGAGCGGCGTCAGACTTGATTTCTATGGTGTATCTTACAGGCGCAAGGCGGTGCTGACGGCAGTAAGTTTCAACAGAATCTATGAGCGCCGTCACCATAGGCACATGTGTGTAGAGGCGCTTGCTGTCGGGGAAGGCAGGGTCTTTTACGTTGCCGATAACCTTTGCCGAAAGCTGTTTCCATGTGAGCGAATAGATGGGATACTTCTGTCCGTAGCCTTTGACATAGGGATCGTGCGAAACCACCACTACCCCGTCCTTGGTTACATGCAGGTCCATCTCAAGGTCGGTTACGCCGAGCTTCACGGCATTGAGCATTGCCTCGATGGTGTTCTCGGGATAAAGTCCGGCACCTCCGCGGTGAGCTATGACAGAGACGCGAGGTCTGATGACGTCAGAGACGGTGCGGCCGAAGCGGTTGGTCATAACCACCTTCATCTCCTTATAGTTGCCCACGGGCTTGCATCTGAACAGGTGCGACGTGTTGGCGGGGCGTCCGGCAGCAAGCGTGCGCGAGCCAAACTCAAAGTCGACGCCCGTGAAGCGCTGCATGGTGCCCATCAGCTTGCCGTCCTGATACCACTCAACCTTGCATGCAGGATCGTAGTCCCAGATGTTGGCAACGACATATCCGGGCTGCGTGCCGAAGTCGCCCTTGTCGTAGAGCGTCATCTGGCGCGAGAAGGGGAAGCCCGTGGCCTTATACTGCCACTCGACACTGTTTCCGTTGACATCTACCACCATATATCCGTTAGGCGCTCCGCAGCGGTTGAGCCATCCGTTCCACCATGCTCCGCTGGCAGCTCCTATGTTGTGCTGATAGAGGTTGCTGTTGACCACCACGTTCTGAAAGTAATGGGTATGGCCGCAGAACACATGCACCTTGTAGCCCTCGAGCAACTTCTGCAGCGAGGCAGCCCCACGCATGTTCTGGGCTGGGTCGTCCTTGTTCCATGCGGCGGCATGCATGTTGAGGATGACGAGCGAGCCCTTGGGCACAAATTTCAGGTCGTTGGCGAGCCAGCGCAGCTGATTCTCCGTGAGCGTCTCAACATACGCCTTGTTGCCCTTATAGTTGATGTTCTTCAGCGTAACGACGTGCGCCTTGCCTATGTTGAACGAATAGTCGGTAGGTCCGAACACAGCCGCATAGGCCATCTCGCCGTAGGCTCCGGCACCAAGGCGCGCGTTGTTGAGCCCCTTGTAGCGCTTGTCGAAGTCGTGGTTGCCGATACACTGAAACATGGTTATCTTCATGTTCTTGAACGACGCTGCATAGCTGCGCAGCAGCGGCAGATTGTCGAATACGATGTCGCCCACGGTGATGCCCACCACCTCACGCGTCTTGCTCAGCGAGTCGACCACGGCACGCATGTCGGGCACCAGTTCGGTGTTCCATCTCTTCATGTCGGCAGCATCGAGCATCTGCGGGTCGGATATGGCTATGTAGCTGAACCTGTCGGCAGGCTTGGTGCGCTTTTCGAGCACAAAGTTGCAGCTCTTAGAGCTTATGGCCGTCCTGACGGGCACGTAGAAGCCGGAGGCAATGCCGTTCTTGGAAGGCAACTTGTAGGCGGCCGGCGTGGAGATGCTTATAAACTTGCTGACAAACGTGTCGGTGCGCAGCGTCCAGTAGCCATTGGCGTCTGTACGGGTGAAGGCCATGCCGTTGTTGACCACCACTCCGCTGATGCCCCTGCCCGCCTTGTCGGTAACGCGGCCCTTTACGGTAAACACGTTCACACTGGCCTGACCATTGCTCAGAAGCATCATGGTGGCCATAAGGAATAAACATATTCTCAACTTCATAGGCTTTATGTTTTTGTTTTATACGTTCGCTCTCTGTTATGCCGCACCCGTCATCGGCAGACAACGCCCTGCAACGTGCCGCTGCATAGGCAAAACACGCACACGCCATACTGCAAAACTGCGGCTGCGGGCGGCGCAAATCCGGCGGCTTGTAAATTTTTGTACAAAATTACCAAAATATGTTTACATTGATGATGCATAAGAGGTTCAATTGCTTTAAAAAAGTATAACAAAAACATTTCCGCCGTGAAAAAACCGTCAGAATGACCGATTTTTATGTCTGTCAGGCACATAGGGGCACTGACGGCACGGTACAATAAGGAGCGGAGAAGATGAAAACAGACTACGGAGGAGAAGAAAAGCACGCATTGTTACAATAAAAAATTTAAAGTTACATTAATTAATATGATTACAAACCTAAAATCTGAGCGTCATAACATAAACAAGAAAAACTGAAATGAGAAAACTTTTTTTGTCTGCCATCGTTATGTTGACAACGACGGCACCAAATCTTTCTTACGCGAAAGACATTTACGTTTCCACATCATTCCATGAGCCGGCCAACGAAGGCCTGCGCTTTATCTACAGCTATGACGGACTGAGATGGGACACCATACAGGGCACATTCCTGCGCCCGGTGGTAGGAGAACAGAAGGTGATGCGCGACCCTTCGATAGTGAAAGGACCCGACGGCACGTTCCATCTGGTATGGACATCGAGCTGGAAGGGCGACAAGGGCTTTGGTTATGCATCATCAAAAGATCTTATCCACTGGAGCAAGCCAAGACTGATAAACGTCATGACAGACCCTACAACGGTGAACGTATGGGCACCGGAACTGTTCTACGACGACGTGAAGAAGCAGTACATGATAATATGGGCATCATGCATACCGGGCAAGTTTCCCGACTATAAAGAAGACCACTACAACAATCACCGTCTGTACTACGTTACGACAAAAGACTTCAAGAAGTTCAGCAAGGCCAAGGTACTTATCGACCCAGACTTCAGCAGCATTGACGCCACTCTCGTAAAAAGAGGTAAGGACGACTACGTGATGGTGCTGAAAGACAACTCGAGAGACCAGCGCAACATCAAGGTGGCTTTTGCCAAGTCGCCCTACGGCCCATGGAGCAAGGCGTCGGAGCCGTTCACAGAGAGCTTCTGCGAAGGTCCGTCAACGGCAATGGTCAACGGATGGTATTACATCTACTACGACTCTTACCGCCACGGCATATACGGAGCGGCAAGGACAAAGGACTTCAAGAACTTCCAGGACCAGACAGGTGCCGTAAAGTTTCCTGTAGGACACAAGCACGGCACGGTGTTCATGGCCGACGAGGAGATTGTGAAGAACCTGATAAAGGAGAACCGCGACGCCGTTCACTACACCGGAACAACCGTGGCAACGCCTGCACGACATGACGGCGGACTGTCGCCCGTGGTGGGAGTTCACAGCATTCAGACTATGAGAGGAGAACAGGGATGGCTCTATAACCATCAGCCCATGATGGCATACTGGAAAGGCAAGTTCTACATGCACTACCTGACCGACCCGAGAAGCGAGCATGAACCGCCCGGAAAGACCATGCTGCAGACTTCTGTAGACGGATACAAATGGACTAAGCCCGTTGAGCTGTTCCCTGAATACAACGTGCCCGACGGATACACCAAACCGACATGGCCTGGCGTTGTGGCAAAAGACCTGAAGGCCATCATGCACCAGCGCGTGGGCTTCTATGTGTCTAAGAGCAACCGCCTAATTGCAATGGGCAACTACGGCGTGGCGCTCACTCCGAAAGACGACCCCAACGACGGCAACGGAATAGGCCGCGTGGTAAGAGAGATAAAGGCCGACGGCACATTCGGTCCTATATACTTTATATATTATAACCACGGATTTAACGAAAAGAACACCGACTATCCTTACTACAAGAAAGCAAAGGACAAGGAGTTTGTTAAGGCCTGCGACGAGATTCTGGCTAACCCGATGTACAGAATGCAGTGGGTTGAAGAGGCTGACAGAAACGACGAGATACTGCCGCTGAAGACTCCCTACAAGGCGTTCAGCGGATACACCCTGCCCGACGGACGCAAGGTTGGACTGTGGAAGCACGCGCTGACAAGCATAAGCAGCGACGGCGGAAACACATGGAGAGAACCGGCAAAGAGGGCTCACGGCTTTGTGAACTCTAACGCGAAGATATGGGGACAGCGCCTTTCTGACGGCACTTATGCCACTGTGTACAACCCGGCTGAATATCGCTGGCCGCTGGCTATATCGCTGAGCAACGACGGACTGGAATACACAACGCTCAACCTGGTGAACGGCGAGGTTACGCCTGAACGCCACTGGGGCAACTACAAGAGCTACGGACCGCAGTATACACGAGGCATACTGGAAGGCAACGGAACACCGCCGGACAAGAACCTGTGGGTTACTTACAGCAACAATAAGGAAGACATGTGGGTGTCGTGCATACCCGTGCCTGTAAAGATAAAGGCTACAGAACATGCAGGAGGCAGCTTCAGCAAGTATGCCAAACTGCAGGACATGAAAGACTGGAACATCTACTCGCCGCTGTGGGCACCCGTAACGCTCAACGGCGAATGGCTGACGCTGAGCGACAAGGATCCGTATGACTATGCCAAGGTGGAGAAACTGATACCGGCTACGAAGGAGCTTACTGTTGACTTCGACGTTAAGCCCGCACAGAACGACCACGGACAGCTCAACATAGAGTTCCTTGACGACAAGGGCAACATGTGCGCCCGCATCGTGCTCGACTCTGCCGCAACAATGAAGGTAAAGGGCGGAGCGCGCTATGGCGGCATGCTGAAGCACTATGACGCCGGACAGACATATCATATCACAGCCAAGCTGTCGGTTGACGGACACGTGGGAACATACTTCGTGAACGGCAAGAAGGCAACGGCACGTATGTTCGACACGCCCGTTGACGCCATAACACGAATAGTATTCCGCACAGGCGACCTGTTCACTGAGCCGAGCATTGAGACTCCTGCCGACCAGTATGTTGACATGCCGCGTGCCGACGAGCAGGACAAGCTGGCATCATTCTCTATTGCCAACGTGAAGACAGCATCGGCAGACGCCGACTCAGCATCAACAGTGCTGAAGTATGACGACTTCGCACACTATGCCGAATACTTCAACAACATGGAGGACGAGAACATCGTTACGGACATACCCAACAGCAAGTCGTCTGAATGGATGAGCAAGAACATACCTCTGTTTGAATGTCCCGACAAGGACATGGAAGAGATCTACTACTTCCGCTGGTGGTCGCTGCGCAAGCACATCAAGCGCACTCCTGTAGGACTGGGCATGACCGAATTCCTCGTTCAGCGCTCTTATGCCGACAAATACAACCTCATTGCCTGCGCAATAGGACATCACGTGATGGAGACACGCTGGCTGCGCGACTCGACATATCTGCACCAGATACTGAACACATGGTATCGCGGCAACAACGGCAAGGCAATGCAGAAGATGAACAAGTTCAGTTCATGGAACCCTGCTGCCATATATGAGGCTTACAAGGTGCTTGGCGACACATCGTTCGTAATGGCACTGAAGCCGTCGCTCGAAGAGGAATACGCACGCTGGAAGAGCACCAACCGACTGAAGAGCGGACTCTACTGGCAGGGCGACGTGCAGGACGGAATGGAAGAGAGTATCAGCGGCGGAAGACGCAAGCAGTATGCACGTCCGACAATAAACAGCTATATGTACGGCAACGCAATGGCTCTGGCAGAACTGAACAAGCTGGCAGGCGACACAAAGAAGGCCAAGGAATACACAATGGAGGCCGACACGATAAAGAACCTGATACAGACAAATCTGTGGAGCGAGAAGCAGTCGTTCTTCGAGACTATGAGAGGCGACACTCTGGCTGCCGTGCGCGAGGCCATAGGATTTATTCCATGGTATTTCAACCTGCCTGACGCAAAGAAATATGACGAAGCATGGAAGCAGGTGGAGGACGAGGAAGGATTCTCAGCTCCCTACGGACTTACAACGGCTGAGAGAAGACATCCCGAATTCCGCTCGCACGGAGTGGGACGCTGCGAATGGGACGGCGCCGTATGGCCTTTCGCAACAAGCCAGACGCTTACAGCCATGGCAAACTATATAAACACATATCCCGAGCCTGTTGTTGGCGACTCTACATTCTTCAAACAGATGAAACTGTATGTTGAGAGCCAGCACCACAGAGGACGCCCGTATATCGGCGAATATCTCGACGAGAAGAACGGAGCATGGCTGATGGGCGACCGCGAGCGCAGCAGATACTACAACCACTCTACATTTGCCGACCTCGTGATAACCGGTATAGCAGGACTAAGACCGCAGGCCGACGGCAGCATAGTTGTCAATCCGCTCATACCGGAAGGCACATGGAACTACTTCTGCCTGGACAACATAAGCTATCGCGGCAACAACATAGCCATCGTCTACGACAAGGACGGACAGCGCTATCACCAGGGCAAGGGCCTCATGCTCTTCGTTAACGGCAAACTGGCCGCCAAGAGAGACGGTCTGGGTAAACTGACTTATAAAATAAACAAGAAATGAAACGTGTTATAATTCCGGCACTTATGCTACTGAGCATGAGTGCCGGAGCTCAAACTTTTGAAAACAAATTTACAAGACCGCTGAGCGACGTGCTCAACGACGTGTCGGCAAGATTCGGAATAAGACTGAAATACAACGTTGACACAACAGGACTGAAACTGGCGTATGCCGACTTCCGCGTGCGTCCCTACTCTCTCGAAGAGACTCTCAGTAACATATTGTCGCCCTTCGACTTCAAGGCTGTTAAGCAGAACGACAAGCTGTATAAGATAAAGCCTTACGAATATCCGCGCAGACAGCCCGAAGACGGACAGAAGATGATAAGCTGGCTGACATCGCTTTACAGCAATAAAACAGAATGGGAGGCACGACGCGACACGCTGCGCAAGGAAGTGAGAGAGCGCCTCGGCATAGACAAGCTGCTGCCGCTCTGCTCAAAGGAGAAACCCGAATACTCGAAGATAAGGAAGTTTGACGGATATACCGTGCAGAACTTCAGACTGAAGACAGCGAACGGGCACACTGTGTGCGGCTCTATCTACGCCCCGATGAGCAAGGGAAAGCATCCGCTGATAATATGCCCCAACGGACACTTCAGCAACGGACGCTACGGCAAGGTGCAGCAGTTGAGACTGGGCACGCTGGCACGCATGGGCGCAATATGTGTTGACTATGACCTGTGGGGATGGGGCGAATCTGCCGACGAAGTTGGCAGCAAGGCACACCAGACACCAGAGGCTCACGTGATGCAGGCATTAAACGGTATAAGGATACTCGACTGGATGATACAGCGCAAGGACGTAGACACCAAGCGCATAGGCGTGAACGGAGGCTCGGGCGGCGGCACTCAGACCGTGCTGCTGACGGTGCTCGACGACAGATTTACGGCTGCCAACCCTGTGGTGAGCGTTTCGTCGTGGTTTGACGGCGGATGTCCGTGTGAGAGCGGAATGCCGATACAGCTGGCAGGAGGAGGCACATGCAACGCCGAACTGGCTGCAATGTTTGCCCCGAAGCCGATGATGCTGGTGAGCGACGGCGGCGACTGGACATCGACAACGCCCGAGCTGGAATATCCTTACCTGCAGCGCATATACGGATTCTATGGTGCTACAGACAAGGTGAGCAACATACACCTGCCGAAAGAGCGCCACGACTTCGGCGACAACAAGCGCAACGCTGTATATAAATTCTTTATTGACACCTTCAAGCTCGACGCATCAAAGCTCGACGAGAGCAAGGTTACGATTGAAGACGAGAACGCACTAAGATTTACACCTAAGAAATAAATGAAAAAAACACTACTAAAGACAACATTGCTGGCGGCCGTATGCCTGATGACAACAACAGAGGGAATGGCCGAGAACAAGCATGTGCTGTGGTATGACAGACCGGCATACACATGGACAGAGGCTCTGCCGATAGGCAACAGCCGCCTGGGCGCCATGATATACGGCACGCCGGGCTCTGAGCGTCTGCAGCTCAACGAAGAGACAATATGGGCAGGAAGGCCCAACAACAACGCCAACCCGGAGGCAAAGGAGTATCTGCCGAAGGTGAGACAGCTGGTGTGGGAAGGCAAATACAAGGAGGCGCAGGACCTGGCCACGGCACACGTGCAGGCAAACACCAACAGCGGTATGCCTTATCAGCCGTTTGGCGACCTGTATATCAACTTCCCGGGCAACGGCGAGTACACCAACTACTACCGCGAACTGAGCCTTGACTCTGCCCGCGCCATAACGAGATACACAAGCAACGGCGTAACATATCAGAGAGAATACATTTCGTCGTTCGACGGAAACGTAATAGCCATACACCTCACTGCAAGCAAGAAGGGCATGATAACCTGCAACGCGCAGATGACATCGCCGCAGCAGGACGTAACCATTAAGTCGGAAGGCAACGAGATTGTGCTGAGCGGCATAAGCGGATGGCACGAAGGACAGAAAGGCAAAGTAACATTTACGGGCAGGGCTACGGCAACCGTAAAGGGCGGAAGCATGAGCAGCCGCGACGGCGTATTGCAGATAAGCGGTGCCGACGAGGCCACTATTTATCTGACAATAGCCACAAACTTCAACAGCTATAAGGACATCAGCGGCAACGACACGCTGCGCTCTGAGACGGCTCTGAAAGAGGCACTGACGAAGGACTTCAACACGATTAAGGCCGCACACGTAAAGAAATACAAGTCTCTGTATGACCGCGTGAAGCTCGACCTCGGCAAAGACGCATTTGCGTCAACCACAACCGACAAGCGCGTGGAGCTGTTCAAGAAGCAGACCGACCTGCATCTGGTTGAGACCTACTTCCAGTTTGGCCGCTATCTGCTGATATGCACATCTCAGCCGGGCACACAGCCGCCCACGCTGCAGGGTATATGGAACGACAAGATGCTGCCGTCGTGGGACAGCAAATATACATGCAACATCAATCTTGAGATGAACTACTGGCCGGCAGAGTCGACCAACCTGACCGAACTCAACGGTCCGCTGTTCAGTCTTATCAAGGACGTGAGCGAGACAGGACACAAGTCGGCCGACATAATGTATGGTGCCGACGGATGGGTGCTGCACCACAACACCGACATCTGGCGCGTAACGGGAGCCATAGACAAGGCTCCGTCGGGTCTGTGGCCTACAGGCGGCGCATGGATGTGTCAGCATCTGTGGGAGCATTATCTCTACACAGGCGACGTGAAGTTCCTCGAGAGCGTCTATCCGATAATGGAGAACGCGGCACGCTTCTTCAATCAGATTATGGTGCGCGAGCCTAAGAACAACTGGTGGGTTATCTGCCCCAGTCTGTCGCCTGAGAACCAGCACCCCTACAAGGCAACAACTGCCGCAGGCGTAACGATGGACAACCAGCTGCTCTACGACCTGTTCAACCACGTAATTGACGCTGCCGACATACTGGGCAAGACCAAGACGGCTACAATAATCGACAGTCTGAAGCAGAAGCTCACGGAGATGGTGCCCATGCAGACAGGCCGCTGGGGACAGCTGCAGGAATGGATGGACGACTGGGACAATCCGGAGGACGTGCACAGACACGTGTCTCATCTGTACGGCCTCTTCCCGAGCAATCAGATTTCTCCGTTCCGCACACCCGAACTCACAGCCGCTGCACGCAAATCACTCATACACCGCGGCGACCCGTCTACGGGATGGAGCATGGGCTGGAAGGTGTGTCTGTGGTCACGACTGCTCGACGGCAACCACGCATGGAAGCTAATCGGCGACCAGCTGACACTGGTGCGCAACGAGAAGAAGAAAGGCGGAACTTATCCTAACCTCTTTGACGCTCACCCGCCATTCCAGATCGACGGCAACTTTGGCTGCACGGCCGGCATAGCAGAGATGCTCATGCAGAGCCATGACGGCTTTGTCTATCTGCTGCCTGCCCTGCCCGACGCATGGAAAGACGGCTCCGTAAGCGGACTGAAGGCGCGCGGAGGCTTTGAGGTGAGCATGACATGGAAAGACAACAAGATAACAAAGACAACTGTTAAGTCGGAACTTGGCGGCAACCTGCGCATACGTTCGGCTGTGCCTCTGAAGGGCAAGGGCCTGAAGGCCGCAAAGGGCGAGAACAAGAACAGACTGTTTGAAACTCCAACGGACATCCGTCAGAAGATAAACTATCCTGACGCCATCGAGAAGATGCCGGAGGCTGAGAAGACATATCTGTATGACATAAGCACCAAGAAGGGCGCTGTGTACACATTTGAAGCAGAATAATATATGTGGCGGAATATGGGAAAAACAGAACAAAGCCCATATTTCCGCCACTTTACGTATATAAGCCGGACATGGCCAAACGGCACAAAATCGGCCATGAAGCAACCGGCTATGCAACCTACTGATATTCAACGGGTTGCAAAAGGCTACCTTTAACATCGCAAAAGGCGGCCTTTTGGCGTGTAAAAGACCATGTTTCGCAACGCAATATGCCGTCTTTCACAACGCAACGGCGATAAGCTGGAACATTAAGAGGCAAAAGCAACTTTACAAAACTAATTGAAAAGTGATTGCAAACCTTATGAATTAACCGAGAAAAAGAATAATATTAACTAACAAAAATCAATAAAAAAGTAGTATGAATAAAAGCAGAATACTATTTATCGCAACCCTGCTGCTCAGCACTTTGGCAATAAATGCGGCAGGCAAAATCTACAAGCCGTGGAGCAACGGACGGCTCGTGGTGTCTGAGAACAACCGTTACATAGTGCACGAAAACGGACAGCCGTTTTTCTGGATGGGCAACACGGCATGGCTGCTGCCCGAACGTCTTAACCGCGAGGAGGCCGAATATTTCCTCGAGAAAGACCGCCTGGCAGGATATAACGTAGAGCAGATACAGGTGCTCAACGCCATCCCCACGTTCAACGTGTATGGTCATGCTGCCAACAACGCCGAGTTCGACTTCAGCAAGGTGTCTAAGCCGGGTGTTTACGGCTACTGGGAGCATCTCGACTATATCGTAGACGTGGCTGCCAACAACGGCATCTACATCGCCATGGACTGCATCTGGGGCTCTATGATCGACAAGATGGACGTAAAGAAGGCTGCCGCTCTTGGCAAATTCCTGGGCGAGAGATACAAGGACAAGCCTAACATTATATGGATGATCGGCGGCGACATCATGGGCGACAAGAAGCCTGAGGTGTGGGACGCTATGGCAAGAGCCATAAAAAAGGCTGACAAGAACCACATCATGACCTTCCACCCGAGAGGACGCACAACGTCGGCATGGTGGTATAACGACCGCGAGTGGATGGACTTCAACATGTTCCAGAGCGGACACCGCCGCTACGGACAGCGCAACGGCGACGGCGACTACACTATTAAGGAGAACACCGAAGAGGACAACTGGCGCTATGTTGACATGAGCTTTGAGAAGAAACCGCTGCGCCCTGTTATCGACGGCGAGCCTTCATACGAGGACATTCCGCAGGGACTTCACGACTTCTCGGCTCCGCGCTGGATGGACTACGACGTACGCCGCTATGCTTACTGGGCTGTATTCGGAGGAGCTTTCGGCCACACCTACGGCCACAACTCTGTGATGCAGTTTATACGTCCGGGCCTGAAGGCATCGTTCGGCGCTGAGAAACCTTGGTGGGAGGCAATGGAAGATTCGGGCTACAACCAGATGAAGTATCTCAAATGGCTCATGCTTAGCTTCCCGTTCACTGAGCGCGTGGCTGACCAGAGCATCATCTCAGGACAGAACGGCGAGCGCTACGACCGCATAATAGCTACCCGCGGCAACGACTATCTGCTCGTCTACAACTACAGCGGCAAGCCCATGAGCATCGATCTGACAAAGATTAGCGGCGCAAAGAAGAACGTATGGTGGATGAATCCGGCTGACGGCAAGCTGACTTATCTCGGCGAATACGACAGCAAGGTCGTTGAGTTTACCTACGATGCAGCCTATCTGCGCGGCAGCGACCGTGTGCTTATTGCCGTTGATTCAAGCAAGAATTATATCGGCAAGACTGACGTAATGCTGAAGGAAAAGAACTAAGAATTTAAGAAGTAAGAGTTAAAATAAGTGCTCTAAAGAGAAGAACAAAGGAAGTTAGCGGATTGAAAATCCTTATACTTAATTCCGGCGGATTACAAATCCGCCGGAACATTAGCTAACGTAGTGCTTGCGAGAAAAAGCTACAAGGCATTTGGATTTTTCACTTTTCGTTCTTCACTTAAAATAGGCATTTGACTTTAACTCCTAGCCAACTTGTTGGCGATAACTTCTTTAACTACTTTAACTACAATATATATAAATATCATGTTTAGAAAAATATTATTGGCGGCCCTGGCCTTGTGTCTCTGCATGACGGCTCCCGCGGCAAAGAAGAAGAACGGACGTAAGGCGTCGTTCCCCATTGCCGTGACCGGACTGAAGACGGAGCGCATGGTCAACCCGATGAGCATCGACACGCCACAGCCGCGGCTAGGATGGATGATAACATCGGACGAGAACGACGTGATGCAGACGTCGTGCCGCATAATCGTAGCCTCAACACCTGAAAAGGCCGCAAAGCTTGAGGGCGACCTCTGGGACGCAACGCTCGAGGGCGACCAGTCGCAATGGATAAGATATGCGGGCAAGGAGCTGCGCAGCAACACGCCATGCTACTGGCGCGTGAAGGTTACAACGACAAAAGGCGAGTCTGACTGGAGCGAGACAGCAATGTGGAACGTCGGACTGCTCAACGAAGCCGACTGGAGCGGACAGTGGATTGGTCTGGAGAAGGCCATGCCGTGGGACGTTGAGGACGTGCACAGCAAGCTCAGCTCGCGCTATCTGCGCACCGAATTCGACCTTGACAAGCCCGTAAAGCGTGCTACGCTCTACATCAGCGGACTGGGCATGTATGAGGCATACATCAACGGACAGAAGGTGGGCGACCAGGTTCTGGCACCTGCTCCTACCGACTATCGCAAGACTGTGCTGTATAATGCGTTCGACGTTACGCAGATGCTGACCGCCAAGAACGCCATTGGCGTAACTCTTGGCAACGGACGCTTCTACACCATGCAGCAGAAGAAGAAGCCTTACAAGATAGCCAACTTCGGTTATCCCAAGCTCCGTCTTAACCTCGTCATTGAGTTTGCAGACGGCAAGAAGAAGGTTATCTCGTCGAGCAACAAATGGAAACTGAATCCCGACGGTGCGATACGCTCCAACAACGAGTACGACGGCGAGATATATGACGCACGCAAGGAGCTGGGCGCATGGACCTCTGTGGGCTACGACGACTCTAAATGGATGGCGGCAGAGCGCGTGGGCATACCTACGGGAACGCTGCGCGGAGCAATGAGTCCTAACATGAAGGTGGTGAAGACCATGAAGCCCGTGAGCGTAACTAAGCGCGGCAAGGGCTACATCATAGACATGGGACAGAACATGGCGGGCTGGATTAAGCTGCGCATCGGCGGCGTAAATGCCGGCGACAGCGTGAAGATTCAGTATGCCGAGAAGCTCAACGAGGACGGAAGTCTGTTCACAAAGAACCTGCGCAACGCGTTTACAACCGACTATTATGTTGCTGCCGGCAACGAGGACGGCCGCTGGTGGGCTCCTACGTTTGTATATCACGGTTTCCGTTATGCCGAGATTACAGGTCTTGACGATGTAACTGCTGACGGCATTATAGGCGAAGTGGTAAGCGACGAGATGGAGTTGACAGGCTCATTTGAATGTGCCGACACCATACTCAACAAGGTTTACAATAACGCCATGTGGGGCATCCTGGGCAACTATAAGGGCATGCCTGTCGACTGTCCGCAGCGCGACGAGCGTCAGCCGTGGCTTGGCGACCGTGTGCGCGGATGTTTCGGCGAGGCTTTCATATTCAACAACAACGCTCTCTATGCCAAATGGGCACGCGACATAACCGAGGCTCAGCGTGAAGACGGCTGCATACCCGACGTGGCTCCTGCCTACTGGAACTATTATTCTGACAACATAACATGGCCTTCTGCCCTGCCCTTCTCGCTCGAGATGATGTACAACCAGTATGGCGACGCTGAACCTATGAGCCGCTACTACGGCAACGTGAAGCGCTGGCTCGGGCACATGAAGTATCAGTATGGCAAGGACGGCCTGATGCCGCGCGACAAATACGGCGACTGGTGCGTGCCGCCTGAGGACATAAAGCTGATACACAGCCGTGACCCCAAGCGCGTAACCGACGGCACTCTCATTGCTACGGCCTACTATTACAGACTGAACAAAATGATGGAGAGATTTGCCACGATTCTTGACAAACCGGCCGACGCTGCAGAGTTCAGCGCAGAGGCAGCACGCGTGAAGGATGCTTTCAACAAGAAGTTCCTCACCATAAACCGCAACACGGCTGAGGTGCCGGGCCTTATGCTCTATCCCGACAGCACGTTCTACGGCAACAACACGGTAACGGCCAACCTTCTTCCGCTGGCGTTCGGCATGATTGACGACGACTATGTGCGCGGAGAGGTTGAGAAGAACATCATACACAACATCATAACCCTTAACAAGGGAGCCATATCTTGCGGCGTGATAGGCGTGCAGTGGCTTATGCACGGACTAACCGACATGGGCCGCGGCGACATGGCATGGCTGCTGGCAACCAACAAGAAGTATCCGAGCTGGGGCTACATGGCAGAACATGGAGCCACAACGATATGGGAACTGTGGAACGGCGACACTGCCAATCCGTGGATGAACAGCGGCAATCACGTCATGCTGCTTGGCGACCTCGTGTCGTGTATCTATGAGGATGTGGCAGGCATTAACTCTGACGAGAACAAGCCGGGCTTTAAGCACATCGTGATGAAGCCTGCGTTCAACGTGGACGAGATTGACGACATCAACGCGTCTTACAAGTCAATATACGGCACAATAGTAAGCCGATGGCACAAGAAGGCGGGCAAGCTGATATGGCACGTTGAGATTCCGGCAAACACCACTGCCGAACTGCACATGCCCGACGGCAGCATCAGGAACATCGGTTCGGGCAAATACGACATTACTGCCGAACTGCCCATGACCGGCAAGGCCGTAGTTTCTGACGAGTTTCTGTATAAGTCGGCATCATTTCCCGAGTGCCATTCTGCCACGATAGCAGAGACAAGCAAGGGCGACCTTGTAGCAACTTACTTCGGCGGAACTAAGGAGCGCAACCCTGATGTGTGCATCTGGGTGAGCCGTAAGCCTAAAGGCTCTACAGAATGGCTGGCGCCTCAGCTCGTTGCCGACGGCGTGTTCAAGACAGGAAGTGAGGAAGCTAAGTTGGCTGGTCTGTCTGGACTCGACAGCACCAACGCCCCGGCTGCCAAAGGACCTATACTCGACAAGAAGATAAGAAAGAATCCTGAGGGCTATCAGCGCAAGGCCTGCTGGAACCCGGTGATATATCAGATACCCGGAGGCGACCTTGTTATCTACTTCAAGATTGGCAACAAGGTGGCCGACTGGACAGGCTGGATGGTGCGCTCTAAGGACGGCGGCAAGACATGGAGCAAGCGCGAGCCGCTGCAGGAGGGCTATCTCGGTCCGATAAAGAACAAGCCCATAATGAGCAAGGGCCGCATCATTGCGCCTACAAGTATTGAGGAAGGCGGATGGCGTCTGTATTTTGAATACTCTGACGACATGGGCAAGACATGGAAACGCACCGACTTTGTCGAGGCCGACGAGGGCGTAAAGGCCATTCAGCCGGCTGTAATGGTGCTCAGCGACGGCCGACTGGCAGCCGTCGCACGCACACGCAGCGAGCACATAGGCATAACCTACAGCTCTGACAACGGACTGACATGGAGCAAGCTGCAGCTTATTGACACTCCAAACAATAATAGTGGCCTTGATGCCGTTACACTTAAAGACGGCTCTCATGTGCTTATCTGCAACGACCGCCCGATACCCAAGGGCATAAAGAACGGCAAGGGAGCGCGCACTCCGCTGTCGGTGATGAAGTCTAACAACGGCACCGACTGGAAACACTGGATAACGCTCGAGGAGTCGCCCGTAAGCCAGTATTCTTATCCTTCGATAATCCAGACTTCCGACGGTAAGATTCACTGCATCTACACATGGCGCCGCCAGCGCATCAAGCATGTGGTGATAGACCCTAAGGTGTCTGCCGAATAACTTTAAAGACATACCCGCAACCGCGAGCCATGGGAATGTACACGAGGCAGACGGCCGCAGTGATATTGCACCATGCCCGGTGCGGGTTTTCTTTTTATCAAAGCATCAATTTAATCAGCATAGCATGAAAAAGATTTTTCTTTTATTATTGTTGTTCGTCTCGCTGACGGCCGGAGCCTACAAAGGCTCTTCTGTGGCAGGGCTATTCCCCCTGCAGGGCAGCGGACGTGTTATCTACAACTTCAACCAGGGCTGGCGCTTTCATCTTGGCGACACCCAGGGTGCCGCTGCTGCCGACTTTGACGACAGCCGTTGGCAGGTGGTGTGCGCCCCTCACAGCGTAAGACTCGAGCCTTCCGAGGCAAGCGGCTGCCGCAACTATCAGGGCATTGCCTGGTATCGCAAGCATTTCACCGTGCCTGCCGACATGAAGGGCAAGGACATCACGCTGCACTTTGAGGCCATTATGGGCAAGCAGGAGGTGTATGTCAACGGCAGAAAAGTAAAAGAGCATCTGGGCGGATATCTGCCCATAACCATAAACCTGACCGAACAGGGCGTAAAGGCGGGCGACAAGTGCGTCGTGGCGGTGAAGGCCGACAACAGCGACGACAAGACTTATCCTCCGGGAAAGAAGCAGACGGCTCTCGACTTCTGCTATCATGGCGGTATGTATCGCGACGTGTGGCTCATAGGCAAGTCGCCCCTGGCAATAACCGACGCGCTCGAGGCCAACAAGGTGGCAGGCGGCGGCATTTTCCTTCACTATGACAACATATCTGAAAAGAGCGCCGACGTGTTTGTCAACGTCGAAGTGGGCAACACATCTGCCTCAGCGGCTCAGCCTACAGTGGCCGTGGTGGTGAAAGACAAGAGCGGAAAGCGCATCAAGTCGGTTACAAAGAAGATTAAGGTTGGCGCCAAGTCGAGCGCTACAGCATATCTTGCCATGAAACTGAAAGACCCTGAGCTGTGGTCGCCCGAGTCGCCCTATCTCTACAACGTCGAGATAAGTGTAATGCAGGGCGGCAAGAGCGTAGACGGCGGCATGGTGCGCATGGGCATCCGCAAGGCCGAATTCCGCGGCAAAGACGGCTTCTGGCTCAACGGCAAGCCTTATCATCAGCTTGTCGGCGGCAACCGTCATCAAGACTTTGCCTACGTAGGCAACGCCATGCCCAACAGTCAGCAGTGGCGCGACGCCAAGCGCCTGCGCAAGGCCGGCATGGTGATAGTGCGCTGTGCCCACTACCCCATGGATCCTGCCTTCATGGATGCCTGCGACGAGCTTGGATTGTTTGTCATCGTGCCCACTCCGGGCTGGCAGTATTGGAACAAGGATCCGCACTTTGGCGAGCTTGTGCATGAGAACACACGCAACATAATACGCCGCGACCGCAACCACACCTGTGTGCTGATGTGGGAGCCCATACTCAACGAGACACGCTATCCCGAAGACTTCGCCATCAAGGCGCTGCAGATAACCAAAGACGAGTTTCCTTATCCAGGCCGTCCCGCTGCCGTGGCCGATGTGCAGTCGGCAGGAGTGAGAGACAACTACGATGTGGTGTACGACTGGGCCGACAACATTGGTAAGGGCAACTGGCCCGAGGACAAGTGTGTCTTCACGCGCGAGTTTGGCGAGATGGTAGACGACTGGTATGCACACAACAACATCAACCGCGCGGCACGCTCATGGGGCGAGCGTCCTATGCTCATGGCAGCTCTTTCGCTCTGCGACACCTACGGCGAGATGTACCACGGCCAGCGCCAGTTTATAGGCGGTTGCCAGTGGCATCCGTTCGACCATCAGCGCGGCTATCATCCTGACACTTACTACGGAGGCATATACGACGCTTTCCGTCAGAAGAAATACGCCTTCGAGATGTTCCGCTCGCAAGACCGCAACACCGAGCCTATGGTGTTCATCGCCAACGAGATGACTCAGTTCTCCGACAACGACGTTACCGTGTTCTCCAACTGCGACAGTGTGCGCCTTACGATGTTCGAGGGCGACAAGGTGATGACTCTTCCTGTTGTTCACAACGACAACGATAAGCCCTGCGCCCCTGTGGTGTTTAAAGACTTCTGGAACTTCTGGGCAGCACGCGAATACAGCTACAAGCAGCGCAACTGGCAGCGCGTGTCGCTCCTGGCAGAAGGCATAAAAGACGGCAAGGTGGTTGCCGTACAGAAGAAGATGCCGTCGCGCCGCTCTACCAAGCTGCGTCTCTATGCCGACGACATGGGCCGCAAGCTCAACGCCGACGGCAGCGACTTCATTGTGGTTGTGGCCGAAGTTACCGACGACAACGGCAACGTGAAGCGTCTGGCCAAGGACAACATATACTTCACCGTTGAGGGCGAAGGCCGCATAATAGGCGACGGCGAAAACATCATGGCCAACCCGCGCATCGTTGAATGGGGCTCGGCTCCCGTACTGATACAGGCCACCGACAAACCGGGCAAGATAACCATAAAGGCGCGCTCATACTACGACGGCGTGTATGCTCCGGCTGCAGCCGAACTGACAATAGAGAGCATAGCCCCCACCCTGCCGGCATGCTATACCGACAAGCCCACGACAACCGTAAGCAAGCCTGTGCGCACAACAGGCGAGACAAAGCAGACGATGACCGACGATGAGCGTCAGCGCACTCTCGAAGAGGTGAACAAGCAGCAGACTGAGTTCGGCGTACAGTAAGAGATAAGCCACACAGGCATCCCGCACAGGGATACTTCTGTAAAGAAATCTATTTCAAGAATTATCCCGCCAACATCCCCAAGCGGACGTTGGCGGGATTTTTATTTTATAGTCTGCCGACACACCGCCATGCACTCGCCTGCCCTACCGTCCGCGGCATAATTGTCCGTAAGCAGCCAACCGTTCACCAGTTCTGCTAGTTCCTCAAAAAAACTCTATTGTTTTCGGTTAAAAACTCGGCCACTTTTGATGCAAAAGTGGCCCATTTACGGGTCGTAAACCTATCATTAACAGTTTGAAAGCTGCAAGACTGATTTTGCTTAACAAATAGCTCCATTGCAAACAATTTCAAAGCGGACTATAAGAAAAACAACATAAAAATGTTTCAGATTTTCGAGGCATTTTCATCATGGCTACATTTTGTGGACAAAAAACATTGGACGCACCTTGAAACTATGCCGTTCCGAGGTGCGTCCAACATCAAGATTATTATTTTTTCAATTATTCTTCTGAACAGATTTTTACATCAATACAGCAATGATATTTTTCAGTTCGCTGTCGATGCCTTCGAGATACGACACCACATATTTATCTTCGCCAAATCCCTTGTATTGCTGCCACGGGTCTTCATCAATATAGGCATCAATGTTTTCGTATGCATTAGGGTGCTTGGCATAAGATATTCAAGCACTAAGACTATCTTTATTCATACAATTTCATCATAAAGCCATAAGAAATAAGCTCTCCCGACTGCATTTTGACATTCTTTATCTGTAGCCATTTATCATTCAATGAGACATAAGAAGAAAGATTTAACTTTAAGCATAATTTATTATCTTTCATATCAAAAAACACTTTATCGACCTTGTAATAACCATCAATACATTCATCAACGATTGGGAGAAAATACTCAATATCCATTATGTTAATCGTCGTTGGTATTGTTTCCATTGTATAAGTTTTAGATGTATGTTTTGCAAACATCTCAAAATCACTATCTGTAGTTCTGACCAGGCCAGTTAAAATATTCTTTTTCTCTTTAGATTGTCTATCTAAAGTTCCAACATCCTCTACGTTATTAATATGGAAATTTGTTCCAAGTTTAAACGGATTACTGACATAAAAATAACTTTGAAGAGAATTCAAAAGTTCATTATTTTTAGTCACTTCTCCTTCAACAGTTTCGACTTTAACATTAAGTGATTTCCAAACCTCAGGTTCATCATTTTTTATCATTGCAAGAACAAGATAGTTACAATTAGCCTTTGGACGATATAACTTACCATTCAACTGCTGAAAATTATTCTGGATAAATTGGTAACAATCCATACCTTTACGTGGCTGAAGTGTTCTGAATGAATATAATCTGTTTAATGTTTCTTGAATTTTACGTCTAAATTCCTTACGGACATATTCTCTCCAGATAGCTTGTGCGTTTTTATTGCTACGACCATATAATGATACAATATACAAAAAATTGACATCATAATGACACAACAAAAGAGTGTCACGGTCAAACAGACGGTTTTCAAATTGACGATTAAGTTGAATTCCTCCTTCCTGTGATTTCAATTCTTTATCATCAAAAGAAAGAAACTTATCTTCACCATCGCGTTTATTTGGAATACGTGCGCTTATAAAAAAGTTAGGAATAGGATTATATCCTTCTGTCAAATTATCTCTAAGCTGTGGCTGGTCACCATTATCATCACCATCCAAAAACAGATTCATGTTCCATTGGATTACATTTCTGGCATAGGTGTATTGTTTATAAATAGATTTGTCCCCAAGTTGTATTTTGCCATTCTTTGAACGCTTATAATACTTGCTGTCGCCTATATAATAAGTTAACTCTGTTGACAAATCAGACTGTTCAATAAGTCCCTGTCCGATAAACATATGATCAACAAGTTTACCGTCCTTCTGTTCTACAAGTTCTTTAGGCAGTTTCTGCTTGTCATCACCACCAACAAGCGTGTCTACCATCACTTCAAAAATATGCTCAAAGTCTTTAGCCAATAAAAAATCCTCAGAATTTCTGTTCATCGCAACCTTATATTCCCTGTCAAAGAATGCATTACATAAATCCCATATTCTTAAAGCCTTATCTGAAAAATACTTATATTTAATCTGCTTCAATCGACGGCATCCATAGTTCTTACCAATATAGACGGTCTTCAATTTATCAGGATTAATAAATTGGTAATGAATATTCATTTCGAAAGAAAATCCATGCGCTTCATGTATATAATTCAATATTGAGAAATATATAACCAACAACTCTTCATCAAAATTTACCATCTTTTTTCTATTCACAGGTTGAAGATAAACAGGAACGCTATTTTGGATAAAAACTTGTGAAGATGTAACGGTTTTATTCCAATTAATCTTATTATACCCGGAGTGAACGTTTTTGACAATAAATGTAAAATAGTCCTGATTGCTCTTGTTGAAATCTTTTAATGCTATTATTACATCAAGCAAAGTATTATATTTTTGTTTTCTACCTCCACTTTCAGCCTGATACTCCTTACTTTCAAGTATATTGTCATCATGAGTCTGTTTATATACACTTATAGTACGGTAAATCCATATTGAAAGCGTCGACAGGAACTCTTTATATTCTTTACATCCCTCTTCTGTAAACTTTGACTTTACCCTTTCTGATTCGAAATCAATAATATCTTGTGGCGAAGCACCAAATATTGTATCTGCGTTATTTTCTTTATTTTGCTCACCTGTAAGCACTACTTTCGGTAAAAAGAAAATAACATCATTAGCTGCTTTACTATAACAATATCCAACGTAACCAAAAGAGTACTGTTCTTCCTTAACGGGAATAGCTACAACATCTTTTAACACATCACTGACTGTCAGGTTATCTCTGACAATATCGTTCAAATTGTATGGATATCCTTCGATAAATAAAAGCATTTTGCTTATTCTATAGTCACTAAAAGATTCAAAGATAATTTATTGCTTATTTCCAAAAGTTGTTTTTGCTTAACTGCATTAGTTGATTTCGTAATAACATAATAACCATTATCTAATATTTTCTGGGAATAGCCATAATTACTTGTATCTTCGTCAACAGTAATTTTATGTTTAGAAACAAATTCAAATCCAGACATCATAATACCCAAATTTGCAACCTTTTCAGGTCCAATTTTATTTATTGTTTCGACAAGTGTTTCAATTGAATTATCCGAATAAAATACAGTATTGTCAGGAAATACTACTTTCAAATGTTTTTTTGTTGATTCATTAAAGCCATCATTTATGCCATCCTCTGCTTGTGCATTTGCATCATCATAAGACCTTTGGACACCAAGATATTCCATCATACTAACAAGTTTCTGTATACCGTCATCACCATGTAAATCTGAAAATGAAATATTCTCAGTATCACTCAACTTAAATATATCGCCTTCACCATCTTTACATACATCATTCCAAAGATAAAACAGGACTTTATTAAGAAACATCTTTTCTGTTATTACCTTATTTAGGGGATTAACAAAATAATCTCCTAACATCTTATCCTCAGAGCTTGTGGCATCAAATATTCTTTTATTTATTTCCTTTTGAAAAGAGATCCATGAATACTTAATGCCATGAATATCTATCACCCAGCCTGTATTCTTATATTTTATCGGCTCATAATCCCAATCCCAACGTCTTTTGAAAGCACTGTCAATAGGAAACAAAGATTGATCTGAAGTATTCATTGTTGCATAAATATAAAAATTAGATGGTAAACATAACTCTCCGTCCTTTATGCCAGGATTATCTGCACCTAAATTTTCTTCTAAAAATGCTCTCAAATCAGCATCTGCTTTAATTGTATATTCAGAATATCCATCTTCATCTCTGTCTAACAATTGAAACAAATCTCCAAAAATCTGCGCACAATTTCCTCTATTTATTTCTTCTATTATAAGATAAATTTCTTCATCCGGCTTTCTGTATGCCTGCATATAAGCATTAAGGAATACTTGCGGAATAAATCCATAAACAATTTTAGACTCTTTTGATTTCTTAAGCAAATCCTCTCCTATGGCAATTCCTTTTACTATTTCAACAGTATAATTGTCAGATAATCCACATGCCGATAGAATATCTTTTATATCAGCATTAGAAAGTTGCTTCAAAGAGTACCAATATTTAGCACCAAATTTGTGTGGAGAATAAGTGATACCCTGCTTTTTCATTTCGTTTAATTTACTTATTAGCTCATTTTTATTAAACAGATGTTCACTTATTCTTTCCATTATTGGCTTATATGTTCCCACAAACGTAGAATAATCACTATCAGGGTGAAATGTTGTTCTAAAGATATTTTCTTTTGGAACTTTATTCAACTCAAGAAACTCTTTTACCTTATGCGACTTTCCTGTACCAGGCGCTCCATAAAATATCTGTTGAAACGGATGTTCTTCATGATTTAACAGAGATAAATTCTTCTTACTCATTTCGGCCGAATTATCCAAAACCATTTTGGCCATAATCATTAAGGTTGACGCATACCCGTATTCATATTTATCAATCTCCGTTTGTCCGCTCAATGTGTTTCTTGCATCATTAGCCGTAGCATCAGGATTTGCAGCGTAGAACGCAACAAATTCATCGAGCAATTGTTTAGATATTGTTCGTAATCCTGTTGCTCCTTTACTTATGTTCCTAACTAAATAGCACAATCTATCTTCATCTACGATTTCTACTTTTCCATCAATTGAGATATCGCCAATATTTAATTTTCCAGACATCATTTATTATTTTAATTCGTAATCCATAATATCGGTTATTCGCTTAATATCAGTCGAAAGCATTTATTCGGTTTCTATCCTGAAAACATTCTAAGTCTATTTTACAATCAGGACATACCACGGAATATTATATCAACAGTAAAATCACAAACCGACTTATTTTGCAAAATTATAAAAACACTTTAATAATATCGAATTATTCGCATAAAAGCATTTATATTAAAAGCAAAAAAACTAAAGAATAAAGTAATTTACCATACTGTTCATTATAAATGATTACAGTTTTCAAATCTACTTACATTTTCCATTTTACCCCATAACTCCCCAACAATCTCCCAAATATTTCTTACCTTTGTATGCCAAAGACAATATTTGCGGAAAGATGTATAGCGTTCACGACACGTTTTTTGACGAGGTAAGGCATGAGGGATATGAAACCGTGATGCCATGCGATGAGGTTGCGGTGTTCAGCACTAAGGCCGGCATGGGCACGGAATATAAGGTTGCGCCCATGCTCAGCGACTCGTTCAGCATAATGCTGGTGAAGAGCGGAACGGTGAAGCTCTCGGTAAACTACAGCACGGAGACACTAAAGAAGAACTCTATGGCTTTTCTGACGCCAAACATGGTGGTGTCGCTGAGCGATGCCGACGAGAACTTCATGATGGAAGGCGTGAGCTTTATGCCGGCATACTTTGACGACCTGTCGGCCTATGCGCCCGTGTATAACCAGATGATTTCGTTTGCCAACGAGAATGCTCTGCCGATAAGGAGTCTGAACGAAAGCGAAATGGAATGTATGCAGACGATGCTGAAGCTTTATTCTGACATCAACACGGAGCAGCTGCACTACAACGGTCTGATGCTGCATCTGTCTAACCTGCTGCTGTTGCGCTTTGCCGAGATACTGAGGGCGGGATGCGCTGCAGATCCATCGAAGGTGCCGCACACCGTGGAGATTTACCGCGAGTTCAGAAAGCTGCTAATCGGCAATTACCTTAAAGAGCACTACATATTGTTTTATTCGTCGCAGCTTAACGTGTCGTCAACCTACCTGTCGCGCATAGTGCGCAAGGTGTCGGGACGCTCGGTAAACGAGCACATAGCGCACGTGCTGACAACCGAAGCGAGACGGCTGCTCGACTGCACCGACCTGCCCGTGAAACAGATAGCCTACAGACTGGGCTTCGCCGACCAAGCCTCGTTCGGCAAATTCTTCAGAAAACAGTTCGGCGTCTCGCCTACGGAATATAGAGGAGGCGCAGAACGTAAGTAAAAGTAATCAAGGAGTTATGGAGTAAAGAAGTTAAGGAGTTAAGACGTATGCCTTGACGGATATTATCATTTGGAGTTAAAGGAGTTATCCTTTCGCAAGCACTACGTTTACTAATGTGCCGGCGGATCTGCGCTCCGCCGGAATATATTATAAGGATCTGTGATCCGATTACTTC
>NZ_LFQU01000031.1 GCF_001275135.1 Xylanibacter rarus | reverse complement strand
AACCAAATATAATTAGCTTCAGTTCCGGCAGATTAATTTTATTGATTGTCGGCTGCGCTCGGCATAACCAAATATAATTTGCTTCTGCTCTCGCTTGCACGACAATTGCAAATCAGCCGGCACAATAGTCTTGTTGCTACATACCGAGAATTGCAGAGAAACAACAAGACTAATGTTCTGTTGGATCTGCGATCCGACAGCATCGAATATCAGGATCTTTGATCCGCAACTTCTACCTATAAATTATACATAGGAAGCAAGCAGATTGAAATTAGTTTCGCTGATTGTTGGTTCTGATATTCGATGCTGCCGAAATTTTCGCTACGCTTAACAACATGTGCAAATCTGCCGGCACAAATAAGAGATGCCCGAAGGGCTATATTTCAGTAACCGTGGGTGGCACACCCACGGATGCATAAACATGGGAAATCACCCGAAGTGGTGATACTTGTTATAAAAAACACTCACTTAGAAAACATGTTTTAAAGTAGCACCTCTTCGGGTGCATGCTTATCTTAGCAGAACAACCGGGCGTGGCTTCGCTGAGCTTCGCCACACCCGGTTACAAAAGTGTAGCCCTACGGGCTGTCTGAATTTGTGCGCTATTGTTTATGTCGTAGTCTCTTTTTGCAGCCACAAAAAACGCCTATATAAAGCAAGGATACGGACTGAAAGCATGAATGTACAGAATAGACAAAAACGGTCTAATGACTGACTGGGACTATGTCTGTTTGGAACTTTTGTGAGTATAAAAAACACGCTGCAACTTTCAGCAAGCTGCAGCGTATTAAAAATATGTTTAACTAAAAAACCTTTTTCGATTCGAAAGGGAACCTCACGGCCTCCTTTGTCATCCTAAATAATCATGAAAACTTTACCTTAAACTAATACTATTTACTAACCTAAACAATTTATTAACCTTTTGATGCTGCAAAGATACGGCGAAAAACGTTATCTGTCAATACTTGCACGTGTCTTTTTGCAATCAAAGACGCTTTTCTTGACGCAAATCAATAAATTGTGTGCGATAACAGCATATAAACAGCCGTTAAATTTGGTAGAATAAGTATTTTATTTTAATTTTGTGTTTGCAATAAAAAACATAAACATTTTGAACAATGCGGGTGCTAATCGTAAATACAAGCGAGAAGACCGGAGGCGCCGCCGTGGCTGCCAACCGGCTAATGGAGGCTCTTAACAATAATGGCGTTAAGGCTAAGATGCTGGTGCGCGACAAGGAGACTTCGGACATCACGGTGGTGGAGCTGCCTAAAGGTATATGGCAGCGGTGGAACTTCCTGTGGGAGCGATGGTGCATTTTCTGTCATATGCACTTTTCACGGAAGCATCTCTTTGAGGTTGACATAGCAAATGCCGGCACTGACATAACTCGTATGCGCGAGTTTAAGGAAGCCGACGTGATACATCTGAGCTGGATAAACCAGGGCATGCTCTCGATAAAGGATATACGCAAGATTATCGACAGCGGAAAGCCTGTAGTGTGGACAATGCACGACTTCTGGCCGGCTACGGGTATATGTCACTACACCCGCAAATGTAACTATTATAAGACCACGGGATGTCATAACTGTCAGTATCTGCCCGGCGGAGGCTCGGCCAACGACCTTTCGGCAAAGATATGGAGGCGCAAGGCCAAGGTTTGGTCGTCGCGCAACATATTCTTCGTTACGTGCAGCAAATGGCTGTGTTCAGCCGTGCGCGGCAGCAGGCTGCTGACGGGAAAGCAGGTGGTCAGCATACCTAACCCAATAGATACGCGCGAATATAAGCCGGCTGACAAGCGCGAGGCACGCATGCGTCTGTCGCTGCCTATTGACAGACGTCTTATTCTGGTCGTATCACAGCGCATAACAGACAAGCGTAAGGGTATGGACTATATGGTGCGTGCCTGCGAGATTATGGCAGAGCGTTGCCCTGAGATGAAGGAAAACACGAGCATAGTTATCCTTGGAGGCCACTCGGAAGACTATGCCGACAAGCTGGCTTTTCCGGTGTGTCCGCTCGGCTATGTCAGCGACCAACGGAAGATTATAGATGTGTATAACGCGGCCGACTTGTTTGTGCTGCCTTCGCTTGAAGATAACCTGCCTAACACTATAATGGAGGCTATGGCCTGCGGCGTGCCGTGCGTAGGATTTAAGTCGGGCGGCATCCCGGAGATGATAGATCACCGCAAGAATGGGTATGTGGCTGAATACAAGAGTGCCGAAGATCTGGCAGAAGGCATGCGATGGGTGCTCTCTGAAGCCGACTATGACGAGCTGAGCGACAATGCGGTGAAAAAGGTTTCAATAAGCTATTCGCAGCAGAGCGTGGCGATGAAGTATATTGAGGTTTATAACCAGGCCAGGGCTTACAGGCATTACAGATTATGATAAAGTTTACGATTGTAACAATTACGTATAATGCGGCCGATGTGTTTATGCGCACGGCTGACAGCGTTGCGAGGCAGACTTATGCGGCAGTGGAGCATCTTATTATAGACGGGGCTTCGTCTGACGGCACGCAGAATCTGGCAGAAGAATATAAAAAGGCTTCAAATGCAGCCTGCAACGGCCATGAGGTGAGGATCATTTCCGAACCTGACAAGGGACTGTATGACGCCATGAACAAAGGGCGTCGGCTGGCTACGGGCGATTATGTGTGTTTCCTCAATGCCGGAGACTTCTTCCCGTCGGCCGATACGTTGGCTGTTATTGCTGCCAACGCACGTCTTGAAGAGTGCAGCAGCGAAGGAAAACCGCTGCCGGGAGTGCTGTATGGTGATACCGACTGGGTGGATAATGACGGCAACTATATGAGCCGGCGCAGGCTTACACCGCCAGAAAAACTCACGTGGCGCTCTTTCCGTCATGGTATGCTTGTGTGCCATCAGGCTTTTTATGCGCGCACTGATTTGGCGCAGAAGGTTCCTTACGACTTGCGTTATCGTTTTTCGGCAGATGTTGACTGGTGTATAAGAATTATGAAAGAAGCAGAGAAAGAGTCGCTGCCACTGGTGAACGTTCATGCCACCATTGCCGACTATCAGCGTGAGGGGCAGTCGACAAAGAACCACAGGGCCTCGCTTCTTGAACGTTTTGATGTTATGAGCCGTCATTACGGACTTTTTACCACTATCGTTATGCATGCCTGGTTTGTCATACGTGCGGTGATAAAAAAATAAGAATCAGAAATATTAGTTATAAATTACGCCCAAATCGGTCATGCTGATTTGGGCGTATTGTTGTTTTATATAGAAAGTATAGCCTTCTTATATCGGAAGTGCTGCCGTCTGCTTTTTCGCAGGCATGGCGGCTGTATCAGGAAAATGCAGATTCAGACAGACGACAGAAACAGGTATGTCTGGCAGAAAACATAAACCCCAGTCGGTCATTAGACCGCACATCGCTTTATCAATTTTATGTATTCATGCTTTCAGCCCGCCTGATGACCGATTGGAATAAAAAAAGCGGTTGCCAGCATAATGCTGACAGCCGCTTGACATTTATAGACATTAACAATTATGAGTATCTTAAGATCTGTCCGGGACGTATGCGCATCTTCTTTGTTATGTGGTTAAGCTTGCAGAGCTCTTCGATAGTTGTGTTGCGCTTCTTTGCGATGCTCGACAGAGTCTCTCCGCGTTTAACCTTATGATAGCGTATGTCGCCGCTGTCGTTGTTTCTGCTTCTCTTGTCAGACGATGAACTGTTTTCTGCTGATGCATATTCGTTGTCGTCTTTTCCTCTTTCCTTGTTTGCAAGTCTTGAGTCGTTGTCGTAAGTGTCGCGGCGGAACATATATGTATCGCCTGTTACGTCCTGGTTCTTGAAGTCGAACATGAGTGCCGGGTTGAGGGCTACGCCGCAGAGACGTGTCTCAAAGTGGAGGTGAGAACCTGTGCTTCGTCCGGTGTTTCCGCCAAGTCCGATGGGCTCTCCGGCTTTTACAGTCTGGTTTTCTTCAACCAGGTGCTTAGACATGTGTCCGTATATAGTCTCAAGTCCGTTATAGTGGCGTATAACCACATAGTTGCCATATCCATTGGCTTCGTATCTTACTATTCTTACTTTTCCGCTGAATGCGGCACGTATTGTGTCGCCGATATAAACCTTCACGTCGATACCTTTGTGCATGCGGCCCCAGCGACGTCCGAAGTTAGACGTTATGACTTTGCTTGTCGTAGGCATGCAGAAGTGCTTGAGGTTAATAAGAAAAGAATCGGGAAGGGTTGTGGCGCGGTGAGCATATTTGTTGCTCCATTCCTTGTAAAGCTGTGCTGAAGGGGAGCCGGTCTGTTCTCTCTGTATTATGTTTTTAAGGGCTAAAGTGTCAACCGCCTTCATCTTTCTGTCGATAGGTGCCTGGCGGGCCAGCAGATCCTGGGCTGATGCCGTTACTGCCGTAAGGGTAAATAATGCCGTAAATGCTAATGTCTTTATTGTTCTTTTTATTAAATACATAATTTATTGTTCTTGGTTAAGATAAAAGTGCGGAGGCTGCCGCGGGCGATAGTCAGAAAAAAATCAACAGATAAAAATTTTCCGGCCTATCATAAAAACCTTTGCAAAGATAATAAAAAAGTGTGATAGTTGTTTTCCGGTTTAACAACTTTATGGACACTTTAACAAACTGGCATGCAAGGTGTCCCTAATTTAACTAATACTAACTGGTTGATATTCATATTGTTAGCATTTTAGTTAAAATACCTATGAAATGGCAGACCAGTTTATGTTTGTTTTGCGCAGTGAGTCAAGCCTTTTCCATAGCATGGCATATTCCTGCTTCTGACACATGGGGTCTTTGTCAATTATTTTCTGTGCCTCGTCGCGTGCCAGCTGAACCAGCTGCCCGTCGCGCGCAATGTCGGCTATCTTGAGGTCGAAGGCCATTCCGCTTTGCTGTGTGCCTTCAAGGTCTCCGGGGCCACGCAGCTTCAGGTCGGCTTCTGCAATCCTGAATCCGTCGTTGGTGTCGCACATTATGTCTATTCGCTTGCGTGTCTCTTCGCTTAACTTGCGCTTGCTTACAAGTATGCAGTATGACTGGTCGGCTCCTCGTCCTACACGGCCGCGCAGCTGATGCAGCTGTGACAGGCCGAAGCGTTCGGCGTTGAGTATTACCATCACTGATGCATTCGGCACGTTTACGCCTACCTCAATTACGGTGGTGGCCACGAGTATCTGGGTCTCACCGGACACAAAGTGCTTCATCTCCTCTTCTTTTTCAGCCGGCTTCATCTTGCCGTGAACCTTGCTCAGCCTGAATTCGGGAAACGCTTCCTTGAGTCCTTCAAAGCCGTCTTCAAGATTCTTGAGGTCTATCTTCTCGCTTTCTTTTATCAGCGGGAACACGATATATACCTGACGCCCCTCGTTGATCTGTTTCCTTATTCCGTTATACAGACTTGTTGTCTGGTCGTCATATTTATGTATTGTCACTACAGGCTTGCGTCCCGGCGGCAGTTCGTCTATGACGCTCACGTCCAGGTCGCCGTATATGGTCATTGCCAGTGTCCGCGGAATAGGCGTGGCTGTCATGACCAGCACGTGCGGCGGCTTGTCGCTCTTGTTCCATAGCCGTGCCCTCTGTGCCACTCCGAATCTGTGCTGTTCGTCTACGACTACAAAGCCGAGGCGTGCAAACTGCACGGTGTCTTCGATAACAGCATGGGTGCCCACCAGTATGTTTACGCTTCCGTTGGCCAGTCCTTCCAGCACGGCCTTGCGCCTCTTGCCTTTCACCATGCCTGTCAGCAGTTCTACGTTTACGTCCATTCCGCCGAGCATACCCTTTATTGTGGCAAGGTGCTGTTCCGCCAGAATTTCTGTCGGGGCCATTATGCAGGCCTGAAAGCCGTTGTCGATGGCGATGAGCATGGACATCAGTGCCACGAGCGTTTTGCCGCTGCCCACGTCGCCCTGCAGCAGACGGTTCATCTGCTGTCCCGAGCCCATGTCTTTCCTTATTTCCTTAATGACGCGTTTCTGTGCGCCTGTGAGCGGAAAAGGAAGGTTGTTGAAGTAAAAGTCGTTGAACGTCTTGCCGACACGGCTGAATATATAGCCGCGATATTTGCGCCTGTGGTCGCTGGCGTATCGCAGAATGTTGAGCTGAACATAGAAAAGCTCTTCGAACTTCAGACGGTATCGGGCCTTGCTCATGTCGTCGGGCGTTTTGGGGTTGTGTATTTTTCTGAACGCCTCGTCCCTTGATATCATGTTCAGCGGCTTGGTTATGAAGTCTGGCAGGGTTTCCCTGAGCGGTTCTTTCATGTTGTCGAGCATGCTTTTTATGAGCTTTTCTATGGCTCTCGACGTCATGCCCGTCTTCTTCATGTTTTCCGTAGTTACATAATACGGCTGCAGTCCCATCTGTGATAGCTGCATTTCTGATGCCGGATCAATGTCGGGATGTGCAAACTGGTAGCGCCCGTTGAACACGGTAGGTCTGCCGAATATTATGTAGTCGGTAGAAAGTTTATAGTGGCTGATGATGTATTTTGCTCCCGAAAACCACACGATGTCTGCCACTCCGGTTCCGTCTGACACATGTGCCACGACCCTTGTGCGGTGGAACCCCATCTCGAAAGTCTCAAAACTCAGTATTCTTGCACGTATCTGAACGAAGGGCATGTCGCCCGAAAGCTCATTTATGCGGTATATGCGGCTGCGGTCGACATATTTGTAGGGGTAATATTCAAGCAGTTCCTTATAGGTGCTGATGCCCAGTTCCTTACTGAGCAGAGTCTTGCGCCTTGGGCCTACGCCCGGAAGATACTGTATGTCCTGGTCTAATATGTCGAGCATTGTCGCGTTTTGAGAGATGTTTCAGATTAGATGAAAATATTATGTCAGCAAATTATCTACGCCAGCACCCTTGCTATAAGCAGGTCGAACGGAGTGGTTATCTTTATGTTCTCGCGGTTGCCCTCTATGAGCGTCGGACTTTGCCCGATGCTTTCTGCCACAGAGGCGTCGTCGGTGAAGTCCTCACGGTAGGGCTGCTTGTATGCCTCCTTCAGCAGCTGTATGTCAAAGGTCTGCGGCGTCTGGACAAGGCGATACTCCTGTCTTGGCACGGTGGTGCTCTTGTTGTCGGCGTTGAGATGTATCAGGGTTTCTACTACGGGCGTAACCGGCACCACGGCCTTGCGTGTTCTTGCTGTTTCATAGCAGTTGGATATCACCTCAATCGACGGGAACGGGCGCACACCGTCGTGTATGCCAACCACTCCTGTTTCGTCGTCGGGTATACATGCCAGTCCGTTTCTGACTGAGTGGAAGCGTGTCTCGCCTCCGTCCGCTATCTGATATTCAGCAGCGAAGTGATATTTCTTGCACAGTTCGTGCCAATATTCCTGTTGTTCCTTAGGCAGCACAAGTATTATTTTCAGCGTGGTGCTGTATTCTTTGAATCTTTTTATTGTGTGCATAAGGACAGGAAATCCGTTGACAGGCAAGAATTGCTTTGGTATGTCAGAGCCCATCCTCAATCCTTTGCCTCCGGCAACGATTACAACATAGTCCATAATATTCTTCTTGTGATTCTTCTTGTTTTGTCTTATTGTCAGTAAGTTTTCTATGTGTGTATGGGCGTGCAGCTGTGCCCATGCAGGCTATATCTTCAGATGCAGGACAGATGTATGTGTTCCGCATCATGCATACACGCCGCCACGGGGTTAATCCGTGCTTATATATTCATCAGCCCGAATACAAGTCTTGCTGCCGTATCCGGGCTGATGAGCCGGTTGTTGTTATTTCATCATGAGATGCTTGAACATCATGCCTTCGGCCACGCTGTCGGCTGTCTTATGGTCGGTAAGAGCCTCGAGCAGTGTGTAGGCATAGGGCAGGGTGGCTGCCGGACCTTCTCCGGTAGTGATGTTGCCGTCTACGGTGCACAGTTCGTGTGTGTATTCTGCTTCATCAAGATATTTCTCGAATCCGGGATAACATGTGGCACGCTTGCCCCTCAGCAGACCAATTCCGCCAAGCACCATGGGTGCGGCACATATTGCACCGATCATCTTGCCCTTGCGGTTCTGCTCTATGAGAGACTTCTTTACTCCAACATGCTCGTTGAGGTTGGTTGCTCCCGGCAGTCCGCCCGGCAGCATGAGCAGGTCGGCGTCGCTGAGGTCAGCCTCTTCAAACAGCAGGTCGGCAGTGATTTTCACTCCGTGTGCCGATTCAACTTCCTTTGCGCCTGTAACGCTCACGGTTTTAAACTCAACGCCTGCGCGGCGCATAATATCTAATGGTATGAGGGCTTCAATCTCTTCGAAGCCTGTAGCCAGGAATTCATAAACTTTAGCCATGTGGTTTTCTGAATTTTAAGGTTTAAACGTTTATTTGTATAATGATGGCATAGCCTTATTTCAGGCAAGCCAGATATCTCTTTATCGTGTCTTCAAGACCGAAATACAGCGCATCGCATATCAGTGCGTGACCTATGCTGACCTCGTCGAGCCATGGAATGTTCTGATGGAAATAGGTCAGGTTCTGCAGACTGAGGTCGTGTCCTGCGTTGAGGCCAAGCTCCATTTCTCTTGCCACTTCTGCCGCCTCTACGAACGGCTTTATCGCCTCTTCGCGGTTGGCCTCATAGCCTGCTGCGTATGGCTCGGTGTAAAGCTCTATTCTGTCGGTGCCGCACATACGTGCCGCTTCAACCATCTTAGGCTCGGCGTCGACGAATATCGACGTTCTGATGCCTGCCTCCTTAAACTGTCCTATCACGTCGGTCAGAAAGCCCTTGTTGGCCACTGTGTCCCATCCGTGGTTGCTCGTTATCTGGTTGTCAGCATCGGGCACAAGTGTTACCTGGGTGGGCTTCACCTCGAGCACCAGCTTAATATATTTGTCAATTGGGTTGCCCTCTATGTTAAACTCTGTTGTTATCAGTGGTTTGATGTCTCTTACGTCCTGGTATCTGATGTGTCTTTCGTCAGGACGTGGATGCACGGTGATGCCTTGCGCGCCAAACTTTTCACAATCAACGGCCACTTTCAGCACGTCGGGATTGTTGCCTCCGCGTGCGTTGCGTATTGTAGCCACCTTGTTGATGTTTACGCTTAATTTCGTCATTTTTTACAAATTTATTTAGTTAGCAGTATCTGTTATTCCGCAAAATGATGTAATTTTGCATATGACAAGCCTTGTGCAGGCGGCTTTCTGGCTGTTGTCATACGGGGCTTGTGACATCTTTGCAGATAAGTTTATTCATTGGCAAAGTTACTAAATGTTTGTCATTTTTCTGCATCCTGTACTAAAAAAGAAATTTAAAAGCTTAAAATTATGGGGTCGCGCAAGTTTAAATTCGCACTATTTGGAAATATCTATCAGGCAAAGAAGTCGGCTAACATCCGGGATATAATGTCGTATCTCACGCGCCGCGGCGCTGAAGTGTGCGTTGAAAAACTTTTTTACGACTTTCTTGTAAGCACCGGACGGCTGTCGCCTGGCTCCGTTGAAGTGTTTGAGGGAGGCAACTTCATGGCTGATTTCGTCATATCTATGGGCGGCGACGGCACGCTGTTGCGTGCGGCGGGGCTCGTAGGCAGCAAGAATATACCAATACTTGGAGTCAATATGGGCCGGCTCGGATTCCTGGCAGACATCGTGCCTACCGAAGCCGAGAGCGCGCTCGACTCGCTCTATCGCGGCGACTACACGCTGGAGAACCATTCGGTAATATGCGTTGAGGCCGACGGCAAGCCTCTGCCGGGTGTGAGCCATGCGCTCAACGACATAGCCGTGCTGAAGCGCGACAATGCCTCGATGATATCAATACGCACAAGCATCAACGGCGAGTATCTCGTTACATATCAGGCTGACGGACTCATTGTCAGCACTCCTACAGGCTCAACGGCATATTCACTGTCGAACGGCGGACCTATCATCGTGCCGCAGACGGGCATCCTGTGCCTTACGCCGGTGGCTCCGCACAGCCTGAACATCAGGCCGATGGTGATTTCAGACGACTCTGAAATAACTCTCACCGTGGAGAGCCGCAACCATAACTTCCTCATTGCCGTCGACGGACAGTCGGCAAAGTGCAGCGAGAAGACACGGCTCACCATACGCAAGGCACCATATAACATAAAAATCGTGAAGCGCAGCAGTCAGAAATACTTCTCCACCTTACGCCAGAAGATGATGTGGGGAGCCGACACGCGCGGCTGACAACATCTCCGCACCAGTATGCTGACATCAGCCCTGCATTCCGGCGTGGTGTCTGCAGCATACCCGGAAGCACCTTTAGCAGAAGCTTATGAAGATAAAGAACCTGTTGAGAATACCCCAAAGCAAATATCCCGTCAAGGCTATTTTGCGCTGGTTGTGGCACGCTTGGCGCGGCAACCGGCTTCAGGCCGTGCTCAACGCCGCGCTCGGACTGCTCGGCGTGGCTGCCAGCTTGATGTCGGTGTGGGCTGTTCAGAATGCCATCGACGTGGCATCTCATGTCCGCAGCGGCTCGCTCTATGCGGCAGTGGCGCTTATGGGCGTGTTTGTGCTTTGCGACTTTGGCGTCAGCATAG
Organism: Xylanibacter rarus; assembly: GCF_001275135.1. Classification (GTDB taxonomy): domain Bacteria; phylum Bacteroidota; class Bacteroidia; order Bacteroidales; family Bacteroidaceae; genus Prevotella; species Prevotella rara. The sequence continues at coordinate 21,885 of NZ_LFQU01000031.1, read as the reverse complement.
CTTCGGTATGGGTGAGAAACATTCTCGGCATAAAGGCGCAGAACCGCATGCAGCAGCACATGCTCGACCGCATACTGCGCTCAGAGTGGCGCGGACGCGACAGCATGCACAGCGGCGACGTGCTCAACAGGCTTGAGCTTGACGTAAGGACTGTAGTGGAGTTTCTTACCGAAACCATGCCCAACACGCTTTCGGTGGTGGCTCTTTTTCTCGGCTCGTTTTTCTATCTGTTCTCGATGGACGCCATGCTGGCCGTTGTCATCGTGATAATGCTGCCTCTGTTTATGCTTGTCAGCAGGCTCTACGTGGGGCGCATGCGCAGTCTTACGCGCAACGTTCGCAACTGCGACAGCCGCGTGCAGAGCGTGCTGCAGGAAACCATACAGAACCGCATGCTCATAAAGACTCTTGAAAAGGATGACACCATGGTGGAGCGGCTAGAGGCAACGCAGAGCGAATTGCGGCATAATGTGGTAAGGCGCACGGCCTTCTCGCTGTTTTCGAGCTTTGTCCTCAACTTCGGCTTTGCGGCAGGCTATCTTATCGCCTTTCTGTGGGGAGCCATAAGGATGTACGGCCATACGCTGTCTTTCGGCGGCATGACGGCCTTTCTGCAGCTTGTGGCGCGCATACAGGGGCCGGCACGCAATCTGACAAAGCTTGTTCCTCAGTTTGTGTCGGTGCTCACGGCGGCAGAACGGCTCATGGAACTTGAGGAAAATCCGCTTGAAGAGCAGGGCGCTCCGCTGCATGTAGCTGCCGACGGTGGAGTGGGCGTGCGCTTCGAGAATGTAGCTTATGCCTATGCCGACGGCGAACGCGAGATAATGAATAACTTTTCGTTCGACTTCACTCCGGGCAGCTGTACTGCCGTGCTCGGCGAGACCGGCACCGGCAAGACCACTCTTGTGCGCATGATTCTTGCCCTGATACGCCCTGACTCGGGACGCGCCGTGATATATAACGGACGAGGCGAAAGCTACCAGTTGTCGTCGCTCACGCGCTGCAACTTTGTATATGTGCCGCAGGGCAACACGCTGCTGAGCGGCACCATTCGCGACAATCTGAGGCTTGGAAACCTTTCGGCCACTGACGATGATATGCTCAACGCCCTTCATCGTGCCTGTGCCGACTTCGTCGGCGAGCTGCCCGACGGGCTCGACACCGTATGCTCTGAGTCGGGCGGGGGACTGAGCGAAGGTCAGGCGCAGCGCATAGCCATAGCCCGGGCGCTGCTGCGCGACGGCAGCGTGATGCTCTTCGACGAGGCTACAAGCTCGCTCGACCCTGACACAGAGCGCCGCCTGCTTGCCAATCTGCTGGCAGACAGACAGCGCACCATCATCTTTGTAACCCACCGCATGGCCGTGGTAGACTATTGCGACCGTGTGCTGCGCATGGAGCGGCTCTGACTCTTCGTGTCGTGCCTGCACATATGCTGTCGTTAGGCATGATGTTTGTAGTGAATTTTATTAACCAAATAAATTTTAGCGTTATGAAAAAACTTATCTTTATGGCGGCTTTCGCCATCATGACTGTCCTTGGCGCTGCGGCTCAGGATGCCGACTCGCGCTATGCCACCGAACTGCTGAAGCCCGGAACTGAGGCTCCCGACTTCACGCTGAAGGACATCAACGGCACAGAACACACGCTCAGCCAGTTGCGCGGAAACTACGTAGTGCTCGACTTCTGGGCTTCGTGGTGTCCCGACTGCCGGAAGGATGTGCCCATGCTGAAGGAACTTTATGCCAAATACGGCGAGCGCATCAAGTTTGTAAGTGTGTCGTTCGACGACAAAAAAGAAAATTGGAAAAACTATGTTGAGGCCAACGGCATGAATTGGCTGAATGTCAGCGAACTGAAGAAATGGAAGGAAACCCAAATTTCGCAGATGTATAAAATCAAGTGGATTCCTGCCATGTATCTTATCGACCGCCAGGGCAAGATCATCCTGTCAACGGTTATGATAGAGAAAATGGCAGACAAGCTGAAAGAACTTCACGAACTTTAAGCAGAACCGTTCATCATAATCCTGTTGGATTATCGTTTTATAAAGATCGTCTTGTCGTCTGCCTTTTCGCATGAATAGAGTTGTTCTGGTGAAAGGCCGACGGCAAGACAAATAAATAATAAATCATAAATACTGCTGGAAAATTCATGGGATTTTGTATATTTGTTTCATGTTTAATACAAAATCTACAAGCAGTATGCAAATTATAAATAGACTTTCATTTTTTCTTGTTGCCTTTTTGTTGGGGTATAGCTCTGTTTATTCACAAACACAGGCTGATGTGAAAATGGGTGAGATCCTGAATGGCGGTGATCTGTTCCAATTGAGAAAAGAATATCCGAATCTAAAAGGCTCCGTGAGTGTGAAGATGCTTAATCTGGTGGCAGACGCTCAGTTAGGCATCGGATTTAATAAATTGGAAAATGCTGCCGTTGCCCTTGACAGTTTGTTGGCGCATCACCAAAACGAGCTTGGTGCGCAAACATCAATAGGTATGGCTGCTTTGCAAGGCATGAACCTCTTGAATTTGGGCATGTATGAGCAAGCCGGAAAAGTTGGAGAAAGTCTGGTGAATGCACTAAAGGAATCAGTTCCGTTTGAATCTCTTTACAGTTTTGTATTTATCGAAAAAGTTGGCAAAGCACTTGCCAATGTTCCAAAACCTTATCTTGAATGTCCTGATAGAGATGTTACCGTGCCGCTAAGTGTTGAAACTGTTGGAAGAGGCAAACATATCTATATACCTGTAGAGGTAAACGGCATAACGAAAAACTATATTTTCGATACAGGTTGCTCTTTTGGCAATTTCGTTTCAGAAAAGTATGCAGAAGAAGTTGGTCTGAAAATTGTAGCTGATTCTATTCCGGTATCAGGTATGGAGATTGGTCTTGTAAAACTTGCTGTGGCAGATTCAATGAAAATAGGAGAAATGGTATATCATAATCCTGTTTTTATGGTTGCGCCTCCCGATCATGAGGTCGATTCGGTATTTGCTTTTGATGGAGTGATAGGTTACCACTTTATCAGGGACGCCAAGGAAATAATCATAGACAATGAGGCCGGAAAGTTTGTTTTTCCGCAAAAAGAGTCTGAGGGGGAGCCAAATATGTATCTGGCATCAAATACGCCTCAAGTAAGAATCAGTTATGACGGAAAGCCTTTTGACCTGATTTTTGATACAGGAAATGTAAAGTCTGACTTGGGGAATAAATTTGCTAAAACATTTCCAGATGCCATTGCCGGATTGGCAGAACAGGTTACGTCCCGTGGGGGCTTTGGCGGAATATCGCAGATAAAAGCAGTAACATTGCCAAATTTCTGTTTCGAGGCGGCTGGTACTAAGGTGACATTGCATAATACAGAAGTGATTACGAACACAGGAATAAGCAGTCGGTTGTTTGCAGGTTCGTTAGGGACAGATTTTGTGTTGTCATTCAAACGGCTTACAATCAACTATCAGAACATGTTTATACGTGGAGAATAATCCTGCTTTAATTAAAGCAACACATTAGTGTCCTGTTTTAACGGGACACTAATGTGTTTTTATAATAAACTCATCACTCGTCACATTCTTATGTAAATTATTGAATAACAGTGGGTTATAGTGTGACGAGTTTGTCGTTCAACTCGTCACATTGTTTTTGAGAAACCGGTTATTGGATGTTTGGATGGGGCGATGACCTGTATGTGATGAGTTGAAAATACAACTCGTCACGCTGTAAAATGTTGATATGCAGCGGTTTATGTGCCTTTGTGATGAGTGACGAGTTTCTCCGAAAACTTTTTTATGATTATATCGCATCGTCATTCCAGATATAGGTTTACTCCAAACAGGCTTATTACCGGTTTTGGTTGTCTCATTCCTTTATCTCCAAAAGGTATGCTTTTACCTTGCGAAAGACCGCCTTTCAGCGTGTAAAAGCATGCCTTTTGCAATGCTGTCAGCCGTGTCTTATCCTGATAAAATGGCAAAAAGAAAGGCTCCCTTACCTTTGCCTTGTGCGGCAAGTAAGGGAGCCTTTTGTATGGTTAATAACCGTATGTGTTATTTCTTCATTGTGTCAGGCAGCATGATAACCTTGATGCTGTTGCCGCCACCGATGATGACGTTCTTCATGAACTTAGCCATCTTCTCAGGAGTCATTTCGCTTACAATCTTCTTGTAGTCGGTGTTTGTGTCAACTCCGTATTCGTCGAAGCTCTGGATAACGCCCAGCCAGTAGTTGTTCTTCTTAACGTTTTCGTCAGCACGCTTCAGCATGAGTTCCTTAACCTTGCTGAGCATTTCAGCGTCAACAGTCTTGGTCATCTTAGTAACCTCGTCGTTCATGATGCCGATAGCCATGTCGCTCTTCTCAGGTTTCATCGGGCAAACACCGATGATGCATGTGAACGGAACGTCGCCTCCGAGTGATGAGTATCCGGCAGCTCCTGCAGAGTAGGCAGCGCTGGCTTCCTCACGGATCTTCTCCAGGTAGATCATGCTCAGGATCTGTCCTGCTGCGTCAGCGTAGATGCTGTTCTCGAGAGTGTAAGGAGTCTTGTTGTTATACCAGTACATGTAAGCGTTAGCCTTCGGAGTCTCCATCTTGCGGTAGAACTGGTTAACAGTGTTGCCCTTGTTGTAAGTAGTAACAGGCTTCCAGTTTTCCTTAGCGCCCTTTGCAGGCAGAGAAGCTATATACTGCTCGATGAGCGGACGGATGGCAGCCTCGTCAAAGTTACCGATGATTGTGAATGTGAAGTCGGCAGCGTTGGCTGTGCGCTCTTTTGCAATCTGCAGAATGCGGTCGTAGTTAGCGTTCTCAACATCCTTCATCTCGATAGAGGCGAAGCGCGGGTTGTGCATGTAGAGAGTGTTCTTTACAGAGTCTGACAGTGCCATCTCAGGTGAAAGCTCCTTGTTCTTCAGAGAGGTCTTTATCAGTCCCACCATTGAGTTGTAGCTCTTCTCGTCCTTGTTGATGTTTGTGAAGTAGAGATATGTCATCTGGAAGAGAGTCTCAAGGTCCTTAGGAGTTGATCTTCCGCTTACAGTCTCGTGCAGGTTCTGCATTGTGAGGTCAACGTTAACCTGTTTGCCTGCCAGTACCTTCTGCAGTTCAGTGCTGCTGAAGTTGCCCAGTCCGCTGTAGCCGATGGCCGTGTCGAACATCTTGATGTTAGCGTAGTCTTCCTTGCCGAGCAGAGAAGCACCACCCTTAGATGTAGCGCTGAGGATAACCTCGTCGTCCTTATAGTCAGTCTTCTTCAGCAATACTCTTGCACCGTTAGACAGTGTGAGCTCTTTGTAGCCGAACTTAGCGTTCTCTTTCTCGCTCTTGATGCTGCCTTTCTTGGGCAGAACGCTTATCAGCGGCTCGTTCTTAACGTTGTCAACCCATGCTGTGAGCTGCTCAGCGTGAACGCCGTCGATGGCCTTCTTGATAGATTCAGCTGTAGGATATTTAGCACCTTCCTTCTCTGTGTAGAATGCCACTACAACTGTGTTGGTGTCAGTTTCGCTTATCAGCTCCTTGGTGATCTCGTTGACAGCTTCAACAGGGATAACCGGAGAAATCTGCTGCATTATCTGATACTCGTCTTCGATTGAAGGCATAGGCTCGTTGCCGAGGAAGTTGTCGCGGTAGATGTCACCGTATATAGCGTTGTCGCGCTTGTTGCGGTTGGTGTAAACCTTCTCGAGTGAGCTCATATAGTCGGCCTTGGCGCGCTCAAACTCAGTGGCTGTGAAGCCGAACTTAACGGCACGCATAACCTCGCGTGTGGCTGTGCTGATGGCCTGCTCGCTCATGCCCGGTTTCGGCAGGATAACCAGGGTGAATGCCTTGGTTGTAGAAGCCAGGATGAAGTCGCTGTCGTAAGCGTAAGCCTGAACGAACGGACAGTCAGGATTCTGCTGTATTTCCTGCAGACGTGCGTTGAGCATCTGTGTTGAGAGGCTTACTGCATAGTTCTGAACGAGATATGCAAGGCTGCCTTTCAGGCTGTCTGGCACTTCGGGGTGCTTGTACATCAGCTGTATGATGTCAGTCTGCTGCTCTTTGTCCTTGTCTACGATGATAATAGCCTCGTTGTTGTCGGGCACAGGCTCGTTGACAACCTTCGGAGCGTTAGGATCAAGCTTGATGCCGCTGAACAGCTCCTTGATCTTAGCCTCTGTGCGGTCAACGTCGATGTCGCCGACTACGATGATTGCCTGGTTGTCGGGACGATACCACTTGTGGTAGTACTGACGGAGAACTTCAGGCTTGAAGTTGTTGATAATCTCCATCTTACCGATAGGCATGCGCTGTCCGTATTTGCTGCCCGGATAGATCTTCTCGAGGTTGCGGTCGAACATTCTTGTCTGTGCGTCAGTGCGCAGGCGCCACTCCTCGTTGATCACACCACGCTCCTTGTCGATCTCCTTGGGGTCGAGTGTAAGGCCGTTAGACCAGTCTTTCAGGATGAGAAGACAAGAGTCGAGAGCCTCAATGCGTGTAGAAGGAACGTTGCATATTCTGTATACGGTCTGGTCTACGCCTGTGTATGCGTTGAGGTCAGAACCGAACTCTACGCCGATAGAGCGCAGATATTCAATGAGGTTGTTGCCCTTAAAGTTGTCTGAGCCGTTGAAGGCCATGTGCTCAAGGAAGTGAGCCAGACCGCGCTGGTCGTCGTTCTCCTGGATAGAACCCACGCGCTGGGCAATGTAGAAGTTAACACGATTCTCCGGATAACCGTTGTTGCGGATGTAATAGGTCAGTCCGTTGGCCAGCTTGCCAGTCCTCACTGCCGGGTCAACCGGGATGGGAGGCATCTGCATGCCCTGAGCCATGATGCCCACTGTGCTTGCCAAGAACAGTGCGGCCGTGATGATTAGATGTTTTATTTTCATAAAAAAGAGTTTAAAATAGTTCAACAAAGATAGTTTTTTTATCTCTCGAATGTTGTTACTGGTTGTTATATTTAATAAATTTTATACGTTTTGTATGCAAAATTGTTACTTTCGTGTAAATACCATGCTGTAAGCCGGTTTATGTTTCCTCCCGGTATTCCAGAATGTCTCCTGGCTGGCACCCCAGCTCGCGGCATATTGCTTCGAGCGTGGTGAAGCGTATGGCCTTGGCCTTGCCGGTCTTCAGGATCGACAGATTAGCCTGCGTAAGCTCCACTCTTTCGGCCAGCTCGCCGAGCGAAATCTTCCGCTTGGCCATCTCCACGTCGAGGTTTACTATTATTTTACCCATACTTGTTGCTTTAGAGTTGTTTACGTAGGTTATTATATCGTGAGTTCCTGTTCCTCTTTCATCTTCAGTCCGATGGAGAACGACTCTGCCATTACAAGAGAGAATAGTCCGAAGAGTATCGTTCCCGTGTACACGGCGTCTGAATATCCGATGGTGTAGCCCGTCAGGCTGAACGTCTGTGTGGCGGCATATACGTCATTACAGTATTTTATCGTTGCCAGCAGACCTATTATCACCATGCACCAGCCTATGCGTTTAAGGTATTTTGTGTTCTTCCGTGTGAAGATGTTGTTGCGGTTGATGTTCAGCACGAAGCGTATGAACGACACCAGCGTGATGATGCCTGCCACCATTATTGCTATGCCTATGATTACTGACAGAATGCTGCCTGCTGTGCCTGAAGAATCCTCTATCGGCAGGTTTATCTGTGTAGGCCATGCCTTATACGACTTATTCGTTGCGCTGTCGGTTATGGTTATTGCGTTGCGCCATGTGATTTCGTTCGGTATGAGCGAAACAACGCGATAGCCGTCCACACTTTCAGTGTTTGTCTCTTGGATGTGCTTGGCCGACTTATATCCGCTGACCATGCCGCTGAACATAAGGTCGGTGGCCATCAATATGTCTACGATGATAACGGCGAAGATAAGCAGGCAGAATATGTTGAGCTTTGTTTTCATCTTGTTGCGTATTTTTCATAAAAAATGCCCGCCGCCCTGTTTTCTCGGCCGGCGGGCAGGCCTTTATTTATTTAGTTAGAGAGAGTCGTTGTTGCTGTCATTTCATGTCGGCCAGCAGGTTGGCGGTGTAGTCGCTTAGCAGTACGTAGTTGTCGTTAAGCTCATACATGTTGCTGCTCTTGTTCCATGTGTAGCAGTCAACTCCCGTGGCGTTTCCGCTGATGCTGCTGTATGTCATGCGCTGGCTCTGCACGTAGGCGCTGTCGCTGTTCTTCCATACCTTCATGTCGAGCACAGTGTTGCCGGCGTTGTAGGTGTAGTCCATGCAGAGGTAGTTTTCCCATTCCTGCTTGTCGCTGTTCCACTTCATCACCTCTTTTCTTATCACGCGGTCCTGGTCGTCGTATGTATATTGCTTGCGTGTCTTGGCTGTAAGATATTTGCCGCTGTTGTCGTAAGTAACTATTGCGCTTACTTTACCGTCCTGCATCTCTGCATTGTATGCGAAGCGGTTGTCAGAGTTGGATGTTCCTGCGATGCTTGTGAACAAACTCATAATTGTTGCGGCGGTAATTGTAATCAGTTCCATAATGCTATATTTTTTATTTCGTTATTATTCTTGTTTATTTAATTCTTTAATCTGTTTTGTCGTTAGACGTTCTTTGTTCTGAAAAACTACGTCGTGATATTGTCTTTTTAATATCCTGCAGGAAGCAGCGTTATCTAAATTCAATAATCATTTATCGTTTTTCGATATGCAAATGTATGAACTATATTTGAATGTTCCAAATATTTTCAATAAAAATTTATTGAAAAACGATAATTTAACACATTAAAACAATAAAACGCCGGCTTTTAACGGTCTTTTAACCCAAACAGACCTTTATTATTAGGGCAGATTGCTGCTTTTTATTGAGCGGATGAAGGCATAAATAAACAAGACAGATAGAACTTATATGCCGTATGATGATTCGGGGTAAGCTTATGGTAATATGCTTTGACGAAAGCTGTTCATCGGGAAGGCCTGAATAAAAATATGGGCTTTACCAAGCCACAAAGGTATGGTAAAGCCCATTATCCCAGAAATAATAATTGTTATAAGCCTGCTTTTTCGTAGGGAATATACTTAAAGTATTCGTCAAATTGATCAGTACGCTTTATATAATAAGTTTCGCCACAGCCGTTTAGCTGGATTTGGTCTGGTGTAAACGAGATGAATGACCAGTAAATTCCGCCATCAGGACTAAATACGCAAGCGTTGGGATTAAACTTACTATTGTCAATATTCAAATTGTTTGCGGCGATATTATAATTGTCAGGTTCAATATATGATGTCATTTCTCCGGTATTATCGTTGCGCATCATACGAATGTTCTGAAAAAACAGTGTGCCATTATTGTTGTTGGCTGTTGCAGCTGCCCTGATATATATCATACGGCCATTGACCAAATAGACAAACATATGGCGGTTTGTATTGACCTCACACATAAAAACGTCGCCATCTTTTCCAAACCTGGCGCCAAGTCTCCATTCCTGTAGACACTTACCGATGTCTAACTTACTTTTGGCAATGGATTTTTCATAAGGCTTACAGGTTGTTATCTCCTCTACCTTAGACATGACATTATCTCCAATACGAAGAGTCTTGACGGCAGTTCCGTTAACCGTCTTGACCTCGTCAGTGAGTGTAAGAGGCGTAGTGGTTTCAACGACAAATGCCGAATCTTTATAAGTGGTACAGCTATATATGTCTTGTGTAGGGATATTGAGAAATGCTCTCAGACCTGTTGGAGTTTTCTCAAAGAACATACAAATGCTGTCTGTTATAACCGCTTCTGCATCATTTGAAGCCCAGACTCCACGATATTTTGAAAAATTACTTGCATAAGATGTACTGTGAATTACGAGGGCAAGTAAAAAAGCAAAAAGTAATTTTTTCATAATCATTAAATATTAAGATGAAATAATTTATTTCAAAAGTTTACAGTCGGTATCGCCACTTTCTAATATATTCATTTGACGGATTGCTATTGTCATTCTTGTCCCACGCCTTTGCCGGCTTATTCTTTCACCTTATTATCCTTTGCTGCCATGTTTCTCGGATGATGGTTCAGAATTTCCTCGCGCAGAGTGTGCGTGTCTATGTGTGTATAAATCTCGGTTGTGCCTATGCTCTCGTGTCCGAGCATGCTCTGTATGGCGCGCAGGTCGGCTCCGCCTTCAAGCAGGGCGGTGGCAAAGCTGTGGCGCAGTGTGTGCGGACTTATCGTCTTCTGTATGCCTGCCTCGGCACCCAGCCGCTTTATCATTATCAGTATCATGGTGCGGGTGAGGTGTGCGCCTCGGCGGTTCAGAAAAACGTAGTCTTCTTCTCCCGGCTTTATGTTCATGTGGCTGCGGTCTATAAACCAGTATTTCAGCTGCTCTATAGCATTTTCAGATATAGGCACGAGCCGCTCCTTGTTGCCTTTGCCCATTATTCTTACGAACTGTTCGTCGAGATAAAGCGCAGACATCTTCAGGTTTACAAGTTCGCTGACGCGCAGTCCGCAGCTGAACAGCACCTCTATTATGGCCTTGTTGCGTTGTCCTTCCCATTTGCTCAGGTCTATGGCCTGCTCCAGTCTGTCCACCTCTTCCGTGGTGAGTACCTCGGGCAGATGGTCGCCGAGTTTTGGCGATTCGAGCAGTTCTGTAGGGTCGTCCTTGATGTATCCGTCAAGATACAGATATTTGTAGAATGCTCTCACGCCGCTTAGAATCCTGCATTGTGAGCGTGGTGATATCCCAATGTCGTGCAGTGAGGCGGCAAAGCATTGTATGTCGCTTAGTTTTGCCGCTTCCGGACGGATGCCGTTGTCCTTCAGGAATTTTAATAGCTTGTTGATGTCAAGGATGTATGCTTCGAGCGTATTGCCTGAATAATTACGCTGAAGTTTCATGTAGCGGATATATTTGTGTATAATGTTGTCTTGTTCTTTCTGAATCATCTTTGCTTTATTCTGTATGTTCCCGGCTTTAGCGTCATGGCCATGTCTGCACGGCAGGATTTATTCTACAATCGGTTCTTAGACAGCATATAGTTTTATCTGTCTTGCTTATCTGTGCTTTCAGCCGTCTTTTGTTTTATGTTGTCGCCTTTTCGTCCGTCTTTCTGCCCATAGTCTGCCATGCTTGCGAAAGTCAGACGGAAATCAGCTCAATATAAGGCTGAAATACAGGCTGAACTCTAACGCCCGGTTTTAGCTTAAAAAAATCCGGGGACCGACATGCCCCGGATTTTTATTTCTCAGCCAAGTTTAGCGTGTGGTGCCGCCTTGGCCGTATTTTCTTGAGTGCTATTTGATTACTCCGAGTTCCTTGCCTACCTTTATGAAGGCGTTGACAGCCTTGTCGAGATGCTCTCTCTCGTGGCCTGCCGACAGCTGTACGCGTATGCGGGCCTGGCCTTTAGGCACTACGGGATAGTAGAATCCTGTTACATATATGCCTTCGTCCTGCATGCGGGCTGCAAAGTCCTGCGACAGTTTTGCATCATACAGCATAACTGCGCATATAGCGCTCTGCGTAGGCTTGATGTCGAATCCGGCAGCGGTCATCTTGTCGCGGAAATATTCAACGTTCTCCATCAGTTTGGCGTGCAGGGCGTTGCTTTCCTTCAGCATCTTGAACATTTCGATGCTGGCTCCTACGATGGCTGGTGCCAGAGAGTTAGAGAACAGATATGGTCTTGAGCGCTGGCGCAGCATGTCGATAATTTCCTTTCGGCCTGTGGTGAATCCTCCCATTGCGCCGCCAAACGACTTGCCTAATGTTCCGGTGAAGATGTCTATGCGTCCGTAAGCGTTGAATTTTTCAGCCACGCCGTGTCCTGTCGGGCCTACAACGCCGGCAGAGTGTGATTCGTCTACCATTACGAGTGCGTCGTATTTCTCGGCAAGTTCGCATATCTTGTCCATCGGGGCAACGTTTCCGTCCATAGAGAACACGCCGTCCGTTGCTATTATGCGGTGGCGCTGTGCCTGTGCTTCCTGCAGGCATCTTTCAAGGTCGGCCATGTCGGCGTTGGCGTAGCGGTATCTCTTAGCCTTGCAGAGACGGACGCCGTCTATTATTGATGCATGGTTGAGCGCGTCAGATATGATGGCGTCCTCTTCGGTAAACAAAGGCTCGAACAGACCTCCGTTGGCATCGAAGCATGCAGCATACAGGATGGTGTCTTCGGTCTTGAAATAATCGGAAATTGCGGCTTCAAGCTCTTTGTGCATGTCTTGTGTTCCGCAAATGAATCTTACTGACGACATTCCGTAGCCTCTTTCCTTCATGGCTTTCTCCGCAGCCTCGGCAAGGCGTGTGTTGTCAGAAAGTCCAAGATAGTTGTTGGCGCAAAAGTTGAGCACTTCCTGTCCGTCGCCAACTTTTATTCCGGCTCTCTGCGGAGTTGTTATTATACGCTCGTTCTTGTATAAGCCGGCGGCCTTTATGCCGTCCAGTTCCTTCGTGAGGAACTCTTTCATTTTTCCGTACATAATTCTTAGATTAAGTTTAACATCAATGTTTTCATTTTACAAAGTTCTTGTTTTTTTTGAAATTAGAGTAAATAATCCGATAAATTTTGTTATAATATAATCTTTTCTTCATATCTTTGCATTATATGTATGCGCCGTTTTGTGTACGGCTGCTGCTTATTGCTGCCTCGGCATGCCGTCCATGTCTGTTGTCTTGGTGTGGCGGCGGTTCGGCAGGTTAACCTTAATTTGATGTTGTGCATGGCCATTTCCGGTGTGGCGTTGCCTTTAGGCAGCCGTTGTTTTGGCTGCCGGTGCGTGGTTGCCGTTGTTGTGGCGTGTCCATTGAAGATATTGTGCATGTATCAAGATTAATTGTAAATCTAATATTTATAGTATGAAAAATGTTTTAGTTATTGGCTCTACCGGCCAGATTGGGTCGGAGTTGACAATGAAGTTACGTGGACTTTACAATGGAAATATCGTTGCCGGTTATATTCCCGGAGCAGAGCCTAAGGGCGAACTTCTGGAGTCGGGACCGTCGGCGGTCGTTGATGTTACTAAGCCTGAACAGATAGGCGAGGTGGTGTCTAAATACAAGATTGATACAATATACAATCTTGCTGCCATCCTTTCTGCCGTTGCTGAGGTGAAGCCCCAGCTTGCCTGGACGATAGGCATGGGCGGACTTTTCAACGTGCTCGAGGTGGCGCGCGAGAAACAATGCGCCGTGTTCACTCCCAGTTCGATTGGCTCGTTTGGCGACAACACGCCCAAGGACAAGACTCCGCAGGACACCGTGCGCGACCCAAAGACCATGTACGGCGTTACGAAGGTTTCGGGCGAGCTGCTCAGCAATTATTATAATGTGCGCTTCGGCGTTGACACACGCTCTGTGCGCTTCCCCGGACTTATATCTTACGTTACACCTCCCGGAGGCGGCACGACCGACTATGCAGTTGACATCTATTACTCAGCCGTAAAGGGTGAGGAGTTTGAGTGCCCGATAGCTGCCGGCACATATATGGATATGATGTATATGCCCGACGGACTGCGTGCCGCAATAGAGATTATGGAGGCCGACCCGTCAAAACTGAAGCACCGCAATTCGTTCAACATTGCGTCTATGAGCTTTGAGCCGGAGATTATCTACAACAAGATAAAAGAATATATACCTGACTTCAAGATGGTGTATAAGGTGGACCCGCTGCGCCAGGCTATTGCCGAGTCATGGCCTAATTCTCTTGACGACACATGTGCGCGTGAGGAGTGGGGATGGAAACCCGAATATGACCTTGACGCCATGACACGCGACATGATCGAGAAACTGAGACAGCGTTTCGGCAAATAATTGCAGACATATATTATAATAGATAAGGCGCGGCAGGCATTTTGCAAGATGCTTGCCGCGCCGTTTTTTTATTTATGATTCTTGCGTTTACCTTATTTTTATTAATTTTGCATCACAATAAACGATATTGCTTATGGCAACACGCATGTTGCCGCTTAAAGTATAAATCCGCGATATATTATGAACATAATGATTATCAACGGCCCCAACCTGAACCTGCTGGGGCGTAGAGAGCCTGAGATTTACGGCAGCAACTCTTTTGAGGCTTATCTTGACGAACTGAGAAAAAAGATGCCTGATGTAAACATCGACTATTATCAGAGCAACATAGAAGGCGAACTTATCAACAAGATGCAGGAAGTGGGATTCACCTACGACGGCATAGTGCTCAACGCAGGAGCCTACACCCACACGAGCATTGCCCTGCAGGACTGCATACGTTCGCTGAAAGCTCCCGTTGTTGAGGTTCACATCTCTAACGTACACAAGCGAGAGGAGTTTCGCCATAAGTCAATGATTTCGTGCGCCTGCCTTGGCGTCATCTGCGGTTTCGGTCTCGACTCCTACAGACTTGCGATAGAAGGAATAATATTTAATTCATAATTCACAATTCATAATTCATAATTGGGAGGAAAGGGGAGGAAATTAAAAATTAAGAATTAAAAATTAAGAAAGCATCCCAATTATGAATTATGAATTGTGAATTATGAATTAGAAAAGTGAATTGTGAATTATGAATTATGAATTAGAAAACTACGTTTTGTCCCACATCGACCCTGAGGGCGACTATCTTTACAGACTGTGGCGTGCCACTAACGTTCACTTGTTGCGCGGACGCATGGCGAGCGGACATCTGCAGGGCAGACTGCTGAAGATGCTGGTGAGGATGATACGGCCGAAGAACATTCTTGAAGTGGGAACGTTCAGCGGATACAGTGCTATATGCATGGCGCAAGGACTGGAAGAAGGCGGAATGGTGTACACATACGAGATTAACGACGAGCAGGAAGACTTCACACGTCCGTGGATTGAAAACTCGCCCGTGGCAGACAAGATACGTTTTATCATTGGTGACGCCATAAAGGAGGCGCCCAAACTGGGCATTGAGTTCGACATGGCTTTCATCGACGGCGACAAGCGCACATATATCGAGTCTTACGAAATGGCGCTGTCAGTGCTCCGTCCCGGCGGCTTCATCCTTGCCGACAACACGCTGTGGGACGGTCATGTGCTCGAAGTGCCCAAGAGCAGCGACCGCCAGACTGCCGGCATCGAAAACTTCAACGACTTCGTGATGAACGACAGCCGCGTAGAGAAGGTCCTCTTGCCGTTGCGCGACGGACTGACGCTGATACGCAAGAATCCGTGACGGCGCTGTCGGGGCGTTAGCCATATCCGCAATGTTTTGCCTATTTTGTCTTATGCCGTTAACCGTCATGTCCTTTTAGCCGGTATCCGTCAGTTCTCGGTTGGGCTATCTGCGCCGTGTTAGTGATATGACATCATCCGAAAACTTTTTACATTATTATGTATAAAGTTTTCTGTGAAATAGAAATCAAATGTATAACAGATGTTAAACCGTTGGCCCGTAATGCCTGTTTGTATTAACATCTGTTGTCTTTATCGTCTGTATTATCTCTGAAAAGAGCCGTTTTTTACGGCTAAATCGCTGCGTTTAACCATAAAAGTGAGCTACTTTGACATCGTAAACGGCCACTTTTGTGTGGTAAACGGCAGAGTAATATTTTTTAACTCTTTGCTTTTTCTGCTTGAAAATGCGTAACTGTCAGTATATCAGTTGGTTGTCTTGATTTTACGTTTTTGGCACTTTTTACGTCCCGAAGCCGTATTCGTGACGGGCATCGCCACTCTGGGAGCGTCAAAATAAAAAAGTTTTCTGTTGTCGGCATTAATTATTTTGAAATAAGTCGAACGTTTTTTCTGTGTTAATTTTATTAGTGAATTTTGTTTCAGTAACGGTAATCAGCATATGACAGTTGCTTGATGACGGAAAAACAGAGTTTATAAAGATGTATTTGCTATGTTCCGGCAAAGGGTTATATATAATAAAATAAGGTGTAAAATACTTAACAAAAATTCCATCTCTTTCTTGCCAAGAGATGGAATTGCGATGCAAATATATGAACAAATACTAATATCTGCAAATGATTTAGCGATTTTTTTTCAAAAATGCTGAAAAAACTATTATTTGACATAACAGAAGATACGCTGACACAAAAATCCTTATAACACGAGGTTTTGACGCCTAAAATCCATCTCTTGGCAAGAAAGAGTGGTAGAATACTCTAATATAATTATATATAGTTTTTTAATTAAATTAATTTGTCAAATGAAAAAAAGATTTTTCAGTTCAATGTTCTTTGCGGCGTGCTTCTGCGCTTCAATGAGCATGTTTGTCTCTTGTAAGGACTACGATGACGACATCAATAACCTGCAGGAACAAATCACGACTAATGCGTCTACGCTCGACGAGATGGTTAAGGAGAAGATTAACAATCTCACCATCGAGATTGAGGCCCTTAAGGCTCAAGACGCTACACTTGAGACAGCTTTGGCCAATGCAAAATCAGAATTTGAGCAGGCCGTAGCTGATGCTAAGAGCTATGCTGACATTCAGGCTGCCGCCGCACAGGCTGCTGCAATCGAGGCTTCAAAGAAGAACATCGAGGAAGCTTGTGCTCTGTTGCAGGCTTCAATAGATGCAGCTAACGCAGAGCTGGATGCTCTCTCTTCTAAAGTTTCTACTCAGGAAGAAACTATTAATGGCTTGCTCAATGCAGACAAAGAGCTGCAGAGTGCTATTGATATAGCTAACGGCGAGATTCAGAGCGCCAAGGATATGGCTATCGCAGCTCAGCAGAAGGCTGACGAGAACGCAGATATCCTGAACGGTGTTATCGAAAATCTTGCAACAGTTAAAGGTGAGCTCGACAACCAGATTTCAGCTCTCGGCGATAAGATCGACGGAGCACTGGAGCAGATTGCTGCCAACAAGGCTGCGGCAGATGCTCAGTTGGCTGAGGTTAACGCTCTTATAAAGAACAATGCTGATGCTATTACTGCTCTGCAGGGCAAGGATGAGGCTATCCTGAAGATGGTTACAGAAAACTCTCAGAAACTTGCTGACATGGCAGAAAGTCTGGCTGCCCTTGACGCAAAACTTACAGAGGGTCTTAACGCTGCAAAGGCTTATACCGATGCACAGGTTGCTGCCTTGAAAGCAGAACTTGGCGTTGAAATAGAAACTGTTAAGGGTGACCTTGCTGACGCCGTAGTACGTATTGCTGCAGCTGAGGAGAAATTGGGTTTGATTGATGCCGAAATTGAAGGCCTTAAAACAGAATTTAGTGCTGACTTAAAGGAACTTAGCGATGCTGTTAACACAAACGTAGCTGCCATCAACACTGAAATAGCAAAGATAAATAACCTTGTTGAAACTATTCAGGCAACAGTGACAGAGCATGCAACAGCCATCAAGAACCTTCAGGACAAGGCTGCTGAATTAGACCAGAAGTTGGCTGATGTAAAAATGACTGCCGATCAGGCTAAACAGTCTATCGCTGATCTTGTAGCAGATTTTGAAAAGTACAAGAAAGATAATGAGAATAACATTAATGATAAGATTGCTGCTCTTGGTTCTGAGTTGCGTACAGAACTTCAGAATCAGGTAAATGCTCTCAATTCTGCCATTTCATCATTAGAGGCAAAAGATGCTGATTTGCAGAAGCAGATTGATGCTTTGAGAACACAGCTCGGCGCTATTACTGGCGATGACAGCACAGTAGGTCTTATTGATGAGAAGATTCAGGCTGTTAACGACAGAATCGATGACCTGATGGCTAATGAAATAGCTGATTTGGTAAATCGTATGTCTTGGGTTGAAAATGAGATCAATAATATTTATCAGGAATTGGCTCAGAATTCTGCTATTATAGGACAGATCATCAACAGATTCAGCCTTGAGAGCAGACAGCTTAAGTCTCTCGTATATAGTCCTAAGGAGTATTATCAGGGTATCGAGGCTATCGGTGTTTGGTCTTTCAACTATTATGCTATTACTGGCGGACTTGCAACTCCTGATTTGGATGCAAATCAGACGAATGATTATGCAGAGAAGCGTGCATCTTCTGAGACTAGCGTAGTTCCAGTAGTTACAGCTTCTTATTATATGAATCCGTCTAACGCAGAGGTTGAACTGGATAAGACTAAATATAGCTTCATCGTAAGTAACGCAAATTATACACGTGCAGCAAATGCAAACGATATAATGGTTGACAGTGTTAAGAAAGATAGCAAGATTACTGGTTTGCTCAATGTTTACTTCAGTATGAAGAATGCTAACAGCATAGCAAACATCAATAATGGTAAAGTTGATGTTGCCGCTCTTCGTTACAATGGCAATGATACAATCGTTACATCTGACTTTGCTGCCCTGAAGCAGTATGCTATCAAAGAGTTCTATATCAACAAGTCTGCCACAGGAAATGCAGCTGAAGATGAAAGCAGCGAGAACCATCTGGCATATTCTGCAGCTGATGCCGTTAAGCATAACGCAGCTGGTGAATATGAGTGGCCTGTACTTGAGATTGCATACAACAATACAGAAGGTATTAATCTTGACAAGTGGATTAACGTTCACTATATGTTTGCTGACAACAAGAAAGAAACTTTCTGGGGAGATCAGGCTGAAATCAACAAGAAGAAATTCAAGCTGGTTTATGAACTTATCGGTTACATCGCAAATGATGCAGACAAGACTAACGAAAGTAAGCACGCAACTATCAAAGGCAGCATACTTAAGGTTCATGGCATTGACGGTGCAGAAGCAAGCCGCAAGATAATCGGCCGTACTCCGCTTGTACGTGTTAAACTTGTTGACGAGAACACTAACTCACAGGTTGCTGAGGTAGGCTATATCGTTGTTAAGATTACAGACGTTACAACAGATCCGGTTGTCGTTCCTGAGACTGATATTAATCCTGTTGATAAAGACTTTACTGTGGCTTGTGATGGTGCACTTGCTTTGAATAACGTAACAGCTATAACATGGGCAGAGGTTGAGAACCACGTTCTCGGTACACTTGACATGAGCAAGGAAGAGTTTGAAAAGAACTATACTCTCGAGCTTAACTGGAACACACAGAATGCTGCTCAGTATTCTTATGATGCAAACAAGAACAAGTTCACTGTGATTGCTGCAGATGATCAGATAGGTACAATCGTAAATACAAAGGATGGTACAGCCGGATATGAGACAAACGTGTTGAAGTGGACTGTTAGCAACAATCAGGCTTATCAGATCTTTGGCGATGGAACAAAGACTTCTGTAACAGTTTGGGTAAGATTCAAGCCTAACAACACAGTTCACGGACAGAGAGACGTATATGTTCCTCTGACATGGAAACCAGCAGTTCGTAATATTGCTCCTGAAGCTACAATCAAGAATAGTGATAAGAAGACTGCTGACTGGCATGCTGCCAACTCACGTGAGGCTGGATATGATGAATTACATATTCAGGTAGGTAATGCAACAGATCCTTCTGCATCATGTGAATATCAGTCAATGGTTGTTGAGAATACATTCTCTAAGATTCCTGTACAGATTATTAAAGATGCTATATCTGGAACTTATCCTGCTCTTGCAGCTAGTGCAAATGTAACTTATGAGTTCGCACCGATAGCAGATCAGGCTATCACTCAGTATGTAGGTGAAAGTGGAGCAAGATATTACATTAATGTAACATCAACCAGAATAACGACTACTTCAGGTGAATTACTTGCAGAGATTGAACCAGTACACGGAACAATTACTCTTGGTGCAACAAATGCAGCTAAAGACATTATAAATAATTACGATTATGTAGAAGGTGCTTTGGCTAATGCTCTGACTCTGACAGTTGTTGTTAAGCCTACTACTTGTCAACCGGCATCAGATCTGATAACATTAAAGAACAATATGTTCAATGTTAAGGTTATCAAACCGATGTTTATAGAAGGTAGCCAGATTGCAGATATGCAGCTTAATGATTACAGTACTTTGACACAGCCTGTTACATTGAACTTCATCGACTTCAACGGTTACGATCCTAAGACATTCTGGGAAAAGAGCAACCAGCAGAAGGAGTTCTGGAAGTTCTATGATGTTAAGAGCATTAAACTTTCTGGAAATATCCAAACAAATTATAGCGGTTATTGGGCTGAGGTTGATGCTAATGACTTTGAAGTAACCTTCACTGAGCCTTCTGGCGCTATCAAGCTTGGTAACATGGGTTCTGTAACTCTTACACAGAAGAACATGAGCCGCGCTAACAGCTTCAAGGTTCGTATACCTCTCGCCGTTACTTATAAGTGGGGCGTACTGCATGAAACAGTTGAGCTGAATGTAAATGCAGCTTCTGGTAATGCAGCTAAGAGACGCTAATTTGATTAGACATGATTAAGGAAGGCGGACGGAGCTTCCGCCTTCTTTTTTCAATTTGAAAGATAAATGAAAACTAATAAAATGAGATTTAACAGGCTTTTGGCGCTAATATGCGTGTTTGCTCTTGTATTTGTATTTGCCGGATGTAAAAGCAAAAAGGAGAAACCGCAACCGCAGAAGACCGAATTTGAACAGGGAATGACAGCTAAGGATACGCTTGCTGTCAAAGAACTTGTAGACAAATTCTTCAGCTATGCCAAGAGTAAGAACTTTGATGAGGCAGCAGCCATGCTTTATCGGAACGATCTTGACAAGAAGGGAGAGCCGCAGCAGCTTGACAATGAGGAGATGGCTGAGGTGAAAACCATGCTGGAGTCAATTCCGATGGTTGACTACAAAATAGAGTATATAAAATTTGACGAATATTATGCCAATGAAGTGCTCTGTCATGTAATCATAAAAAAAGCCGAAGGCGATATGCCAGACATCACAACCAAAATGTTCTTTAAGCCTGTTGATTATATGGGCAACTGGGTGCTTTGTCTGACAAATACGGAATATGGCGACAAGGGTGTTGTAAGACCGGATAAACGCGACTCAGTTGAAAGAGCATACAGAAAACAGCAAAAGGCTGATTCTGAGAAAAAGTAACCAAAAACGAAATTGTATGAAAAGGAAACTATTTATCGCACTGTCCGCAATGATATTTGCGACAAACGCGTCTGTTAATGCGCAGGAGTCTTCTTCTGAATATATCTTCCAGCCCCACGCATATCTGCAGGTGCAGGGAGGAGCCCAGTATACACTTGGTGAGTCTGATTTCTCTGAACTTATTTCACCGAGCGTTCAGATAGGGTTGGGTTGGCAGTTTAATCCATGGTTAAGTGCAAGACTGGCTGTCGGTGCATGGCAGAGCAAAGGAGGTTTTAATGGGTACATCGAAGATGGCGTTTCACGCAATATTACTTATAAATACAAGTATGTTGCACCGAGTATCGATGTCGTGTTCAATCTTTCAAATGCCATTTGTGGATACAATCCTCATCGTACGGTAAATGTTTCTGCTTTTGTTGGCGGTGCTGCGAATATCGCTTTTGGTAACGATGAGGCTAATAATATTGCCGGTCAAGGTTATGACTTGGTTTATCTGTGGAGCGGCACAAAAGTTCGTCCTGTAGGCCGTGGCGGACTTGCTCTTGATTTCCGTTTGAGTGATCGTGTCAGTCTCGGTATAGAAGGCAATGCAAACGTTCTCTCAGACAAGTACAACTCAAAGAAGGCAGGCAATGCCGACTGGTATTTCAACGCTCTTGCCAGCGTTTCAATACGCTTGGGCAAGACCTACAAGAAGAAGGCTGCCCCGGTACCGGAGCCTGTAGAGCAGACTGTCGTGGAGCCTGTTGTTGAAGAGAAGCCGGTAAGCGAGCCCGTTGTAGAAGAGGTAAAAGACGAGGGCATGAAGCGCGACGTATTCTTCACGATAAACTCAAGCGTTATCCGTGAATCAGAACGTGCGAAAGTATACGAACTTTCTAAATATTTAAACAATCATAAAAATGCAATTGTCGAAATAACAGGCTACGCTGATGCCGGAACAGGCACTGCTGCTATAAACAGCCGCTTGTCTTCAGAGCGTGCGGAGGCTGTTAAGAAGATGCTTAT
>NZ_LFQU01000030.1 GCF_001275135.1 Xylanibacter rarus | reverse complement strand
TATTTATCGGGTGAGCCCCAAACTCGCCCGACAAGACACCTTACAGTTGTTACATAAAAAAGATGCAACCCTTAGGCTGCATCTTTTTGTTGGGATACCCGGACTCGAACCAGGAATGACAGGACCAGAATCTGTAGTGTTACCATTACACCATATCCCAATTTTATGTCTGCAATCGTTTTGTTTCCTGATTGCGATTGCAAAGGTACGCATTTTTTTTAACTGACAACATTTTTACCGACTTTTTTCTAAAAAATCTCAAAATAATACGTTTTTTTACCCGAATTACGATAAATCAGTGTACCTTTGCATAAAATAAAATACATTTTTAGGGGTAAAAACAGAATGAAAATTCTTTTTCCTCAGAGATAAAAAAATTCAGAAAATAAATAACACCTTATTTTATTAATGGAACAAACAAAAAATTTAGTTGAGACAATAACTAAAGGTATTCAAGAGAAGAAAGGGTCAAACATTAACATAATCGACCTGAGCGGCATTGAAGGCACAATTTGTCATTATTTTATAATATGTCAGGGCAATTCGCCTTCGCAGGTAGAGGCGATAACAGACTCTGTTGAAGAATTTGCCAGGGTTCACGCCGGAGAAAAGCCGGTTCACGTTGTAGGACTCAACAATGCACAGTGGGTGGCAATGGACTATACAGACGTAATGGTTCATATATTCCTGCCCGAAGTGCGCGAATATTACAATCTGGAAAATCTTTGGGAAGACGCAAAACAGACCCGGATACCTGATTTAGACTGATTGGATTTACCAAAGAAATTTTCAAAAAACATATTTAAGTTAGTTTAGACGAACAAATTAACAGAAACAACATGGAGCAAGATAAAAACAACAAGATGCCAAAATTCAGCATGAGCTGGATTTACATGCTTGTGATAATCGGCCTCATAAGCGTCTACCTCATGGGAGGCGACTCTATCGGCGGAAGCGCAAGCAAGAAGGTGTCTTACGATGAGTTCAGGGCATACGTCACAAAAGGCTATGCCTCGGAGATTGTGCTCAATAAGGACGAAAGCACCTTGAAGATGTATGTTAAGGCCGAGCACATACGCGACGTGTTTAAGGCTGGAACGAAAGAAGTGGGCAAAACTCCTTTTGTAACCAGCGAGTTCGGAAGCGCCGACAAGGTTGAAAGCTTTGTCGATGCGGAGCGTCAGGCCGGCAAGTTTAAGGGCAACCTTAACTACGAGAACAAGAAAGGAAGCGACCTGCTCACCATTCTTTTCAACATTGCACCTATTTTATTCTTTGTGTTCATCTGGCTGTTCTTCATGCGCCGCATGGGCGGAGGCGGAGGCAACGCCGGAGGCGTGTTCAACGTAGGCAAGAGCAAGGCAAAGATGTATGAAAAAGGAGCCGAGATTAACATCACATTTAAGGACGTTGCCGGACAGGCCGGTGCCAAGCAGGAGGTGCAGGAGATTGTTGAGTTCCTGAAGAATCCAAAGAAATATACCGACCTTGGAGGTAAGATTCCTAAGGGTGCACTGCTCGTAGGTCCTCCGGGAACCGGTAAGACTCTTTTGGCAAAGGCTGTTGCAGGCGAGGCCGGGGTTCCGTTCTTCTCTATGAGCGGTTCTGACTTCGTTGAAATGTTCGTGGGCGTCGGAGCAAGCCGCGTGCGCGACCTGTTCCGCCAGGCAAAAGAGAAATCGCCATGTATCATATTCATCGACGAAATTGATGCCGTGGGACGTGCAAGAAGCAAGAATCCGGCAATGGGAGGAAACGATGAGCGCGAGAACACGCTCAACGCCCTGCTGACAGAGATGGACGGATTCGGCACCAACAGCGGCGTAATCATCCTTGCAGCCACCAACCGTGCCGACATGCTCGACTCAGCACTGCTGCGTGCCGGACGTTTCGACCGTCAGATCAATGTAGACCTGCCCGACCTCAATGAGCGTAAGGAGATATTCAAGGTTCACCTAAGACCTGTAAAGACCGACCCGTCTGTAGAGATTGACATGCTTGCACGTCAGACTCCGGGATTCTCTGGTGCCGACATAGCCAACGTGTGCAACGAGGCTGCGCTGATAGCTGCCCGCCACGACAAGAAGTTTGTCGGCAAGCAGGACTTCCTTGATGCCGTAGACCGTATTATCGGCGGTCTGGAGAAGAAGACCAAGGTTATGACCCAGGGCGAGCGCCGCACCATCGCACTGCACGAGGCAGGACATGCCACGATATCATGGTTCCTCGAGCACGCCAACCCGCTGGTAAAGGTGTCTATCGTTCCGCGCGGAAGAGCGCTCGGTGCAGCATGGTATATGCCTGAGGAAAGACAGATAACAACAAAGGAGGAGATGCTCGACGAGATGTGCGCCACACTGGGCGGACGTGCTGCCGAAGAGCTGTTCACAGGCCACATATCAACAGGAGCTATGAACGACCTTGAACGCGTTACAAAGAGTGCTTACGGCATGATAGCTTACGCAGGTATGAGCGACAAGCTGCCCAACATCTGCTACTATAACAACAACGAGTATAACTTCCAGCGTCCTTACTCAGAGACAACCGCCAAGATAATGGACGACGAGGTGCTGAAGATGATCAACGAGCAATACGACCGCGCGAAGAAGATCCTTACGGAGCACAAGGATGGCCACAACAAGCTGGCCGAGATGCTGCTTGAACGCGAGGTGATATTTGCTGAAGACGTTGAGACTATATTCGGCAAGCGTCCGTGGGTTAGCCGCTCTGAAGAAATTATGGAGGAAGAGGGAAAAGACTCTAAGACTGAAGGCGAAAGCGACAAGGCCCTGCCCGAAAGCAGCGAGACTGACAACAACGCCGTAAATCAGGAACCGGCATCTGAAAGCAAGACAGAGAACGGTATTTCTGACGGCAATGACAATTCTCAAGAAACAAAATAGATGAGATATGAGTGACAAGATGAAGAACCTTATTGTAAGAAGCATCACGGGCGTGTTCTTTGTGGCAGCCATCGTGGTATGCTTCATGAGACCCATCGCCATGGAGTTTCTGTTTGCTCTCGTAACAGGACTGACGATATGGGAATACTGCGGACTGGTGAACGACGTAAAGGGCGTACAGGTAAACCGCTTTATTAGCACTGTTGCCGGTGTATATTTCTTTCTTGCCGTAGGAGGTTTCTGCAGCGGAATGATTCAGAGCGGTGCCGTGTTCATACCATATCTGCTTACAATAGTATATCTCTTCATCAGCGAGCTTTACATAAAGACGGAGAACGCGATAAACGACTGGGCTTACACCATGCTCGGACAGATGTACATCGCCCTGCCCTTCTCTACCATCAACGTGCTCGCATTCAATGCCACTCCCGACGGCAACGTTGCCTACAACTACATGATACCGCTCTGCGTGTACATATTCCTTTGGGCAAACGACACGGGCGCCTACTGCAGCGGCTCGCTCTTCGGCAAGCATAAGCTGTTTCCGCGCGTATCGCCCGGCAAGAGCTGGGAAGGCTCTATTGGCGGCGCCATCATCGTTCTGCTCGTGGCATGGCTGATAGGATACCTCGACGCACAGAACGGCAACACATCAGGACTTACCATACCGCAGTGGATGGGCCTTGGTCTTGTTGTAGTTGTATTCGGCACATGGGGCGACCTTGTAGAGTCGCTCTTCAAGCGCACCCTTGGCGTAAAGGACAGCGGAAACATTCTGCCAGGTCACGGCGGAATGCTCGACCGTTTCGACTCGTCGCTAATGGCCATGCCTGCTGCCGTTATATATCTTTACTCGCTGACGCTGTTCTGATTAGCAGACTAATCAGTTGCAATATAAACATAAACCGGCGTCATGCTTTCATCATTCCATGTCAGATGAAAGCATGACGCCGGTTGCTGATTTGAAAGACACATACACATCAAAGCGTGTCATAATATGAATTTGATTTCTATTGGCATCTTTTTGTTCGCCTTTTCTTTACATAGTCCGCTATGACTGCGAAAAATCTAACGAAAATTCGCTCAATAGAAAGCAAAAATACAGAACGAATCTCAATAAGCGATTCGGGTTTATTGAATTCCGTGATGCAGCCGCATTAGCCGGTTGTCATCAACGCCATCAGAGAGAGTCTTTTGTTACGGCACAGGCATTACTGTCAATAACTGTCCATTATATCAGAATCGGCTCTTTATGTCGCTGTTGCTGTAGGTCTTTCTCTTGCTGCGTATCTCCTTGCCGAAACTATACGAGAAGCCCAAGGTTACAGACAAAGGCGAATAGTCGTTGTTGAAATGCATGCTCATTCCGTTGTTTGAAATACTTACACCCTTAACATTTCCTGCAAACAAGTTGCTGACTCCCAACTTCATATTAAGGCGTCCCTTAAGGCACGAATAAGCAATACCGCAACTCATTGAGAATCTGCTATCAATAGTTTGAACCACATTTTTGTCTTTTCCCGAATAAGTGGCGGTAACATATCCTGTAAGATTACGGCGTCTGTCGAAAATAAACCTCAAGTCGCCCATGGCAAAAGCCTTGAGAATATGCTCATTGCTCAAGCTATAACGGCTGTCGGCAGTGGTTTTGCAATAAAACAACTCGCCAAAGACATAAGCCCTCAGCCATGACAGCTTTGTGAAATAGAGGCTAAGATCCACTCCGCAGCCTTCCTTGTCGTAAGCATTCTGCCATTGCGTGTTCGAAGAGCCGTCAGCAGCATTCATCTGCGTAACCTGTCCTATACAGTCAAACTCC
The DNA here is from genome assembly GCF_001275135.1 of Xylanibacter rarus. Lineage (GTDB taxonomy): Bacteria > Bacteroidota > Bacteroidia > Bacteroidales > Bacteroidaceae > Prevotella > Prevotella rara. The sequence continues at coordinate 29,023 of NZ_LFQU01000030.1, read as the reverse complement.
TTTGCGGCCCTCAGTTCCAGACCGAGTTCAAGTCCGCTGCAAAGCACTATGTTGTTGGAAAGTCTTACTCCATACCAGTAATTTGGCTTTATTGTAGGGTTGCCCTGGGCTGTTGAGTTGGCACTCAGATAAGCCGTAAACGGATTGACCACCTGTATACCCGGACGTCTTATTCCGCTGAAAATGCTGACGCCAAAGGTTGACCCGTTGCCCGACCTGTACATCACATTCACAGTCGGAAACAGTCTGCCGTAGTTGTCTGTTGCCAATGTCCCGTTGCCGTTTTCCGACTTTGTATGCGTAAGTTCATATCTTCCGCCGAGCACCATGTCGAAGTGTCCCAATGACTTGTTGAGCGACAGATATCCGGCATAGATGTCTTCCGAATATGTAAAGTCGTCATTTTGCACGGGAAGTGTGGAATAGTCATATAGCGAGGAGTTTCTCGTCTCTGTGAGAGACGTCTTTATTCCTGCATAAAGCTTGATGCTCCAGGGCAACAGAGTTGAATAGTCGAGCGCAAAGCTCAGTCCCTTAAGATGCGCGCCCACCTGATTGCGAAGATAGTCAACGCTGTCCGTCTGCACGCTGTTTTCATAATAGTAAGAGTTGAAACTGTAGTCACGGTCGTTATCAAACTTAAAAAGGTCCATTATGAAAGATATCCTGTTGGTGCTGCTCCAGTTTCTGTCGATATAAAAGTTAAGGTTCATGTTTCGCCCGTCACGCAGTTCAAGCGACGGCGAGCGACTCTCCTCTGTCATCACCCCGGCCATGTCGTATGTGTTCTCAAAGGTCGTGCTTGGATAATTTCTGTATGTATCTATATAATAAGCCTCAATGCCTACTGTTGAAAGCGAATCAATCATAAAGTCTAACGAGCCGGAAATGTTATAGTTGTTGTTTCGCCAGCCCATGTCCGTATGGCTCTTTCGCGTCATGTCTGTAAAATATTTCACATTGCTTTCAGTATATGCAACGCTGCCGTAATTCCAGCTTGCATTGAGCGATGCCGTAACGCGCTTTCTCTGATAATTAAGGTTCATGCGGGCTGCGTTGCTCCATTTGTCGGCATAGGTTACATCGTCGCCTACTTCGCCGCCTATATAGTCGGCACCTCTTTCTGTTATTATGTTTATGATGCCAAAATCGCTTCCTGCATCATACTTTGCGCCTGGCGATGTTATCACCTCTATCTTTGCCACATTTGACGCCCTGTGCGACTTCAGTATATTGATCAGCTCACCCTCAGGGATGGTTTTCATACGTCCGTTGAACATAACCCTTACGCCGTCACGTCCCGGTATTCTGATGTCGTTGTCCGTAACCAATATACCTGGCACATTGCTCAGCAAGTCAAGCAGGTCAGTTTTGCCCTTGCGCAGCCTTATTGCGTCTACTATAAATTTGTCGGCTTCGCGCTTTATCAATTTCTCGCTCACCACTACCTCCTGAAGATCTATCTCGTCAGACACAAGTGAATCAGACTTATTTACGTTTTGAGCAAACGTATTTAAAGCAGAAAACATAGAAAAGACAAATATCAACTTTATATTTTTCATAGGCTAAGCATAGTTTTATTTTAGACATAAATATTTTCTGATATATTTCTTGGAGCCTTTGCACGTCTTAAACCAATAGTAATCACAATGCTCCTCTCCGTATACCTTACAATGTATTGGTGTATCAGCTATTTTTACATCAATCAGATGTGCCTTAATTTCAGCATGCTCCATCTGGGCAACATTATTCTTACCGCCCATATTCAGCTGCCATTTTCAAGGGCATGTCATTTCACAAATTTAATATATCATTATCATAATTTATGACATCGCAAAATAAAAAGAAAAAATGAAACCAGCAAACTATTTCGCAAAAATATTCTAAATTTATTCCTTTTTCTAAAGCGATTGTATAAATCCGTCCCACATCTTTGGCTCAGCATCCTTGCCGAAAGCCTTCTTATACAAACGTTTACGCGCTGATGACACCGAATTGCGTTCTTTGTTAGTCAGTATTGATATATCAGCCGGCCTTACTCCTATTTTCAGCAACAGACACAGACGATATTCATATTCGCTTATCTTGCATAATTCTGTCAAACGATCCTTAAAACCTGCATAATGTCTGTTGACTTCGGCATCTAACATCAGCCAATAGTCTTTAGGTATTTTTTTATCACACCTCTCGCAGGTGTTATCGTTCAAGACAGCCCTTATCTTTCTAAATATGTCAGAATTAGTGAGTTTGCTTTGTGACAGCTCTCTGTTTGCAATCTGCATATTGGCTATTCTGTTCTGATTCTCAAGCTGTTCCCTGCTGGCCTTCAGCTCGGCTGCAAGACTTTCGTTACAGTCTACGACTCTGGCAAGACGGACATTCAGACTTTCTATCTTACGCTTGTTTTCATCAACAAAAGCACTGCTTTGCTCATACTTTTCTTTCAGATACTTTGTCTCATTCTCATATTTTATCCGCTCAGACATACGCTTTTTCTTTAGATGAGATATAAAAGCAAAAAAGGCAAAAATCAACGAAATGCACATAAAAACAAATATATAAACAATATACCTATTTTCAGCCAATTCGTATTTTAACCTGATATTTTCTTTCTCCTTTTCTGTATAATTATAAACTGCATCAATTCTTGCAACATCTTTTGTCTTTATAATATTTTGGACAGAATCTGAATATGTTTCATATTTGTCAAAGAAATATGCCGCCCTAATCAAATCATTTTTTCGTAAATAATAATGTCCAAGCCATTTTGAAGCCCCATATTTGGCATAAACATTATCTAAATCATAAACCTTTTCATACAGATTCACAGCTTCATCTGTTCTGCCGACCTTATCATATATCTTCGCAACAATAACCAAAACAGCCCTGGCATTTATCCTGTTAACACGGCTCAACGCACGGTTAGCATACATCAACGCCTTACCATATTCACTTTGCTTATAATAATGCTTCGCTATTTGAGCAAGGATATCGGTTTCAAGCAAACTGTCATTTGCTTCCTTAGACAAGTTCAAGGCCTGTTCAAAACATTCTGCTGCCTGACTTTCATTTTTAACACGCTGATAACAATACGCCATACCGCACAATGAATATGCCTGACTTTTTTTGTTCTCTATTTTTTTATTATACAAATAAGAATGTCTGAACGCCTTTAATCCTTTATAATACAATCCTTGATAAAGAAAGATATATCCCATCTGCGAATAAGCCTTATATCTCAACGGACTAGCCGTGTCAGCCAATTCTATCGTTTTCTGAAAATATGGTAAGGCACGCGTGTCATCGTTCATGTCGTTATACACACGTCCAGCATAATAATATGCCATAGGCAGGAGCCGTTTGTCGCCCTCGTTTTCATAATAATCAAGGAGACGGAGCATCAACGTATCGGTTGTATGGGCAACATAAAGCTTGTCTTCTGTCTTAATGCGCAACAGGTCGTAATAGTTCCGGTCTGCCTTGTCGGCAGCGTTTATCTTCGGTCTTATACTGTCAAGCATAGCCAAAGCACGGCGCGGTGACACATCGCCCACACTGTCTATTGCCGACAATGCCTTGCTGTGAGACGAACGCTCAACGTCACAGCCGGCTGATATAAGCACGCATAGCACTATTATTATACAGTTAAATATATTCATGAGTTTTAGATGATATCATTCATTACTTATAAAAACAAAAGATTCTGCCGATATTTCTTGCACTGATGCTTTTTGAGGAGAAGCCGCTCCCAAACCTATAGCCAAAGCTAAAATCAAAAATAATTTCTTCATTTTCTTTTGCTTTTTTATTAATTACTATTTAAAGTCCGGACTATTTCTTTTTATAAACTAAATTCAACCCTCACCATACATTCACGCGGCCTCAACCTTGTAATGGTGTACATCTGCTGAGTGTCGGTTATCTGGCGGCGTTCATATTCATCCTTTCCCAAAATATTGCTGCATGTCAGGCTCACTTCATAACGTTTGGTACGATAAGAGACTGACAAGTCGGCAAAATAGGTGAACGAAACGGCCTTATCGTTGCCGTGGTATATCTCGTTGCTTAACTCTATGTTAAAGCGTCCGGGCATGAAGTAGCACTTCAGACTGTGACTGAATGAGCTTAACGACGACGGCAACGAAGCGCCCGAACAGCACTCCTGTCTGACATAGCTGAACTGACTCTGCTCTTCGACAGAGAACCAGCTGCAAGGCTGGAGCGAGACTGTTGCCGTAGCTCCGGCCATCTGCGTCTGAAACGGCGTAAGCACATTCTGCAAGAGCATGTTATAATCACTCCACTGCCATCGCCCCGACAGCGTAGTAACCAGATGAGCCACGTTCCAGCTCTCGCTTACACGGCAGTTTAATCCGTGCATAACGCTGTTTGATGTAAGGTCAGTGGCCCGTGACTCATACACATTGCCGTCCACATTCATTGAGTAAAGCCGCTGATTGCGCATATTGGTAAAGACATACCCGACAGTGGCAAACAGGCCTTTTATAACATTCTTATATTCTATATTAGCGCTTGCCGTGTGCATCAATGTGTTGCTGAGTTTACCCTGTCCTTCTGTCATCGAGATATAGTCGGTAAACACAGGTATATCGAGCACTGACAAAAAGCCTTCGGACTTCCACGAGCAGTTATACGTTGCCGTTATGCCGAAATCGGAAACTGGCATAGCTCTGAAAAACAGATTAGGCTCAAATGTAATGTTGTCTTTATGCTGTACGCCATACGTCCGGCTTGTCCAGTAAACAGGCGCAGATGCAACAAGATTTATAATGGAGGTTTTATACGACAGCGACGGTTTCATGAAAGTTCGCCATTCGGTGTACTTCCTTACGGCATCCAAATTCTGCCGGCTTACGCCTATATGCTGCGCCTTCATGTCTGTGCCTATATTATAATTAAGATAAAACGCACCAAGCTTTTGTCCGAAATAGGCGTCACATCCGGCAAGGACGCTGCGCTGGCGAAGGCGCTGCATGGTTGAGTCGGCAAGCAGCAGACTGCCCGGCAGCCAGTTGAGTGAAAGGTAAGCGTTGACAGAAAACGAATAGCGACGGGTGATGTTGCGCACAAACGACAGTTTGTCCGTGATGTAGCCCTGACGCGGCTTAACCATCTCTCTTGTCTCAACGCCATTCAATACCGACAAGCCGCTGCTGCGGTCGAAGTCAACATATCCCCTGACATCGTTTGTAAGATACTGTCTTTCGGTATTCTGCCTGTAAAGCACCTCAGCCGACAAGGCGTCGTGACGGCTCTCAGCCGATATGTCCTGCACAATGGCAGCACCGCCTGCCGTCGTATATACCGTGGTGGATGTCTGTCGCTGTTCAGTCATGTCGGTCATGCCGTCGAGCTGTATCCTCAAGTCATTGCCGCCATGCGTCTTCAGCAGCCAGTTGGTTGCAATCAGGTGAGTATGGTTAAATCTGCTGCGCGAGGCGTCAATGGCCGGTGCCGGCAGTGATATGTTGCCGAGCATACCATCGTCCACGGGTGCCGAGTCGTCGAGATATGCCGACATAGGCGTTACTTCCTGTCCGATGTTCTTACCGGTATTGTTATTCTTATACATACTTATGCTCTGCACCTTGCGCGAAAACAGCATTGAGACGATGCGATTGTCATAAAGCCAGCCGGGACTGTTGGTCAACGAAGCTCCCGTTGACAGGTCGAAGGTGTGACTCCACACATTTTTTGCGCTGTCGGTCAGCACGATGTTGAGTGCTGCCTGATCGCTGAACTTTGTATCCTTCAGCGCACGTATGGGCTGATGCCGTTCAAGCACCTGCACCTTTTTCACCTTTCCTGCATCAATGTTATCTGACGCCTGCGCATACTTACCGCCAAGCAAATCCATGCCTTCAATATAGAATTTGTTTATCTTCGTGCCCAGATATTCTATCGAGCCGTCATCATTTACGGTAAGTCCTGGCATTTTTCTGATAACGTCGGCTATGGTGCGGTCTTGCTTGCCACGAAAGGCGCTAACAAGATAGTTGAGCGTGTCACCCTCCTGTCTGATGCGCTGCGACTTAACAACCACCTCCTTAAGTTCTGTGGCATGCTCGCTGAGCACTATAGCCTTGTCGCTGCTGTAATGCCTAAGAGCAATAGCCAGTTTAGAGTAACCAATCTTGCGCACCTCCATCGTGTCGCACTGCCGGCCTTTACTGTCTACGGCAAACATGCCTTGCTTGTCGGTGAATCCATAAGCCACTACCGACTTGCCGTTTTTAATATATACAGAAGCCTTGTCGACAGGACTGTTGTCCGAGTTGACAACCCGTCCCGTTATAACCTGTCCGTAAGCCGTTGCTGCCAAAAGCCACGCAAACAGGACAAGCGCCATGCGTATGGTTCTGCCGTCACTCACAGTCATAGTCTTCTATAAGTACCGGCGTAACCTTTCTTTGCTTCGTTCTGCCCTTACCGACAGACGGAGCAAGGCCCGTCAGCCTCGTCATCAGCCCTACAGGATCGGTAATCTCCATTTCTGTAATCTTTTGCAGCTCTTTCGGCTCAACAGATTTATATTTTGTCTTTTCCATCGTAATGCTTTTTCCCCTGCCCTTTCTTACAGCCGTGCATACAAACGAGAAACAGCCGTTATCTGTTTCAGCCTTCATTATAAGTCCCGGCAGTCCGCACAGCTTCCAAGGACCGTCGCTCACGGCGATGTCAGGCGCATACCACACCGTCCATGTCTGTCCGCGAAACTTTGTCCTTGCCTTGTTGCAGTGATACTCGGCTATTATTGAGTCGCCGTCGGCCAGTTGCCAGTCAAACGCAGGCATATTCTCCTCAGACTTAAGGGCAAAACCATGCAGATTAAGTGTATAAGTAAGTTTACCGTCAGCCGGATAATTCTTCATCACCATATATTTCTGCCCAAGCGTTCCACTTCCTCTCATCCGTGTGCTTGCAGCCAAAGCCTGTTGCAGTTGTCCACCCGTGGCCTGCACCACGCTGTCAAGCACATGCTGCTGTCGTATGTTTGCCGAAGAATAAAACTTGCTCCACTTATTGCCAATAAGCAGTTCCATCTCGTCTTGCATTTCCGGTCTTTCAACACAAGTCTTAAACTTAGCGTCATAACTGATACGCATGACAGCTGTGTCCGACTGAGCTGCCGACGGTACATGACTGCACAAAGCAAGAAGAAATAAAGACAAATAATGTATAAAACAAATTCTCTTCATAAGTTCAAACAGTTTAATTTTATTATTTTTATAAGCAAAATTACTTGATTTAGCACAATGCACAAAAATCTGCTGTTCGCAAAAATGTTCGCAAATCATTCCACATTAAGCCTAAGTCATTAGACCGTATATAAGTTTGGTATGCTCATGCTTTCAGCCGTCTTTTTGTCTTTTATTGGCGACTTTTCCTCCGGCCTTTCTTGACATAGCCCGCTATGACTGCGAAAAATCAAACGATAATCCACTTAATATAAAGCAAAAATACAGGCTAAATCATAACGTCTAATCTGGGGTTAAGCCTGTAAATCCGTTTCATTTCGGTTAATGCTTTTCATCATTAGCCGATACAAAATTAGTAAAAATTTCAATACGTTGAACCGGCATGATAATTTTTAGTCGAAAAATCGTAAGCAAAACAGGCTCCGCACATAAATATTTTTCAATACAGACATGCGCCACAGTGTATACTGTAAGCAATAACAAGGCATTTAGTTATAAATCAAAAGTAGCCGAGTTACGGGTCAAAACTCGGCCACTTTTGAGGCGTAAACCGGCCACTTTTTAATCAGAAACGGCCGTGTTATTTTAAGCAAATAAAAGAATTTTATTCAATAGCACATACAACTGCACTGGTGAAGACAGAAATGCCGTGGCAAAATATTCCACACGGGCTATTCGTCGACCTCTTTCTTCAGCAGCCGCACCATGATCTCAGCCGCGTTGTCGGGAGCTATTTTGTCGCCGAGCCTCCTGCGCACTTCGGCATATCCATCAATCATGCTGCTGCGACAAGCTCCGTCGGGCAGCAGACGCGACAATTCAGCGGCAATGTTATCCACAGAAAATGTGTCGGCAACAAGCTCCCTGACCACCTCACGGTCAGCAATGAGATTGACAAGCGAAACGTATTTCACCTTCAACAGATGTTTACGGAGAAAGGCGATGACCTTTGGTATAGGGGTTTCGTAGCACACCACCTGCGGCACGTTGAACAGAGCCGTCTCAAGAGTGGCCGTTCCGCTGGTTACAACAGCCGCACGCGAATGGGCGAGCAGTTCGTAAGTCTGCCCGTAGACTATCTTTACGGGCTGTCCGGATATGAACCCGGCATAATAGTCTGCACTTATCGACGGCGCTCCCGCCACCACAAGCTGATAGTTGTCGGCAAAGCGCGAGACAGCCTCTATCATGGCCGGCAGATTGTCCTTTATCTCCTGCTTGCGGCTTCCGGCCAGCAAAGCAATGACAGGACGGCGTGAGTCGAGCCCGTTTTTAGAGCAGAACTCGTCGTAAGAATCGGTGTAGGTCTTCAAGAATCCGCTCACCTCGTCGGCCGTAGGATTGCCCACATAGTGTATCTTGTAGCCGTGCTTGCCCTCAAAGAAGGGCACCTCGAAAGGCAGAATGGAGAACAGCTCGCTGACATCACGCTTTATGTTCTTTATGCGGTACTCTTTCCATGCCCAAATCTTTGGCGAGATGTAATAATACGCAGGTATTGAAGTCTTGGCATGCAGAAACTTGGCTATGTCGAGATTAAAACCGGGGTAATCAACCAATATCACCACATCAGGGTGCCACTCGATTATGTCGCGCTTACAGAAAGCCATGTTTCTGAATATGGTTCTGAGATGCAGCAGGACAGGCACAAAGCCCATATATGCCAAGTCGCGATAGTGGCGCACACGCATGCCTCCGGCAGCCGACATAAGGTCGCCTCCGAAGAAACGGAACTCAGCCTCGCCGTCGACTCTTCTGAGCGACTGCATAAGCCGCGACGCATGAAGGTCGCCACTTGCCTCACCGGCAATAAGATAATATTTCATCTGTAAACAAATATGATGTTTCTAAATCCACAGCAGGGCACACGACAGATGCCGAAAGCCGACAAGACCGCAGCCCCGGCACATCAGCAAAACTCATCGGTACAATCCTTCAGACGTTCGAACATGGTATAGTCGGTAACGTCGATTGTGGTGGGCGTTATGGCCACATAACCATGGTTGAGAGCCCAGTTGTCGGTGTCGGTTGCTTCAGGCTCATCGTTGGTATATTCGCCCACAAGCCAATAATAGTCGTAACCCCTGGGATGACGGGTGCGAACAACCTCATTTCCCCATGTACCCTTAGCCATTCGGCATACCTTTACACCCTTAAATTCGGCAGCCTTGGGGAAGTTTACGTTAAGGCACGTTCCCTTTGGCAGACCTTCGGCCAACACCTTGGCCGTAATCTTTCTGACGATGCTGCGCAGAGGCTCAAAGTCGGCGTCGTCTCTATAGTCGCAGAGAGAGAAGGCAACTGAAGGAATATACTTCATGCAACCCTCGCGCGTAACGCCCATTGTGCCCGAATAATGAGAATTGACAGAGCCGTTGTCGCCGTGGTTGATGCCGCCGATGACCATATCGGGACGGCGCGGGCAGAGCTGGCTCAGCGCCAGTTTGACACAGTCGACGGGCGTGCCGTTGCACGACCACACCTCAACGCCCTCGCGCTTGCGGCGCAGCTTGAGCCTCAAGGGAGTGGTTGCAGAGAAGGCTGTGGCAAATCCTGAACGTGCCGACTCGGGCGCGCAGACAAGGATATCGCCTAAATCAGAGAGCATGTCTATCAGCGAGTTAAGTCCCTTGGCATGGTAGCCGTCGTCATTAGAAATAAGTATTAATGGTTTCATAATTTTCATAAAAATCATTTTCTTTCGGCTACAAAAGTACGAAAAAAGGTTTAAAACAACTATTTCTCACATAAAATATGTATTTTTGCAAAATATTTTTGGAAGGAGCAATTCTAAAACGAGCAAATAAAGACATTAGATTTAGGACACCAATATAAGACAAATGGGAAAAATTATCGCATTAGCAAACCAAAAAGGAGGCGTGGGAAAGACAACCACGACAATTAACTTGGCTGCATCCCTCGCCACACTGGAAAAAAAGGTTCTGGTAATCGATGCCGACCCGCAGGCCAACGCTTCGAGCGGCCTCGGAGTCAACACGAAAGACGTGGACTGCTCGCTGTACGAATGTATCATCGACCATGCAGACGTACATGACGCCGTCTATACCACAGACATTGACGGACTTGACATTATGCCGAGCCACATTGACCTTGTGGGAGCCGAAATAGAGATGCTAAACCTTGAACACAGAGAGCAGGTGATAAAAAACCTGCTGCAGCCGATAAGGGGCGACTACGACTATATCCTGATTGACTGCTCGCCGTCGCTCGGCCTGATAACGGTGAATGCCCTTACTGCCGCCGACTCTGTAATAATACCTGTTCAATGCGAATACTTTGCCCTTGAGGGAATAAGCAAGCTGCTGAACACGATAAAGATAATAAAGAGCAAGCTGAACCCGAAACTCGAGATTGAGGGATTCTTGCTGACTATGTATGACAGCCGCCTGCGCCTGGCCAACCAGATTTATGACGAGGTGAAGCGCCACTTCCAGGAGCTTGTGTTCAAGACCGTCATACAGCGTAACGTGAAACTGAGCGAGTCGCCAAGCCACGGACTTCCGGTTATTCTTTACGATGCCGACTCAACAGGAAGCAAGAACCATCTGGCACTGGCAAAGGAGATTATAAACAGGAACAAGTAAGAAGATTATGGCCATTAAGAAAAGATACAGCAATCCGCTCGGACGCGGACTCGACGCTCTGATATCTACCGAAGCCGTGCGCCCGCAGGGCAGCTCGACCATCAGCGAGATATCTATTGAGCAGATAGAAGCCAACCCTAACCAGCCGCGACGCGAATTTGACGAGGAAGCTCTCAACGAGCTTGCCAACAGCATACGCGAGATAGGCATCATTCAGCCGATAACGCTGCGACAGGTTGACGACAACAGATTTCAGATTATTGCCGGCGAACGCCGCTGGAGAGCATCGCAGATAGCCGGACTAAGGGCTATACCGGCATACATACGCACCATCAAGGACGAAAACGTGATGGAGATGGCTCTCGTTGAGAACATCCAGCGCGAAGACCTCAACGCGATAGAAATTGCCCTGGCATACGAACACCTGCTGACAAACACAGGAATGACGCAGGAGAAGGTGTCGGAAAGAGTGGGCAAAAGCCGCACGGCAATATCAAACTATCTCCGCCTGCTGAAGCTGCCTGCACAGGTGCAGATGGCGCTGCAGAACAAGGAGATTGACATGGGACACGCACGCGCGCTGCTGGCGATAGACAGCCCGTCGCTGCAGGTGAAGCTGTTCAAGGAGATACAGAAGAACGGCTACTCTGTACGCAAGGTGGAGGAAATGGTGCAGAAGCTGAAAAACGGCGAAGACATAGTCAGCGGCAAGAAGAAGATAGCATCTAACCAGCAGATGCCCGAAGAATTCTCTACACTGAAACAGCATCTGTCTGACTTCTTCAAGACTAAAGTTCAGATGACCTGCTCGGCCAACGGCAAGGGCAAGATTAGCATTCCGTTTGCCAACGAAGAAGAGCTTGTGCGTATAATGAGCATGTTTGACAAACTGAAAGAACAGTAAGATAAAGCTGTGGATACAAGCAGACATCTAACATATTACCTGTCAAGACTGGCAGCGGCCATATGCATGCTTGCCGTGATGATGCCGTGCAGCGCGCTCGGAACGGGCGACAAGGACACCATCCTGGTCAACGACACGATCATGACGGTTGCGGCAGAAAACGACAAGCAGATAAGCGACACGATAAACAAGGTTGTGTCTGCGGCCGACTCTGTCAGCATGAGGATGCTGTCGGCAAACGACTCTGTAAAGAAGAAAAAAGAGAAACGCGACTGGAGCACATGGAGGCCAAACGCCAAAAGAGCCATGTGGCTTGCCATCGTGATACCGGGAGCTGGACAAATATATAACCGCAAATACTGGAAGCTGCCTATTGTGTATGGCGGCTTCATCGGATGTCTTTACGCCATAAGATGGAACAACCAGATGTACAAGGACTACTCGCAGGCCTACATGGACATCATGGACAACGACCCAAGCACAGAGAGCTACAACCAGTTTCTGCATCTGGGCAACACCATAACGGAAGAGAACAAGGAACAATACCAAAATCTGTTCAAAAAGCGTAAGGACTTCTACCGCAGATACCGCGACCTGAGCGTATTCTGCCTTATCGGCGTTTACGCCCTGTCGGTAATAGACGCGTATGTCGACGCGTCACTGTCAGAATTTGACATTTCAAAAGACCTGAGCATGAAGCTTGAGCCTACGATAATAAACAACAGGTCGTCACTGAATCCGCTTAAATCATCGTCATTGGGACTTCAGTGCTCTATAACCTTCTGAAAAAAAGATTTAAATTATAAGATTCTGTATATAAACATTTTATGAGAAAGAAAGTTTTTATAATCATTGCCACGATGCTTTTCGGAGGTAACTGCGTGATGCAGGCTCAGAACGAAAAGGATGAAATAATTGTGACTGACAATGACGGAAAAGAAGAAACAATTGACTTGCCTGAGGCTATGAACTATGAAGTTGACAGCCTCCTGAACTTATACTATTCAAAAACTTACTTACAGCAGGACGAAGACTGCAACTACCGTGACGAGAACAGAGATTACCCGAAAGAGGTGTACATCGAGCGCCTCAGCAGGCTGCCGAACGTCATGGAAATGCCATACAACGAAATTGTACAGAAATTCATCGACAGATACACAGGCAGACTGCGCCATTCGGTAAGCTACATGCTGGGAGCGTCAAACTTCTACATACCTATATTTGAAGAGGCTCTCGAGGCCTACGGACTGCCGCTTGAACTAAAATATCTGCCGGTAATCGAGTCGGCATTAAACCCTAAAGCCACATCTCATGCAGGCGCTGCCGGACTGTGGCAGTTTATGGTGGCAACGGGCAAGCAGTACGGACTGGAAATCAACTCGCTTATCGACGAGCGCAGAGATCCCATTAAATCGTCTTATGCAGCCGCTCACTATCTTAAAGACCTTTATAATATCTTCGGCGACTGGAGCCTGGTGATTGCTGCATACAACTGCGGACCGGAGAACATAAACAAGGCCATACACCGCGCCGACGGACAGGCCGACTACTGGAAGATTTATCCTTACCTTCCACGCGAGACCAGAGGATATGTGCCGGCGTTCATTGCCGCAAACTACGTGATGAACTACTACTGCGAGCACAACATCTGTCCAATGCGCACCACACTGCCGGCCAAGACCGACACCGTGGTTGTGTCAAAGGATGTTCATCTTAAGCAGATTGCCGACGTGTGCGGCATTGACATTGAAGAGCTGCGCACGCTAAATCCGCAGTATCGCCGTGATATCGTCAACGGCAACAACAAGCCGTCGGTGATACGTCTACCGGCCAACGCCACAAACACATTTATCGCAAACGAAGACTCTATCTACAGATACGAGACTGACGCGCTGCTCACCAGACGTTCGCTAGTGGAAGTTGAAAGCAGCAAGTACACAACAAGCACAAGCAGCTCACGCAAGAGCTACAGCAAGAGCAAAAGCAGAAAGAGAAAATCATCAAGACGCTCAAGAACAAGAAAGAAGAGCGTAACCGTAAGAAGCGGAGACACATTGTCTGAGATAGCAGAAAGGCACCACACTACCGTAAAGAAGCTGCGCCAGCTTAACGGTATAAAAGGAAACAACATACGTGCCGGAAAGAAAATCAGGGTGAAATAAAAAGGCGCTTCACCTGTATACCTTATTAATAATATCTGGAGAAACCAATTATGGACGAGCGTAACAACATTGACAAAGAGAGAGAAATTGCTGAGGAAAAGTTGGTCGGTGATGCTTTTCAGCGTCTGCTGAACGACTATTTGTCCACACGCCACAGAAAGAAAGTTGACATAATAACTAAAGCATTCAACTTTGCCAAACAGGCACATAAGGGCGTTAGACGCTTGTCTGGCGAACCATATATAATGCACCCCATAGCCGTGGCCCAGATCGCATGCAGCGAGATGGGGCTCGGCTCTACCAGTATAAGTGCGGCACTTCTGCACGACGTGGTTGAAGACACCGACTACACGGTTGAGGACATAGAGAACATCTTCGGCCCTAAGATTGCGCAGATTGTGGACGGACTGACAAAGATTTCAGGCGGAATATTCGGCGACCAGGCGTCGGCACAGGCAGAAAACTTCAAGAAGCTGCTTCTGACCATGAGCGACGACATACGCGTTATCCTAATTAAGATATGCGACCGCCTGCACAACATGCGCACGCTTGACAGCCAGCCGGCAAACAAGCAATACAAGATTGCCGGAGAAACGCTATACATCTACGCGCCGCTTGCCAACCGCCTCGGACTGAACAAGATAAAGACCGAGCTTGAGAACCTGAGTTTCAAGTTTGAGCATCCCGAAGAGTATAAATCAATAGAATCTAAACTGGCAGACACAAAGGCGTCTCTCGACAGTCTGTTTGACGACTTTACAGGTCCAATAAAGCAGGCTCTAGACAGAATGGGACTTGAATATGAAATAAAAGCCAGGGTGAAAAGTCCCTACTCCATCTGGAACAAGATGCAGAACAAGCACGTAAGCTTCGACCAGGTTTACGACATTCTGGCTGTAAGAATAATCTTCAAGCCCAAGAAACGTGAAGAGGAAGTCAACGAATGCTTCAACATATATGTGGCGATAAGCCAGATCTACAAGTCGCACCCCGACCGTCTGCGCGACTGGGTCAACCATCCCAAGGCCAACGGATATCAGGCTCTGCACGTAACTCTGATGAGCAAGCAGGGCCGATGGATTGAGGTACAGATACGCTCTGAAAGAATGGACGAAGTGGCAGAACAAGGCTTTGCCGCACACTGGAAATATAAAGAAGGCGACGAAATTACTGAAGACGAAGGCGAACTTAACAACTGGCTGCGCACCATCAAAGAGATTCTTGACGACCCGCAGCCCGATGCAATGGACTTCCTCGACGCTATAAAGCTTAACCTTTTTGCATCAGAGATATTTGTATTTACCCCCAAAGGCGAGATAAAGACCATGCCGGCAGGCTGTACGGCCCTCGACTTTGCATTCCAGATACACACATTCCTCGGCAGCCACTGCATAGGCGCCAAGGTAAACCACAAGCTCGTGCCGCTGAGCCACAAGCTGCAAAGCGGCGACCAGGTGGAAATTCTCACCTCAAACTCGCAGCACGTGCAGCCATCATGGATAAACTTTGCATCAACGGCAAAGGCTAAGGCTAAGATACAGGCAATATTACGTCGCGAAGCCCGCGAAATACAGAAGCAAGGCGAAGAGATTCTGTCTGAATTCCTTAGCAAGCACTCGCTGGAAATCAACTCGTCTGTAATCGACAAGCTGTGCGAATTCCACGAGGTGCAGAAGCCGGACGAACTGTTCAAGGCAATAGGAAAAAAGAATATCATACTCAGCGATAAAGACATCGACGAAATAAACGGCAAGAGGAAGCAGAACTCGGCCGTAACATGGCGAAAGTTTGTGCCGTTCCTGGGCAAGGAAAAGAAGAAAGGCAACGAGAACAAGAAGCCAAACTACTTCATCGTAAAAGAAGGCTTCAACCGCAAAAAGCCTATATATATCACAGACGACAACATAAACCAGTTTATCTTCCCTGACTGCTGTCACCCCATACCCGGCGACGACGCACTAGGATTTATCGACGGCAAGAACCGCATTGAGATACACAAAAGGTCATGCCCCGTTGCAGCAAAGCTAAAATCTGGATACGGCAACCGCATACTCGATGCCAAATGGGACATGCACAAGAAACTGCTCTTCGATGCAGTAATAGAGATAAAAGGAATAGACAGAATCGGCATGCTCAACGAGGTTACCCAGGTTATATCCGACGAGCTTAACGTAAACATACACAGAGTGACGCTGTCGTGCGAAGAAGGAATATTTGACGGAACACTCGAACTGAGGATACACGACCGCGACGACGTCAGGACTATAATGGGAAAACTGAAGAAAGTAGAAGGACTACAAGAAATAAAACAAATATTATAAACAACTTCCGGCTGGCCATGCACAGCCGGCGTAACAGCCGGCTGAGGCAGTCGTGCCCGTATGGCACAGCCTGTCAAAAAGCACAACTATGAAAAAACTATTCATCACTATCATTGCGGCACTGGCCGCATTTACGGCAAACGCAGCCAACCCTTATGACAATCCCGACACGCTGGTGGTTTCGAGAGACGGCACCGGCCAGTTCAGAACCATCAACGAGGCCGTTGAAGTGTGCCGCGCATTCATGGAATATCACAAAGTAATATACGTAAAGAAAGGCGTATATAAGGAGAAAGTGATAATACCGTCGTGGCTCACCAACATCGAAGTGTGCGGCGAAGATGCTGAAAACACCATAATAACCTACGACGACCACGCCAACATAAGGCTTGAAGACACCAACAAGCCCATGGGAACATTCCGCACATACACCGTCAAAGTGGAAGGCAACTATATCACATTTAAGAATATCACGATAGAAAACAATGCCGCAAAGCTTGGACAGGCCGTGGCACTTCACACAGAAGGCGACCATCTCGTGTTTGTAAACTGCCGCCTGCTGGGCAATCAGGACACAGTGTATACAGGTCTGGCCAACACCAGACTATACTTTAAGAACTGCTACATCGAGGGGACAACCGACTTTATCTTCGGTCCGTCTACGGCATGGTTTGAAGGCTGCACCATACACAGCAAGCAAAACTCTTACGTCACAGCAGCCTCAACGCCTGCAGACGTGGCTTTCGGCTACGTGTTCAACCGCTGCAAGCTTACGGCAGCCGAAGGCGTTACAAAGGTATATCTCGGACGTCCGTGGCGCCCTTACGCCTTCACCCTGTTCATGAACTGCGAGCTTGGCAGCCACATTCTGCCTGCTGGATGGCACAACTGGGGCAAGGCTTCGAACGAAAAGACAGCACGCTACATGGAATACAACAACAGCGGTGCCGGAGCAACAACGAAAGAAAGGGCACCATGGAGCAAGCAACTGACAAAAAAAGAGGCTGCCAAGATAACAGTTGACAATGTCTTCAAGATGGACAACAGCTGGATACCTGAAATATAATCAAACAGACAGATACAGCGGCAAAGATCAAGACAATCTGCCGCGCGACTTATATCACACAACATGATAAAAGCCAGACAGCAACAACAATCCGTTGCGATGTCTGGCTTTTATTTTTATGCAATCAATACCACCCAACAAAACAGCCCGGCACAAAAGCCTCGGCAGAAAAACCTTTACAAAATTTATGTTCAGAGTTTTCTGCAAAATAGAAAACATAATTATAATAATTGTTAAGCTAATAAATATAGCGCACCAATTTCTATAACATTTATTTGCATATCCGACACTTTCTTGTCCTCAAAACAGCAATTTAAAACGCCAAAACTATTGCTTCTGGCATGAAAAATGTACTATCTGCGGTGCATAAACCTATGGTTTTTGATGAGCAAACGGCCCAGTTAGCTTTTTTAACAATCGAGAAGTATCTGCAACAACGACATAAGCCGCTAGGAATCAACACTTTAGCAAAACGAACGAATTTACGGCCTTTTTCATAAAATAATCCTATTCCGTTAGAAAAAAGCCAGTCTGAAAGCGTCAAAATCAAAAAGTTTTCTGTTTTATATCCTCCCTAAAAGGCACAACATCAGAACCATGACATGGCGACAAGCCTGAAACAAATCCGGCACTGCGTTTTACTTTGCCGATCAACAGCAACAACAGTTTCCTATTCTGAATCAACTCAACATCCGTAGCCCATACCCCATATTTGTTACATAAGCAGCAGCCCATACGTTAACATTTATTATGAATCAGACAAAGTCTTAACCGGCCCATCCTGACACCAAGCCCACCTATCAGATATATAATACGCCCTAAAGAATTGCCAAAATACAACATTATTTAAGCAAAAAACTAAATACAAAAGCATTAAAAAACAAGCCAATAAATCAAATATTAAGGTTATATAACAAAATAAATTATCCGACAAACATCAAAAAAAAGTGTTTTTATTTGTCTTGAATTTAAAATTATTGTATATTTGCACATAACAAATCTACTTTAACCGGCAGAAATCTACTTGGCCTACTGATAAAAATACCATGAAAACGGCCATGAAAAAATAGAGCAAACATATAATCATATATAGAGAAACACTAACTACTAACAATTAAAAATAAAACATTTATGCATTTACTAACAAGAAGAATCCTATTGGCATCAATGCTGCCTGTAATATGCCTTTCTGCATTTGCGCAAAAGGTAATTACCGGTACGGTGAGAGACGCTAACGGGGAACCAATGATCGGCGTTACAGTCCTTGTCGACGGAAAAGCAGGTGCTATAACTGACATCAACGGTAATTTTAAGATTCCTAATGCAACAGAGTCGACCAACCTTAAAATTACCTACATCGGCTATAAAGACCTGAATGTAAAAGTAGGCAACAGTTCCACACTAAACCTTGTCATGCAAGAAGACAACCAGGCACTTGACGAGCTTGTTGTTGTAGGATACGGAACCATGAAAAAAAGCGACCTCACAGGATCAGTGAGTTCACTAAGCACGGAAGACGTAACAGCCAAAGGAGCCGCAACAGTCATGGAAGGTCTTCAGGGTACCGTTCCTGGTGTCAACATTACAAAGAACTCAAGCCGTGCCGGCGGAGACTTTGACATTGAGATTCGCGGAAAATCATCTACAAACTCTGACACTAAACCTATTTATGTTGTTGACGGAATAATCTGCGACGACATCAACTTCCTTAACCAGCAAGACATTGAGCGCATCGACGTTCTGAAAGACGCATCGTCAACCGCGATATACGGTTCACGCGCCACAGCCGGCGTGATTATGGTTACAACCAAAGGAAGCCTTAACATCGGCAAGAAAATGAGCAAGCCGACCATCTCATACGACGGCTATTACGGCGTATCAAAAGTTGCACGTATGCCTGAATTCCAGACCGGACAGCAATTCTACAATTACCGCTTCCTGAAGTTCCTTTCTTATGGACAAGGACAGACCAACCTGGCCAACCCGATGTACATCATGGGCAATTTTGATCAAATGGCACTGGTTGACGGAGACGGAAATTCTATCCTAAAACAGATTATTGCAGGAGGACAGACCACTGACTGGGCAGATCT
Organism: Xylanibacter rarus; assembly: GCF_001275135.1. GTDB lineage: Bacteria > Bacteroidota > Bacteroidia > Bacteroidales > Bacteroidaceae > Prevotella > Prevotella rara. The sequence goes on along the minus strand of NZ_LFQU01000030.1, from coordinate 9,652 downwards.
GGCAACACGCAACGGAACACAGCAAAACCATTACGTGGCCATAAGCGGAGCGTCTGAAAGAGTAAACTATCATGTCGGACTCGGCTACAACCAGGAGAAAGGTATCTATGTAGGCGACAGCAGAGACCAGTTCAGCTTCAAGGGCAGTCTTGACGCACAGATCAACAAGATTATCAGCGGCGGATTCACCGTAAACATGGCTTATATCAGAAACGAATATGCAAACGATGACGCCATAGAGCTTGCCTACAGGCTCAATCCGTTCTGCCAGCCATATTCAACACAGCCGGACGAAAGAAACGGATATATCTATGATGCCAACGGAAACATTCCGGAGGAAGGATACACCGGCTACTATTACAACCAATACGGACAAATATATAAAAACTACTATCCAGGCAACTCTGTAGCCATGGGTACGGCCTCGTCAACAGGCCACCAGTTCTCAGGACAGTATAACCCGCTCTACCTGATGGACGTATACACACACAAGCGTCAGACATGGCGCATGCTCGGCAATGTATATCTGCAAATCAAGCCGATAAAAGAACTCACGTTCAAGACAACATTCTCGCCAAACTTCACTTATTACCGTGACGGTGTTTTCACCGACTATGTACTCGACTATGCCGGAGCCACAGTAGTAGGTACAACCGACACCAACGGAAACCCTGTAAACACGGCAAGTCTTGCAACGTCACGCAACATACAATGGACATGGGACAACATCCTTACATTCGACAAAGTGTTTGCAAAGAAGCACGCCGTTAACCTCATGGGACTGTTCTCTATGATGGCAAGCGACACCGAAGCCACCAATCAGGCAGCACAGGGTGTGCTCGACGGATCACTTTGGTACAATCTGTCATCAGGAACCATTGACCTTACCAATACGAACAACTCTTTCAGTGAAAACAGTATGATTTCATACGCTCTTCGCGCCAACTATACCTTCGACGAGAGATATATGCTTACCGCAACTGTGCGTTGGGACGGCTCTTCAAAATTTGAACCAGACCAGCGCTGGGGATGCTTCCCGTCTGTTGCCGTTGCATGGCGCGCGTCACAAGAGAAGTTCCTTCAGAACGTAAAATGGCTCTCTAACTTAAAGGTAAGACTTTCATACGGTGTAACAGGTAACAACACCGGCGTAGGAAACTATGCTACAAGAACAACAGTAGCCGGTCCGGTTTACTATCCCTTCGGAAGCACTTACGTAAACGCTTTCTATCCGAGCAGCATCGTAGACAGATTCCTGACATGGGAAGAGTCTAAGGAAATCAACTTCGGTATCGACTTCGGCTTCCTCAAGAACCGCATCTTCGGTAGCGTGGATCTGTATCAGAAAACCTCAGACGACCTTCTCTACTCTGTAGAGCTTCCGCTCGAAGCCGGAACAGACAGCGACGGCAACCCCATGAAGCTTAACACAAACGTAGGAAGCGTGCAGAACAGAGGTATCGAATTTGCTGTAACCGCAATTCCTGTCATAACAAAAGACTGGCGCTGGGACATCTCTTTAAACTATGCACGCAACATCAACAAGGTGAAAGAAATCAACGGTTCAGGTGCAAACCTGCCTAACGACAACCTTTTCATCGGATGCTCTATCAACAACGTATACGGATATCACTGGGCAGGCATCGTAACCGACCGCGACATGATTGTGCCTAACACAGAAATCGCCGTGGCAAAAGGCCTTACACCAGGCTCAACAATGAAAGAATATGACTATTACAACATTTGCTACGGACTGCAGGAAGGCAACCCGATTATAGAAGATGTCAACGGCGACGGAACTATCGACGACAAAGACAAGAAGGTTTACAGGTCAGACCCGTCATGGACAGGAAGCCTCACAACATCTCTGTCATACAAGAACTGGGACTTGTCTGCATCACTTTACACCAAGCAGAACTATAAGGTGTACTCTGACTTCTATGCACAATATCTCGACTATAAAGACCGTGGATGGATGCACCTGAATGTTGACTATTATATCCCGGCAGGAACACTTATCGACTGCGACGGTATTAATCCCGACGGAACATACATAAACCCGGTATACCAGCAGACCACCCACTATGGTGCATATCCTTTCCCGAACGACGGAAACACTGCAGGTCTTAACGGAACACATGCCTTCAACCGTGACGGCTCACAATGCCAGGCCATCACAGACGCGTCTTTCGTAAAAGTCAAGAACATTACTCTCGGATATACGTTCCCGAAGAAATGGATCAACAAGATCGGCATCAGCCATCTGCGCCTTTATTGCACAGTAACCAACCCGTTCGTATGGACCGACTACAAAGGATTTGATCCGGAATGGGCCGGAGGCGGTGCAGAAAACGATGGTCCTAGCACTGTTACATGGGAATTTGGTGCAAGTCTTAAATTCTAACTTCAATAATCAAGAAAAATGAAAAAAATATCATATATCATAACAATGGCTCTTCTGGCACTGATGTCGGCCACAAGCTGCTCGGACTTCCTTGAAGCAGAAAACAAGACAGCCGGAGGAGACAAAATGGATCCTGAAACATATTTCAGGACAAAAGAAGGACTGGAGTCTTTCAGGGCATATGCATTCCTTTCTTTAAAGAATCTGGCTACGGCATTAAACATCAACGATGACGGCACAGACCTCTACATGCCTTGCCGTGGTCAGGGTGCATCAGTATTCCAGGATTATTCGCTGACCGCCGAGACAGACGAAGTAAAAGACTACTACGTTGCATGTACAGGACTTATAAATAATGCCAACGGTCTTATCAACTACAGCGGAGAAGAATACAAGAGATATCGTGCAGAAGGCCTATTCCTTAGAGCTTACGGATATTATCTCATGACACAGCAGTTTGGAGCTGTGCCCTACTCTGACACCTACATTCAGAGCGCAAGCCGCGACTATCCGCGCACAGACCTCGAAACTATTTACACCAACTGTGAAAACGACCTTCAGGAAGTTATCAACTCAAGCGAAATTCCTGAAATAACACATGACGGCTCTGTAAATAAAAAAGCTGCACAAGCCCTGCTCGCAAAAATATATCTTGCACACGGCTGGGACTGCAACACTACTCTCACTGACGAAAATGCAGGCACATACACCATAACATCAAAAGAAAACTTCGAGAAGGCAGCACAGGCTGCCGAGGCTGCCATCAGCGGCATACCGCTCACACAATCGTTCGAAGACAAATGGCTGCCGTCAAACGAGGACACCAATCCCGAGACATTCTTCGCAGTTCAGTATGACAAGGCAGGATGGCCCGGAGACATAAGCGACGGCGGACACGAACTCGACATCTACTACAGCCACTATTACGGCGACGTAGCTCAGGGACAGAAGTATTCAACCTCTAACAAGGCTCTCAACACACGCTCTCTGGCACTGTGGGAGAAAGGAGACACACGCTGGGACGCTACATTCATGACAACAATGTATCAGTATGACAACAGCGTAGCCGACTGGACTAAATATGGATACTTTGCATACTACAACACAAGTGTTGACAAAAACACATTGCCAATATTTGCATACTATGCTCCCACTTATGTTTCTCAAGCCGAATTTGAGGCATATCTAACAGCGCACAAATCGCAGTTTGTACGTGACCCGAACAAGCATCCGAAGGAGCCTCATGCCAACCTGCTCCACGACGGACAGATATTTGTCTACAAGTTTGACGCAGAAGGCAACTTCCTTACACCGACGATAACCAATCAGAACCTCAATGACAACAACAGAGGAACATCTTTGGAAACAACGCCGTGCGTTAAGAAATGGGACGACCCGACCGCATCTATGGGCGGAAAGACCATCAGCTACCGCGACATCGTAGTCCTCCATGCATCTGAAACATATCTTACTGCTGCCGAGGCCTATTATATGGCAGGAAACGAAACTGCGGCCTTTGAGAAAATCAACGCAGTGCGCGACCGCGCCGGAGCACCTCATCTTAACAGCCTTGCTGACTATGAAGTAAGCGTCATGCTTTCAAACTTCACTCTGCTTGACTTGATTCTGGACGAGCGTGCACGTGAATGTTACGCAGAACAGACCCGCTGGGTTGACCTTCGCCGTACACGTCAGCTGGTTCGCTACAACGTGGCATACAACTATTTCGTTACAAGTGCCGAGGATATGAAAAACATTAAAGGAGAGACAAAATGGTATCGTCCTATCCCGACATCTGAAATTTCAGGTAACGACAGCATGACTGAAGAGGACCAGAATCCCGGCTATTAATAGATTGACTTTAATAACATAAAAAATGAAAGCAATGAAAAAGAAAACATATTTATTCTTAACACTGATAATGGCCTTGATGACTTTCAGCGCATGCAGCGATGACGACGATGAAGCTGTAGGGACACAAAACCCGGAACAGGAAGTTGCAGGAACATATATCGGCACATGGAACCAGAAGCTCACAAACTCATCTGGCGAGCTGCAAGATGAAAACGAAGCTACAGGAACAATAGAATTGTCTGCCAATAGGCAGTGGGTTGCCAATGTAACACTGAAACAGGCCGATCCTGTTGTCAAAGAAGAAATATCAGATGTAGCAAACTGTTCGGGAAACAGCACTTCGGGATATATCCTGACAAATAACAAAAGTGCAAACCTCGGCAATTTCAGCGCCAAGGTAACTAACGGCGAAATTACATTTATATATGTAACGACCATAACCGAAGGCAGAAAGACCTACACTTCGACAAATACGTTTACAGGAACGCTCACTACTGCAGAATAGCCAAAAGAAAATGTATGCTGCAAATTCAATGTTTGCAGCATACATATAACAAATATTTAAAAGAAAACTTTATAATAACTTTATTAATCACTAAAATTAAAACTTATGAAAAAAATTTTATCTTTATCACTTGCCCTTATGGCAGGAATTTGCGCCAGCGCGCAGAACGTTTGTACAATTGACGCCAAAGCATGGCTGACTGAAAAGGGCGCAGCTGACCCTACTGCACTGACAGCCATCGACGCAAACTCTGTTATAGTTGACAACGAAGACGTTACAGTTTCAACAGGTGCTGCTGATCAGTACAAAGCTGTGGATATCGCATTCAACGGTTACAACAAAGTACGCTTTGGTGCAGACAAAGACGTTGACTGCTCTGACTTAGGTCTTCAGGGAAACAGCAACCCTAAAGGAGCCGGCGGTGAGGATCCTGCAAAGAACTTCGTACAGCCGGGAACAGGCGCTTACTATGTAGTAAAGGCTAAGAAGGACGGTTATTTCTATGCTGTTTTAAAGGCTTCTTCAAACAAGGCATACACTGTATTTGAAGAAGGCAAATGCCTCTCTTACACTCTTGCTATGAACATTGCTGATGACGCTGACAAGAACGCAGACCCTATAACAAACGGCGTGCTTACATACACTCTGCCAGCTGACGAGGAAGGTTTCTATGACCAGAGCAACGGTACAATCCTTTGGCCTATTCAGATTTATCACAACAACAATGCTGAAGCTACATCTGCCGGCAATGGTCTTGGCGTAATCATGTTCAAGGTTTATGCAGACTGCAACTATGTATTCAACGCAGTTGGTTCAAAAGCTTCTTTCAAAGGCTTCTGCTACAGCGAGAATCCTGTTGACGTAAGCATCGTTGCAGAAGACGGTTCTACTCTTAAGTTGCTCTCTGGCGGCAGCACTGACATCACAGAGATTAACACCGACAAGAATGACGTTGATGCTCCTGCATACAACATCGCCGGACAGCGTGTTAACAAGAATGCAAAGGGTATCGTTATAATCAATGGCAAAAAATACGTTAATAAATAAAGAGCCAGACTAAAATTCAAAGTTAATAATTTGATTTTATGTATTGAAAGGATGCCAGGACACTGTGAAGTCTCCTGGCATCTGCTTTTATCCCAAATTGCTTTCATTAAGATCCGGTAGGATTATTGTCTTAAATTTAGCGTATAGTCATTTGCTTTTTCAGAGGCATAGCGGTCTATTTCCACAAAAGCAGACAATAGGATAATAACAGGAAACAACATGACATATGAAGGCATCAATATTTTTGTAGATTTAAATCATGTACGGAATAATGATTTAATGGGATTTCCTAATAAAGAATTTATTTTTCGGTATACTACTTCATGTCGGATAACAGCCTGTATCCACTACAAACACAGCAAACCTCAACGCATACCCTCAAGATGTACAATTAGGTGTATATCAAGATATACAAGCAACTGAAGACATATGCAGAAAGCAAGGCCGGAAAGTTATCTTGCGAGGTATTGCAAAAACAATACTACTCAAGATAATCAAGCTGCTTTTTGAGCAACTTCAGTTCGTCGCGCACCTTTATCAGACTCTCCATAACACGCGCATTGCCGTCAACAGCCTGTTTGTTTTCACGCAACATCTTACGCGCAGCCGACAGCTTAAAGCCCCTGACCTTAACAAGATTATACACGGCCTTTACATTCTCAATGTCGGCCTGCGTATACTGGCGCACATTGTTACCGGTTGTTTTCGGCCGCAACATCGGTATCTCCTTTTCCCAAAACCTCAGCATGCTCTCGGGCACGTTGAGCATGGCTGCCACTTCCTTTATCGAGTAATAAAGCTTAAGATTCTTTTCTGTGTTCAATGCCATAATTCGTGGAAATTAAAATATGTAACGTCTGATGTTGCAAATTTATCATTTTTTTTTCATTTTCATGCTGTCAACCGAAAAAATAATACATTTCTTCAAGTTGCAGATAAAGACGCTGCCGACAGGCTCATGCCGTCCTGCGACACAATAATTTGCCGCACAGACAACAGAATTGTATGTTTTACACAATTATTTAATGATTTATGGGATTTATTTTATAATTTTGCTCCCAAATAGGCATTTTGCCTTTATCGTGAAAAGAACAAAAACAAAATATAAAGAAAATGATGACAGCTAACGAAATCCGTGAATCGTTCAAAAAGTTTTTTGAATCGAAAGGACATCAGATTGTTCCGTCGGCACCGATGGTGATTAAAGACGACCCGACACTGATGTTTACTAACGCAGGCATGAACCAATGGAAGGACATCATACTGGGAACACGCGACCCCGAACCAAGACGCAGGGCCGACTCGCAGAAGTGTCTCCGCGTGAGCGGAAAGCACAACGACCTTGAGGAAGTGGGCCACGACACATACCACCACACCATGTTCGAGATGCTCGGCAACTGGAGCTTTGGCGACTACTTTAAAGAAGGCGCCATAGACATGGCATGGGAATATCTCGTTGACGTACTTCACCTCGACCCGGCCGACCTCTACGTAACCGTGTTCGAAGGATCTCCAGAAGAAAACCTCAGCCGCGACGACGAGGCTGCTGCCTTCTGGGCAAAGCATGTTCCGGCTGACCACATAATCAACGGAAACAAGCACGACAACTTCTGGGAAATGGGCGACACAGGTCCCTGCGGACCTTGCTCAGAGATTCACCTCGACTCTCGTACTCCCGAAGAAAAGGCAAAGACACCGGGCCGCGAACTTGTAAACAAAGACGACCCACAGGTTATCGAGATATGGAACCTCGTGTTCATGCAGTTCAACCGTAAGGCCGACGGCTCTCTCGAAAAGCTGTCAATGAACGTAATAGACACCGGCATGGGCTTCGAGCGCCTTGTGCGTGCCCTGCAAGGCAAGCATTCTAACTACGACACCGACATCTTCCAGCCTATCATCAAGGAGATTTCACGCCTTTCAGGCATGGAATACGGCAAAGAGGAGAAAACCGACGTGGCAATGCGCGTGGTTGCCGACCACCTGCGTGCCGTAGCCTTCTCAATAGCCGACGGCCAGCTGCCGGGCAACGCAAAGGCAGGCTATGTTATACGCCGCATACTGCGCCGCGCCGTAAGATACGCATACACCTTCCTCAACCAGAAAGAGGCATTCATGTTTAAGCTCATGCCTACGCTGATACACGAGATGGGCGAGGCTTATCCCGAACTTACCGCACAGCGCGAACTGATAACCAAGGTGATAAAGGAAGAGGAAGAATCGTTCCTGCGCACGCTGTCTAACGGCATCAACATGCTGTCTGACGCCATGCAGGAGGTTAAGGCCGAAGGCAAGACCGTGCTCGACGGCACAAAGGCATTCCGCCTGTTCGACACCTACGGATTCCCGCTCGACCTCACTGAACTCATCTGCCGCGAAAACGGGCTCAGCGTTGACGAGAAACAGTTTGACGAGGAGATGCAGAAGCAGAAGGCAAGAGCGCGCAACGCCGCTGCCGTTGAAAACAGCGACTGGACCGAGCTGAGCCAGGGCGAGCAAAACTTCGTAGGCTACGACTACACAGAATACGAATGCCACATACTGCGCTACCGCAAAGTGACACAGAAGAAGAACACCTTCTATGAGCTCGTGCTCGACAACACACCATTCTACGGCGAGATGGGTGGTCAGGTTGGCGACTGCGGAGTGCTGGTAAGCGAGAACGAAACAGTGAACATCATAGACACCAAGCGCGAGAACGGACAGTCGATACATATCGTTAAGGAGCTGCCAAAGAATCCTGAGGCCGACTTCATGGCATGCGTAGACACCGACAAGCGCGAGGCAAGCGCCGCAAACCACACGGCTACCCACCTGCTCGACTATGCCCTGAAGCAGGTATTGGGCGACCACGTTGAGCAGAAGGGTTCATTCGTATCACACGACACGCTGCGCTTCGACTTCTCTCACTTCCAGAAGATGACCGACGAGGAGATACGCAAGGTTGAGATGCTTGTCAACGACATGATACGTCAGGACATACCGCTCGACGAACACCGCGACATGCCGCTCGACGAAGCCAAGAAGATGGGCGCCATAGCCCTGTTCGGCGAGAAATACGGCGACAAAGTGCGCGTGGTTAAGTTTGGTCCGAGCATTGAGTTCTGCGGCGGTATCCACGCCCACTCTACAGGCCGCATCGGCATGTTCAAGATAATATCAGAGAGCAGCGTTGCAGCCGGAGTTCGCCGTATAGAGGCCAAGACCGGAAAAGAGTGCGAAATGCTGATGTACGACCTTGAGGACGGAATGAAGGCAATAAAGGCTCTGTTCAACAACACCAAGGATCTGCTCGGCGTGATAGAGAAATATATCGAGGAACACGACTCAATGAAGAAGAGCATTGAGCAGTTCCAGGCCGAAAGAGTTGAGAGAGTTAAGGAGAAGCTCATATCTCAGGCCCGCATCGTAAACGGAGTGAAGGTCATCGCTTCCACACTGATAATGAAGCAGGACGCAGCCAAAGACCTCGTGTTCAAGATACGTGCAGCCGAACCAGAGCGCATGCTCTGCGTTGTGGGAAGCACCTTTGACGGACGCCCCACCCTCAGCGTCATGATAAGCGAAGACCTCGTGAAGGAACACGGACTCAACGCCGGACAGATGGTGCGCGAAGCTGCCAAGCTGATAAAGGGCGGCGGCGGCGGACAGCCTCACTTCGCAACTGCAGGCGGAAAAGACATCGACGGACTGTCTGCTGCAGTAGACAAAGTGATAGAACTGGCTAATCTTTAACAAGACCACAAGCCTGCTTTGCAATAAATTCATCCGGCAAAGCCCCAGGGCACAGCTGAAAATAGCTGCTGCAATGCAGGCTAAAACCCATAAAAAAGAAAACTGCC
>NZ_LFQU01000029.1 GCF_001275135.1 Xylanibacter rarus | reverse complement strand
AGCATATCCGACAGAACATTAGCCTTGTTGTTTCCTGTGCCACAGGAGGAACTAAAGTCAAATGTCTAGTCATAAAAAATAAGCGGAAACCCTTTTTCTTACAAGGATTTCCGCCGTATGTGATCCCGTTGGGATTCAAACCCAAGACCTTCAGAACCGGAATCTGACGCTCTATTCAGCTAAGCTACGGGACCATTGCTGTCGGCTTCCACACGCTGTGCATGCGCCAAAGGTGCGCATGTCTGTGCAAGAAGCAAGTGCAAAGGTAATATATTTTTTCGATTTATGCGTCTGTTGCCACATAAATTATTGAAAATAAGGAATAGTTAATAACCGACTATAGACCTACTGCCGCAACGGCACATGGCCTTTGCATATACGGCGGCGGCAACATGAAGCGACAGAAACAAGCCCACGGCACGGCAAGACGCACGCACCTGAAGGCAACAGCACAGAACAAGAGCCGACGGACATGCGCCATAATCTGGATGCGGAGCATCTGTCCGTCGGCTAATTGGTATGTCAGGCCGAAACGGCCTTTATGTTTTCTACTTTATAAGTATATATTACAGTCTCTCGAGCTGTACGGTGAAGTGACGCATGAGCGGTGCTTCCCACGCAATTCTTACACCGCGTGTAATCTCAGCCCTGCGCTCATAAACGTTCTTCAACGCAGCAGCTATAACAGCGATGTGATTGTCTGTGTAGACGCGGCGCGGAATGGCAAGGCGCAGCAGGTCGAGACCTGTGAAGCGGTTTTCGCGAGTAACCGGGTCGCGGTCGGCCAAGAGATAACCAATCTCGCATCCGCGGATACCTGCCTCGAGATAAAGCTCTATGGTAAGTGTCTGTGCGGGGAACTCCTCCTTCGGAACATGTGTGAGCACCTTTGGAGCGTCAACGAAGATGGCGTGGCCGCCTGCCGGGCGCTGATAAGGAATGCCGTACTCGTCGAGCAGGCGTGCGAGCAGCTGCACCTGACGGATGCGTGTGTCGAGGTTGTCAAACTCTGTATTCTCGTCGAGACCTATTGCCAGTGCGTTCATGTCGCGTCCGTTCATACCTCCGTATGTCAGATAGCCTTCAAATTGCACACAATAGCCCTTGGCGCCCTCATACCACTCCTGCTTGCGTGTGGCAATGAATCCGCCCATGTTTACGAGTCCGTCCTTCTTGGCGCTCATTGTCATGCCGTCTGCCAGAGCGAACATCTCGCGTGTAATCTCCTTTATGGTCTTGTCGGCATATCCTTCCTCGCGTGTCTTGATGAAGTAAGCATTCTCGGCGAAGCGTGCAGAGTCGAACACAACGGGCTTGCCATACTTGTCGGCAACGGCGCGCACCTGTCTCAGATTCTCCATTGACACGGGCTGTCCTCCTGCTGTGTTGTTGGTTATGGTTACGATGATGAACGGTATGCGGTCGCCGTGCTCCTTGAGAGCGTTCTCAAGCTTCACGGGGTCAACGTTGCCCTTGAACGGCACCTCGAGCTGAGTGTCCTTAGCCTCGTCGACGGTGCAGTCGAGCGCGATGGCCTTACGTCCCTCGATATGTCCTTTTGTAGTGTCGAAGTGAGAGTTGCCGGGCACGATGTCGCCTTCGTGTACGAGATAAGAGAACAGCACGTTCTCTGCGGCACGTCCCTGGTGTGTAGGTATTACATACTCAAAGCCCGTGAGCCTCTGTATCGTCTCTTTCAGCTTGAAGAATGAGTCGGCTCCGGCGTAGCTCTCGTCGCCCATCATTATTCCGGCCCACTGGCGGTCGCTCATTGCGCCTGTGCCTGAGTCGGTGAGCAGGTCGATATACACCTGGTTGGCTTTCAGTTGAAACACGTTATAGTGAGCCTCTTTAATCCACTGTTCGCGTTCTTCGCGTGTGCTTTTGCGTATAGGCTCAACCATCTTGATTTTCCAAGATTCTGCGAATGGTAATTCCATAGTTTAAGGTTTTAATAATTTCAGCTCCAAATTTAATAAAAAACCAATTATGCAGCAAGCACATTTCAATAGTTTTTTCATTCATTTATAATTTTTGTAATAATATCACGCCGCATATATGCCCTCTGCCGGCCATCATCATGCGGCTGCACGGACAAGGCGGCATGCCACTAAGCCGTGTGTGGGCCACCATGCCGCCACGGAGCCAACCTAAGCACACCGAACACTGATATGCCTGTCGACGGCAGAATGTAAATATTATTCGCAATTTTCGTCCGTTTAACGCTCTCTGAATTGCCATGCCCGAAATAAATACGGCATTCGTCAGAAAAACAGGACAAAATCAAGTCTTACATATAACATACAACAAATCAAGTAGTTATACATTTTTCAAGTCAAGATCAAAAGTATCAGAAGACTAAAAATGACCGATTTCAGCCTGAAAGACGGCCTTTTATGTGCCGAAATACAGCCTTTCTGCATGCAAAAAGCATGCTTTTAGATGATGAAAAACATTGATTTACGACCTTCAATGATGGTCTTTTGTTAATAAAAGCCAACAAAGCGAGATTTAGACGAGATTCTATTAACATACGTTACACTTTGTTTTTCTGTAACGGAAAATAATTTTGTCATTACTTTTTACCGTCATCAAGACTATTGCCGAAGTATGCACGCAGCACGGCCTTATACCTAAAGATGTGCCTGCGGAATAATGCGTGAAGGCATGTCAGACACAAACGAAGTCACTGCGGCAGATATACAAATGCCTGCCGACAGGCAACAAGGCAATAAGGCATACGCAACAAAAACAAAACTGACGGGCAGCAGCATTGCCGTAAATCAGCAATAAGCCTGTCCGTCAGCTTTTTTACGGATATGGCGCACAGCACCATATACATTATAATATCTGAGATGCCTCTCAGGCAGCGCCATGCCGGCGCCATGCCTATTTAGAATCCGTAAATATCTTTGAGCTTCTCGCCGAGATCCTCGCCCCTTAGGTCTGTGGCAACAATCTTGCCCTCGCCGTCGAGCAGCACGTTGGCCGGTATGGCGTTGATGCCGTAGAGGGGAGCTGCGGCACACTTCCAGCCCTTCAGGTCGCTGATGTTGGGCCACTTCATGCCGATGCTCTTAATGGCAGACTTCCATGCCTCGGCGCTGTTGTCGAACGAAACGCCCACTACCTCGAAGCCCTTGGCATGATATTTCTCATAGTTTGCCACTACGTTTGGCATCTCCTGACGGCACGGTCCGCACCAGCTTGCCCAGAAGTCAACGAGCACATAGTTGCCCTTGCCGCACCACTCGCTCAGCTTGCGCTGCTTGCCTTCGGTGTCGTTCATCGTCAGGTCTGTGAACATCTTGCCGGGCATGCGCTTCTCGAAGGCAGCAAGCTGCTGCTTGACGCGGGCCAAGGCAGGATGGTTATAGTAAGGAGCCGACGGACTTAGCAGGTCTTTCAGCTCGTTATAGTCGAGCGCGGTGTAAATCTGACTCAGATAAACGGCCGGTATAAGGTTGTCCTTGTTTGTCTTTATTATGTTCAGCATGTCGTTGAGCATAGAGTCTCTCACCACGTTGAAGCGCTCTGCCAGAGCCTTAGCCTTTGCCTTGCCGGCTTCGCTGTTGTCTCTCGCCACCTTCTCATACTCGGCATATATCTCGCTTGTTGCAGCGTCATACTTTTTCAGCGGCAGGCTGCACTCAAAGAGTTTTTTGTTGAGGTCAGAACCGGCCATGGTGTAGTTCACCAGGTTCATGTCCACAGGTGTTCCGTCGTTGAAGAATGCCATGCCCTCATTATTTGCGTCCAGCATGAATATCTCGTTAAGGTTCTGCTTTCCGCTCAGCTCAAACTTTCCGTTGCTCACCGTTGCGCTGTCTAAAGCTGCGCGCTGCCCCATCACATAAAGATAAACCTTCGATACGCTTGCGGGCACTGTTCCCGTAATCTTGTAAGCAGTCTCCTGCGCCTGCATCGAGATGGCTGCCATCACCGTCAGGGCTGTTGTCAATAGTTTTTTCATATTCCTTTTACGTTTTCTTTGTTTATTTCCAAATATCTCCGGCCTTTTACGGCCCGTATAAATAACATAAATGCAAAGTTATCAATTAATCGGTATCGGGCAAATAATTACAGGTGTAATCTTATCTTATTGAGTTTTTTTATTAATTTTGCAGCCGCAATTTATTTACAGAGTGCTTGGTAAACCTCTTAAAAAACAAGGAAATGAAAACAGATAAGCAACAAGTAAGTGTGCTGTTCATGCTTTTCAGCATACTTTTCTGCGTCTGCCTGATAACGGCAAACGTGTTAGAGACAAAGCAGATTTCAATCGGACCGGTGAACATCACCGGCGGATTGCTCGTGTTTCCGGTGTCTTACATTATCAACGACTGCGTGTGTGAGGTGTGGGGATTCCGCAAGGCAAGGCTCCTTATATGGACAGGCTTCGCCATGAACTTCATCTTCGTGCTGTTCGGAGCGCTGGCCGACGCCATTCCTGGCGCGCCTTACTGGCACAACGACGAGGGCTTCCATGCCGTGTTCGGCCTTGCCCCGCGCATTGCCGCCGCCTCGTTTGTGGCCTTCCTTGCCGGCTCGTTCATCAACGCCTACGTGATGAGCCGCATGAAGATATCGTCCAACGGCAAGCATTTCTCTCTGCGCGCCGTGGTGAGCACAGTGTTCGGCGAAAGTGCCGACTCGCTGATCTTCTTCCCGCTTGCGCTGTCGGGCGTGGTGCCTGCCGGCGAGATGCTGTCGCTCATAGTGTCGCAGGTGGTGCTTAAGACGCTCTACGAAATCATTGTGCTGCCCGTAACGATACGTGTAGTGAAGAAGACCAAGGAGCATGAGGGCACCGACGTGTATGACAACGGAATAAACTATAACGTTTGGAAAATATTTAATCTACAATGATGACTGAAGACAACAGAAAAGACGAGGGACTGAAGGCCCTCGGCGCAAAGACCGCCTACAGAATGGACTATGCACCTGAAGTGCTCGAGACGTTTGAGAACAAGCATCCGGGCAACGACTACTGGGTGCAGTTCAACTGCCCTGAGTTCACATCGCTGTGCCCCATCACGGGTCAGCCCGACTTTGCCGAGATACGCATAAGCTATATCCCCGGCGAGCGCATGGTTGAGAGCAAGAGTCTGAAGCTGTATCTGTTCAGCTTCCGCAACCACGGCGACTTCCACGAAGACTGCGTGAACATAATAATGAAGGACCTCATCAGGCTGATGAGCCCTAAATATATAGAGGTGACGGGATACTTCACTCCGCGCGGAGGCATAAGCATATATCCCTATGCCAACTACGGACAGCCCGGCACTAAATACGAGAAGATGGCCGAGCACCGCTTCATTAACCACAACATGGGACGCTGACCTTAAGCCGCGACACATGCCATAAGGCCGCCCTGCAAACCAGACAACATCATGAAAAGTAAACTCCGCCTGCTAGCTGTCATACTGACGGCATTACTTTTTGTTCCGGCTAATGCCGAAGAAGTGCAAGACTCGTGCCGCAGCCGCGTGGCTGTGGTGCTCAGCGGCGGCGGCGCAAAGGGCATGGCCCACATAGGCGTGCTGCGCGTGCTGGAGCGTGCGGGCATACCTGTAGACATTATCACGGGCACGTCGATGGGCGCCCTGATCGGCGGCTTGTATTCAATAGGCTACGACGCTGCCACACTCGACTCGCTCGTAAAGGTGCAGGACTGGAAGACACTGCTGTCTGACAAGGTGGACGTGAGCAACCAGAGCCTGGCCGAAAGAGAGAAGCAGAACACCTATCTGCTGTCGCGCCCGCTGAGCATAGCCCGCAAGGCACGCAACGCCGCAGGCGGACTGATAAGCGGCACCAACCTGTCGCAGCTCTTCACACGGCTCACCGTAGGCTATCACGACTCAATCAGCTTTGCCGACCTGCCCATACCGTTTGCCTGTGTGGCAACAAACATCGTGGACAACACCGAATACGACATGTACGGCGGGCATCTCTCGACAGCCATGCGGGCAAGCATGGCCATACCGGGCGTGTTCACCCCGGTGCGCAAAGACTCGATGGTGCTCGTAGACGGAGGCCTGCGCAACAACTATCCGGCCGACATAGCCAAGCGCATGGGGGCGGATATAATAATAGGTGTGTCGGTGCAGAGCGACAACCGCACGGCGGCAGAGCTGCAAAGCGGCCCCGCCATACTGATGCAGATCGTGGACATCAACTGCAAGAACAAGTTTGACGAAAACTGGGCTATGACCGACATTCCTATCAAGGTGAACGTAAAGGGCTACTCTTCGGCAAGCTTTACGCGGGCAGCCATCGACACGCTGATAGCACGCGGCGAAGAGGCAGCCATGCAGCAGTGGGAAAAGATTGTGGCACTGCAGCAGCGCCTTGCCTCAGAAGGCTACATCCACGCGGCACGTGCCTCGCGCCCTGTGCCGACAAGTTCGGAACTTACGTTCAAGATAGACTCCGTATGCTTCGACCGCATTGTGGCTTCCGACCGCAACTATATCATGTCGAAATACAGGCTCAACAAAGGCGACAGCGTTTCGGTGAAACGCATCGAAGAGGCTATCACAGCCCTCGGCGTAAACTTTCTATACACCAACCCGGGCTATACGCTCAACAAGAGCGGCAAAGGATACGTGCTGAGAATATCGGCAGACGACAAGCGCACAAGCAGGGTAAACCTCGGAGTGAGATTCGACACAGAGGAGATGGTGGCCCTGCAGGCCAATGTGTCTCACCAGATAAAGGCCCGCATACCTGTGATAATGGAGCTTACGGGCCGCCTGGGCAAGCGAATGATGGCAAGGCTAGACGCACAGATCAATCCGCTGCACTACGGAAAGATAGGCCTCTCGTATGTATTCAGGCACGACGACACAAACATCTATGAGGGCGGCAAGCGCGACTACAACTTCACTTACAACCAGCACTCTGTCAACCTGCAGCTGCTCAGCTTCAACATACGCAACTTCTCGGTAGACGTAAACGTGAAGATGGACTTCTACGACTTTCACGACATGCTGTCGGGTCCGTCGTCTGAATATGAGACTCTCGACAATGTCCACTTCTACAGCTACATCTTCAGGATGAACTACAACTCGGAAGACCGCTGGTTCTTCACCACGCGCGGCGCACGCTTCAATGCCGGATACGGCTACTACACAGACAACTTCATAAGCCACGGAGATGAACCCGGACTGAGCGTGGCCGACTTCATGTGGCGCATGTCGTTCCCGCTCAACAGCCGTTTCGTGCTGCAGCCCATGGTAAGCGGACGCTTCCTTATCGGCAACGACATTCCGCTAATCATGCGCAACTCCATAGGCGGCATGCACCCCGGAATGTATCTCGAACAGCAGCAGCCCTTCGCTGGCATCGGCCACATAGAGTTTGTTGACAACATGCTGCTAACGGCACAGCTCATGGCGCAGCAGCGCATCATGGACAACAACTACATCATAGGCCGCCTGTCGTTCGGACAGCGTGGCGACAAGCTACGCAACCTCTTCGAGAAGGGGCCGATGACAGGATGCGAGATAGCATATTACTACAACAGCATGTTCGGCCCGATAGGCGCGTCGCTCGGATACTCAAGCCGCACGGAGGAGCCTTACTTCTACGTAAACCTTGGCTTCCAGTTCTGACAAAACGGGACTGCATGGGAAAACCGGTTTAACAAAAATCAGTCATTGTAATTCGGTCGCTATTTTTGCTTTATATTGAGCGGATTTCGGTCAGTTTTTTGCAGGCATTTTTATAGCTCATAATTAATAATTCATAATTAACAGACACCGCAAGACACGGAAATACACAAGACAAAAGGCATGCTTCTGCAACATGAAACATGCCTTTTTGCATGCCAAGACATGGCCTTTCGCATGATAAAAGATAGCCTTTCACATTTTAATTCGCGGCAGTTTACACACCGAAACGCTGCATTATGAAATTAAACAGGCATGCTTTCGCATATACAGGACAACAAAGATAAAATCACAAAGTTTTTTCTTAAAAACTCATCACTCATCACAAAGCGGCACAACCCGCTGTGTGACAGTATGTTACAGTGTGACGAGTTGCCTGCGAAACTCATCACGCCCGAAGGCCGCAGGGCACGATGTGATGAGTTGGTCCGTAAACTCATCACGCCTCAACACTCTGTAAGCCAACACTTTACATGGCAATGTGACGAGTGATGAGTTTCTAAAGAAAACTTTTTTGCTTATTCCTCCTCCCTGCCCTTTCCTAAATATGGTTGACTTCAAAGAGCCCTTTTCCAGATTAAAGTCGACTCCGGCTACCCCCAAAAAACGGTCATCAGAATTATGGTTAAACATCACCACCGCCCTCAATCTCCCCGACTAAAGCTACAAAACTGCAAGCCAAGCAAGACAAATACAGGCAAAGCGGGCTGAATCAGTTTGTAAAATTAATTTCCACAGGCACGTTAAGGTTTGTTAGTTACAAATAGAAACTTGTCTATTTGCTATCCTACAAGTGAATTTTAGACACTTTATCATGTATTTTGCTATATGTATTTAGCAAATCAGCACAAAAAATATGATAAAATGTTCATAAGACTATAAAAAACAAATAAATATTCGTCTCAAACCATATTATTTTGTCATAAAAACTTTTAGATTTAGAAAAAATACCTATTTTTGCATAAATGAACATGTGTGCCGGACAAAATCAGGCCACACACAATAAAAGATCTAATAATAATGAAAAAGAAAATCCAATTCAGTCTCGTTTATCGCGACATGTGGCAGTCTTCAGGTAAGTTCCAGCCACGTAAGGACCAGTTGGAGCGCGTTGCTCCGGCAATCATCGATATGGGATGTTTCTCCCGCGTTGAAACCAACGGAGGAGCCTTCGAGCAAGTTAACCTGCTCGCCGGCGAGAATCCTAATGAGGCAGTGAGGGCATTCTGTAAACCGTTTAATGAAGTTGGCATTAAGACACACATGCTCGACAGAGGACTCAATGCCCTACGCATGTATCCCGTGCCCGACGACGTTCGCAGACTCATGTATAAGGTTAAGCACGCCCAGGGCGTTGACATCCCCCGCATATTCTGCGGTCTTAACGATGTCCGCAACATCATCCCCAGCATTAAATGGGCGCTTGAGGCCGGCATGACTCCTCAGGCTACTCTTTGTATAACAACATCACCAATCCATACAGTTGAATATTACAGCAACATCGCCGACCAGGTGATAGCTGCCGGTGCTACCGAAATCTGTCTTAAGGATATGGCCGGTATAGGTCAGCCGGCTATGCTCGGCAAGCTTACAAAGGCTATTAAGGACAAGCATCCAGACGTCATCATACAGTATCACGGCCACTCAGGACCGGGCCTCTCAATGGCTTCTATCCTCGAAGTGTGCAACAATGGTGCCGACGTTATCGATACAGCCATCGAGCCGCTGTCATGGGGTAAGGTTCATCCGGACATCATCTCTGTTCAGAGCATGCTGAAGAACGAAGGCTTCGAGGTTGCCGACATCGACATGAACGCATACATGCGCGCCCGCACCCTCACACAGGAGTTTATCGACGACTGGCTGGGCTACTTCATCAACCCGGGCAACAAGCACATGAGCTCACTGCTCCTCGGATGCGGTCTGCCGGGCGGTATGATGGGAAGTATGATGGCCGACCTCGCCGGAATACACCGTTCAATCAACTCTACACTGAAGAGCAAGGGACAGCCGGAACTCACAACAGACGAGATGCTGGTGAAACTGTTCGACGAAGTGGCATATGTATGGCCGCGCGTAGGTTACCCACCACTCGTAACTCCGTTCTCACAATATGTCAAGAACATCGCACTGCTCAACCTGCTCACCATGGCACAGGGCAAGGGCCGCTTCGTAATGATGGACGACTCTATGTGGGGAATGATTCTCGGCAAGAGCGGAAAGATACCTGGAACAATAGACCAGGAACTCGTAGAGCTGGCTGAGAAGCAGGGACGTCAGTTTACTGATGCTGACCCGCACACACTTATACCTGACGCTCTCGAAGGCTTCAAGAAGGAGATGCAGGACAACAACTGGGACTTCGGACAGGACGACGAGGAACTGTTCGAGCTGGCTATGCACCCCGAACAGTATCGCGACTACAAGAGCGGAATGGCAAAGAAGCGTATGCTGGCCGACCTGCAGAAGGCAAAGGATGCGAAACTCGGCGCAAAACTCACACCGGAAGAAGTGTCAGCATTCAAGCACGCAAAGGCAGACGCCATCGTGTCTCCATTCAAGGGACAGGTGTTCTTCGACTTCGAAGGCAGCAGCGAGTGTGTTCCTTGCCTTGAGCCGTACATCGGACAGCACTACAAGGAAGGCGAAACATTCTGCTACATACAGACACCATGGGGCCAGTTTGAACCGGTACCGGCTGCACTCGGAGGCAAGCTGGTTGAAATAGCTGCACGCCAGGGTTCAAGAGTCAACCGCGGTGATGTGATTGCATATATTGAAAGAGACTGGATCAATTCTTAATCCGAACATATTCCCGGGCCGACGGAACAGCCCTACGCCCGGGATGCCATAGCTAATTGTTGCCATACGGCCGGCTTGCCAATATTGACGAACCGGCTTATGGCAACAATATCATAAATGAAACCACTGTATGCCGGCCGTTTTTAGCCCGAACCGGGCGTTAGAATTCAGCCGGTTTTTTTGCTTTATATTGGGCTGATTTTCGTTTGATCTATCGCAGGCATGGATGGCTATGCGAAGAAAAGACACACGAAAAGACAACCATAGAAAACAAAAAGCCGGATGAAAGCATGAATAAACAAAACAGATAAAACCATATGCCGACTGACGACCGAGCCGAGTTTAAGCTTTATTAAATATATACATAAAGAAAAACGGACGTGCACCCAAACAATTAATCCTACTTAAAAAATGAACTGGAGACAAATTATCGACAAGTATTATTCTGACAATGCAGAGCTGAAAGACATCCTTCTGCGCCACAGCAGCGCCGTAGCCCGCAAGGCTCTCGACATAGCGGACAGGCATCCCGAACTGAATCTTGACCTCAACTTCATTGAGGAAGCTGCCATGCTGCATGACATAGGAGTGATAAAGACCGACGCTCCCGACATAAAATGCTACGGCCATGAGCCCTATATACGCCACGGAGTGCTCGGAGCCGAGATGCTCAAGGCCGAAGGAATGCCGCGCCATGCACGCGTATGCGAACGGCATACAGGCGCAGGACTGTCGCTTCAGGAGATTGTAAGCCGCAACCTTCCGCTGCCGCATACCGACCTGCTGCCCGAGACGCTCGAAGAACAGGTGATATGCTATGCCGACAAATTCTTCTCGAAGACACGGCTCGACCGCGAAAAGACCATCGAGCAGGCAGAAAAGAGCGTTGCGAAACACGGCGAAGAAGGCCTGAAAAGGTTCTGCCGATGGAAAGAAATGTTCGAATAAAGCCTGCCTTACCCTATAGTCTCAGACTTTAACATCAATAGGTAATCAGCATCAAGCCCGCCATTCACCTTACGCCGGGCGAACTTCCGCCATATCCTCAACTAATATAGCGTGGGCGTAAATAAGGTAAAAGACAATAATCAGCCCGACATAAGACAAGGACCACACAGGGCACTGACAAGCATCTGATATAAAAAACTTTGTTGATAAGCCATGGAACGCTGTTCCACGGCTTACCAACAAAGTATAATTTATATTATCAATTAAAGTTACCGTCTGCTTTCAGACTGCCGAACTGTTATCCTACAACAATCTGGCGCACAACATTCTTTTCCTCTTTGCGTATCTTAGGAAGCACAACCGTAAGCACGCCGTCGCTTACTTTGGCTGATATCTTCTCCTTGTCAACATCGTCGGGCAGTATCAGTGTCTGCTCAAACTTGCTGTAGGCAAATTCACGACGCAGATAGTGAGCCTTTTTTCTCCTCCTCAGCATTGTTCTTCTTGCTCTCCATCTTTATTGACAAATCGCCGTCCTGGTTAAGATGAACATTGAAGTCTTCCTTCGTCATTCCCGGCGCAGCAACCTCAACCTCATAATCTATTTCGCTCTCTTTTACGTTTATTGCCGGAGCAGTGGCATTGGCCTTAGGCATGAAGTCTGTGTCAAAGAAATCGTTAAACACGTCGGGTAACCATGAATTCTTGCGATTAACTGGTATCATAATTATATTCTCCTATTTTTAATTGTTTTTTTATTTCTGTTCTGTGATGAGCTTCAAATCTTGTTGTCGGCTCTCACTAAGATATATTACAACTTACGTACCAGCATAAAAAAGCATGACATTTTGTCTGAATTACAAGACAAAATGTCATGCTGAATATATTTCTGTACCTTCTTTTAAGCCGCATCAACGATGCTGCACAGAAGCATCAGTCTTCATCATCGCCTACCTCATCAGCGTCGCTTTGCTCAGGCTTGATGTCGCAGGCTGAATACTTGTCGCGGTAAAATCCGTCTACAATGCTGTCGGCAAGGCTTATGTTAGGCACCTGCACTGAGTCGCAGCCAAGAGCCTCGGCCGCCGTGATGAATATCTCGGCTGCAGGAATGATAACGTCTGCACGGTCTACCTTGAGCCCATACTGCTCTATGCGCTCCTCTACACTTAGCACCTTCAGCTTAGAGTAAAGGTCTTTTATCTCATCAACCGTAACATATCTGTTTTCGCGCTTTGCATGTGTAAGCTTGAACAGCTTGTTTATGTTTCCGCCCGAACCTATTATCCTTATGTCGGGCATGTCCTTGGCAAATCTTTTCAGGTCGGCCTTCATCTTCTCGACGGTCTCCTTCGACACCATGCCACCCAACATTCTCAGCGTACCGATGTTGTACGACTGGCTGTGAGTGAGCGCACCGTCGTGAAGCAGAGAAATCTCAGTGCTGCCTCCGCCTACGTCGATATAGGCATAGTTGCCCTTTGCGCTGCCGATGTTCTCAACGATGTTGTTGCACAGCAGTCGCGCCTCTTCCCTGCCGTTGATAATCTCTATGTCTATGCCTGTTGACTTGCGGAGCTTGTTGAGCACCTTCTTGCCGTTCTCGGCGTCACGCATGGCCGATGTGGCGCATGCCCTGTAGTCGTCAACCTGGTTGAGTTTCATTATCTGCTTGAAAGCCTTGAGCATGTGCTTCATCATGAGCATACGCTCCTTAGAAATCTTGCCGAGCGTAAATACGTCTGAACCCAGGCGCAGGGGCACACGCATATACATCACGCGTGATATCTGCTGCGTGCCGTCTTCGGTTGTTCTGAAGTTCTTTATGAGCAGTCGCGCTCCGTTAGAACCTATATCAATAGCTGCTAATCTCATATCTGTTTTTAATTTTAAAACTGTTTATCAAATCATCATTTCACACGGCAAGCCATGTGTCGTGTAACACATTGACACACAGGCCGTTATAAGTCATAACACAAAAGATCATGTTTTAGACTGCAAAAGGCCGTCTTTTACATGACGAAAGGGCACCTTTTACAGGCCAAAATGCCACCTTTTGGAAACAGACCGAAATCATTCGTCCTGACCGGCAGCCCTGGCTTCAGCCATATATGCGTTGTAAAGCTCCTCCTGCGAGCGGAACGGACGACCGTCTTCAACCTCCTGTATCACGTTGGCTCCGCTGCCGTCCACGATGCGTCCGTTGGTGGTGTCGCGCAGTCCGTAGTCAACTGTGCGCATAAGGTCTTTCTTCATGTCCTCGTCATAAACCGGAGCCATCACCTCGATGCGGTTGAGCAGGTTGCGCGGCATCCAGTCGGCACTGCCGATAAAGAACTTCGGATTGCCGGCATTGCCGAATATCAGTATGCGCGAATGCTCCAGATAGCGGTCTATTATACCAACGGCATGTATGTTGCCGCAAAGTCCCTGACGGCTTGTTACGAGCGAGCAGTTGCCCCTGAGCACGATGTCTATCTTCACGCCGGCCTTCGAGGCGGCATAAAGTTTCTCTACAACGTCCGGCTCGGTTATATGGTTTATCTTCATCTTTATCCATGCCTCGCGGCCCGAGCGTGCATTCTTTATCTCCTTGTCGATAAGACTTATTATCCTTGTCTTCATCGAGTTTGGCGACACCATAAGCTCTCTGAACCTGAACTGCGAGAACGGGCGGTCGATAAAGTCGAACACCTTCTTAACCTCAGCCACAATACTCTTGCGCGCCGTCATCATCAGATAGTCGGTGTACACCTTGGCGTTGCCTTCATGGAAGTTGCCCGTACCCACACAGGCAATGCTGCCTTTGGTCGACTCTATATAGAGCAGTTTAGAGTGAACCTTAAGTCCCTCCACGCCATATATCACGTTTATGCCTTCTTCCTGCATGCGCTTGCTCCAGCGTATGTTGCTCTCCTCGTCGAAACGGGCAAGAAGCTCAACCACGGCCGTAACCTTCTTGCCATTGCGTGCGGCGCATATCAGTGCCTTAACCACCTTTGAGTCTTTGGCCAGTCGGTACAATGTGGTCTTTATCGTCTTAACCTCCGGCTTCAGCGCAGCCTCACGCAGCAGACGGATATACCCGTCGAACGAGTGATACGGCACATGGATGAAGAGGTCCTTGCGGCGTATCTGGTCAAGAATGCTCTCCTGAGCAAGGAATTCAGGCTTCATCACGTGAGCCCACTTCGGATATTTCAGTTCGTCGTGGCCGCAGTCGGGGAATCCCATCAGATCTTTGTGGTTCTGATAACGGCTGCTGCCCAAAGACACATCGAGCTTGCTCACGTTGAGCTTGCTCATCAGTTTCTTCTTCATCTCCTTGGGCATGCTCTTGTCATAGATAAGTCTCACGGGCTCGCCGTGCCTGCGGCTGCTCACGCCCTTGGCAATTTTCTCAAGCACGCCGTAGTCGGAGTCGTTGTCCATCTCCATCTCGGCATCCTTTGTAAACTTAAACGAATATGACTCAAATACGGCCGGCTTGAAGCCGATGAATATCAGCGGAAGGCAGTATCTAACTACATCGTCGAGATACATTATATTGTCGAAGCCGTCCGACGACGGCAACTTGATAAAGCGTCCGTTCTCCCTGTCGGGCACCTTTATTATGGCCAGACTGCTCTTCGGGCGCGACGAACCGCTCGTTATGTCGGTCTTTCTGACAAGAAGATAAATACGGTTGTCCTCAAGCTGCCCTATCTCGCCTATCTCCGAATACCATATAGGGTTTGTGTAGCCGTTAAGGCGCTCGTGAAAGAAGTTTGTCAGAAATCTTTTCTGCTCATCGTTCAGCTGCGTCTCGTCAAGCATTCTTATGTTATGCTTCTCCAGGCAGTCGAA
Organism: Xylanibacter rarus; assembly: GCF_001275135.1. Taxonomy (GTDB): domain Bacteria; phylum Bacteroidota; class Bacteroidia; order Bacteroidales; family Bacteroidaceae; genus Prevotella; species Prevotella rara. Next base: position 21,177 of record NZ_LFQU01000029.1, on the reverse strand, counting down.
CACATGGTCTATAGCCAAGGTGTACTCCTGGCTGTAGGCAGAGTTGAGCTTGTTTATCTTCGCCATGGTCTTGCATATCGTGTCGTGCTGTCTGCGCACTTCCTTATTGTCAGACTCAAGCAGACGGCTGAGCGAAGCCATACGTACACGGAAAAACTCGTCGAGGTTGTTAGAATAAATACCCAAAAATGAGAGTCTTTCAAGCAATGGTATGTTTTCCTTCTGAGCCTCCTGAAGTATGCGATGGTTAAAATACATCCAGCTTACATCACGCTCAACATAACGTTTCTCCTTTTTGTTCTTGGCCATAACTCCTACTTCTTTGATTATTGTTTGTCCGTTTTCATGTCCCTGTTGCATGCATCATGGCCGGCACTGCGGCAAATACGGCATACGGCCGGCGCTGCAACAGCAATAACACTTATATTAATTTATTTTGCAAAAATATAACTATTATCCAACATTGCCGCTGTATTACATATTAAAATGATAATAAAATATCGTTACAAAGGCGTTTTCCTGCAACAATTTATCTGCATGTCTGCGATATGCCTGCCAAGTTTATGGCATGTACCGGGCAAAAGATATCATCACCAGACAAGACCAAACAAAACATAGAAACTTTCCGTCCATGCATTTTCCTGTTATCTTTACAAAAGGCATACATCTGTACACCCTCCACCATGAAGGCCAATATGACAGCCGCTGCAATACCGTTGCCACCTGGAACTGCACAAAATCATCAAGCAAAACAAACTCATGATACGGCAAGCTGCCATGCTGCAACAATAGCTTTAGCCGAATATAGTCCAGTGCGGACAAGCATAACGACAGGACCATTGCGGCATATCTCAAGAAAAGATACGAAAACAGAAGGAGCCGGACGACAGACTTCGGCGGCATATTTGTGATGAACGACCATGTATTCTAGCTGAACATCTGCGTCCAAGACCAAGCCCCCATTATACATAAAAACGTGTGCATCAGGGCAATAAACCATACACCTTACGGCAACAAGCGTACACACATACCGCACACAACGGCAAAAAAGCTCTAAAGAAAATATAATTCTTTAGTGTCAAGACGCGTATTTTGAAAAAAAAATTGTAAGTTTGCATAGACAATAATGCATGCGGCAGACCGAATGAGGCATGGGTCGACAGCAAGCCACAAGGCTTAAGCAAGGCTCTGCGCGGTCTGGAAAGAAAACATTTGGCAAGCGTGAATACAAGAAAAACAGTAAACAACATACTCAAAATAGCATTTCCGCTGCTGTTCGGCGGGGCGATACTCTATTGGATGTACCGCGACTTCGACTTCAGAAGCATCGAGAACATACTCATCAACGAGATGAGCTGGACATGGATGCTGCTGTCGTTCCCGTTCGGCATACTTGCCCAGATGTTCCGCGGATGGAGATGGCGACAGACGCTTGAGCCTGTCGGCGAATATCCCAGAAGTTCAACGTCGGTCAACTCGATATTCCTTTCTTATGCAGCAAGCCTCGTAATACCCCGCATCGGAGAGTTCACGCGCTGCGGAGTGCTCAAGAGATACGACGGCGTGTCGTTTCCGAAAGCTCTCGGAACCGTTGTTACCGAAAGAGCCATCGACACACTGCTCATGCTGTTTGTCACCATGCTGACACTGCTGATGCAGATGAGAGTGTTCACGACATTCTTCTCAAAGACCGGCACAAGCATGGATTCTATCATCAACCGGTTCTCAACCACAGGCTATATCGTAACCGCAGCATGCGCCATAGCCGCAATTTTCTTGATTCACATACTGCTAAAAAAGCTCTCAATATATAATAAGGTGAAAGCCACCATGGGCGGAATATGGCAGGGAGTGATATCGCTGAAAAGCGTAAAGAACGTTCCCTTGTTCATATTTTACACTCTTGGGATATGGGTAAGCTATTTTCTGCATTACTACCTGACGTTCTTCTGCTTCGACTTCACGTCGTCGCTGGGCTTCCAGTGCGCCCTTGTAACGTTTGTGGTGGGCAGCATTGCAGTGATTGTCCCAACGCCTAACGGAGCCGGTCCGTGGCATTTTGCCGTGAAGACCATGCTCATCCTCTACGGCGTGAGCGACACTAACGCCCTCTACTTTGTGCTGATAGTACACACGGTGCAGACCATGCTGGTCATACTGCTCGGCATATACGGATGGGCAGCGCTGGCATTCACCAAGAAGAGACACGCCGCACATACGGCGGAAACACAGATTTCAGCAAACATATAACAATAAATATGGACATACCGAAGTGCCGGCATACGGCGCGGAGGGACTGACCTGATAACAATTTAATCTATAATGACTATGAGCGAAATTAAAAATCTCAAACCGGAGTGCATCTGGAGAAACTTTGATGCACTGACACAGGTTCCACGTCCGTCAGGACATCTGGAGAAAGTTCAGCAGTTCTTGCTCGACTTCGCAAAAAACACAGGCGTTGAAGCATTTAAAGACGAGGCAGGCAACATCGTTATGCGCAAGCCCGCCACACCCGGCATGGAAAACCGCAAGACGGTGATTCTGCAGGCACACATGGACATGGTTCCACAAAAAGAAAAGACAAGTACTCATAACTTTGAGACTGACCCGATACAAACTTACATCGACGGCGAATGGGTAAGGGCTAAAGGCACAACTCTCGGAGCCGACGACGGTCTGGGCGTGGCTGCCATCATGGCTGTCATGGAGGCTAAAGACCTGAAGCACGGACCTATCGAGGCACTGATAACAGCCGACGAGGAAACAGGCATGTACGGAGCAAACGGACTGCCCGGAGGCGAACTTGAGGGCGAGATTCTGCTCAACCTCGACACCGAACAGGAAGGCGAGCTCATCATAGGAAGCGCCGGCGGCGTTGACATTACAGCCACTCTCGACTATCAGGAGGCTGAAAGCGACAAGACAGACGCAGCCGTTAAAATAACAATAAAGGGCCTGAAGGGAGGACACTCTGGTCTGGAAATATGCGAAGGCCGCGGCAATGCCAACAAGATGATGGTAAGAATAGTACGCGAGGCTATAGCAGAAGACGAGGCTTGCCTGGCAAGCTGGCACGGCGGAAACATGCGCAACGCCATTCCGCGCGAAGCTGAAGTAGTGCTCACTCTGCCGAAAGAGAACGTTGAAGACCTGAAGGCTATCGTTGCCGAATATAAGGAGACATTCAACAACGAATACAAAGGCATAGAGAGCGACATCGAGGTTGTAGCCGAGGACGTAGCACTGCCCGAAATGATCGTGCCGCAGGAAATTCAGGACAACCTGGTTGACGCCATCTACGCAGCACACAACGGCGTATGGCGCTACATCCCCACAATGCCCGAAATTGTAGAGACATCATCTAACCTTGCAATAGTTGACATCGACGGCGGCAAGGCTGCCATCAAGATTCTTGCCCGCAGTTCAAGCGAGACAATGAAAGAGGATCTGTCAACATCGCTCGAGAGCTGCTTCAACATGGCCGGAATGAAGGTTGAGTTCAGCGGCGCTTACGGCGGATGGGACCCCAACACCGACAGCGAACTGATCAAGGTTATGCGCAACATCTACAAGAACCTGTTCAACGAGGAGCCGACTGTTCAGGTGGTTCATGCCGGACTGGAGTGCAGCATCATCCTGTCTAAATATCCGGGTCTCGACATCTGCTCGTTCGGTCCGACACTGCTGTCGCCCCACACTCCGACAGAGCGTGCTCACTGGCCGTCAACAACCAAGTTCTGGGATCTGCTCGTAAAGACTCTCGAAGAGATTCCGGCTAAATAATTTTAGCTGAAACGATAAAAATTACACAAACCTAATACATGCTGAAGGCGGAAGGCAAAGGGCAAAATGAGCCCCGAACCTTCCGCCTTTTCCGTTGCAGCACCTGGCATAAGAACGCCATAAACACGCCACACGACAAGAAGCGGAAAATCATGCCGGCACGTCAAATTAATGACGATGCACACAGCCGATTTGCAAAAGGCCACAAAACGCACTGCAAAAGGGCATCTTTCAGAGGCTAAAAGGCCGTCTTTCGGAAGACAAAAGGACACCTTTTGCAAGTACATCCGTAACCGACTGATTTTCAAGACGATACACAATGTCTAAAATTTATACGGCATACATCAACCTGAAACGACGACAACACGCCATAAACTGATGTGCCACAAGATATAAAAAGAGCCACAACACCTATTGCACCTGTAAATAAAAAATCACGGAAAGCCGTGAAATGCAGGACACAAAGACTTTATATTTTCGCGACATGCAATCGTTAATAAAAAATATAAAGCAATGAAAAACTTTTATCAACTATCACTATGGTGCATCATGGCATGCACTCTTCCACTGACATTATCATGCAGCAGCGACGAAGAATTGTCACCCGGCCCTGACCCCGACCCAATTATTCCCGACAAAGGCATTGTCAGTCTGTCGGCAGAAGGCCAACAAGCCGACATAACCATACCCACGGCACAGCCATGGGAGGCAGAATCGTCGGCCGACTGGCTGCAGTTGTCGCAGATGGGAGGCAAAGGCGGCGAGAGCGTAAAGATTATAGCTGCACGCAACATCACCCGACAAGAGCGCATTGGCTACATACGCCTGAGCAACGCGGCCGGCACACGCGCCGCGGCAGACTCTATGCAGATTGTGGTGAAACAGCCGGCAGCAGAGAGCGAAACTACGGGAGTGGTGCTGACATCTGCCTGCTACCGCGACGGCAAAGTGTATGTAAAGATATACAACGGACGCTCGTCTGAAAGCAGCATGCAGCAGCTGGGGATAGTGAGCGGCAGCAGCTTCAGCTTCACTGATCCCGACGCCACCTATCCCGAAAAGGAACCTATCGTGTATATAAAGAAAGGTCAGGAATATGAGGCATGCCCTTATGTCATCCTGAATGCCGACGGCGAGGCCAAAGGCAAATTCTCTATTGCAGGCGAGGCATCTGTAAATACACTGCGCGTAAAGCAGAACACCGTCTACAAAGAACTTGGCGAGCTGAGCAACAGCGGCTCTGCCACCACTCACTTCACCGACGGCACCACTATATACATGGGCGGAGGCATAGTGGAAAAGACCAACCTGGGATATGAACAGACCGTGACAACCAACGAACTGCGCTCATACGACACGGCGACAGGCGCCGAAGAAACATACGCCGACATGCCCGTCAGCGGTCAGGGCGCATGCTGGAACGGCACACCCGTTATCATAGGCGACGGCGGAATATATTATCTCGCATCAGGAAAATGGAACCTTGCCGCCACGCATAACGGAGAAGTAAAGGCCGTCAACATAAGTGCCAACATCGTCTATGCCGTAACCGACACCCACATCTGCGCATACAGACTTGACAAAGACAGCAACGGCAACATAATAGCCACGGCAGACGGCAAAACAGCACACGGCACGACATTCGGCGAAAACACACGCGCCACATCTGACGGCAGGGGCAACACATGGCTGCTGGACGACAGCCGGCACACGGCATACATGATAGACGGCAACAAACTGACGGCGCAACGCTGTGCCCCAGCCGACTCGCTCGCCTCCGACTTCAGTTTCATCGGCGTTGCCGGCGGCTATATCTATGCCTTGAGCGACGGCTCAGTAGTGCGCTACGAGGCAGGCAGCAGCAACCCGCAACCGCTGAAGATGCTCGGCACATTCAGCTGGACAGGCGAAACGGAATGTGTAAACGGAGTATTGTATAACTTTGGCGGACTGACCAACTTCCGCGGCACGTACACCGCATCGAAGCAACTGAACCGCTTCTCGCCATCCGACTATGCGCCGATATCCGTCTCGATATTGCCCGAATAGACCGGCACTACACATACAGTCAACACAAAATGACAGCTCAGCCCCAATTGGTCATAAGTATTCGGCAGAATCAATGTTATCTATTGAGCCTATTATCGTCTGAATTTTAGCTGAAATGACGGCCAAACAAACAAAACATCAGACGGCAGGACGACAATATAAAAGAACAAGACAGAGAAAGCATCAGACTGCTAATAGGATTAATACACATGCTGCGGAATGACCGATTGTGGCCTCAAGGCTCTATACGCCGACAAAAAGGCTATAGAGCCTTGCTTTAATTTACATAAGCACAACTAACACGACAAAAACCGAACAAAGAAACGCAACAAGCCATTGTAACACAATTTAAATACAAAATTAAAATTCATTTCATTCATTTTTATTTTGAGATTAGCCCAACTTGCAGTATCTTTGCACCGCAAAACAGAAATTTTAATTTATTCATGGACGATTATTACGCGGAAAATATGAACTTGTAGGCGCGGAGGTTTGCTCATTGATGCTGACCGCCGTGCAGTCATAACCGTTTCGGAGGATTAGCAAATGAGAACATATTGGAACACAACCAAAGGCCTTAGGCAGATTGGCGAGTGGGAGCCTAACTGCTGGATACAAGTGACATGCCCGACGGAAGAAGACCAGCGTCTTCTTGAAAATGAATTTAAGATTCCCGATTATTTCCTTTCTGACATCAGCGATAATGATGAGCGTGCCCGTTATGAATACGATGACGGCTGGATGCTCATAATCCTGCGTATACCTTTTGTAAAGGAAATCAGATCGAGAACGCCCTACACCACCGTGCCGCTCGGCATAATACACAAGCGAGACGTAACCATCACGGTGTGCTTTCACGAAACAAACATGATGATAGACTTCGTGAGCTATCAGCAGAAGCGCGGCGAGGGCTTCACCGACTACGTCGACATGATTTTCCGCCTGTTCCTCTCTTCGGCCGTATGGTATCTGAAACGGCTGAAGCAGATAAACAGCCTGATAGAAAAATCAAAGCGCAACCTTGACAAGGAAGTGAACAACGAGTCGCTCATAGGCCTGTCAAGACTGCAAGACTCGCTGACCTACTTCATCACATCCATCCGCGGCAACGAGAACCTTCTGGCAAAGCTGAAGTTCAAGCTGCAGGTGGACGAACTCGACGCCGACCTGATTGAGGACGTAAACATCGAGATGAGCCAGGCGCGCGAAACCACAAACATATACTCTGACATTCTCGAATCTACCATGGACACATATTCGAGTATCATCAACAACAACATGAACACCGTGATACGTACGCTCACATCAGTGTCGATTATCCTGATGTTCCCCACGCTCATAGCCAGCCTGCTCGGAATGAACCTCATAAACGGCATGGAACAATGGAAATACGGCTTCGTGATAGCCATAATAGTATCCGTGCTCATTTCAGGCATATCATGGTGGATTTTCCGCCACAAAAGGCTCATTTAACCCAAGAAAAACGTTTTTTTCCAAATTTATTAGGTATTTACAATATTTTTAATTAAGTTTGCACACCTAAGGTTTTACCTGAAAATCAATTCATGAACGAATAAAAAGTTATATGATGGACTCTCAAGAAAAGACACTCAGCCAAGAGAACACTGAGAAAATGAATGTTGAACTAACCGATAACAACATGCAAGAAAACTGCGCTGCCAATGAAAACAACGCAGAAGTGACAACCGACACCACCGAAACAGGAGAATTTGTCTCAGAAAGTTCTGAAGCTGCCGCACTGAAAAAAGTATATAAAAGCAAAAGCGAAATAATAGAAAGGGTGAAAGAAATCGCACACAGCGACGAGCATCCTCAGAAAGGCGAAATAGATTACCTCAAAACAATCTTTTACAAACTTCACTTTGCCGAAAGAGAAGCTGACATGAAAGCATATCTTGAGGGAGGCGGCGACCCGGCAAACTACAAAGTGCTTCCTGACGAAGACGAAGAGGTGTTTAAGGCTGAGATGGGCGTAATAAAGGAAAAACGCGCCAAACTGTTCCTTGAGCAGGAAAAGAAAAGCAGGAAAACCTGAAGAAAAAGCTCGACATCATCGAGAAGATTAAAGCTATGGTTACTTCGCCCGAAGAAGCCAACAAATCATATCAGGACTTCAAGAAGCTGCAGCAGGAGTGGAAAGAAATCAAGCTCGTGCCGGCAGAAAAGGCGAATGAGCTGTGGCGCAACTATCAGCTCTACGTTGAGCAGTATTACGACCTGCTGAAACTAAACAGCGAGGCACGCGAATACGACTTCAAGAAGAATCTTGAAATAAAGACAAAGATATGCGAGGCTGCCGAAAAACTCGGCACAGAGGAAGACGTGATAAGCGCATTCCACCAGCTGCAGAAACTGCATCAGGAGTTCCGTGAGACCGGCCCTGTTGCAAAGGAACTGCGCGAGGAAGTGTGGGCACGCTTCAAGGCAGCATCTACTATAATTAACAAGCGCCATCAGCAGCACTTCGAATCGCTGCGCGCAAAAGAGGAAGACAACCTCACAAAGAAGACAGCGCTGTGCGAGAAAATTGAAGAAATAGCCAAGGAAGAAATAAAGACCGCAGGCGAATGGGAGAAGAAGACCAAGGACATCATCGCCATACAGGCTGAATGGAAGACCATAGGCTTCGCTCCGCAGAAGATGAACGTAAAGATCTTTGAGCGTTTCCGCGCTGCCTGCGACGACTTCTTCAGCAAGAAAGCTGAATTCTTCAAGAACATGAAACAGCAGTTTGCTGAGAATGCCGACAAGAAGAGAGCACTCATCGAGCAGGCAAAGGCCCTGCAGGACAGCACCGAATGGAAGTCGACAAGCGACAAGCTGATAGCCCTGCAGAAGGAATGGAAGACCATAGGAATGGTGCCTAAGAAACTTGGCGACAAGCTGTGGAACGAGTTCCTCACTGCATGCAACCACTTCTTTGAGGCACGCAACAGCGCCAACGCCGGCACACGCAACGAGGAGCGCACCAACCTCGAGAAGAAACGCGGCATAATAGAACAGCTGAAAGCACTGGCTGAGAATGCCGGAGACAACATACAGGACAAAGTGCGCGAGCTTATCGACGAATACAACGCTGTAGGCCACGTTCCGTTTAAGGAGAAAGACAAGCTCTACAAAGAGTATCACGACATACTGGACAAGCTTTACAAAGAGCTTAACATATCAACAGCACGCCGCCGTCTCGACAAGTTCAAGAACAACCTGAAGAACGTTGCAGAGAAGGGCGCTGACGCTCTCGACAACGAACGCGCACGCCTGATGCGCCGCTATGAGGCAATCAAGCAGGAAGTTCAGACCTACGAGAACAACCTCGGATTCCTTAACGCTTCGAGCAAGAAGGGCAACAGCCTCATCGACGAAATGAACAGAAAGGTTCAGAAGCTTAAGGACGACATGAACCTTGTACGCGAAAAGATTAAGGCCATCGACGCCGAGAACAAAGACGAAGACTGATTTTCGGCAAGACGGTCAGAACAATAAACATAGATAAGTAAATTGAAAATTAAAATTATCTGCATACTCACGCTATTGCTTGGCGTCACCGCCCTAAAGGCGCAGACGCAAAAGCAATGGCGTGATTCTTTATCTGTAATAAACAGCCAGCTTTATCTTCATCCCGACTCTACGGACCTGTTGCTGCAGAAAGCTGCCGTCAACCTTCAGCTGCTTGAATGGGAAGACGCAGCAGAGACATGCAACGCTATTCTGAAAAAGGATACGGTGAACCTTTCGGCACTTTACTTCAGAGCTTACGCCAACAACAACATGCGCAGGTATGAACTGGCAAGAAACGACTATGAGGACTTTCTGAGAATGTCACCTCGCAACATGCAGGCACGACTCGGACTGGCATACACATACATACAGCTGAAGCGCAACGCACAGGCCATGGACGAGTTCAACAATCTTGTTGAAATGTTCCCAGACAGCAGCATCGTCTATGCCGCAAGAGCAGAACTCGAGAAAGAGATGCGCTCATACGAAACGGCACTGTATGACTACAACGAGGCGCTTAAACGCGAGCCCGACAACCAAGACTACATCATTTCAAAGGCAGAAGTGCTCATCAGTATGGACAGGAAGAGAGAGGCAAAAGCCCTGCTCGACCAGCTCGTAAGAAGCGGAGTTGCACGCGGAGCGCTGAAGGATCTGTACGCTAAATGCAAATAACCCGTTTATTGCAGCACAATGACATCAAAGTTTTTTCAGCTTCTGCGGTTTTCTATTGACGAATCACAGCCGGCTCCCGAAGGCATAACTGCCGCCGACTGGCCGATACTGTTCCGCATGGCCAAGGAACAAAACCTTCAAGGCGTTATCTTCCATGGCATTAACCGCCTGCCCAAAGAATGTCTGCCCGAAAAGGAGATGACCATGAGATGGTTTGCCCTAAGCCGCCAGATAGCCAAACTCAACACAAAGGTAAACGTCAACGCAGCTAAAGTTTCTGAAACATTCAGACGCAAAGGACTCCGCACCTGCCTGCTTAAAGGACAGGGAAACGCCCTGCTCTACCCCGACCCGCACATGCGCACGCCGGGCGACATAGACATATGGGCAGAGGGAGGATACAAGAAGGTGATGAAGACCGTAGGCTATATGGCTCCGGGATGCAAGCGATGCTATCACCACACTGACTTTCCCGACTATGGCGGAACCACCGTTGAGCTGCACTACCGCCCTCAGTTTATGAACAATCTGATAAGCAACGCCAGACTGCAGGACTATTTCAGCAAGAACGCCGGCAAGCAGTTTGCAAACATTGTGCAGCTGCCCGACGGAGCCGGTAGCATAGCCGTGCCCACTGCAGCATTCAACCGCATATATCAGATGGCACACATCTCAAACCACTTTTTTCATGAGGGCATAGGTCTAAAGCAGCTCTTAGACTATTACTACGTGCTGCGCCAGGGATTCACGGCATCAGAACAGGAGGCAGACACACGCACGCTGAAGCGCTGCGGACTTTATAAGATGGCCACAGCGGTGATGTATGTGATGCAGAAGGTGTTCTGTCTCGACGACAAATATCTCATAGTCAAGGCAGACGAGCGGCTCGGCAGATTTCTGCTCAATGAGATTATGCTCTCGGGCAACTTCGGCTTCTACGACAAACGCATAGACAAATACCGCGGAAGTCAACTGAAAAAGAACATACAGAGACTTGTGCGCGACGCACGCTTCATGCTCATCTTCCCCGGCGAGAGCCTATGGGAGCCCGTCTTCAGGCTCTATCATTTCTTTTGGAGAATGGCTGCCAGATATTAGACAACGCCGCCGCGGATATGCACCACCAGCTGCACGGCACGCCAACACGTTAAGAACAAATCTTCGAAGTAAATGTAACATGATGCAAAAGGCATCATTCTGCACGCCGAAAGACCACATATTGAGATGCGAAAGGCGGTCTTTTACGCTATAATATGCCGCCTTTTACAACACACACAACTAAAAAGTTTTTTACAGTAACTCATCACTCGTCACATCACAATGTAGAAAACTGAATATCAGGCAATTACGCGGTGACGAGTTGATTTTCCAACTCGTCACGCCCTCATGACCGATTCCTGCGCGTGATGAGTTCAGACTGCAACTCATCACGCGGTATTCTTCTGAAAATCAGCCACATACGCACGAATGTGACGAGTGATGAGTTTTTGTTAAACCCAAATCTACCATTAGACCGCACATAGCCTTATCTATTTTGTGCATTCATGCTTTCAGCCCGTCTTTTTGTTTCTATTGTCGTCTTTTTGTTAGCTTTTTCTTGACATAGCCCGCTATGTCTACGATAAAAGCTAACAAAAATCCACTCAATATAAAGCAAAAATACAGACCGAATCATAATAACAGATTTGGGTTATAACAATTCTACAGACACAAGATATATACTGTACACCAACAGCAAATCACGCAACCGGCACTATTCTGCAGCCGTTATGCGCAGCATAAGATACGGAGCATCGGGAAGACGCACGCTGCCGTGTTTCTTGTCGTAGACACGGTCGCCAACGGGAGCAGTTGTTTCAAACACCTGCGGACATTCGGTTACGGTCATATTCCATGTGTCAATAATCTCAACCTTCATTCTTACGCCCTCCTTAAGACGCGGATACACACCGTTCTTAACAGGCAGTTCGAAAGTCCAGCGAGGCTTAATCTCCTTGCCGAGATATATTATGTAATAGTTTTCGCCGGCCGTAGAAGTATATGGGTCCCAGCTGCTGTCACTCAGCATCAGCGGATTAGGCATGGCGTCAAGGATGTCGCGCATAAAGCTTATACGCTTCCATGCCTCGCCCTGGAACGTTCCGCCAATGGCAAGGAAGTCGCGCGAATAGTCAGTAGGACTATCCATATAGCACTCGCCATGACCAACATAAGTGCCGGCCACAGTGCCCTGCCACATGCGGTAGAGCATCTCCTGCCCGCTCAGGCTGCCCCAGCGGTTGTCCATATTGCCCTCATAGCACACCTCATCGAATATCACGGGCTTCTTATATATATTCCTTACCGTGGCAGCACGGCCGAAGCCCTCCACCGGTGCCTGGTCCTGCACGCTGGCATGGGTGTACTCCGGTTCCCAATACTTATAGTATTTTGCCGTGTGGCTGTGTATAGAGCAGAGATGCGAATAAGGGTCGTGCTTCACTATCTCGCGCGTAAGCTCGTCCCACACCTCCGGCTGCCAGTGCCTGAAGAAATCATACTCATTGGCCAGCGACCACCATACATTGCGGAAAGAGCTGACACGTGCAGCCACATAGCGAAGATAGCGAAGATTGACATCCTGCGGCATACGGTCGAAGTTCCAGCGGCCGTCGTCGTAAGGATGAAACAATATCAGGTCGGCCTCAACACCTATTTCAGCAAGCATGTCGATACACTTCTCCACATTGTCAAAATAAGCAGGATTAAAGCGTGTGTAGTCCCACTCATATATGGGCCTACCAGACTTGTCCTTCTTTATACTCTTTATCTCAAAGGGGAAAAGTTCGGGCTCGGGATAGCCTGGATCAAAGTTCTGCACAAAGAGCAGCATCCTTATTTTGTTGAACCGAGCCTCGCAGAGCGACTTCACGGTGAGCTTCTGCATATCGGCAGACACATGCATCCAGTCGTATGCCGTGGTGCCGATGGGGTAATAGCGGGTGCCGTCGGCATACTTAAAGGCATACCGGCCGTCCACCACGACAGGACCATGATTGTCGGCAGAAGGACTTACACACTCGAAGCTGCCCTGCTGAGAGTCGAGAGCCTCCAGACTGCTATGCGTTACATAAGTCCACTTGCCGACAGTCTTCGGCATAAAGCGCACCTTGAACACACCGTTGCCGGCATAAAATCCGCTCACGGTCATCGTTGTGTCAGGTCCGCTGAATGTTGCCGTAAGCTCCACGTCAAAGGGATTGGCAGATGTCTTGGCCTTCATCGCCAGTTCAAATCTGCCCCAGCGCTCAACTGCAGCGGCCGACACAGAGCATGCCACGGCTGCAATCAACAATAAGATTAAACAAAAACGCTTCATAAAAAAGATATTATTCAGTAATTAAAATCATTAAACACACACGCCTTTCAGTCAGTCACGGTCAGCTTAAAATCAGTAACCTCAACCTCTCCGTCGCCACCGGCATATAGTCCCGGGCGAAGAGACAGAAATCCGTAAACCGTATTATGATGCACGCCCGACACCTCAAATCCCCACGGAAACTTATGCCATGTCTTGCCATCGGCGCTATACCATGCAGAGAGCACGTCATGGTCGCTGCGCATGCGCAGCCATAGCCGTCCGGTCCGGCATGCCTCGCTACACTTGGAGACAGCCCTGCTTACTTGTCCGCGGCGATAGCGCAGCAGGCCGTCACGGCTAAATCCGTAGCCAAAATGGAAGCGTTCGTCATAATAAGCCACCAATCCGGCCGATGCCCCATCGCCCTTCAGCGTCAGGCATGCCTCTATCTCATATTTATGGGCACTTGTGCGGGCCAATAGCGGTGAGCCTTCTGCCGGCGACTTGCCCTTAGACTTCATGACAATCTTGCCAGGCTTTATGTCAAAACGTTCTCTTATGTCGTTCTCACGGCATGTCTGCCATACAAAGTCGCCAATGCCCCACACCTTTTTCACAGCAGGCGAAGGCAAGGATATGTCGCCGTCCTTCAGCCTCAGCCACCCGTCCTTCAGCTCCAGTTCGCGCAGCAGGGTCTGACGCCCGAGCGTCTGAAATCCGTTCTCGTAGGCATGGAATATCATGAAGAGTCTGCCGTCGGGGGTGTCTACTACAGAACCATGCCCCTTGCTCCACCACCGCTCATCTCTCGACAGCGTGCGCAGCAACGGGTTAAACGGCGCATTCTCCCATGGACCAAACACGCTCTTGCTGCGTGCCTCCACAACCATGTGGCTGGTAGGCGGTCCTGCCGTGCCGCCTTCTGCGGCAAACATATAGTAATAGTCGCCCACCTTTTTTACGTTGAGTCCCTCCATCGAGAAACTTTCTATATCCCAGTCTTCTGGTATAGGCCAGCCCTTATACACGCTGACAGGCTTTCCGCTTATCTTACATCCGTCGGCCGTCAGCGGATACATGTCGCCCGAACTCATAAGCAGCCATCGCCTGCCGTCGCCGTCAACAACATGCTCCGGGTCAATACCGCCCACATTCAGGTCAACAGGCTCGCTCCATGGTCCTTCAGGACTGTCGGCCCATGTAACCATACTTGTCTTTCCATGGCTGCTCAGCGTCGGAAAGTAGATATAGAACCGCCCGTTGTGCACAACGATGTCGGGTGCCCACACATCTCCGGCAAAATGGTTGAGTGCCGTCGAACAGTAAGTCCAGTTGACCAGGTCGTACGATTTATACACCACAAGTCCGGGAGTGTACACAAATGAGGAGTGAACGAGATAATAGGCATCGCCGTGTCTCACAATCGAAGGGTCAGAGTTGTCGCCCTCAAGTATCCTTACCGTGTTACGGCTCTCGTCGGCAAAGCCGTCTGACGCACTGCTGCCGACAGGCATAAGCACGCCGGCAAGAGCAAGCAGCACACAAGCCATCATATTCTTTTTCATAATCATTCTATTGCATTTTAAATGTCCTGACAGTTCATCAGAAATAAACCTTGCAAAGCCAAGATCGTAAATACCTGGCTTAAACCGGTTGTCTGCCAAGAAAAGGGCCGGCAGACATAATCTCTCCGCCGGCCCACAAAACACATCAACTATTCATATTATTCCTGAGCAAGACCATAACCGTTGGTTATCTTACCCTTCGACTTGCTGAGCACCTCGAAAGGCATAGGCCAATAGTAACGTGGAGGAACGTTCCCGGCAGCCACTCCGGGCAGAAGGTTGCTGTTGCAATAATGATCAGCATACTTCACAATTGTTGCTCCCCAGTCGGTCTTCGTATATCCGTCGGCCTCGAGTGCCTTGGCTTCAGCGCCGTTCGGATCGATGTATTCGAAGAGTCCCTTTATAGCAAGGTTGTTGTCTGTGCCGACCACCTTGTCGGCCACGTCGGTTGTTCTGTAATCAAACTGTCCGCGCCATCCGGGATACAAAGCAGGATTTGACTTGTCGGCATCGTATGTCAGAGGCGAATCCAGATGCACCTTCTTCACCCAAATATAGTTTGATATAACGTTGCCGTTGCTGAACTCATGATATCCCTTTGTCTGAAGGTCGTTCACCATTTCAGTCATTTCGGCACGCACGGCAAGAGCTCTCTCGACAAATTTTCCTGAGCGTATAAGGTCCCAGCGGCGTGTGCCTTCGCCGAGCAGCTCGAGCTTGCGCTCCTGCATGATGGCCTCTTTGAGAGCCTCGCCCGAAGCAGATATGGCATGACTGTCGTCGCCGAACGCACGGCGGCGTATGTCGTTGACAATAGCCAGGGCCTCACCGTCCTTGCCAAGTTCTGCCTTAACCTCAGCCTGCATAAGCAGCAGGTCGGCCAAGCGGAGCACAGGCCAGTTGATGCCCGACATACGCTGTGATGTGGTGTACGGAGGATTCATTCTGTTTTCGTCCCACTTGTTGATGGCGATACCGCCGTCGAGCTTGTTTCCTGGAGTGAAGCGCAACATGGCCTCGTTGCCGTCGCCATTGCTGCCGGTAACAGTAACGCTTGCGTCACGGCGCTTGTCGCCTTCTTCAAACTCACCGTAATAGAATGTTGGGATAACTCGCAGAGCTGCAAACGACTTACACGGAGCTGCCTGGTTAGAACCGCCGTTAGACGGACGGCCGAAAGCATAAGGATATTCGCTCGAAGTGGTCTGGCCGCTCTGTCCGCCTTGAATGTTGCCTACCTCAAATATTGATTCAGGACTTATCTGCAGGTCGTGAGCATACTGGAAATGACGCTGGAACGGATTGTTGGCATATCCGCGGTCGTCAACAGTTACAAGAGTTGCCGTTCCACGGTTCTTTACAGCTTCATCAAGATAATACTCGGCAATTTTGTAATAGTCGAGATAATCGGTGCGGCGTGCATAAATACTCTTATACTCCTCCTTGCCCTTGGTTTCGAGCTGAACATCGCCATAGAGTCCGGGAACATCCGTGCGCACGGTCTGCCAACCTGCAGAATAAAGGGCTGCCATACCGCAAAGAGCCTCAGCAAATCCGCGAGAGAAGCGCTCTGCTGTTATGCTGCCTTCACCCAGCTTATACATCAGCGGAGCTGCTTCCTTTAGCATGCTTATCACGTTATCGTAAATATCAAAACGGGAATTAAGCTCATAATCAGTGGCGGCTGTATTCTCATATCCGTAAGGCACATCTCCATAATGCTTTACAAGTTCAAAATAGCAGAATGCCTTCATCGTAAGAGCTTCACCGTAGAGATGTGTCCAGTCGTTTACCTGCCCCTTCTCACGTGCATCTATAAATGCCTGCTTTGTGTCGAGAAGAGAGAGCAGTTCTGAAGTGCGGGCAATGATTGTGTACAGACCGTTAAATCCGCTGTTGCCGGCACCGATGCTCAACTGCTCCGGCTGAAGCCTTGCGTTAGAGTTGTTGAGAGATCCGCTCTCGGGATATGTCTCAGAGTCAGAACCTATCGGGTCGTTCCAGCGATAAGCTCCCATAATACAGTTCTGGCGATATTCGGCATAGCACCACGACAATACCTTAAATGTCTCCGTTGTAGAAGATGTCACAAATCCGCCGTCAGCATTCTCTGGCGATGAAGTGTCAAGATAATCACTGCACTGCACAAACGAAAGGCTCAGCGCCAAAGCTGATATATATATAGCTAGTTTTTTTCATGATTATTGTTTTTATTTTATCAGAATGTAAGATTTAAACCAACTACAAACGAGCGTGCACGAGGATATGTTCCCCAGTCAAGTCCCGTAGTAGGATATTTTGCGTTATTATGAGCTGTGTCTGCGCTCACCTCCGGGTCAAGACCTGAATAGCCGGTGAGGGTGAACAGGTTATATACTGTTCCATAGAAGCGGAGCTTGCTGATGCCAACCTTGCGCAACAGATTCTGCGGAAGAGAATAGCCTAAGGTCAGAGTGTTGAGGCGCAGATAAGAACCGTCTTCGATAGCAAGCGTTGATGTAGTTCCGTTTTCGCTGTAGCACAGAGGCAACGTTGAGTTTGCGTTGGCAGCATTAAGCTGCTCGGGAGTTGTAAGATGTACCAGCTGTCCGTCTACAATATCATATATTTTATAGCATCCGTTTACGAACGAGAGCTTGTTCTCATAAGCACCGCCTTCTTTTGCACAGTACATTGAAGCCACTTTGTTTACATTGTATATGTCGTTTCCGTAACTCCAGTTGAAGTACATTCCAAAGTCGAAATTCTTATATGTGGCGTTGATGTTGAAACCACCAGTATGAACAGGATTCATGTCGCCGATTACAACAACGTCGGCCTCATCAATAACGCCGCTGTTGTCTATGTCGCGGTATTTAGGCAGACCTGGATAAGCGTTCTGTCCTGCCGGACGGTCGATGCCGTGTACAGGGTTGATAAACGAGCCGAGGTCGGCAACACCCTCTTTAAGAACATACTGACCGTTGACATAGTTGAAGTCTTCGGGTGTGTAGAAGCCTTCATAGATGTATCCTCTGACAAGACCAACCGGACTGCCTTCCTGCAGGATATAATCGTTGCCAGGGAATGTGCTGCTTCCGCACCACTGCGAACTGTAAAGTCCTGTTACGTTCTCAGCAAGTTTGTCGACATTGCCCTTGTTGAAGTTGATGTTCATACCAGCAGTGATGTTCCAGTCTTTATCCTTATAGACAACTCCTGAGAGAGACAATTCTATACCCTTGTTGCTGGTCTGACCGATGTTGTCGTATGTAGCCGTAAATCCTGTTATTCCCGGCAGTGATGTCAGCATAAGGAGGTCTTTTGTCGTATTCCAGTACAGATCGAGAGAACCCCACAGACGGCTGTTGAAGAAACCGAAGTCGATACCGATGTTGCGTGTTATCGTTGTTTCCCACTTCAGGTCTTTGTTGGCCATCTCAGTAGACGACAGGTCATAAGAAGAGAAATATTTCTTTCCAAGATTATACTGCCATCTCAGGTCGGTTTCTGAAGTCCATGTCTGCAGCCACAAATCAGAGTTGATGCCGTCGTTACCAACACTACCGTAAGAGAAACGCAGCTTAAGATTGTCGAGCCACTCGCGTGTGCCTCTCATGAAAGGCTCTTCTGACAGACGCCAGCCGATAGCTGCTGCCGGGAAGTAGCCCCAACGGTGATCGGGAGAGAACTTAGAAGAGCCGTCGGCACGGAATGTCAGCGTGAACAGATAACGGTCCAAAAGCGTATAGTTTGCACGGCCGAAGAAAGACAGTATGCGCTCAGGCACTTCTACACTTGAGAAGAACTTGCTTGTTCCGGCAGCCTTGTCATATTGGTTTATCATGGCAAAAGCATTGTCCTTGCTGAAGTTTGACGGGAAGTGACTTGCGTCGATTTCTATTTCATCGCCTCCTGAATCAGTAACCTCATGACCGAGCAGGATGTTAAGTTTATGTTCCTGCGGCAAGAACTTGAAATCGTAGCTCATAGTGTTTGTCCAACGGAGTCCCCAGCTGCTGCCTTTTCTCCATTCCACATTACCGGCATAAAGTTTCTCGCCGGTAGCATCGTTCAGGTAGTTGTTGAATATTGCACCACCCCATATTTTGTCTTCTTCCCATTTCTTATTATAAGAAAGGTCTGTGTGATAAGTAAGACCTTCTATGATACGCCAGTTAAGAGACAATGTTCCGCGAAGACGCTGCTTTATATACAGAGGCTCATAGTCGCCGATGCGTGCAACAGGGCTGTAAGTATCCCACTGTGAGTTTCGGCCATACATCTCCATGTTGCCCTCGCGCAAGGCGTTCAGGTCACCAAGGATATTGCCTGTGGCGATAGGACGGAAGCGGTAAGATGATGACAGAAGCGAGCCAGAACCGTTAGTGGTCTTCTCGTCTCCCATGGTACGCTTATCCGAGTATCTTGCATCGAGATTGATGTCTACGTTCTTACCAAGTTTCTGATTTACCTTAAATGAGAAACTTGCACGGCGTGCGAAAGAGTTTATCTTCATTCCTTCCTCATCCATATAGCTTGCAGAGAACAGCACCTTGGTTTTGTCTGTTCCTCCAGTCAGCGTAAGGTCATGGTTGTGAGAGAACGAGCTGTTATATACGTCTTTCTGTATGTCATAATGAGAGACATTGCGATAGCTCTCTATTCCTCCGGCATTGTTTCCGGCATATTCGCCTATGCCATAAAGTTTCTCGAACGGAACTCTGTAGGCATCACCGCTTGCGGCAGCATTTGCCCATACGAACGACAGATAGTCGTAAGGATTAAGCGTTTCAAGATATTTTGTAGGAGTATTAAACTTTACATATCCGTTGTAAGACACAGACACCTTACCCTCCTTTGCACCTTTTGTGGTCACAAGGATAACGCCGTTAGCTCCGCGCGCACCATAGATGGCGGTAGAAGAGGCATCCTTCAACACGTCAATGCTCTCAACCTGATCTGACGGAATGTCGTCGAGCGACTTTACAGTAATACCGTCTACAAGAATAAGCGGATCGTTGCTTTGAGATATAGAACCGCCACCACGCACACGAATAGACACCGAAGCATCAGGACGTCCGTCCTGTGAAGTAATATTTACGCCCGGCAGTTTGCCCTGCATGGCCTGTGCAATGTTAGAAACCGGCATAGAAGCGATGGCGTCGCCTGTTACAGAAGCTACAGAACCTGTGAGGTCTCTGCGCTTGATGGTCTGGTAACCTATCACCACCACTTCATCGAGTGCCTCGTTCTCGGTCTGCATCTTCACGGTGTAGGCATTGCGCGAATCAACCTTCAACATGTAGTCTTCATAACCTATATAAGAGAAAACGAGAGTGGCATTCTCCGGCACGTCAAGTGTAAAGCGGCCTTCAAGATCAGTAGCATAACCTGACGACGTGCCTTGCACACGAACCGTCACTCCGATCATCGGCATGCCCATCTCATCAATCACTGTTCCGCTAATTTTTTTCTTGTTAACCGAGTTTTTGGTCTGCTCAATGACAGAATTACCGGCATTTGCCATAGGCGGAGATACAACGGCTCCACTAAGCATAAGAACAGACAACCCAGAGACCAGCAGCATGCGGTTACTGCTACGCCACCATTCATGCCTTTTGAAAAAAGCATCTTTTTGAATTGTTTTTTTCATTGCAGTTATTGTTTCTTAAGGTTAATAATTTATTTATAATAAAGATTATTCAAGCAGTTTATCCGTTAAAACGGATTTTTCATATAGATTTAAAGCTTGTTGCAAAAATAGCAAAGCCTTGCATAGGACTACATAAAAATATGTCTAAAAAACTTAAATTTATGACATGCTTATAAAAGTTAATTAATAAAATTCAAAACAAATAATTACACATTATTATAAATAGAGGCTATTTTATATCATTTATACATGCCAGCCGTAAAATATCAATAAACACAAGACAAATAGAACACCTCGCTACAGCTTGATATTTACACTAATTAACCCCATTAAGCATGGAAGTCAAAGCGAGCATACCATGCCAATGTTGCCGAGAAACAAAAAAGTGAAGAACTGACACCGGAAACATAAAATAGATATTTTCAGCAAGCAGCAATAAATTTTGCTTAGACATTCATATCTCCTGCGAGTCTGAACAGAAACTGAGACTGTAAATATTTAATGGTAATTTCAGAGCAACGGATTTTTTACTGCCGGCAACCAATATAACTTTAAAAGTGTGACCCGGAAAAATTTTCAGTGCCAATATTATCCGGCCACAAACT
>NZ_LFQU01000028.1 GCF_001275135.1 Xylanibacter rarus | reverse complement strand
GTTTATTATATCTTTCCTGTTATTTTATCCAAAATAATGATATTTTAGGCTGATTCTGTATGTTTACGATGAAGTCTGGTTTTGTATAAACTTCAATGCCGTACTGATAAATTTGTATAAAAAACTGGTCGAATAAGTATAAAAAATAATTAAAACTATATAAGCTTGTTGTTCTTTGGCAAATAATTATTATATTTGGCAGCACTTTTAAAAAAGCTCTTATTTATTAACTTAAATCATTAATTATTATGAAAAAATTTTTACTCGTAGCAGCAATGTTCGTTTCAGTGAGTATGTTTGCACAGTCACCTTTGAAAAAGATGACAAAAGTAGACGTTAATCCTTTGACTGAGAGGACTGTAACAAAGGCACAGACCACAAGAATTTCTACAGGTATGGCAAAGGCAAAAGCCAATGCAGCTGAAAAGAATGCGTCAAACTATTATCTTGATTATGTTGATTGTGCCTATAATATAGGATTTTCAACAAGATTCCATGTGGCTGCCGATGTTGAGTTTGGAAATGACGGCAAGGTTACTTTCTCCAATATGTTATACGCCAGCATTTTTCCTGATGCAAAGATAACAGGAACACTCAATGCTGCCGGCACAGAGATAACCATTGACAACTGCCAGAAAATAGGCTCAATTCAGGGTTCTGAAGTCTTCTTGTGCAGAGCACATGTTGATCAGTCTGGCAATGTTACTTTTGATAAGGAGAATCCGTTAGTGCTCACTTATGATAAAGCAACAGGACAGATTTATGCTAAGGATTATCAGGACAGCTATCTGGCAATTACTGACGACACTTATAATGGATACTATACAATCGCTGGTAGCTTAAATTATATTCCTGCAGAGTATTTCCCGGCACCTACTACTCATAATTATTCATATACAGATTATGACGGAAAGAATCATGAAGGCACTGTATCTATGATTAACCTTAACTTGGGTAATCAGGAAGTATGCTATGTAAACGGTCTTTTCACAGAAAAGATGGAAGATAATCAGGGTAACATTCTCGCTGACTATTCTACAGCATGGACTTGTGCTGTTTACACCGAGTCTGCACTCACATTCCCTCTGTTCCAGACACTTGCAGACGACATAATATTGGCTAAATTGTCTGGCAATCAGCTTTATGATGGCAATATCGACTTTACATATGACGCTGCAAGCGATTCATATGTTCAGGACAGCAATTATGATCTGATTGACGCTTTTGCTTCTCAGCAGGGTATTGGTTTCTCAACTAGCCACAAGAACAGCAAGATTGCAAAGGCTGGTACAGCAGGCGTTGAAAACGTTGTTAATGACGGTGTGAACAAGGACGTTGTTTCTACAGAATATTTCGACCTCTCTGGCCGCCGCATAAGCAACATCCAGAAGGGTGCAGGCATCATGGTTATGAAGTATGCTGACGGAACAAGCAAGGCTGTTAAGGTTGTAAAATAATAAGACGACTCTTGCATTATTGTCGTTTAGGATGACGGCTTATTCCTGAATGACTGATTAAAATAATTTGAGTGCCATATCAATACTTTCGGATGAAAGTTTGATATGGCACTTTTTTGTATTCGCACTGTTTGGCGTCATTAATGGGATAAAAAATACCTCTGCAAAGGTTCTGCCGGCAGTATTGCCTTAACTTTTGCAGAGGTATTGATGTTTTGGGCGTGCAGTGCAGACCGTCTTTGTCTGATTACTGCTTGGCCATAACGGTATATTAGGAATTAATTTCAGAAGTCGAGCTCCTTGCCGCGGTAGAAGTCGATGAGGCTTGTGTCGTAGACATATTCGTATTTGGCTATCACAAGGTCGCTTTCGGCCTTCAGCCAGTTGTTCTTTGCCTCGTTAAACTCTGTGATGTTGGCCTTGCCGTATTCATATTTTGCCGACATGAGGTCGAAGGCTGCCTTGTTGCTGCGGCTGGCCTCCATGCTGCTTTCGTATTTGGCGCGTGCGGCAATGGTGTTATAGTAGGCCTGCTGTATCTCCTTATACAGGTTTTTCCTTACGTTGTCGAGCTGAAGCTGCTGAGTTTCGCGTTCAAGCTTTGCCGAGCGTATGCTGTTGCGTGTGGCGAAGCGGTTGAATATCGGTACGTTGAGGCTCAGACCTATATATTGGCTGAAGTTGTTGCGCATCTGTCTGCCGAAGCTTTCGGCTTTGAATCCGCTTGTCTTGTAATAGTTTGAACCTATGCCGGCGTTAAGCGACAGCGTGGGCAGCAGGGCGCTTTGGGCTATCTTGATGTTCATCTCGGTGCTTTTCAGCCTGTAGAGTTCAGCCTTTATTTCGGGCTTGAAGGTGATGGCCTCCTGATAAATCTCGTCGGGCGACGGGGGAACTGCCCCGGCCGACGGATCAATGCCGCCGGCATCGGGACGAATTATGGCGAAACCCTCGGGCGAGGGCAGTTCCAGCAGTTGTGTCAGGGCGAGCAGTGCCAGCCGGTAGTCGTTGTCGGCCTGTGTGTATGTCAGTCGGCTTTGGGCCAGTGTGGCTTCCTGTTGTGCCACGTCAACGCCGCTTGCCTTGCCGTTGCGGTACATCTCCTTGAGCCTTACTACTTGCATTGAGTCTATTGAAATCTGGCGCTGTGCCACGTCGCGCATCTCCAGGTCATAGAGAATCTGCACGTATGCCTGTGCCACCTGCACGCTGATGTCGTTGCGCGCCTTTTCCATGTCGGCCGTGGCTGCTTCAAGGTTGAGCTTGTTGAGCTCTATGGTGCGCGGAATCTTCAGTCCGCTGAACAGCGGCACGCTTGTGCCCAGCGAGAAAGACGTGCTGCTGGTGTTGGTGTCAGAGTAGGTGTTCTCTGATGTCAGACCGCGTCCGAACGACCAGTTTTGTGATGCCGAGCCGTTGAGGTCGGGCAGACGGCTGTTCTTTGCCGTGTTGAGGTCTATCTCGCGCTGCTGCTTGGTAACGTCCTGCTGCTTCACGGTGATGTTGTGCTCAAGGGCATAGCTGATGCACTGGCGCAGCGACCATCCCTGTGCAGCCTGCTCAGTCTGCGCTCCGGCGGCGGTTGCTGCCATGAGAGCTATTGAGGTTATTATGGTTTTCATGTAAAATGAGCTTTTTGGTTAGTTTTATTCGTCTGCACCGTCATCGGTAACCTTCTTAGGTCCGCGCACACGGTCTTTGGCCGACAGGCCGCTCTTTATCTGTATGTTCACGCCGTCGCTCAGTCCGGTGGTAACCTTCCTGCGCTCGTAGGTCTTGTCCTCGCCGCTGCCCTTTACGATGTAGACAAAGGTGTCTGAGCCACTGAACTCTATGGCGCTTTCGGGCACGGTCAGCACGTTCTTCGCACTTGCCAGCACTATCTCGGCGTTGGCGCTGTAGCCCGAACGTATCTTGTTGCCTTCAGGCACGCTTACGGCGGCCTTTATCTCAAACTGGTTGGCTCCGTTGTTCTCTGTTGCCTTCGGCGAAATGTATTCGAGCTGTGCGTTGAACTTCAGGTTCTGCAGTGCGCCAATGGTAATCTTCATTTCCATGCCGGTTACGAGTTGTCCCACTTCGGTCTCGTCGATGTTGCCCTTAAATATAAGGTCGCCCATGTCGGCAACCGATGCAATGGTGGTTCCGTCGTTGAAAGTGTTGCTCAGGATTACCGAGTTGCCCACCTTTACAGGAATGTCGAGTATAAGTCCGCTGATGGTTGAGCGTATGAGCGTGCTGCTTGCACTGGCATTGCTGCGCGACACACCGTCGCGTACCACCTCGAGGGCGTCAATGGCAGCTGCCTTTTCCTCTTTAGCCTGATTGAGCGTCTGGCGCACTTTGTCGTATTCGTCGGCGCTCACGAGCTGCTTGTCGTAGAGTCCCTTCTCGCGCTGGAAGTCTATTTCAGCCTGCTTAAGGTTGATGTCGGCAAGGCGTACGCGGCTTTCGGCAGAGCTTAGCTGGCTCATGTCGGGAATGACCTTCACCTTGGCTATCACCTCACCGGCCTTGACCATGTCGCCGGCCTCCTTGTAAATCTCGGTGATGATACCGCTTATCTGCGGCTTCACCTCCACCTCGTCGCGTGGCTCTATCGTGCCAGTTATGACCGTGGTCTTGTAGATGTCAGTAAACTTTGGAGTAAACTCTCCATAAGTCAGCGGCTTGGGCTGCGACTTTTGGTAAAGGAACACGAATGTTCCGATGAATATCAGAACGATAAGTGCTGCGACAATGAACTTAAAATACTTCTTCATGTTCAGTATGGTTTTAAATTATTTGTTTCTTTTTTATCAGTGATTTATCTTTTTGCAATACGGGCTGTTGTCATCATGGCCGTGTGTGCCTATTCGTCTCTCATGGCGTCCACCGGCTTTATGCTCATTGCCCTTGCAGCCGGAGCAAGGCCGGCCAGCACGCCGAGAATGCTGAGCAGGACGATGGCGCCAATGGCAGTCCAGAACTTCACCTGGAAGTGGGCTGTCACGATGCCGTCGGACGTGTTGCCGAGTTCAAGCATTTCGAGTATTATCACGGAGAACAGTATGCCGCTCATGCCCGCCACGGCCGTAAGTATGACGCTCTCGGTTATTATCTGTCCGAGAATGTTGCGCGGCGTGGCTCCTATGGCTCGCCGTATGCCTATCTCTGTTGTGCGCTCGCGCACCGTAACCATCATGATGTTGCTCACGCCGATGGCTCCGGCGAGCAGTGTGCCTATGCCGACGAGCAGGATGAGGAAGTTTACGCCGTTGAAAAGATTGTCGAGCATGCCGAAGAGCACCTCGGTGTTGAACACCATGATGCCTTTTTCGTCGGCAGGGTCAATCTGGTGGGCGTGTGCCACCACGCTTCTCATCTTGTCGGATATGCTGTTCATGGTTATGCCCGGCTTTGCCGTTACGCATATCATGTGGACGCTGTCGCCGAGGTTGTAGGCCTTCTGCATCAATGTCAGCGGCACCACTACTGACTCCTCTGTGCGTCCGTTGATGTTCATGTTGCCCGAACTGTAGTCGACGCCTACCACGTCATAATAGATCTTGTCTACGCATATCATCTTTCCGCACGGATCGCCGCCGCCCGGAAACAGGTCTTTATAAACCTTCTTGCCTATAACGCACACCTTGCGGTTCTGCTTAATGTCCATGTCGTTTAGGTAGCGGCCGTAGTACATCTTGGGCGCTTCCACCTCCTGATAGTTCGGCAGCAGGCCTTTCATTGAGCACGACGACTTCTTGTCGCTGAAGGTGGCGCTGCCTCCCCAGTGGGACAGCACCGGCGAGACAACTTCGAGCTCGGGCACCTGCTGCTTGAGGCGCTCCACATCTTTGTAAACCATGCTCCACTGGCGCCCTTTGCGGAATCCGGCATAAGGCTTGGTGGTGGGCTGTGCCCATATTATCGCCGAGTTGGTGGCAAAGCCTTCAAAGTTTTTCTGCAGCAACTCTTTCAGTCCTTGTCCTCCTCCGAGAAGCGACACAAGCATGAACACGCCCCAGAACACGCCGAATCCGGTAAGGAAGCTGCGACTCTTGTTTCTCGTAAGCGTGTCGAGAATCTCGCGGTAACGGTCTATGTCAAATCTCATCTTTTCTAATTAAGAATTATGAATTAAGAATTAAGAAAACATGCTTTTGCGGCTTTCGTTCATCCACAATTATGAATTGTGAATTATTAATTATGAATTGCCCTCATCCCTATTATGCATTATGAATTGTGAATTATGAATTAAAAAACTTATTCCGCTCTCAGTGCTTCGATAGGTCTTATCTTGGCAGCTTTGCGTGCAGGAATCAGTCCGGCAAGCGTTCCGGCAACGATCATCACTACCGTAGCCGATATGCATGTGCCGATGCCGACAGTGGGATTGTAGAACATCGTGGCTTCAAACAGTCCGCTGTCTACCTTCATCCGGCCTATCGTAGCGTCCATATATGCGTTGGCAGCCACGCCCAGCACCATGCCAATGTAGCCGAAGAAGGTGGTGATGATGATGCTCTCGGTGATAATCAGGCGCAATATCGACAGCGGCTTGGCTCCGATGGCCTTGCGTATGCCGAACTCGCGGGTGCGCTCCTTGACGGTTATCAGCATGATGTTGCTCACGCCTACGATGCCGCTGAGCAGCGTGAACAGACCTATTATCCACAGGGCGGTCTGTATTATGCCAATGCCCTTGTTCATCTGCATGTTCTGTGTGAAGCGGTTCCATATCCACACGGCACCTTCGTCGTCGGGAGCGGCGCGGTGATTGCCGTTGATGCGTGCCCTGTATTGTGTCTCAAACTCCTCGTTGTCCTTCTCTGTCTCAAGTCCGTGGAAGGAGAAAACGATGTTGCCAACCTCGTCGCCTTTGTTGTATATGGTGCGGAATGTGGTGAACGGGATGAACGCTCCTCTGTTCATGCCGCTCTTGTCGGCCTCGTAGATGCCCACCACGCGGAAAGCCATGTCGCCGACGTTGACATACTGGCCGACGAGATTGCTCACGTCGCCGGGCAAAAGCTCCTTTGCGTCGTCCTCACTCAGCACGAGCGACTTGCGCGACTGCTCTATGTCGATCTGGTTGATAAACCTGCCGTAGAGCATCTCCTTCTTGTTTATCTTCACCTCGTTGGGATAAACGCCCGACAGAGTGACGCTCACGTAGTTGGCGTCCTTTGTAAGCGTTATGCCGCTTTGCTGCAGTTCGGCTCCGGTGTCCTCCACATATTGCTTGTAGCTTTGGTCGGTCAGGGCCTTGTCTTTGTCGTTGAGGGTTATGCGCCGGCCTTCTTTCAGACCGTCGTAAGCCTTCGACGTATATCCCGCGCCCACCATCATCGAGTTGTCGAGAAACCTGTCGCTCTGTATTTTCTGGGCGTTGATGAGCCCGTTGCCGGCTCCGAGCAGGAAGATAATCATGAAGATGCCCCACGCCACGGCAAAGCCTGTAAGCGCGGTGCGCAGCTTGTTGCGCCTTACGGTGCTCCATATCTCAGCTAAAACGTCTCTCATGTTATTGTCATTGAATGTTTTTCATTAATTGTTCAGGCAGCCGTCAGACCGCCATTTCAAGCGCATTGCGCCGTGTTACTTCATCATTCCGTCGATGCCGAACGGCGAAGCGTGATGGTCGAAGTTGGTCTCTATGTTGCCTATCAGACCGTCTTTTATATGCACAATCTTGTTGGTCTCGTTGGCAACGCCGCTCTCGTGAGTAACCACAACAATGGTCATGCCGTCGTCCTCGTTGAGCTTCTTCAGCAGCTTCATCACCTCCACGCTGGTCTTTGAGTCAAGCGCACCGGTAGGTTCGTCGGCAAGAATAATCTGCGGCTTGGTTATCAGTGCCCTTGCTATGGCCACGCGCTGCTTCTGTCCGCCCGACATCTCGTTGGGATAGTGGTTTGCCCACTGCTCCAGCCCGAGCCTTTCGAGATACTCCATCGCCATGCGGTGGCGCTGCCTGCGGCCGACGCCCTGATAAAACAGCGGCAGCTCGACGTTCTCAACGGCAGTCTTGAAGGCAATGAGGTTGAACGACTGGAAGATGAAGCCTATCATGCGGTTGCGGTATTCGGCGGCGCGCGTCTCCGACAGATCCTTTATCAGCGTGCCTGCCAGGGTGTATTCGCCCGAGTCGTAGTTGTCGAGAATGCCCAGAATGTTGAGCAGCGTGGACTTGCCCGAGCCCGACGCCCCCATGATAGACACAAACTCGCCCTGCTCTATGTCTAGGTTGATGCCCTTGAGCACGTGCAGCGGCTGTCCGTTATTGTAGGTCTTGTTGATGTCCTTCAGATGTATCATTGTATTTTCCTTTTATATCATTAGACGTAATAACCTGGTTTCAGGTTGCATCATGAGCAATGTTTTTTTTCATGCGATGCCCCGGCAAACGTGTGCAGGTGTCGGCGATACCGTCAATTGTGGTTTTTCGATGGTTAGAGAGAGTGGCGGTATGCCCGTTCCCGGCGGCCAGTGCGCCTGCCGCTTGCCGTGGCACGCATGATGTTTGTCAGCCTCTTTTGTCCCAGGCTTCGCTTATGTCGGCTATTGTTATGCCGAGCATCTCCATGTTGCGGAACAGTTCGGGCAGCTTTTCTTCCATAAACTGTTCGCGCCTTTCCTGCAGAATCATGTCCTTGGCTCCCTTCGTTACAAAGTAGCCCAGTCCTCGCCTGTTGTATATTATGCCGGCGGATGCCAGAAGATCATACGACTTTACGGCGGTGTTAGTGTTCACCTCGAGCAGCACGGCATATTCGCGTACGCTCGGAATGCGCTCGTCGTCGTTATACTTACCGGTCAGAATCTCGTCGCAAAGGCGGTCTGCTATCTGTACGTATATGGCTTTGTCGTTGTTGAACTTCATAAATTAATCAGTTTGTTGTTTATCACCTGCATGCGGCTGTATAGCCTGTAGGCCATAACCCAGTTGAATATGCCCAATAGGGCGAATGCCGTCATTGCTGTATATGCCGCGGTTTCTGCCGTCATTGTAATATCTGCTGTTGCCGTACCGCTGCTGGATTTGGATACAATCCATACCAGTGCAACGATGAGTATGACGTGTATGGCTGAGACGATGACGCTATTGTAGCGGTTTAGCAATATGCTTCCGAGAACATAGAGCGACTGTGCCCAAAGCAGCCATGCCGCACATGCCGCATAGACGGCTGCCGACTTGACGCCAAGGATGTACATGTCGCCGGCCACGCGGCTTATGTTGAAGAACACAGGGATGCCCCATTGTATCCAGTCGAGTCCCAATGCGGCGAACAGCGCCACGCGTATCACGTCGGCAAGGCAGAACATCAGGGCCATGCCTATAAGCTGTATGGCGAGCCATGCCATGTGAGAGAGAAACTTCTCAAGGGCTGTTGCCGGCAGCATCTTTACCGTTATGCGCTGCTGCTTGGTCTTGATGTTCTGACAAAACCATGTTCCGCTGATGATAACCCAGAAGAAGTAGGCCATGCCGCAGCTTCTTATCGCCCTTATCAGCGTAAGCTGCTGCATGTCGGCCGGAATGCCTTTGTAGCTTGCAGTGACGGTGTTCATCAGAAGAATAAACAGATATACTGCGAGAGCGAGGAACAATACTCTTATCATTGTATTGCGTGAGTATCGCTCAATCCATCTGAATGTGATGCCGAAACGGCTATAGTTGAAATTGCTCATAGATTGATCCATTTATTGTTGATAACTTGCGAGCGCTTGAACAGCCTGTAGGTCAGCCACCAGTTTAGCAGACCGACCATTATGGCGACGGCCGTATAAACATAAGCAATGGTGTTCACGAACTTCAAACCTTCCTTGGCTGACAAAGGAATATAGGATATTATTATCAGCGACAGTATGCCGAGCGCGAAGTGAGCGCATGAGGTAAGTATAAACTGGCGGCGACGGAAGAAGGCTCCGCCCAGAACGTAGAACGAGTGAGCCCAAAATGCCCATGCATTGACGGCCATAACGCCTGCTATAAAGTCCAGCCCCCAGGCTGTCATGCGCATTGAGTGTGTGTCTGCCGGGCCAAACCACATGTTGAGCACGTCGGGTATGGTGCTGTAGGTTCCGTGAGAGCCTGATATGAAGCAAATCAGCATGCGGCAGAAGTCGGCCAGACAGAACGCTACGACGCCGATAAGCATCCATACCACCGTGATGTATAGTACGCGGACGATAAACTTCTCGAGGTCGGATGCCGGCAGCATCTTGAACGTTATGCGCTGCTCCTTGGTCTTCATGTTGTTCATAATCCAGCATCCGCTGATCATTGTGTACACCCCGAAGAAGAACGTGCATACCAAGGTGGCGTTTTCTATGCTTGCGTCTGCCACGATGTCGGGCTCGCCTTGTGTGCTTATAACCGACATTATGAACGGCACCATGTATAGGAAAAACATGCATCCGGCTATGGTTGCAATCTCTTTCTTGGTGGCCATGGCCGACCATTTGAGCGTCTGTATGAATCGTTTTGTATTAAAGTTGCTCATCTTGAATCGTTTTTAGTCTTATATTCTATGTGTGTCTTGCGCTGCATAGGCTGTTATTCGCCCGGCAGCAGCTTCTTTGTTACGGCGTTGAAGAGCAGTTCGAGGTTGAGCTGAGTTTCGTCTTCGTCCTCGCGTCTGCGTGTTATCACGGCGTTGCCCTGCAGCGACGGCTCGGCGTATATTACGTCGTCGGCCGGCTCGCCCATTGAGCGGAACTCAAAGCTGTACTTGCTGCAGATGTCGGCCACCGACTCGTTGAGCAGCAGCTCAGAGTGGTCGAGTATCATGATGTGGTCGAGCAGCGACTCAACGTCGTGCACCTGATGGGTTGATATTATCATGGTGCGGTCGTCGCTCATGTTGTTTGCCACCACCTTGCGGAACTGGCTCTTCGACGGAATGTCTAATCCGTTGGTAGGCTCGTCCATCAGCAGCAGCTTGGTGTTGGCTGCCAGGGCGAAGCTCATGTACACCTTCTTCTTCTGTCCCATGGAAAGTTCCTTGAGGTTGATATCGGGCGTAAGCTCAAAGTCGCTCAGACAGCTGTTGAGCACCTCGCGGCTGAAGCGCGGATAGAACGGCTCGTTCATCTTGACATAGGCGTCGAGGCTCATCGGCATCAGCTCAAACTCCTCGGGCACGAGGAATATCTCGCTCAGCACGGCAGGGTCGTGGCGGTCGGTCTCGATGCCGTCTATGGTTATCGTGCCTTGCTCCTTGCGCAGCAGTCCGCTGATGAGGTAGAGCAGGGTAGACTTGCCCATGCCGTTCTTGCCGAGCAGTCCGTAGATGTTGTTCTCGCTGAGAGACAGGCTGAAGTTGTTGAACACATATTGCTTTGCGCCTGCATATCTGTATTTAAGGTTGCTTATTTCTATCATATCGTTTCTTTTTATTTTATGGGGTGTTTGTTGTTAATGGGAGAGATGGAAGTAATGGGAAGGATGGGGCAGTGGTGGTGATTATTGCTGCCGCTGCGCGCTCCTCTTACAGCAGGCTTGCCAGCAGATAGCCGTCGGTCTGTGTCATCACAAGCATGTTGTCCACGGCGAGCATCTTGCCCTCGGCGTCGCTCCATTCATAGTTTGTAACGGCCATCACATTACTCATTTCATGGCGGTATTCGGTGCGGCTGTCAGGGCGGTTGAAGCTCTTGCTGCGACTGTTCCATGTGCATCTTTCAACGGCATATCCGTCGGCCGTGTAGCTGAAGTCGAGGCGGAAGGCAGGCACATACTTGCCCGTCAGACTGTTGTAGCGGCTTGCCGTCTTGGCTGTCAGTCGTCCTGCGGCGTCGTAAGTGTAGCTGTATTTCAGCTTTCCGCTGAGGCTTTTGCCGCTCTTGTTCATTACATACATTGTGCTGACCTGTCCGTTCTCAATGTCTGCGTTATATGCATATTGCGAGTTTGCGCTTCCGGCGGCGTTAAGATACATCGCCATGATTGTTGCTGTTGTGATAATAGTACTCATAATTGTTAATGTCTTTAATTGTCAATAATTGTTTGTCTGTTAATGTCTTATAGTGTACTAGTTTATTAGTACACTGCAAATGTAGACTAATAAAACATAACTTCCAAGCATTTGGACAAGAAAATGCAATTAAGGTGCAATTTTTAACGTCTGTTTGCAATCTGTGGCTGAATATTGCGGGGATATAAACAGAATTTAAGAAAAATACCGCTAATGAAGCCGCAATAGCCATGCTGAGGCATGCCGGCTGGTAGTGCGATATGCAATATAATAAGGTGTATGAGGTGTACTATGTCCCTGTGCCGGGTGTACTACGTGTATGACATACCCATGCCGCGGCACGCTGTCAGACGACAGAATATCGGGCGTATTCTAAAAGGTATCCTTTCGCGTTGCAAAAGGGCACCTTTTAGCCTGCAAAAGACGGCCTTTTAGAGCCTAAAACATGGCCTTTTGCAATGCGTTGAATATCAGACGGTTATGAAAGACGATGGAAACCATGCTCTGAATTACCTTTCCGGCGATGCCGGATGCGCAGCGGTGTCTGGGGCGTAACATAGTCGTGATGCGCACGTTTAGGGCAAAAAAGGCCGGATAATTTGGTTTTGCACCCAAAAAAACGTAACTTTGCAGGATGAAAAGGCGGTGAGCCGGGCACGACGGCAAACAAGGCATGAAGGCCGGCGCGCCGCCCGGCATAATTTAAAACAATAAAAACAATACAAATATGGACACACTGAAAAAAGCATTTGCATCAAAGCTGCTGAAGATAAAGGCTATAAAGCTTCAGCCAAACAATCCGTTCACATGGGCTTCGGGATGGAAGTCGCCCTTCTATTGCGATAACCGCAAGGCCCTGTCGTATCCTGACCTGCGCAGCTATGTGAAGCTCGAGCTTGTGCATGCAGTGCTTGAGCATTTCCCGCAGGCTGATGCCGTTGCCGGCGTTGCCACAGGAGCCATAGCTCAGGGAGCGCTCGTGGCCGATGCTCTCGGTCTGCCGTTCGTTTATGTCCGCAGCAAGGCTAAAGACCACGGCATGGGCAACCTCATTGAGGGTGAGCTGCCCGAAGGCGCAAAGGTGGTTGTCGTTGAAGACCTTATATCTACAGGCGGAAGCAGCCTTAAGGCTGTTGAGGCTCTGCGCCAGGCAGGCGTTGAGGTGGTAGGTATGGTTGCATCTTACACTTACGGATTCCCCGTTGCACAGAAGGCGTTCGAGGATGCCGGCGTAGAGCTGGTAACTCTTACCGACTATGAGCACGTAGTGGCTGAGGCTGTTGAGACAGGATATATCTCTGAGGCCGACGTAGAGCTGCTGCACGAGTGGCGCAAGGATCCTGCTAACTGGAAGAAATAACACTAACAGCACATACGCCGCAGACAGCGGCGGTGTGGATAACACAAATAGAGACATGAGCAGCAAGTATGAGAGCGGAGTGAAGCAGATACCATATCCGCAGCAGAATGTTTATGAGCGGCTTAGCAATCTCGAGAACATCGAGAAGGTGAAAGACCGCATACCGGCCGACAAGATCAACGACCTGACGTTCAGTCGCGACAGCGTGTCGGTGAGCGTGCCGCCCGTGGGCAGCATAACGCTCAACATCATCGAGCGCGAAGAACCCAAGTGCATAAAGTTCGAGACGGCCAACTCGCCCGTGCCTTTCACCATGTGGATACAGCTCTTGCCCGTAACCGACACCACAAGCAAGATGAAGGTTACGGTTAAGGCCGACATACCCATGTTCCTGAAGCCCATGATAGGCAGCAAGCTGCAGGACGGCGTTGACAAGATTGCCGACGCGCTGGCAGCCATTCCTTACGAGTAGGCCGCGGCGTTTAGGGCTTATACCTTATATAATAAATGCAGCCCCATTACGGCCGGGCGCGCAGACGCCGGCCGCAGTGGGGCATTATGATAAAATTAGTATTGCGATGTCAAATAAACTTTGGGAGAAAAATTACGGAATTAACGAAGAGATAGAGCGGTTCACCGTAGGGCGCGACCGCGAGATGGACATGTATCTGGCCAAGTATGACGTGCTGGGCTCAATGGCACACATCACCATGCTCGAGTCGATCGGACTGCTTGGCAGCGACGAGCTTAAGGCACTTCTGGCCGAACTGAAGAACATCTATGCCGTGTGCGAGCGCGGCGAGTTTGTCATTGAGGACGGCGTAGAGGATGTTCATTCGCAGGTGGAGCTCATGCTTACGCGCAAGCTTGGCGACATGGGCAAGAAGATTCACAGCGGACGCTCGCGCAACGACCAGGTGCTGGTAGACCTTAAACTCTTCATCCGTCATGAAATCAGAGACATCGCAATGCTCGTCAAGGTGCTTTTCGATGAGCTGATAGAAAAGAGTAACCAGTTTAAGGACGTGCTCATGCCCGGCTACACCCATCTTCAGGTGGCCATGCCCAGCTCGTTCGGCCTTTGGTTCGGAGCCTATGCCGAGAGCCTTGCCGACGACATGCTCTTCCTGCAGGCTGCATGGCGCATGACCAACCGTAATCCGCTGGGCAGCGCTGCCGGCTACGGCTCGTCGTTCCCGCTCAACCGCACCATGACAACCGAGCTGCTGGGCTTCGACACGATGAACTATAACGTGGTGTACGCTCAGATGGGGCGCGGCAAGACAGAGCGCAACGTGGCATTTGCCATGGCGTCGATAGCCGGCACTGTGGCCAAGATGGCATTCGACGCCTGCATGTTCAACAGCCAGAACTTCTCGTTCGTCAAGCTCCCGAAGGAGTGTACCACAGGCAGCAGCATCATGCCCCACAAGAAGAATCCCGACGTGTTCGAGCTGATACGCGCCAAATGCAACAAGCTGCAGGCGCTGCCGCAGCAGATTGTGCTGATAATGAACAACCTGCCGTGCGGCTATTTCCGCGACCTGCAGATTATCAAGGAGTCGTTCCTTCCTGCTTTCGACGAGCTTAAGGACTGCTTGCAGATGGCTGCCTACATCATCAACAAGATGGAGGTAAACCGCAACATCCTCGACAACAAGATGTACGACCTCATGTTCTCCGTTGAGGAAGTAAACCGCCTTGCGGCTGCCGGCATGCCCTTCAGAGACGCCTACAAGAAGGTTGGACTCGACATCGAGGCAGGTCAGTTCGTGCCCGACAAGAACATACACCACACCCACGAAGGCTCTATCGGAAACCTCTGCAACGACAAGATACAGGCTCTCATGGAGCAGTGTCTCGACGGTTTCCACTTCGAGAAAATGGAAAATGCTGAGAAAAACTTACTGAAATGAAAAAGTACACCTATTATATAATATCCCTTCTGGCACTCTTCGTGTCGTGCGACGATGCCGAGTTTGAGTTCAGCAGCGACTCTTGCTACTTCATATTCGACAACAGCGCCAACCGCAGTCCTATGCTCGGCACGGCCATGAATTCGCTTTCGCCAGGCGTGTTCTGCCATGCGGCAGTGAGCGGAAGATATTTCGTGTTCAACACAAACACCGCTCCCGGACAGACCGAGCGCGTGGCATTCAATGCCGTCGACGAGCAGCGCACGCTAATCCTCGGGGCATATAACGAGAGCGGAATTATCGTGGGCTACGGCAACCTAAACTCGCCGGCCATCTTCTATGCCTACGACAATCAGTGCCCAAACTGCTACAAGGAGAGTAACCTGCCGCGCTACGGACTTACGATGGACACAACCGGCAAGGCGACATGCAAGAGCTGCAAGCGCGTGTACGACATGAACAACGGCGGAATCATATCCAGCGGCGATCCCGGAGACAAACTTATACGCTACAGATGCAGTACAACGGGCCCGACAGGCGTGCTTTCGGTCATTAATGGGCAGTGAGAGTATTAAAATGTGTAAATTAGTTTGCTCTTTCGAGAAATAAACTTATCTTTGCACTGCTCTAATGCGGAAATAGCTCAGTTGGTAGAGCACGACCTTGCCAAGGTCGGGGTCGCGGGTCCGAGTCCCGTTTTCCGCTCTAGTGGAGCCGCAATGGTGGAATTGGTAGACACGAGGGACTTAAAATCCCTTGGCCAGTAATGGCTGTGCGGGTTCGAGTCCCGCTCGCGGCACTTATATCTAAAACCTTTCATTATGAAAAAAAATCTTATCTTATTCTTATCGGCAGCATCAGTGATTGCACTGTCTTCTTGCTCTTCTAAGCTTGGAGAGTTGTCTGCTGACAATTTCAATGTTACACCTAATCCGCTCGAGTCTAGAGGTGGACAGGTGGCTGTAACAATCAATGGTACATTCCCCGAGAAGTACATGAAGAAAAAGGCTATGGTTACAGTTATCCCCGAACTGCGTTATGGCAACGGACAGGCTGCACAGGGTCAGGCTGCTAAGTTCCAGGGCGAAAAGGTTGAGGGCAACGACCAGACAATTGCTTACAAGGCTGGAGGTAACTATACAATGAAGTCTAACTTCAAGTATGTTCCCGAAATGCAGAAGAGCGACCTTTATATGACTTTCGATGCTTATGTTGGCAAAAAGAAGAAGAAGGTAGAGATTCCTGCTGTTAAGGTTGCTGAAGGTGTTATCGCTACATCTGAACTTTATAAGAATACTCTCGCCGGAAGCGGCGCTTGCATCGCTCCCGACACATTCCAGCGTGTTAGAGATCAGAGACAGGCTGCTCAGATTAAGTTCCTCATCAACCAGGCTAACCTGCGCAAGAGCGAGCTGAAGAACAACTCTGTTAAGGAGTTTGTTGAGCTGCTTAAGAAGATCAACGCTGATAAGGAAGGTCTGAACATCAAGAACGTAGAGGTTTTGGCTTACGCTTCTCCTGATGGTGGATTCGACTTCAACGACAAATTGGCTAGCAAACGTCAGGATGTTTCTGTAGACTACGCTAAGAAACAGCTTAAGAGCGCTAAGGTTCAGTCTGACGTTACCGGTAAATATACTGCACAGGACTGGGAAGGCTTCCAGCAGCTTGTTCAGGCTTCTGACATCCAGGACAAGGACGTAATCCTCCGAGTTCTTTCTATGTATCAGGATCCTGAAGAGCGTGAGCAGCAGATCCGCAACATGTCTGCAGGTTTCCGTGAGCTCGCTGACGGTATTCTTCCTGAACTCCGTCGTTCTCGTCTGATCATCAACTATGAGACAATCGGCCGCAGCGACGAGCAGATTAAGGAGCAGTATAAGGCTGACGCTACAAAGCTTAGCGTTGACGAACTTCTTTACTCAGCTACTCTTGAGGACAACGTAGACGCTCAGGAGGCTATCTACAAGAAGACTATCGAGGTTTATCCTAACGATTACCGTGCTTACAACAACGTTGCTGCTATCGAGTTCGCTAAGGGCAACGACGCTGAAGCTAAGAACTATCTGGCTAAGGCTCAGTCAATCAACGGCAATGCTGCTGAGACTAACGCTAACCTTGGCTTGATGGCACTGAAGAACGGCAACGTAAGCGAGGCTGAAAACTATATCGCTAAGGCTAACGGAGCTGGTGACTACAACAAGGTTCTCGGTACTCTGAACCTCGCTAAGGGTGACTATGCTACAGCTGAGCAGAACCTCAACGGTATCAACTGCAACACAACTGCTTTGGCTCAGATTCTTAACAAAAACTATGCCGGTGCAGCTAACACTCTGAACAGCATCAAGAACAAGGACGCTATGACAGACTATCTGCAGGCTATCCTGAATGCTCGTCAGGGCAACGACAGCGCAGCTTCTTCTTATCTGAAGAGCGCTCTGCAGAAAGATCCTTCACTTGCAACATACGCAAACAACGATCTTGAGCTGGCTAAAATAAGCAAGTAAACATCGCTGACGCATGAAGCGATTGATATATCTTACGCTCACCTTGGTTTTGGTTGCCTGCGGAACACGCAGAGGCTATTTCAACTTGGATGGCCGATTACTCAACCTTAACCAAGGTGAGTTTTATGTTTACAGTCCTGACGGTGTGTTCGACGGCATTGACACGATAAAGGTTGAGGGCGGACGCTTCACTTTTGAGACGCAATGCAAGGAGAGCGGCACGCTCGTCATCGTATTTCCAAACTTCTCCGAAGTGCCGGTCTTTGCCGAGCCGGGCAAGTCTGTTTCCGTAAAGGGTGACGCATCACACCTTAAGGAAATTGAGATTGAAGGTACAAAGGAGAATGAACTTATGACGGCTTTCCGTCAGCAGCTCGTAAAGGCGTCGCCTCCTGAGGAGATGTCTTATGCTGAGAATTTTGTGAAAAACAATCCGGCTACGGCTGCCAGTGTGTATGTTCTTAAGAAATACTTTATCCTCGTTCCAGATGTAAACCTTGACAAGGCTGCAAGTTTGGCTGATATAGTTTACAAGGCACAGCCGAAGAACGGTGAGGTTGCACGCATTGTGCGTTATGTGAAGATGATGAAAAACAATGCGGGTGGAGCCAGAATACCGTCGTTCTCTGCACAGGATATCAACGGAAAGAATATTTCCGCTTCATATCTTCAGGGTAAAGTTGCCGTTGTCTATACATGGGCAGAGTGGAGCTATGAAAGCCGAAACATGCGCGACAGGCTGCTTAGACTGAAAAATGAGTATGGAAATAAACTTGCGCTGATGGGCATAAGCCTTGATGCAAGCAAGCGTACATGCAGTTTTGCTGTGCGCAGTGACTCTACGGCATCGCCTGTAATATGCGATCAGCTTATGTTTGAGAGTCCGCTTCTTGAGACCTTCGGCCTTGGACGCGTGGCAGACAACATTGTATATAATGCGCAAGGACGAATTGTAGAGCGCAGCCTGAACATCAATGAGCTTGAAACTAAGCTCAAGGTGCTGCTTAATTAACGCTGTGCTTTTGCCGTTTGCCATTGTCTGCACCCTGTTGTGAGGTGCGAAATTGTGACATTGGTGATGCCGGCAGTTGGAGTTTCAGCATGAACTTTTGTCTGTTTCTGAGCGACAGACATTATTGCTATATGAATACATTTGTAGAGTTAGCGCGGTTTTTCGCAGCTAACTCGATTTGTAATTGACACAAGATTAATTGGATAATTGGTGATATATGCTTGTAAAAACTTATTGTGCGGCCGTCAATGGCCTCGACGTAACAACCGTTACCGTTGAGGTTAGCGTGTCGCGAGGTGTGCTTTATCATCTCTCCGGCCTTGCGGATACAGCTGTGAAGGAGAGCCGCGACCGTATTGTGGCAGCCCTTCAGAATAATGGTATAAAGTTTCCCGTTGCCGACATTACCGTGAATATGGCTCCCGCCGATCTCCGTAAAGAAGGCAGCAGCTACGACCTGCCGCTGGCAATAGGCATTCTGGCTGCTATCGGAAAGGTGAAGCCAGATATGCTGTCAGAGTATATGATAGTAGGTGAGCTTGGGCTCGACGGCATGATACAGCCCGTGAAAGGTGCCTTGCCGATATCTATCAGGGCACGCAAGGAAAAGTTTAAGGGACTGATTGTGCCCAAACAGAACGAAAGAGAGGCTGCCGTGGTGAATAACCTTGACGTCTACGGCATGGAGAGCATAATGGATGTTGTGAACTTCCTGAACGGTGAGGGCGACTATAAGCCTACCGTTGTCGACACGCGGCGTGAGTTTTACGAGCATCAGAGCCATTTCGAACTTGATTTTGCAGACGTTAGAGGGCAGGAAAACGTTAAGCGCGCGATGGAAGTTGCGGCTGCAGGAGGCCACAACATGATAATGATAGGTCCGCCCGGAAGCGGCAAGTCAATGATGGCCAAGCGCCTTCCGTCGATATTGCCTCCGCTCTCACTGGCCGAAAGTCTTGAGACTACGCAGGTGCATTCTGTTGCCGGAAAGCTGGGTAAAAACATGTCGCTGATATCACAGCGGCCGTTCCGTTCGCCGCATCACACCATATCACAGGTGGCACTCGTCGGCGGAGGAATGAATCCGCAGCCCGGAGAAATATCGCTTGCACACAACGGCGTGCTCTTTGCCGACGAACTTCCGGAGTTTAACAAGTCAACTCTTGAGATGCTGCGCCAGCCGTTGGAAGACCGCAAGATAACCATTTCGAGAGCAAAATACACCATAGAATATCCCTGCTCGTTCATGTTTGTGGCCTCGATGAACCCGTGTCCGTGCGGATATTACAACGATCCTACCCACCATTGTGTGTGCACGCCGGGACAGATACAGCGCTATATGAACAAAATCAGCGGTCCGCTTCTCGACCGCATCGACATACAGATAGAGATAACGCCCGTGCCCTTCAAGGACA
The DNA here is from genome assembly GCF_001275135.1 of Xylanibacter rarus. Taxonomy (GTDB): domain Bacteria; phylum Bacteroidota; class Bacteroidia; order Bacteroidales; family Bacteroidaceae; genus Prevotella; species Prevotella rara. Next base: position 22,883 of record NZ_LFQU01000028.1, on the reverse strand, counting down.
TATCTCGTGCAGCACCGGGCGAGAGCAGTGACGTAATACGCGAAAGGGTTATCAAGGCTCGCCACATACAGGAGGAAAGATTCAGGGAATGCAAGGGAGTTCACTGCAATGCGCAGATGAGCGAGCGCATGATACACCAGTATGCCGAGCCCGGCGAAGACGGCATAGAGATGCTGCGCATGGCCATGGAGAGGCTAAACCTGTCGGCACGTGCCTATAACCGCATACTGAAAGTGGCGCGCACCATAGCCGATCTTGAGGCTTCTGAGCGTGTGTTGCCGCAGCATCTGGCTGAAGCCATAAGCTATCGTAACCTCGACAGGAGCGACTGGGCCGAGCGCGGAGGCGCATAAGGAATGTTGCTGCCGGCTTTACAGCAGGAAAAATAAAATAACAGTAGACCTTTATAATTGACAATAAACAAAAGGAAACATGAATGTAGGTATAAAAATCCAGAACATTCATGTTTCCTTTTTTATTTTTTCTTAGTGTAGAATCTTTTATTGAATGAGTCTTTTGGCGAAATATCTTACGGGATACCACACTGAGGCAAAGCCAACGGCAAGCACCGTGATGAATATTATGATGATGTCTTCAGGATGAACGCTCACCGGATAGGCATCCACAATGAATGAGCCGCTGCTGCGTCCCAGCGAAACAAGTCCGTAAACCTGCTGAAGCCAGCACAGCAACAGACCGACTAATATGCCGAGTATGGCTCCGATTGCCGATATCATGCGGCCTTCAAACAAGAATATCCTTACTATCTGCTTGTCGCTCGCACCCATGTTGCGCAGCGTAACCACGTCGTTCTTCTTGTCGATAATCAGCATCGACAGCGAGCCTATGATGTTGAAGCAAGCCACGGCAAGGATGAACGTAAGGAAGATATAGGCGATAAACTTCTCTATCTTCATAATCTTGAACGTGTCAGCCTGCTGCTCCATACGGTCGAGAACGCGATACTTGCTGCCCGCAATTTTCTGCATCTCAGCCTTTACGGCATCAAGATCGCTGCCCGGCTTGAGTCTGATCTCAAGCTGTGAGAGCATGCCCTGCTGACCGAACAAATTGCGTGCGAATGCTATCGAAGTCAATACGTAGTCGCGGTCGTAGCGCGCTTGTTTAACGGAAAACACCACACCGGGCGAAATCACCGAATCTTCAACAAATCCTTCGGTAGGATTCATCAAGTCGAGCTGTCCCTCGCGCTTCGGAGCATATATCTTCAGCTGTCCGTCCCAGTCGGCCGTCATGCCAAGGTTATCGGCAAGGCGGATGCCCACAACGCCAAACTGGAGATTGGCGGCATGCAGCGAAAACTCGCCGTCGCCATACAGAATGTCGTTGATGTGCGACAGCTCGCTGAAGTTATCCTCAACGCCCTTCACCTTAATCATGGCCTGCCTGCCCTTGTATATGGCCATCGCCTGGTCTTCCACGCTCTCCGTTGCCACGTCAACCTGCGGCAGGTTGCGTATCTTTGTCAGTATAGGGTCGTCTGCCGGGGCTGTCTTTCCTTTAGTAGGTACAATCTCAATCTGCGGGTCGAACGATGTCAGCAGCGACGCCACGAGGTCGTGAAAGCCGTTGAACACACTGAGAGTTACCACCAGCGCCATTGTGGCCACGGCCACACCTACGACGCTGATGCCGCTGATGATGTTGATGACGTGCGTGCTCTTCTTTGAAAAGAGATAGCGGCGTGCTATGTAGAATGGAAAATTCATTTCTTCAGCAGCTCGTCAATGTGCTCGATATAATCAAGAGAGTCGTCGATGAAAAAGCGCAGCTCGGGGATAATTCTCAGCTGGTTTCTCACGCGCGTACCCAGTTCGTAGCGTATGGTTTTCTCGTTAGCCGTGATGTTCTTTATCAGTTCTTCCGACTTCTCGGGCGGAAATATGCTCAGATATGCCGTGCAGATGCTAAGGTCGGGACTGATGCGGCAGCGCGTAACGCTCACCATCGTGCCCCTCATGCCTCTTGTCTGCGACTGGAATATCAGGCTCAGTTCTTTTTGCAACAGTCTTGCAATGCGGTTTTGTCTTGTTTCCTGCATATTGATTTTTCTTTTTACGTTATCTTTATGTTATCTGCCGTCCGGTTTGGCGGAGGCTGTTTGTTTTGTGCAAACTTACTAAAAAAAACTGAGACAAGCCCATGCTTTAAGGTTATTTTTTGCCTTTAGTGCCGTGCCGGTCTTCTGTCCGTACAGATGGCACGGGTGTACAGTGTGGCATAATTTGTCCGCATTAGTGCTGCCGTCATGCTTTTTCTTGTAAAATAAACATTATGTTGATGCCTAATTCTGTTAACGTTAGTTTGCATATAGGCTATTTTATTCTTTCTGTATTTAACATTTTGATGAACAGTATTTTTCCTCTAATAAATTAAAAAATGCGCTTTCTGTTTATGAATTTTGCCTGTTGAAATGTGAGAATAAGTATAGTTGCTGTGATTACATATACTATTCGCACTATTAAAAGCACTATTTTAGCTTCTAAAAGGCATTAAGTTGTGATGTAAAACGTACCCTTTTGCGCTCTGAAACGTGGCTTTTTGCATGATTTCAGGCGCAAATTCAGGTTCTAGACGACTCTTATTTACGGCTTTGTTATTGTAAATTGCTGATATACAGGTGCTTATGTGTAAACGATATTTATACCTACTTTTTCGTATCCTGAACCGATGTTTTGACTCCGGAATGAAAAAGTAGGCATAAAAGTGTTAATATAAAAGATGGCGGTTTAACTAAAATTTACGTTTTGAAGGTTGCTGATTATCGTTGCCGATTATATCCCATGATGCATATACGGGATATGTTAAGTTTTCTCATTTAACTATGTTTTAATATTAAGTGGTTGCGTATATTGCTGAAAATAACTATTTTTGCCACCGACAAAACCTTAAAATGCAGTTCTATGAAAAATAATAATGCCGACGAAGAAACGCGTGGGCGCAATGGTAAACGCCGCAAGCCGTGGTATGGAGAAACTGGCGAAACCATTGCGATTATAGCCGTTGTTGTGGTCTTGGTGTCTGTCTTTGCGCTCGACCGATGTGGCGACAGTGTGCATCAGCAGCAGCCGTCGTCGATAATCATGCGCGACACCGGGCAGCTGCGCCATAATGCAGCCGCAGACAAGCCTGCCGTAACTACAAGACAATTGCCCCGTACAGAGGAGACGCCGCAGGAAACTGCACGCCGCGAAGGAATGGAGGCCGGATATAACGACGGCATGGAAGACGGCGAAGTGGGCGAGAAATACGAAACTCACTACAGCGAAAACGCTTCAGACTACTCAGGCAAGTTTCAGGAATGTTATGAAGATGGCTATGAGGAAGGTTACGACGAGGGTTACAGCGAGGGCAGGCAGATGCACGATGATGCCCTTTGATGTGCCGTAGCCCTGCAACATCTTTATTCTTTTATCTGTTACAGCCCTGCCGCGCCGGCTTTGTCGGCATGGCATATGCAGGCTGTTGTGTCTGCGTTCGGCATTGCCGTGAGAGCATTCCTGCCTGATACTGATGACAGACTTTAGTTTAACCTCGGGATATTATATAAAATTTGCCGGAGCAGGTCTGCTTGCTACATGCTTTTTATGCAGTGTAACAGCAGGTCGGCTCCGGCAAAATCTTGAATAATCACTCCTAAAAGGTGATTTTGTCTGCGATTAGTGCAAAATCGCGAAATGCTTTGTTTATGCCTGCGAATAATGCTGTTTACGATTTATGTATGCCCCATGTGCAGTATTCGCGGACTGATTATTTGGCTCATGCCGGCGCCGTGGCGCAGCATGTCCTTGTTATTCGCTTTCGCCTATAGTCTCCTTAATTATTCCGACACATGCCGCACCGATGATGAGGAACACACCGGCCACAATCATCATGTGGCTCTGTGCGCTGCCTACAAGCGTGAGGACCACGCCGCCGAGTGCTGCCGCTATGATCTGCGGGATGCATATCGTGCCGTTGAACAGACCGAGATAGGCACCCATGTGGCTGCCGTTGAGCGCGTTGGTGACGATGGTGAACGGCATGGCCAGCATTGCAGCCCAGGCACATCCTATCAGAAGATAAGGAATAAAGAGAACATACTGGTCGCTGATGTAAGGAATCATCAGGAAGCCTATGCCGCCTAGCACGAGGCTGAGGGCGTAGGCCATCTTGCGGTTAGAGAAGCGCGGCAGAGCCATAGCCCATACCACACTGCCTATTGCCTGCACCGCAAACAGAATGCCGACCCAGTTGCCGGCCTCCTGAAATCCTGCCGATGTAGGGTCGGTGGTCTGCCAGCATGTTTCGGCTATGGCACCGTTGGTGTAGTTCCACATATACAGGAACGCAGCCCAGCTGAAAAACTGCACCAGACCTACGGTCCAGAAAGCCTTCGGCGCGTTGCGCAGCAGTTTCACGACGTTCACCTTCTCTTCGTTAAGCGGCTTGTCTAGTCCGTGATATTCAGCATACTCCTTCGGCGGCATCTCCTTCACCTTTGCCGATGTGTAGATGACGCACAGGATGAGGATGGCGGCTCCGATGTAGAATGAATAGATCACCGAGTCGGGCACTACGCCCTTTGCAGCCACGTTGCTTATGCCGAGGAACGTGAACAGGAACGGGAACACATAGCCCACCAGCGAGCCGGCGTTGCACAGAAAGCTCTGTATAGAGTAGGCCAGGGCTTTCTGCTTCTCGTTCACCATGTCGCCCACGAGCATCTTGAACGGCTGCATGGCCATGTTGATGCTCGTGTCGAGAAACATCAGCGATATAAGACCGAACACCATGGCCGTGCTGACAGCCATGCCGAGAGAGCCGGCGTTGGGCAGCAGGCACATGACGAGTACGGCCACCAGTGCGCCGACAAACAGATAAGGTATGCGTCGGCCGAAGCGGCACCACGTCTTGTCGCTCAGCGTGCCCACTATAGGCTGCACGATGATGCCCATAAGCGGAGGCAATATCCAAAAGTAGCTAAGATTGTGAGGGTCGGCCCCCAGCGTTGCGAAAATTCGGCTGATGTTGGCGCTCTGCAGTGCGTAGGCAATCTGCACGCCGAAGAAGCCGAAGCTCAGATTCCAGAGCGTTGCGAAACTCAGGTCGGGTTTCTTCTTCAAGTTAGAACTCATAGTTTAAGGCGTTTATTTTTATTTATGTTATTATATGCTTGCTGTTGCCGCGGCTAATGTGCCGCAGTCGTCAGTGTATTCAGCTGTTATTTTGTCGACCCGCGCACCACGAGTCTTGTTCTTACCACTCTTTTCTCAATCTTGTCGAGCGGTATTCTGCCCTCGGCCTTGCCTATCAGAATAGATGCAGCTTGTCTGCCCACCTCTTTTCCGTTCTGTTCGACCGTGGTGAGCATAGGGTCGCAGGCAATGGCACGCTGTCCGTTGGTGAATCCGCACACCGAGATGTCCTCAGGGATGCGCAGTCCCATGTGCTTTGCCGTGTACATTATGCCGATGGCCGTGTCGTCGTTGACGGCGAAGAAGGCGTCGGGCCTGTCCTCCATGTTGAGCACCTCGGGCGTAATCCTTTCGGCATGTTCTCGGTTGTCGCAGAATCTTTTCACGCAGCTGTCGGGGTCTATGCCGTGCTTGCGCAGCGCATCGTGCCATCCGTTGTATCTGTTCTTCGATATCTCGAGGTTCATGCTCGAGCCGTAGTAGGCTATATGCCTGCATCCGGTCTTGATGAGATATTCCACGGCCGAGAACGCTCCCATGTAGTCGTCCACCACCACGCGGCACGTGTTCATGCCCGTGCAGATGCGGTCGAAGAACACAAGCGGCACGTTCTTGTTTATCAGGTCGGTAAAGTGGTCGTACTTTGATGTGTTGATAGCCTGCGACACAAGTATGCCGCACACCTTGTTTTCATAGAACGAGCGGCACACTTCCACCTCTCTGTCATACTGCTCAAGGCTCTGCGCCACGAGTATGCGGTAGCCGTATTTGTCGGCCTCCTCTTCGATACCGCTCAAAACTGACGAGAAATAGAAGTGGGTGAATTGCGGTACAATCACTCCAATGACTTTTATAACCCGTCTGTTGCGCAGCGACTCGGCGATTATGTTGGGGCTGAAGTTGTGTTCCTCGGCATATCGTCTTATCTCGTCGCGCCTTTTTGCGCTGATTCTCGGGCTGTTTTTCAGTGCCCTCGAAACCGTTGCCACAGAAACCTTAAGTTCTCTGGCAATGTCTTTCATCGTTATGGGTGTGTTCTTTTCTGGCATCGGATTTTATTTTACAAAGCAAAAGTAGTCAAAACACAATTATCTTGTCTTTCACATTATTATTATTATATCGTTTTATTTGTGTAAACGTTTGCACAGAGCAAAACGTATTTTTTAGCTAAAAAAAAGATAATTTTATCATATCTAAACGTATTTTTGCAGCTAGAAAAAATGACCTTAAAGCTCTATTTTTTGAACTACTGCAAATATAAACAATTTAATTAATAAATCATTAATGTTAACTTTAAAACCACAAGAAGATGAAGCAGGTAAAAATGAAAACCTCTATTAGGATTCTGGCCATCTTGTTTGGTCTGTTCCTATCAGTGGGAGCATTTGCCCAAAGTACTATTACCGGGCAAGTTACAGATGCTTCCGGAGAGCCGATCATCGGAGCTACTGTCCGTGTTGCAGGTCAGGGCGGCGGTGTGATAACTGATATTGACGGAAACTTCAGTATCAAGGCTGAGCCGGGCAGCATGCTGTCGGTTTCATACATCGGATACAAGACGGTGGAGACGGCAGCATCGCAGAATATGAAGATAGCCCTTCAGGACGACTCACAGTTGCTTGAGGACGTTGTCGTTATCGGTTACGGAACTGTCAAGAAGGGCGACCTCACCGGTTCTGTTTCTGCTATGAAGCCTGATGATATGAGTAAAGGTATCACCAACAACGCTGCCGACATGCTTGTCGGTAAGGTTGCCGGTGTGGATGTTATCACCAGTGGCGGTGCCCCGGGTTCAGGATCTCAGATCCGCATCCGCGGAGGTTCGTCTCTTAATGCAAGCAACGACCCGCTGCTCGTTATCGACGGTCTTACCATCGACAACAACACCGCTACAGGTATGAGCAACGTGCTGGCTATGATCAACCCTAACGATATCGAGACTTTCAACATCCTTAAGGATGCTTCAGCTACAGCCATCTATGGTTCGCGCGCGTCTAACGGTGTCATCATCATCACCACAAAGAAAGGAAAGAAGGGCTCTGGTCCTAAATTCTCTTACAACGGCGACGTAACCGTTTCAACAACTCAGAAACGCTATGAAGTGCTCAACGGCGACGAATACCGCACACTCGTAGGAAAGGTTATCGGCGAGAGCGGCGTTGCCATGCTCGGCAATGCAAACACCGACTGGCAGGACGAGATATTCCGCACTGCAGTGAGCACATCCCACAACTTGTCAATGACCGGCGGACTCAAGAACATGCCTTACCGCGTGTCTATCGGCTATCAGAGCGACCAGGGTATCATCAAGAACTCTTTCATGAACCGTTTCAACGCTTCTGTTAACCTTGCGCCGTCATTCCTTGACGATCACCTTAACTTCAACATCACTGCCAAGTACATGGCCGAGAAAGACCGCTATGTTGACAGCGGCGCAGCCATTGGCGGTGCGCTTTCAATGGACCCGACACGCCCTGTAATGGACGACAGCGAGCCTTACAAGTGGCTGGGCGGCTACTGGCAGAACATCGTTTCGGCAAACTTCAGCGATCCTTCTTGGGCTTACACCAAGAATCCTAACGCTCCTCAGAACCCTGTTGCATATCTTGAGCAGAACGAGTGCTATGCTCACTCTAACGACTTCACGGCAAACGTTGAGGTTGACTACAAGATTCACGGATTTGAGGACCTGCGCCTGCATGCAAGCTATGGTGGACAATATACTGCAAGCCGTCAGAGCGACATAAACTCTCCTTACGGTTACAGCAACAACTATTATGGCTGGGACGGCCGTACTTACTATTGGAAATACAGCATCACGGCTAATGCCTATGCACAGTATACACACACCTTCGGCGCTCACTACATCGACGTGATGGCCGGTGCCGAGGAGTCACACTATCACCGCAGCGGATACAACATCGGACAGGGTACAGACCCATATACAGGCGAGGCCAACAACCCGGCTCTGAGAAACGAGACAGAGTGGGCCACACACAACTCTCTTGTGTCTTACTTCGGACGTCTCAACTATACATTGCTCGACCGCTATATGCTTACAGCCACAATCCGTGCCGACGGTTCTTCACGTTTTGCCGACGGACACAAGTGGGGCTACTTCCCCTCTGTAGCTCTTGCATGGAAGATCAATGACGAGAAGTTCATGAAGAATATCAAGTGGTGGAACGAGTTCAAGCTCCGTCTCGGATGGGGTCAGACAGGTCAGCAGGACATCGGTTACGACTTCCTCTACACTCCGCTCTATGTAAACAGCAACTCTTATGCTCAGTATCCTTTCGGCGACACATACTATTACACAATGCGTCCGAACAAATACAACCCCGACCTGACATGGGAGACAACAACAACATGGAACGCAGGTCTTGACTTCGCATTCCTGAACAACCGCATCACTGCAAACATCGATGCTTACTATCGTGAGACAACAGACCTTATCCAGGAGGTTACTCTTCCTACACTTATGAACTTCGGTCAGCGTATGGCACAGAACATTGGTTCACTTGAGAACTACGGTGTTGAATTCACAGTAGGAGCCAAGCCTATCGTTACTAAGGACTTTGTATGGGACGTTCAGTACAACGTTGCATGGAACCACAACGAGATTACAGAGCTTATCGGCGGTGACGAAGACTATTATGTTGAGTCTGGTTCAACCATCTCACGCGGTAACAGCACTCACGTTCAGGCACACACAGTAGGCCAGCCGGCCAACTCATTCTGGGTTTACCAGCAGGTTTACGACGAGAACGGCAAACCGCTCGAAGGCGTATATGTTGACCGCGACGGCAACGGCATCATCAACAACGATGACCGTTACTTCTACAAGAGCCCGGCAGCTGACGTGTTCATGGGTCTTACAATGAAGTTCACATACAAGAACTGGGACCTGAGCACAGCATTCCGCGCATCTCTCGGCAACTATGTTTACTATGACTTCCTGTCTAACAGGGCAGCCGTAAGCGCATCAGGACTCTACTCTAACAGCGCATTCACAAACACTACACAGGCAGCCGTTGACCTCGGCTTCAGCGGAACAAACGGTACTGAGTATTATCTCAGCGACTATTTCGTACGCAACGCATCATACCTGAAGTGTACCAACATCACGCTTGGCTATTCGTTCCCGGCTCTGCTCAAGTATGCAGGACAGGATTACTTCTCAGGACGTATTTTCGCAACTGTGCAGAATCCGTTCATCATTACAAAATATAAGGGACTCGACCCTGAAGTTGCAGGCGGTATCGACAGAAATCCTTACCCACGTCCATTCAGCGTTCAGATCGGTCTTAACCTTAATTTCTAATGGTTGTGCATTTATATAAAAGTAATAAATAAAGGACATAACAATGAAAAAGATATTTTTTAGAACATTGGCAGTCGCTGTGCTTGCAGCCGGATTGACCGGTTGTGCCAACGACCTTAACATAAGCTCAATCGACCCGCAGACCAAGCCGTCTGCTGATCCTACGGCTTTGCTGGCTAAATGCTATGCCACTCTCGGACTTACCGGTCAGAAAGGTGTAGCCGGCAATGGCGACTTGAGCGACGACGAGGGTGAGTCGGGTTTCTACCGTACAACGTTCAACTGCATGGAGCTTCCCTCTGACGAGTGTGTATGGGCTTGGCAGACAGATACTGACATTCCGCAGCTTACCAACATTGCATGGAACTCAAGCAGTATCCGTACTCAGTGGGTTTACACACGCCTTACCTACGACATCACTCTGTTCAACAGCTACCTGAGCCAGGTGCCAGACGACGAGGCCAACAAGCTCAACCGTGCCGAGGTACGCTTCCTGCGCGCTCTCCATTATTGGTACATGCTCGACCTGTTCGGCAAGTCACCTTTCAAGCTCGACTTCAACATCAGCGACCTTCCTGTTGAGAAGAGCGGCAAGGACCTTTACACATGGATCGACCAGGAGCTGACAGAGATTGAGCCGCAGATGGCCGAGGTTGGTGCTTACTGCAACTCTGAGAACTTTGGCCGTGCTGACCGCGGTGCTGCCTATATGCTGCATGCACGTCTGGCACTCAACTCTGAGATCTACACCAAGGGCGAGATTAAGGATTATGACAAGGCTATCAGCTATTGCGACCTGCTTATTGGCAGCGGAGCCTACGAACTTTCAAAGACAGCCAAGAACGGCTATTCTGGATATGCACAGCTGTTCATGGCCGACAACGACGAGAACCCGCAGGCTATGAAGGAGATTATCCTGCCTATCCGTCAGGACGGACAGAAGACCCGCAGCTACAGCGGCTCATTCATGCTCGTCAGCGCGACACGTATTGCCGGAATGCCCGACATGGGAACAACTAACGGCTGGAGCTGTATCTTCGCACGTGCAGCAATGGTAAAGAAGTTCTTCCCCACACTGTCTGACTGCCCGATTTCTACAGAGCCGGCTCCTGCCGGAGCTACAGAGGCCGAAATCAAGGCTCTCGACCAGCAGGACGGTTCGTCAACAGCTCAGATTGTGGCTAAGGCAGGCGACGACCGCGCTTTGTTCTACGGTGGCCGTGGCGGTGGTGTACGCAAGCTGCAGACAGATGCTATATCAAGCTTCAACGACGGACTTTCTATCGTTAAGTGGAACAACTTCCGTACAGACGGCCAGCCCACACACGACACCGAATATCCCGACATAGACATTCCGCTGTTCCGTTATGCAGAGGTTTATCTTACACGTGCAGAGGCTTATTATCGCAAAGGCCAGCCCGAGAAGGCTGTTTCTGACATCAACGAGCTGCGCAAGCGTGCCAACGCAAAGCAGATAAGCTCTATCACATCTGACATGGACATCCTCGACGAGTGGTGCCGCGAGTTCTATCTCGAAGGCCGTCGCCGCAGCGACCTCGTACGCTTTGGCTGCTTCACGACAGGCAAATATCTATGGGACTGGAAGGGCGGAGCCGCTAACGGAACAACCGTTGACTCTCACTATAATGTTTATCCTATACCGGCAACCGACGTGCTCAACAACAGCAACCTTACACAGAACCCCGGTTATTGATAACATGGCAATCAGTTTGCAATAAAGTTTTAAAATGAAAATGATTATGAAAAATATAATAAAGAAACTGTTCGTTCCGGCACTGGTGTTGGGCGTGCTGCCTTTCATGGCTTCATGTGAGACCGACGACGAGAGCAACCCTATATTAAATCAGCCCGAATCGTTTGTGCTTAACGTGCCGGCTCATGCCAACGACAATGTATACGACTTGGCTAACTCTACATATGTCAACCTTACGACATCGCAGCCCGACTATGGCTTCCCTGTTGTAACCACCTATCAGGTGCAGGTTTCTATCGACCCAGACTTCGCTTCTGGCGATGCAGCCAAGGTGGAGGCTGCCACTTACACAACTCTTGAGACCACATACAATCAGGCCAACATAAACGTAAATGCTACCGAAATGAACAATGCCATTGTAAGAATGTATCAGGAGAAGAACAACGGCGCCGACCCATCCGGCATAGTTATGCCTGTTTACGTGCGTCTGCGTGCCCACATCGCCAACAGCGACAAGGGCTGGTGCAACTCTAACGTAATCACTCTGCCAAAGGTTGTTGTATCTTATGTTGCAACAATGCCTAAGACTGTATATATCGCAGGTTCTTCTATCCGCAACGGTTCTGAGGCTAAGCCTCTTGCTGCTGTCTACGGATTCGAGGGCCAGTTCTACGGCATGGCTTATCTTGCTGCAGGCTCAACATTCATGTGGGGCGACACAGACACACCGGACAAGGGCTATGCACTGACCAACTCGTTTGACGACCAGGCCGGCGCAGGCTTGTCTCAGGGTGCTGACGGCGGCATACAGGTGGCCAACGGCGGATGGTATGTTCTGTTTATGAACGTTTCGGTTGAGAACAACCAGATTAAGTCTGCCCTCACTGTTTATCCGGGCGAGGCTTATGTCATCGGTACTGTTATGTCTCAGGTTACATGGGGACATGACGCTGCAACTCAGCTTACAGCTCCTGCCGATGCTTCTGCTCAGTGGGTATCTCCTGCCTTCCTTGCCGGCGGCGAGCTCCGCGCAAGCATCAAGGTGCCGGGTCTCGACTGGTGGCGCACAGAGTTCACTCTCTATAAGGGCGACCTCTACTGGCGCGACTGCGACATTCCTGACAACTGGGCTCAGAACGTGGGCAGCGACTATTCTGTTACCTGCGAGAAGGGTCAGAAACTCTATGTAGACTTCGACTACGACAGAGGAGAAGTAAAATAACCAATAATCTAAACCATTTAACAGAAATATCATTATGAAAAAGATATTATTTTTGGGCGGTCTGTTGCTTTCAGCCATGACGTTCGTTTCATGTAACGGCGATTATGACGACTGGGCCGACCCGCAGAGCAATCCGCAGGAAGAAGCAGTTACGTTGCCGGGCTATACGGCAACGGCTGCCGACCCTATCGACCTGGCTAACCCCGGCACGAGCGTCAAGGCGTTTACGCTTTCGGCTGCAACCCTGCCAGAGGGTGCCACGATAGAGCATACACGTGTAGAACTGTTGCCGGCTGACGGCTCTTCTGCAACAAAGAAAACTCTTGAGGCAACCGCCGACGGCATGCTCGACAGCACTGCGCTTCAGGACGCCGTGGTTGAGTTCTACGGACGTCGTCCGGCAGCCCGCGTGTTCGATGCTCAGGTTTATTCTGATATCGTCATCGGCGGCCAGTCGTTCCTGGTTGATGCCGGCAAGATTCAGATTTCAGTTACGCCTAAGGCTCCTTACATTGCCGACGCTTATTATCTTGTTGGCGATATGTGCGGATGGGCTGCCGATGCAGCTATCAAGTTCTCACATTCAGGTGCCGATGTATATGAGGATCCTGTGTTCTCTGTAGTGTTCACAACACCTAAGGCCGACTGCTACTGGAAGATTGTTCCGCAGGGCAACATCGACTCTGGCGACTTGTGGCATGAGGGAACAGACGGTGTTGTGGGTGTTGCCGTTGACGGCGACCCGAGTCTCACAGGCTCGCTCGTAACCACAGCTCCAAAGGCCGGTAAGATAGAGAAGCAGGGCTTCTATAAGCTCACCGTCAACATGATGGACTATACTTACACCATCGAAGAGATGGCCGGCGAGTATTACATGGTGGGCGACCTGCAGGGATGGAACAACGACCCGGCTACAGGCATGACATGTCTGTTCTATCCGCAGACAAGCACCGTGATGAGCTACACTACAAAATGGAAGGGTGCTTACGACCTGAAGTTCTGGGCAGGTGCCGACTTCGGCAACTGGGACAAGGCTTACGGATGTGCAGTTGATGGCGACAATTCTCCTGCCGGCAACATCGTAAACTCCGGCGCACAGTCTATCTCTGCTCCTTCTGCCGAGTATTACACCTTCACCATCGACATGACAACCATGAAGTATACATGGACTAAGCTCAGCGACCAGGCTCCGAAGGAGTACACCTCAATCTCGCTCATCGGCGACTTCAACAGCTGGAACGGCGACGTAGACCTCACTCAGGTTACTCCTCACAACTGGTATGCCAAGGTCAGCATCCCGTCTGACGGCGGACTCAAGTTCCGTGCAGGACACGACTGGGCTGACAGCTGGGGCAACGGTGCCAACATTGCCGACAACTATTATGGCAAAGCCGACTATAACGGCGGCAACATGACAGTTCCGGCTGGTACCTACAGCGTCTACTTCAACGACATTACCACTGAATTTGTATTCTTAGCAGAATAATATCAGATTTTGTGTTATGCGCCATGCACCCTTGTTTAAATACAAAGTGCGTGGCGCATTTGATTTTTTGCGGCGCATTTTTCATGGCCACATCATTCTCTCGCCGGCGTCAGTATTTGTAAAGACCCATGCTGCGGTCGGCGTCTTTCGCCTCAGGTCAGCGCTCAAGGCGGTGCATTGAGGTTACAGCCAACAAGAGTTTTTCAACTAAAAAGCCTTAGTCTATGAAGCTAAATCTAATTTGTTCATGTCTTGCCGCTATGTGTGCGGCGTTCGTTGTTTCGTCATGCAGCAGCGACGACGAAGGAACGACAACGGTAAACGTCCGTAATGTCTACACTACTGGATGTAAGACCGAAGGACAGCCCTCACAGGCCGGCTCCGCAACAACACGCAGTCCGTTTGATACAGAGTATGTAGAGTATAAGAGCAAGAGCGACGGTTATGTCTACATCAACCACGCTAATGTGTCTTACAACTGCTGTTCGGAGAAAATAGACGTTACGCTGACCGTTACAGGCAACCGCATAAGCGTTGTTGAAAAGGAGACCGACACAAGCTGCAACTGCATCTGTCCCTTTGACGTCTCTTACGAGGTTGGACCGTTGAAGGCCGGCAAGTATATTCTCGTGATAAACAGCCACAACACGCTCCACGAAATCAACTTCACGTATCCGTCAGACGGCAGGGTTGAACTTTAGAATCTTCTTATTTAAAGATTTAAAACAAATATCTTGTGGATTCTGTCATTGTTATGAATCCACAAGGTATTTTTTTGTTGTATATGCTATACATGTGTAAGTGAAAAACGAAAAGTGAAGAGTGAAAAATCCAAATGCCTTGTGGTGATGCAAAATTTTGTATGGAATTGTCGTAGAGAATCAGCAAGGCTATTGTTCTGTCGGATATGCTATCCGACAGCATTAAGTATAAGGATCTTTGATCCGAGACTCATACCTATTTAATCAAAAAATAGGAAGCAAGCGGATAAAAAAATCCTTATATTCAGTTCCGGCAGATTACAAATCAGCCGGCACATTAGCTTTGTTGGTATATGCCGTTTGTTTTTAAGTTACAATGCATCTGACTTTAACTCCTAAAAAAATATCTCCTAAATTGAACGTTTAACGCCTCCAGAATCGCCATGCTCATCACAGTTTCGTGGTTTAGCGTGAAAAATGGCTGATTTTGCACATTTTTGTTAAGGCATTGATTTATAGAGTTTTATACATTTCGCGGAACTAAAACGCAATGGTTAAAAAATATTACTCGGCCACTTTTCACTCAAAACCGATAGGTTTACCGTTCGGATGTTGCCCTTTTGCATCACAAAAACAGCCGTTTTAGTTCTGAAAATCCATGTTTTTGCGCCATTTTTGCATGAGAAAAGCAAACAGATGTTAAATATTTTGCTGCAGCAATGCATACTCTTTAACATCCGTTATATGTTGATTTTCTAGATTGAAAAAATGTTTTGTCCTGACTTTTTACTTTTTCATGCTAACATCCTGACCACGGTTTAGCGCCTTTATGTTTTTATGTATAAGATACCCGGAATTTGTTTTATATTGCAGAAATGAAATAGCGCGGCATGAAAAATACTTGGTAGGCGAGTGGGGCTGCAGGAGACGAGGTGAGTGTTATGGTGGAGGTATGTTATGTCTTGTAATTTTGTTGGTTTAATGTCAGTATTAGATTAAAATTCGTATCTTTGTTTGCGATTTTGTATATGCAGAAAAAATAAAAGCAGATGAATTGGATTATTCTTGTTATTGCCGGATTTTTTGAGTCGGGCTTTGCCTTCTGTCTTGGCAAGATGAAGGAAGCCTCCGGCACGGAGTGGTATCTGTGGTGCGTCGGTTTTCTTGTGTGTCTTGTCCTGAGCATGGTGCTGCTTGCCAAGGCGGTGCAGACTTTGCCCATAGGCACGGCTTATCCTGTGTGGACAGGCATCGGGGCCGTTGGCACGGTGCTGCTGGGCATCATTTTCTTTCATGAGCCGGCATCATTCCTGCGCCTGTTCTTTATCACCACACTGATAGCCTCAATAATTGGACTGAAGATGGTTTCGCATTGAACGACTGATATCCGGCAGGGCTTTAACTGAAATATGGCGTTATGATTCAGCCTGTGTCTTTGCCTTATGTTGTGTATAACATAGTATGCGGTATGACGGCCGGCTGGGGCTTGGCGGTTTTCATTTTGTGCTTGTCATATAAATATGCTTTGTGCCTGACCATATTTTCAATTTTGTTTGCGTTAATTCGTCAGTTTTATGTAAGTTTGCAGCCGAAACTTAGAATGTTATGAAAAAGAAACAGATATTGCTCATAAACGATATGGCAGGCTACGGAAAGGTGGCCACGGCAGCCATGCTCCCTATACTGTCGTATATGGGACATCCCACATATAATTTGCCCACGGCACTTGTGTCTAACACGCTCGACTACGGAAAGTTCAACATACTCGAGACAACAGAGTATATCAAGGGCGTGTTCCCCGTATGGCGTGAACTTGGCTTCTCGTTCGATGCCATAGCCACAGGCTTCATGGCGTCGGAGACTCAGGCGCGCATCATAGCAGCCTACTGTCGCGAACAGGCAGAGAACGGCACGGTGGTGTATGTCGACCCGATAATGGGCGACGAGGGCAAGCTGTATAACGGCGTTACCGATGAGGCCATAAAGAGCATGCGCGAGATGGTCAGCGTGGCCCATCTTGTGTTTCCAAATTATACCGAGGCCTGCTATCTCACCGACAGCCAATATGACGCTGCCGGAGTAACAGCCGAAGGTGCCCGTCGCCTGCTCGACTCACTTCTGAAGTTAGGCACAAAGTCGGCCCTGATAACGAGCATACGTGTAGACGGCCAGCCGTCAGTTGTTGGCTACAACCACGTCAACGGCGAGTATTTCACACAGCCCTACACCGAGATACCCGTTCATTTCCCCGGCACAGGCGACATATTCTCAGCCGTGCTCATAGGCTATCTGCTGGGCGGAAAGGAACTGAAACCAAGCACGCGCAAGGCCATGGACGTGGTGTATAAGCTGATAGACCTCAACAAGGACAACACTGACAAGAACCGCGGCATACCTCTGGAGAAATATCTCGACGTGCTTTGACATAAGTGAAAAACGAAAAGTGAAGAGTGAAAAATCCTAATGCCTTGTGGTAACACATCCGGTGGCACGTGAGGCAGACATGTATGAATTATGCTTTTTTATAGATGAAAAATTAGTCGGAAATTATAGATGCTATCACGAAAATTTGTTATATTTGTAAACGGATAATCTAAATTAAAAGCAACATGAAAAAGAATCAGACATCATACCGTAATACTTCTGTTTCAGAATTGCTCAGTGCAGGTTCTGAAGAAGAGCGTATTGTTGCCGGACTGAAACGATTCGGACGCAGGGCTTATAACGAAACTTTAAAACAAGGTGGAGAGGCTACTGTGCTTCGTGGCAACAAAATCTGTCGTGTTAACGGACGTGGCGATGTTTCTGTAATAGAAGAGCTTGGTCAGACTCGTTATCGGGTGACTCAGAACACTTATAAGCTGAAGTGAGGAATATTATGAATGTTAAACGGCTGCGTGTTTTTGCAGGGCCAAACGGCTCTGGCAAATCAACGATTACGTCTATAGTGCGTGAGGCTGGTGTAAGTCTTGGCATTTATGTGAACGCAGACGAAATGAAGAAAATTATCAATGCAACAAAAACTTTCGACTTTAGCCATTATTTAAAAACCTTTGATGAATCTCATTTCAAGCAAAGCTTCTTGGAATCGTCACTTTTCATTAAGGCCGGAGGTGACGATATGTGTAATGCATGTTATGTGGATGGTTGTATTATGCATTTCAGGTGTGAAGTGAATGATTATTTTACTTCGTTTTTGTCGGCATATCTGCGTGAGGCTTTATTGGATAATTGTGATAAGTTTACATTTGAGACTGTGATGTCTCATCCTTCAAAGTTGGAGTATATCCGCAAGGCGCGGAGTAAAGGCTTCCGTGTTTATCTGTATTTTGTGGCGCTCGAAAATCCTTCTTTGAACCGTGAACGTGTGCAGGCGCGTGTAAAATTGGGTGGACATGATGTACCTGATGATAAGGTAGTTGAACGCTATGACCGTAGTCTTAATCTCATGTTGAGTGCAATTCGGTTGTCAGATAGAGCATATATCTTTGACAACAGCAGTTCAAAGCCTTTGTTGTTGGCATCGGTAAATGACGGTGAACTGACAATGGCTGACGGGGTTGAATATATTCCGTCGTGGTTTAAACGTTACCTTATTGATAAATTGTAATTTGTTGGCTGGTTTGGCGTTTGTCAAATGGTATAATGATTTAATATTATTCATTCCAGTTCTCAAGACAAACGTTTGCACAGAAGTTTCGCTGATATTTGTGGCGGCGTGTAAACAAGATGTTCATAATATCTTTAATTTTACACCGTGAAAAAACATTTTTATACCATGAGAAAATTATTTACCACAATCGTATCGTCACTTATGGCTTTGTCGGTTTCGGCACAGGGATGGCCGTCGGGCTGGCAGGGCGTGATGCTGCAAGGCTTTTATTGGGACTCGTTCTCAGACACACAGTGGACCAACCTCGAGAGTCAGGCCGACGAGCTGTCTGAGTTTTTCAAACTGATATGGATACCTCAGAGCGGCAACTGCGGCTCGGGCAACTCCATGGGATACAACGACCTCTACTGGTTTAACAACTACACGAGCACGTTCGGCAACGAGCAGCAGCTGCGCTCCATGATCAGCACCTTCAAGAGCAAGGGGCTGGGCACTATAGCCGACGTGGTTATCAACCACCGCTCGTCGATGGCAGGCACATGGATGAGCTTCCCCGAGGAGACCTACAAGGGCGTAACCTACACGATGGGGGCTGCCGACATCTGCTCTAACGACGACGGAGGCAAGACGGCTGCGCAGGCTGAGGTTAAGCCTACGGGACAGACCGACACGGGCGACGACTTCGACGGAGCGCGCGACCTCGACCATAACAGCGCCAACGTGCAGGCTATGGTTAAGGCATATCTCGACTTTCTGCTCAACGACCTTGGATATACGGGCTTCCGCTACGACATGGTGAAGGGCTATGCGCCTGAGTTTACGGGCATATACAACACGGCCGCCAACCCGCAGTATTCGGTAGGCGAGTATTGGGACGGCGTGTCGCAGATAAAGAGCTGGATAGACGGCACCACAGCCAACGGCGCAAAGCAGTCGGCCGCGTTCGACTTCCCGCTGAAATATCTGCTGCGCGACTGCTGCAACTCGTCCTCAAACTGGAGTACGCTGGGCGGCAGCTGTCTGGCCAACGACATGTATTATCGCCGCTATGCCGTAACCTTCGTTGACAACCACGACACCTATGGCCGCGGCAACGACGGCGAGGTGAAGGCCAACATCCTGGCTGCCAACGCCTTCATCCTGGCTGCGCCGGGCACTCCGTGCGTCTTCCTGCCTCACTGGAAGGAATATAAGCAGGACATAAAGCAGATGATATATGCGCGCAACATGGCCGGCATAAACAACGAGAGCACATTTGAGACCATGAACCGCACAGCTGCGCAGTATGCCATCAAGGTGAACGGCACTGACGGCAAGTCGGTGGTTGTTATTATGGGCTCAACCTCATGGCCTTCGTCAACCGTAAAGGAGGCCGACTATCAGCTCGTTGACAAGGGGCAGAACTTTGCATATTATATCTCGCGCAATGCCGGCAGCGTATGGGCCGATGTTCCTTCCGGCTCTTACGACAACGGCGTGAGCGTAACTCTCAGCGCACTCACAACCGATGCCGGCGCACAGATTGTCTACACCACGGACGGCAGCGAACCAACGGCATCTAACGGCACGAAGGTCAGCAGCGGCGCAACAGTGAGCATCGACGCCACCACAACCCTCAAGGCTGCACTGCTGACAGGCGGCGCAGTGAGCGGCATGATAACACGCCACTACACCGTTACGGCATTCCAGCCACATGAGATAACCGTATGCGTCAATGCCGACAAAGTAGGATGGAGCCGCGTAAACTTCTGGTCGTGGGGCGGCGACGGCACACATTCGCCCGTGAACGGCTCATGGCCCGGCGACAACGTTACAACTACAAAGACCGTTGGCGGCAAGACATGGTATTATCAGACCTACACGATGAACTCGTCGGACGATTGCGTGTGCTTCGTGTTCAGCACCGCGAGCGGTTCGCCTCAGACTGTTGACGTGAACAACGTCAGCAAAGACAGCTACTTCGAGATTTCTTCAACCTCTGAGGGCGGCAAGTATAAGGTTGACGATGTTACCGACAAGTATGCCACAAGCATCGGCGGTATCGTGGCCGACAAAGCCGAAGGACGCACCTCTGCAGGTGTCTACACCATAGACGGACGCCTCGTGCGCCATACGTCGGGAGGTGCTACGGCCGACGAGGCTGTAAGCGGACTAGCCAAAGGCCTTTACATCGTTAACGGCAAGAAGGTTGTGGTGAAGTAACGGCTTGACATCACAGAATAACATTCAAGGATAAACCTTTGTCGGGCGTTATATTTCAGACGTATACGCAAGATAATAAAGCCATATACGGTATAATTACCGATAGGGGATAATAAAAGACAGGGGGCAAGATGTATCAGCATCTTGCCCCCTGTCTTTTATTATGATTAAGCCTCTGTTATTATTTGCCCATGTCTATTTTCCAGTTGCCCTGTTCGTCTTTCTTGAGCTTGATGTCGTCTTCTTTGTCAGAGCCGTCACCATACATAATCTTCATCTTAACAACTGCGCTCTCGCCGCTTTCGTCTATTTGTTCAGACAGCGCCTCATACGACTTTATACCGCCTTTTTTCTCATACATCTTGTCTGCCTTGCCCTGCATCATGCCCGACAGCATCTTCTTTCCGGCTTCAGGGTCTTCGCCCTCTTTAACCTTCATATAAACGAGGTCGGCAAATTTGTCGTAGTCTTTGTCCTGCAAGCATTTAACAGCCTTTTCTGCCACGGCTTTAGGAGTGTTTCCGCCGCCACCGCATGATGTCATGATAAACAAGGCTGCCATAAGAGCCATAATTCCAATTAATTTTTTCATGGTTCAAAAATTTTTTGTTTGTTAATAATAGGTTTAAAATGCAATAATCTTTTTTAGCGACTTGTTGTTACAGATGTCAGACGGCAGCATGCACCTTATTTTTTTCATGCCCGGCAGACTTATGTCGTGGCGCTCCGTTCCGGCCAGCGTCAGTCCTGCCTTGGCGTAGGCAAACTCCACGAGTTCGCAGCAGTACATCTTCGTGGTGTCGCTGTCGTCATAGTCGTGATCAAAGAGCGTGTTGCGGCGGTAGGTCTGCATGGCATATTCTGCTGCCTTCAGCGGTATAATGGTGTCGCCCTTCAGTCTTTTCACCTCGCCGGCGTTGGCGTTTATCGGTGAGAAGAATTTCTCGGGCGTCTCCATCTTCACCCTGTCCGGGTCTCCCTCAAAGTCGGGTTCGTCCGGCACGGCATGCACAATCATCTTTTTGCCGGCCGAGTCGACCACTATGCCCACATGCGAGTAGCGTCCGTTTCTGTCGGCCATCATCACCGCATGACTGCTTATGCCTCCTCCCCGGCGAAACACAATGTCTCCCGTCTTTAGCTCGCATCCTGCCGGAAATATGGTTAGGTCTTTTTTGTCGTTGCAGGATATCAGCGTTGCCGTAAGAAGAGCCAGGCAAATCGCAGTTTTCATCATTATCTTTATCACTGTTCACAAAGATAAGCATAATAGACGTAATCACAAAATCCTGACAAAATTATTTACTCATAATGCCGGAAATCCGTTATGCCGGATATATGGCAACAATGCTATTGTTCCGACGGATTTATGCAAGTTGATGAGCATAGTGAAAATCCGTAATAAAGTATAAGGAGCCAACGGTCAGCGAAGCTAATTTTCAATCCGCTTGCTTCCTATGTATACTTTAAGTATGAGTTTCGGATTGCAGACCCTGATACTTAAGATAGGATGCGGCTTGGCAATAAAAATAAAGTAAATTTTATTTTGTATTGCTCTCGCCTTTCACAATCTTTGAATAAGATAGGATGCGGTTCGGCAATAAAAATAAAGTAAATTTTATTTTGTATTGCTCTCACCTTTCACTATCTTTGAATAATATAGGATGCGGTTCGGCAATAAAAATAAAGCAAGTTTTATTTTGTATTGCTCTCACCTTTCACTATCTTTGCACCCATGCTACGCAAACTGATAATAATTGTTTTTGCAGTCTTTATGTCATCGGCCTGCAACGCACAGCAGCAGTATGAGCGCTATCATGGCGACGGCATCGACGAATATCTGCAGTATGTACCGCTGGCATCAACCTATGTGCTCAAGGCAGCAGGGGTTGACGCCCAGAGTTCGTGGAAGCGTCTGCTTGTCAATTCGGCTACGTCGTTTGTCATCAACGCCGGCGTAACCTATGCGCTGAAGCACACCATACATTCTACGCGCCCTGACGGTACCGACGACCATTCGTTTCCGTCGGGCCACACGTCGATAGCCTTCTGCGGGGCCGCCATACTGCATAAGGAGTTTGGCAAGGTAAGTCCGTGGATAAGCGTGGCAGGATTCACCGTGGCCACCGTTACTGCCGTAGACCGCGTGAGGCGCAACCGCCATCACTGGGGCGACGTGGTGGCAGGTGCTGCCATTGGCGTGCTGTCTGTTGAAGCCGGCTACAGGCTTGGCGACCTGATAACGGGAGAGAAAAAGAAAAACGTAGATGTAGCTGTTATGCCCAACGGATTTACGCTTCTTGTAAATCTTTGAAATAGAGCATGGTGGGGGCATGCAGACAGGTTTGTGTAAACGATTGCATGATTAATTGAAAGATAACAGATAAATTTAGATTATCATTTATTTTTTTATTATTATCTTT
>NZ_LFQU01000027.1 GCF_001275135.1 Xylanibacter rarus | reverse complement strand
GGTAAAGGTGTCAGCCTATGTGTGCACACAGAGCGGCGCCATGCCCGTAATACCTGACAACATCAAAAGTTTTATAAAGCGCTGAGACTGACAGCGCCAAGGCCCGTGCCGGCAGTTTCGTGTGGTTCAGGCAGTCGTGCCGTTCCGTTACGGAAAGCCTTATGGCAATTTGTTCCTATCGTTCTTGTTGCCGTGTGGCAGGTGCGGGCTTTTTATTTAATGATTTCTTCATGTTTCAGCCGCATCCATGTCTTATATTGAGCTTACAGCCGTCATCTTTTACGCCGTCGTGGCTGCCTGTGTAAGGATAAGGCTAACGGCAAGATGCCGACAGAAAGCACAATGACAGACGAAGGTATTAGTTTGGCTGACGAACATAATATGCGGTCTGCTGACCGATTTTGGGTTTTAAGATTGTTTTTATTGGGTAATGTTGTCTCTGCAACACGGCACACACAAAGAATCGTGCATCGTGTTGTGGAGACATTTTTTATGCTATCTTGCTTTTTATATGATAAGGATGGAAGAAAATCTTATTAAGGTAAGTTTATTCTATATTCTGAAATATAAAACTTATAATCATATAAAAAGACTTTGTGTCGAAAACAAATAGTTTGTATACAAGACATGTCTTGTCTTGTATTTTGTCAAGGAAAAATTATTATTATTTTGTAATAATTTTTAATTTATTTATCTTTGCAAAGTATTGTAAGTATATTATACGTTGGAATATAGTTCATTATTAAAAAGATTTTTAAGAGCGAGAATGTGTTTGTGCATTCTAGTAAGTCTTTTTTTGTCTCTTTTTGTCTTGAATCTTCGTGCCATGGATGAAGGTGTTAATGGGTTGACAACGGTTAACGGGTTATCCTCTAACACTGTATTGGCTGTTACACGCGACAGACAAGGCTTTGTCTATTTTGGAACGACAATTGGCATTGATCGTTTTGACGGGGAGAGGGTTATTAATATACCTTTTACCGAAAATATTCCACAGGACATGCGTATTGTGAGTTGCCTTTCAGATATTGACAACCGCTGGATGCTGGTTGGAAGCTATATGGGGTTGTGGAAATTAGACAAACGTGAGCTTAAGTTGACAAGATGCTTTGAAGATGTTATAAAAGGCAGAGTTACGTGCCTATTGAAAATATCAGAAACGGCCTGTTATGTAGGAACAAACAGAGGACTTTACCTGATTAAAGGCAACAAGGTGGTTCGCTGTAAAATAAAAGACCGCAGTTTTGGTGATAATATAACAGATATGTCCGGCGACGGTAAACGTATATGGGTCGCAGGGAAAAAGGGTATTGCTGTATTTAGAAACATGTCCAGTGTATCCGACGGATCTGTCTGCCATACCAAAAAGGAACCTGTTTCATTGGTTAGGATAGGCAGGCGTCTTTTTATTGGCACTTCTGACAGTGGTGTGTGGCAGAAGAGTGATGCAGAGAGTGAGTTTTCTCACTATATGTTTCATGGCCAAATATCTGATATGAATAAAGATGGCAAGTCTCTACTTGTGGCAACTGCTGCATATGGTGCATACGAGATAAATACAGAAAGAAATGTTGTGGTGAACCGTTATTCTGAAGAAGCATCATCCGATAATGTAAGAATAAGGATTGCAGACCTTATGACTTTTTATCGTGATAAATATGGATGTAATTGGTTTGGAAGTATAAAGGCCGGAGTTGATTATACATATTATAACAGAAATATTTTTCATGTGTTCTCAATACCATCAGTGCTGACAACCAGAGGAACAAGGGTATACACCTGTTTTAGAAAGGGCGACTGGTTGTTATGGGGTACAGACGACGGACTTTATATAACGAATTTGAAGAACGGTAAACTTGTGAAAATTCCATCAGGAGAACTTGATGCCAATATCGTTACAGGCTTGATGGCAATGCCAGGAAACTATGTCGTTGGAACAGATTGCGGTGTGCGGCTTGTTGATATGAACACTTTTACGGTGAAATCTGTTTTTGGTTATGGATCAGTATTTTCGTCTGTAACAGATCGAAATGGATGTTTGTGGTTTGCCACGGACAAAGGGCTTTTGCGATATGATGCTGCAAATAACGTTACAGAGCTGTTTACAAAGGAAAACAGTGATATTGCAGGCAACTATGTTATGGGTATTGATTTTGACAGCTATGGTAAAGGCTGGTTGTCAACCGATTGTGGAATACAGACTCTTACTTTACGCAACGGAAAGTATATATTTAGTGGGAAAGTTCCAAAATTTCTGGCAAATTGCGGCAAGATGCGGCGTATATATCACATGGCCAACGGGATGATGCTTTTTGTGCCTGTAAGAGGATTTCCTGTAATGAGCAATCAGGAGGTAACAGAATTTGCGGTCAAGAAGTATGACATAAACGAGTCTGTCCCCTCTTTCTGTTTCGTTCGTGGCACAGAGATGCTGCTTTTTGCGTGTACGGAACAGTCGGTAAATCTTTTACGCAATGGCAAACTCCGAAAACTTGGCTATATTGACGGATTGCCGGGTTTGCTGATAGAGCAGAACTCGTATGGATATTCTGTTTTAGACCAAAAGTATTGGATGGCAACAGACAAAGGCCTGGTTTGGGCGCATGAAAAGGATTTGATGTCACATGATTTTGACACTATACCGATAGCAGTAACCAAAATAATTTCAGACCATGTCTTTACGGCAGAAGAGGTGAGCAGGGTAAATTTTGACAATACGCTACACATTAAAAAGGGAGAAGGTTCGTTTAACCTTATGTTTACATGTCTTGCCCAGGCTAATATGTCAGGCCTGAGCTATAAGTATCGTCTGGAAGGATTTGAAGATGAATGGCATGTAACATCGTCTCCGTCGTTGTCATATAGTGATGTACCTGCCGGTACGTATGTGTTGCGCATTGAAGTATGCGGTATGCCTGAAATCTGTATGACTATGAAAGTTATCGTCGTGTCTGATTGGTTTGCCATTGCTTGTGCCGCTGTCTTAATTGTGCTGGCTTGCATTGCTGGCTGGATTTTAGTAAGGCGTGTCGTGGAAAGAAAAGTAAAAGGTAAGGAGGAATCAGAGCAAGTACAGGAGAATGCAGATTCACTG
This sequence comes from Xylanibacter rarus, assembly GCF_001275135.1. Taxonomy (GTDB): domain Bacteria; phylum Bacteroidota; class Bacteroidia; order Bacteroidales; family Bacteroidaceae; genus Prevotella; species Prevotella rara. Next base: position 40,887 of record NZ_LFQU01000027.1, on the reverse strand, counting down.
CATGAGACTGAAGAAATATCAGACAATAATCAGAAATATCAAAGTAAGCGTCTTTCGCAGGAGCAAGCTGACATACTTCAGAAAAAACTGAATGATTATATGAAAGAACATAAGCCGTATCTGAATAAAGATTTGCAGATGCGTGACATTTCTGATGGTATAAACTGTTCTGCCCATGAACTGTCGCAGTTGTTCAGCTTGTTTATGCACACCAATTACTATGATTATATTGCCGGGTTTAGGGTAGAGGCCTTCAAGAAGATGATAGCCCTTCCTGAATATAGAAAATTTACCATTACGGCTATATCAGAGAAGTGTGGCTTTAAGTCGCGCAGTACGTTCCTCTCAGCGTTTAAGCGTATTGAAGGAGTTTCGCCGAGCGAGTATATCAAGTCGTTGAAGGAGCATTAGCCATTCGGCTTATATTCTTGTTTATATAGATAATAGAAAAGGGCCATATTTTTTACTCTTTGAGAGTTAAAATATGGCCCTTGGACAAAAGAGAATTAATGAAGCTCCGATGTTTAATTTGTTGCAGTTGTTACTTTACCACAACTTTCTGTGTCGTTGTCTTGCCATTCTTATAGGTTGTCAGCACGATGTTGACGCCCTTTCTCATTGACGGAATGCGCATGCCTGTGATGTCGAAGTATTCAACCTTTTCAACCTGTCCGCTTGTGACATCCTGAACAGATGTGCCCTCTTTCGGTATATATTTCAGTCGCAGGGTAGGAACGTAGGTCTTCTTCATCAGTCCGAAACTTGGTGTGCCCGGAAGATAAATACCGCTTGAGCCAGAGTTTGCAGGTCCGCTGTAATAATATACCTGTATGTCGAACCCTTCGCGTGCATTCATGTCGTGTGCCACAATAAGGTTGCCTCCGTTATAGGTGAAAGGCTCGTTAAATTTAATCGTCTGCTCATAGTTGACGATGTCAATCTGTTCTCCGCTGTATACCGTGGTCAGTCCTTCTGGATGATTCTCGCTTACTTCATTGGCCGAGGTTGTTCCTATACGGTAGTTTACGTCAGCTGATGTATAGTCGATATCTGCTTCCATTACAGTCTGATAAGTCATCTCCGTGATTTGCGCACCATTAAGTCCTTCCATATCCTTTTCAAAGTAAATAGACTGGGTGTAGATAGGATAAACCCAATAGCTGGTGTAGTATGTGCATACGGGGAAGTCAAGAGTAGCTCCGTCGAAATCTCCGAGATAGCGTACATAGTCGGCTTGTGCGTCATAGTCGCATGTAACGTCGCCGGCTGAAGTATGGAATATAAACTTGCTGCTGTAGAGTCCGGGAGCAGTAGGCTGAATCTTTACAGGTATGGCCAGGGTGTCGCCGGGTGCGACAGGTGTTGACGGAACCTCTAAAGAGAATGGCTTTTCTGCTTCGGCACCAGTTATGGTAAGCGGATTTGTTCCCTTGTTGATAATCCAGCAGTAAGTGTCAGTAGCCCTGTCTAATGGAGCAATAAGGTCGTAGTGGTAGCGTGGCGCGTGCATGAATGCGGCGTCGGCTTTGTCGTCAATGAGGTCTATGCGTATGTTGCTTATCTTTGATACGTCGGCTGAAGGTATCAGTGTCGTGTAGTCTTTTATGTGTGCAAACACAGCCTTGTAATCGCCGGCAGGCATAATGTATGTGCCTACGAGATTGCGGCGCGACTGATCCATCTTGACAACGTCGACATTGTTTACCGTAACGTGGAAAATGTCGCCTTCAGGTTCAACGGCAAAGTTGGCGTCAAAGCTCAGGCGTGCCAGTTTTCCTTCAGGTACGCTGAAGTTCATTGTAAGTTCTGATGTGGTGTTGTCGTGGTTGGTGTTGGTGCTGTAGGCTTCGTTCTCATTTATCAGCCACGGATACTCAGAAGATGTCTCCCATGATGTGATGAGTTCCTTACCTTCATTGACGAGCGAGCTGTAGTCAGGCAGAGCCTTTACGTTTCCTTCAATTTTGACTTTGCAGTCTTCTCCTTCAGAGTAAACCACGAGTTCTGCGTCGTGTGTTCCTACGAGTTTAGGCATGAATGTCACGGTTACCGTCTTGCTTTGCATGGGTTGAAGTTCAAATGTCGTGGGCGAAACAGTGTAAGCTCCGTCTCCGCCGTTTATCTCAACACTGCAGTCGGTAGGTGTCATTCCCTTGTTGACAAACACAACCTTTCTTTTCAGTGAGCCAGTATTTGCAAAAGGCTCGCCGAAGCTGATGCTTTCGGTTGAAGATATTATTGCAGCGTTTTCGGTTACCTTTTCAAATCTTACGCCTTTCTTTAGAAATTCTGTTATGCCCGAGTTGTTGAATCTGTATGTTCTCCACAGTCCGAAGCCTGTTTGCGGCACGAGCATGTCATATTTGGCGTCAGCTTCAATGTTGAGAGTATCGTTAAACAGATAGTCAGCTTTTTTAGAACCGCCTTTTATGTCGCCGCTTACGAGCCACCAGCGGTCACCTGTTCTTCCTTCAAACATATAGGTCTCGTCGCTGTATGCCGCATAAGTACCAAGGTTGGTGTTGGCAAGTGTAGGTATCTTTATCATTCCATCATTTACGGTTCCGCAGATTGTGCGGTAGTGAAGGTCGGTGATGGGGAACAGATTATACATGAAGAATCTTCCTGTGTTGGTTATCTTGATGTCTACAGGACAGTTTACACCCTCAATTCCGTCGGTGGCTGTATAGTTGCTTTCAGTGTTGAAATAGCTGTCGCCTATGAGGATGTATTTAGAGCTCAATTCAGTATAATATCCGTTGAAGGTCCTGATGTTGCTGATAGATGTCAGCTGTTCGCATCTTGTTTCGGTCTCACTGTCGTCTGAGCCGGCAAATTCAACCTTAATGGTGTGCTTGCCTGTGCCGGTGAGGTCTATGTGGCATATTGTGTCGCATGTGGCAGTCATGGCAGCATTTCCGTCGGCACTGATTTTGAGCGGCGACAGTTCTGTGGCCTGCACGTCAAAGTCAACCACGCTTTCGTTGCCTTCCGTGTTTACTTCAAATGTAAGTGTGCCTGACGGCGATACGGGACGCAGTCGCTTGTCGTAGATGCCCCATCCGTCTGCAACAAAGTTCCGTGCACTGTTGTCAGGAGATATTCCTTCATATTCTGTGGCCTCAGAGAAGCGTATGTTTCCGAAAGACACATAATCCTTTTTGGAACCTGAATTTTCTTTTGTGAAGATCCATCTTACGGTATGTTCGCCCTTAGGCAGAATGTAAGAGAAAGAGCCTGTAACATCGTCAGTGTAGCCGAAGGCACGGTCGTTGTCAACAAACATTATCAGGGAGTCGGGCGATTCGGCTGAAATATCATAGTCGAACGTCATTCGTGTCGGCTTTTCTGATTTGTAGAATCCTGTCAGAGTGGCGTCGCCGTCCTGTTTCTTGTCGTTATTGTTAGATGCCCATGTGTCTTCCGAAGTCCAAGGCCATGCAGAGATATTGTCCCATTTGTAGAAGAAATTCTTGTCTCCTTCAACTATGAGCTGACTGAAGTCGTGAGGAACGTCAAGTGCCTTTCCGGTTATGTTTACCTTGTAGACAGAGTCGGCGGCGTTGATGGTCATTGTGCCGTTGTATTGTCCTGGGGTTCCGGGGGTGAAGATTATCGGGATGTCCACCGGTTCGTCAATATATACAGTGCCTGTCTCTTGTGTCGTAGTGAACACCGTATTGTCAAAGCTAATAGAGTATTTTACAGGTGTTGCGCCCAGCGAGCTAAGAGTGATATAATTGGTTATCTTTTCGGTGTAGTAACATTCGCCGAAGTCAATATTGTCGGTGCTTATTTCAGATACAGCTTCATCTGAGAGCCGTTTCAGAACGTATCCGTCACGGTAGTCGTAGATGATGCCCTCGCCGTAGTCTTCAGACACTTCATACAGCAGCACTACTTTTCCGTTAGATGATATCTCTGTCGTGTCGCTGTTGATATAAAGACGTAGTTCGTTTTCCAGATTCACGCCTTGTGATCCGTCGGGATTGTTCACCAGTTCGCCTGCCAGCAGTGATACATAGTCGTTGTCTATTGTGCCTACGATGGTGTTGCTTTCATCTCCGCGATATGGTGAGGCCACGGGGAATATAATCTGATTGCCTTCGGTCTTTGCCGTAATGCTCACGTCGTCGTATAGCCAGTCTTCAAGTATCGGCCCGAAAAGATTGTCTATTTTTACGGTGTTCTGACTGTGGTCGAAAACAAACGTTGATGCCCACGTTACCTCTTCATCATAAGAATTGATGTAAGAGGACCCCTGAAAATAGCATGTGGTTGTTTTTCCGTCCACTTTGTTTGGCTTTGTAGCACGCAGCGTGATGGTGCCTTTATGGACGTTTGTTCTTACTTGGTGCCGGTTTCGGTCACCTTTGTCGTTGACACTCTTGAGCACAAGTTGCTTTCCGGCATTCCTTATGCTAAGATTTTGTCCGTTTAATGCCACTGGCACTGCCAGAAGCATTGTGAATAGCATTTGTTTAAGCATAACAAGTAAAAAATTATTTGATAAATTTGTGAACGTTTACAATATTTCCTTTTGAATCAGTGCTGACAGCTATGTTCAGTCCTTTCTGCGGCTCTGCAATGCGCTGTCCTGATACGTTGTAGTAAACTGTGCGTATGCTGCCTTCCGTGTGGTTGAGGCTGATGTCTGTGCCTTCCTCGTTGATGCTTGCCTTGCGCAGTTCGAAGCGGTCTATGTTTTCCACCTTGCAGTTTTGGTTGTCGTTCTCGTCGTAATTGCCGACAAAGGCAACGATATAAAGATTCTTAAAGTTTTTCTTCATATCCTCCGTAAGTGTGAAGGAGCATTCATACTTTGTGGCGTTGTCTTTAAAGGTTATAGGCTCACCCCATTTGCTGTCTGTGGCTCTCAATACATTGCGGTGGATGTATTCATCGCCTTTAAAATAGAATTTCTCACCTATGCGGTCGTCATAGAAATATTGGAGTACGGCCGGCATCTTGTCCTCAACGAGGAATACGGTTAATCTGGGATTGTCGAGAGAAAATTGTTCGTTAATCTCGCAGTCTACCGTAACATATACGTTCGTAGAGTCTTTGCTTATCTGAGCCTCAGGATGCACGTACACCGTGGTCGGTTCAGACAGAGTCTGGTCTGTCAAGTTCCACACCATGTCTTCTTCTGTCCATCCCGGACATATCAGATTTTGCGGATTGCGGTCGTATAGCAGCCATGGCGCGCCGTCAACTTCAAACATAGAGGCATAGCTGCGACTGTCTGAAACCGAGAAAGGATCGGTTCCGTATGTATGATGCTCTATTGATATGATGCGGCTTTTTTGCGGGTGCTCATCAATGAGCCTGTCTACAAATCCGCCTACACGCGGACAGTTGCCGCACGATTCGCCCGTGAAGTATTCCATAAGCATCTTTTTCATGAAGAGATGCTCTTTCACGGTATATATGTATGTGTGATATCCGTTGTCGGTCCATTCGTCTTCGTAGTTGTCCACTCCTACAATCTCTACGTCTGATGTCAGGCCTGTGCCTTCATATTCAGGCTTGAAGTCTATTTCCACTGACGCCGAGTCGCGGTATGAGATTGTCCTGTCGAGCTGTATAGTCCTGTAGAACGGCTCCATTCCTTCAGGGCTTACCTTGGCATAAACAGAGGATACAGGCTGAAGTCCGTTGTTTCGTATTATGGCCGAGAGCGTAATAGTGTTACCAAGTTTTATGCTGTCGTCGCTAATTTCCGTTTCGGCTATGCATACATCATGCTGCAGCAGGCTGTTGCCCGTTACGACGCCTTCCATGCTCAGCACTCCTAAGCCCTCATGGCTGCGGTCTTGCCATTCGCCGTCGTCAATTTGTGTAAGCAGTCCGCCTTCCGTGTCTTTTGATACTGTTGATATGACATATCCTGTTGCACTTTGATAATATGTCATTCCCAATACATAGTCTTTGTCCTCAATATCTATTGCTTTAGGAAGGCTCACCTGGTTCCAGCCTTTGTCAAACTGACTCTTCTTCAACATAACGTCTGCTATATTATTGTCTGTTGACTTTTCACGCACCCAGACGTTTATACTGTCAATTTTAAGTTTTGAAACAACGGCAAAGCGCAGGGCTGTCAGTCTGTTGCCCTGATAATGCCGCATTGTTTCAGCCGGAATTATCGTTGCCGCACTGACATGGCCGGCATCGCCGTTAAACACTTTGCATTCGTCAGATATTCTGCCTACGCAATGTCCTACGAGGAGCGAGTCGCCCGATGCACGTGCTGTCTGAACTGATATTGCTGCAAACAACAGAAAGTAAAAGATTTTTTTCATAAGCTCACATAAAAAATTAAATTAACTATGTGGCAAAATTAGGCTATTTTTTCTTCCGCTTCTAATTATATCTGTCCTTTCGGGCCGTTTTCAATTGAAAAGAATTAGAAATTATAAACGCTTGATAATCAGTTATTTAATGCTGTATGTGCGCTTATCTCAATTGAGATGAGCATCTAAAGCATTGTTTTGGACCCCATCAGTATGCTGTTGTTGCCTGTTTTCGGGTCCTGTTGGTGTGCTTGTTCGTTTTTGTGGCGCTATGTTATATCCCGGTTGTTATATCTTTGCCGTATGTCATATATTATTATTTTGATGCTTTTATTGCTGTTTCTCTTTCCAATGTGTCATCAGAGTTTTGTCAGGATTTTCAGACGAAATAGAATTTCTGAGGGCAGCGGAGGCATGGCGGCGGTAAACAATATTTACATTATCATGCAAAAGGTATGCTTTTGAAAAATTACTCGGCCACTTTTGGATGAGAAACAGACGGTTTTTGCACCGTAAACGGGCCTGTTTTTTTATTGAAATAATGGCTTTTTTGTCCTAATTGGGACAAAAAATGTTGCACATTATGCTCTTTATGAGTATAACACTCTGATGCTTAGACAGTTGCGATTGCACGCGAAAACTGCCCGTTTTTGCAGCCGGGAGATTTTAATTTTCAAATATCGCAGTATGAGAGCGTCAGCATAAATCAATGTGTAAGCGTTTTGCTTCGATGCGGCTCAATGTGTATTCGGCCGTTGCCGCAGTGGCACGCGGTGAGGAGCTGTCTGCTGGCGGCGGCTGTGTGGCGGCAATGGACGGGAGCAGTGGGATGCCGTGTGCCGCCGTGATGTGTATTATAGGCACGGCATGACTACCGGCAAGGGGATAAAGAAGGCGGCCCTTTCGCGAGGAAAGAGCCGCCTGAAAATAGGTTAGGGTGATAATCATGCAGCAGGATTAGCTGCTGACTTTTACTTTACAATCATCTTTTGTGTGTAAACTCTGCCGTCAACATTGATGCTGATGATGTAGATGCCGGCCTTAACTCCGTTCAGCGACAGGCGGTTGCCTTCAGAGCGTGACACGCATACGCCGCTGATGTCAACGAGAGTGGCATTGTCAAACTTGCCGTTGATGGTCAGGCAGTTGTCGCCTTCATTGCGTGTTATCGTCACGTTGTCGGCTATGTTGTGCTCAATGCCTGTTACGTCGTCGAGGCAGAACTGCTCAGAAGCCTCTGACTTCGTTCCGTCGTAGAAGAAGCCAACTACCTGATAGCATGCGTCCTCAGTAGGTTCGGGATCGGTGAAGCGGGTCTGCAGTCTGTCGATTACTCTTTCGTTGAGCTGCTCGCCGTCGCGGTAGATGTTGTATGCAAACAGATCGCCCTCTGCAACCGGTGTGAGTTCAGGAGTGTCTGTGATGCATCCGGTGATGTCCCAGCAGCAGTAGCCCTGCTCAGGTGTGCCCTGCTCGTTGTAGAATTCAGAGAGTTTCAGCCAGCTTGCGCCGTTGTCTTCAGAGTAGAGGTCGCTCTTGCCTGCAACAAACTTGTCGCTTATAATGTAGCATATAGGTATCTGCTGCTCGTCGTAGTCGAAGATCTTAACACCTATCATCAGCTCTTTGGTTCCGTCGATGAGGAGCGGCTCGTCGAGAGCAACTGTCAGAGCCTCGTTGTATGTCATGTCCTTTATTTCCTGTTCGCGTACCATCTTGCCGTCTTCAAACACTACAACTGAAGCGTGTATGCCCTTTACTTCCTCTTCTGTGCTGTAGTAGTTGATGGTTGTCTGCACGCCTGAGAGATATTTGCCCTTGTATGCAGCCAGGTCTTCAGGTTCAAACTTGTTGGCGGCAATAAGTTCCTTGCCTTCGTTGCCTATGGTGTATTTGTTGATGAAAGAAGGATCGTTGATGTAGTTGAGCTGGTAAGCGCCTGAGAGGTTCTGCCACATCAGTGAGAGCGACTTGCCGTCTTTGCCCAGTGTGCCTGTAAGTCCGGCTGGAGCCTTTGAGCCAGAGCCTCCGGCCTCAATCCTCAGGTTGTCTACGTACATCATGTATTGAGCAACGCCCTGTCCGTGCTTGCGCAGACGCAGCTGGAAGATTTTGCCTGTTGTTCCGGCAGAGATGTCAAGGTTAATTACGTTGTAGCTGTATTGTGCATAGATGTCTTTCAGCGACCATGCCTTTATCTCCTTCCATGTCTTTCCGAAGTCGGTAGAGATGTCAACGCTGATAGAGTCTTTCTCGAGATCTTGGTCTACGGAGTTCAGCGGTGCCATCTGCATGAAGAACGACAGGCTTACTGATTCTGCCTTTGTGGCGTCGAGCGGGCGTGATATGAGGCTTCCTGAATAAGGCTGCTGTGAGATTACCATATAAGAAATGCTGCTGCCCATCAGTCCGTAGTCTTGCATGACGCCCCACATTGCGTCAGTAGGATCGCCGTATTCTTTTACAACTTCCCAGTAGTTAGTCTCAAGAGAGTTTGACGAGAAGTCGTCGAACAGAGGCATGTCGTATGTGTCGGGCACAGAAGCCTTCAGAATGTTTGACTTTGGCGAAAGCATCTCGCCGCCCTCTGCTGTCTCGAACACTGCTTCAACGGCATAGCCCGGGTGTCCTGCCGGAACGTTGTTCTCGGTCAGAGTCATCGGCTTGTCGGCTGTAACGTTGGCAACCTTTTTGCCGTCGCGGTAGATGTTGTATGACTTCAGGGTCAGGTCTTCATATTTAGTCTCGTCCTTTGCCCATGTCAGCGTAACCTGTCCTAAAGCCTCCGACTTGGCAGAGAGTCCTGACGGGGTTACAGGGATAGACACGTCGTATCTTTCTGATTTCAGAATCCAGCATTTAGCCTTCTGTCCTACGGCAGCATAGATGTCGATGTTTCCTACTATTACGTTGCCGTCGGCAGATATAGCCATGGGCACAGCCTGTGTCTTCTCGCCATACTCAAATGTGAAGTCGGGAGTAACTCCGCTGGCAAACAGCTGCATATAGTAAGGGAAGTCGAGGTTGCGGTCCTCCTTGTATGAGTACCAGAACGGGCGTGTATATACATCTCCGCCGAAGAATATAGAGCCATAGTTATAGGCAGCCACTACGTTACCGTTGTTGTCTACGGCTGCATGTTCTATGTTTGCTGCTGTATCGAAGGCGGGAATTTTGCGTCCTTCATTGGCTTCAAAATTATATATAAACACTATTTGACCTGAACTTTTGGCCACGATGAACTTGCCGTTAGGGCTCATTGACAGTATTTTCACCTGTCCCCCGTAGCCTGATGTTTCCCATCCGATTTGTTCGTCTGTCACGATAGTGCATTTGCCGTCTTTCCATAATGCCACCTTTTGGTTGTTTGTAGCGTCTGTTATGGTTCCTACAATAGCTGTGCCGTCGTCAGAGATGAAGTAAGGTCTTCCGCCTTTTGCATCTTCAGGTAATGCGAGCCACTCGAGAGTCCATTTGCCGTCGTTGCCCTCTTTCCACATACATGGATAGAATGATGCGGCATTGTCTGTGCTGATATATCCGCAGACGGTCTTTGAGTCGGCCGAGATGTCTGTAGCCTGTGAACCGTCGCCTAGGATTTTAAACTTAGATGTGTCGAAATCGCCGTAGTAAAGAAGCGTGCATTTGCCGTCTTTCCATATCGCGGCAGAGTTGGCAGGTCTGGTTTCAGTGCCAAACATGTCAGAGTAAGTTATGAGAAGATCCGGGTCCTTTGATGATCCGCAAATCACGCCGGCGTCGTTTACGGCCTTAAATTCTCCTGACTTGCTGAAGTCGTTTTGGTCAAACTCGGTAAGCCACTGTGTCTCACCTGTGTTGGTGTCATACAGATAGCTGACAGAATAAGAGCCGTCAACCATGTATGAGGGATTCACTCCTACAAGATATTGTCCGTTGGGTGAAATCGCCACTCCGTAAGTTAACTCCGGTAATGTCTTAAAGCTTTTGTCTGCCCATGCATTTTCAGCAAATGTTGCAAGTGCAACAGCCAATAAAAGTAACGTCTTTCTCATGAGTATAACAATTTAAATTAAACATAATATGATACTTCGAGGTAACAAAGTGTCTGTCATTTGCAAATTTAAATAAATGTTGTTATTTTCTTTAAAATATCCTGCCGTTTTCACTTCATATGTATCAATATGAAGTAAAAAGCCCCTGTTTTATGTTGCTTAATCAGTAATAAATGCGAATTAAACGGAAGATTTTAAAGACAGATGCGTTATAGGCATCCCAGTTTGGATGCGGGCATGATGTTTCAGGCAGAAAGTATTATGGGTAAGACAGCCGCCCTCGTGCTGTGTCGGCAAGGCTGGCGGCAGACGGAGATTGGCTTATGACCGACAGCCGGACATGCAGTATGCCGAACCGTCATGACAGAGCCGGCACTGTTAGTGTGGAGAGAACAGCCTGTCGGCGTGGCTGCAATGCGTCTTCAGCCATCAGCTCGTAGTATTGCATATGACGTATGCAAAGAAATAGCCGGACGTCTTTATTAAATATATGTATAAAGACATCCGGCTATTTTGTTTTTTATTGAAATAGTGCTATAAGCAACGGCATCAGTACTTGAACGAACTGCCGCCCAGGAACTCGCGCAGCAGCGACGTAGGCGGCAGCTGGCGGTTGGGTATCGGGGCGATATACTTGAGGAACTTCAGCAGGCGGTAGGCCTCGGCGTGCTCCTCCATGTTCTCTGGCACAAGCTCGAGCAGCGGTTCGGCCTGGCTCTTTATGACGGCAAGCTCGAAGAGCAGGGCAGAGTTGAACATCACGTCGGCATTCTCCTGATAGGGGAATATCCACTTGTTCTCGCCGGCACGCACGCTCGGCCAGCGGCGTATGGTCTCGGCGGCGCTCACACCGCGGTATTTGTAGTCGCGTATGATGCGGCGCAGCAGTCGGTTGTCGGTCGTCGGTATATAGTTGTGCGTGTCGAGCAGTATGGTTGTCAGTGCCGATGCATACACGCGGAACTTCTGTTCCTCTGGTATTTTGGCCGTGAGTTCGGGGTTGAGTGCGTGGATGCCTTCCACTACGAGCACGTTGTCGGGCAGCAGTTTCAGCCTGCGTCCGCTCTTTTCGCTGCGTCCCGACTGGAAGTTGTAGCGCGGCAGCTCAACCTCCTCGCCCGCAAAGAGCGCGTTGAGCTGCTCGTTGAGCAGCGGGATGTTGAGCGCATAGAGACTCTCGTAGTCGTAGTCGCCCTTGTCGTCCTTAGGCGTAAGCTCACGGTTGACGAAATAGTCGTCCAAAGAAATCTGCACAGGCTTGATGCCGCACGTGAGCAACTGTATGGACAGACGCTTGCAGAACGTTGTCTTGCCGCTCGACGACGGGCCCGATATCAGCACCACTCTTACGCCCTTGCGCGCCGCTATCATGTCGGCAATCTGCGATATCTTCTTCTCCTGAAGGGCTTCCGACACGTTGATAAGGTCGGTAGAGTGGCCGTTCTTTACGGCGTCGTTAAAGTCGCCCACGGTGCTCATTTCCAGAATCTTCTGCCAGCGGTGGTGCTCCTTGAATATCTCGAACATCTTGTCCTGCCTTATCAGGTCGCCCAGACGCGACGGGTCGTCGCGCAGAGGTATGCGCAGCAGCATGCCGTCGTAATACTTCTCGAGGCCGAAGAGATACAGCTGGCGCGTGTTGGTGAGCAGCGTGCCGTAATAATAGTCCTTGTATCCGTCTATTTCGTAGTATGTGGTGTAGAGCGAGCCTACGCTTTTTAGCAGCTTAACCTTAGAGTCCATGCCCATCTCGGAGAACATGCCGATGGCCTCTTCCGTGGTGCATTCGTGGCGGCGTATGGGCAGCGCGTCGTCGATAATCTGCTGCATTCGCGAGCGCAGCGCGTCGGCGTCGGCCTCGGTGAGTGGTCGTCCTATGTTGATGTTGCAGTAGTAGCCGTTAGACACTGGTATGTCTATCACCACCTCGGCTCCCGGCCACACGTCATGCGCGGCCTTGCACAGCACGAAGAACAGTGTGCGCGTGTAGGCTCGCGAGCCTGAGGCCGACCTTATGTCAAGAAATTCAACATCCTTGCTGTGGTACACTCTGTAGTTGAGCCCCTCCACCTTGTTGTTTACTTTTGCGCTGATGGGGCCGTAATCCATTTCGAGATTAAATTCACGAAAAACATCAGAAAGTGTACTTCCTATTGCAAAATTTTTAATTTTTTATTATTTTTGCAACGTATTTGAATTGTTTGTTTCATATCCATGCGGTTAAACGATTTACGCTCGTAAAGATACTCCGTTTTTCGCATCACATCGCAACATGACATGATAAATTAAATTAAAATATGTCGATTTGGATTTTTTTTAAGATTATTGGAGCATTAGCCCTTCTTATCTACGGTATGAAAGGCATGAGCGAAGCTCTGCAGAAGATGGCAGGCTCACAGTTGCGCCACATCCTCGGCACGATGACTAAAAACAGGTTTACCGGAATGCTCACCGGTATGTTCGTAACTTGCTCAGTGCAGTCGTCGTCGGCCACGACGGTAATGACAGTATCGTTTGTCAACGCCGGACTCTTGACATTGGCTCAGGCCATATCAATTATTATGGGAGCCAACATTGGAACTACGCTTACGGCATGGATCATGAGCCTCGGATTCTCGTTCAACTTCACCGATGTGGTGTTCCCTGCCTTTATTGTCGGCATCCTGCTAATCTACACCCGGCGCCATCGCTACATAGGCGACTTCCTCTTCGGCATAGCCTTCATGTTCTTCTCGCTGGCAATTCTCAGCGACACGGGCAAGGAGATGGACCTTGGCCACAATCAGGCTCTGTTAGAGTTTTTCAGTTCGTTCGACACTAACAGCTACATAACAATAATCGTATTCCTTCTTATCGGCACCGTGCTGACCTGCATCCTGCAGTCGTCGGCCGCCCTGATGGCCATCACCATGGTGCTCTGTTCGAGCGGCGTGCTGCCCATATATCTGGGTATAGCGCTCGTGATGGGCGAGAACATCGGTACTACCGCCACGGCCAACCTGGCCGCACTCGGAGCCAACACACAGGCGCGCAGGGCTGCGCTTGCCCATCTGGTGTTCAACGTGTTCGGCGTACTGTGGGTGCTGTGCGTGTTCTATCCGTTTGTCGACCTCGTCTGCAACTTTGTCAACTACGACCCGCAGTCGCACGACCTCAACCCAATAAAGCTTTCTGTCGTGCTGGCAGCGTTCCATACGTCGTTCAACATCTGCAACACCTTTATACTTATATGGTTCATACCGCAGATTGAGAAACTTGTCTGCTGGCTCATCAAGCCCCGCACCAACGACGAGGAAGAGGAGTTCCGCCTGCGCTACATCGGCGGCAACAGCATCATGGAGACGCCGGAGCTGTCGGTGCTCGAGGCACAGAAGGAGATTATACTCTTTGCTGAGCGCATACAGCGCATGTTCGGATTTGTGCGCGAGCTGCTCAACACCACCAACGACACGGCCTTCACGAAGCTCTTTACCAGAATTGAGAAGTATGAGGGCATCAGCGACAACATGGAGATAGAGATTGCCAAATATCTCGACAGCGTGAGCGACGCCCACCTCAGCGACGAGACCAAGGCCAGGATAAGGGCCATGCTCAGGGAGATATCGGAGATTGAGAGTATCGGCGACAGCTGCTACAACATTGCCCGCAACATCAGCAGAAAGTTTAAGGGCAAGGAAGACTTCACCGAAAGCCAGTATGAACACCTGCACCAGATGTTTGAACTTACCGACGACAGTCTGACGCAGATGAACATCATGCTCTCGGGACGCAAGGACAAGCTCGACGTTAACCGCTCGTTCAACATAGAGAACGAGATTAACAACTACCGCAACCAGCTGAAGAGCCAGAACATCAACGACGTGAACAGTCATGAGTACACCTACGCCATCGGCACGATGTATATGGACATAATATGTGAGTGCGAGAAGCTTGGTGACTATGTTATCAACGTTGTTGAGGCCCGAATGGGTACAAAGCAGAGAGAAGCCTGACCATGACACGGCCGCCGCGGCGGCATGGGCATGGCATTAGCAATAACAAGGTCCGGCCAGGGCATGCCGCTCTGGTCGGACTTATACACACGCTATACGGCCGTCCGTATTGTCTTCCGGCATCATACATTTGCCGGAGGCAGTGCCGACGGCCTTTTTTGTGCGGCATCGGCAGGCATGTTGTCAGCCGGTAGAACGGTGCGCCGCTGCTGCGTACCAAATCGTTGGCGTGTGTGGCTGCGCCATGTTGCGTCAGCCATGCCGTACAGGCAAAATTAACCTATGACTTGCGCATGAAAAGTGGGCCGTTTACGGTGCAAAAGTGCCCCACTTTTGCACCATAAACGGCCCACTAACAGTCTGAAAGTAAATCGGCGGCAATTCCTTAAAGAATTGCTGAATATTTATCACAAAACAATCTTCTGTTAATGAAAAGTGGCTGAAAATGTTACGATTTTCAGCCTCTTTTTGTATATCCCTGTTTCCGGCGTCAGCAGGCAGCTGTCTTGTGGCTCCTGAACAGCATGCCCGATGAGTTTGTTATTGAATGTTTTTCTGCCTAAATCCGTCTTCATCGTTCTGTCTTATTTAGGCTTTATCTTGAGCGTAGAGGCTTCCGCTTTTTCGGAGATGTTTTTCATTTTTAACTTTTAACCCAAATCGACAGATTTTGGTTAAACGATATGCACCGTAATACGCGGCTCGCTTTTAATCCTGTGCGGCCTGGTATTGTGTCATAGGGCCGGATGTGGAATAATCGTATACTAAAAGTTAAATAATGTTTTTCACTGCAAAATAATACACACATTTGGAGCTTCTAACAGTCAAAAACACTTCAAAAACTTTTTTAGACAATAAAGTTTTCATATATTTGCCACCATTATGAAACATAAATGTAATAACCTCATGCTGGCATTAGTCATCCTGCTGACCCTGCCGGCGTCTGCCACAGAGAAGGTTGTCCCCATTCGCTATGGCAATATGGACAATTGGACCATACGTAAGATAGAGGAATCTGCAATCATCGGGGGACAGACAAAGACGCTGTATGAGATAGGACCAAGCCGCACCATAAGCGGCAACAAGCCTTACGTCAACGGCGGAGGTTCGCCTTGGGGCACGTCTAACGTGATGGCAAAGGTCATGGGGGTGGTAAAGACCAACAACTCGGTCTACCGCGACAAGCACGGCAGCGGATATTGCGCCAAGCTGACTACTCACATCGAGAGCGTCAAGGTGATGGGCCTTATGAACATCAAGGTGCTGGCGGCAGGCTCTATCTTCCTGGGAGACATGAAGGAGCCGATAACCGGAACCAAGGACGGACCAAAGGCCATGAACAACGGTATACACTTTACGGGCAGGCCCAAGGCGCTGCGCTACGACTATAGGGTGAAGGTGGCCGGCACGGCCAACAGAATAAAGCAGACCGGATTCAGCAAGAGTTCTACCGTGGCTGGCAAGGACTACGCCATAACCGTGCTGTATCTGCAGAAGAGGCATGAGGACAGCAAGGGGAACATCACGGCCGAAAGAGTGGGCACGCTCGTAGTGAAATACGGGACAAGCACCAACGGATGGGTGAACAACGCCACATATCAGATACTTTACGGCGACATAAGGAACAATCCTAGCTATGACGCAAGGACCATGGGGCTGCGCAAGACCGACTATGCACGCAACAGCAAGGGCAAGAGCGTGCCCGTGGTTGAGACGGGATGGGCTCCCCAAGGCACTGCGCCTACGCATCTGATGCTGCAATTCTCGTCGAGCCACGGCGGTGCATACATCGGATCACCAGGAAACACTCTGTGGATAGACAATGTTGAACTTGTTTACTGATAAAGACAACAGCTGATGAAGACTCTGCTGCTTACAACCATCATGGCGCTCGGAACCGCAGCCGCGGGGGCGCAGGATGCCGGAGACAAGGCCGGAACCGTAGTGGCCGACACGTGTGAACAGGCCGGAACATGTCCTGCCGACACTACGGAGAAAAAGAAGAAAAAGGGACTGATAAACCGCGTCATCGACTATTTTGCCGACTCGAACAAGGAGAAACCTTACAAGAAGTTCGACTTCAGCATAATAGGCGGACCGCACTACAGCACCGACACCAAGCTCGGACTGGGACTTGTTGCCACCGGACTGTATCGCACTGACATGGCCGACTCGCTCCTTACGCGCTCTAACGTGGCCCTTTACGGCGACATCACCACGGCAAACTATTATAAGATTGGTGTGAGGGGCAACCATATATTTCCGCACGACCGCTGCCGCATGGTCTACGACGTGTCGTTCGACTCGTTCAAGAGCGACTTCTGGGGCATCGGCTACGAGATGGGCAACAACGACGCCAACAAGTCGGAGATGAACCGCTGCCAGGTCAATGCCGACATAAGTCTGCTGTGGCGCTTTGCCGACAATCTGTATGCAGGTCCGGTGCTGGTCTACGACTTTGCCTATGCCAACAACGTAGAGCGCCCCGAACTGCTCAACGGCATGGACAGGCGCACATGGAACGTTGGCGCGGGCGTCTCGCTCGTTTACGACTCGCGCGACGTCATAACCAACCCTCACAAGGGCTTCTATGTCAACCTGTCGCAATATTTCCGGCCGGCATTTCTCGGCAACGACTATGCCTTCAGCACCACCGACCTTCATGCCAGCGCATACGGACGGGTGTGGAAGGGAGGCATCATCGCGGGCGACATCACCAGTACGCTCAACTTCGGCAATCCCTCGTGGGGCATGATGGCGCTGCTTGGCAGCTCTTATTCCATGCGCGGATATTATGAGGGACGTTATCGCGACAAGCACAAGATAGAGGCGCAGGTTGAGCTGCGTCAGCATCTGTGGGGGCGCAACGGCATGGTGGTATGGGCCGGAGCGGGCACGGTGTTCAGCAAGTTCAGCGCCATACGCGCCGACCGCGTGCTGCCCAACTTCGGCATAGGCTACCGCTGGGAGTTCAAGAAAGACGTGAACATACGCCTCGACTACGGCTTCGGCAAGAGCGGACAGTCGGGCTTCCTCTTCCATATCAACGAGGCCTTCTGACCTCGTCTTCTCTGTGGCCGTGCCTTGTCATGCGCCGTCAGCGGACATCATAGTCCCCTGTCTGCCGTATCATACGCCCGCCGCTTACGTTCTTCGGCAGCTGCCGCCGTGAGGCTGTGTGCTGTCGCGCCGTGACAAAGTTCTGTCGGGGCGCCTGCAACGACATAATCAACAAACAGACAATAAAAGGAAATGATCAAATCAACAGACATAATAAGATGCTGCGCCTCACCGCACGGCATATTCTGGCTTACTGTTGCCGTGCTGGCAATACCCAACGTGGCTCTGTGTTTCACCGAGCGCATGGGCATCATGGCCTCCGTCACCAACATCGTGCTGCCCGTGGCGGCCGTATGGCTGCTCATGGCGCTGGGCCGTAGGCCCGGCAAGACGGCTCTGCTGCTTTTTCCGCTGATGTTTCTGGCCGCCTTCCAGATAGTGCTGCTCTATCTCTTCGGCCATTCTATTATAGCTGTCGACATGTTTCTCAATCTTGTTACCACCAATGTGGGCGAGGCCATGGAGCTGCTCGACAATCTTCTGCCGGCAATAGTCATCGTCGTGGTTATTTATGTGCCCGTGATAGTGCTGGCCGTTGTGTCGCTGCGCCGCGGCGACGTGCTTAGCCGCAGTTTCCTGCTGCGCCAGCGGCGCCGTTCGCTTGCGGCTCTCGTTGCAGGGGCGGCATGCATGGCGGGCAGCTATCTTGCCGGCCGCGACTACAGCGCACGGCTGCATCTGTATCCCCTCAACGTGTTCTACAACATATATCTTGCCGCCGACCGCTACAAGGCCACGGCAGATTATCCCCAGACATCGGCCGGCTTCAGTTTTAATGCCGTGCCCACCCATGCCGCCTCAGGGCGCGAGGTCTATGTGCTGGTTATCGGAGAGACGGCGCGTGCCTGCAGCTTCGGGCTTTACGGCTATGGCCGCAACACCACGCCCATGCTTCAGCGCACCGGCGGACTCACGGTGTTCAGCGATGCCATAACGCAGTCGAACACCACGCACAAGAGCGTACCGATGCTCTTGTCGGCAGCCTCGGCTGAAGACTACGGCCGCATATACCGCGAGAAAGGCATCATCACGGCGTTCCGCGAGGCAGGCTTCCACACGACATTCATATCAAACCAGCGGCCTAACCACTCGTTTATTGACATCTTCGGCAAGGAGGCCGACGACTGGAAGTTTATAAAAGAAGAAACTGAACGCAGCGACATGTATGACGAAGATATGCTGCGTATGGTGAACGACATACTGGATAAGAAACGTGCAAAGGAGCTGATTGTGCTGCACACGTATGGCTCTCACTTCAACTACCGCGAGCGTTACAGGCGGTCTGAGGCCGTGTTCAGGCCCGACAACGCCAGCGAGGCCAAGGTGTCTAACCGCAGGCAACTGCTCAACGCCTATGACAACAGCATCAGAAGCACCGACCGTTTCTTGTCGTTGCTCATACGTCAGCTCGACCGCAGCGGTGCCGTGTCGGCCATGCTCTACACCTCAGACCACGGCGAAAACATATTTGACGACGGCCGCAGGCTGTTTCTTCATGCTTCGCCCATACCTTCATACTATGAGCTGCACGTGCCTCTGCTGATATGGATGTCGCCGTCTTACAGGCAGATGTATGCCGCCGAGGCTGCAGCCGTCGGCTCCAACAGCCGCAAGAGTGTGGCCACAAGCGCGTCGGTGTTCCACACCATGCTCTCGCTTGCAGGCATATCAACGCCCCTGCGTGCCGACAGCCTGTCGGTGGCAAGCAGCAGCTATAAGCCGGGCGAGCGCCATTATCTCAACGATCACAACCTGCCTGTGGCTATAAAGAAGATTTTGCGTGGAGACGAAGATTTTGTTATGTTCAGAAAGATGAACCTGAAATACTGACGCTGCAGCCAATGCTGCTTCAATTATTCTGTGCATGGCTCTTGGCGTAGATGTGCTGATGTGGCCTGTAGGTGCTATCCGGCGTATGTGAAATAAAGCATCATGGCACCGAACAGCAGCCACAGCACATTGAACACAATGTCTGACATGCGCCTGTCGGGCTTTCTCTTAGTCAGTGTAAGCAGCCCCATAAGGCCCCTTGCAGCAAACAAGGCATAGACCATTGCCCCAAGCGTGGCGTTGTCCCGGTACATTGTCTCAGCCATAACAAAGAGCAGGATTACCAAAAACGAAAAGCATCTGAACACCTTGACATACGCATTTGGCTCTTCTGTGTCTTTGTCTTCTTCATTTCTTACTTTATTAACCATATTCAGCGCTACTGTAATCACTGCCAGAATGAGAAAGAAGTAAAACGCTGACGAGTCAAATCCAACAATCAGACCTATAGCTATCGGAAATAAAAATATCGAGTAACTGCCCAGTGCGTCTTTTGTCCTGCCGGCAGCGCAGCACAGATGTAATGGTATCATATATAATCTCCTCTTTCTTTTTTAATCATTGAATCTGAACATAAACACATGATGCAGACCTCATGCCACGGCTAATGCCGCCCGTTCTCGCAGCCATGCCTGCTTATCTATGCCGACATTGCTATTCATGCCGGTGCGTTATTAATGCGTTATGCCTGATAAATGCACGTGCGTCATCTGCCGCCGCGCATCAGCGCGACAAGATATACGGCAAGCGAGGCCACAAGCACGGCTACGGCAAGCAGCACAGCCCACAGCCATGACACATTAAGCGTAAGCTGCCAGAACTTTACGGCAGAGGCCATAAACGCAACTCCCGACACCATGTCGGCAGTGTCGTTGCCAAAGTCTTTCTTCTTGTGCATACTTGTCATGATAAACGCGAGCGAGCCAAGCGCCACTACTGCGCTCGCCGACACCATAAACCAGCGGCCGGAGGCCAAGCCCACGGCATCTATAATGCCTATAGCCGACCCCATGCACGCAAGCAGCAACAGTCCGTTGTAAAGCCGCCCGGCTGATTTTCTCAACATTCTGTATACAAGGGCTACGGCAGAAACCGCAAATGCCGCCAAATAGAAATATGACGAAGGCATGCCCAGCGTTACGGCCGCAACCTTTAACAGCTTGTATGCGGCAAAAAAGAACACCAGTTCCAGGCATAAGTCCATGCTGTCGTGGCTAACCTTCTTGCGCCGTCTTGCCACAAACGCCGCCACAGACAGCACCACGGCGACGCCAAGACCTGCGATTAAACT
Source organism: Xylanibacter rarus (assembly GCF_001275135.1). Classification (GTDB taxonomy): domain Bacteria; phylum Bacteroidota; class Bacteroidia; order Bacteroidales; family Bacteroidaceae; genus Prevotella; species Prevotella rara. The sequence continues at coordinate 20,327 of NZ_LFQU01000027.1, read as the reverse complement.
TAAATTGCTCATATTATGTTTCCATATTTCATTTCTGTAAATCTCTTCGTCTCCCTTATTCGATGTACGTAGCCACAAGCGCCAATCCGCCTAACAGCAGCAAAATCACATTGAACGTAATGTCTAATATGCGCCAGTCGGGCTTCCGCTTTTTAAACGTAAGCAGACCTATAACTCCTTCCGCAACAACCAAGATATAGACGATTGTATAAAGCGTGTCGTTGTTATGGAACGCAAATCTTACAACTAAGAAGAATATCAATACTATAGACGAAAACCATTCGTAAAGCCTGGCAAGTGTCTTTTTATTCATAACATTTCTGTTTAATGTGTTAATAACGATTTTAGGTAAAACACATCCGCCTGCGGTTGTGTCTACCTTTAAATTCTATTGTGCCGTTAAGTCTTTTGCATTTGCATGCTCTCTTCGTCTGCCTTATTCGATGTATATTGAATAAAGCATCACTGCACTGTACAGCAGCAACAGCGCATTGAACACGATGTCAAATATGCGCCAGTCGGGTTTCCGCTTTTTAAACGTAAGCAGTCCGATAAGTCCTATTGCCGCGAACAAGACATAGGCGATTGTATTAAACATAGTGTTACCCCGGCACGTGAGATCGAATATCAAGAATAAGCCGAATATTAAAAACGTAAACCAGCTGAACAACTGAGCAAATGTGATTTTATTCATAATTATATCTGTTTAAGGTGTTAATACATAACTTTGGGCAGGAACATCTCCGCCTGCGGTTGCGTCAATCATTAATTTTCATGGTGCCGTTAAGTCTCCGGCCTTTACGCGCCATAAGGCTGCACTGATTTCTTTTTACGTTTGAGTATTCTGAAGTCATTAGTTTATTCAAAAGGCAAATCTACAAAATTATTTCCATGTTTCCTAATATTCGCGCCATTTTCGTGCATAATTATTCTAATCCGCTACATAACGACGATACAGCCCAGCGTGTAAGAAACGTTCATGTGCCTTTTGGAATTTCCATACATCGATAATTGTGTGGACACTTCCGACCAGATGTCTTTCTTTACTTGTCCCCTTGCACATACGCAAAAACACAATCCCAACGTCATGCCGACGATAAATATTATTCTTCTCATAACCAATGTTTTTTTATTATTAAAAATTTAACTTACAACAATTCAATATCCTATCCGCCGGCGCAGCCGATAAATCTCAAAAATAACTTTGGCAAATTCTTTTTATTTGACTTATTCTGCCTCCGTCGCTTTTGTAAAGTTATAAAACGCAAAGCCATACCGCCAAACTTTAATCAATATTTTTTCTGAATGCGTCACATTTTGATTTAGTATTTAAATCTCTGATTATCAATGTTGTACATATAGAAATGCAACAAATTTAAACACAAAAATGTGACGCTTTACGGCATTGTCGACGAGCAAAAAATGAATAAAAACTTGCACATAACAGAATTAATCAATAACTTTGAGCATCTGAAAAGTCACAACATGAAACACATTTTGACTATAATATTTCTTATCGTAACAATCGCTGCATGCCAAAGACACAGCAATGTGTATGATTGTCTTGTAAACGCAGACAGCCTTATCGACAAAAATAAGGACAGCGCAGCAATAAGACAACTTTTGACAATCAACAAAAGCGATTTGAAAACAGATGAAGAACGGGCATACTATGGTCTGTTGCACGACATGGCAACATACAGGCTCAGGATTCCTGTTGAATCAGACTCCGGCATAACCTATAGCGTAGCATATTACAGAAAAACGGCCAACAAATATAATCTGGCAAGAGCCTTATATTATAAAGGTATGATTTCTTTTAGGAATAATAATATAAATGTTGCCTTAACTTGTCTGAAAGAAGCCGAACATCTTGCGTTAAAAGTAAATGATGCAAAATTATTAAGCAGGATTTATGCCAATCTTGGCGCAATAAATACTTCTATTGGCAATCAAAACACGGCTCTACATTATGAAAAGAAAGCACTGGCACTTGCCGAAAAGCGCAAAGACTGGGCTTTGACTTGCCTGATTTTGGATAAAATTGGAAATATTTGCACTTCACTTAATATGCTTGACAGTGGTGCATATTATACAGAAAAATCAATACCTCTTGTTAAATATTTAAGAGAGGAAGAAAAAGTTGATGTTCTTACAGACATCAGTGCCGAATTCTCTAACCAGGGGAAATTGAGCAAAGCAGAGAAATACGCCAAAATGTCTTTATCAATAAAGCCCACGTCATACGCTTACTTTATTCTCGGCAACATATATATTGAACAAGGAAAAGAGAGCGAAGCGTTTGAACTGTGGAACAGGGCAATGAGCAAAGGCAGCCCTATAGTGAGGGCAGAAGTTATGTCGTGGATGGCAGACGTTAAAAAAGAACAGGGAGAATATCGCGAGGCAGCCGAACTGATGACAAAGTCGAAGGCGATGAAAGACAGCATTGAGCAAAGCAAAAACACGGAAAAGATGCTGAGCCTGCAAAACGAAATAGACAAGGCAGAGGCCGCGCGGCAGGCCGACATGAAGCTGAAGACGGCGGCTGTGGCGGCAACGGTGGCAGTGGCGGCACTCGCGCTGCTGCTGGTGGTTCACCGAAGAAAGATAAACCGAAGCAAAAAACGGCTCGGCGAGATTGAGCGGCTAACCGACAGATACAGAAAGGAGATAGACGAGCTGAGCCTGTCGAAAGACGAGAATGAGAGAAAGATTGGCAGCCTGAGCCGCAAGCTCGACACGCTCAGGGAGCAGAGAGCGGCAATAATAGGACTGGGACAAAGGCGATATGAGGAGATTATCGGCGGAGGAAACACGGCCGAATGGAAGAAAGCCGACTTTGAGGCAGCCGTTGAATACGGCCGAACGCTGATGCCCGACGACATAGCCGCCATAGAGAAGAGCCACAGACGGCTGACGCCATACAACACGTTTTTCCTTATGCTGCCCCTCGCCGGCCTCACTGACAGCGACATCCAGCGTGCCATGAACATGACGGCGGGCGCCGTAAGGACGATGAAATACAGGTTGAGGAGAAGCCCCCTCAACTCCCCCCGTGGGGGAGCTTAGGTTTGCCTTGATGGTGTAGGCACTTGTTGTAGTGTGGCCGCGCAATGGCTCCGTGAGGGAGCTTAGGTTAGTCTTGATGTTGTAGGCACTTGTTGTAGTGTGGCCGCGCAATGGCTCCGTGGAGGAGCTTAGGTTAGCCTTGATGGTGTAGGCACTTGTTGTAGTGTGGCCGTGCAATGGCTCCGTGGAGGAGTTTAGGTTAACCTTTATGGCGTAAGTGGCTTTATCATGGTTTAATGCATTCGGTATGGTGATGTACGCATTGTTGTTATGTTGCAATGCAAAGGTTGTGTATTGATGATTTTGGCTTGTCTTGTCCTTGCAAGCTGGCTTTGCTGTGGCTGTGTGTCAGCTCAGTGTCTGCGAGTGGTGGTTATATGGCGATGCAAGTCTTGGCAAACCGGCAAGAAAAAGCCGGAGAACAAGTTTATTCTCCGGCTTCCCCTGATTGTTTTTATTAAGATACCTGCTCTAAATTTAATTAGAGAGAACCATTCAACGGTGCGGCCTGTGTGTAAGTTCTTGCTCCGAGCTCCTTGTCGAGCATGTATATGCCGTATCCGTTATCTTTAATCATCTTTATGTTGTCTATAATGGTCTGGGCTGTTTCTTCCTCCTCAACCTGCTCGTCGATAAACCACTTCAGCATGCTCTGCGTAGCAAAGTCGTTCTGCTCGTGTGTCAGCGCATACAGGTCATTGATCATGCCCGTAACCTTCTGCTCGTGCTTCAGCGTGCTCTTGAACACATCGAGAATTGAGTCCCATTTTGTCGGAACCTCGTCGATGGCCTTCAGCTCCACGCGTCCGTTGCGAGAGTTGATGTAGTTAAACAGAATCTTGGCGTGGTCTTGTTCTTCCTGAAACTGCACCTCAAACCATTTTGCCATACCCGGCTGGCCTTCTGCGTGGCAATAGGCAGCCATAGACAAATACAAATATGCCGACCACATTTCGGCATTAATCTGCGCATTGAGCGCCTCTTCAACCTTCTTATTCAACATAATTCCTACTTTTTTATTTTTAATAGTTCTGTTTTTCATTTCTCGGATATAGTGAAAGGCGAATGCATTGCAAAAACAAAAACTTTGTTCCTGATTTTGTATTGCCGAGCCGCATCCTATATATTGCAAATATAGGAAAAATAAATCATACGGCAAGCTATGCTGTATATTTATTATTTTTTTTTAGCATTATTGCAGTTTTTGCTGTCATCATGCAATGCTGCTCCGGCAGTAGCGGCAGACTGCCTGCAACAGAAAACTTTTTTATTTTGACGCTCTCAGAATGCCGCTTTTCTGCGCCGGCCTTGCTTTTTGCCCGAAAAACGCAGAAAACGGGCCTTTCTGTCAACGTGCTGATATATAGGCATTTATGCCGGTTGAAGGGTGAAGACGTGTGTGTTAAAAAACATTACTCGGCCACTTAGCATGCTTAAACGATAGGTTTAGCAATGAAAAGTGGCACTGTTTGCAGTGCAAAACCTGCGGTTTTAACCTCCGAAACAGGCATTTCGGGCATGAAAAAGCAGCGTAAAAGCAAACGTATGTTAAACAGATGACCTCATGCAGCCCGTCTGTTTAACATACGTTATATATCGGATTTCTATTTCACAGAAAACTCTATACATAAATTTTGTAAAGAGTTTTCTGTGGCAGCAATGCCTGCCAGACATGCAGTTTGTAGGGTAAGTCATATTGATGAAACCCGGATAAGACGCCAAATAAGTCCATTATGGCAGAAGTGATATTCATCGCATGCGGCCTTGCCATGCAGGTCTGTCATAATTCTGCGGTTGTCGTAGAATCATGGTCTTGCCGGCTCGGCCGGCATTTATGGCCTTGCAGTAAAGCCATATTATGCGTTGGCACGTTTCCGCGTATCACGCTGCTATGCCGTATAGGCAATGATGCTGTATTTTATGTAATGTGTCGGTATGGGCATGTCCGGCAGGCTTCATGAGTGGGCAATCACTTGCAGACCGCTCTTACGGGACATCCGCTGAAGCGGTTGCCTGGCATCAGGCTTGTGGCATAGTCGCGGTATCCCACAAACTGGTAGGCCTGGTCGCTTGTGCTGCTTGGCATGTTTGCTGTCCAGTAATAGAAGCTGATGCCGTTGCCGGAAATGTCCTCGTTGATGTAGATTCCGGCAGCAGGCAGGAATATGCTGTTGTTGTTAGACGCCGTAACGAGATATCCGTTTACGCCGTTCTGTGTGGTCCATGTCCATGTGCAATATTGCATCAGCTCTCCATACTGCTCAAGGGTAGGTGTGGTCCAGTTTTCGCCCAGCTCATGCGCTGCCATGTCATAGCCTGAGCCTTGTATGTCGTACACGTTGACGGTGTCGTTCATTTCTTCTGCAACGTTATAGTAAATCGACTCGCGCTGTTCGCCCACAGGTTCAAAAGTCTGTGTAGCAGCATCGTAGAAAGAATAGTTCTCCTTGCTGTATGTGTCTTTCACTTCAACTTCAGCCCATGCATAGATGTTGCCGGCCTTTTCGGGCGATGTGGCTCCTATGTTCATGTTTGCCCACTTGGTTCCGCTTGGCAGGGCCATGTCTACGGCTTCAAACTTCTTTGTCTCCATATAGTTGCCTATAACCGGGCGTATGCCGTATCCATAGTATCTGTATGCACAGGCGTCGGGGTCTAAAGAGTCTTCCATGTCCTCGCCCGGGGCGATGAACAGTGCATAGCCTAAATATTCGGGATCTTTGTATCTTGATGAAGACCAATAGTTGCCTATTACGCCTACCGACTGAATGTGGTCTGTTATGACGCCGTTGAACGGTATGAATATGCTGTTGCCGTTCTTTCCTGTCACTTTATAGCCCCTCATGCCGTCTTCTTCGGTCAGTGTCCATGTGCAGTATTCGGCAAGCTCCTTATACTGTGCGCATGAAGGTGTGCGCCACAGTCCGCCCCATTTTACGTGAGCAACGTCAATGTCCGTATTGCCGAAGTCTAAGGAGTCGCCTTCCCATTTAATCCAGACCTCGTTGTCGTAATCGTACAGAGTGTAGTTCTCCCATGAATACAGGGTGTGAGTCTCTGTCTCTCCCCATCCGTAATAGTTGCCCGGCTCCGAAGGCTTGCTGGCGCCCACGTTGAAGTCGGCCCATAGGGTGCCGCTCGGCAGTCCGAGGTCAACAGGAGTGCCGACAGGCATATCTTCCTCAAATGTTATCTGCTTTACGTCGGCTGTTGGATATTTTGCTACTGTGCCGTCATTAAGTTCCACGCGCATCACGTTTTGTGCTGAAGCGGTAATACTAACGATTATTCCGATTAATAGTATGATAGATTTTTTCATTTTCTTGCTATTTTAATTGTTGAACGTCCTGCTTTTATGATATAAATGCCCCTCTCCATTCCGTTTAGCGAAATGTCAAGCGAGCCTGACTCCGGGATTGTGTATTGGCTGATAAGAACTCCGTTTACCTGATAGAGGTACACTTTCATTCCTTTCCCGAAGCCTGATAGCTGCGCTCCGTCAGCATTGACGGTTATGCGGCCTTGCTGCTCTTCAGACAGGGGCTGCTTTATGTCTGTAGCCTGCTTGTCTATGGTTATCCTGTCTATGTCGGCCCGTGCCACTTCTATGTTCACGTCGGTGGCGGTAAGTATCAGGTTTTCTTCATTGTAAGTGATAACCGGTTTGCTTGACAGCAGATAACAAGTTTTTTCACCGTTTGTGTACCACAGTACGACAGACTCGTCCCCCGTGTCGCCTGCATGGCAGATATGGCTGTACGAGAACAGGGCTATCGCCACGAAAAGCAATTTGATTTTCTTAAAATGTTTCATACACTTGCGTTTTTTTAATTAATTCAGATGGAAATAAAATTCCAGAGACAATGGCCAATCGTCTGCGCAAATTTAATTTGGAATAAGATTTAAGAATGAAGAAAAAAGTGCTGAAAAAGCGCAAAATCACGATTTTGCGCTTAAATTATGCGTTATTTTCCCGTTTTTAGGTGAAAAACGGCAGAATAACGTTATTGTATTGCAAGCTGATTGTCTGCTTCGGCTTCAGTTTTTGTCTGTTCGTTTTTCTGCATAATGCAGTCAGCTGCGTAAGAAATCCTGTAGCTGACTTTCAATAAAACATCTCAGTCTGTAAGTCTGCCTAATGTCCGCAGGCCTATGACTGCTCGGCTGCCCTGTTCTTCTTGTCGGCCAGCTGCTGATATTTTGACGGGAACAGACCAGTAACCTTCTTGAAGGCAGTTCTGAAGCTGTTAACCGACTTAAAGCCCACGCTGTTGGCTATAGCTTCCAAGGTCATGTTTCCGTAGTTGTCTCTGTCGCTTATGCGCTTGCAGGCTTCCTTTATTCTATATTCGTTTATAAACGTGTTGAAGTTGTTGCCCGTAAGCTGATTTATCACCTGCGACACGTTTTTGGGCTGCTCGTTCACCATCTGTGCTAGCCTGTTCAGGTTAAATTCATAAGAAAACACTTCAGAGCTTGTGTCAAGTACGGTTCTTATTTCCGACATGAGCGCATAGCTCTTCGACTCATTGATGGGATTGCCCTGATACTTTCTCGAAGGCGCATCGGCTCCTATTCCGGCCCTGTCGAGCCGTTCCTGCCTTTCGCGCTGTTCCTGTTCAAGTATCTCCTGGTTTTTGTTGAACAGCATCTCGTTGTTTATCCGCAGGGCCTTGTTGCGCCGGTAAAGCTCCACCAGAAGCACCAGTATTATCACCACGACAACGGCGCATAGACCTATTATGTAGTTCTTTATGGTATTCATCATGTCGGCCCTCGTGATCTGCTCGTCGAGCTTGTTGATCTGGCTTAGAAACTGTATGTCCTTTACGCTTGCCAGCTGCTGATAGTTGAGCAGCGTGTCCTTCAGCTGATAGAACTTGTTATGGTAAGTATTTGACCTTTCGGCTAGTCCTGCCTTGCTGTAGTATCCTGCAAGCAGCTCGTAGCATTGCAGCTTGCTGTCTTTAAGGTCAAATTTGTAGCTCAGGTCAAGTGCCTTCATGGTGTATTCGGCAGCCTCTTCGTATTTTTTCTGACAGGCAAGCGTTCCGCCAATGTTTACAAACATTAGTATTCGGTTGCGGATATAGTCTCTTTCTTCGCTTGTATGGGGATATTGCTCCTTGAAGTATTGCAAGGCCCTGTCGTAGTCGTTGTGTTCCTTTGCAATGACGCCTTTATAAAGGAGAGATGTGTATTTAAAAAGATTTGCAGGATGTAGAGATTCGGTTGCTGCAAACTGTTTCCATTCTCCGGCAAGGCTGTCCATGCAGTGAAGCGCCGCACATACGGTGACCATATTGCCGAAGCTGTTGATTATTCCATTGGAGTCTTTCTGGCGCAGACCTTCTCTGAAGGCAATGCGATAAGCGTCAAGAGCCTTCCTCATCAGCTTTTCGTCTTTGCCTTCTTCCGCCAGAGTCTGATAGAAGCAGCCTAAGTTTAGCTGTATTTGGGTCTCGCTGTGATTAATCTCATTGGCTATGTGCTGTGCGGTGATCAGCGCATCATAAGATTTGGCATAGTCGAAATACGTAAAGAAGCGGATATACCATAATCCGTTGTAGGCGCTTATAACCTTTATCTTGTCCTCGTCGGTCATGTTCTTGTTATATCTGTGCGTTACAATAGTCAGGCAGAGCATGGCGCTGTCGGTGTTTACCCCGTTTACGAGGTATTTTTCGGCCTTTTTGAGGAGGACGGAGCTTGACAATTTTGAATAGGAGCTGTAATTCCTTAATGAATTGTTGCTGCCCTGTGGCGCTGCTTCTGCAAACGGCATTATTGCCATAAGCATGATAAAAATGAAAATGCTTTTAAGCGGCTTGATGTTTTTCGTATTCATTGTCTGTCTTTATATAGTCATTTGTAGGTTCTGATTAACTCTGTCCACATATCCGTGTTATGCCTGTTTCCTGTTAAGGCTGAGGAGATGCCTGAATGCATGTCCTCGCTTTTTATGTCTGTTCTCTTTTTGTCTCGTTGTGTAAGACAACAGAATAATGGTATTGTTGTTACAACTAAAACCGGCAGAGCGCCTCCGGACAGGGCAGGCTTCTTGGGCGTGGCTTATAAAGGCGTTTTATGTAATTACCGATATATGTTGTAAAATTACTAAAAATTTTCTTTGTATACAAGAAATGCATTTGTTTTCAACACCTAATCCTTGCGGGCACGGCATGAAGCCTGCCGGTTTGTCAGGTTAGTTGTGTTTGGCCGTATAAGTTTACGGCCGTTGTTCACCTTTAATATTATTGTCTGACAGCATATAAGTTGCCTCTTTGCAACGCTGCCTATTCTGCGTCGAGCAACACGAAGGCAGCCCAGAAGAACGGGCTGGGGTGGGTGGCGCGCAGGTTGACCACGGCCTGGCTGAAAGCCTCGTGCTTGGAGCGGCCGCCGAGCCACAGGCGATAGAAGTCTTGCATGAAGAGCGACGTGGCGCGGTCGTTGACGTTCCATAGCGACAGAATCATCGACCTTACGCCTGCCTCCTTAAATCCGCGCTGCAGTCCGTAGACGCCCTCAAGGCTGTAGTCGCCGAGTGCCGTCTCGCATGCCGAGAGCACCACGAGGTCAGTGCGGCTAAGGTCGAGCATAGACAGCTCGTTGGCCGTCATGATGCCGTCGTTGCCGTCGGGCTTCTTTTCGCCCATCCATGTGGCGTTGGCTCCGGCAAAGGCCAGTCCGCTGCGCTGCATCGAGTGATAGCGTCCGCCGGGGTGATTCTTCAGGAAGGCGTTGCTTTCAACGTTTTTCTCGCTGATGTAGAAGCCGTGCGTGGCCAGGTGTATTATGCCCGGGCTGTTGCCGTCGAGCGCGTAGAAGTTGGCCTCGGTGGCGTTGTCGCCCATATATTTGTCTATGGCTATGCCTCCGGCAGTCATGTTTTCGGCAATGGTGTCGGTCTCTGCCCGTGTTTCGGTCAGGTCGGCAAAGGCCACCGACAAGGCTGCGCGTGAGCCGTCGGCGTTTTGTGTCATGCTTTCGGGCATGTTGCCGTAGTTTATTCCGCCGAAGAGCGCTGCCGAGCTTATCTTGCCTGTTCTGCCGCGTGCTGCGAGCAGGGCCGTGGTTGACAGCTGATGAAGGTCGTAGCAGTCAGCCAGACAGCTGTCTGCCGACACAGGCAGTGCGGCGAATGCCACGCGGTTGAGGAATGCCGTGGGCGAATAATACACTGTCTTGACACCGCCGAGCTCGCCGGCGAGCGGTGCCCATATCAGGTCGTAGAGCTTTGAGCGCCCGTAGGTGTAGAGCCGTCGGGCCCGCGTCTCGGCAGGGAAGTTGTCAACCCTGCTCAGTGTCTCGTAGCATTCGGCGGCGTTGCACAGCCTTACATACCGCGGCCGCTCGCAGCCGGGGCGCACCACGAGCGCCATGAGCGAGCTGTCGCCCAGCACAAACTCCACTGCCGCCTCCTTATCTTTCAGACTGCTTCTGACATCCTGCCATGACACCACGCGCATGGTGTCGGCACGAAACTTCACGGTCTGCCTTGACAGCCATTTCTCCAGCCTGTCTATGCTGCGCTGCATCTTGGCGTGTGCCCACGATGACGCCGAGTCGGTCATGTCCATGCTCATGGCCCTCTTCTGCTTGTTCAGCATGTCGAGCGTGTCGAGCTTGGCAACAAGCGCCTTGTCGCCCGAGCGCAGGATCGAGCGGCGCAGCCTCTCCCACGAGTGCAGCAGCAGACCCTTGTCAAACAGGGCTGCGTCGTATACGTCGGCAGCAAGCTCTGCGGGGCGGCGCGACAGCATGTCGTTGAGGCGTATGCCCGTGTTGCCGTATGAGTTAAGAAACTCTGCGCGCTCGTTAGACGACATGAAGTCGAAGTTGGCAAGCACATACGAGCGTATGCGCCCTGCCTGTGCCACGGCAGTCTCAACGGCCTCGTCGTCGTGGTGCAGCGTGTTGGCAAGGAAGGCCATCCTGTCGCCAATCTGAAGTTTCTCGAACGTGCTGAACCTGTCGATGTGCTGACAGCACCGCTGCGTATGTTCGTATGCCTTCTGCCAGTTGCTCTCCCTGATGTAATATTCGGCCATGGCGTTGTCTGCCTGCCAGGGTGTACCGCTTGCGGTGTATGCCTCTGCCATGAGGTTAAGGTAGTGCAGCTCAAGCTGCTTGTCGGCTTCCACCTTGCCATACCACTTCATAAGACTGCTGACTATGCTCAGCCATGTGGGAGTGGCGCGATAGTCGTAAGGCTTGACATATTCGGGAAAGTCTTTCTCTATTTTGTGCATCAGCGGCAAGGCCTGTTCTTTGAACATGCTCATCATCCTGTAGAAAAACTCCTTGCCCTTGCGGTATTCGGCAGCCTTTTCAGAAGTCTTGCCATATTCTTCCGCGCTGCTGTCCATGAGAGTCTTGCCTTCGGCTGCGGCATCAAGCGCCACGGTAAGTATGCGCAGTGCGTAGTTGTAAAGTATGTCGGGCGACTGTCCGGTGCGTTCATACACAGACGCTATTATGGGTATCTGCTCCATCACGGCAGGCAGATACTGCAGCAGGTCGTTGGGCGTGCGCCAGTTGATGATGATAAACCTGTTCCACAGGGCTTCAAGATAGAGGGCAGACTCCTGCAGTCCGGCAGCCTCGATGGCAGCTATGTTCTGCTCGTTGAACAGTTCTGCCTCGTGGTCGTTGCCCTGAAAGAAATAGAGGCTGAACAGCTCGTTGTTGAAGTCGAACAGCGTTGCGTCAAGAGGTTCGCACAGCTGCGAGGCCAGTTCCCAGCCCTTTCGCAGCGCCTTTTCTGTCAGGTCGTGACGGTTGAGATAGTTATAGTAGTGAGCCAGAAGCATGTAGCCCCTTACCGTTTCGCTGTTCAGGTCGACGGTGTCAGCCATATACAACTTTTCAGCCTCGCCGAAAACGTCGGCAAGCCGTGCCGTGTCGGTAATATGGGCGTTGAGCATGGACTGGCCGAGCAGCAGGCGCGTGTATGCCCGGTCGTAAGGCAGGTTGCGCAGCGCGTCGAGTTTCAGCAGGGCTTCAAACTGCCGTATGGCTCCGTCATAGTCGCCTATGCTGTTGAGATATAGTCCGTAGTTGAGCAGCGGCATCGTGGGCGGAATGCCTACCTCTGCATAGAGCTTCAGCGTCTTGTCGTATTCGCGCCTTATAGTGTCGGCCGACTGAGAGTAATACTGCGCATATCCCGCCGTTTCGAGCTGTATGTCAGCCGTTATGGGCAGCGCCTTTCCGCCGGTAAGCATGTCGAGGTCGCCGGCCAGTCGGCGTGTTATGGCCAGTGCGTCCTGCGTCCGTCCGTTCCTGTTGCATGCCTGCGCCAGTCGGCGTGCCGCCGCAAACAGCCGCCATGAAGGCTTTAGTCTGCGGTCGAGAGCCATGGCCGTAAGTTCCTGCAGCCTCGATGCCAACGTAGTAACGTCGCTCTTCTCGTATGCCTGCATGAAGCACATCTTGTCCATAATATATTGTCCCGGGTCGTCGGCGTAGGTGATGCGCGCCGTGGCGTCATATATCTGCTCCATCTTCATCACGTCTGCCACTGACGATGCGCCCTCTGCCATGCCCAGGTTGAGTCCGTAGATTACGGGCAGCGACAGATACGCCCTTGAGCCTGCGCCATAGTATCCGGCGTAAGGCTCAAGCTCGCCGGCATATTTCCAGTCGAATCGCAGCGGATATCCGTTGGTTGCAGCTATATAGTCGCGTATGGCCTTCATGTCTGTTATCATCGGATGTCCCTGCGGCATCTTGCTTTCGGTTATGGCCACCACGCTGTCGGCAGCCGCCACGAGTGCAGCCCTGTCGCCCGGCATGGCCCCTGCCATCAGGCAGTTTATCCACGGCACCATCGTGTCGGGACTGTCGTTGCCCAGCAGCCGCCTCAATATGGCGAGGCTCTCTCTGTAATAATAAGGCGAGTTGGTTATAATCCCGGTAAATGGGATTATGTCGTAATGTGTGGTGTCGATATCCTTGTCGGCAAACAGCACGCTGTCGGTTGCCTGCTTGAAGTCGTTGTCAAACTCGGTGCGCTCCTTCATTATGGCCAGCATGTGCATCATCTCTGCCTTGCTGACCGTTTCAGGATGACTCTTGTAGAATCTCAGAAAGTCTTTCTCGAGACCGAATATCTCCCTTATGCGCATAGGGTTTTCGCCTTCAACATAGCTGTAGAGCAGGTGCTGGCGCGCTATCTTGTAAAGCAGTTGTGCCTCTTCGGCCGTGGCTATGCCGTCTACGAGACTTATCGCCCGCTCTATCGTGGGGATGCAGGCACTGTCGTAGTATGAGCCCTGCAGGTTGGCAAGGTTGTAGAGCGTGCGCGCCAGCGCCTCGGGACATTCTTCCGAATATCGCTCGGCAGCGTCGGCACAGGCCTTCAGCGCAGCCATCTTCATGCTGCCTTTCGGGTCAAGACGGTTGGACGCCAGCATGTCTGCATAGTCATTCAGCACAGGAACGAGCCTTGCAGCCGCCCTTATGCGCTCTGTTGAGGCTTGGCTCCTGTCGAGCGAGCTTACGGCGTCGGACGCCTTCATTATCAGCATAGCCTCGTCATGGGCATCGGTTGCTTCGGTGTTTCGGGCATGCAGTACGCAGACTGTTGCCAGGCATATCAGCACGGCGACAGACAGCTTATGAAGATTTATACGGAATGGCATCATGGCATGAAAATCTTTAGTTAGTAAAAAGAGCCGGACCGAAAGACTCGGCAAGACAGATAATATCCGCAAATTTATGATTATACGAACGTTTCTTGTGTCGGCAACGCATCGCCAACGTCTTTACAAAGATACGCTTATTTTTTGACAACACGCAAAAAATGCTGCCCCAATATGCCTTGTTTGTGTCCTTAAGGTAGCTGCGGCTGGCAGTTTTAACCGATATGTAACATAAAATTAATTATTTAAGGTGAAATTAATGCTGAAGTAAGAAATTATTTTCGTAACTTCGCACAGAAAGGCTATGCCACGCCTGCACGGCGCAGAACAGCACAGAGCCCTCAGGCAGGGCTGATGCACGGGTCGCACGCAGAACGGAGGCGGACGGCAGGCCGGGAATTAAAAAACACAAGATTATGGCAAAAGGAAAAAAATCGACAAAGAGGCTGACCAAGAACAAAATATCGGAGATGCTGCAAAACCTCTTTCTGCAGAACTCAGACAAGACACTAAGTTTCAAGAACATATTCAAGACTCTCAACCTGAAGACTCATCCGGCAAAGATGCTGGCAGTGGACGTGATGGAAGAGATGGCATGGGACGACTTCCTGAGCAAGGTGAGCGACAACTCATACAAGCTGAACACCAAGGGGCAGGTGCAGGAAGGCCGCTTCATACGCAAGGCAAACGGCAAGAACAGTTTTGTGCCCGACGACGGCGGCAAGCCCGTGTTCGTGGCCGAGCGCAACTCGCTCTTCGCGCTTACCGGCGACCGCGTCAAGGTTACGTTCATGGCGCGCAGGGAGAACCATATCAAGGAGGCTAAGGTTATAGAGATACTTGAGCGTGCGCGCGACACGTTCGTGGGCAAGCTGAGAGTTGAGAAAGATTTTGCCTTCCTCGTTTCGAACAGCGACATATTTGTTCACGACGTAATAATACCGAAGAACAAGCTGAAGGGCGGAAAGAGCAACGACAAGGCACTGGTGAAGGTTACAAAGTGGCCCGACACAGACAACAAGAACATAATAGGCGAGGTGGTTGACATTCTGGGCGAGACCGGTGACAACGACGTTGAGATGAACGCCATACTGGCACAGTATGGTCTGCCGTACAGATATCCCAAGAAGGTTGAGGAGGCTGCCGAGAAGATAAGTGCCGAGATAACCGAGGAGGACTATAAGGAGCGCGAGGACTTCCGCGATGTAACCACGTTCACCATTGACCCGAAGGACGCCAAGGACTTCGACGACGCCTTGTCAATAAAGCCGCTGGGCAAAGACTTGTGGGAGGTTGGCGTGCACATTGCCGACGTGTCTCACTATGTTACCGAAGGCTCCATAATAGACAAGGAGGCACAGAAACGTGCCACGAGCGTGTATCTCGTTGACCGCACCATACCTATGTTGCCCGAGCGCCTTTGCAACTTTATATGCTCTCTGCGCCCCGACGAGGAAAAACTGGCTTACAGTGCTGTGTTCAACCTTGACGCTGATGCCAACGTGAAGAGCTGGCGACTGGTTCACACCGTGATCAAGAGCAACCGCCGCTTTGCCTATGAGGAGGTGCAGCAGATCTTGGAAGACAACGGAGTGGTGGAAGGCACGGGTGAGCCCGCACCGCCTGCAGGCAAGGACGGATATAAGGGCGAGTTTGCCACAGAACTGATAACGCTCGACATGTTGGCAAAGAAGCTGCGCAAGGCGAGATTCAAGAACGGCGCGGTGAAGTTCGACCGCGAGGAACTTCACTTCGACGTTGACGAGAAGGGCAAGCCCACACGCTGCTACTTCAAGAAGTCGAAAGACGCCAACAAACTCATCGAGGAGTTTATGCTGCTGGCCAACCGCAGCGTGGCCGAGGGCGTGGGCAAGGTGAAGAAGGGGCAGAAGGCAAAGACGCTGCCTTACCGTATACATGACGTGCCCGACCCGACGAAGCTGGAGCGTCTGCGCGAGTTTATCGTGAAGTTTGGCTACAAGCTGAAGACCGAAGGCACCAAGGGTGAGATATCGCGCAGCCTGAACAAGCTGATGGACGACTGCAACGGCCGCCGCGAGCAGAACGTGATAGAGAGCGTTGCGCTGAGGGCAATGATGAAGGCTAAATACAGCGTGCACAACATCGGCCACTACGGACTGGCTTTCGAATATTACACCCACTTTACAAGCCCTATCCGCCGCTATCCCGACACGATGGTTCACCGCCTGCTAACACGCTATCAGAACGGCGGACGCAGCGCAAACAAAGAGTATTATGAGGAGTTGTGCGAACACTCTAGCGACATGGAGCAGATAGCACAGAACGCCGAGCGCGACTCTATAAAATATAAGATGGTGGAGTTTATGGCCGACAAGATAGGCAACGAATATCCTGCCCACATCAGCGGCATAACGTCTTACGGCATTTACTGCGAGATAGACGAGAACCACTGCGAAGGCATGGTGCCCATGCACGACTTGGACGACGACTACTACGACTTCGATGAGCGCAACTATTGTCTCGTTGGCCGCCGTCATCACAACAAATATCAGCTGGGCGACCCGATAAAAATCAAGGTGGCACGCGCCAACGTTGAGAAGCGCCAGCTCGATTTCACACTGGCTGAGGAACAATAAAAATACAGCTGTGGCAACTGCAAATGCCGGCATGAAGCATCAAGGCTCATGCCGGCTTTTGTTATATCATAACAGCCAGAAAATGTATGATAACCCCTGTTATGGGCTTGTCAAGGTTACAGATTGTAACTTGTTGATGATAAAACGGCATATACGGCGTTTTTTGTCTGACTTATGCGGCCGGTTTTTATGGCTTCGTGTATAACGGCGTTTCAGATTAAAAGCAAAGTTTTATCTTATTTGTTGTAATGTCGCTTTTTTGTTGGTGCGCAGACGTTTATATGCAGAAAAACAGATACTTATGGCAATTCATGCCGGTAGATAGCCTCAGGATTGATGTGCAGATGAATCAGTCGTCGATGGCATGCTGCAGAGCTACACCTTATTATATTATAATAGGCAGCGCTGACAGCCTGCTTTCAGTTTGAAATTTTTGTGGTTTGAGGCATCGTTTATTATCTTTTCGCCCTTGCCGTGGCAGAAAAGCTGCTGTATGTGATGTCTGAAGGCTGTCGTGCAGATATGCTTTGGCCCGTAAATATGCGTGTTTCAGGGCCTTTCAGCGTTTTCTTGATGTAGCGGAAAGATGTTTTTTTAGCAAAAAATAGCTCTGACATATTATTTTTTTCATCACTTTTATTGTGTTATTATTGTTGTTGAAACACTTAATTTTTGTCGCAGAAGTGAACAATTTTCGACAAAATGCTGTCAGATGCTAAATATTTATGCAAAAAGATTTTGCGGTTTCGATAATCTTTACGACCTTTGCAATTAATCTTAAATACATAGCATTGTTCTCGCGTTTGGGTCAGCCCGGCGCGGCAACAGACAGTAGAAAAACATACTAATAAGTTATAAAGTTTAAAAAGACTTTTTATGGCAGAAGAATTGGAAGTAAAACAGTTAGATGATGTCGTAGTGCGTTTTTCGGGTGACTCCGGCGACGGCATGCAGCTGGCGGGAAACATCTTCTCGACAGTTTCGGCTACGATAGGTAATGGAATCTCGACGTTTCCGGATTATCCGGCAGACATCCGCGCCCCGCAAGGATCGCTTACGGGTGTTTCGGGCTTTCAGGTTCACATCGCCAGTGGACGTGCTTACACTCCCGGCGACAAGTGTGACGTGCTGGTGGCCATGAACGCTGCTGCACTGAAGACTCAGTACAAGTTTGCCAAGCCACAGGCTACGATAATCATCGACACCGACAGCTTCGGTCCGGCCGACCTGAAGAAGGCCGAGTTTAAAACTGACGACTACCTGGGCGAGATGGGCATCGACCCCGACCGCGTGGTGGCTTGTCCGATAACTCAGATGGTGAAAGACTGCCTGGCAGACAGCGGACTCGACAACAAGACCGTGCTGAAGTGCCGCAATATGTTTGCTCTCGGCGTCGTATGCTGGCTGTTTAACCGCAATCTCGACTTCGTTACATCGTTCCTGCGCGAGAAGTTTGCCAAGAAGCCTGCTGTTGCAGAGTGCAACATCAAGGTGGTGCATGCCGGATATGACTACGGCCACAACACTCACGCAAGCGTGCCCGCCACTTACCGCATCGACTCTAAGAACAAGGTTAAGGGACGCTACATGGACATAACGGGTAACAAGGCTACTGCCTATGGACTTATTGCCGCTGCCGAGAAGGCCGGCCTTAAGCTCTATCTTGGCTCATATCCCATCACTCCTGCCACAGACATCCTGCACGAACTGGCTAAGCATAAGTCGTGCGGTGTCATGACGGTGCAGTGCGAAGACGAAATATCTGGATGCGCCAGTGCTATTGGTGCATCGTTCGCCGGTGCCCTGGCCGCAACATCTACATCAGGCCCCGGCATCTGTCTTAAGTCAGAAGCCATGAACCTGGCTGTAATCGACGAGCTGCCGCTCGTTGTCATCGACGTTCAGCGTGGCGGTCCGTCAACAGGTCTGCCTACAAAGAGCGAGCAGACCGACCTGCTGCAGGCTCTCTTCGGACGTAACGGTGAGTCGCCCATGCCGGTGATTGCCGCAACAAGTCCTACAAACTGTTTCGACTCTGTATATGCTGCAGCCAAGATTGCTCTCGAGCATCTTACTCCTGTTGTGCTGCTCACTGACGCCTTTGTGGCTAACGGTTCGTCAGCATGGAAACTGCCCGACATCAACGAGCTGCCCGAAATACATCCTCACTATGCAACACCTGAGCAGAAGGGCGTTTACACTCCGTATAAGAGAGATCCGGAGACAGGTGCACGCTACTGGGCTATACCGGGACAGGAAGGCTACGAGCATATCCTGGGCGGACTGGAGAAAGACGGCGACACTGGTGCCATCTCTACCGATCCTGAAAACCACGACAAGATGTGCCGTCTGCGTGCAGCAAAAGTGTTCAAGATTCCTGTTCCAGACCTCGAAGTGCAGGGCGACGCCGACGATGCCGACTTGCTGATCGTTGGTTTCGGAGGAACATTCGGCCATCTGTATTCTGCTATGGAAGAGATGAGAAGTGCCGGTCATAAGGTGGCTCTCGCTCACTTCAACTATATCAACCCGCTGCCTAAGAACACAGCTGAAGTGCTTGGCAAGTATAAGAAGGTAGTTGTGGCAGAGCAGAACCTTGGTCAGTTCGCAGGCTATCTGCGCATGAGAATCGACAACTTCATGCCTTATCAGTTCAACCAGGTTAAGGGTCAGCCCTTCGTGGTAGGCGAGCTTGTAAAGGCGTTCACCAAAATAATTAATAATTAAGAAGTAAAATACAAGAGTAAAGAAGTAATGGAGTAAAGGAGTTAAGACAAATGTCTTGAAGGCCGTATTGGCCGTGGATATCCTTTACTATGGATAAGAAGAGATTGCTGACATAACAATCAGACAGATTTCATGGCATGCTTGCATGATAAATCGCTGCGCTTGCTGTTGTCTTAGCTCCTTAGCTTCATACCCTTTACTCCATAAAAATAATTGCAATGGAATATACTGCGCAAGATTATAAAAAGGGACAGCCGCGGTGGTGTCCCGGTTGCGGCGACCATTTCTTCCTCGCATCGCTGCACAAGGCTATGGCAGAACTCGGCGTTCCGCCTTATCAGACAGCCGTCATTTCAGGTATCGGATGTTCAAGCCGTCTGCCTTATTATGTAAACACTTATGCCATGCAGACCGTTCACGGACGTGCTGCGTCTATCGCTACGGGCGCCAAGGTTGCCAATCCCGACCTGGCAGTATGGCAGATTAGCGGTGACGGCGACGGACTCGCCATCGGCGGTAACCACTTCATCCACGCCATGCGCCGCAACATCGACATAAACATGATTCTGCTCAACAACCGCATCTACGGACTCACCAAAGGCCAGTATTCGCCTACGTCTCCGCGCGGATTTGTCAGCAAGTCGTCACCTTACGGCACAGTTGAGGACCCGTTCCTGCCGGCAGAACTGTGCTTCGGAGCACGCGGCCACTTCTTCGCACGTGCCGTTGCCACCGACGCTCAGGGCACAGTAGACATCCTCAAGGCTGCATATAAGCATAAGGGTGCTTCTGTGTGCGAGATTCTGCAGAACTGCGTAATCTTCAACAACGGATGTTACGATCCGATCTACAAGAAGGAAGTGCGCGCCAAGAACGCAATCTACGTTCGCCACGGCGAGCCGCTGATCTTCGGCGAGAACAATGAGTACGGACTCATGCAGGAAGGTTTCGGCCTCAAGGTTGTTAAGCTGGGCGAGAACGGCATCACAGAGAAAGACATTCTCGTGCACGACGCTCACTGCCTTGACAACACTTTGCAGCTGAAACTTGCCATGATGGACAACGAGCACGGATTCCCCGTTGCGCTCGGCGTCATCCGCGACGTTGAGGCTCCTACCTACGAAATGGCAGTTAAGGAGCAAATCGAAGAAGTAAGCGCCAAGAAGAAGTATCACAACTTCATGGAGCTGCTCGAAACCAACGATATTTGGGAAGTTAAATAAATATAGGGCAAAATAAAAGTCTGTATAAAAAGAAACGA
>NZ_LFQU01000026.1 GCF_001275135.1 Xylanibacter rarus | reverse complement strand
TATACATCATGCTATCGTTGAATAGAAAAAGGAAGATAGCGGATTGAAAATCCTGATACTTATTTCCGGCGGAGCGCAGATCCGCCGGCACATTTGCATTGTAGATTTATATAGTTGATTGCTAAATGTGTAGACATTGAATGGCTGAGTCAGCGCCAACAAGTTGGCCGGAACAACAAGACTATTGTTCTGTCGGATATGCACGAGTTGTTGAGCAAAGCGAAAAATTCGACAGCATAGAATATAAGAACCGAAGGTCAGCGCAGCTAATTTGTGATCCGAAAAGCATTCCGATTTTTTCCATAATCAGCCTGCACCGAGATCCGAAAAACATTCAGATTTGTTTTCTACACATCTATCTGCATCATGCTATAGTTGAATAGAAAAAGGAAGATAGCGGATTGAAAATCCTGATATTTATTTCCGGCGGAGCGCAGATCCGCCGGCACATTTGCATTGTAGATTTATATCGTTGGCTGACAAAGGTGGAGACATTGGACGGCTGAGTTAACACCAACAAGTTGGACAGAAACAACAAGGCTATTGTTCTGTCGGATATGCTATCCGACAGCATAGAATATAAGGATCTGTGATCCGAAAAACATTCCTTCTTAATTCAAACTATTAACCTGCTGTTTGCCGATAAAAAACGGGCCACTTTCGATGCAAAAGTGGGCCGTTTACGACTCGAAAACGATAGGTTAACAGTCTGAAAGCAGCAGACAAGGTTTTGCTTACTGTTTATGTCGCACGACGCCATACCGAGACTGCACGTTAAGCAAAGCAGGGCGTTTTGCTTACAGATTTTTGCCATAAATCTGTCCCGCGGCTTTTCCATGCCGGCAGCAACCTACAAAAAGCGAACGCGTAACAGCTGGCGCTGCCATCTCAAACATCAGCGCGACAATATGAATTTTATCGCCCACATCATGCATGATTCAGGCTAAAAACATGATTTTAGACATAAAAACAGGCATAAATCAAGAAAAATCGAGGATTGTCAGGGCTTTGTCAGGGTAGAAAAGCTTGGAAGTGATATGTGAATTAAATAATTTTGCGATGTGAATAACGCCTGAATCAAAATCGGGCAACACAACAAAACAATGAAATTTATACAAAAAAACACCCATAGTCCGGATAGGGTAAAAATCAGTAACAAACCTACATGAACCTTAAAAAAAGAACGATTATGAAGAAATTATTATTCCTAGCAATGACGATGCTGAGCACATGTTTCATGTCAGCACAGATAATGAAGGAAATTCCAGGATTACGCTATCACGCAATGAGCGAGAACGGCAAATGGATGTTATCCGTAGATAATGGCTACATAGGAATACTAAATACTGAGACCGACGAACTGCAGGAATACTGCGACGGAGTAACAGGCTACACCCTCGGAATGGGCAACATGGTAACCAATGACGGATTTTTAGTTGGTAATATTGACGGCGCGCCTTCAATATTAGACATTGAGAAAAAAGAATGGAAACAGCTACCTGTAAAAAAAGGCGACACATATTCATCAGCCAACGCCATAACAAACTCACGGAAATATATAGTGGGATACATTGGCAACAGCAACGGATTCGGAAATACTACTATTGAACCCGTTATATGGACAATGAACAGCGACGGTACATATGCAGATTACGAAAAATTGCCTTATCCGGAGAAAGACTTCACTGGAGTTGCACCACAATACATTCTGCCAAACTGCATTTCAGAAGACGGCACTGTAATCGGTGCGCAGCTTGTAAGACAAGACAACGAATGTCTGCCGATGATATACAAAAAAGCTGAAGACGGCACATGGACCTATGAAGTGTATGACAAAGGCTTATGCGAAGAGGGTACAGAATTTCCTGAGTTTCCGACAGAAGAACCTATCGTACCAAGTTATTACGATTATTTGAGCCAAGAAGAAGCCGGAGCATACAAACAGGACTCAACAGAATACGCCGACTCGTTGTGGGCCTACACCATTGGCGAATCAACCCAAAGGCCGACATATTATCCCGACCCAAAATATTACATGACAGAAGAAAACCTTAATATGTATAACGAAGCATGGGATAGCTATTTGACACTTAGCGATGAATATTCACAAAAACTCATGAACTTCCGAAGCTTCTACTACGAACATGTAACACCTAACTTCTACACAATGAATGGTGTATGGCTGTCAACAAACGGAAAATATTATGCCACGACTTGTAAGAAAGGATGGGAAGGGACTATTGGAGACGCAGCACTGCTGACAGTTGGCAAAACTTCTGAACTATATGACTATAAAGACGGTTTGTCAGGCTACTGTGTAACCAATGACGGAGACTTCTTCGTATCCGACGCTGGCACGGCATATGTCTATCCTGCCAACAGCAAAGAAAAAGTTACTCTAATTGACTGGCTTAGGTCCAAAGGTGAAACAGAAGCTGCCGACTGGCTATCTGACAAAGAAACTGGTATAGCTATATGCAGTGGCGACGGTCGTGTAATATCAGGATATTTTGGTGCGGCAGGCATATACGACAGTTGGTTGATCAAGCTCGACGGAACGCCTACAGGCATAACCGGCATTGAGCAGGATGGCAACAGCCACGTTAAGGCATACGACATGCAGGGACGCATCGTGGCAGAAGGCGAGTACAACGAGGTAAGAAACAATCTGAAAAGGGGTATATATATTATCAACGGCCGAAAGGTTGTAGTAAAATGAGAGTAGAAGAGCATGCGCCGCAGCAAAATTACAGCTGCGGTGCATGTCTGTAAACATCTGATTATCAGGGGATAAACATTATTTAACATCATTGTCCACCTTTTTATCCCCTATTTTATGCACCAAAAGTCAATAAAGAATGCTATCTTTGGAAGTCTGAAACGGCAAATTATCAAAATCATTAACCATAATCATCACGTTATGAGAAAAACATTTTTTACACTGATTGCACTGCTGCTGTCGCTCACGACAGTCAACGCACAGATGCTCACACCAGACGGAAGCATCACAGTAACAAGACAACACACAGCCGTAATTAACAAGCACATGGCTCCGGCAATGGGTCCCAACCGCATAGCGATGGACGCAGACGAGAGAATAATGGGCTACTATGACTCAGACGAGATGGGCACAAACGCCCTCGGACTGAACGGCAGCGGCCAGTTTAAAGCCGGCGTTGAGTTCACCAAGGCACAGATAGGCCACTTCGTTGGCGGACAGATAACCAAAGTGCGCTTCGCTCTCGGCGAGCTCATCGGAGCATCTAAAGTAAGCGTATACAAGGTTGCGCTCGAAAGCGGTGAGATGACACTCATGTCGGAAGAGGCCGTAGCCAGCACCCAGAAGGGATGGAACGACGTTACGCTCACAACACCTGTAGCCGTAGAAGACGGTGTGGACTATCTCATCTGCTACGACTTCACATCAGTGCCTGGAAAATATCCGCTGGTAGTAGACCAGGACGTAAACCCGGGCGGAGCTGTTGACGGCGGATGCCTCATGTACGGAAACCTCGGAGAGGGCGGCGAAGGATGGTACAACTTCGGCACACAGTACGGCAACTTCTGCATACAGGCCGTTGTTAAGGGCGGAAGCTTCCCCGACGAAGACATCACCATAAGCTCATTCACATCATCAAAATTCGTGCAGGCAGGACAGAATATAGCCTACAGCTACAGAATAAAGAACAACGGAAACAACATCCCGTCTGCATACACCATCGACGTGATGCTTGACAACAACGTGATAGCTACAGCCGAAACACCCGTTGCGCTGACAAACAGCCCGCAGACCGTGAACGGCAACGCCACAATACCTGCAGACGCTGCATCAGGCAAGCACACACTGGCCGTTAAGGTGACAAAGATAAACGGACAGGCTCCTACAGAGTACACCGAGGACGACATTGCCGGCATGGACGTCAGCGTATATGCCGAAAGCATGCTGAGACAGAAGAACCTCGTTGAGCAGTTCACTTCAACAAAATGTACATACTGCCCGCTGGCAGACCCCGTTCTCCAGAAGCTTTCAGACATGCGCGGCGACATCATCATCGTGGCACACCACAACAAGATACCTGCAGCCGGCGACCCGATGATCTGCGACGATGCACTTGCCATATCAGACATGTTCAACATGAGCGGCAACCCGTCAGGAATGTTCAACAGATACTATGAGCCCAGCATGGAGCTGAACGCTGATCAGACACTGACTCTCGGACTCGGATACAACTCACAGTATGTAGACCTGGCTGCCGAGATGCTCAATCAGGTGGTTGAAAACTCTAACAGCGTGCCGGCATTCGCAAACATCAACATCAAGACTGAATACAACGAAAGCACAAGAGAACTGAGCGTTGAGGTTTACGGTAGTGGCGTCAGCGAGTTTAAAGACTACGTAGGCGAAGACGCAGCTCTGTCAGTGTTCCTCACAGAAGACGGCATACAGGCAGCCCAGACAGGCGGCAGCAGAGACGAAATACACGACAACGTTATGCGCAAGGCTTTGTCAGATGCATTCGGCAGCGCCATCAACTGGGACGGCAACACATACAGCAACAAGTACACTATCACTCTCGACAGCTCATGGAAGCCCGAAAACATGCACGTAGTGGCATTCATCAACCGTCCGGTAACAGATAATTCAGCCATGAGCGACGTATGGATCAACAACGCCGAGACATGTAAGCTTGGCGAAAGCATCACAGCCGGCATCGAAGCCCCGATAACAGACAAGGGCACTGGCGTAGAGGTTGAGCGCTACACTGTAGACGGCCGCAAGATAAGCAAGCCTGTGAAGGGTCTGAACATCGTAAAGATGTCTGACGGCAGAACAATAAAAGTTATCGTTAAGTAATTTTCTTCAAAAGCACATCAGGCAGCTGACGGGACAAAAGCCTCAGGCAGCTGCCGCCATAACAAAGCCCCCTATGCGCACAACGCGGCGCATAGGGGCTTTGTCATATAATAGCGTCAGCAGAGCCGTCAGGCTGCATAATGCAGGCATCAGATCATGAGTCTTGCCGCAGCACGCAGACTGCCTTCAGCAGCTACGGGAGGCGCTTTCTGTACGTCTTCACTCTAACAAGATATCAAAAGGTACGATGCTCTATCCCAAGCCACGTTAGGATTCATTTATATTGAACGTATAGCCCTTTATACAATCATAACAAAAAATAATAGAAAACATATAAACTGACGAAAACAAAAATCTTCTTTCTAAATTAAATCATACGCTGACCAACTTTCTCCAAATTCACAGAGTAAAACTATTTTTGATGTTAATACAAATCATCAGATATCCTTCCATAGGAACAGACATAGCCAATAACACACCATAAAACAGGAGAAGAATGGCACAAAACCCGCAAATCCAAAATATTCTACATAAAACCAAGCATAAATGACTCCTCATAGATAGATAAGCAGCAAAGAGAATCAAAAAATAACAAAAACACATGTTTTTCTATAAAAAAGCCACATTTAAACATGAAAACAGCCTAAAATAAGAAAAAATCATAAGTTGTCAGGGCTTTGTCAGGGTAGAAAAACTTGACATTTATGCTTGATTTCGATAATTTTGCGGTGTAAATCATGATTTAACATATGTATTAAACAAGAAGAGTATTAACCCTTTAATAATTACGAACTATGAAAAAGCAAGTACTTTTCGCTGCAGTTGCAACATTATTAGCTTCTGCCCCGTCGTTTGCTCAGATTAAAATGCAAAAAAACAACTTCACACCGTTAAGCATTTCCAACGACGGAACAGTAAGCGGAACCTACGGACAGGCCATGCCATATTATTTATGGTCATCACAGGACGGAAACATGACAGAGATCGGTAGTACTTCAAACGGCCCCGGATCATCAGGAAACGGAATAATATCTGCTGACGGAAATTATGTTTCCGGTATAGTCAGAACAACTATAAAACCTATAACAGAACTTCAACGAAAGTCATATGTAGATAAATACACATTTACGGATATCGTAAACATAAACGGAGGATACATTGCCGTTGGCAAAACCGAAGACAATAAGGGTATTGTCATCAGAAACACAGGATTCAATACAAGATGGAATCCTACTAATATGGATTCACCTATAAATACAATATGTTTCCTTAACGATTATGTTGGAATAATTGCAGGTGACAACGGATTTTATCAAACTACTATTAGCTCTGGCTCATGGTGGGCTGATGAATATGAGCATCCGGGCAAGGACGACGATGTAGACAAGTTTGTGGCTGTAGACTTCAGCGGCGAGTTCTATGGTGCAGCAGCAGCAGTTCTGGCTGACGGCAGCGGAGCGCTTTACTATTCGGAGAATGGCGCAGAGACGTGGAGCGCGGCTACAGGCTGGGAAGGACATCCCACAGCTATATGCCATGCATCAGACAAGAAGTTCTACATGGTTACCGAGGAGGGACGCATATACACATCTGAAGGCGCAGGCGAATGGACACAGTGCGGCGACCTTGGCAAGGCGCTAAAGGCTGTAAGTTTCGCTGACACGGAGAAAGGAATAGTAGTAGGCGACAATATCATAGCCGTAACAACAGACGGCGGAACCACATGGACTGAAATTGAAGCCTATGCAAGCGGCACATGGCTCTCTGCCGTATGGAACGGCGACGATGTCTACGTGACAGGCAAGGGCGAGGCCATAATATATTCAGCCGACAACGGCAAGACATGGGAGCAGATAAACACTGACCTGGCCGACACTGAAGGAACAGTAAACAGCATCATATATAACGGTAAAGAATTATATACATGCGGTACTTCGAGCACATTCTATTTCCGTCAGTCAGAGGCTACGGAAACACAAATCCGCGAAATGGCACGCTATGACAGAAACGCCGACGAATGGACTCCTCTCGGTTTTTTCTCACCAATGGGTGAAAGTGGAAGTAGTGGATATTGTGTATCTGGAGACGGAAAAAGTGTTGGAGGAAACGCTTACGTAATAAGAAATGCTGACTCGTTCAAATTCAAAAACGTAGCAGCCGCTGCAGTATGGAACGAAGAAGACGGCAAACTGATTGAATTGCCCGGACTATATCAGGAAAAAGCATCAAACGCACGTGTTGATGCACTGAACGCAGACGGCACAGTAGCCGTAGGCTATCAGGACATTGACGGCATGTGGACATCATCTGTATGGAAGAAGGAAAACGGAGTTTGGGGTGACGGCATTATATTGTTCAAGGACAAGGAAGTCGGCCTTGCTGACTACAAGAACATAATGCAGATGTGCTCATGCGTTTCTCCCAACGGCAAATGGGTTGGCGGATATGGCAATGATGCTTCATATTACGAGACAGCTGAAGATCAAAAAATGGCAGAACCTTATATCTGGAGCGAAGAAACAGGCGTGATGAGATTAGGTATACTCGAAAACACACCGGCTAAAGAGGGTTATTATGGTTATGTAAGCAGCATATCTAACGACGGATCGATGGCCTTCGGTACGTTCCAGACCACAATGCCCGGCATAGAGATATGGGGTGTGCCGTTCATCTGGACCAAAGAAGACGGCATGCGCGACCTCAACGACTGGATAACAGAGAAATATAACACAGACTTAGAGGGGTATAGAATTTACGGAGTTTCAGATTTATCTGATAACGGACAATATCTGCTTTGTTATATCCGCAAGGACTATGATTTCGGCGCTTGTGTCATCGACCTTAATGCTGAAGGCACAGACATCAGCCTCGGCGAGACAGCAGCCGACAACAGCGTGAGGATATATCCTAACCCGGTATCAGACATGATACACATCGACCTCAACTCGGCAGAAAACGTGAAGATTAGCCTCTACGGACTGACGGGCAACGTGGTCAAGACAGCTGCAGAGAGCGGCACAACAGCCACAATGAACGTAACCGACGTGCCCGAGGGCATGTATATCCTCGTGGTAGATAACGGAAAGAACAAGACAGTAAGAAAAATGCACATCACTCACTGATTAGTGTGCCGTGCTTAATCTGAATCACGTATGGGCACGGCATTATTGAATGGGGCGCCGGCATGACATAACTGTTGTGAAACATCAAGGCCGGCGCCCCGTCTTTTTATGACACGGCTTCATAGCATAAAAAATATTATCTTAACAGCCGTCACCGCCACAAAGATGCACAGCCTGCAGGCAGCTATCCCGGCAAGGCATTTACCCCTGAATGTTTAACCCCATACGCCACACCGGGAAAATATTTGCCGGACACTTCTGCCATACCTACAGTCACACATAAAGACACCGGCAGCCGGCAGCATGCGCATCGGAGTGACGCGTGGCGGCTGTTGATATGATGATGCCGGGGTTGGATAAAGAATAAGGATAAATATATATCAGGCATCCTATTGCCCATATATATCATGACGCGCTGTCTTGCCCGTCGTCAATTATCGACTGCAGATATCCGCGTATCGACACGTCGCTGCCGAGGCTTATCTTCTTTCTTAGCCTGTTGCGGCTCTTCTCTACCGACTCAACCTCGCGGAACGTTATCTGCGATATCTCCTTCGAGGTCAGTCCCATGTATATGTAGGCACACAGGCGGCAGTCGTTCAGCGTAAGGTTAGGGTGAGCCTCCTTGAGCTTGGCGTCGAAGAGCGGCGACACCTCGTTGAAGTATGTCTTGAAGCCCTCGTTGAGCCTATTGGCGGTCTGCTGGCGCAGCTTCAGCGATATGCCGTTGACGCGCTTGCGCGTGTCTTCCTCGGCTATGTCCTTGCTCAGCTCGGCCAGCTCCTCGCAGATGTTCTTGTGCAGATTGTCTATCGACGAAAGGTCTATCGAGAATGTCGTCAGCTCGCGGCTCTTCTTTCCTATTTCGCTCTCCATTCTCTTTTTCTCCCATTCGTGCTCTTTCTGCTCAAGCATCCTCAGCTTCTTTTCCTGCTCGAGTATTATAGCGCTCTGCCTCTGCTCGTTCTTGCGTTTCTTTATGCTGACAACCACGAGCACCGACAGCAACACGGCCACGAGTATGGTGGCCACAACTATTATCATACTGTTGCGCAGCTTGATGTTGGCAAAATCATACTTCATCTTCAGCTCCATGTTGTCGTTGCGCAGCTGTGCTATGTCATACCATGTCATCATCTGGAAGAGCTGCCTCTTCTGGTTGTCAAAGTTGAGCGAGTCGTTGAGTTTCATGCTCTCCTGCAGGCATCTCGACGCCCTTTCGTAATAGTTGAGCTTCATGTAGAGAGTGGCTATCTCCTTGAGATACTTGCCCTTTATGGCGTCCGACTGCTTCGGCATCACCTTCTCCTCGATATATTCAATCTCGCTGAGAGCCTTATGCTTCTGCCCCATGGCTATATAAAGCTGCACGAAGTTGAGCCTTATCATCAGCTCTGACACCATAAATTTTTCGCCCGGCAGCGTCTTCTCTGCCATCATAAGAGCCTTCTCAGCCTCTTTATATTTACCCATCTCGGTGAGTAGTCCGCCCTTGTTGATATAAACGCGCGACAGCAAATCTCTGTTGCCGGCGGCACACTGTATCGCACTGTCGAGGCAGGCAATGGCCGTGGGCATGTCCTTCTGTCCGCAGTAGACCAGCGCCATGTTGTTATACAGTATGCTGCTTGCCCCTGCCAGGCTCTTCAGACTTATCAGCATCCTCAGAGCCTTGGCATAGTCACCCGTATCATAATATAATTGTGCCTGATTAGTATATATCTGCGACAATAGATTCCTAAAACCGTACTTACGGGCTATGGCAGAACCCCGGTCGAACATCTTGCGGCCTTCCTCATGAAATCCGAGCATCGTGTAGCCTATTCCGGCCGAGTTGGCATACTTTGCCATTATCAGGAAGTCGGTCTTCTTTGAAGCCGTCTTCTTCACCTCGTTGAACACCATCCTGGCAAAGAGCACCTCAGCCAGAAAGTCGCCCTTCTCGGTGAACATCATGCACATTGGATAATAGCTTGCTGCCAGCTGCGCAGGCTTCAGCGAGTCGGCATTGCTGCGGTTAATCTTGTTGATCTCGTTCATATAAAATTTGCTGGATGGAGTATTCTGCACATACTCTTTCAGATATGCCGTCCACCGCTCCTTCAGCGCATTCTTTTCTGCCCTGCCTGCCACCGCAGGACACACACACGACAACAGCAATGCTGCCACAGCGGCGCGTAGAGCCACGCAACGCACACCGCGGCATGCCGCAGAGCAACATTCAATGACACAGGCTAAAAGGAAAGGCAGACATAAGGCAGGTCTGCCGTATTGGGTATACATCAAGCGCATAACAGATAAAATTAATTTCAGCGGCAAAACATCACTCAGAAATACCGCCCATGTCAGCATCACGCTGCATGACGGCAGGCCATGGCGTAAGACTTGTATGCATAGAGAGCCGCAATACTCGAAGCATAATATCAGACAAGGCCGGTTTCAAAGGTACGAATTATTAATCAAAACGTGGCCACTTTATCCGCTATTTTTGTCTTTTTGCCGTAAATTAAGCCCTATCCTGCCGCCTTAACAAGGCCTTAACGACGTATGACATTGCGCCGTACGGCGTATGCTTTTTCTGCCTGTGCGGCGGGCCATGCCGGAGATAATGCAGCCAGAACGGCGGCAACATAAAGCCGGAGGCAGACAGCCACGCAACAAATCATAACATTAATTATGCCGCCACAATGACAGTTATATCACTTTTTTGTTATAACTTTGCGCCCGGAATATAAACGTTTATAAGACATGTCATTAAAATGTGGTATAGTAGGACTGCCTAATGTGGGCAAGTCTACGATTTTCAACTGCCTGTCGAGCGCAAAGGCACAGGCAGCCAACTTTCCTTTTTGCACCATCGAACCTAACGTCGGCGTGATAACCGTGCCCGACGAACGCCTGACAAAGCTCGCCGAGATAGTTCATCCGGGACGCATCGTGCCCGCAACCTGCGAGATTGTGGACATTGCCGGACTCGTAAAGGGTGCCAGCAAGGGCGAAGGTCTGGGCAACAAGTTCCTCGGAAACATACGCGAAACCGACGCCATCATACACGTGCTGCGCTGCTTCGACGACGACAACATCACTCACGTTGACGGCAGCATAGACCCCATACGCGACAAGGAAATCATTGACACCGAGCTGCAGCTGAAGGACCTCGAGACCATAGAGGGACGCCTGAGCAGGCAGCAGAAGGTGGCAGCCGCCGGAAACAAGGAGGCAAAAATAGAAGTAGGGGTGCTCGAGGCATACAAAGAAGTGCTCGAACAGGGCAAGAACGCACGCGTGGTTGAGTTTGACAGCAAGGAAGAGCAGGACGCCGCACGCAACCTGTTCCTGCTGACGGCTAAGCCCGTGCTGTATGTTTGCAACGTCGACGAGGCATCTGCCAAGACCGGCAACGACTACAGCCGCCGCGTTGAGGAGGTGGCAAAGGCCGAAGGCGCCGAGGTGCTCGTGATAGCAGGCAAGACAGAGGAAGACATAGCAAGCCTTGAGACATACGAAGACAAGCAGATGTTCCTCGACGAGCTGGGCCTTGAAGAGAGCGGCGTAAACCGTCTGATAAAGAAAGCCTACGCCCTGCTTAACCTCGAGACATTCATCACCGCAGGCGAGATGGAGGTCAAGGCATGGACATATCACAAGGGCTGGAAGGCTCCTCAGTGTGCCGGTGTAATCCACACCGACTTCGAGAAGGGCTTTATCCGCGCCGAGGTGATAAAGTATGACGACTACATCAAATACGGCTCTGAGGCTGCAGTGCGCGAAGCCGGCAAACTGGGCATCGAGGGCAAAGACTATGTTGTGCAGGACGGCGACATCATGCACTTCAGGTTTAATGTATAAATTTTAAGAGCAAAAGAGGCTTGAAAGAGTAGTTAAAGGAGTTAAAGCAGTTACCGCTCCCTATGGTCGCTCAGGAGTTAAAGTCAAATGCCTTTAAACCTGCATACCATAAGAACGTTAACTGCACAGGCTCTGCTCAACAGGCAAGGCTAATGACTTTAACTACCGGCAGGCCCAAGCCTGCGATAACTCCTTTAACTACTCTAACTACATAAATATTACCTATAAAATGAACAACCTACTCTACATCCTGTGGAACCCCAACCTGGTGGCATTTCATCTCGGGCCGATGTCCATACGCTGGTATTCGCTGTGCTGGCTCCTGGGCCTTGCGTCGGCATATTTCATCGTGAAGAGGCTCTACAAGGAGCAGAAGATAAAGCCGGAGCTGTTCGATCCGCTGTTCATCTACTGCTTCGTGGGCATACTGATAGGCGCCCGTCTGGGCCACTGTCTGTTTTATGAGCCCGACTATTTTCTGTCGAGCGGCAAGCATATAGTGGAGATGATACTGCCAATACACTTCATGGCCGACGGCTCGTGGAAGTTCACCGGATATGAAGGACTGGCAAGCCACGGCGGAACCATCGGACTTATCATCGCCCTTTGGCTCTACGTGCGCCGCACAAAGGTCAACATCTGGCGAGTGCTCGACAACGTGGCGATAGCAACTCCCGTAACGGCATGCTTTATCCGACTGGGCAACCTCATGAACTCTGAAATCATAGGCAAGACAACCGACGTGCCCTGGGCATTCATCTTCGAGCGCGTCGACATGACTCCGCGCCATCCGGGACAGCTCTACGAGGCTATAGCCTACGCCATTTTCTTCTTCGTAGGATGGTATTTCTACCGCAAGAAGCCGCAGCGTGTGGGCACAGGATTCTTCTTCGGACTCTGCATAACGCTCATCTTCACGGCACGATTCTTCATCGAGTTCACAAAGGACATACAGGAAGAGTTTGAGGCTTCGATGCTGCTCAACATGGGACAGCTGCTCAGCATACCGTTCGTAATCGTCGGACTGCTCTGCATGAAGGGCGGAAAATGGATGCAGAAACTGGGCATTGAGAAATAGACCGATATCCTACGGCTTAACGGCCGGAAAGGAAACAAATAGAGGAAAATAGGGGAAATTTGCGGAAAATTTCCCCTATTTTTATGTATTTATGCGAAATTAATCATATATTTGCGCAAAAGATAACGACGCAAATGATTGAGAAAACACCCGAAATTACCCAAAACGACCTGACGGAAGCCATGAAGCTGCTTACCGACAAGAGCCACATGCCGCTGCTGAAAAAGATCAGCAACGGGTATGATTATTGGGACAAGGTGAAATATCTCGCGCCAAAAGGCATCAGCAGCAAGGCGCTGTGGCATGCCGTAAAACTGCAGCGGATGCTCAACTCAAAGCAGATAAGCTTCGGACGCTACACGTTCAGCTTCACCGTTACAGAACACATGCTCGCCATGATGCACGAGTTTGACATGAACATAGGCGGCAACCTCGGCACCGACAGCATAATACCCGAGAGCGACAAGAACTTCTATCTCGTAAGCTCCGTTATGGAAGAGGCTATAGCGTCGAGCCAGATGGAGGGAGCGTCGACCACACGCAAGGTGGCGAAAGAGATGCTGCGGAAGAAACAGAAACCGCGCGACAAGAGTCAGAAGATGATTGTCAACAACTATGCCACGATAAACTATCTTGCCGAACACAGGCACGACGACTTCTCGCTCGAAAGGATTCTCGAGATACACAGATACATATCTGCCGACACTCTCGACAACGGCGGATATGAAGGAAGCCTTAGGCAGACCGACGACATAGTGGTGATGAACGGCATAACGGGCGAGATAGCCCACACACCGCCGCCGCACGACGAGGTGGAAAGCATGCTGAGGGAGCTGTGCGACTTTGCCAACACTGACGCCCCCGACAACTTTATACATCCGATTATCAAGGGAATAATAATCCACTTCATGCTTGCCTTCATACATCCCTTTGTAGACGGCAACGGGCGCACGGCGCGCTCGCTGGTCTACTGGTACATGATGAAGAAGGGCTACTGGCTCACGGAGTATCTCTCAATATCGAGAATTATCTACCGGAACAAGGCACAATACGAAAAGGCGTTCCTATACACCGAGGCCGACGGCAACGACCTGTCTTACTTCATACAGTATAATCTGATAACGATGAAGAAAGCATACGAGGAACTTAAACTCTACCTGCAGCGCAAGATAAGCGAGCGCGAAAGCATGACAGCCCTAAGCGGCATGAACGGCATAAACCTAAGACAGGCAAGGATAATAAAGGAGCTGTATAAAAACGGCGACAACATAATAACCGCCAAGGAGATAGCAACGCAGTTTGCCGTAACCGACAAGACGGCAAGAACAGACCTCCAGGCTCTTGTACAAATGGGAATAATGAGCGAGATTAAGCTCAACAACAGAATGACGGGATATGTCAGAGCCGACAACTTTGAGGAGAGAATAAATGAATTAAGTAAGGGAAATACAGAGTAAAACAAGGGAAATTAGGGGAAATTTGCGGAAAATTTCCCCTAATTTCTTTTTTATTGCCCATTACGTTCAAGCCAAGAAACATAACAAAAGGGATTTTCTGCCGGACATAAAATCCGTTCTGACGCGTTTTTTTTGTGTTCGGTGTGAAGATGTAGGGATGTGAATGAGAAAACGGCTCACGCGGGCTTAAAATGGCGTTATAAAAGAATGTCAGCATGACTTCATGATGCTGACGCGCAACAATGATGCCATGCTGACATATAATGCATATAAACAGCCAAGGATTAATCAAGTTTCAGCTCAAAGTCCACCACGTCGAGCCAGCGCCCCAGCTTGTAGCCTACATCGTGAAAATGCGACGCCTGACTGAAGCCCAGCTTGCGGTGAAGCTCTATGCTCGCCTCGTTGCAGCCAGTTATGCAGGCTATCAGCACCTTGTATCCGCGCCGGCGGCACTCGTCTATCAGGCGGTGCATCAGGGCGGTGCCGAGGCCGCGGCGGGTGAAGTCGGGCGAGAGATATATCGTCGTCTCGTAAGTGTTGCAGTAGGCGGCGCGCTCCTTCCACGGATGGGCATAGCATATTCCTGCCACGCGGCCGTCTTCCTCAGCCACGAGATAAGGGCAGCTTGCCGATATGTGCCCCACCCTTTCGGCCATCTGCTCTTCGGTGAGCGTCTCGGTCTCAAATGTCTCAACGCCCTCTACGATGTATCTGTTGTAGAGCGCGGTTATCTCCTGAATGTCATTTTCCTCAACGTAACGTATCATTTCTGTATAATTTATGTTTGCTTTATCTCTTTTTCCTCTACGTGCCGCTGCCTGCCATGCGCTGACAGATGCCGCAGGCGCCCTTGCATACATGCAACACAATCGAAGCCTGACGCCTGACATGCGCCTGACCTCGATTGCAGTATGAATAATCCGAGCACAGGCCGTGCCAGGCCTGACGTGGCTTTACTGTCTGTTCACGCTGATCTTAATGCTGCGGTCGGCTATCTTCACCAGCACGACGCCGTCCGTGCGGCCTGCGCTGAGCGTTATGCTGCCTGCCGACGCCTTGCCTGCCGAGAGCATCATGCCGCCCACGCTGTAGAGCGCAACCTGCTCGCCGTCGGCAAGTCCGCTTACGGTGATGCTGCCGCCATGCGAGCTTACCACTACGCCGCGGCGCTCGCCAAGGTTTATTCCGGCAGTGTTCAGCGTGGCGTCGATGAAGCACAGCACAGCCTTTGCCTCCTCGCTGTTAAGATAGCCGTGTGCCGATGCATACACGGTTATGTCGTATGCCGCGCCGAGAGCCACCTTGCCGTCGGCCGAGTAGGCTCCTTCAACGGCGTCAGACGCGCTTATCGTGTAATGATATTCCGCCCCTTCGGTGGCGCATCCGAACGTCAGCGAGTTGTCGGCATAGGCTATTGTCGGCGTGGCGCACCTAACGGGGTCAACCACCTGTCCGTCTTCCTCTATGATAAACTTAAACCCGCTCCACGGCTCCTTGACCTTATAGAGCGCCGTGGTGCCTGTAGGTACGTGCAGGCGGCACTCTGTATATATGTCGCCGAACACGAAATTGCTCGTGCTCACCTCGTCAGGGTCGTCCCACTGGCAGGTTACGTCGGCAAGATAGGTGCAGTCCGAGAAGCTGCCGCTGCCCAGCGTCTCTACGCTCCTTGGCAGCAGTATCGAGGTCAGTCCGCTGCAATTGCGGAAGCATCCGGCGCCAATGTTCTTAAGTCCGGCAGGCAGAGTGATTCCGCTGAGCGAGGTGCAGTTGCTGAAGCAGTATTCATACAGCTTCTCGATACTCTCCGGCAGGGTTACCGAAGCCAGCTTTGAGCAGTAGCTGAAACATTCTTCGTAGAGCCTCGTTACGCCGCTCGGCACGACTATCGACTCTAAAGCGGAGCAGCTCTCGAAGCATCTGCTCTCTATGTTGTCTATGCTGTTGGGCAATGTTATTGCCTGAAGTGCGGTGCAGCCTGAGAAGCAACTGCTCCTTAAGTCGGTGATGCCGTCGGGCAGACTGACCGACGTGAGCGAAGTGCAGCCCGAGAAACACTCCTCGCCAAGCTCCCTCACACCCTGCGGGATGTCTATCGACTCGAGCGAAGTGCAATGATAGAAGCATCTCTTCTTCAGCTCCGTCAGGCTTCCCTCAAACTTCACCGATCCAAGCGACGAGCAGCTGTGGAAGCAGCTCTCGCCCATAGTGGTCAGACTTGCCGGCAGAATTACCGACGTGAGGCTCTTGCAGGCGTAGAAGCACTGATAGCCAAGCTCCGTGATGCCCTTGGGCAGACTGATTGTCTTAAGCCTGTCGCAGCCTGAGAAACATGCGCTGCCCAGCGATGTAACTCCTGCCGGCAGCTCAATCGCCTCAAGCATGTAGCAACGCTCAAAGCACATATCGCCGAGCGATACGAGATTTTCGGGCAGGTCTACCGACTTAAGAGAGTAACAGAAAGAGAAGCTGCTGCCACCCAGCGAAGTTATGTTGTCGGGCAGATCTGCCGATACAAGCTTAGAACACGACGAGAAGCACGACGAGCCCATCACGGTAACAGTGTTGGGAAGCACAACTCCCGTAATGTCGTTTCCGCTGAAGGCGTTGCTCTGCACGGTAGTAACGGTATAGACATCCCCTTCGTACCACACTGTCTCAGGTATCACGATGTCGCCCGTGAGTCCCTTCTGCTGCATAACAGACGCCTTGTCGCCGTCAAGCAGATAAGTTATTCCGTCGATTGTAGCCGTCTCCTGTGCGCTGCCTGCCAGGGTCATCGCCGCCGCCAGACATGTAAGGATAATTTTCTTCATAAATAGTTTTTTTAATGTTCAAGAAATGTATGTGTTCACTTGTTTTATTTGTAAAAATAGCCGATCGTTTCTCCGTGCAAAAATAAGAAAAAAACAACAAACCGAAAGGCCCTGCCCGAAAAAACAGCATTTTGTGTCGACCAACGCCTTGTATGGCATCAACCCACCCTTAATGCCGGCGGCAGGTTTTGGGGATATTTTGCGGAAATAAAACACCTGCTACGAACCGCCAAAAAACGATATGTGCCCTTTCGCACGGCAAAAGCATATCTTCTGCACGGCAAAAGAGCACATATCAGAGGCCGAAAGACGGCCTTTTATAATACATTGAAACTCAATGCGTTATACAATACAGGGCGACGCACGCCAGCGTCGGCGGCAGACTGATGCATACCATGCCGCCGACGGGCACGCCATAGGGTATGAGCCACGGCAGCGTCAGGCCTCAGTACGGCCTGCCACGGCAGCCTTCATACCTGCCTTGGCGTTGGCATACATGCGCACGATGATGTCGCACGCCTGGTCTAACGTCATCGAGCCTGTGTTTATCATCAGGTCGTAGTTGCGCGGATCGTCCCAGCGCTGACCCGTGTAATATTCATAGTGAGTGCCGCGGGCCTTATTGAGCCTCTTTATCTCGGCCTCCGCCTTAACTTTGTCCAGGCCGTATTCAGACGTGCATCGGTCGATGGCCGTGTCACGGTCGCAATAGCAGAACACGCGCACCACGCCCGGACGGCCCTTCAGCACAAAGTCGGCGCAGCGCCCCACGATTACGCACGGCTCCTTGTCGGCCAGCTGCTGCACTATCTTGCTCTCGGCAAGGAAGAGCACGTCGTCGTCAGACAGTCCCCTGCCCGCCTGCGTGCCGTAGCCCTGCGACAGTATGCACTTCAGCCAGAACGACGGTATGGTCTGCTCGTTGCGCCTTATGTAGTCTTCGTTGATGCCGCTGCTCTTTGCCGCCATCTTTATGAACTCGCGGTCGTAGAGCCTTACGCCGAGTCTCGACGCCAGCATCTCGCCCAGCATGTGGCCGCCGCTGCCAAACTCGCGGGCTATGGTAACCACCACGTCGGCAGGCGCTGCGGCAGCCTTGCCTTCGGTCTGCTCAGAGTAGCCCAGCACGCCGTTGAGCACGCGGCAGAACGGTGTGAGGAAGTGAACTATCGGCCCCACGAGCAGCGCCGCAGCCACCGTGCCCTCGCGCACGCCGTGTATGCCGCCTATGAAGAGCATCGAGAACACGCAGGCAAGGATGACGTTGCCCACGTCGAAGCCCAGTTTGACGTAGCCGAAGTCGCCGCCTATGCGCCTTGCCAGCACCCTGACGAAGAACTCGCCCGCCACCATTGCCACGTCGGCCTTAACCTCGAGCGTTATGCCGCACGCCAGAATGACGCATCCGGCGAGCATGCTGAGCAGCTGCATGGGATATGCCTCGGGCTGAAGCCACGACAGCGACGACATGGATATGTCGATAAACGTGCCGAAACAGAGCGTAACGGGTATCTGTATGAGATACATGCGGAGGTCGGCGCGCAGCTGTGAGCGGCTCATCATGAGCGGCTCTGTGGCCACGAAAAGAAGGTTTACGATGATGGTCCACTGGCCCATGGTAAGTGGCGTGAACATACTCAGCACGTAGTTGACGCTCGTTATGGGCGACGTGCCCAGCAGAGCCTTTGTGATGAAGGCAATGCCGTAGGCGTTGATAAACACCGAAATGATAAAAAGGATGTAACGCCTTGTTAGAAATATTGTCTTTTTCTGCATAATATTTTGACTTGAAAACAAATCTGTTCTAATGGAGAATTGAGAATGGAGAATGGAGAAACGAAGTTCGGCGTCAGCCAATTTTGATTTGACTTGAGGGGTATGTGGACGCCTGATGTTGAGCTTATTGCCGGTGTGTCGGGTGTTCTGTGGCCGGTGTATTTTGTCCGCTGTAACCAATTGTATTATGTCTTCTGCCGGCATATTTTGTCTTTTACGGCTGTAGTGCTGTCCCCTGCAACTATTCTGTTCTCCTTTCTGATTATGCTATCCTTTCTTTTGTCTTTATTCTCCACGGAGAAATGTTCTCCTTTGTATTGTATTCTGATTTAAATCACGGCGCAGAACTTATTATCAGTGTGCGTATATGTTGATGACTTACGACATTCATTCATGCCGACAGTCATAGACTTAAAATGTCTGATGGGCTGCCATGCGGCGCCTTGTCTTTAACCCAAATCGGCTATTATGATTCGGTATGAAAGCCTGAATGCACAAAAGTGATAAAACCATGTGCTGTATGATGACCTGTTGGGGGTTAGTTTTCTGCCGCCACGACAGCTCGCACCGCGCCACGGCGGCAGCCCTGCCCTGCCCTATTTGCCTGTAACTATGCGCTTTATGTCGTTCAGTTTGTTGAGCGCCTCCACGGGCGTCAGGTTGTTGATGTCGAGCCCCAGTATCTCGTCGCGCACCTGGCACAGCACTGGATCGTCGAGCTGGAAGAAGCTGAGCTGCATGCCCTGCCGGCTCATGTTTATCTTCTCTGCCGACGGCTTGCCCACTCCGCCCACCTGGGCGTTGTCGGCCTCAAGCTCCTTCAGTATGGTCTCTGCCCTCTTCACGATGCTCTTTGGCATGCCGGCTATCTGCGCCACGTGTATACCGAACGAGTGCTCTGAGCCGCCCGGCTCGAGCTTTCTCAGGAAGATAACCTTGCCGCCCGACTCTCTTACACTTACGTTGAAGTTCTTTATGCGGGCAAAGTTTTTCTCCATCTCGTTGAGTTCGTGATAGTGAGTGGCAAAGAGCGTGCGCGCCTGAGCCTTGGGATGCTCGTGGAGATACTCCACAATGGCCCACGCTATGCTTATTCCGTCGTATGTGGACGTGCCTCGGCCAAGCTCGTCGAAGAGCACCAGCGAGCGCGGAGTAACGTTGTTGAGGATGTTGGCTGCCTCGGTCATCTCAACCATGAAGGTCGACTCGCCCAGCGATATGTTGTCCGACGCTCCCACACGTGTGAATATCTTGTCCACCAGGCCTATCCTCGCGCTCTCTGCCGGCACGAAACATCCTATCTGGGCCAGCAGCACTATCAGTGCCGTCTGACGCAGCAGAGCCGACTTTCCGGCCATGTTCGGACCTGTGATTATTATTATCTGCTGCTTCTTGTCGTCGAGATATATGTCGTTGGGCACGTAGCTCTCGCCCACGGGCAGCTGCGTCTCTATCACCGGGTGGCGTCCCTGATGTATGTCGAGCACAATGTTGTCGGCATCAATGGCAGGTCGGATGTAGCCGTGCTCGGCGGCAGTCTTGGCGAAAGACAGCAGACAGTCGATACGGGCTATGAGCGAGGCGTCGGTCTGTATGGCGGGGATATACTCCTGCATCGACAGCACCAGCTCGGAGAACAACTTACTCTCGAGCTGCAATATCTTGTCTTCGGCACCCAGAATCTTCTCCTCATATTCCTTCAACTCCTGCGTTATATAGCGCTCGGCGTTGGCAAGCGTCTGCTTTCTCACCCACTCCTCCGGCACCTTGTCCTTGTAGATGTTGCGCACCTCGAGGTAATAGCCGAACACGTTGTTGTAGCCTATCTTCAGCGACGATATGCCCGTAAGCTCGGTTTCGCGCTCCTGTATCTTCAGCAGATAGTCTTTGCCGCTGTAGGCTATGTTGCGCAGTTCGTCGAGTTCGCTGCTTACGCCGTTCTTTATCACGCCGCCCTTGCTGACGAGCTGCGGCGAATCTTCGTTCACCTCGCGCTCAATGCGGTCGCGCAGGCCCTCGCACAGCGCCATCTGGTCGCCTATGCGGCGCAGCACGGCGTTGTCTGCCTCAAGACATGCACGCCTTACGGGCACCAGGGCCTGCAGGGCTGTCTTGAGCTGCACCACCTCGCGCGGCGACACACGGCCCACGGCAACCTTTGATATGATGCGCTCAAGGTCGCCAATGCGGTGGAGCTGACTGTCGAGAAGGTCTTTAAATTCGGGATGGCGGAAGAAATATTCAACCACGTCGAGCCTGTCTTCTATCACGCGGGCATCTCTCAGGGGGAACACCACCCAGCGCTTCAGCATGCGGGCGCCCATCGGCGACACGGTGCGGTCTATCACGTCGAGCAGCGACGAGCCGTCGTCCTGCATGGGGTGCAGCAGCTCGAGCGAGCGTATGGTGAACTTGTCGAGCCTTACGTAGCGCTCTTCCTCAATGCGCGAGAGCGACGTTATGTGGCCAATGTGCGTGTGCTGCGTCATCTCGAGATACTGAAGTATGGCTCCGCTCGCCACCACTCCACTCCTGAGATGCTCCACGCCGAAGCCCTTGAGCGACTTTACGTCGAAGTGGCTCAGCAGCTTCTGGTTGGCCGACTGCTCGGTGAAAACCCAGTCGTCGAGCTCGAAGGTGAAGAACTTGTTGCCGAACCAGCGTTCAAACTCTGCCCTGCGGCCGCGCTCAAAGAGCACTTCCTTAGGTGAGAAGTTTACGAGCAGCTTCTCTACATAGTCGTAGGAGCCTTCGCCCGTGAGGAATTCGCCGGTAGATATGTCGAGAAACGCCACTCCGCAGGCCGTCTTGCCGAAGT
The DNA here is from genome assembly GCF_001275135.1 of Xylanibacter rarus. Lineage (GTDB taxonomy): Bacteria > Bacteroidota > Bacteroidia > Bacteroidales > Bacteroidaceae > Prevotella > Prevotella rara. The sequence continues at coordinate 23,480 of NZ_LFQU01000026.1, read as the reverse complement.
TGACGGCTGCCAGAAAGTTGTTTTCCTTGTAGTTAAGCACGTTGTCGGTCATGGCCACTCCGGGCGTAACCAGTTCGGTTATGCCTCGCTTAACGAGCTTCTTGGTGAGCTTGGGGTCCTCCAGCTGGTCGCATATGGCCACTCTCCTGCCCGCCCTTACGAGCTTTGGCAGATACGTGTCGAGCGCATGATGCGGAAATCCGGCCATCTCCGTAGGGTCTTTCGAGCCTCCGTTGTTGCGCCTGGTGAGCGTTATGCCCAGTATCTTGCTGGCGTCTACGGCGTCCTGAAGGTATGTCTCATAAAAGTCTCCGCAACGAAACAGCAGCAGCGCGTCGGGGTGCTTTGCCTTCAGCGACATAAACTGCTTCATCATCGGGGTTAGTTCGTTGTCTTTCTTTGCCATGATCTGTTGTGGATAGCCTGCCTGTTCTGGTCTGTAAGTCAGGCACTATGGGTTATTTTCAAGCTGCAAACTTACTAATTTTTTTCCAATTTCTGACTGACAGAAAAGGAAAAACAGCTGAAAACTGAGAATTGAAAGACAATTAAGCGGCTGTTCTTAATCTCTTCCAATTCCCAGTTTTCAAATCCCAATTTTCTATTTCTTATAAGTTTGTTGTCATCTTTTTCCGCTGAAGCCCTTTGTCGGAGTGGTTTTCTGCGTTGTTGTCGATGGCTTGCTTCCTGTGCTTCTTACGGGCTTTGTACCGCTGAACGAGCCTGAAGGCTTTACAGTTGTGCTGCCCGATGTGCCCGTACCTCTCGACGGACGGCTCGTAGCGGGCTTGCCGGCTGAGGTTGTAGGCTTCTTGTTAGTAGTGGGACGGCCGTGCGACGCGGTGCCCGTAGAAGGCTTGGGGGCCGTAACCGTGTGGCCCTGATTAGTCGGTTTAGAGGGCTTCGGGGTTGTCGTCACGCTGTGGCCCGAGTGGTTTGTGGTGCCCGTCCTTACCGGCGTCAGCTTGTGAGCGCTGCTGTATGTGCGGCCCTTATACCAGCTCTTGCCGCCGTTGCTGCGCCAGCTGTGGCCTCCGCGGTAGGTGGTGTAGACGCTTGGGCGGCTGTAATAATAGTAAGAGCGGTCGGTGTAGCGTGTGTAGATGCTGTATCTGAAGCCCGAGCTCCAATAGACCGGACGGTAGAAATATGTCCTTGACATATACAGGTTATACTGTGCCGCGGTGAGCACATAGCTCAGGTCGAGGTTGCGGCGCGTCCAGCACGTAGAGTAAAGGTCGTCCTGATAGTTGAGCGCCATGAGATAGTCGAGATTTATTTCATACACGGCGTCATACTGGCTCTCATAAAGTCCCAGTTCGTATGCCATCTTGTCTGTCAGGAACAGGGCCTCCTCACGGGCCTGCGTATATGTCATTGCCTGCAACGTAACCGTGGTTATCATCATTATGATGAAGGATGTAAGTAATCGTTTCATAACCGTCAATTTTTAAAATGTTAGACAATCAGCAGTATCAAACAAATGTTCTGAGAACAAAGATAGTGAAATTTGGGCTAAAATGCAAGCAGTTTACCCTACAACAGCATCGGATTTTCCCTACAATTGAGCGGGATTTGCCCACGCACACGGCACGGACGGGCACGACTGCCGTGCCTGAAGGGCAGGGCAGAGGAGGCAGGAAATAAAACTTTTTTAATGTTTTTATATCGCATTGCGAACATATATTGCACAAAAGCGGCATAATTTTGCCCCCGGAACAGGACCTTAGCCCGACAAGGAGAGATTGTTTCATGAGATAACACAGGCCCGGCGCCGCCACGCAAGCTACCGCGGGGCAGGGCAGAGGGCACATATACAACAGACCTTTAAAACTGATTTTAGAAATGATTGTAAGTATTAACCTGAACGAAGAGAGACAGAAAGACTTTGCCGACATGCTGAGCAAGGAACAGCGCGACAGCGCAAGGCGCATAATGGCGCAGCAGCTGGGCCAGCTGCTGACACGCAACCCGGCCGAAAACCTGTACTGGACGGAGAGCAAGACCGACCTGATGGAGCTGGTCTACGACGTCTACATGGCCGAAAGCCCCGTAGACAGGCTGGGCCGCCCCTACAGCTTCAGCGAGATGGCGCGCAGGGCATGCACCGTGCTGCACGTGCCCATGCCGAAGAATCCCTACGCCATGGTGTATAACGCAAGGGAGAGGAAGGGCGTGAAGCAGAAGTCGTTCTTCAGCCGCTACTGCTGGCTGATGTACTGCAGGCACTCGCGCAACCCGCTCTACGCAATGATAAGATGCATGCGCTGAACAGACAACGCAACGGCAAGGTAACCATGAAAAACATTAACAGACCATAAAACACAAGACAATGGACAAGAACACACAGACAAGACTGTCGGAACACTTCACGCTGGAGGAGATGTGCCGCTCGGGCGCGGCAGTAAGACACCGCATAGACAATACGCCCGACAGAGAACAGACCGAACGCCTCAGGCAGCTCTGCCTGAACGTGCTGGAGCCGCTGCGCAGGCGATTCGGCGTGATACGCATAACGAGCGGATTCCGCTCCGAGCGACTCAACGCCATAGTGGGCGGGGCAGACACCTCGCAGCACATGAGGGGCGAGGCTGCCGACATACACATATCGGGCATGGAGACGGGGCGCAAGATGTATGCCTACATAACCGCCAACCTCGACTTCGACCAGCTGCTCTTTGAACACTCGATGAGCAACGGGGCATGCTGGCTGCACGTATCCTACAAGGCCGGCAAGGGCCAAAACCGCCGCCAGGCCATACCTTTCTACAAGGCGGCATGAGCCCACGCAACGCGCTGACACCCAGCACATTGCAAAAGGCAGCCTTTCGTGCTGCAAAAAGTTATCTTTCATCCTGCAAAAGGCCGTCTTTCACGCTCCGAAAGGCGGCCTTTCTGTTATGCACGGCATAGCGTATATTTATAAAAGATTTGGTGGATATCGACATTTCGCGCAGAAAAAATTTGGTGGAAGGCGGAATTATGGGCACCTATGTGTGAAATACACCAAGGATTATCGCCGGGAAAACGGCATCAACTATCTGCCTGTATACATGACCATGTTATTATAATCAACATACGCATACGAGGCAAATATATGCCGCAAAACGAACATGGCAAACACGGGAAACAGAAAGGAAAAACACTGCAAATGCCATGAACGTAATGCGGCCGGATAGGTATGAAACTAAAACGTCATGTTCATGCTCACGCCAACGCTGCGGCCGTCGTAGTAGGGCAGGGCGGCAAGAGCCGTGGAGCGGCGGCAGGACGACTTGCGGAACAGCAGGGGATAGAGCCTGTAGGCCAGTTTGGTGCTTACGATGCCTATGCACGCACCCGCCACAACGTCGTTTATCCAGTGGCGGTCGTTGTAGACGCGCAGATAGGCCGTGAGCGGAGCCACCACAAAACCCGACCAGGCTATAAGGGGCGACACCGACTTGTATTCTTCATAAAGAAACTGCGCGCCCATGAAGGCCGTGGCGGTGTGTCCCGACGGAAAAGAGTTGCGCGTGCTTACGTCGGGGCGTCGCTCGCTTATGGCCAGCTTCATGGTGTTGACGATGATGCCCATCGTGGCATACGACATGGCAAGCATGATGGTGCGGTCCTTGAACGAGTGGCGGCCGCGCACGCCTGCAAGGTTGAGTCCGTAGACAGCCACCACGGGCGAATACTGCACATAGTCGTCAGCATGCATCTTGCGCCTGTCCTTCGGCAAGAGGGCGTATCTCACGGCACGCTTCTGCCTGACCATCCATCCGTTCTCGATATACAGCGCCGACACGCCGACGAGGGCGGCAGGCACCACTATGTCGACAGCCCTGAGCCTGTGGCCGTCGTCGAAGGTGCAACGCCGCTGCACATCGCAGCTAAGGCTGTCGGCAGCACTGACGCCTGAAGCAGCACAGAGCAGCAGCATAATGAGGATGATTCTGAAGTTGAACGTTTCTTTACTTTTCATCATTTTGTTAATTTTTCCGGTGTGTCAAGCAATGTCATGGCCGATGGCATAAACCGGCAAAGATATCACACGGAAATGCTGAAAACCACCTATCGGGAAACTGTTTTTTTAATGTATTTTTCAATATACGCATATCCCGAAAACTTATTTTAACCAAACAGCAAGCATCAACACAAGCTGTAGCGCAAAGCACGGCCTACGACGGCAATCAGCCAAGGCACGAACAGCCCGGCGAGCCGAAAGCATCATAAGCACGAAGGGTAGCCTTGCGGGCGTAAGCGCCTGACTGTCAGCAGGAAACGAAGCATCGAAACTGATCATGAAAACATACTAACAGCAGTTGAGCATACAGTCTATCGTGGTAAAACTTGACATCGCTGATCAGAAAGTGTATCTTTGCAAACGTGAACGACATGAAGCCGCAGGCACCTCTAAGGACTGCATGGACAGCCGGCAACCATCAGTCGCCGAAACGGCGCCGGGCAGCATGAAAGACACAACCGACACAAAGAAGCTTCTTAATGCAGAGAGAAACACACACAGATTATTAACCATTAAAAAAGAAAGGAAAAAAGATTATGGCAGTTTTTTATAAGTTGTATCAGGAAAACAGAGAAGGTTCGGCTAACAAGGGCAAGTGGTATGCACGCGCCGTGCACACGGGCACAGTTACAATAGACGACCTGGCAGACGAGATGCAGGCCAACTGTACGGTGAAGAGAGCCGACATCGTGGCCGTACTGAGCGAGCTGGTGGAGACGATGCAGAAGCATCTGCAGATGTCGCACCGCGTGAAGCTCGACCGCCTCGGCACATTCAAGATAGGCATGCACACCAGTCCGGCCGACACCGTGAAGGACTTTACGGCAAGCGGCAACGTCAAGTCGGTGCACGTGCTGTTTCAGCCCGAGACCAAGATTGACAAGAACAAGACCCGCACCCGCGCACTGCTTACGGGCTGCAAGGTGCAGGAGCTGCCCAAGAACGCTGTGAGCGACGCCCTCGACGACGTGGAAGCCGTGTAGCAGCAGGGCATGAATGAATGCAGACGATGAACGTAACACACATAAATTAAACCCAAAACGGTCATTAGGATTCGGTCGGGACTTAGCTTTATATTGAGCGGATTTTCGTTATATTTTTAGCAGGCATAGCGGGCTATGTCAAGAAAAATCTGACAAAAAGACGCCAATAGAAACAAAAAGACTGACTGAAAGCATCAATGCACAAAATTGATAAAGTAATATGCGATCTGATGACCGATTTGGATTAAAAAACTTACAAAAACAAAACAGACAATGGGAACAAAAGACAAGAACAACATTTCGATAATTCTGAAGGTGATAGTGGCAGTGGCAACAGCCATCCTGGGCGTGTTCGGAGTGAACGCGGCAATCTGAAAATGATGCAGTTAATCAAAATCAACCAACCGGTCCGGCAGGCATTTCAGTCTGCCGGATTTTATGTTTATTCAATATATATACATAAAATATGTGTACTTTTTATCACAAAAGCCACATAATGTAAAAATAAATCGCTATATTTGCCAAATATAAGAGGCGGCTCGGCAATACAAACTCAAAAGAGTGTTTTTGTTTTGCATTGCACTCGTCTTTCATTATATTTGGCAAATTAAACTCAAACATATAACACATAAACCTTGATGCCTATGGGAAAATGATGGACGCCAAAATCTAAGAGACAAAAATCATTACACAAAATTAACCTGTTAAACTTATCGCTTATGAAAAAACTGATATTTATGCTCATGGCAGTAATCTGTTTCACGGCATGCTCAAACGACGACAACGACCCCCAAAAGCCTATTAATCCGGAACAGACCAGAACCGTGGAGCTGAACGATACCACCCTGACATTTGAACTGAATGCAGACACTGCAACTGTAAACATAGGCAGCAGCGAAGGCTGGTGGATAGAAGAGATTACGACAGAGGAAGACACACTGAAACCTACTGCCGAGGAGAAGCAGCTGATGGCAGGAGGCGGAGCATATGAAGCGCGATGCCAGTGGGTCAGCATGAAACGCAACGGCAGTAGCATCGAAGTGGCTGTAGACGATAACGTATATAAAGAACGCACATTCAAGATTGTCCTTGCCACAGCCGACAGCACGGCCACCATCACGGGCGTGCAGGAAGAAATGATTACAGGCTGGTGGGACGACATTATAGGCCTGTCGACCAAGACCGTAACGCTCAACGGGGCAGGAGACCCTGCTACTGTAACTACCGAAGGAAAACACTGGTGGATAACATCAATAGAGGTTGACGGAGAGACGCTGTATAATTCCTACTACGACAACACAGAGAACAGAAACATGTATCAGACGGGCAAGTTCAACAAAAAGTGCGACTGGCTCAACGTAAGCGTGGACGACTGGACGCTGAACATATCGGCAGACATGAACTACGGAGAAGAAAGAACCTTCAAGATTTATGTTCAGGCAGGCGACTACCACGACTGCATAGAAGGCACGCAGGAAGAACTGATGACAGGAGGAGGCACCCCCATAAACCTAAAGCCAAAACAAGTTACGATACCGGCAGAAGGCGGCACACAGACATGCACGACAGACAAAGACATTGCATGGATAATACACTGCACTTACATTAACGATAATATCTATTATGCCACATTGGATGAAAAAGAAAACTGCGCAGACACGGGCAAATTTGAAAAAACTTACGAATGGCTGACCGTGAAGCGCGACGGCGAAAATCTGTATGTAACGGCACAACCAAACAATACAGGAAAGGAAAGAACCTTCAAAGTGGTGATTACGGCAGGCGACGCAGGAGACACTCTATACGGCACGCAGCCGGCACAATGACGCCGCAGGCAACACGCACAACGCAGACACTACAGGACGCAACGGCGGCTGAACACACATCATCCGTCCCATATATCCCTTTACGAGAAGGATATGGGGCGGATGATGTTCAATTTGCAACATAGTTTACAAAATATAATAAAAACAATTTTATTTCGTACAATCGAATTTTTGCATTATCTTTGCATATTATAATTATGTGTCATGCCTGACAGCAAATCCAATATGACGTGATATTGCTAAGCAGGAATATCTTTTTATATATAAAAATATGGATTTCGATTTATTTATCTCTTCACTGCTTGACGAAAAAGAAAGCTACGATCTGGAATATAAAAGCGCAGAGGGTGGTTTTCCTGGCAGTTTTTGGGATACATATTCATCCTTTGCCAATACACAAGGTGGAACCATTGTACTTGGCGTAAAGGAGAAAAAAGGAAAATTCATATTCGACGGACTGACAGACGAAAAGATACGTCAGTATATAAAAATATTCTGGGACTGCGCAAATAACAAGACACACGTAAGCGCAAGTCTTCTAAAAGAAGATGACATTAAGATAGAGAAATATAAAGGCAACAGCATTATTCTCTTCCATATACCTCGGGCTGCAAGAACACAAAGACCTGTGTACAGAACAACCAACCCATATAACGGAACATTTAAAAGAAATGACGAAGGCGACTATAAATGTACCGAGCAGGAGGTAAGGAGAATGTTTGCCGATGCCGACGATTCATCGCCAAGAGACAGCAAAATTCTAAAAGGATTCACAATCGACGATATTGACAACAATTCCGTCAGACAATACAGAAATTTGTTTGGAACGATAAATCCTACACACCCATGGCTTACACTTGACGACATGGATCTCCTGAAAAAGTTAGGAGCATACCGTAAGGACAGAGTGACAGGTGAAGAAGGGTTCACACTTGCAGGACTTCTTATGTTCGGTAAATATGACAGTATAACAGATAATGAATGTGCACCAAACTTTTTTCCTGACTATAGGAATATCCCTGACAACTCTACAATAATGAGATGGACAGACAGAATATGTCCTGACGGAACATGGGAAGCCAATCTATTTCAATTTTATAGAAAGGTAATGCCAAAGCTGACAGAAGACCTGCCAAGACCTTTCAAATTGAAAAATAATGTAAGAGTAGAAGACTCTCCTACAAAAGTAGCCATAAGGGAAGCCTTGACCAATGCACTTGTCCATTCTGACTATTCAGAAGAGGGAAGTATCATCATTGAAAAAAGAAAGAACATGTTTGTGTTTTCAAACCCAGGCAACATGCTAATTTCAATCACTCAATATTATGATGGAGGAGAAAGCGTTTGCAGGAACAAGTCAATACAAAAGATGTTCATGCTCATTGGATCAGCAGAAAAAGCAGGAAGTGGAGTTGATAAAATTCTTACAGGCTGGAAAGAAGAAAACTGGAAGAAGCCATATATTACAGAAAAACAGCGACCTGATAAAGTATTGCTGTTACTTCCAATGGAAAGTCTTCTGCCCGAACAGAACATAAAAGAACTTAAAAACATCTTCGGCAGTGATATAGAACATATTGGATATGACAAACTTTTGACTTTATCAACTTGCTTGACAGAAAATGTAATAACAAATGACAGGCTTAAAGAATTGCTCACCCTACATCGTACAGATATAACAAAGTTACTTAAAGATTTATGTAACAATAAACTTTTAATATCTGAAGGAAACGGCAGGGGAACAAAATATTATATTAATAAAAAGGTTGACACCTCAGAAGAAAAGGTTGACACCTCAGAAGAAAAGGTTGACACCTCAGAAGAAAAGGTTGACACCCCGGAAGAAAAGGTTGACAATACTAATACACATCTAAAAAGAGATGAACTTGAGCGGTTAATAACAGAAAAAGCAAAAGAATACATTTCTTTGGAAGAAATAGCTTTAAGAACTGGGAAAAAATCCAGTTATCTTAAAAATAAGATAATACCGGAAATGATTAGGAAAAATAAGTTGAAAAGACTTTATGCACAGACACCTAACCATCCCGAACAAAAATATAAAGCAACAGAAGAATAAAAAAAACAACGATACGGAACAATGGAATACAATTTCAGAGAGATTGAGAAGAAATGGCAGAAACAGTGGGCCGAGATGAAGACCTACCAGGTTACTGAAGACAAGAGCAGAGAGAAATTCTATGTGCTCAACATGTTTCCTTATCCATCGGGAGCAGGACTGCACGTGGGACATCCGCTGGGATACATAGCCAGCGACATCTACGCCCGCTACAAGAGGCTGATGGGATATAACGTGCTCAACCCCATGGGATACGACGCCTACGGACTGCCCGCCGAGCAGTATGCCATACAAACAGGACAGCATCCGGCCATAACTACGGCCGAAAACATAAGCAGATACCGCAGCCAGCTGGACAAGATAGGATTCTCGTTCGACTGGAACCGCGAGGTGCGCACCTGCGAGCCTAAATATTACAAATGGACACAGTGGGCATTCCAGAAGATGTTCAACTCGTTCTACTGCAACACTTGCCAGAAGGCACAGCCTATAGAGAAGCTCATAGAGCACTTCAGCCAGAAGGGCACCGAGGGACTCGACGTGGCACAGAGCGAGGAGATGAGCTTCACGGCAGCCGAATGGAACGCCATGAGCGAGAAGGAGCAGCAGCAAGTGCTGATGAACTACCGCATAGCCTATCTGGGCGAGACGATGGTTAACTGGTGTGCCGGACTGGGCACCGTGCTTGCCAACGACGAGGTGGTAGACGGCGTGAGCGTGCGCGGCGGATATCCCGTTGTTCAGAAGAAGATGATGCAGTGGTGTCTGCGCGTAAGCGCCTATGCACAGCGCCTGCTCGACGGACTCGACACTGTAGACTGGACAGAGTCGCTGAAGGAGACTCAGCGCAACTGGATCGGCCGTTCTGAAGGAACAGAGATGCAGTTTAAGGTGGCAGGACAGGACTGGGACTTCACCATCTTCACCACACGTGCCGACACAATATTCGGCGTAACGTTCATGGTGCTGGCACCTGAAAGCGAACTCGTAGAGAAACTTACCACACCTGAGCAGAAAGCTGAGGTGGACGCATATATAGAACGCACAAAGAAGCGCACCGAGCGCGAGCGCATCAGCGACCGCTCTGTTACGGGCGTGTTCTCAGGCTCTTACGCCATCAATCCGTTCACGGGCGAGAACATTCCTATCTGGATTTCTGACTATGTGCTGGCAGGATACGGCACAGGAGCCATCATGGCTGTGCCTGCGCACGACTCGCGCGACTATGCCTTCGCCAAGCATTTCGGACTGGAGATACGTCCGCTCATAGAGGGATGCGACGTAAGCGAGGAGAGCTTCGACGCCAAGGAGGGCACCGTATGCAACTCGCCTAAGAGCGGAGTGGAGACTCTCGACGGATTCTCGCTCAACGGCCTGAGCGTAAAGGAGGCTATAAAGAAGACCAAGGAGTTTGTAACTTCTCACAACATGGGCCGCGTGAAGGTGAACTACCGTCTGCGCGACGCCATCTTCTCACGCCAGCGCTACTGGGGCGAGCCGTTCCCGGTTTACTATAAGGACGGCATGCCTTACATGATTTCAGAAGACAAGCTGCCGCTCGAGCTGCCCGAGATTGACCAGTATAAGCCTACAGAGACAGGCGAGCCGCCGCTCGGACACGCTAAGAAATGGGCTTGGGACACAGAGAAGAACGAGGTTGTGGACAAGAGTCTGATAGACAACAAGACAATATTCCCGCTCGAGCTCAACACCATGCCGGGCTTTGCAGGCTCATCAGCCTACTATCTGCGCTACATGGACCCGCACAACGACAACGCCCTCGTGGGCGAGGAGGCCGACCACTACTGGCAGAACGTTGACCTGTATGTGGGCGGAACAGAGCACGCCACGGGCCACCTGATATACTCACGCTTCTGGAACAAGTTCCTGTTCGACCTCGGAGTGTCGTGCCAGGAGGAGCCTTACAAGAAGCTCGTCAACCAGGGTATGATTCAGGGACGCTCTAACTTCGTTTACCGCGTAAACAGCGACGACCACTCTAAGAAGCCGCTCTTCGTGAGTCTCGGACTGAAAGACAAGTATGACGTAACGCCTATACACGTTGACGTAAACATCGTTCACGGCGACGTGCTCGACACAGAGGCATTCAAGGCATGGCGCCCCGAATACAACGACGCCGAATTCATACTCGAAGACGGCAAGTATGTGTGCGGATGGGCTATAGAGAAGATGTCAAAGTCGATGTTCAACGTTGTCAACCCCGACATGATTGTCGACAAATACGGAGCCGACACGCTGCGTCTCTATGAGATGTTCCTCGGTCCGGTAGAGCAGAGCAAGCCTTGGGACACCAACGGAATAGACGGCTGCCACCGCTTCCTGAAGAAGTTCTGGGCACTGTTCTACGATCAGCGCACGGGCGAGTTCCTGCCCGACCAGAGCGAGCCTACGCCGGAGCAGTATAAGTCTGTCCACAAGCTCATCAAGAAGGTTACGCAAGACATCGAGCAGTTCAGCTACAACACCAGCATATCTGCCTTCATGATTTGCGTCAACGAGCTGCATCAGCTCAAATGCCACAACCAGGCATTGCTGACCGACGTGGTAGGCCTGATAGCTCCGTTTGCTCCGCACATAGCCGAAGAGCTGTGGCAAGCACTGGGCAACAGCGGCAGCATATTCGACGCATGCTGGCCCGAATACAACGAGAAATACCTCGTTGAGAGCACCGTTCAGATGGGTATAGCCTTCAACGGCAAGCGCCGCTTCGAGATGCAGTTTGCAGCCGACGCCGACAACGCAGCCATAGAGCAGGCTGTGATGGCCGACCCGAGAACGGCAAAATACATCGACGGCAAGCAGATAGTAAAGGTTATCATCGTGCCGAAGAGAATGGTCAACGTGGTTGTTAAATAACAGCCGCACCCATATCACTAAGGCAAACAGCAAAATAACAGGACACACACAGGCGGCAAAGGCCGGGCAACACAGCAGAGCCCGGCTCCTGAGCCGGCCTGACTCACTCACAGGAGCCGACGCGCTCATGATAAAACCGTTATGTCAACATAATTAAAAAGAAACACACTTTCACCTTAAAAAATCACAAGCCATGCAGAAGCAAATATTAATTCGTGAAGCCAAAGACTACTTCAACATCACCCTCGGGCTGATGCTCTACACGTTCGCCTTCACGGTGTTCCTCCTGCCTTACGAGATAGTTACGGGAGGTATAGCGGGAATCGGCGCCGTGGTGTTCTACGCCACGAAGTTCCCCGTTCAGTACACATTCTTCATAATCAACGCCGTGCTCATCGTGGCCGCGCTGAAGATACTGGGCTGGCGTTTCCTGATGAAGACCATCTACGCCACGTTCATGCTGACGTTCCTGCTCGACGTGGCCCAGAGAGTTGTCATCCAGCCCGACGGCACGTTCTACAAGCTGCTGGGCGACGGCAACGACTTCATGTCGCTCGTCATCGGATGTATGATGACCGGCACGGCCCTGGCCATAGTGTTCCTCAACAACGGCTCTACGGGCGGCACCGACATCATAGCGGCCTCGGTCAACAAGTACCGCAACATATCGCTCGGCCGCGTAATCCTGCTAATCGACGTGTGCATCATAGGCAGCTGTCTGTTTATCGACACGTTCGGTCCCGTGCAGTTACGCTGCCAGAAGGTGGTGTTCGGCTTCTGCACCATGTTCATCGAGTGCACCATGCTCGACTACGTGATGAACTGGCAGCGCCAGTCGGTGCAGTTCATGATATTCTCAAAGAAATATCAGGAGATAGCCAACGCCATAGCCACCACCACCGACCACACGATAACCATACTCGACGGTCACGGATGGTATACGGGCAAGGAGACCAAGGTGCTCTGTCTGCTGGCAAAGAAGAACGAGAGCGTGACGATATTCCGACTGATAAAGGTAATCGACCCCAACGCCTTTGTGAGCCAGAGCTCCGTGATAGGCGTATACGGCGAGGGCTTCGACCAAATAAAGGTGAAAGTGCCCAAGAAGATGAAAGACAATACGCTAAACGGCAAGTGACGGCAAAAGGCCGCTGCCGGGCGCACAGAGAAACAATAAAGAAAAGATGAAAATAGTTTTCGCAACAAACAACAAGAACAAGCTGGCCGAGATAAGAGACATGCTCGGCGACAAGATAGAAGTGATGTCGCTGGCCGACATCAACTGCCACGAGGACATACCCGAGACGGCAGACACGCTGGAGGGAAACGCCCTGCAGAAAGCCCGCTACGTGTTTGACAAATACGGCATGAGCTGCTTTGCCGACGACACCGGACTCGAGGTGGACGCGCTGGGCGGAGAGCCGGGAGTCTACTCGGCACGATATGCCGGCGGCGAAGGTCACGACAGCGAGGCAAACATGGCAAAACTGATGCAGAAGCTCGGCGACAACGACAACCGCAAGGCGCGCTTCCGCACGGTGATAGCCCTGATAACGGGCAGCGGCGACGACGGCGTGAAGCTGTTTGAAGGCGTGGCAGAAGGCGACATAATACGCGAGAAGAGGGGAGGAGAGGGCTTCGGCTACGACCCCATATTCCGCCCCGAAGGCTACGACAAGACATTTGCCGAACTGGGCCACGAGATAAAGAACAAGATATCTCACCGCGCCAGGGCCGTGCAGAAACTTGTAGAATATCTTAAACAGGCAAGCGGCAACAGATAGCCGCCTGCCTTTATATTATCATCACCGCCGCCGGAAAGCGCTGCGCAAAGCGCTCTGGCGGCGCAACGGCAATGCCGCTGAACGAAGAATTTTGGCATTTTATAAAACAAATCTTACCTGCCGGCGTTATATCATTGAGCAACAAGCCACAAGCTGTAAACAAAACAATTATGCGAAAAATAAACACCCATATCCTCAGACATATCATGTCATGCTGTCTGCCGTGCCTTTTTCTGCTATTATCAGTGCCGGCCAATGCAATAAGCGGCGGCAGCACAGACGGCTGGACCCTCTATCCAAGCTACGGCAACATAACAGAAATAGAGCCCACGGGCAAGGAGGTGTACGTGCTGGCATCCAACAGTCTGTTTTCGTATAACCCCGCAGACGGACTTGTTGCCACCTACGACAAGACAAATATGCTGTCGGACATCGAGATATCGCACATAGCATGGTCAAAATCGGCCGGCAGACTTATCGTTACCTACACAAACTCTAACATCGACCTGCTTTCAAGAAACGGCAATGTGATCAACGTGCCCGACCTCTACATGAAGGAAGCTACCTACGACAAGACAATAAACAACATTTATATATATAACCAATACGCCTATCTGTCGACAGCCTTCGGCATAGTGAAGATGAACGTCAGCAACGGAAGCATTGCCGACTCGTATCAGCTCGGATTCCAGGTTGACTACTGCTACATCGAGGGCAACTACATCTATGCTGCATCGAGCACGCAGGGCATCTACCGCGGCAACATGCAGGACAACCTGCTCGACAAAGGCAACTGGAGCCGCACGGGCGACTATGTGGCGCAGAACATAGACCGCACAAAGGTGTACGACCAGACCGACGGCACATGGTGGACCAAGACCGAAGACGGAAAGCTAACAGGATATAAGATAAACAGCGACAACGTGCCCGTGTATGTAACCGAAGGCGTTGCACCCGACGGCCCCGCATCCAACAACTTCTACCGCATATACATCAACAACGGAAGCCTCTACGGCGTGGGCGGCCTGTGGTCGCAGGAGACCGACGGCAACCGACCGGGCGAAGTTCACGTGTGGAACGGCGACAGCTGGTCGGAGTTTGAAAAGGTTACAACCGACAAGATAGGCCACAGCTACGTTGACGTGCTGTGCCTCGACTTCGACCCAACAATAAGCGGACACGTCATGGTGGGCGCCAAGAGCGGCATGTATGAGTTTCAGGACGGCAAGTTCGTGAAGCACTACAATTATGACAACAGCGACTTAAAATCAGCTGTAAATCCGGTGTCAAAAGATTACACAATTGTAAGTTCAGTTAAATATGATGCTGCCGGTAATCTGTGGATACTCAACTCCCAAGTTGGAAACAGTATTAAAAGCATTTCCAAGACAGACGGCAAATGGACAACATACCAACATTCAGAATTTTCACCAGAAAATAGTTTTGACCTTGAAAAAGCCTTTATCAGCAATACCAACGGCAAGATGTGGTTTGTCAACAACTATTACAACAACACCATACTTTACTCATACGACTATGCCAACGACGTGCTGACAAAATACGGACCGAGCATAATAAACCAAGACGGAACAAGCCTCGGCGCAAACTACATATTCAGTCCGGTTGAAGACAGGGAAGGAAACGTATGGGTAGGCACCAACGCCGGACCTGTTTATCTCTCGGCAAGCGCCATACAGAACGGCTCCACTTACTTCACGCAACATAAAGTGCCGCGCAACGACGGCACCAACTATGCCGACTATCTGCTATCGGGCATCGACGTGCGCGCCATAGCCATCGACGGCGGCAACCGCAAATGGATAGGCACCAACTCTAACGGAGTGTTCCTCATCAGCGACGACAACAACACGCAGATAAGCCACTTCACCACGGACAACTCGCCGCTGCCGTCAAACCTTGTGCAGGACATAGCCATCGACGGCAACACGGGCCGCGTGTATTTCGCCACAGACAAGGGCTTATGCTCTTATCAGAGCGACGCAACAGAGCCGACAGACGAGATGACCAAGGACAACGTCTACGCATATCCCAATCCCGTGAGACCCGACTACACGGGCCTGATAACCATCACAGGCCTTACCTACGACGCCGACGTGAAGATAGTAACGTCGAGCGGAGCACTGGTAAACAAGGGAAGAAGCACGGGCGGATCATACACATGGGACGGCTGCGACCTCAACGGCAAGCGTGTGGCATCGGGCGTGTATATGGTTCAGACGGCCACATCGTCGGGCGACAAGGGCACCGTGTGCAAGATTGCCATAGTGAACTGACGGATGTATAAAACAAAAACAGATAAACGTTTTCATTATAAAACATAATAATAAAGATAATTTTTGTCGCATAAAATGATTTCAGTCTGCATAGCCACATACAACGGTGAGAGATTTATCAGAGAGCAAATCAGCTCGATAATAAATCAACTCGGTAACGAAGACGAAATCATTATATCTGACAACGAATCTACCGATTCAACCATAGACATTATAAAAGAAATCGACGACAAAAGGATAAAGCTGATTAAAGGTCCTGAAAAAAAATCACCCACATCAAACTTTGAAAACGCATTGATGCATGCCAAAGGCGGATATATATTTCTATCAGATCAAGACGATGTCTGGAAAGATAATAAAATAAGCATTTGCATGCAGTATCTCAAACATTACGACTGCGTGATAAGTGATGCAGAAATGGTAGACGAGAATCTCAACATTATTGAAAAATCATATTATAAAGTACACAACACCAAGCAGTCACGCATTTATAACACCCTTATTAAAAACGGTTATATGGGCTGCTGCATGGCCTTTACAAAGAGGGTGCTCAAGGCATCTCTACCATTTCCGAAAGACATACCTATGCACGACATCTGGATAGGCAACATTGCCGCCTACAGATTCAATGTAAAGTTTATCCCAAACAAACTTATTCAGTTTCGTTGTCACGGCAGAAACAGTTCATTCACAGCATCAGTAAAGAGCGGAAATTCATTATTCCGGATGCTGATGATAAGATGGACGGTGATAAAATGTCTGTCTTTTAAATTCATTTTTTCATGAAATTAAGCATTATTATTCCGGTATATAACGTAGAAAAGACATTCCGGCGCTGCATCGACAGCGTGCTGTCACAGGGCATCGACAATTATGAAATACTTATAATTGACGACGGCTCGACCGACAACAGCGGAAATCTGGCTGACAAGGCAGCATCACTAAACAATAACATAAAAGTTTTTCATAAACCTAACGGAGGACTTTCTGACGCGCGCAACTATGGAATAAGCCGGTCAACGGGAGATTACATAACATTTGTCGACAGCGACGATTTTGTAGAAAATAATACTTATGCCAAACTTATGCCTATATTAGACGGACATAAGGAATACGACATATTGGAATATCCTGTGCTGCAAAATCCCGGATGCAAAAACGAACGGATGTTTAATCCCGGTACTACTGTATACGACAATGCCCTTGACTGGCTGTCGACAAATGGCCTTGAACACTGCTGGGCATGGAACAAGATATACAGGAAAGAGCTTTTCAGCAATGTGCGTTTCCCAAAAGGAAAAATTTATGAAGACGTATATAACATTGCAAGCCTTATAAAGCTCAACCCCGTTATAGCCACAACAGACAAAGGCATGTACAACTATTGCTGGAACAAAAGCGGAATAGCTGCCAAAGAAGCCCTCAACGGACTTACGTCTCTGCTTGAAGCGCAAATAAGCCTGACAAAGGAATTAAACCTCAACACACGGGAAAAGCGCTGGCACAGGCTTTATCTCAACATGCTGACATCGCAACTTTACTCTTACAGAAAAACAGGAAAAATATTACTCTGGCCACAACGGATACAGATTAAAAGTTATGCAGGAAACAAGGACTGGATAAAAGCCGTAATGCTAAATTTATTTGGTCTGAAACTATCTTGTAAAATTTTCAAACTAATTTCAAGACAATGAAAATAGCATATATTATTGAAGATTTCTATATAGGTGGCGGTGTTGAGCGCATAATATCCGAGAAGGCAAACATAATGTCGGAAGAATGGGGAAACGAAGTAACCATCGTTTCTATATATCGCGACACACCACGCCAAACATATAACCTCAACAAGAACGTCAGGCTGCTGTTTCTTGATGTTCCGATGGCAAAGAAAAGTAATAACACTATAACAAGAACCGTTAATCGAATAAAGACATTAGCTGATGCGGCAATAAAGTTAAACAGCACACTTTCAGAACTTAACCCTGACATAATATTCTTTGCAACCACGCTTAGCGCACTGCTTTTGCCGCTTTGCAATATAAAGTCAAAAAAGATATTTGAGTCGCACTCGGCACGCAGGTTCACGCCTTACAGCCGTATGTTCGGGCTAATGGAGCGAAAGGCCGACGCCGTGGTGTGCCTTACAGCCGACGACGCACGCGAATATAAGGCGGCAAAGAGGGTGGAGGTGATACCAAACTTTGTGAACACGCCCGACAAATATGTGGCCGACTATGGCGTGAAAAAGGCGATAGCCGTGGGCAGACTCGAACACGTTAAGGGCTTCGACCTGCTGATAGACTGCTGGAAGAATGTGGCCAAGGCATGCCCCGACTGGCAACTCGACATCTACGGCGAAGGCTCGCTGCACGACGAACTGCAACGACAGATAACAAGGTGCGGACTCGACGATAGGGTGGTGCTGCGCGGAAGGTGCGAAGACATGAACGAGGCTTACGCAAGCCACAGCATGCAGATTGTAACCTCGCGATACGAAGGGCTGTCGCTCGTGCTTGCCGAAGGACAGTCCTGCGGACTGCCCTGCGTGACGGTTGACTATATCTACGGCGCGAGAGACATCGCAGAAGACGGCTACAACGGCATTATAGTGCCTCAGAACGACTCAGAGGCTCTCACGCGGGCAATTATCCGCATGGCTGGCGACGAGGCTCTCAGGGCAAAATATGGGGCAAATGCGAGGCTCACAATCAACAAGTTTGACCGAGACAACATCATGAACAAATGGAAAGAGCTGATTGGCTCGCTTTGCGACAAGAAATAAGACGCTTTTAGGCAAGAAATAAGGCATAAATAATGACAAGCCGATTTAATCTGAACAAAAGAATATTATTTACAGACACAGGATATAAACAAAAATAAGCTGACAGACAACAACACGGTTCTGTCAGCTTATTTTTTATTATTTATCCCAAATCCGGCTGAAAACCTCAGTCTGTGTGCATTGGTTTGGGCTTGATGTATCTTTTTAATAGATATCAAATTCTCCGGCAAGCAGCCGTTCATACAGATGCTCATACTGTCGCGCCACTTTGCGGTAGTCGTGATACTTCTTTACGAAATCAATGCTCTGCTGCGACATCTTCTCCAGCAACTTGCGGTCGGTCAGCGTCCGGCGCAGCGTGTTCAGATTGTCTTCGTCGCGCCCCGGCCTTACATTTATTATAGGCCGCAGCTCGTCCTCGCCGATAAACTTATAGAACTCTTCCTCGCCGCCGCCTATCACCACTGTTCCACGCGCCATGGCAGCCAGCGAATTCATCGACGGCGTGTAGCTGTAGAGCTGATCCACCAGCACGTCGGTCTCACTGAGCATACGGCAATATTCGTCGTAGGGCACGCCCTCAACCGTATTAACCTCAATCAGTCCGTCGTTCTCCTTTGCCACCTGCTCAACCAGCCGCCCTATATAAGCGGCACCTTTAAGATAGTCGCGCTTGGGCTGTATGCCCACAAGCACCTTCAGCTTACGGCCGTCGGCGATATGCTTTGCGCGTGCTCCCTCAGGAATCTCTATGGGCAGAGGTATATAGTGCAGCTTGCCGTGGCTGAGCCATGAGCGGTAGCACAGATAATATTCGTAAAGGCACGCCACAAGAGCGTCAGACTCGCGGTTGGCAAAGCCGCTGCAATGGCGCACCGGCACCATATTCATCTCGGCTGTGCGCTCCTTGTTAAGCTCAACGTTCTGCGGCCGTCCGTCCCAGTATGTATCCGAATATTCGGGTACTCCTTCAGCCTGACTGTCTAATACCACGGGGTCGTCGCCGAAGCAGCCCTTGACCATATACCTGTTATGCCGTTTAAGAAAGCTGATAAGATGTCTGTTCCACCCCATCTTCAGCGGCACAAACTGATAGTTGTGTATCTGCACGATGTCGTTGCCCACAAGACATTTATAATGCCTCAAGAGCTGCCACAGCACTTTCAGTCCGCTCAGCTTTCCCCAGCGCATGTCTCTTTTCAGGTCGATGTCCCTCGGAGAGTTGTGCCAGTTGTTACCGTCAGACATCAGCACCACCTGATGACCGTCTTCAATAAGTCCCTTCTTCAAAGTGTTGTGCAGATAGCTTGCCTCACCAATTAATAATATACGCACGGATTTTTTGGAATTAAAAATTAAAAAGTAAAAATTAAAAAATTAAGGAGCAAAAATTAAAAGGCGGGAAAGAACGGAATGTCAGGAAACTAACGGCTTTGCGGCTTGCATGAAATAGCCGGCTAAAGTTTTCCGCTTTTTATTATCCCTTCATTCTTCCCAGCCTTTTAATTTTTACTTTTTAATTTTTAATTATGAACAGTCTCTAGCTCATCTCCAGCATGCGGTTTATCGGCTTCACTGCCTCGACTGCTATGTCGGCAGGAACGTCTACGCTGGGCCATTCATATTTAAGGGCGTTGTAAACTTTGAGCAGAGTGTTCATCTTCATGTATTCACACTCGTTGCAAGAGCAGCCTGCGGAGCCTTCGCTCACTTCGGGAGGCACGGGCAGGAACACCGTGTCGGGGCACTGGCGCTGCATCTCGAACAGTATGCCCGGCTCTGTTGCCACGATATACTCCTTGTCGGGATGTGCCACGGCATAGTCGAGCAGCACTGCCGTTGAGCCTACCACGTCGGCAAGCTTCACTACGGGACCCTTGCACTCGGGGTGAACCAGCACGATGGCGTCGGGGTGTTCCTTCTTCATCTCAACGATGGCCTGAGGCGAGAAGCGCTCATGCACATGGCATCCGCCGTTCCAGAGCAGCATCTCGCGGCCCGTAACGGCGTTGATGTAGCTGCCCAGGTTGTGGTCGGGTCCGAAGATAATCTTCTCGTCCTTCGGCAGCTGGTCTACTATCTTCTTCGCGTTGCCGCTCGTAACCACCACGTCGGTCAGCGCCTTCACGGCAGCCGTAGTGTTGACATAGCTCACCACGGTGTAGCCCGGGTGCTCCTGCTTAAACTTCTTGAGGTCTTCGGCGCGGCATGAGTCGGCCAGCGAGCATCCGGCGTTGAGGTCAGGACAGATCACCAGCTTTTCGGGGCAAAGTATCTTGCACGTCTCTGCCATGAAGTGAACGCCGCACATCACGATAATCTTGGCGTCGGTCTTGGCAGCCTTGCGCGCCAGGGCCAGCGAGTCGCCAATGAAGTCGGCCACCTTCTGCACCGATCCGTCGGTGTAGTAATGGGCCAGTATTATGGCGTCTTTCTCCTTGCACATTCTTCTTATCTCGGCGGCCAGGTCGGTGCCGTTGTCAGCAGGCTCATCTATGTAGCCCTTCTCTGTCCATTCTTCTTTAACCATAGTGTTTGTTTCTTTTGCCGTGTGTGCTTGTCCTGCTTTCAGGTTACCCTCAGGTTTCCACACCCACATAATTATTCTTATCCTTTGTTTTCCTTTTTTAAAAAAGAGAATGAGTTGTATGATATGCCGTTGATTTGTTCAAAACTTTAGGGCTGAAAGTTTGCTTATTTCGTTATCAACCCGTGGTTATGTGTTTTCAACATGTGCCATTAATATCTTCTGTCTGACTGTCAGGCGTTAAGGCATCTTATCCACAATTCTCCTGTCAGACTGCAAATTTAATAAGTTTATATCTTTTTTCGCCATTTATCTGTTGAAAACTTGCTTATTTTGTCTGTATAAAGGTGTTGATATACACGTGTATAATGTCGTGCCTGCGTGGCGTGTTGATATCCACATATTTTTCCAACGGTTTTCCACATGGTTATCAACAGGGTTTTCAACAGTGTCTCGGTGTTCTTTGTCCGCTGTGGCGTTTGTGCTTGTTTTCATGGCGTTTTCTGCGTTGTTTTCGGTCTGTGGCGTGGCTTTATCCCGGTTTTGGTGTTGCTTTATGCGTTTTTCGTGTTGTGATATGCCGTCTTTTGCCTTGCAACAGGTGGCTTTTTGCATTGCGATATGTGGCTTTTCGTGTGCTGAAAGATGTGCTTTCGGCTTGTTGATAAATGGTATTTATTTTGTTGATAAGTTTTGTAACGGCCTTAGGCTCACGCTTTTATGATATGTTGAAATCTTGTTGAAAAGTGCCGTTATGCTTATTCTTTTCGGTGTGTTTTTCTGATGTGCCTATCTCTTGTGAAGTTTTTTCAGCCGTTCCTTCAAGCTGTTCCAAAGCGACGTCTTTTTATATATGATAAAGAGCGAGGCGGCTGTGCTGACCATGGTGAGCATTATGCCGAGGCAGGCGCTCAGCAGAGTGTTGCCGATAAGTGTTGAAAGATATGCCGCTATGCCTATCGGCAGATGTATGGCGGCATAGGTGCATACGCCTTTCGAGGGGCGGTAGGCGTAGCGTGTGTGGGCATAGGTGTATATCAGCGTCAGCTCGAAGAGATACGATACGAGCAGTCCGGCGCCCGTGCCCGTCAGTCCCATCAGGCGGTATCCGCCCATCACGGCTGCCACCTGCATGGCTGCCGACAGCGTTTCGAGCACGAAGAAGGCCTTAGAGTGGCTCTTGGCGAGCGTCATGTAGGCTATGGGCAGCGTTATGGCCCTGAGGTACATCGACATGACGGCTATCTGAGCCATGGGCACCACGGGCGTAAACTTGCTGCTGTAGAGCATCGGCACCACCAGCGGCAGAGCCACGATGAGCAGCGTGAGCATCGGTGCCACGATGAGCAGCGACACCTCTATCTGTCGGTTGGCCGTGAGCTTCATGGCCTGGTTGTCGTGGTTGACGGCCGACAGGCGCGGAAAGTAGTCGGTCTCCATCGCCGAGAACACCATGCCCGAGTAGGTTATCGTAAGCACGAATCCCGCGTTGTATAGTCCCACTATGTCGAGGTCGGCTTCGGCGTTGAGCAGCGCGCGCAGCAGCATCTCGGCTCCGCTTGCCATTATGCCCGACATGATGAAGGCTATGCCCAGCCTTACCATCTCCATGCCTTCGCCCAGCAGGCCCTTGGTTCCGCTGAGCCGCAGCGGATAAGCCCTGTAAGAATACACCACCGTTATTATCATCGTGGCAAGCGCCATGAGTATTATCACGGGCACGATGCCGGTCCATCTGAACATCCAGTATATGGGCACGGATATCAGCAGCGAGGCTATGACCGACCATATCTGCACCACGGCGAGCGCCCTTAGCCGTCGTGTGGCCTTCAGTATGGCCGTCTCGCCGCCCGTTATGGCCATCAGCGCCACGGCAGGCGAGAGCAGCATGAAGTGGAGCGTGTGGTCGCCCCACGAGAAGGCGAGGCTGTTGAGCAGCGGTCCGGCGGCTATGCACACGAGCATGCCGAGCAGTGCAGCCACGAGGCTCCATGCCCTGACAATCCTGATGAAGCGCTCCATGCCTTCTGTGTCGCCCTGATCGTAGAGTTCTGATATGTGCTTTATCGCACTGAAGGATATTCCGAGGTTGGTGGCCTGCGAGATAAAGTTGACCGAAGAGTTGAGCAGCGACGCCAGTCCCATGCCGGCAGGGCCGAGCAGCAGGGCCGTAATCTTGTTGCGTACAAGGCCGATGATGATGTTGAGTCCCTGTACGCCGCCGAATATTCCAGTATATTTCAGCACATGTCCGTAGCTGTCTTTACTTTCGTCTTTATCCATTTAAGATATAGAACGGCGGAATTGGGGAAATATTGTTT
>NZ_LFQU01000025.1 GCF_001275135.1 Xylanibacter rarus | reverse complement strand
GCATTTGGATTTTTCACTTTTCACTGTTCGTTTTTCACTTTCACTTACGCGTTCTCTCCGATAATCTCTTTTGAACGTTTAAGGGCGGTGCTTATGTGGTCGCAGATGTTCTCCTTGCCTATAAGTTCGTTGAAACCAGACCTTTCGAGTACGGCCCGGACATTGCTGTTAACGCCCGACAGCACTATCTCGATGCCCTCCTTGCGGCTCATTATACAGAGATTCTTCAGGTTGTGTATTCCCGTTGAGTCGACAAATGGCACCTTTCTCATGCGTATCACCCTCACAACGGGACGGTCGCCGAACACGGCCATCACCTCCTCAAACTTGTTACCGGCTCCGAAGAAGTAAGGACCGTTAATCTCGTACACCTCTACGCCTTTGGGTATAGTGAGGTGCTCAAGGTTGCCCTGCTCGATGTCAAGCTCGTCGTTGGGGTCAATCTCGTCCATAATCACCTTTACGTCAGTTGTTTCGGCCATGCGCTTCATAAACAGCAGGCAGGCTATGAGCAGGCCCACCTCGATGGCTATGGTGAGGTCGAATATTATGGTGAGGAAGAACGTTATCAGCAGCACTGCCACATCGCTCTTGGGATTCTTCATAAGCTCTGTGAACGAGCGCCATCCCGACATGCCGTATGACACTATCACCAGCACTCCTGCCAGGCAGGCCATGGGGATATACTGCGCCAGCGGCATGAGGAACAGGAATATCAGCATGAGCACGGCAGCGTGTATGATGCCCGCCACGGGCGTGCGTCCGCCGTTGTTGATGTTGGTCATTGTGCGCGCTATGGCTCCCGTTGCCGGTATTCCGCCGAACAGCGGCGATGCCAGGTTGGCAATGCCCTGGGCTATAAGCTCGGTGTTAGAGTCGTGATGGTCGCCAGTTACACCGTCGGCAACTGTTGCCGACAGCAGCGACTCTATGGCTCCAAGTATGGCTATGGTGAATGCCGGCGACACGAGGCTCTTTATTGTCTCCCATGTCATCTGCGGCACCTGTGCGTCAGGCAGTTCGCTGCTTATCGAGAATCTGTCGCCAATGGTCTCTATCGACGTCACACCGGCAAAGTTTTTCAGCAGCAGCGCCGCCACCGTCATAACGATTATGGCTATCAGCGAGCCGGGAATCTTCTTGCTGAAGCGCGGCGTTACGGCTATCAGCAGCACGCTTGCCACGCCGATAATGGCGCTCCACATGTCAATGGTGCTTATGTTGGCGGCGTAGGCGCCCCACTTCTCGATGAAGTCGGCAGGCACATCTGTTATGCTAAGGCCCAGCAGGTCTTTTATCTGCGTGGTGAATATGGTTACGGCTATTCCGCTCGTGAAGCCCACGATTATGGGGTAGGGTATATACTTGATGATTACTCCGAGGCGCAGCAGGCCGAACAGGATGAGGAATGCGCCGGCCATGAGCGTGGCTATGGCAAGGCCCTCCATGCCGTACTGCTGTATTATGCCGTAGATGATGATGATGAAGGCGCCCGTGGGTCCGCCTATCTGCACCTTGCTTCCGCCAAACACCGACACTATAAGTCCGGCCACGATGGCGGTTATTATGCCCTGCTCGGGAGTTACGCCCGACGCTATACCGAAGGCTATGGCGAGCGGCAGGGCCACAATGCCTACTATTACTCCGGCCATGATGTCTGCCATCAGCGTCTTGCGGTTATAGCTTTTCAGCGTTGACAGCAGGCGCGGCCTGAATGCAAAAGGTTCCATTTGTTCTGATTTGTTGTTATTCTGAAATGTTATTTGTTTTAAAGAAGTCGCAAAGGTACAATGTTTGCGTTACATTACAAAACATTTTTTATGCTTTTTTAGTTTTTTACGCCGTTGCGCTTCATGCTTTTGCGCATTAAACGTATCTATATATAATAAAATATGTGTGATTTATCTTTGTCGCATTCGATTTGCGGTGCATTTGCATTGCAGATACAATAAAAAGATGTAATTTTGCCAAAAATATTTAGAATTTGATGAAAATACTGAATCTGGCAGGACGTGTGTTCACCAATATCTTCAAGCCGATAAAAGGCAATGCCGCTTTCTTTGTATTCATGTATGTGCTCGGCATCGTGTGCACTTATGCCGTAGTGCCCGACAAGCGCGGATATCACGCATGGCCGCTTGCGCCCTACGAGCTGTTCTTCGATGTGAGCATAATCTGCGTTGTGCTGTGGCTCTTGCCGCGCAGCGTGGCCAAGTGGCTGAAGCGTTTTATCTACGTATTCTTTTACATGATAGTGCTTGTCGACGTCTATTGCTTCGTGAAGTTCGACACGACGATAACCCCCACGATGCTGCTGCTTGTGGGCGAGACCGACAGCCGCGAGGCGGCAGAGTTTCTCGAGTCGTATCTCACGGGCTCCGTGGTGTTCAGCCGTCTGGGCTGGGTGCTGCTAGTGCTGCTTGCCCATGTGGCATGGGTGCTTATATGGCACAACCGCCCCAAGTGCAAGGCATGGCTGGAGGCCAAGACCGGCATGGCTTTAGGCGTGCCCGGATGGTGGCGCATGGCTGAGCCGTGGCTCGGACTGCTGTTCCTTGTGATGTTCGTGGTCAGCACGGTCAAGTGTTTTGCCGACAAGACGGCCTTTGTGCGCCTGATGTCCTACGACAACATAGGGCAGGTGGAGCACGAACTTACAAAGAAGGAGAAGGCCCAGCTGTATCTGCCCGGCTACCGCCTTGTGTTCAGCATATATGCCAACGAACTTACGGCCAAGCAGGTGAAGACCCTGGTGGAAAATATCGACAAGGCAAAGGTGGACAGCTGCTCGTTCCGCAGCAAGAATATCGTGCTGATAATAGGTGAGAGCTACAACCGTCATCATGCCGGACTGTACGGATACCATAAAGACACCACGCCAAGACAGGAGGCACGCGCTCAGAAGGGCGAGCTGATACCGTTCAGCGACGTTGTGGCGCCGTGGAATCTTACGAGCTTCGTGTTCAAGGCTCTCTTCTCGCTCTATACAGTGGGCGACAAGGGCGAATGGTGCGACTATCCGCTGTTCCCCGAGCTGTTCCGCAAGGCCGGCTATCATGTAACGTTCCTTACCAACCAGTTTCTGCCTCAGGCAAAGGAGGCTGTCTACGACTTCAGCGGCGGCTTCTTCCTGAACAATCCGCAGCTGAGCCACGCCATGTTCGACACGCGCAACACGCGGCTCTACCGGTACGACGACGGACTGCTGGGCGACTATGACAGGCTGCAGCGCAACAACGGAGAGAACAACCTGATAATATTCCATCTGAAGGGGCAGCACGTTGACTATCGCACGCGCTTCCCGAGAGACCGCAGACACTTTAATCCGGAAGATTACGACAGGCCCGAGCTCAAGCAGAAAGAGCTGCGCGTGCTTGCCGACTACGACAACGCAATATTGTATAACGACTCGATTGTCGACCAGATAATAAAGCGCTTCGAGGACGAAGACGCCATCGTGGTGTATGTGCCCGACCATGGCGAGGAGTGCTATGAGGGCGACGTACACTTCTACGGCCGAATGCACTCTACCGAGATAACGGCGCGCCTGGCACGCGAGGAGTTCGACATTCCGTTCTGGATATGGTGCTCACACAGCTTTATGGTTGGCCATCCGTCGCTGTTCAACGACATAGTGAAGGCCAAAGACCGTCGCTACATGACCGACGCGCTGCCGCATCTGCTGCTGTATCTGGGCGGCATAAGTTCGCCCCACTATCGCGACGACCTGAACGTGCTGAGCGACGGGTATAACGAAAAGAGACCAAGAATGTTAAAGAACACTACCGACTATGACAAACTCGGCGTTGAAGACTGACGCGCAGGACGCCGCAACCGGTGAGGTGCGGGCCGCGCGGCAATGGCGCCGTGACAAAATAACTTAAGACAATGAAAAAAGAACTGCTGAGCATGGCTGAGTCGAAGGCCCTCAGGGGCATAGCCATACTGGGAATAATTCTTCACAACTACTGCCACTTTCTGGGCTTTGCCGTAAAGGAGAACGAATACACCTTCACGGCATCTAAGCCGAGACAGCTGCTTGAGCGAATGCTGACGCTCGACGACAACCTGTTTATACACGTTATGTCGTTCTTCGGACACTACGGAGTGCCCGTGTTTCTGTTTATCAGCGGCTTCGGCCTCGTCTACAAGTATGAGCGCAGCACGCCGACGAGAGTAAGGGCGCTGCCCTTCATCGGCTTCCATTATGCCAAGCTGCTGCGCCTTATGTTCCTTGGCTATATAGGCTTTGCCGTGGTGAGCTATCTCCATCCGCACGGCTATCACGGCTATACCGTGGGCCGCGTCATAGCCCAGCTGCTGATGTATATCAACCTGATGCCCGACCCCGACCACATCATAAAGCCCGGGCCTTACTGGTATTTCGGACTCATGCTTCAGCTCTACATCGTCTACCGTCTTGTGCTCTATCGCCGCAGTTCGGCTGTTACGCTGGCTCTGATAGTGCTGTGCACGGCTGTCCAGGCATTTTTTCCGCCGTCGGTCGATGAGGGAGGCGAGATTCTAAACCGTATACGTTACAACTTTATTGGCGGCATGCTGCCCTTTGGTGCCGGCATACTCTATGCCCGCCACGGCCGCAACCTGCCCTTGCCGATAAATCTCACCATAGTAGTGGTGTCGGCATTCATCGTGTTCATAGGCAGCTTCTATTTCTGGTCGTGGCTGTTTGTGCCGCTGTTCATCGTAACCGGAGCCGTTGCCACCATGAAACTGATACCCGACAAGGCACTTGCCCCGTGCGTATGGTTCGGTGCCATATCGTCGGCGCTGTTCGTGATGCACCCCATCACGCGCGAGATAATTATAAAGATGTCTTACCGCGGATACATCTACACCGGACTGATCACGTATATCGTTGCGTCGATACTTCTGGCATGGCTGTTTAAGCTGATGTTCCGCTATATTCCAAAACCAAAGCTGAAGATATGATAAAAGCCATAAACCTTTCGGACATAAGCCGCTACCGCAGCGAACTGATGGGACTGGCCATGATATTTGTCATGCTGTTCCATGTGTGGATGCCCAAGAGCAATCCGATGTACGGCTTTGTGAGATGCGGAAACGTGGGCGTTGACATGTTCCTTTTCCTCAGCGGCATAGGCCTGTGGTATGCATGGAGCAAGAAGCCAACGCTGAAAAACTTTTTCTGGCGCCGCTACATACGCATCTATCCGGCATGGATACTTATGGCCTGCCTGTATTACATTCCGGCGTTTATCAACACTCCCGGCGGAGGCTACAGCCGCAACGTGCCCGACCTCGTTGCAAACATCCTGATAAACTGGAGCTTCTGGCGCATTGACGACCTGACGTTCTGGTTTATCCCTGCCATAATGATGATGTACACCTTTGCCCCGGCATACATGAAACTCATAGAGAAGCATCCCGAATACCGTTGGCTTGCGGTGGCCGCTATGGTGCTTGCCGTCATGGTGCAGTATTATCCGCCTGTGCATAAGGCTGTAGGGCATGTGGAGATATTCTTCAGCCGCATACCTATATTTCTTATCGGCATCAACTGCGGCGCGCTCGTAAAGGGCGGACGCAGCCTCGACGGCTCGTCGCTGTGGCTCGTGCTGCTGATTTTTGTCATGAGTTTGGCCATGTGTGTGGAGTTCGAGGAGTCGTGGCGAGGCCGTTTCCCGCTGTTCCTTGAGCGCATGGTCTACATTCCGCTCACCGTGTCGATGATATTGCTGCTTGTGAAACTGCTGTGCCATACGCCCGCTATTATCTGCCGGGCACTTGCCTTTGTGGGCACGGTAAGCCTTGAGCTTTATCTCATCCACATACAGTTTGTCATGAAATACATAACCCCCTACAAGCTGGGTTACTGTCTTACGGCTCTTATCATGATAGCCGTTTCTCTTGTACTTGCGTGGCTGTTGCACCGACTTGTGTCGTTCGTGATAGGATTCTTGCCGAAGAACATATAGCGGTCAACGGCATGTGACGGATATTGATAATGCATGGCACTGACCGGGCGGCCTGAGGTATATGGCCCTGCAGGGAGAGCAAGTCTTTGGCCTGGTCGGCAAAATGAAATTAAAAACGAGAAGTAATGAAAAGTAATCTGTTAAAACTGATACGTCCGCACCAGTGGCTAAAGAATGTGTTCGTGATGATACCCATGTTCTTCGGCGGCAGTCTGCTCGACCCGTCTGACATAAGGGCATCGGTCGTAACGTTCTTTGCATTCAGTTTCATTGCGTCGTCGGTCTATTGCTTCAACGACATTATCGACGTTGAGGCCGACCGCCGCCATCCCGTTAAGTGCAAGCGTCCAATCGCATCGGGCGCCATAAGCGTCAGGAGTGCCTGGGCCCTTATGGCTCTAATGTTTCTGCTGTCGGTAGGAACGGTGTGTCTGCTCGATACATACACCCATGTTATAAATGTGGGACTAGTAATCCTTATTTATTATATTCTGAACATTCTTTATTGTTCTAAGCTGAAGCAGTATGCCATTGTAGATGT
Source organism: Xylanibacter rarus (assembly GCF_001275135.1). Taxonomy (GTDB): domain Bacteria; phylum Bacteroidota; class Bacteroidia; order Bacteroidales; family Bacteroidaceae; genus Prevotella; species Prevotella rara. Next base: position 45,223 of record NZ_LFQU01000025.1, on the reverse strand, counting down.
CTGCATCATAGCTTTCGGCTTTGTGCTGCGCGTGCTTGCCGGAGGTTTTGCCACGGACATAGCCCTGAGCAAGTGGCTCGTGCTGATGACCTTCCTGCTCACTCTTTTCCTCTCGTTTGCCAAGCGGCGCGATGATGTGCTGCGCATGAACGAGACGGGAGAGCCGCCGAGAAAGAATACTATAAGGTATAACCTTACCTTCATAAATCAGGCAATAACCATCACGGCGTCGGTGACACTTGTATGCTATATCATGTACACCGTGTCGCCCGAGGTGGTAAACCGTTTCCATTCAGACCTGCTTTATCTCACTTCGGTTTTCGTGTTGCTCGGACTGTTACGCTACATACAGATAACCGTTGTTGACAAGAGGAGCGGCGACCCTACAAAGATGATGCTCCGCGACAGGTTCACGCAGTGCGTGGTGCTGCTATGGGCGCTTACGTTCCTTGTGCTGATATATGTAATAAAGTAAGGACAATAGCTGATTTAAGCGTATAAAGCATTTCTTGTGATTTAGATTATGGACAGTTCTTTAAAGATACACGCCTTTGATTTCGACGGCACACTGACCAACCGCGACACCCTTCTGGAGTTTATAAGGTTCGTCCGTGGCGACAAGGCTTTCTTTCTTTGCATGCTGCGCTATCTGCCGTTGCTGTTGCTGATGAAGCTTGGCCTTTATCCCAACTGGAAGGTAAAGCAGAAAGTCTTTGCCCATTGCTTCGGAGGGATGAAACTCGACGAGTTCAACAAATGGTGCGTGCGCTTTGCGAGTGAGAACATTTCTTTATTGCGGCCAAAAGGCATACAGAAGATTAACGAGGTGCTTGAGGAAGGCTGCAAGGTGGTTATTGTAAGCGCGAGTATAAACAACTGGGTGGAACCGTTCTTTGCCGGACTTGACGGCGTGACGGTCATCGGCACCATGATAGAGGAGCGCGACGGGGTTGTTACGGGGCGTTTTATCTCAAAGAACTGCTATGGCGAAGAGAAAGTGAGACGCCTGATACAGCTTTATCCCGGTCGTAATAGCTATTGGCTTGCGGCTTATGGCGACAGCAGGGGCGACTTCGAACTGCTTGACTTTGCCAACGAAAGCCACTATAAGCCTTTCAGAAAATAGCCTTTGACGCTTTCGTGGCGGTGAGAGTGCCGCGAATATACCGGCATGCCTGACGGATTGGCTTGATGCTTGGCTGACGCAATGAGGGACATTGGGCTGTCAGGGATTTTGGATTTTAGAAAATATAAACAAACGATATGAAGAAATTTTTCAGAATGTTTAAAATAAGGCGCGAGGAAATGGCCGCGTCGGTCTGCGCTCTCTGTGTGCTGATTGCTCTGCACGCAATGATGATAAGCAAGACTTTCAATACGTTTCTGCATACAGGCGGGGCGCACTGGAATATATTTATAAAGAACTTTGTAGTGTCTGGCTTCGACCCGATAACCTATTCTATGGTTACATATTGGGAAGCCAACTATAATGTTTACCGCCATCCGTTCCTTTCGTTCATGGTCTGGCCGCTGTCCTTGCTCGACGGCTGGCTGATGGATATGACGGGACTAAACCTTGTGCAGTTTATAGTGGCTGTTCCGCTCCTGTTCTTTGCATTCTATTCGTTTATATTCATCTTCCGCATCTTCCGCGACATAATAAAGATACGGCGTTTTGAGGCCACGGTGCTTTCGGCCATGCTGTTCTCGTTTGCGTATGTCATGATAGCAGCCGTAGTGCCCGATCATTTCTGCGTGTCGATGTTTCTGCTTGTGTTCGCGTTGTATATATCAGGCTTGAAAATACAGAACGGCACAAGGTTAAGCATCTGGCAGACGGTGCTGCTGTTTTTTGTTACGGCCGGCGTGACGCTTAGCAACGGCGTGAAGATATTCATATATGCGCTCTTTACCAACGGAAAGAAGTTCTTCCGCATCAAGTATCTGCTGCTTGCAGTGCTGCTGCCTTCAGCCCTTATATGGTTTTTTGCACGATGGGAATACCGCACTTTCGTATTGCCTAAAGAAAAGGCACGCCACGAAGCACGGCTGAAAAAGAGTGCCGAGACACGTCAGAAACTGTTCAATGCATTTGCCGACACAACGTCGCTGAAGGACAGTGCCGAGATAAAAAAAGCCTTTGCAAAGGAGATGAACAAGCGTGTGAAGGCAAAATATGTGAAAGACCACCAGAAGGCATGGAACAAGCATACCGGCAAGCCGATGGGCAAGGGCGAATTTATCAAGTGGACAGACATTTCTACATCGCGCTCTGAAACGGCTGTAGAGAACCTTTTTGGCGAGTCTATACAGCTGCACGACCAGCATCTGCTGCAGGATACGCTGCGCAGCAGGCCGGTGATAGTGCCTTACAGCTGGATTATCAACTACGTGGTTGAGGCTGTCATTGTTCTGCTGTTTATCGGCGGAATATGGTGCGGACGCCGTTCGCGCTTCCTTTGGATGGCTTTGGGCGGTTTTGCTTTCGACATGTTCCTGCACATGGGACTTGGCTTCGGCATCAACGAAGTGTATATAATGGGTGCCCACTGGCTGTTTGTAATGCCTATGGCAATGGCATTTGTGGTGAAACAGGCCGAGAACGGAAGATTCAGAACATGGCTGCGCGTGCTGCTCGTTGTGCTTACGCTGTGGCTTTGGGCATATAACGTCACTCTGCTTGCAGGCTATCTGCTGGGATAAACGGCAGCAGCCTGTGAGGATAACGGTCTGGCTGTAAGGTTGGTTTAACGCTTAACGCAAGAGATTTTATGAAGGTATCAGTGCTTGTGCCCGTCTACGGGGTGGAAAAGTATATTGAGCGTTGTGCTGTTTCGCTGTTCGAGCAGACACATCGTGACATGGAGTATGTGTTTGTAAACGACTGTACTCCAGACCGCAGCATAAGCATCTTGCGCTCAGTCATAGAGCGTTATCCTGACCGTGCGCCGCAGGTGCGCATAATAGACAATGAGGTGAACCGCGGAGTGGGTGCTACGCGTGCCGTGGCCATTGCTGCCGCAACAGGCGAATGTATCATGCATGCCGACAGCGACGACTATATGCCGCCGCGGGCTGTAGAGCTGTTGTGCGCCGAGATGGAGCGCAGCGGTGCCGATGTCGTCGACGGAGCCTGGCAACGTTTCACGTCGGCAGGACTGTCTGAGCCGGTGCTTCCATGCCAGACTCATGATACAAAGCGTTATCTCTCGCTTATGCTGTGCCAGAATATAGTGTCAAACCGCATGTGGGGACGGCTCTTCCGCCGCAGTCTGTATGCCGACCACGGCATAACCCTTGTGCCGGGAGTGGACTATAGCGAGGATTATTCTATAATGACGAGGCTGATGTTCTACGCCAAGCGGTCGTTTATCAACGATGTTGTTTATTATTACAGCGACGAAAACACGGCTTCTTATACACATACACGTTCGGAACGGCATCTGCGTTCATATCTGAAGGCAAACCGCATAGTGCTTGATTTCTTTACAGAGAACGACTCTCGCCGCGTGTATGCCGTGCCTTTGCAGTTGGGCATGATCAATGCCTTGCGCTGTGTGCGCACTGACGGATATAGCTTTGACGAGGCTTACGGCCTTCTGCCTTATCGTCCGTCAGGACCGCTGTTCAAGATGCTTGCCGCAATGTTCCGTGGGCGTTGCCCTTTCAGTATAGCCAATTTCGCATATCTCACGGCGCGCAAGATATGCAGCCGTTTCTTTTAGTCTAGACACCAATCTGTTATTAAACAGCACATTATTTTATATATTTTGTGCATTCATGCTTTCATCCGTATTTTAGTCTGCTTTTCTTGATATGGCCGCAATCAAACGAAAATCCGCTCAATATAAAGCAAAAAGCCCGACCGAATCCTAATGGTCGATTTGGGCTTATCGTCTTTATCGCTTTTTCCTGTTCTTGACAAACTCGATAGCTTCATTCAGAATCTCGGCATGTGCCAGTCGCATTATCGCAAGATAAAGAACGGCGGCAAGGATAAAGCGGCAGATAAGCAGCAGCCATAGGTTGGATATTGGAGCTGTAAGCGGCCATACCGCAGCCATGACCGCAGCCGCTGAAATCATGAACGGGCATATATCGCGCATTATCTCTGTAGTCCGTATGCCTGTAAGCTTGTTTAAGAAATACTGCCATATTCCGATAAACACAATGTTTCCGGCTGTATATGCCCAAACCATTGCCTGCATGTCGAACTTGGCGAATGCCACGACGATGGCTATCTGTATGACAATCTGCACCACGGTGCACCACAGGTATATGTCGCTGCGTCCGCGGCTTATCATAAGGTTCTGATACAGAGTGTAAAGCGGCATGAATGCTCCGCCGATGCATAGAATGCGGAGCAGTGGCACGCTGCTTAGCCACTGCTCGTGGATGGTCAGCAGGATAAACTCTTCGGCCACCATGGCAAGACCGAACATGGCAGGAAAGGAAAGCATGGCCGTGAGGCGCATCATCTTGCGGAACACGCGGCGCTCACGCTCGTTGTCGCCCGTAACCTGTGCCATTACCGGCTGTGCCACCTGCGCCATCGTTCCGCTGAGAAACGAATAGGCCATGGTGTTCCATTTGTTGGCCTGCGTAAAGCTTCCAACAGCCTTTATGGGGTAGAGGCGTCCGAAGATGAACACAAGAATGTTGCTGTTGAGCGTGTTGATTATTGACGTCAGCAAAATCTTCATGCTGAAGTTAAGCATCTTCTTTATTGGCCGCAGGTCTATGTGGAGCGTAGGATGCCAGGGCGTGTAAAAATAGCGCCCTATGTTGATTATGGTGATATATATAATCTGTTGCCATGCCAGGCTCCAGTAAGACTGTCCGTTTATTGCAAGCACCACTCCCACTATGCCTGATGTCACCAATGCTGCAAATCCTGTCACGGTGTTTTCCTTTACCATGAGGTTCTTGAACATGTATGCTCCGTGGGCAATGCCGAACGATGATATCACAAAGCTTAGAAAGACGAAGCGCGACAGCTCGGTCAGTGCAGGCTGATGGAAAAACAGCGATATGAGCGGGGCGCAGAAGAACAGAATGGTGTATATGCTGATGCTTACGATAACGTTGAACCAGAACACCGCATTATAGTCGCGGCTTTCAGGATGCTTCATGTTTGTCAGTGCCTGAGTGAATCCGCTGCTCTGCAGGTTGCCGGCTATTGCGGTGAATATGGTCAGCACGCCTACCATTCCGTAATCAGACGGCGTAAGCAGCCGGCCAAGGAATATGCCGAATATCAGATTTAAAATCTGTGTGGAGCCATTGTTCATCAGCCCCCATATCAGCCCTTTGGCTGTTTTCTCTTTTAATGTTTCCATTCTATAGGTTCTTGATTCCGTGAGCCGACAGTGCGGCAGCTTCTCCGGCCGTGTATGCCGCCAGAACAAAGACTTTCGTCCTTGCAGCATTCTCAATGTTCTTTTCCCTTCCACCGGTCAATGTCTTCAGCTGCCCTTCAGAAACTCCGACGCCCGTCTTGTTTCTGAACAGCCTTTTCATTGTCTGGCAGAATATTATGTATTTATTGCAGTCTTTCATTTCAAACAGCTTAATCTTTTGCCTTCAATATAGGCAAAGCCATTTTCCACTTAATGCAAAGATAGTGCAAACTGCTCGAAAAGCAAAATAAATGCATATGAAATGTTGTTATTTCGCAAGCCCGGATACGGCATTGCGGCTGTGGTATAGCTTGCGTTTAAATCAGAGTCAGATTGCTGCCGTTATGTGCGTTTTGCTTACATATTGGATTTTAATGACGCTTCTAGACTGCGTTATTTCAAAAATAAAATCTTTTGTCTGTAAATATTGCCTGAAAACGCGTGCAAGCATAACTTTCTGATTGTTAGGGCCTTTAATCGTATGTGTGTCAAAGTGTGCAATTTTTCCCGTCCTTTTCAGGCTTAAAACATATGTTTTTTCACCAAAATATGTATTAATTTAAGCCTTCAAAAGCCGTGTTTTAAGTCGTAAAAGGCATTGTTTCGGCATGTAAAACGTGCCCTTTTGATGGGCATCGTAAATAATTTTTTATTTTTAAAGCCTGTTCCGTTAATTTTGTTTTCTATTTTGCCTGAAAATCATGACAAAACTTAAATGACATAATGTGCGCTTTTCTGCCTGCAAAGTTACAAATGGATGCCCGATAACTTTTAACCTGTTTATTATTGTTACGTGATTTTCAGTGCCCCAAAGATGTTACATTTAGCTTTAAATGTAAATATTTTTCGGACTTATGCCAGCCTTCTTTCTCGCCGTATTATCAGGCGTCTTTGCTTCTGATTTTTTTACATAGATATAGTTTATATTTATGCCGCTGCATGATGTGTTTTTGTTCCCTTATTAAGCATCTCTATTGTCAGGCCCATTCAGCAGCTCTTGATATTAATCAAGGCTTTACACCTATTTATATATATAGGGCGTTAATTTTTTTAGTGTTTTGATAATTTTTCCGTATCATTTTACTGCTTTTCTGCCTGGTGCTTTTTGTTGTTAAAATGACAATATTGACTTTTGTTTTTTATTGACCTGTCATCTATTTGAAAGTAAAAGAATAATGTCCGTTTTACACTTAAATTTGCAGAAATATGAGCAGCAATAATTATTGCCATGATATAACGGGGCGTATAAGGCGCAAAGTTTTCATATCGAAAAATGCCGGATAGTTTTACTTTGCATAATGTTATTATATAATCTTTTTAGTTGTCACGAAGGTATGCAATAGCCTAAAAAAGGAAAAACAAAGAAAAAACGACTAAGTCATTTCTATAAAAGAACAATTTATGCATAAAAATTGCATCTTTATAGTTAATATTTATTAAATAGGTCTTTTGGTCTGAATATTTATCATAAACAAATATTTTTATGCATTTTTTCTAATAAAAAAGTTAGCGCGTTACAAAATTATTACTAACTTTGTCCAAGTTAAAACAGTAAAATTGCATTAATAATGAAAAAATTTTTATTATCAATTGTTTTTGCGCTAGGAATATTGTGTTCTGCAAATGCGCAGTTACCGTCTGTAACACTTAAAGACATTAATGGTAAGACAGTGAGAACAGACACGTTGTCAAACAATGGCAAACCTTTCATCATTGATTTCTTTGCCACATGGTGCAAGCCTTGCAACCGTGAGCTGACTGCCATCAGCGAAGTTTATGAAGAGTGGCAGGAAGAGACCGGCGTAAAGGTTATAGCCGTTTCTATTGACCAGGCACAGAACATCAACAAGGTAAAACCTCTTGTTGACAGTCATGAGTGGCCGTATGAAGTACTGCTTGACCCGAACAGCGATTTCAAGCGTGCACTTGGAATTCAGATGATTCCTTACACACTGATCGTTGACGGAAATGGTAATATTGTTTATAAACACAACGGATACACAGAAGGAGCTGAACAGGAACTCATTGAGAAAGTGAGAGAGCTCGTAAACAAATAATGTCACATAGTGCTGACTATAGAATAATTGACACTTATGCACAAGTATAATAAAATTTTCTGTCTCTTGCTTATGCCTGCTTTGTCTTTGACAGCAATGGCACAAGAGACAGAAGAAAAAAAGATAACCGTCAGCGGAAGTATCCAGAGCGACATCCTTATTCCGCAAGACGATGAAGCAATTGGCACCGAAAAAGTTAATGAATGGGCTTTGACCAACACATTCGCTGATGTGAATGTAATGAGCGAGCATATCGATGCCGGAGCACGTTTCGAATTTCTGAAACATCCTCTACCCGGATTCGAAAAAGACTACAAGGGATGGGGAGTTCCTTATTTCTATCTGAAAACACACTTTAAAAATTGGGACCTTACGTTAGGTAACTTCTACGAGCAGTTCGGTTCAGGCTTTATCCTCCGTACATACGAGGAGCGCACACTGGGCATCGACAACTCTTTGCTTGGAGGACGCCTGACAATCAAGCCGCTGCCCGGAGTTTCGATAAAGGCTCTTAGCGGTAAGCAGCGCAGATATTGGTCACACAACGACTCATGGGTGTCTGGTGCAGACGTTGAACTCGGTCTCGACCAGTGGTTCAAGGGCCTGAGCAACAGCGGAACATATCTTACACTCGGTGCTTCATGGGTAAACAAGTACGAGAAAGAAGAAGACGTCATGGTTGATGCTACGCACAAGCTTAACCTGCCTACAACGGTAAACGCTTTTGACGTGCGTGCAAATTTACAGAAAGGAAACTTCAGCCTTCTCGCAGAATATGCGTGGAAGACACAAGACCCGACGTTCGACAACGGATATATATATCGTAAAGGAAACGTGGCAATGTTGTCAGCTTCTTATTCAAAGAGAGGCTTGAGCGTATTGCTGCAGGCAAAGCGCAGCGACAACATGTCGTTCCGCAGTAAAAGAACAATTAACGGTACATCATCGTTCATAAACCATCTGCCGGCATTTACGATGGACCAGACTTATGCGTTGGCTGCCATGTATCCTTATGCAACCAATCCTGACGGCGAATGGGCCTTCCAGGGCGAGTTTGGCTATAAGTTCAAGCGTCATACACTCCTTGGCGGTAAGTATGGCACAAACGTAAAGGTGAACTTCTCTCACATTCGTGGTATTGATACTAACGTAGTGGGTGGAGCTGGCACAGACGGATATGGCTCTGCTTTCTGGAAAATGGGCGACGAGACTTTCTATCAGGACTTGAACGTACAGATTGAGAAGAAACTGACACGTCAGTTCAAGCTCAACCTCATGTACATGAACCAGTTCTACAATAAGACAATAGTAGAGGGTGAAGGTGGTATGATCCATTCTGACATCTTCATCGCCGATGCAAAATATCAGTTCAACAATAAATTCACTTTGCGCGGCGAACTTCAGTATCTGTCTACAGACGACGACCTCGGCGACTGGTGGTATGCTCTGTTGGAGCTGTCAGTGCTTCCCAACTGGATGTTCACAATTGCCGACGAGTATAACAGCGGCGTGACAGACCTTCATTACTATCAGGGATATGTAACATTCAACAAAGGATCACACCGTATACAGCTCGGCTATGGCCGTACACGTGCAGGATATAACTGCTCAGGCGGTGTATGCCGTTACGTTCCGGCAAGCAAGGGTGTAACACTTTCGTACAACTATAACTTCTAAACAGAGATGAAGCTGAAAAATAACATATATAATAAGTTTGCCATCTGTGCAGCAGCACTTTCTCTGATGGCATGTAGCAACATTGATGAGGACGACCGCTTTATTGAAGTGGAGCCTGTAGAAGTTGCGAAACGTGTATTGATTGAAGACTTCACAGGACAGCGTTGCGTTAACTGTCCGAATGCTTCAGAAATGATTGAAAGCCTGCAAGAGCAGTATGGCGCAGAGAATGTCATCGCTGTGGGTATTCATAGTGGTCCGTTCTCTAAGACTGTAACTAATCAGCCTTTCCCATTGTGGACTGAAACAGGTGATTACTATTTTAATTCATGGGGCATAGATGCACAGCCTACCGGCGTTATTGACAGAAAAACGGTTTCAAGTACATATCAGTCTTGGGGAACAATCGTCCGTGACGCATTGCAGGCTTCTGCTCCGCTCACACTTGATGCAACAACATCTTATGATGAGGCAACAAGAACCGTAACCATAAATGTTAATGCAAAAGGCGTGCTTGATGTTACAGGTAAACTGCAGCTTTGGCTTACTGAAGACAATATAACAAACATTCAGTATATGCCAGACGGATCTGTCAATACTCAATATGTGCATAATCATGTATTCCGCACAGCTGTCAACGGACAGGACGGAGAAGATTTCAGCATAGCTTGGGATGAAGAAAAGACTGTAACAAGCACTTACGTCTTGGATGAAGACTGGAAGGCTGAAAATATGTCGGTTGTAGCATTCGTATATAACAATAGTGGTGTTCAGCAGGTAGTTAAAGTACCCGTTATCAGTACTGAAGACGACGCACAACCGAATGAATGATAAATAATGTCGATGAGAGTGTATTTCATTTTGATGCACTCTCATTGATATCCTCTTTCAATCCTACTATAAAAAACAATTTTAATATTTTAATAAAAAGAACAAGATGAAAAAGTTATTTACTCTTTGTATCGCTTTGTTATTTAGCTGTGTAGCAATGAATGCACAGAATTTTATATTCGTTGATGGTGACGGCAATACCATTGAAAATGGTGCAACTCTTACAATGGATCAGGTATCCTATAAAGAGGATTTCGTATTTAATCCTGATGGCTCTTATGAAATAATACAGGTGCCAATGATTTCTTTAAGTGGAGTTTATATTAAGAATAACTCTGCTGAATCTCAGAGTTGTAAAGTTACTTATAATGTTACAGCTTTGCCTAATGGCTCATTTGCTGCTTGCTGTGCAGAAAACTGCTCAAATTTGGATAGTGAAGGTACAATAGAGAAGAATGCCAATGCTGATGCAGGCAAAACTATTGATATCTCAACTGATACTGAGTGGGTTCCTGTTGCTGCAGGTACAACTACAGTGAAAATATCAGCTCAGGGATCTAAATCTATGCTGCCTGATTCTGAAATTACTATTAATTTCATTTATGATGGTACTGCAAGTATAGACGGTATTCAGAATAATGCAGATAATAAGGTCGTAGCACGCTATTCAATCAATGGTCAGCTTCTTGATGCTCCTCAGAAAGGCATAAACATCCTGAAGTATGCTGACGGACGTATAGAGAAAGTGATTGTAAAGTAAAATAAATCCTATTTTTAATTTTATTGTATGGTAAAGAAAAGTTTATATTTATGTATCCTGTTGGCTTTGGGCCTGCTGTGGGCAATTCCGTCTTCAGCACAGGAAGCACAGCTTACCACTGTGAGTTTCCCCAAGGCTGCAGCTTTCACATCTTTGTCAGACAATGGCTTGTGGGCTACTGCTGCTGGTGTGAATGATGATGATCAAAGTAAGTATGCCTATCCTTATCTTATTAATGTAGAGACAGGTGCTCTTACTGAACTTTGGGTTGAAGCAGACTTGATAAAGTCACTCGAAGCAACAGACGTTACTAATGATGGAAAAATCATCGTTGGTACCTATGACAGCAAGCCTGCTTATTATGACATGAATCAGGGTAAGTGGATCACTCTTCAGTCTGAGAATCCTGGAAAAGCTACATCTGTAACACCTGATGGCAAATACATCAGCGGATGGAGCAATTCTGGTAGCTTCTCAGGTGATGCTTATGTTGAAACACCGCTTTTGTGGGAGAAGCAGTCTGATGGTACATATCGTGCAATTGATGTGTATGCTGAACTTCCTAACTTCCCAAAGAAAACAAAGCTTGGAACAAACACTCAGCAGGTACGTATAGACAATGTTAGTCCTGATGGTAACATCCTTTCTGGTATTATTAACTTTGTAACTCCTGCAACTGTTTGCTATTATGTTTACAACAAGACAACTCAGGAGTGCAAATATGTAGACAATGCTCTCGGAGAAGTGCCTGACGAAACATTTGTTGACGAGTCAACAATGAGTAACAATGGTAAATATCTTACCGGTATCGTACAGGTGGCTGGTGGTTCATACATTTCAAGCTATCTTTACAATACAAGTGACAACTCTTGTATATTATATAATACAGAAAGCGAAGAGCAAGACCGTGCCGGAAGTGCTGTTTCAAATACAGGCGTTGTATTTGCTTGCAGTCCTGCCGTAAACCCTGTCCGTTCTGCTTACGTACGTGTGGGTAGTCTTTGGTACGGAATAGACGAAATTCTTTCTGGCCGTTATGATATGAACTTCTATGAGCGTACTGGCTATGATTTCACAGGAACAATTCAAGGAGTTTCTGATGATGAAAAGACCATAATCGGTATGTCTGAAACAAAGACAAAGGGTTATATCATTCGTCTTCCTGAAACTATCAGCGAAGCTGCAAGCAGCGTGAATCCATTAGGCACTTATGCCGTTTCTCCTGCTTATGGCTCTAAGTTTGCTAAATTCAGTCAGATGAAGTTGGCTTTCTCTAAGTCTGCCGCTGTAACATCTGGTGTTAAGGCTCAGTTCATGGACGCTTCTGGTAAGGTGTTGAGAGAGTATAACATTACGGCTCAGTCTGGTAACAAGACATTCACTATTGGCGGTATACCTCAGGCTCTGAATGCAGGCGAGGAATATACAATGAAGATTCCTGCTGGAGCATTCTATTTGATGGCAGACAACTCTATCAAGAGTGATGAAATCACAATTAAGTATATCGGCCGTGCCGAGGCTCCGGCTGCTGTACAGCAGGTTTCTCCTGCAGATCAGGCAAATGTATCTGAAATAAGTTCAGAGCATCCTGTACAGATTCTCTTCGATTTGTCTATCGCTATATCTGAAGATGCTAAGGCTTATCTGTATAGAGATGGTCAGACATCACCGGTTTGTGAACTTAACTTTGTGCAGGGAGCAGAAAGCACAATCCTTCTGTATCCTAGCCTCAAGCGTTATCTTGAAAAAGATGAGAAATATAAGGTTGTTGTAGAGGCTGGTTCTGTTACAGATATTATGGGATTCTGTCCGAACAATGAGATTACAATTAATTACACAGGTGCATACGAGCCTGAAATCAGTTCTGACGGAAGCCTCTTCTCTGATGACTTCAATGATCCTAGCAACTCTATGGTTAAATACCTCCTTTATGAAGGTGACCACAACAAGCCGTCAAGTGCAATGCAGGATTTAGGCTTTGATGCCGACAATTCTCCTTGGCTTTTCGTAATCCGTGAATCAGAAAGCAGCTCTGACTATTGTGCAGCTTCAACATCTATCTATAATCCTACAGGAAAATCTGACGACTGGATGGCAATACCCCGTCTGTCAATAGAAAATGCCGACTATTATCTCAGCTTTGACGTTCAGTCATACTATAAGTCAAAGGCAGACAGACTTAAGGTTCTCGTTCTTGAGGATGATGCTGTTTATTCTAACTTCACAACAGAACTTTATGAGAAGTTCAAGGCTAATGGTAAGGTTCTTTATGACGAGCAGCTTTCTCCCGGTGAGTCAGAGGAAAATCTGACAGGTGACTGGACACATGTTGAGAAATCTCTCGCAGAATATGCAGGTAAGAATATCTATATCGCTTTCGTTAATGAGAACGAAAATCAGAGTATGATCTTCTTGGATAATCTGAAGGTTTACTACAAGGGCGACTTCAACTTCGTTCCTAATGTAGAAAGCACGCAGGTTAACAAAGAGTCTACAAATGTTGGTGTAATAGTTAAGGTTACAAGTGATAAGACTTATAACACTATTAATGCAACACTTACTTCTGAAGACGGCTCATTCAAGAGCACTTATACAGATACACCTAGCAAGCCTATAACAAGTGCAGAGAATTATTCTTTCACATTCCCTGACAAGTTGCCTCTGACTGTAGGTGCACAGAATAAGTATACTATAAGCATTGATCTCGGCGGTACTGTTTACAGCCAGACAAACACTATCAGCAACCTTGCTTTTGAGACAACAAAGCATGTAGTTATAGAAGAAAGCACTGGTCAGCAGTGTAAGAACTGTCCTCAGGGAATCCTTGCAATGGAAAATCTTGAGAAACTTTACGGTGAGCAGGTTATACCTATCGCTATTCATAGCTCTATAATCGGAACAGACCAGTTTGCTTATGAGAACTATAATACATATTTCGGTATAACAGCACAGCCTATGGGTCTGGTTAATCGTATAGACACTCTTTATGCGCCGATGTATGTTGATGGAAGCGAGCAGTATCACTTCGATTCACCAGAAGGCAACAATACATTCTATGATGTAGCTCAGCGTGAGTTCGAAAACTATGCAATTGCAGATGTCAGCATCGACAAGGCTATTTACGATGCTTCAAGCAAGAACATACAGATTACAGGTAATGTAAACTATGCTCTAACCATGAACTCTCTGAACCACAATCTTGCATTTGTTGTTCTTGAGGATGGTTTGGAAGGACCTCAGCTTAATGGTTTCTACGTTCTCGACCAGCCGATATTCGGTGAGTTCGGTAAGGGCGGCAAGTATGGTTCAAGCGTTGCTGTTGTAACATTCAACGATGTTGCACGTAAAGTGCCAAACGACAACTTCGCAGGTGAATCAGGTTTCATCCCTGTAAGCGTAACTGCAGGTCAGCCTGTTGCATTCAATAAGGTATTCAGCTTGCCTGAAAACGTTAAGAACTGGGATAACACTAAGGTTGTTGTTATGTTGCTCGATGCAAATACAGAGCGCGTTCTGAATGCTGCAAGACTTAAGATGTCAGCCGGAACAGCTGGAATCAACGATGCAACAGTATCTGAAAACGGTATCACAATTTCTGGTGAGAACGGTTCAATAAGCGTTAACGGCGGAAGCGATCTCAACGTTACAGTTTATGATGTAAGCGGAAGCGTAATAAGCAATGTCAACTCTACTTCTGGTGCTGTTAAGGTAAGCACAGGCGGAAAGAACGGCTTGTTTATCGTTAAGGCTACAAGCGACGGCGTAAGCGTTGTTAAGAAAGTAATCGTTAAATAAATATTTAGATCTGCCTTGTATGTTTGTATCAGAAAAACACTTCACAAAACATAATACAGCAGACAGCAAGGCATGGACCTTAAGAACCTAAGATATAGAAAAGGGTATGGGGCTAGTCCCCAACCCTTCCTATATAATTTAATGCTAACTTATTATTAATTTAAAATTAAGTATTATGAAATCTTTACTAATCAGTTTGATGGCATTCCTATGTGTCTTGGGGGTCAATGCTACCCCAAGCGGTTCGGGTACCAAAGAGGATCCGTATGTGATTGCCGATGGTGACACTTATGTTGTAAATGACATCGTTTATGCTAGCTTTACAGCTCCTGCAGATGGTACTTTATCTCTTAAGCATGGTTGGTCTTACCCGACATTTATGTTGGAGGATGGAACTCCGTTGAATGTTTCAATGGGTGTGGATGCAAACTTTTCTTCTTTGGAGGTTGAAGCTGGTAAGACTTATGTTATTTATAATAACAGACAACTCTTTTTTGATTTAGAGATAGCCGTTTCTTTTGAGGAGAAAGGTGCCAGCTCTTTGCAGGTTGTAAGTTCAGAGCCTGAGCAGGGTTCAAAGGTTGAGAAAATCAGCTGGGATAATCAGGTTAAGGTTACATTGAACAAGAAGGTTAAGTATGTTCACTGTGAGTTCCATGGTGATGAAGGCATTATGCACCAGTATTATACATCTGAGGCTGAAGAAGGTGAAGATGTTATCATGGTTGGTCCTGAGAAAATTGTAAAAGACGACCGTGTTCTTGATAATGCATGGTATATGTATGAAGGAAATACATACGAAATCATTATTGAGTCATATCAGACTAAGGAAGGTATGGAGCAGGGTACTGAAACTCCTGAGACAACAACTCTGACATTTGAAGGTGGTACAGCAAAAGTTGAAAAGACTGTTGTAAATCTTGTAAAAGTTGAACCGGAACCAAATGTCGTTTATCCTACAGAAGACCAGCTGCTCAGCTTTAAGGATGACAGAAAGGTTGTAACTGTTGAAGTTGACAAGAAAGTTAAAGTTAAGAACTGTGTTTACCCGATGGGTATGTACGGAACATTAGACTGGGAAAAGGCAGAAGTATCATATACAGAAGAAGGCCACTCTATTATCAAGTGTACTATGTCTGAGGCGTTCTATAATTTTATGGGAACTATTGTAACAGACGTTATCCTTCAGCTTGATTTGACTGATGAAGAGGGCAACGAAATTGAGCCTAAGGCAGAAGGCTTCCCTGAAAGTGTTGTATTCGGAAGCGGTTACAATTTTACATTTGGTGTGAACGATGGTCGTTTTGCAGACGCTTCTTTGAACTTTAAATCTGTAACACCTGCTGAAAATTCTTACTGCACAAGCTTGGGCAAGATGGAATTTACATATGGTGAGAAAGTGTATACAACATCTACAGCTACAGCTGCCGTTTACAAAGGTGAAGAGAAAGTTGCTGATGCAATTTTGACTACAAATGAGGATGAAACAGGTCTTGGCCTTGTTGTAACAGCTCAGTTTGTTGAAATTGGCACACAGACTCCGAAAGAAATCAATGAGTTTGGTGCTTATGTTCTTAAGGTAGATTCACAGTCAATTGCTAACGAATATTTCAACGAAGAAACACCTTGGACTGATGGTTTGCAGGGTCATGGTACATGTAACCCAGACTTCACTGTAGCATTCAACATTGACCCGGCTATTCTTGCAGTTGAGTCTGTTGACCCGGCTCCTTACGTAGAAGGTGGCGAGTACAGCAAGGAGATTCCTGCTGAAATTAATATTACATTGAGCGGTGAGGGCGCTAAAGTAAACTCTGCTCTTGTAACTTATGGTATGAACACTCGTGTTCCTGCTGAAGCAAAGGTTGAAGGCAAGGTTATAACAGTTACTGTTCCTGAGGCTGCTCTCGCTGAGAACAACATAGGCGTATCTGTTGCTGCTGTTAATGAAAATGGCACACCTATCAGCTATGGCACAGACGGTGTTATCCTGCTCGCATATCAGATGCCTAAGAATATCCTCGTTCCTACAGAGGTTACACCTGCTGACGGAAGCACAGTTAAGTCAATTGCTACTGTTGAACTCACTGTAGATTCTAAGTATGGTGTTGGTGAACTGAACACAAACAATGTTATCACAGTTAAGAAAGACGGTGTTGAGGCAAGCAATATCTCTGCAGCGATCGATTATGCTACAGGTGATGACATGAATAAGATGATGATTACGTTTACTCCGGAAATAACAGAAGATGGTACTTACACTGTTGTTATTCCTGAAGAAACATTCTATGATCTTGACGGCAATCTCTTCAATCCTGAGCTGACATATACATTCATCGTTGACAATTCTACAAACATCGGTGGTGTAGAAGTTGAAGATGCTAATGCTGTTGTTGAGGTTTACAGCGTAGACGGCTGCCTCGTAAGCAAGGGTAAGAAAGCTGACGTAATGAAGAAACTCGTTAAGGGTATCTATATCATCAACGGCCAGAAAGTGGTTATCCGCTAATCTGCCGTAGATTTTAAATAAAAAGCTAAAGGCTGCAGCCTGTCGCTTTGGCCTTATGGCAATAGCGCATCGACCAGCCTTTAGCTTTTTCCTCAAAATAAAACAGACAAGAATATTTAGACATGAAACGACTTATTTTTACTTTAATCGGTATTGTATTGGGGTTGACAGGTTTAAAGGCTGTTACTTTTACTCCGATTGAGATTAATGACCCGTCTGAGTCTGTAACTATTAAATTGCAGCCAGGTGCAAACTATTTACAGCTGAAGGCTATTGAGAGCAACACCATCCACTTTAATGTCGGATATTTTGGCATTATGATGTTTGAATGTAATGCCATGGGTGAAGAGGGCAACAACCTTTCTATAAGCTATGACGCTGAAGGTCACAAAATCTTCAGTAGTGAGGTTGAGGAAGGAAAAACTTATTATTTCTCAACCAGTATGATTACTGAGCCTTCAATAGATGTTACAATTTATTATGGTAACGGAGAAGGCATGCCTATCACATTGACATCTAACTTTTCGGATGGTGATACCTATACAGTTTCTGGCTCAAACCTTGAATTGGCTTTTGACCGTACGGTTGATATAGCCCACAACTGGATTGAGTATGGTGAGGAGGCTGACGGCGTATTTAAAACAAAGGAAGAGATTCCCGCAGCATATATCAATGGTACCTATACTACTCAGTATTTCTATAGCATCGAGCTGAGCAAGTTTATCCGTGAGATGGCTGAAGACGGTAAACTTGAGGTTGGTGATAAGTTTAAAATCACTCTTGAAGGTATTTGCGATGCTAACGATGAGAGCGTAATCTATGGTGAGGACGGAAACTATTCTGTTACACTGATTATGGGCGAGATGCCCGGTGAGCTGGTTTCTATAGATTCGGCACAAGGTACAACTCTTTATACATATTATCCTGAAACCGGTGAAGAAGGTTTGCTGACATTTACTTTCACAGATGAACTTAATACTGATAAGAGTAAGGTAACTGTAGACCTGTCTTATGGCGATTCAGAGGCCGGTTCTATGGGTTCATTTAATCCTGATTTTACTATCGAAGGCAAGACTGTTGTTGTTGATATCCGCGGTTACCGCTTCCCAGAGACAGTAGAGACTTCAAGAAACGGTGAAGTGCAGACTGTGATAACAATGAACATCAAGGGCCTTACAACTGCAGACGGACGTGCTATTCTCACAAACAACGCTTCTGCCGGAACAAGTGGCATCGTTGTTACTTATCCTCTGAAGAAGCAGGAAATATCTTTTTATTATGACTTCTTGCCTACTGAAGGCAGCTCTCTGGCTGATTGCAGCGAGATCATAATCTGGTTGCCGGAGGAAGTTGGTGTTCTTACTTTCGACAAGGTTCTGTTGCAGTGGCTCAACAACCGCGGCACACTCCAGACAAAGGAATTCAAGGCAGAGGATGTTCCGTTTGCTTATGATAAATCTTATGCGGGTTATGTAAGCCATATTCCACTTGCCGGCGTAAGCAAGGACCGTGAGGTTACATTGACTGTAGAAGGTGGAATGCTCAGCAATGGCGACAGCGTTGAGATTACAGGTAAATTCAACACTGATCCTACAGGTATAGATTCTGTTCTTGGTGACGATGCCAATGCCGTTGTTAAGCTTTACACAATCGACGGTATCCTCGTTAAGGAGGCTCCTGCTGCAACTGTTCTTACAGGTGTTAAGAAGGGCGTTTATATCATGAACGGCAAGAAGGTTGTTGTAAAATAATTACTGCAATTTTATATATAACTGACAATTTCGCAGGCTGTCTCATTTATTTTATGAGGCAGCTTGTTTTTTTATTGAAGATTCAGAACATGTATGATTAAGATTAATCACGCGTTGACGGTTTTGCGCACGATGGTCAGCCGTGAGCATTGAACGCAAAATTCTGATGTCTGTTATGCATGCTTTGCTTGTGTTTCTCTTTTATATGCCGGCGTGTTGCTTGGTTAAAAGCATGGTTTTATTGGTCCTTATAATGACCTGTCTGTAATGGGCGATTATTGTATTCGGCAGTTTGCCGACAAGCTGTCCGCCGTAAATAAGCCGTAAAAAGTTTTTTGAAAAAACTCATCACTCGTCACATCTGTGCGTAAGTTGCTGACAGTTAGACTGTTAATGTGTGATGAGTTGAATTTCCAACTCATCACTTCGTAGCAATTTTATGTATTTTCCTGCTTTGGGCTTACTCTGTGTGATGAGTTGCAACGGCAACTCGTCACACCGCAACGATTTGACATTCAGGACGTTATGTCGCAATGTGACGAGTGACGAGTTCCTTCGCAAAAAAATAAACCTAAATTGTTTACAGTGTACTTCCCTAAATTTGGTTTACTTTAAAGAGTCCTTTCCCTATGGCGTTCCGTGTTTTCTGCTTATGCAAAAGACGTCCTTTCACGTTGCAAAAGGGCATGTTTTACAGCGTGAAAGCATGCCTTTTGTACTGCTGAAGGACGTCTTTTGTGTTGCTGGTCTGATGCTGTTGCCTGAGCCTTTGTGGCGTCATGGCCATGACAATACCATCAGGCACACTATCCAACGATTTTTCCGTCAAACAGGTGTATCGTTCTGTGGGCTATCTGCGCGTCGTGCTCGTTGTGCGTAACCATCACTATTGCCGTGCCGTCCTGATTCAGTTCTGTCAGCAGGCGCATCACCTCGGCGCCGTTCTTAGAGTCTAGATTACCCGTAGGCTCATCCGCCAGAATCAGCTTGGGGCCGAACACCACGGCGCGTGCTATTGCCACTCTCTGCTGCTGACCGCCCGAGAGCTGATGCGGAAAGTGCTTTGCACGGTGAGTTATGCCCATGCGCTTCATCACCTCCTGCACCTTCTGTTTTCTTTCAGCCTTGCCAACCTTCAGATATGTCAGGGGCAGCTCGATGTTCTCCTCTACGTTAAGCTCGTCAATGAGGTTGAAGCTCTGGAACACAAAGCCTATCTGTCCCTTGCGTATGCCCGTGCGGTCTTTTTCCTTCAGCAGCGACACCTCCTGGCCGTCGAGCCAGTATTGGCCAGAAGTGGGGTTGTCCAGCAGTCCGAGAATGTTCAGCAGCGTAGATTTGCCGCATCCCGAAGGACCCATTATTGCCACAAACTCACCGTCTTCCACGTTGAACGTTACGTTGTCAAGCGCTATAGTCTCCACCTCTTCCGTGCGGAACGACTTGCTAAGATTTTCTACCTTTATCATATTCTGTTCTATTTTATGCCCCCTCACGGCTTTCGCCGTATTCGTGAGCTCGGTTAGTTTTATTGTTTCTATATTTTCTTCAATGCCTGCTTTTCAGGCGTTAAGTGCTTATTCGTTCTTCAGGTATTTTACAGGATTGCTGTTTGCCGTGCGGTAAGCATTGGCGGCCACGGTCGCGGCTATAACCGCCACCACTGCCAATATGCCTGCCACAAAGAGCCACGGGCTCATGTTTGTCCTCACGCTGAAGTCCTCAAGCCATTTGCCCGCCACAATCCCGGCAAGAATAGCCCCAGCTATTGCCGACGGAACGGCCGTCAGCAGCACGTTGCCCAGCACCATGCGCAGCACGCTTATGGCGGTTGCACCGTTCACCTTGCGTATGGCTATTTCCTTGCTTCGCCTCTGCATCTCGTCGTTCACATATCCTATGAGTCCCATCAGAGCTATAAGCAACGCGCATATTCCTGCCGTCATGACAGCCGAGCGGAAATGCTTTACGCTGTCATACCATGTGTCCAGCTGCCGTGCATAGCTGTCAACGATGATTGTTTCGTCAGGATAAAGCCTCTGCAGCCGCTGTTGCACAGCCTGCATATTGTCTGCCGTAAGGTCGTGAAACTTCAGCAGAAAATAACTGATGTAGCTGCCGTAAGGGTCTGAGTGGAACATCATCGTGGGGCGGTCGTCATCGTCGAGCGCCGTATTGGCGTGAAAATTATCATATATTCCTACTATGGTGAACAGGTCTTTGCCCGTCTGGCTGTGTTCCGTTATCAGAATCTTACGTCCAATCACGTCTTTCCATTTCTTCTCGTTCTTCAGCTTCTGTGCGAAGTCGGGGCTTACCATCATCTCCTTAAGACTGTCGCTGCTGGCGTTGAATCCGCGCCCCTGTCTGAGCTTTATGCCCAACATGTCGAGATAGTTGTCGCCTGCCATATACAGGTCGGTGGCGTTAAACATCTCCTCACCGGTTTCCGGGTCAACTATGTTGTTGCCGCCGCCGTTTGAAAACAAGGGAGATGTTACAGCCGTCCATGCCTCAATCTCTGGCATTTTGCTTAGTTCTGTAACCATGGCGCTGCGCTTTTCGCCCTTTATTTGGTTTACGTTGACTATCGCGAGGCGGTCATAAGAGTAGCCGAGGTCGAAGTCTGTGAGCTTGGAATATTGGCTGTTGACTATCAGCAGCAGGCATACCAGAAAACTGACGAATAAAAACTGCACCGCCAGCAGTGCCATCTTCCAGCGCCTGCGGCTCTCGGTGAAGTTGCGGAACGCCGTTGTTACGGGCACGGCATTGTATATCCTGCCCGGCAGCAGGGCGCTAACGATGAACACCACTATCAGCAATGCTGTGAGGAACAGTGTGCCCTTGCCGGTGAAAAGTGAGCTGACCGGGGCCGACAGCAGCGTCTCTATCGAGCCTTTGCAGGCGTATATCAGTGCTGCGGCCAGCATCATTGCCAGCACGATATGCAGCAGGGTTTCGGCCATGGTTATGCCTAATATGTTACGCGGCATGGCTCCGTAGCATTTTCTTACGGCCATTTCGCGTCCTCTCGTAACCGTGTTGCCAATCACAATCAGCAGATAGTTGAGCACGCTTGCCGCGAGAATCACCGCCGCTAATATCATCATCATGAGGAATGTCTGCCTGAAGTAGCTGTCCTCTTGGTGATATTTTGATATGGGAGTGAACTTCAGCGAGAATTTTATCTCTTCCTTTTCAAGTAGGGCAAGAAATTTGCTTACTATTTCGTTCACCTTATTGTCAAAGTCGCCCTGCTCAGGATGGCATCCCTTGCTCACCTTTATGAACGAGTAGTAGCGGTCGTTGCCCGCCAGATTGTCCTGTCCGTCGTAGCTGAAGCTGCGCTGTGTTGTCATTGAGAGCATTACGTCATAGTCGTGAAAAGAAGAGTTCCATGGATAGTCCTCGTATACTGCGCCTATGGTCATCGTCAGTCCCGGAATAGAAGTAAGCTCCAGTTTGCGTCCTATCACGTTGCCGCCCATGCGTTCAGCCATAGTCCGTGACACAAGACAGTAATACGGCTTTGCCAGCACCTCGTCGGCGTTGCCCTCCAATATCCTGGTCGGGAACATTTTGAAGAAACACGAGTCAACAACGTATATGTTTCCTTTGACGCGTCGTTCTCCGTTTATTTTCATTTCCTCATCATTGCATGCAGGGTTTATTCTTGTTGCCGTTTCTATCTCGGGAATATATTTTTTCAGCGTCGTGGCTATGCCTCCGGGCGTGTTGCCGTATGTAGCTTCCGGATCAGAGCCCCTACTTATCTTTTCGCTTATGCGGTAGATGCGGTCATGGTCGGGGTAGCACGTGTCGTATTCGTGCTTATACCATAGTTTCGCTATCAGCACCGACGCCAGTGCAAAGCCAATGCCGAGGCACAATATCTTTATTATGTTGTGCTGTCCACGGCGTGTCAGGTTCTTTAATGCTTGCGTTATGTTGTTCATCTTCTGATATGTTGTTTAATGATTTTTCTTGTTGTCTGCTTGCCGCAGTCTTGTCTTACGGTGCCGGCCTATTCCTGCCTGATGTTCTTCACGGGGTTTTCGTTGCTCGCCATCCAGCTCTGCACTGCCACGGCAGCCAAGCTGATAAGCATTACGATTACTCCTGCCGCCACAATCCACGGCCACCATACGATGCGGTAGCTGTATTGCTCGATCCATTTCGACATGAAATGCACCACTATCGGCACGGCTATGACAAATGCGATGCCTACGTAGAGCATGAAAGTGCGTATCAGTCTTATGCGTATTTGGTTGCCCGTAGAGCCGAACACCTTGCGCACGGCTATCTCTCTTGCGCGCTGCTGTATGAAATAAGTCGACATTGCCACAAGTCCGAGCAGCGAGATTATGATGGCTATGAAGGCGAAGAGCGACACGATTTTAGACGTGCGGATTTCCTGCTCGAAGCGTTTCTCTATCTGTTTATCTACAAACGGTGGTGTGCTTTCGTCCACTTCCTCATGAAATACCTCTTTATATATCTCCTTTATCCGGGCGTATGCCTCCACGGGGTCGCTCTCTACGAGTATTGATATGTTGAGGGGGTGCTTAATGTTCCTGCACGTCAGCAATATTATGCCTTTCGTGTTGTTGCATATGTCGCGTACGTGGAAGTCGTTGATTACGCCCCCGTATCTTGCGCTTTTTGCAAAGTATGTCAGCACGAAACTGTCAAACCTTTCGCTCATATGCGTTGAGTTTGGTTTCATATGCAGATATTGCAGAGCTTGGTCGTTCATGTAAATTATGCTGTCACCTTTCAGGTTGAAGTCGTTTTTCATCTTTATGCCGTATATCTTCATCATTTCAGGCGTGCCTGTTATGAAGTTGAAGCGGCTTATGTCCTTGTCCCCTTCAAATTGCACAGACGGGTCGTTGCCTCCGTCAGCCGGGGTTCCGTTAGACGGGGCCACAGCCTTTACCGGCGGAAGAGTGCGCAGACGGTTGATAAACTCGTTGGTAAGGTCGTTGTCCGTTGTGTAGTTAAGCTTTAAGGCTATTATGTTCTTCGTGTTGAAGCCAAGTGGAGCTTTCGTCAGATGAAGCATCTGGCTGACCATAATAAAGGCGCATGCCAGCATGGTTATGGTTATGATGTTCTGTACGGTTATGAGGATGCGCGAGAAAATCATCTTTGTCTGCGTGCGGAATGTTCCGCGCACCACCTCGATGGGCTTCACCCGTGACAGTATTGTGGCAGGAAGTATGCCGGCAATGATGCTCACCGCAATGACGACAACAGCCGTCAGACCAATGCAATATGGGTGTATGAGCAAAGACAGGTTGAGCTTTGTGTCGAGCAACCGGCCTGCATAAGGGGCGGCTATATGTACCAGCATAACGGCGATAAGCAGCGAAATGGCGCACATCACGAGCGATTCTATGAACAAGTTGACTGCCACTCTGTTCTTGCTGCACCCGAAGAGCCTGCGTGTAGCCATCTCTCTTGCGCGGTAACCGCTTTGTGCAACGGTCAGGTTTATGTAGTTGATAATGGAGAAAAGCAGCGTAACGAGTCCCACGGCGAACAGAATTTTTACCAGCATAAGGTTGCCGAGATGTAGTCCTGAATAGGCGTTGAGTCCGGAGAAATACAGTTTGTCAAGGCGCGTTATCGTGGGCTGCCAGTCTTTGACGGTCTCATGCAGATACTTTCTCACTTCATTCCGTTTAGCCATGAAGTCGCTGTTTTCGTGTACCTGTATGAAAACCGAGCACATAAGGTAGTTTGCAAACTGATAGAAATACTCATCCTTGTTTGCAAGGTTCTTGCAGAAAGAGAAGTCGACTATTGCATCAATGTCTTTATCTATGATGGTGTTGTCAAAGTCTGCCACCACTCCTGAAACGCGAAAGTGGGTGTTGTCGGCGGTTGTTATGTCACGGCCAACGGCATTTGCCGTTCCGAACATGCGGAGCGCCAAGCTCTCCGTCAGCACAATGTTGCCTTTCTGCATGAGACAAGTGGCGCGGTTGCCATAGAGCAGGGGGAAGTCGAACATGTCGAAGAATGTCGAGTCGGTCTCCATTACATTTACGTTGACAAAGTTGTCCCTGTCTTTCAGCTTCATGTTTTCGGTTGTGAAGCCGCATGTCTTTTCTATTTCAGGATATCTGTCACGCAAGTATCTTTGGACTATATGGTGACAGTTGGCCGTACCGATGCTGTCGTCGGACATCAGTCCTATGTTGTATATGCGCTTTGCCTTGCTGTGCTGCCGGTTGATGCTTGTCTCCTGCCACGTGTACAGTCCGATGATGATGACAAATGTCAGGCTTACGGCCAGTCCGAACACATTCACTGCCGTGTATATTTTGTTCCTTGAGAGAAACGTGAAATAGCTTCTAAGGTTGAAGTTGCTCATTGCTGTTTTCGTATATACATTACAAATATTGTTTTTTCTTATGCCTTATGCGGCTGTCTTGCCCATGTGGACATTTGCCAGAGGCATCGTCTTCAGTTACAGAGATTTATTCCTGCCTGATGTTCTTCACGGGGTTCTCGTTGCTCGCCATCCAGCTCTGCACAGCTACGGCGGCCAAGCTGATAAGCATGACGATTACTCCTGCCGCCACAATCCACGGCCACCATACGATGCGGTAGCTGTATTGTTCGATCCATTTCGACATGAAATGAACGACTATCGGCACGGCTATGACAAATGCGATGCCCACGTATAGCATGAATGTGCGTATAAGTCTTACGCGAATCTGGTTGCCCGTAGAACCGAACACCTTGCGTATGGCAATCTCCCTTGCGCGCTGCTGTATGAAATATGTCGACATTGCCACAAGTCCGAGCAGCGAGATTATGATGGCAATGAAGGCGAAGAGCGATACAATCTTGGATGTGCGTATGTCTTTCTCAAAAAGTTCTGCTATCTGGCCGGTTACAGTCATAGGCCTGCTGTCGTTTATTTCTTCCTTAAACACTTCTTTATAAACCTTCTTCACTTCGTTTAGTGCGTCAACGATGTCGCCTTTCACCTTTATCGTTACATACCAGGGATATTCAATCTTGTCGTTTACGAAGATGAAATACGGACTTATCGGCTGCAGAATATTTGTCGTATGAAAATTGTTTATTACTCCTCCGTATCTTACGTCGACAGGCAGCATGTTTGACTTTGAGCTTTTGTATCTGCGGCTGAGGTGTGTGTCCGTAGGTTTCATGTGCAGCAGTTCCAGGGCTTGGTCGTTAAGATACAGCGTGTTGCCTGACTGAATCTTTTCGCCGTTTTTAGGCGTTATGCCGTATATCTCCATAAATTCCGGCGTTACGTTGAATATGTGTACGGTTGTCTGCGCCTTGTCTCCTTCAAAAGTTATTCCGGTATTGTTTCCTCCATATACGGCACATCCACAGGTGGCTGTGGCTTTTTCTGTACACGGCAGCTCGCGCACTTTGTCTAGAAATACGGTGAGGTCGTTGCCGTTGAACTTCCACGGATCAAATAGGCTTATTATGTTTTCCCTGTTGTATCCTACCGGAGCATTCAGCAGATGCCGCATCTGTATAGACATTATAAGTGCACACGACAGCAGCACTATCGTAATCAGGTTTTCGGTTGTTATGAAGATGCGCGAGAAAATCATCTTTGTGTGCTTTGTCAGCGTACCTCTCACCACCTCAATCGGTTTTACCCTTGACAGCACAGTGGCCGGAATGATGCCTGCCAGCAGGCTTACAGCTACGACAAACAGCACTATTGCGGCTATGGCCCATGGTGTGGCCAGTATTCCTGTGTCTATGTCCTTGCCGATTATGCGGCCTGCGAATCCGGCTGTGGCTGTGGCCATTGCAGCGGCTATAATGCATGAAAAGGCACACATGGTGAGCGACTCGCTGAACATGTTGGTGATGATGCCGGCCCTGCTGCATCCGAAGAGGCGGCGCGTGGCCATCTCTCTTGCGCGGTAGCCGCACTGCGCCACGGTCAGGTTGAT
Organism: Xylanibacter rarus; assembly: GCF_001275135.1. Classification (GTDB taxonomy): domain Bacteria; phylum Bacteroidota; class Bacteroidia; order Bacteroidales; family Bacteroidaceae; genus Prevotella; species Prevotella rara. Next base: position 18,477 of record NZ_LFQU01000025.1, on the reverse strand, counting down.
GTAGTTCATGATTGAGAACAGCAGAATCACCAGTCCAACGGCAAGCAGGATTCTTACCATGTTAATATTGCCAAACTGCATGACGTTTACTTTCGGCGTGTCGTTGAAGTAGAGCTTGTTGAGCGGTGTCAGGAACGGCCGTAGGGGCATAGCCGGTTCATAGGGCCAGAATGTAGGCCAGAACTTTTGTATGTCGGCTTCTTTCTGCATCAGGTCGCAGCCTTCGCGCACCAGCACGAAGCAGGCACAGTTGGTTACGTTTATCTGTCCCGGAAAATATTTGTCCATGTTTCCTTCACCTTCACGTTCGGCATAAGCAAAGTCAACAAGCGCATCTGTGTTCTTTGATATTATCGTATTGTCGAAGTTTTGCACCACTCCCGTAACCCTGAAGTGCAGCGAGTCGGTGGTCATTATGGTGCGTCCCAGTACGTCGTCTGTGCCGAAATACCGGTGCGCAAACTGTTCTGTAACCACAATGTTGCCCTTGTTGCTAAGACAGGTGGCGCGGTCGCCGCGCAGCAGCTTGAAGTCGAACATAGAGAAGAACGTCGAGTCGGTGTTAATAGTGTTCACGTTCAGAACATCGTCGCGGTCTCTGACCTTTATGCTTCCTGTCACCATGCCGCATGTGTTTTCAATTTCCGGATAGTGCATGCGCAGGTTACGCAGCGACGCGTGGTGGCAACCCATCACTCGGCTGCTGTCATCCATAAACTCAAGTCCTATGTTATATATTCTGTCTGCCTTGCTGTGTTGGCGGTCGATGCTTGTCTCCTGCCACGTGTACAGTCCGATGATGATGACGAATGTCAGGCTTACGGCCAGTCCGAACACGTTCACAGCCGTGTATGTCTTGTTCCTCGAGAGGAACGTGAAATAGCTTTTAAGGTTGAAGTTGCTCATATCTTGTATCTGTTATGTTACACAAATTTTATACTTGTCCGTTCATTTTTCAGAGTTTCCCGGTCATGGCGAAGCCTTTTCTTCACGATGTTCTTTCTGTGACTCTTACTCCTGCCTGATGTTCTTCACGGGGTTTTCGTTGCTCGCCATCCAGCTCTGCACAGCCACGGCAGCCAGACTTATAAGCATAACGATTGCTCCTGCCGCAACAATCCACGGCCACCATACGATGCGGTAGCTGTATTGCTCGATCCATTTCGACATGAAATGCACCACTATCGGCACGGCTATGATGAAGGCGATGCCAACGTATAGCATGAACGTGCGTATCAGTCGCAGGCGTATCTGGTTGCCGGTAGAGCCGAACACCTTGCGCACGGCAATCTCTCTTGCGCGCTGCTGTATGAAGTATGTCGACATTGCCACAAGTCCGAGCAGCGAGATTATGATGGCTATGAAGGCGAAGAGCGACACGATTTTGGTTGTGCGCAGCTCTTGCTTGAAGCGTTCCTGCACATACTTATCTACGAACGGCGAACTGGACTCGTCGATGTCTTCGTGGAACACTTCCTTATATACATCCTTTATCTTGGCATATGCCTCCACGGGGTCGCCGCTGACGAGTATTGAGATGTTCCACGGATTCTGTATGTTGTTGCACGCCTGTACGAGCAGAGGGTGCTGCTCTTCGAGAATGTTGCGTATGCGCAATTCGTTGAGCACGCCGCCGAATTCAGCATTCTTGCGGAAATACCCATACCTTATCTGTTCGTAGCGGCTGCTAAGGTGTCTGTCCGTGGGTTTCATCTGCAATGCCTTCATCGCCATGTCGTTAAGATATACAATACTGTCGCCTTTGGCGTGCAGGTCGTTTTTCAATGTAAGGCCGTATATTTTCATCATTTCGGGTGTGCCGCTGATGAACTGGAACGACCATTCGCGTTTCTCCCCGTCAAACGTTACGGTGTTGTTGTTGCCGCCGGTAGCCGGAGTTCCGCATGACGGAGCCACTGCCTTTACGAACGGCAACGAGCGCAGACGGTCTTCAAATTCGCCTGAATTCTGGCTGGAGTAGTTGTCGGGATATTCTATGCAGATAATGTTCTCGGTGTTGAAGCCCAGCGGTGCCTTTGTAAGATGCAGCATCTGCATCGACATTATCATGGCGCATGCCAGCATGGTTATGGTTATAATGTTCTGCACCGTTATGAAAACGCGCGAGAATATCATCTTGGTGTGCTTGCGGAACGTGCCGCGCACCACCTCGATGGGCTTCACCCTTGACAGTATCGTGGCCGGAAGCACACCTGAGGCGAGGCTCACCAGCAGGATGAAAGCCGCCATGATGCCGACAGTAAGCGGACTTGCAAGCAGGCTGAGGTCGAGCTTTGTGTCAAGCAGCAGGCTTGCGTATGGCGCACACGCACAGGCCAACGCCACGGCTATGAGCAGGGATATGACGCACATCACCAACGATTCGGTGAACATGTTTACGCCGACAGTACCCCTGGTGCAGCCGAACAGGCGGCGGGTGGCCATTTCGCGTGCCCTGTATCCGCTCTGTGCCACGGTCAGGTTGACGTAGTTCATTATGGAAAATAGAAGTATCGCAATGCCCACGGCGAGCAGTATCTTTACCAATGTAAGATTACCCATTTGCATAAGAAAGGCATCAAGACCTGAAAAATACAGTTTGTCGAGGCGTGTTATGATAGGGTGGTTATCTTCCCAGAATGTCTGGAAGTAGGCGTCCACGTCTTTCTGCTTTGCTGCAAAGTCGCAGCCCTCACGCACCTGCACGAACGATGCCGCACCGGTTATGTTGACCATGTGCGGAAAATTTTCGTCCATGTTGGCCATGTTGATGGTGTATGAGAAGTCGATCACGCCCTGTATGTCCTTGTCGATAAAGGTGTTGTCGAAGTCTTTAACCACGCCTGTAACGCGGAAGTGATTGTCGTTGGCTGTTGTCAGGGTGCGGCCTATTACCGCAGTGTTGCCGAACAGGCGGCGTGCGGCACTCTCTGTCAGCACGATGTTGCCCTTCTGGTCGAGACTGTTGGTGCGGTTGCCCTGCACAAAGGGAAAATCGAACATTGAGAAGAACGTCGAGTCTGCCTCGAGAACATTTAGATTGACAAAGTTGCCGTTATCTTTCAGTTTCAGACTTCCTGCTGTGAAGCCGCACGTCTGTTCTATTTCAGGATACCGTGAGCGCAGGTATCGCAGCACGGCGTGGTGGCAGTTGGCTGTTCGCCATGTGCCGTCGTCCATGTTGAGGCCTATGTTGTAAATGCGCTTTGCCTTGCTGTGCTGGCGGTCGATATAGAACTCCTGCCACGTGTACAGTCCGATGATGATGACGAATGTCAGGCTTACGGCCAGTCCGAACACGTTCACAGCCGTGTATGTCTTGTTCCTCGAAAGGAACGTGAAATAGCTTTTAAGGTTAAAGTTGCTCATATTTTATGCTGTTATTATGTTTCATTTTTCGTGCGCTTTGCAGCCTTTTTCTGTGCTGTTTGCCGCATTGGGTTTGTTGGTTTATAACCGATTGATAATCAAAAGGTTATGTGAGGCATTGCAAAAGACCGTCTTTTAGCCTCTGAAAGGTGCCTTTTTACAGCCTGAAAGACCATGTTTTGCAGTGCGAAAGGCCACCTTTTGCATTACGCCTTTGCGGCTGTTGCCTTGCGGCGCTGTTGCCAACGCGAAATATATTTACATCTGACGGTTGCCGTAATGTATCTTTTCCGATGTCAGACACGGCTCATTCTGTCGGCATGTCAGGTTTGGCGTGATTATTCGAGCACGAGTATTTCGTTGTTTTTATAGCCCTCATATCCGCTCACTATCACCTGCTCGCCCGGTTCGAGGCCCTCAAGCACCTCATAATATTGCGGATTCTGCCGCCCTATGCGTATCTTGCGCCTGTATGCCTTGCGGCCGTCCTTGTCGAGAACGAATATCCACGAGCCTCCCGTCACGCTGTAAAACGTGCCTTTGGGTATGATTATTGCCTTTTTCGACTCGCCAAGTTGCAGGTCGACATAGTAGGTCTGTCCTGTGCGTATGTTCTTCGGGCGCGAGCCGCTGAAGGTGAAGTCTATCTTGAAGCGGCCTTCGCGCACCTCCGGATACACCTTGCGCACGGTCAGGCGATATGTCTTGCCGTTCTGCTCGAACGTGGCCGACAGTCCGGCATGCACTCGGTCGATGTAGTGCTCGTCCACCTGTGCCTCCACCTTGTAGTCGCTCAGGTCGTTGATGACGCCTATTTTCTGTCCCGGCGATATGCTCTGGCCCAGTTCTACGTCCAGCAGACCAATCTCGCCGTCTATTGTAGAGCGCACGTTCAGTCTTGCCTTGCGCTCGCGCACCAGCTCCACGTTCTTGCGCATCGACGCCAGGTCTGAAGCCATCTGCTCCACCTGCGAGCGGTTAAGCTCGTTGGTCTTCTTGAGCCGCTGCCTTATCAGCTTCTCCTTCTGCACAGCCAGCTCATATTCTTCCTTGGCCTTCAGATAGTCTTCGCGCGAGTTCAGCTCCTCCTTCTGCAGCGCTGCCTGGTGGTTATATGCCCTGCGCTTTGTCTTTACGTCCATGCTCAGCTGCAGCGCCTCGTTGCTGTTGTTCAGCTGGTCCTGCTCCATCGACAGGCGCGTGCTGCGCAGCATGTTCTGCTTCTCAGCCAGTTCGCTCTCTGCGTTGAGAATCTCGAGGTCGAGGTTAGAGTTGTTGAGGCGTATTATCACGTCGCCCTTGCTCACGTGTGTGCCTTCCTCCTTCACCTTTTCGAGCACCACGCCGCCTTCTTCCGACGAAATCTGCACCACCTGTATGGGCACCACGCTGCCGTCTACGCTCACGTAGTCGTCAAACTGTGCCTTGCTTACCTTGCCTATGCTGAGGCCGCGGCGGTCTACACGCAGCGTCGACGTGAAGTTCATCGTGGCGAGCCATATCAGCAGCACTATTATAAGTGCGCCTCCGCCGGCCCACAGCCAGTATTTTTTTGGAATCCAGTATTTCTTCTGTTTCAGTTTAATGTCCATAGCGGTTCGTTGTTTATGTAGTATCTTACGAGTTTCTGTCTTATGGCGAGCAGCATTCTCAGCTGCAGCAGCGTTATGCTGCTTTCGAGATAAGTCTGCGCCGCCTCGTGTATGTCGAACGTAGAGAGCATGCCCTCCTCATATTTGCGGTAAGACAGGCGGTAGGCCAGCGAGTCGGCAGCCACCTTCTTCTCCATCTGTCTCACTTCCTTCTGGTAGCCCTCATAGTCGGTTACGGCCTGCAGGGCGGCGTCGTTCAGCTTGCGCCGCGCGTCCTGTGCGTCGAGCATGGCGAGCTGATAGTCGGCCTTGGCGCGCTTTACCGAGCTCCATGTGGAAGGAGAGAAGATGGGGATAGACAGTGTAAGGTAGACATACTCGCCCAAGTTGTTGCGAAACTGCGACCTGAACGGCAGTCTGTCCTGATGTTGAGAGAGATTTATGTAGTAGTTGGTTGATACGCCGGCACCCAGCGACAGCTGCGGCAGCAGGTCGGCACGTCTTATTTTCCATTCGAGCCTTGCCTTCTCGACGTTGGCTTCTGCCATTATTATGTCGGGCTTGCCGCTCAGTGCCATGCTGTCAACCATGAGACTTGAGGGAATCTGCGACGTAAGCGCTGCCATCGAGCAGTCGGGGCTGAGCGAGTCGGCGGCAGGATAGTTCATTGCCGTCTTTAGGGCAATAAGGGCGGTGCGTGCCAGATTCTTCTGGTGCAGCAGGTTGTAGTCGTCCTCTGCCACCTGACTCTCCATCTGCACCACGTCCGGCCGGCTCTTCTCGCCCAGTTCGTACAGTCTGCGCGTTTTTGCCAGCAGAGCCTTCGAGTCGGCAAGCTTTCTGTCGGTAATTTCTATCGACTTGATGGCATACACGGCGTCGACAAACTTCTGCATCACTTCTATGGCTTTGTCGTCTTTAGCCTTCTGCAGCGCCGTGGCAGCCGTGTTCTTGGTTATGCGGGCCTTGCGGAACGCGTTCCATGTGTGCCCCCAGTCAACCACGGGCAGCGACGCACTTATCTGATAGCCGTTGTTGAATGTAGTAACATTGTTATATGTGTTGGTCTCCGGATCGATGTTTCGTCCCCAGTTGTACTGTCCGCTCACCTGGGCCGAGACGCTTGGCAGGAAGTCGAGCAGCGAGGTGCGGTATTCCGTCAGGGCCTGTTTCTGCTCGATACGCTCGCGTCCCATTTCGGTAGCATGCTCAATGGCATAACTGACACAGCGGTCGAGCGACCATTCCTGTTGTGCGCCGGCAGCCACAGGGGCGGCAAGTGCGAGAGTAATTATGGCAATTTTCATATTCATACACCATTATCATTGCCAAAACCGTGCCAAAATACCTATGTTGCAGTATATCAGGCAGATACGGCAAATCCGCGTTTTTGTGAGTGTCCAAAAATTAGACACTGGCGTATAAAAATTAGACAACAGGCATGGTTGAGGCTGAAAAATGGCTTTATGCAGGCTGTCTTGCTGCTTTAAGCCGTGCCGCGAGCCGTATGGCTGTGCGTGTGATGGGGCATGAAGGTGGCATATAGTAATATTATTTGTGAATATCTGAAAATTTAGTGTCCAAAAACTTTACACACTCTTGCTTTTGTCGGTTATACAACCTATCTTTGCATTGAAATGAAACAGGGAACAATACTTATTGTAGACGACAACCGCAACATCCTGACCACCGTGAAGATGCTGCTCGAGAACACCTTTGAGCATATTGTCGCCATAGCCAATCCGAACAATATTCCGGCGCACCTGCGCGAGGACAAGCCCGACGTGGTGCTGCTCGACATGAACTTTCAGAGCGGAATAAACAGCGGCAACGAGGGACTTTATTGGCTCGGACAAATCAAGAAGATGCGTCCGCAGGCCAAGGTGGTGCTGTTTACGGCTTATGCTGACATCGAACTGGCCGTAAGCGGGATTAAGGCGGGCGCCACTGACTTCATCGTAAAGCCGTTTGACAACGACAAGCTGATAGCCACGCTGAAGGAGGCGTGCAGCAAGTCGGCCGGCGGCTCTGATGCCGGCAGCGGCGAGAGCGGCATGTACTGGGGCGTGGCTCCGTGCATGCAGGAACTCAGACTTATGGTAACTAAGGTGGCAGCGACCGACGCCAACATACTGATAACCGGCGAGAACGGCACGGGCAAGGAGGTGCTGACCAACGAGATTCACCGTCTGTCGCACCGTAGCGGCAAGAGTCTGATGACGATAGACATGGGAGCCGTGAGCGAGACGCTGTTTGAGAGCGAGCTGTTCGGTCATGTCAAAGGGGCATTCACCGACGCCAAGGCAGACAAGGCAGGCAAGTTTGAACTGGCTGAAGGCGGCACGCTGTTTCTCGACGAGATAGGCAACCTGAGCTACGCATTGCAGGCAAAGCTGCTGACGGCCCTGCAGCGCCGCAGCATTGTGCGCGTGGGCGGCAGTGTGCCTATACCTATCGACGTCAGACTGATATGCGCCACAAACCGCGACCTGAGCGATATGGTGACTAAGGGCGAGTTTCGCGAAGACTTGCTCTACCGCATCAACACGATACATCTGCATCTGCCCTCGCTCCGTGAGCGTAGAGAAGACATTCCGGCGCTGGCACGCCTCTTCCTCAACAGGTATGCGGCTATGTATAACAAGCCCGCAATGGAGCTTACGCCGGCTGCCGAACAGAAGATAAAGGATATGCCGTGGTATGGCAACATCCGCGAACTGCAGCACGCAATAGAGAAGGCCGTGATATTGAGCGACGGCAGGGAGATAGGCGAGCAGGACATAAGCGGCAGCGCGTCTGTTGCGGAGAAGCCTATGGAAGGCGTGCAGACAATAGGCGAGATGGAGAGCCGGCTGATAGAAAAGACTATACGCGAGTGTGACGGCAACCTGTCGCAGGTGGCGTCGAGGCTTGGCGTGTCGCGCCAGACATTGTATAACAAAATAAAGAAGTATGGACTTTGATATTGCTCTTCTGCTCCTGTTTGCCGTCGTCGCGGCCGCAGGCTGCCTTTATTTCTGGCGGCGCTACAGGTCGACCGTCAGAAAGGTAACCTTCCTTTTCAACGCTATCGACAACGGCGATTATAGCTTCCGCTTTGCCGAGGGCGACAAGGCGGCAGGCGACAGAGTGCTTAACAGGTCGCTGAACCGGGTGAAGGACATACTGATGCATGCGCGCGACGAGCAGATGGAGCGAGAGAAATACTTTGAACTTATACTTGATTCTGTCGACACGGGCATTATCGTGGTTGAGGAAGGCCGTGGGGTGGTGCTGCGCTACAATCGTGCTGCACAGAAACTTCTGCAGCGTGAGGTGATAACGCACGTCGACCAGATAAAGGAGACGATGAAAAACTTCTCGTCGCGCGAGACCAACACATTCTTGAAAGGGCGCCGTGTGAGGATTGTTGCCTTCAGCGACATCAAAGGGGAACTTGCCAATCAGGAAATCGACTCATGGGTTAAGCTAATACGTGTGCTTACTCACGAAATCATGAATACCGTAACGCCTATTGTGTCGCTCAGTGATACGCTGCTGCGCCATTCGGAAGGCGAACAGCATGAAGGACTTTCGGTAATCAACCGCACAGGCAAGGAACTGGTCAAGTTTGTTGAGAACTACCGCCGATTTACCCATGTTCCTGCGCCGCAGCCTACGCTCTTTTACGTTAAGCCGTTTCTTGAGCGGATGGCGAGTCTTGCCAGACAGTATCTTAAAGACGGATGCACTGTTGAGGCCGACGTGCTTCCGGGCGATCTTATTGTATATGCCGATGAGGGACTTATAAGTAGGGTGGTGTCTAATCTGCTGAAAAATGCCGCCGATGCAGTATCTGCCGGTGGGCATATATGGATGAAGGCTTACACCGGCGAGAACGACACCGTGGTGATAGACGTAATAGATGACGGCCCGATGATACCCGACGATGTGGCCTCTCACATATTTGTGCCTTTCTTTACGACAAAGAAAGAAGGCAGTGGCATAGGCCTTTCTATATCCAGACAGATTATGCGTGTGAGCAACGGCTTTATCTCTCTTGTTACCGACAGGGCTAACCGACTGACTATTTTCAGGCTTATCTTCAACTAATTTCTGTTTTGTACCTGTGTGACTAGTTTAACAAGGCAACTCATTACGCTGTATGTGTCTATCATTCAGTTTATTAAAGGCAAATGTGACGAGTGATGAGTTTATTCAGAAACTTTTATTGCCTATACTTATAGGCAGGATTCCTGATTTATTCTCCATGTCTTCGTGTATATGTAACAAGGCATAAAAAAAGCTGCCCCAAAATGTTTGAGACAGCTTTTTGTTTATTGTTTTGCTTTAAGGATTATTCAGCACGGAGTGTGAAACGCTTGAAAGCAACAACTGTGAGCTCCTTATCGGCAGCCTGCAGATACTGAGCAACAGTCTGCTTGCTGTCCTGGATGAACTCCTGGTTGAGCAGGCAAGAATCCTTGTAGAACTTAGCCATACGGCCCTTAGCGATGTTCTGAACCATCTGCTCGGGCATGTTGGCAGCCTTCTGCTCAGCTGTTTCTTTCTTTATCTTGCGTATCTCTTCAGCCTGAGCCTCAGTGATGTTGCCTTTAGCAATACCCTCAGCGATGTGCTCCTCGTTCTCAGCGATGTAGAGATTGAAGCCAGCCTTCTTCAGGGCAGCCTCTACAGCCTTGTTGATCTGCTCCTCTTTTGTCTTCTCGATAGCAACAGTCAGCTCAGTGTCTTTAACTTCCTGAGGAACGCTTGCCTCGTCGAGAGCAACAGGGTTCATAGCTGCTACCTGCATAGCAACAGCGTGAGCCTGCTCTTCAGCCGGCTTGTTAGTCTGAACCATTGTGCAGAGCAAGTGCTTGTTCATGTGGTCATAAACAGACACGTTGTCGCCTTCGAGATAGAGATATCCGTCAAGTTCAGTCTTCTCGCCTGTGATACCAGAGCGTGCGATAACCTCGTCCTGAACAGTGCTTCCGTTCAGAGGCAGAGCCTTAACTTCGTCAAGAGTCTTAGCCTTGGCAGCAACGGCAGCATCAAGGATGCTCTGTGTCAGAGCGATGAAGTCTTTACCGTTAGCAACGAAGTCGGTCTCGCACTTCAGGGCTATCATGGCAGAGAAACCATTGTCAGCCTTAACGAGTACACAGCCGTTAGATGTCTCGCGGTCGCTACGTTTAGCAGCGATAGCCTGACCCTTCTCACGGATGATTTGTACTGCCTTGTCAAAGTCGCCTTCAGCGTCTGTGAGGGCTTTTTTGCAATCTGCAAGACCGGCACCGGTCATCTTGCGGATTTTCTGTATATCAGCTATTGATACAGCCATAATTCGTATTTTCTATTTTAAGTTAGTTAAAATCAGATATTAAGCCTCAGCGGGAGCCTCTTCAGCTGTTTCTTCAGCCTTAGCAGCCTCTTCCTCTTTAGCAGGAGCATCCTTGCGAGCCTTGCGTGCGCGCTTCGGTTTGTCCTCTATAGCGTTAGCCTCAGCCTGCTCTTTTGCAGCTTTCTCGTCAGCCTTCTCTACCTTGCGCTCCTCAAGACCCTCTGCGATAGCAGCGCAGCAAGCGTTCAGGATAACCTCAACGCTGTCTTTTGCGTCGTCGTTAGCAGGAATCATGAAGTCAACATCCTTAGGATCAGAGTTGGTGTCAACGATTGCAAATACAGGAATACCCAGGCGGTTAGCCTCTTTAACTGCGATAGCCTCTTTCATAACGTCGATAACGAACAGAGCTGAAGGCAGACGAGTCAGGTCAGCAATAGAGCCGAGGTTCTTCTCGAGCTTAGCGCGCTGACGTGTGATCTGCAGAATCTCACGCTTAGAGAGATTTGAGTAAGTTCCGTCGTTCATCAGTTTGTCGATGTTGGCCATCTTCTTAACAGCCTTGCGGATTGTCGGGAAGTTGGTGAGCATACCGCCCGGCCAGCGCTCGATAACGTAAGGCATGTTTACAGACGCAGCCTTCTCAGCTACAACGTCCTTTGTCTGTTTTTTAGTAGCAACGAACAGGATTTTCTTTCCTGACTTGGCAATCTGCTTCAGTGCGTCTGCAGCCTCGTCAATCTTGGCTACAGTCTTGTGAAGGTCGATGATGTGGATGCCGTTGCGCTCCATGAAGATATAAGGAGCCATTGCGGGGTTCCACTTACGTTTCAGGTGGCCAAAGTGGCAGCCAGCCTGCAATAACATATCAAAATTTGTTCTTGACATTTTCTTTTCTTTTTAATTGTTTTGTTTACTTTCTTTTTAGTTTTGTTAGAACCAACCGACAGGTAACCGCTCTGCGGCATTAGCACCGCGGCATGGCCATGAGCGCTTTCCGATTATCGCCGTTGCGGCGGGTCTTATCGGTTTAGATGCTAAACAATGTTCAGTCGGCAGACTTGGGGCTTCGCCGTACACAAGGTAAATAAAGCCTTGTGACGACGCTTCCACAGGCATGCCTTTATCTTTAGGAACAGTTTCCGCCAGATATTAACGCTTACTGAACTGGAAGCGACGGCGAGCCTTCGGACGACCCGGTTTCTTACGCTCAACGGCACGTGCGTCACGAGTAAGGAATCCGTGATCTTTCAGATTCTTCTTGTCTTCCTCGTTGATCTTAACGAGTGCGCGTGCAATGGCGAGGCGCAGAGCCTGGCTCTGACCTGTGAAACCACCACCATCGAGGTTCACCTTTATATCATATTTCTCAGCTACGTCAAGGAGCTGCAGAGGCTGCTTAACAACATACTGCAGAATAGCTGATGGGAAATATTCTGTAATGTCTTTCTTGTTTATTGTAATTTTGCCTGTACCTTCGCTTACGTAAACACGTGCCACGGCACTTTTACGGCGACCTATTGCATTAACTACTTCCATTATTGCTTAATTATTTATACTGGTTAATATCAATTGCTTTTGGCTGCTGAGCCTGCATATCGTGCTCTGTGCCATCGAATATATAAAGATTGTTCAAGATATGACGTCCGAGACGGCCTTTGGGCAGCATGCCTTTAACTGCGTGACGGATGATCTTGTCTGCACCGTCCTTGCGCTTGCGCAGCTCGGCAGGAGTGTTGAAACGCTGTCCGCCAGGATAACCAGTATAACGGGTGTACACCTTGTCGGTTTCTTTCTTGCCAGTGAATACCACCTTAGCGGCATTGATGATGATAACATTGTCACCACAGTCTACGTGAGGAGTGAAGTTAGGTTTGTACTTTCCACGCAGAATCTTGGCAACCTTAGAGCAAAGACGGCCAACTACCTGGTCTGTGGCGTCGATAACAACCCACTCTTTCTTTGCTGTTTCCTTATTTGCGGAAATAGTTTTGTAACTTAAAGTGTTCATTTTTAATTTTAAAATTACTACTAAAAAACGTTTTTAAATTCATTATTGCTTGAACGGCGATTCACTAACCGTCGCACTCGGCCAAAAGTACGACTATTAACACTCCGTTCCGGGGTTCTAAGAGTTATCCCCTTAATAATCGGACTGCAAAGGTACATATTTTTATTATAACTCGTTCGCAGGGAAGGGCGTTGAACGTGTTGTATTATATTTAATTAACTTAGTTTAACTACCGATGGGCGTCGTATAGCGTAAAACCTGATGCCTTTTCAGCAGAATAAATGCGGTTCGGCCAAGCAAAAAGTAAAAAACTATGTTTTTTATTTTGCTTTGCTCTCACCTTTCATTATCTTTTCATAAGATAAGATGCGGCTCGGCTAAGCAAAAAGTAAAAAACTGTGTTTTTATTTTGCTTTGCTCTCACCTTTCATTATCTTTGCCGACAGAAAGATAATCAGATTGTGGCGGCAGAATGTGCAGCTTTGGGCTTAGGCGTTGTTTACATGCTGAATATGTAAGCGGCCCTGATGGTGCTGCGGCACTTTAAGCTTCTGCCGGATATCCAAATTTTTAAGACTATTTGTTATGCAGGCAATAATCCTTGCGGCCGGACTTGGGCGCAGACTTGGCGAATACACCAAGAACAACACTAAATGTATGGTAGAGGTCAACGGCGTGAAACTGATTGACCGTATGCTCGGACAGCTTGCGCGTCTTGACTTGCGGCGCGTGGTTATCGTTGTGGGATATAAGGGCAGTGAACTAAAGGCCCATATAGGCAACAGGTACGACGGCAGGCTCAACATAGAGTATGTGGAGAATCCTATATATAACAAGACAAACAATATTTATTCGCTTTCGCTGGCCAAGGAGCAGCTGCAGCAGGACGATACGCTGCTTATAGAGTCCGACCTTATTTTCTCCGACCGCATGCTGCCCATGATATTGAACGATCCGCATCCCAACCTTGCACTTGTGGCTAAATATGAGTCGTGGATGGACGGAACGATGGTAAGGATAGACAAGGAGCGCAATATCGTGAACTTTGTCCCGAAGAAGGCTTTCAGGTTTGAGGATGTCGATGATTACTATAAAACGGTAAACATCTATAAGTTCAGCCGTGAGTTTTCGTGCCGTCAGTATGTTCCTTTCCTCGATGCTTACTGCAAGGCCTTGGGCAACAACGAATATTATGAGCAGGTGCTGCGCGTGATAACGCTGCTCGACAATTCTAACCTTAAGGCGCTTCCTGTTGGAAACGAGAAATGGTATGAGATTGACGACGTGCAGGACCTTGACATTGCCGAGACGCTCTTTGCCGAGGACGAGGAGATGATGCGCCGCTATAACTACCGCTACGGCGGTCATTGGCGCTTCCCGAAGATGCTCGACTTCTGCTATCTTGTCAACCCTTACTTCCCGCCCGAGCAGCTAACTGAGGAGATGAAGGCCAACTTTGACACGCTCATGCGCGAATATCCGTCGGGCATGTATGTCAACTCGCTGCTGGCCGGCAAGTATTTCGGCATCAGGCAGCAGTTTGTCGTCGTGGGCAACGGTGCGGCAGAGCTTATCAAGAGCCTCATGGAGCAGTCGGCAGGACTTACGGGCGTGGTGTTCCCTACGTTTGAGGAATATCCCCACCGCCTCAGTAAGGACGACATCGTGGCGTTTTATCCCGACAACAATGACCTGTCTTATACCGCCGACGACCTTATGCGTTTCTTCGAAGGCAGCGGCATAAAGAGTCTTCTGCTTATCAATCCCGACAATCCTTCAGGCAACTTCATTCCGGCAGACGATGTCCTGCGCCTTAGCCGCTGGTGCGCCGGGCAGGGCATAAGGCTCGTTGTTGACGAGTCGTTTGTCGACTTCAGCGATGACTTTGAGCATAACACGCTGCTGCGCAACTCAACGCTCGAGGACAATCCCCGCCTTGTTGTCATCAAGAGCATCTCCAAGTCATACGGTGTGCCGGGTCTTCGCCTTGGCATAATGGCGTCTGCCGACGAGCAGCTTATCAGCCGTGTGAAGAAGGATGTAAGCATCTGGAACATCAATTCGTTTGCCGAGTTCTACATGCAGATATTCAACAAATATCAGGCCGACTACACCCAAGCCTGCCATAAGTTTATTAGCGAACGGGCACGTTTCATGAAGCGCTTGCAGACAGTGTCTTACATGCGTGTGCTGCCGTCGCAGGCCAACTATTTCTGCTGTGAGGTGCTTGGCAAGTTCACGTCGCACGAACTGGCAAAGAAGCTTCTGGCGCAGTTTAATATAATGATAAAAGACTGCAACACTAAAACCTTCCTTGAGGGCAAGAACTTTGTCAGGATATCAGTGAGAGACACGGCCGACAACGACAGGCTTGTGGATGCACTGCTGGCTTTAGACAAACAATAACACAACAATACGCACGACATGAAAATATGTATCTGCGGAGGTGGAAACCTCGGACATGTAACTGCCGGATTTATTGCCGCAGCCGGCACAGATGAAGTGAGAATACTTACGCGCCGCCCGGCTCAGTGGGGCGAAACCTTGCTTGTCGACACTCCTGACCGTGGCACGCTCGAGGGCCGTCTGGCCTGCGTGTCGGCCGATGCCGCCGAGGTGGTGCCCGGTGCCGACATCGTTCTGCTCTGCCTTCCCGGCTTTTCGATAGAGTCTACGCTCAGCGAAATATGTCCGCATCTCTCTGCCTCCACGGTTGTGGGCAGCATCGTGTCGAGCACGGGCTTTTATTTCCATGCCAGGCGCCTGCTGCCTTCCGGCACACCTCTTTTCGGCTTTCAGCGCGTGCCCTTCATAGCCCGCACCTCGGAGTATGGCCACAGGGCGTCGCTCCTTGGGTATAAAAAGTCGCTGAGCATGGGCACGGACAACGTGGAGCATCCCGAACAGCTGCGTAGCGACATAGAGCGCCTCATGGCCACTCCTGTAACTCTTCTTGACAATATGTATGAGGTGAGTCTCACCAACAGCAATCCGCTGCTCCATCCCTCGCGCCTTTACAGCATGTGGAAAGACTGGAAGCCGGGTGATGTCTACAGCCGCAACAGCATGTTCTATGAGGAATGGACCGAAGAGGCGGCAGCCATTTATATCGCCATGGACAACGAGCTTAGCCTGCTGCTCCGTGTGCTTCCCGTTTCGTCCGGATGCATTCCCGGCGTGCTCGAATATTACGAGAGCACCGACGCCGCCTCTCTTGCGGCAAAGCTGCGCTCCATAGAAGCCTTCAAGGGCATACCGTCGCCAATGAAGAAGGTCGACGGGGGCTATGTTCCCGATTTCTCGAGCAGATATTTCACCGAGGACTTTCCCTACGGACTTGCCATAATACGCAATCTGGCAAAAGAAAAACATATACCTTGTCCGGTTATTGACAAGGTTTACGAGTGGGGAATGAGCAAGATTTTATGACCAGGTGTCAGTTGCAACAATACAAGAAAAGCCGGACAATGACCATTGCCCGGCTTTTCTTTTCTCTTATGTCTAAATCGTTTTTTCTTTTTCTTGATGCTATTCGCCGTCTTTCGGCTCGTTGCCGTCGGTCCAGTAAGCCTCGAAGCTGTGGGTTACGCGCTGGTCCACGGGCGGCAGCTTCATATAGTCGCCGTAGGTGCGGCTCAGATAGTCTTTATATCCTGCCATGGTCTTATACATTTTTCCCTCAAACTCAATGTCAACGTCGCCCTCTATGTCCTTTGCCGGCATGCATCCCTTTACCGACGGGCCGGCTTCGGTCATGTTGGCAACGGTGTTTGTAGGCTCCCGTCTTACCACCATGCGCTCAATCATGCCGTTTAGCATGCCCACGGTTACGGGCAGCATCTTGTAGCAATAGTAGGCCAGTGCCGACTTCAGATAGTTTCTCTTTGAAATTTTGCATCGCCTTATCTTATACAGCAGCCGCTTGCGCTTGAATATGCGCTGCCTTTCGGCCTCGTTGTCGCTGACGTAGTCTACTGGGAATATGTCTACGTAAACGCCAATCTGGTATCCTTCTGTTTCTGTCTCGACGAGCAGCGTGCGTGTGTCTACCACCTTCGCGAATGTGTAGAAGTAGTTTTTCTCCTTCTTCGGGTCGAGCACGCGGTAGCGTCCGCCTGCGTCAGTATAGAGTTTCACAAATCTGTCGTAGTCTTTTCTCGGCATATACAGGTCGAGGTCGTCGTCCCATGGTATGTATCCCTTGTGGCGCACGGCTCCTATAAGAGTGCCGCACGACAGAAAATACATTATTCCGTTGGCAGCGCAGAATCTGTGTATGTCGTCGAGTATGCCCGTCTGCACCTTGCGCAGTTCGGCTATGTCGGTAATTCGTTTCATATCTTTTCCGCGTAAATCAGTTTGATGCAAAGGTAATGCTTTTTTATGTTTTTGCCGCATGACTTTGTAAAAAGTAGCTAAACATGGGCCGTCCTGCCGGGCGTTATGTGCCTGTTGGTGCAGGCGTTGAGGCCTGCATGGCGTCATCAGGTCAGCCGTACACCTTCTCGTAGCTTGTCTGCATCTGCCTTACGCCAAATTTTGCGGCGGCAAAGTCGCGGGCGATGCATCCTAAGCGGCTCTTGTCTTCCTTTGCCACAATGTCGTTGAATATGTGCATATAGGCGTCGATGCTGTTGCCGCTCACCTTCAGCGGCCAGTCGTCGGGCAGGGTGTCGCGCAGTCCGGGACAGCTGTTGGCTATCACGGGCAGTGCCTCCATGCTTGCCTCGAGCGACATTATGCTCAGACCTTCAAACACCGACGGCATGAGCAGATAGTCGAACGATGACAGATATGCCGGCAGTCCGTGTATAGGGCCGCGCAGGCTCACGTTGGGCAGTCCGCCGAGCTTGCTTTGTACAAAGGCGTGCATGCTGCCGTCGCCCACCACGTGGAAGAAGAAACGGCCGTCGCCGCTCAGTCTGCTGATAATCTCCACGAGCACGTCGATGCCTTTCTGTGGTTCGAGCCGTCCGGCAAACAGAATGTTCTTCTTGCCTTCAACAATTCCGTCAAACGGTTTCTGCGTCGACGGAGCCACACCATTATATATAATAGGTGCAGTTTGGTGATATTCTGCCGTGTAGTTGTCGCGCACGGCTACGGATATGGCTATGTTTGAGTTGTTGCGTATAAAGAATTTCTCCACCTTCATCCCGGTCTTCTTCAGTCCTGTCCACAGCTGCGTGTTGTGTATTGTGCGCACCACCTTGCAGCCTCTGAGCAGCGTCGGGAACATCTTGAAGAACGAATATATGGCAAGGTCGGGCATCTCGGTGTGGCTGTGTATCACGGCAGGGCGGTATCTCAGAAACAGAAAGATAAACCACAGCGGAAAGGTAACTGCGGCGAGACGCTCAAACAGATAATGAAAATGCACCTCTGGCACCAGCCCCCGATGATATTTTATCCCCGCGTCCTCGAGTTCCTTTATAAACACTTTGGTGAACGCCGAGTGTGCGCGTATCAGTTCCACCACGTGATATTCAAAGCCTTCAGTCTGCGACTTGGCAATGTTCACGGCCACTCTCTCGGCTCCGCCTACATCGAAATGCGACACTATATGAAAAACTCGTTTCTTCTTATTCTGCATATCTGTTTATGGCAAAGTTGTTATATCTGCAAAAATACGAAGAATAATTGAGAATGGAGAATTGAGAATGGAGAAATGAAGTTCGGCGCCAACCAATTATGATTTGAGGATTTACATTATAGCTTGTCCGACGGATATGTAGCAACAAGACTATTGTTCCGGCTGATTTGCAATTGTCGTGCAAGTGAGAGCAGAAGCAAATTATATTTGGTTATGCCGAGCCCTACAAGCGGCATATACCAACAAGACTATTGTTCCGACGGATATGTAGCAACAAAGCTAATGTGCCGGCTGATTTGCAATCTGCCGGAATTAAGTATAAGGATTTTTTCAATCCGCTTGCTTCCTATTTATGATTTATAGGTATGAATTTCGGATCACAGATCCTTATATTTTTTGCTGTCGGATAGCATATCCGCCAGAACATTAGCCTTGTTGCTTCTCTACAATTCTTATATTCGATGTTGTCCCTACAAGCGGCATATACCAACAAGACTAATGTGCCGGCTGATTTGTAATCTGCCGGAACTGAACTATAAGGATTTTTCAATCCGCTTGCTTCCTATTTTTTACTAATAGGTATGAA
>NZ_LFQU01000024.1 GCF_001275135.1 Xylanibacter rarus | reverse complement strand
GTGATTTTCGGTTGAAGGCAAGAATTCCGTAAAACGGATTTTAGCCATTGCAACATAACCTGAATAAAATAATCTTTCGAACACTAGTGATATGCTATCCGACAGCATTAAGTATCAGGATCTGTGATCCGAAATTCATACAAAAATTAAAATAGGAAGCAAGCGGATTGAAAATCCTTATACTTAATTCCGGCAGATTGCAAATCAGCCGGCACATTAGCTTTGTTGGTTCATATCGGTTGTACAGGCGGTTAAATGAAAAGTGAAATAACAATAATCCACAAGAGTATCGAATTTTTCACTCTTCACTTTTCGTTCTTCACTTAAACATGCTCCTTTAACCACTGAAAGTTTTATTTTCTCTTTTCCGGGTATGCATACTGTCTAATTTTTATACACCACTGTCCAAGTTTTAGACATGTACGCAAATGGGGTGTTAGTCTATCTTTCTGATATACAGCAAAATACGTTTTATGGCATAGTTTTGGCAGTTTAAATATTGTACAAATTAGAAAATTGCCCATAAAAGCACAACCTTAGTGTCTGCCGACTTGCAGTTAGCCTTGCATCCCGTATGCATACACATAACAGACGAGGTAATATTTAATCCATATCTTTCAAAAACACGATATGGAAAATCGTATATAAAAATATTGACAGAAAGAACAATAAAATTATAAATATGAAAAAACTTACAATACCAATTATCATGCTTCTTGCACATACAAAAGCCAATACACAGCAGATAAAAGGCAAGGTGGTAAAGAATCTATGTATGTCTATGGAATATTCCAGCATGGCACTGATAAAAACAGCTGACTCGAATCTGATAACAAGAGAACTTACGGACAAAGAAGGTAAATTTGTTGTAAACGACACTAAATACAACGATACTCTGACTGTGAGAACAACACCGCTGGGTTATGAAACGGCTTATGCCGACATACCGCTGAACAGAAAATCCTTATACTCAATTCCGGCAGATTTTCTGTTGAATTCAATTACTCGTACAAATCAAACGGTATATTAACCTTTGTGGCTACATATCAAATTGCACGGGTATAATTTAAATTGACTAAGGCAAGATAACAATACCTGTATTGTATGCCTTAAATATAACTTTCAACAAAAAAGATAATGAATTATGAGAACATTTGCTTTAATTTTTATATTAATACTAACGTCAACGTTGTACGCACAAAACAATACAATAGTTTTAGATGGAACCGTTCAGGATGATAAAAACAGGTCTATATCCAATGCGACAATAATTATTTCATCAAAAAACGACAGCAAGGCCACATTTCAGACAGTATCCAATAAAGAAGGCAAATTTAAGATAAAAAACATATCGATTGGCTACTACAACATGAAGGTATCCCATTTGGAATATGAGACCTATAATAATGATTTATCATTGAAAAAAGACACATCCACCAATGTGCTCCTCATGACTAAAGTTTCAGAAATGCTCGATGAAGTTATAGTCATGGCAAAATATTCAGACATAAAACCAAACGGAGAAACAAGTATTCGTGTGAAAGGAAACCCTCTTGCCAAGGGGAAAACTCTGTCTGAATTTTTACAGTTTATACGCGACCTTGATGTCTCAAACGATGAAATAAATGTCCGCGGACGTAAAAACACGTTATACTATCTTGACAATCAGCCAATATCGTTTGAACAGCTGAAAAACATTCAGCCGTCAATGATAGCGCACATAGACATCATTCCACATGCGGATGCCTCCTACGGCATTAATGCAACAGGAGGTGTTATAAAGATATTTTTACGTGAAGAAGGAGGCGTTCTCGGATCAGTTACACTTGCAGGTAAAGCAGACTACAATGGAATAAAAAGCACGAGCCCCATGGCCACCATTTTGTATAACCGCGGAAAATTTAGCGTGAAGAACTTTTTATCAGGAGTTCCTTATAGCCGCTCAACATCAATGTTCGAACAACAGACAGAAACAGCACAAAACAAGACTGTTACTGATACAAAAAATAATAACCGTTTCAAAAGTTTGAGAGACAACCTTTCATTAAGGTATTCTTTCAATAAAGTAACGTGGCTTGATGTTTACGGTGGAACTGATTTCAGCTGGCTCCGCTCCGGCCAAAACAGCACGGACGGCAATAATATTCTTTCAACATCAGGGAAAAATAAAATTTCTGGATATAATGCCGGCATACAATATCAGCAAGGTTTTGGAAAAGACAGCCTCAACTATTTTAGATTACGTGCAGAATATTCAAAAAACAAAGAAAACGGGAATGCTGATTATTTATATAACGGCATTGCTGATAATGCTGCGCTAAAAAGCAATTCAGACCACTTTTCTGTGCAACCAATAGTACATTTTAAAACAACAGCCAACTCAGGCTTAAACATCGGATTGGAATATTACTATCTTATAGACAGACACGAAGACAATGGAACCACAACTCTTGGATATATTCCTACCGGGCACTATACAAATAAAGGATATGATTATGGCGCATGGATTGATTACAATATTTTAATAAAAAAGAAATTCTATGTGTATTTTGCGCTACAATATCACGGCACACAGAACATATACAGTGATTATAGGTCGCCTGAGAATAGCACAAGGAGTTGGGAAGACGGTGTATATCCGTCGTTATTCGCACAATGGCTTATAAACTCAGCAAAAGGACGTTATTTGACATTCGGGTTTAAGCACTATTATTCATTACCCAATTATAATTACCGGATTCCTTCCGTCGTATGGCAAAGCAACAACCTTTATAGTATAGGTAATACAAATCTGAAGAAAGAGAACTTTTACAATATGGAAATATATTATTCTTTTAATTCAAACTGGCTTGCCAGTTATAATCTGACTTATTGTGATGACGCGATAAGAATCATGACCTATCAAGACGAAACCCGCAACGGGACTTATTATACAAAGCCAGAGAATAAGGGAATATCCGTAACTCATACTTTTAGAATTGGATATACAACTAAGCCATTTAAATTTTGGTATAACAAAAACGGATTGTATGTTACACTTACACATGAAAGTATGCCAGGAAAAAGCATAAACAATGCAAGTATATTTTTCAGAAGCGATAACAATTTCACTTTATGCCGGTGGCTGGATTTAACACTGGGAATACAGGCAGAGAACAAAGGTAAATCACTTGAATATGATTATAACGGCGGATTCTGGCTGAACGCAGGAGCATATATGTCATTTTTCAACAATAATCTAAATGTAGCATTAAAATGCAACCAGCTGATATACACACGCAATAAAAAAACGATATATGGCAGCGACTGGACTTCAATACAAAAGAACTTGTCACACAACACACAGATAAATCTGCAGGTTACATGGAACTTCAATGCAGGAAAGAAAATAAGAAATAAAAATCTACCTTCTGTAAACAGTATGCAAAGGAATGTACCAACATTGATGAAATAAAAATGAAAGACTTTAAGATATACCTTCAGCACGACGTGCAGTAGTGCTGCACAGTATGCTTGTGTATGATATGCAGCCAATATGGGGCAGATTACAGCTTCGACAGTCTGTCGAAGCTGTGCTTCGCCACGTCAGAAAGCGTGTCGCTTGCTATTAGGGTGACCCATATTTGGATCTTGATGGCAATGCACCTTGATGCCACCCTTCTTCCTGCTCGTCTTAGGATGCCGCTCGACACCCTTGAATATAGCGTTGGAGAAAAGACTTAGCGTTGTTGAATCGGTGATTTTCAGCCGTCTAATCCACTCTTCACTGCCATTCCTACGGCTGTCCAACGAAATGTGTACTTTTACCCATGGTTAAATCTTTTTTTTGTTTGGCGACTTCAAAAGATAACCAAAATGGCTGACATCATTCTAGATGCCAACCCTTAATTTTAATGGGTTATCGGATTGTTTACCGGACAGTAATAACATTAAAATAATGTAGTTCACATCAAAAGCGGGCCAGGATAACTGAAAGGCAGCATTTGTGAAGCCACTGTGGGCGTTGAATAAAAACTCAACACGGCACAATACTTCACAAAATGCCGCCGCGATATTTTATCAACAGCAAAGACACCAAGCATCACACTGGCAATGACAGCGGCAGCAACGACATCATATAGGTACAGTCTACGCTGCAATTGTCATTAACCAGAGGAAATTCACAATGAACGCCAAACTATGTTACGCACAATGCATGAGACATGGCACAATGCATCTACATGAAGATTTTTTATGTCTGTCAGCAATATTAATCTCAGACAGAAACGACAAGGATGCTTACAATACGTAAAAAGTTAAACAGTTAAGACTAATTAACCTGTAAAAACACTGACGTATCTCAATAAAATTTCATATATTTGCATTCTGATAACCCGCACCATGATATGGTGGGGTGTAGCATGTACTTTTGAAAAACAACTGAATAATATAAAAATATCATGGACATAGTTGAAAGATTTTTGAATTACGTAAGCTTCGACACACAGTCGGCCGAAGACAGCCAGACCGTGCCGAGCACAGCCAAACAGCTTGATTTTGCAAAATATCTCAGAGATGAACTCAAGGACGAGGGCTTTGATGATGTTGAGATGGATGACAACGGCTACGTTTATGCCACACTGAAATCTAACATCAAGAAGGAAGTTCCTACTATAGGTTTCATCAGCCACTACGACACGTCTCCAGACTGCAGCGGCAAGGATGTGAAGCCTCGCATTGTCAAGAACTACGACGGAAAGGACATCGAACTGTCACCGGGCATAATATCATCAACAAAGAAATTCCCCGAACTGCTGCAGCATGTAGGCGAAGACCTTATCGTTACCGACGGCCACACTCTGCTGGGAGCTGACGACAAGGCTGGTATAGCCGAAATCGTACAGGCCATGTGCTGGTTGCGCGACCATAAGGAGATTCCTCACGGCGACATACGCATGGGCTTCAATCCTGACGAGGAGATTGGCATGGGCGCTCACCACTTTGACGTTGAGAAGTTTGGATGTGAATGGGCATACACAATGGACGGCGGCGACCTGGGCGACCTCGAGTTTGAAAACTTCAACGCTGCTTCTGCCAAGATAAACATTAAGGGCGTTAGCGTTCATCCGGGATATGCCAAGGGCAAGATGATAAACGCCAACCGCTTGGCTGCCGAGTTTGCAGCAATGCTGCCGGCTGACGAGACACCGGAGACAACAGAAGGTTATGAAGGATTCTATCATCTGCTGGGCATCGAGTCGAACATAGAGAACGCCAAGCTGTCTTATATCATCCGCGACCACGACCGCGATAAGTTTGAGGAGCGCAAGGCCTTCATCGAGAAATGCGTTGTTGAGATGAACAAGAAGTATGGCGAAGGCACTGTTACTGCTGACGTGAAAGACCAGTATTACAACATGAAGGAGATGATAGATCCGAAGATGCACGTTATCGACATCGTGCTCAAGGCCATGCAGGACAGCGGTGTGCCTCCTAAGGTAGAGCCTATCCGCGGCGGAACCGACGGAGCTCAGCTGTCGTTCAAGGGTCTGCCGTGTCCTAATATCTTTGCCGGCGGCGTAAACTTCCATGGACCTTACGAGTTTATTTCTGTTCAGGTTATGGAAAAGGCCATGCAGGTAATCGTGAAGATATGTGAGATTACGGCCGAATATAACGACTGATAACATATCGTGCAGCATGCGCGCACGCCTTGTCTTGCCGTTGCATGGCATAATTCAGCCTGCATGCGGTATGGCCGGCGACGACATGCGGCAGTGGCATCATAAGCGGCACGCCTTAGCACATTGCGGTGTAAGGTGAGCCGCCACTTATACAAATACTTTTACAGGACTGAAAGCAGAATGTGGTTTTGTGTCTTGCCTGTATATAATCATGCAGGAGACAGTGTTGATAACTTCTGCTTTCAGCCCTGAACATTTAAACATATTGACAAAAACAGACAGTAAGAATGGGCGAACTTCCACACCTCGTGAAAGACCTGGCACTTATTCTTGTGGTGGCAGGCATAGTGACCATAGTTTTCAAGAAGCTTAAACAGCCGCTTGTGCTGGGGTATGTCGTGGCAGGATTCTTGGTAAGTCCGCACATGCCTTACATAATGTCGGTGGCTGACAGGGCCGACATCAGCACGTGGGGCGACATAGGCGTGATGTTCCTGCTCTTTTCGTTAGGTCTGGATTTCTCGTTCAAGAAGATACTTAAGATGGGCGCTTCGCCCATAATCTCCACGTGTTCCATCGTGTTCTGCATGATGATGCTGGGCATAGTCACGGGGCATCTGTTCGGCTGGAGCCGTATGGACAGCATCTTTCTCGGCGGTATGCTCGCCATGAGTTCCACCACCATTATATATAAAGCCTTCGACGACCTTGGCCTTAGGCAGCAGCGCTTTGCCGGACTGGTTATGAGCGTGCTGATACTTGAGGACATACTGGCCATTGTCATGATGGTTATGCTCTCGGCCATAGCCAACGGGTCGAATCCCGACGGAGGACAGATGATAGGCAGCCTGATGAAGATAGGCTTCTTTCTCATCCTGTGGTTTGTGGTGGGTATCTTCCTTATTCCGCTCATGCTTAGGTCAATGCGTAAGTTTATCAACAACGAGACGCTGCTCATCGTGGCTCTCGGTCTGTGCTGCGCCATGGCCGTACTGTCTACCAAGGTAGGCTTCAGCAGCGCCTTCGGGGCATTTGTCATGGGCTCAATCCTTGCCGAGACTATAGAGGCCGAGCGCATAATAAAGGTTGTAGAGCCTGTGAAGAATCTTTTCGGAGCCGTGTTCTTCGTGTCTGTCGGCATGCTTGTCGATCCCGCCATTCTTGTAGAATATTCATGGCCGATAGTAACTCTTGTGCTTGTAATTATTCTCGGGCAGGTTATTTTTGGCAGTTTGAGCTTCCTTATCGGCGGCCAGTCGCTCAAGTCGGCCATGCAGTGCGGTTTCTCCATGGCTCAGATAGGCGAGTTTTCGTTCATCATAGCCTCGCTTGGTCTTTCGCTCGGGGTCATCGGCAAGTTCCTTTATCCCGTTGTGGTTGCCGTTTCTGTGATAACCACTTTCCTTACACCCTATATGATACGCATGGCCACCCCAGCTTACGGCATGCTCGAACGCCGTCTGCCCAAAAAGTGGATTATGGCCATGAACAATCTTACGCTTGCCAAGCAGACCACGCAGCCTGAGGCAAAATGGCGCACCCTGATAAAGCAGATGGTGCGCATTACGGTGATTTATTCCATACTTTCGGGCGCATCCATAGCCCTTATGTTCACCTTCTTCCTGCCTTTCGTGCATCAGCTTCTGCCTCACTGGTGGGCAAATGCGGCATGCGGACTGCTCACGCTGCTGTTTATATCTCCTTTCCTGAGGGCTATAATGATGAAGAAAAACCACAGTGAGGAGTTTAAAGCTCTTTGGAACAGCAATCCCTACAACCGTCTGCCGCTCATTCTGACAATCATTGTGAGAGTGGCCGTGGCTTCGGCGTTTGTGTTCTATATATGCTATTATCTTACACGCTTCACCAATGCGCTGATGATAAGCATAGCGCTTGCTGCCGTGGCACTTATGATAATATCGCGCTCGCTGAAGAAGAGAAGCATAAAGATGGAGCGCTTGTTCATGCAGAACCTGCGTTCAAGAGAGATTGTTGCCGAGGTGATGGGCCGTAGGCGTCCGCTGTATGAAGGCCGCCTGCTCGACCGCGACGTGCATATCTCTGATTTCACCATTCCCGAAGATTCTCTATGGGCAGGCAAGATGCTGCGCGAGCTGGAGTTCAGAAACAGATATGGGGTGCACATCAGCAGCATATTGCGTGGCAGCCAGAGAATAAACATCCCAAACGGAGGAACAATATTATTTCCCGGAGACAACATTCAGGCTATCGGCAGCGACGACCAGCTTACAGCCTTCAGCGAGGCCTTGAACACCGAGCTGCATGATAAAGACCCGGAGATAGAGAAGCGCGAGATGAAACTCCACCAAGTGGTGATAAACCGCAACGGCATCTTTGCGGGCAAGACGCTGCGTGACAGCGGCATACGTGATGTGTACAACTGTATGGTCGTAGGACTCGAGGAAGGCAAGGAGAACCTCTCGCAGATGGACCCGTCGCACAAGCTGCGTCACGGCGAGGCTATCTGGATTGTCGGCGAGCAGGACGACATAGAGCGCTTCTGCAGGGACAACGACCATGCGTCTGACTGCACGGCAGGCTGACCTTGTTCATGTCGCAAACAGCTATTGGGCTGGCAGGGCGGGCCAATGGCTTCTTAGATGCAAAAATGCATAACCGTCTAAGGCACAGATATATGTGCCGATTATGTTTTCATATTTGTATAAATGCTGGTGCAATAGGCATACGGGTGCACGTAAAACGTTAAATATTAAATAAAAAGGCGATTTTGGTGTGCTATTAGGTTTAATTTCTGTAAATTTGCACCCTGCATTATATGAGAACTAAAACCGTAATATTTGTATTGCTGTTTGCCTTCATATTTGTGATGGCAGACACCTCCTTGCCTTTGTTCAAGGAAAATGACAACGGGCGCGCGCAGAACGACTCTCTGAGTGTGGGCGACACGGTGTCGTCTGACTCCGTTCCGGCAGATTCGACAGATAAGTCAGGCGAGCCCGACACCACCAACATGGACTCGCTTCAACTCGCCATATATCACCATAACAAACAGGTGGACGACTCGATCAGGCTCGACAGCATAAACCGCAAGAAGTCGGGAGCGTTAGACGCCCCCGTAACCTTCTCGTCTGAAGACTCTATGGTCTATGATGCAAAGAGCAAGGTGGCGAGGCTATACGGCAACTCAAACGTGAAATATCAGAACATGGACCTCAGCAGCGACCGCATACAGATGAGCCTCGACAGCAGTCTGGTGCGTGCAACGGGTACTGCCGACTCAACCGGAGCCATATCCGGCACTCCGGTGTTCACCATGGGACAGGACAAATATGAGAGCGACACCATGGCCTTCAACTTCAAGACCAAGAAAGGCTTTATATATAATGTATATACTGAGCAGGAAGACGGCTACCTGTCGAGCCAGCACTCAAAGCGCGACTCGAGCGGAGTGCTCTATCTTGAGCATGGACGCTACACCACATGCGACCAGCCTCACCCTGACTTCTACATAGCCCTGTCGCGTGCAAAGGTGCGCCCCGGCAAGGATGTAGTGTTCGGTCCGGCCTATCTCGTAGTGGCAGATGTGCCGCTGCCGCTGGCCATTCCTTACGGATTCTTTCCGTTCACCAAGAGCTATTCAAGCGGATTCATCATGCCGAGCTACGGAGACGAGAGCTCGCGCGGCTTCTATCTGCGTGACGGAGGATATTATTTTGCGATGAGCGACAAGTGGGACCTTAAGCTGCTTGGCGAAATTTACACAAAGGGATCGTGGGGATTGTCAGTGGCAAGCAACTACCGCAAGCGCTACCGCTATAACGGAAGTTTCTTCTTCAGCTACCAGAACACCAAGAACGGCGACAAGGGTATGCCCGACTATACCGAACAGACCAGCTTCAAGCTGCAGTGGAGTCATCGTCAGGATCCTAAGTCAAACCCCTTCAGCAGCCTTTCGGCGAGCGTCAACTTTGCATCTACGAGCTATGAGCGCAACAACCTCAACAGTATGTATAATCCGCAGAGCTACACGCAGAGTCTGCGAACATCAAGCGTCAACTGGAGCACATCGTTCTCGAGCCTTGGCATGACCATCAGCGGATCGGCCAACCTCAGTCAGAACATGATAGACTCTACCGTGAGCCTCACGCTGCCTGACCTCAACATTTCTGTGAGCCGCTTTTATCCGTTCAAGCGCAAGCACATGGCCGGCAAAGAGCGCTGGTATGAAAAGATTTCTATGAGCTATACCGGACAGTTCAGCAACTCTATCGATACGAAGGAAGACAAGCTCTTCAAGTCGAACCTCATAAAAGACTGGCGCAACGCTTTCCAGCACAATATTCCTATCAACGCCAACTTCACGCTGTTCAACTATATCAACATCAACCCCTCGTTCAACTTCACCGACCGCATGTACTCCAACAAGGTGATGAAGTCGTGGGATGAGCAGGCACAGACAGAGCGCGCCGACACAACATACGGATTCTACAACGTATACAACTGGAGCATGAGCATCGGTGCCTCAACAAAGATGTACGGCTTCTGGGTTCCGTCGAAGAAGATTTTCGGCGACAAGATACAGGCCATACGCCACGTGCTGACGCCTCAGGTTACGTTCAGCTATGCGCCCGACTGCGGCTCGAGATACTATGAGACCTACCAGAAGACCGATGCCGACGGCAATGTAAGCCTCGTTGAATATTCACCATTTGAGAACGGCTTGTTCAATGTGCCGTCGAGGGGAAAGACGGGAAGCGTAACCTTCGACCTGTCGAACAACATTGAGATGAAGGTGAAGTCGGACAAAGACTCTACCGGATACAAGAAACTCAGCATTATAGACGAACTCGGATTCAACATGGGCTACAACATGGCCGCAAAGGAGAAACCTTGGAGCGACCTTACCGTAAGGCTCAGGCTGAAATGGTGGAAGAACTATACATTTAACCTCAATGCCGTGTTTGCAACCTATGCTTACGAGCTTGACGATAACGGAAGACCATACGTCAGCAACCATACAGAGTACAGCAAGGGCCGCTTTGGCCGCTTCCAGGGTCTGTCGCAGAACATATCGTTCACCCTTAATCCCGAAAAGCTGAAGAAATGGTTCGGCGGAGGAGATGACGAAGAAGACGCCACGGAGGATGATAACAACACGGAGGACGACGACACCGGAATAGAGTCGAACGTTGACGACGACATGGTGAACGGACAGAATGGTGCAAGAAAGAAGAATGCAGGCAAGGCCGAGACCGACGCAGACGGATACATGAAGTTCTCAATGCCATGGTCGCTCACATTCGGCTACGGAATAACGATGCGTGAGAACACAAGCGGAAAGTTCAACACCAAGACCATGCGCTATCCTTACGCATTTACGCAGACCCTGAACTTCAGCGGAAACATACGCATCAGCGACGGATGGAACATCAGCTTCTCTTCCGGTTACGACTTTGAGAACCATGACCTGTCTATGACCACTGCATCGCTGAGCCGCGACCTCCACTGTTTCAACATGAGCTGCTCTGTGGTGCTGGCTCCATACACATCTTACAACTTCTCGTTCAGATGTAATGCCGCCACTCTTACCGATGCACTTAAATACGACAAGCGCAGCGGCTACAGCAACGCCGTGCAGTGGTATTGATGTGAGGCGCAACCGCGTTAAACTTTAACATTGAGCTGAAATAACAGTATTATAATAACAAGCCAGCTCGTTACATCCTTATTTATAGTCAGTATTTCCTGATGATGGATGTAGCGAGTTGGCTTTTTTTATTCTTTATTTTCTGTATAGCTGCCGGCTATATATCAGACAGCTGTAATGCCTCTGTCGGCTTTAGTCTCTATCTGTCATTTTGTCCAAAATATGATGCTTTATTTCATACCTGCCGGCATCGGTTGATACAGATGTTGGCGGAGCATGGGCAGGCCAATGATTTGCCTTTGTTCTGTCAGATCCGTGCTATGTCTACAGACCGAAAATTGCTGTAGAATTTTTTTTAGGTCAAAAAACTGAAAGTAAAATATGTCTTCGTTGTTAACGGAAGGTCTGAACTGCGGTTTGCATTATACGGACTGTAAGCAAAATGACGTGATTAGGTTTCAAATCATTAACCTATCGTTTACGGGTCGTAAGTGGGCCGTTTTTGATGCAAAAGTGGCCGTTTTTTTGTCGTAAATGAATGGCTTTTTGTGGCAAGTCCGGTGTCCTTTGGTCTGTTAAGGTGGGCATGACAAAAACTTATTATTTATTCTTGTGCCAGTGTCGCCTCATTTTGCCGGAAATGTGGGGCAGGCTGTGGGGTGCTGAGAGGGCTGTTAGGATAAGTCGTAATAATCTTGCACATGTAAAATAACAAACCGGGCAAAACATGTTGTGGATAATGTTCTGCCCGGTTTTATTATGTTTCAGATTTTCTTATTGGCCATATAGGCTTCAGATGCCCGTCAGGTGTTGTTGCCGTCAGGGCCGTCTGTATGGATATGCATTCAGAAGTTGAACGTGTGTTTGCCCGATCCAACCTGCTTTTCGGTGCCGTCGGGCAGCACTATGGTGGCGTCTGAGCCTACGGGTATGTCAACGGTGAGCGAACTGCGTGTGCAGCTGACGCTGATTTTGCCGTAGAGCGACTCTGTGCTTGCATTGACATATTTGAGGTCGCCCACGAGCGTTGGCTTTATCAGCAAGTGGCGCAGTCCGTAGGTGCCTGGGCGGTTTTGATGCCTGCGAGAGTCTTGAAGAGCCATTCGTCTATCTGTCCCATCATGAAGTGGTTGAGCGACGAGCCTTGGTTGGGGTCCCACTGCTCGGTCAGCGTCGTGGCGCCGTGGCGCAGCTGGAAGCCGTAGCCCGGCGTCTCATAATGGTTCAGCATGGAGTAGAGCAGGTCGTTGAGTCCGTTCTGCGCAAGCGTCTGAAACAGATAGCGGTTGCCCACGTCGCCCGTTGTCAGGCGTGTGCCGTGTGCCTTGATGTCGGCCACGAGACTGTTGAGCACGCCCTGCTTGTTGTTGCCCGTAAGTCCGAGATACAGCGGCAGGGCGTTGGATGTCTGGCTGCCCGTGCCGTAGGTGCATGAGTCGGCTTTGAAGAAGCGGCTGTTGAAGGCATCCGTGGCGTATGCCAGCAGCTTGGAGTATTTGTCTGCGTCGGCCGTGTTGCCCGTCATGCGTGCGGCGCGCGTCATCAGTTGTAGGTCGAAGATGTAGTGGGCCGTTGCCACAAGTGGTACGGGAGTGTTCTTTGAGAAGCCTGCACGCCATGGACCATAGTCGTACCAGTCGCCAAGTCCGTGGCTCACAATGCCGCTGTCGGCGCGCGACGTCAGATAGTCGACATATCGGCTCATGGCTCCGTAGTTGGCGGTGATGAGCGTGCTGTCGCCATACTGCTCATAATACATGAACGGCATGATGATGAGCGTGCTGCCCCATTCGGGCGAGTCGTCAAACAGATTGCCGAACGACACATACTGTGGCGCCGTGGTGGGCACCATGCCGTCTGATTTCTGTGTGTCGGTTATGTCGCGTATCACCTTTGGCGCAAAGCGCGTCATGTCGTAGTTGTAGAGAAGGCTTGGGCCGCACAGATGGTCTTGCTCTAGCCATCCCAGCTTTTCGCGGTGAGGGCAGTCGGTCAGCACGGCCTGCATGTTGCTGCGCTCAGCCCTTTCTATGAGGCGGTGAGTCTTGGTGAACAGCTCGTTTGAACATTCAAACGACGACACCTCTCTGGCAGAGTTGTAAACGAAGCAGCTGCTGAGTTTCTTCAGTACGGGCAGCCCCTGCGGGTTTGGCTCTCCCTCGCGCACCGCCCCCTCCACCTGTATGTAGCGGAAGCCGTAGTAGGAAAAGCGCGGATGCCATGTCTCCGTGCCGTCGCTGCCCAGGGTATATTCGTAATAATGCTGGCGTCCGGTCTGCCTCTGGTCGCAGGCTCCCTGCTGAGTGAGCTTCTCGGCCACGAGCATTGTAACCTTTTGTCCGCGCTTGCCTTCGATTGTTATTTCGGGAAATCCTGCAAGATTCTGTCCCATGTCGGCAACAATCACAGACGGGTCTATTTCTCGTTTTGTGGCCTTTGACGCTGCTGCCAGCGAATCTGTATGTATCTTCATCCACGACTTCACGCCGTAGCGCTCCATTATCTTCACGGGCTGTGCAGTCTGTGGCGTCAGCGTGCCCGTTGGTCCCTCCACCTGCACGGCGTCATGCCATCTGCTGTCGTCGAATCCGGGCATATCGCAGCCGGGCTGGCAGAGCCTTGCGTCGTAAGATTCGCCTCCGTATATGCTGTTGAATGTTATCGGGCTCAGCGTGTACTTCCAGTCTTCGCCGCTCTTTATCACCTGGCGGCTGCCGTCGCTGAAGTTTATTTCCATGCGCATAATCATCTGCGGCGGGCCGAAGCTGGTCTGCAGCTTGCTGTAGCGGCCCATGCGCTGCACGTTGAAGAATCCGTTGCCCAGCAGCACGCTTATGGCGTTGCGCCCCTCTGCGAGTAGCTGTGTCACGTCGTAGGTGTTGTAGTAGACGGTCTTGCTGTATTCGCTCCAAAGCGGGGCAAATTCGCTGTCGCCGACCTTACGTCCGTTTATCTTCATCTCGTAGTGTCCCAGTCCGCTTATGTACACCACGGCATCTGTAATCTTCCTCTTGCCGGTGCTGAACTCTTTTCTCAGTATTATGCTTTTAGCCGACAGCGTGTCGGTGTCTTGCCATTTTGTCTTGAAGCTGTCTTTCTTGAACACTGAGTTTGCCCATCGTCCTTCGGGCAGCTTTGCGTCCGCTTTGGTTATGGCTCCAATCCATTTAGCCCCGAGGTCTTCGGGCACCACTCTCACATATTGTCTCTGGCTCCATGCCGACTTCTTGCCGGCGGCGTCCCACACGCACACCTGCCAGTAGTAGCCGTGGCGGTTGCCTTTCAGCGGCGGCAGCGATATCAGCTGGCTCTCGGCCGATGCCGTCTTGCCCGAGTCGTAGACACTTTTGCCGGTTATGTTCTCAAAAATCCTTATGCGGTAGGCAGTCTGCCTGTCGCCGTTGGTGTCGGCCTTCATCTGCCAGCCCACGCGTATGTCGCCGGCTGTTACGGCCAGTCCGTCCTGATAGTTGCACGTAAGTTTCGTAACGGTGAGCTTCGCGCTCATGCTGCACGATACGAGCAGAAGGATAGATAACAGAAAATTTCTCATCTCTTTCAGTGTTTGTGCCCTTGCCTTTGCGGCAGGGCTGCGTTGAATTTGTCTTATTTATATGATGACGCCTTCAGTTGTCGGTTGTAACTTCTTTTGCGGCAGCTTTGTCGACTTTTGAACGTAAATTTGCTCTCTGCACCTTTGGCAACCCTTTTTTAGATATATTTATAAAGGTGGAGGCAAAGGCGCGGCATTCCTTAAAAAACTGAAACGCCGTTACAAAAATAGCCTGATAAGTGAGAATATGAAAATGTTTTTACGTATTTTTGTAAGAAAGATAAAGGCCGTGCCGCCTGCCGGCTGAAGCAGCATACGGCGGCAGGATATGAGCTTTGTCTTGTTTTGACATAACCCTTAAAACATTGAGCTATGAAATATAAGATGCTTGTTCTGGACGTTGACGGAACATTGTTGAACGACAACAAGGAGGTAAGCAAGCGCACGCTGGCAACGCTGCGCAAGGTTCAGCAGATGGGCGTGCGAATAATGCTGGCGTCAGGGCGTCCGACATACGGACTGCTCGGACTGGCCAAGATGCTCGAGCTTGACACCTACAACGGATATGTGATGGCGTATAACGGCGGACAGGTTATAAGGGCTGCTGACGGCGAAGTGATATTTGAGCGCCGCATTAATCCCGAACTGATACCTTATCTTGAGAAGAAGGCCGACAAAAACGGATTTGGCATCCTTACTTATAATGAGGACTGTATTGTTACGAACATGCCTGACAATCCGCACATCAAGGCCGAAGCCGAGCTCAACGGCATGAAGATTGTCTATGAGGAGCATTTCTCCATAGCCATCGACTTCATTCCGTGCAAGTGCATGCTTGTCAGCGACGACGAGGAGGCTCTCGTAGGACTGGAGAACCACTGGAAGCGCCGTCTCGACGGTGTGCTCGACGTGTTCCGCTCAGAGCCGTTCTTTCTCGAGGTGGTAGGCTGCCGCGTCAACAAGGCCAACACGCTGGCTGCCGTAATGGAGATGGAGGGCATAAAGACAGACGACATCGTAGTCTTCGGCGATGGCGTGGCTGATGTTACCATGTTGCAGCTGGCAAGTCTCGGAATAGCCATGGGCAATGCGCCAGGATCTGTGAAGCGTTGTGCCGACTATATCACACTGTCTAACAATGAAGACGGTGTGGCTGTGGCTGTTGAGAAGGCGTTCTTGGCTGAGGTGCGTCCGAGCGAGATTCCGCTTGATGAACTCAATGCCCAGTCGAAATCTACGCTTATGGGCAACCTCGGCATACAGTACACCTATGCCTCTCACGACCGCGTTGAGGCCACTATGCCTGTTGACCACCGCAACCGTCAGCCGTTCGGCATCCTGCATGGCGGAGCCACGCTTGCGTTGGCAGAGACAGTGGCAGGGTTTGGCTCTATGATAATATGTAATCCCGACGAGTATGTTGTCGGAATGCAGGTAAGCGGCAACCATATATCTTCGGCCCATGAGGGCGATACGGTGCGTGCCGTGGGCACCATTGTGCATAAGGGCCGCTCGTCTCATGTGTGGAATGTCGACGTGTTCACGTCTACCGGCAAACTCGTTTCATCGGTGCGCGTAGTGAACAGCGTCATGAAGCGTAAATAGGCAGACATTGCAATCAGGAGTATAATGTTTTTATATAAGCATAAAGCTGCTTGTCGGTTTTAATTTAAAATTAAATTCATATTTATTCTTTTGTTTGTAATAGATTTATTATATTTGCTTTTGAAAACTTTAAATTAATACGATCATGAACAAGAACCTTGTATTTAATCTGCACATTCCTACAAAATTATTGTTCGGATGCGGCGAACTCAGAAGGCTGGCAACAGAAAATTTGCCTGGTAAGAAAGCGTTGATTGTTATTTCTGGCGGAACTTCAATGAAGAAGTATGGCTATTTAGATAAAGTGGTAGGCTATCTTAAGGAGAATAATGTTGAGAGCGTTGTCTTTGATAAGATTCTTCCCAACCCGATCAAGCAGCATGTAATGGAGGCAGCTGCGCTGTGCCGTGAAGAGAAGTGCGACTTCGTCATCGGTCTTGGCGGCGGAAGCTCTATCGACTCTGCAAAGAGCATCGCCATAATGGCATGCAACGAGGGCGATTACTGGGACTATATTGCCGGAGGTACAGGCAAGAACAAGCCCGTTGAGAAGGCTCTGCCTATTATTGCCATCCCAACAACGGCCGGCACAGGTACAGAGGTTGACCCTTGGACTGTTATTACCCATGAGACAGCTCACGAGAAGATTGGTTTTGGCTGCAAGCTGACATTCCCGACAATGTCTATTGTTGACCCAGAACTCATGCTCAGCATCCCGCCAAGACTTACGGCTTATCAGGGCTTTGACGCATTCTTCCATGCAGCTGAGGGCTACATAGCAAACTGTGCCACTCCGATAAGTGACCTTTATGCTCTCGAGGCTATCCGTCTTATCTACAAGTATCTGCCTGTGGCAGTGGCTGACGGACGCAACTTGAAGGCAAGGACAAAGGTTGCATGGGCAAGTACGTTGGCCGGTATGGTTGAGTCTACATCAAGCTGTACGTCAGAACATTCAATGGAGCATGCCATGAGTGCCCTTTATCCTGAACTGCCTCACGGCGCAGGACTGATTTGTCTGTCGCAGTCTTATTTTGAGACATTCCGCAATGACAGTATGAAGCGCTACATGAAGATGGCAGAGGCCATGACTATGGAGCCGAGTAAGCGTCCGTCTGACTTTATTGATGCTCTCGTCAAGATGCAGAAGGCCTGCAAGGTTGACGACTTGAAGTTGAGCGACTGGGGCATTAAGAAAGAGGATCTTCCTGAAATGGTTAAGAATGCAAAGGAAACCATGGGAGGCTTGTTCCAGCTTGACCCGCGCATGCTGACAGAAGACGAAATACTTGCTATTTATGAGAAGGCATACCGCTAAACCGATGCGGTGATATGATATGAAACAAGGCCTTGCGCAAAACCGATGCGCAAGGCCTTGTTTATTGTCTCAATACAGTTTGAATGTATGATGTCGTAGCGTGTCAACGTGTATTGTCCGTCTCTTTTTGCTGTTATAGGTTGCTTGTGCTTTGGCATATATGCGGCTTTCATGGTTAGTCTTGCCGCAGCTTACGCATCATTATACATTCTTCTTTTATTGTTTATCTTGTGGCAGACAAGTGGTTTTTATTTTGTTTTCTCTGTCTCAACCTTTATATTTCCGTCCTTTATCTCCGCATTGACTATTCTTCCGCCTGTCGCATGAAGTCTGAATTTCACGTTCCATTCGCGCGGCCATGCCTGGAAGAGTAGCAGTTGACCGTCGGGTGTTTCCTGAAGCAGCATTTCCTGCAAGCCTATCATGGCTGCACCACCGCGGTTGCAGTCGGGTGCCCAGTCATAGCCAGGGTCCCAGAAGGCAGGGAAGCGGTAAGGCCCGTCGGCAAATTTCTCAAGGTTAAGGCGTGCCGCATCGTCGGTAAGGCCGAGGCATGCAGCCCAGATATTGTCTTGTTTCCAGCCGATGTGTGTGCGCATCTTTAGTGCGTGCGGATCTTTAAGATAAGTGTTGCGTGCAATATTTAATCCGGGGCGCCCCATGCCGTATATTCGCCATGGGAATACCGGATACAGTTGCGGCGTCTCAACGTTCTGTATTCTGGCCCATACAATGGCAGGGGCTATGCATGTGTCGCCCTCGATGGTGCGCAGCGGCATGTCGGGTATGCGGCTTATGAAAGTAGAGTCAAGGGCATAAGCAGATGTGTCTTGTATGCCTTTGGCTGCCTTGTATGCTTCAAACTGCTCTGTCACCGTGCGCAATGCTGCCACCACGCTCGACGGGTTGTATGCCATTTTGTATGTCTCGCATCCGGATGAAGGGTAGAGTATAAGCTTTCCTTCACCGTCGAGCGCCTTTACTCCGCGCTGTTTTGCAAGATACTGATAATGTTCGTCAAAGAATTGCAGGCATTGTACAATCAGCGGTTCATACTTCGTGATGTCCATTCCGGTGTAAAAGTGCGCCTGTAGTATCATTGAGCAGAATTCCAATGATGTGTCCCACTGATATTCAAGCCATGCGTTTCGCTCCATACCGTAGTCGTCGCCGGGCTTGTGCTTGCCGTATTCGGCAGGATTTGGCAGTCCGAAGTTTTCTATCTGTTCGGTAAACGACGCCCCGCCGTGTCCCCAATAATGCTTTGTGCGTGCAACGGCCGTGGGCAGCAGTCGCAGATATGTGTCAAACTGCGATGCCATCATGTCTGTATCTCCACTCTTTAGCATAGGCCAGTAAACCAGTCGCTGGTTCTGAGCCGTCATGGTTCCGCCTCCCCATTTGCGGTAGTCTGGTGTGAAAGGCGTCTTCGGGTCTACGTATACGGGGTCGAAGGTGAACAGTCCGCCGTTGAATTTAGAGGGCCATTCTCCGTAGGCGTTGCATCCGAGCATATAGCGGAACAGTTCGTAGTTGCGCAGTATGCCTTGCCATTTGCTCGTCGGATTGTCCGTGTTGTCGTTTCTGTCGGCCGGTATGATATAACTTCTTTGCCAGTAAGCATGCCACCATGCAGCACTTCTTCTTTTCGACTCTTTCGCTGTAGGTATTTTCGGGGCCTTGTCGCCGTCATATAGGTTTAGCGTTATCGTGGATTTCTTTATGTCTTCAGCCTTAAAGTTCCATGCACGGAAGTCTGTTGAGGCATAGGTGCCATCGGTAGTGCCGCAGAAAGTGAAGCCTGGGGCAACGAGTTCACCACCGAATCGCAGGCCGCCGATGGGGTTGTACAGATTGTTTTTAATGCCGTCTAGGTTTTCTTTGTTTACAGTAAAGTCGAACACAGTCTGTTCGCGGTTCTTGTGCCAGAAAACAAGTGTGTTGCCCTTTGCACGTATCGAATCCTGATATGTGGTGCAGTCCTTTGGCAAATTCCATTTGTATGAGCACTGCTGGCATTCGGCTTTTGTAACAGGTCTGTCTTTATATCGCCAGCTTTCATAGCTTAGGGTGGCGTCTGTCTTTGTCTTTGAACTTATCTCTGCAAACACGGCAGATGTCTCCACATCTGCCCACAGGCGTATTTCTGTGTCTTTTCCCTTTATGTAAACAGCGCCGTCGTCAAGCTTCAGAGTCTGGCTGAAGCCTGCATCTGCACCGTTAAACGGGTTGGGCGTAAGGCGCAGTCTCAGTCGTCCGGCTTTCAGCAGTGTGTTGTTCTCGTCGAACATTCCGCTACGTGCCACGTATATCATTACGTCGCCGTTCTCCACCCATACGTTCATGCCCACGTCGTGTCCGCCGCATGGCATTGATTCAGATGAATTTTTGCTCTGTGTCGTCCATGTGTAGTCTGCCGGAACATAGTCTTTCCCTCTTGCCGCTTTACCGGCTGCATCTGCCGGCATGCTTGTTGTCACTGCTGTTAAGACAACTGCAAGCACCAACATCGCATAGTAAGTGAAATGTGACAGACGGCCGTGCCGGTTTGCGTTTAAGGCAAAATGTTTTTCTTGACTTGTTTTTTCGATAGCGTTCTGTAGTACGTTTTTTTCATATTGCTTTTATCAAAAGTAGGAAATTATCGTTTGTTATCTTTTTTCGGTAGGCTATTGCGGTTGAAATGCCATTTTGAACGTTCTGTTTCAGACACAAATCCAGTCGGATATAGTCCCCGTCTCCGACGAGAAGCTGGCGCCGATCTTGAACACACGGCGGCTGTCTGATTCGTATTCGCGCGCATAGCCCTTGTCTTCAATCTGACTGAGAGCCTCGTCTGCCGTGCCGTCGAGCTTGAACTCAAAGATATAGACATACTGCGGAGTCTCAACCACGCAGTCAACACGCCCCTGGCTCTGCACTTTCTCCGTGTAAACGGTGTAGACGCTGATAAGCCGCATGATGAGATAGAACGTGTACTGGAAATAACGTTCGCGCTCCGCCTCATTCTCCTTGCGGCGCATGGTGTAGGGGATGCTCGACAGGAAGGAGGTAAACAGCGTGTGCAGACTGTCGGCCTCGCCGGCCTCCATGGCGTCAATCACATCGAATATCCAGCCGTTGAGACGCTCGCGCGGCTGAAGATACGAAGAGGCTATCATCGTGAGAAATCCCTTCTTTACCTCGTCGTTGGGGAAGTCGAGAAGGAATGTGTTGTGGCGCATGTTGTAGTCCTTTATCGTGAGGTAGCCGCTCTGATATATCATAGGCAGCGGGCGCTCCACGTCGGCTTTATAGTCTATGAACTCCTCCATGGCGTA
The DNA here is from genome assembly GCF_001275135.1 of Xylanibacter rarus. GTDB lineage: Bacteria > Bacteroidota > Bacteroidia > Bacteroidales > Bacteroidaceae > Prevotella > Prevotella rara. The sequence continues at coordinate 33,294 of NZ_LFQU01000024.1, read as the reverse complement.
ATATTTGCCCGTAAGCTCGTTCATGTTCTCGTTGAAGTGTGCAAGTAGGCGGATAAGATAGGTAGGAGTGCCCGAGCGGAACCAGTAGTCGTCAACGCTAAGACTGTCAAGAGCGTTGAGCAGACTGAAAGGATTGTAGACGCCCTTCATACGCTTGCTGAAGTGATAGCCGTCATACTGGCGTCTGAGCCTCTGGCGCATCTCATCCGGAGTGCATTGGTATTCAACGGCAAGGTCGGATATAGGACTGCTGAAATAATGCTCAAGTTCATCCTGCGTTATGCCGCACAGCGTCTCGTAGCGTGCATCCATGCTGATGTCCTTGGGCTGGTTGAAGCCGCTGAACACGCTGACCTGCGAGAACTTGGTTACGCCCGTTAGGAGGACAAACTGCAGATGGGCGTCGGCTCCCTTGAACACGGAGTAGAAGGCCTTGAGAACGTTGCGGTGTCGGTCTTCAAGCTCGCGGCTCATGTCAAGCACGTCGAGTATCGGTTTGTCATACTCGTCTATCAACACCACAGCGCGGCGGCCTGTCTTGGCATGCGCAGCCTCCAGAATCTTTATGAACCTTCCGCCAAGGTCGAGCGTGTCTCCGTCAGACACCACGCCGTATTCTTTCTCCCAATCGGAAACATAACCGTTTATACGTTTCTCCAGAACACCGGCCTGCGTGAAGTCGGAGCCGTTGAAGTCAACATGGAACACAGGATAAACGTTCCACTCCTTCTCCATGCCGTCGATGGCAAGACCCTTGAAAAGATCCTTGCGGCCAAGGTAGTAGTTCTTCAGCGTAGACACAAGCAGACTCTTTCCGAAGCGGCGCGGACGGCTCAGAAAGTAGATTTTTCCTTCATGCGTGAGGTCATAAATCATGTCCGTCTTGTCTACATAAACGTATCCGTCTTCTATTATCTGATCGAAGCTCTGTATTCCTATTGGGTATTTCATCTTTGCGTTTCTCCTTTATATGATAGTTCTCTGAATGAACGGCCTGTGGCTCGTCTGATATGCCAATATAGTGAAAGGCGAGAGCAACGCAAAAACAAAAATGCGTTTCTGGTATTAGCATTGCCGAGCCGCATCCTATATATTTTAATGCAAATATACGCAATTTTGTTTGAATACAGACATTGTAGGGCATGCGAAAAACAAAAATAATGGCTGTGTGTGAACTGAGTTATAAGCGTCAGTGAACGAATGGCGATAAGGCCAGGCGTCAAGATGAAAAAATTGGCTAAGATGGCAGAAAAATTGCGTTGAATTTTATATGTTATGAGGCTTGATAATGTAATAAAAAATTACCATTTGGGATACGTTTGACGCTTCCAGAATAGCGATGCTCTGCGCATCAGTGTGATTTTATGCGAAAAAGGCTCAAAATCGTGTGTTTTTGCTAAGTTGTTGACTTACAGCTTCTTATGTGATTTTAGACTTAAAACCCAGACCGTTAAAAAATATTACTCTGCCGTTTACGGTGCAAAAGTGGGCCTTTTACGCTGCATTACATGCCTGTTTTTCACTCGTTAGCCATGCTTTTGCATCAAAAAATCCATGCTTTTGGCCCGTTATTTTGTCTGATATTCAAATAAATGTTAATGATGTGCCTTGTTTAATGCTTCTACATTAACATAAATTTAATGTCCGTTTTCTAGATTGAAAAATATTTTTGTCATGACTTTTTACCTAAATATGATATCGGAATTTCGGGGCATATCAATATTGTCTGCATGAAAAAATCATACTCAGAAAACATGGTTGACAGAAAAGCAAAATCGTTACATTTATGAGTTGCCTTACATCCGGCAGTCATAAGTGTAACGATTTTGCTTATAATGAATGATGTCTGTAACGTTGTTACGGCAGGATTATTCGTCCCAGTTGTCTGTGCGGAACGAGCTTACGGGCAGGCCGTCGCAGAACAGATCGCCGTCGGCCCAGTCTTTGAAGGCGTATCTTACGGCCACAGGCTTCTTCACAGAGTCGCTCTTTACGTACATCTTGCTGCGCTCTATCCATGCTTTTGCGGGATGGAACACGCGGTCTTCGCCTGCCACTTCAAACAGGTCGCTCTTCAGTCCGTTGCGTCCGTATATCCACATGTTGGCGCGGTTGAACGTAACCACGGCCGTGTCGTTCTTGAACGTTACGTCCTTATAGTATGCGCTTTCGGCTGTCAGACCCTCAACACCGTAGGTCTTGCTCAGTGCGAGCAGTGCGAGGCGCATGCCGGCAAGGTTCTTCTTGCGTGGATGTATGCCGTATTCAAGTCCGGCATCCATAAGCACAGCCATGCCGCAGTTGGTGTTCATCAGTTCGGCCTTTGCCTGCTGTTCGCGCAGCAGGGCGCTGTTTATCGTATAGTTGATCAGCTTATAGTCGTAAGGAGCAATCTGGCAGTAGTAGAACGGGAAGTCGCCCAGTCCCCACTGTGAGCGCCAGCCTTTAATCATTGCCGTCATCATGTCGGCGTAAGTCTGGTAACGCGTAACGTTGTCTTCGCCCTGATACCATATCACTCCGCGCATGGTGTAGCCGATGAGCGGATGAAGCATGCCGTTGTATAGCACTGTCGGCGTGCGGTTTTTCGACTTTATGTCTTCAGGCGATGCCGGAATCTTGGCGTCTGGAAAAGCCTTCAGCCAGTCGGCTGTCATCCATGCCTCGCAGGCAGAGCCGCCCCATGCAGCAACGATAAGTCCTACGGGCACGTTGAGAGCCTGGCGCAGTTCGTGGCCGAAGTAGTAAGCCGTTGCGCTGAACTCACGCACTGATGCCGGGCAAGCCTCTTTCCATGAACCGCTTACGGTGTCTACGACGCTGAATTGGCTGTTGCGCTTCACTGTAAACAGGCGCAGATTGCTGTCGCTGCTGTGCAGTATGTCCTCAACGGCGTTTTCTACAGGCTGATTCTTAAAGCCTTTCATCGGCATCTCCATGTTGCTCTGTCCCGAGCATATCCACACTTCGCCTATAAGGATATTGTTTAGAACGGTTTTCTCGCCGTCGCTTAGTGTGATAGAGTAGGGGCCGCCTGCTTCGGGAGTGCTTACCGATGCCTTCCATTTTCCGTTGCTGTCGGCCTTCACTGAGTATGTTTTCTTGTTCCACGACGTAGTGATTTTCACAGTGGCAGATGCCTTTGCCTCTCCCCACAGGTTGGCGTTAGTCTCGCGCTGCATCACCATTCCGTCTGCGAACATCTTTGGTAGCGTAACCTTCGCGCTGATGCCAGTAGCGGCAAACATGGCACCAAGGATTAATGCAAGTCTTTTCATGTAGTATATATGTTTAATTTTACTTTTAATTTTACTTTTAATTACCACCGGTCCCACCAGTCCTGCCGGCAGCAGTTCCTTGCTTGCGCGGCGGTATTTGCCGTTAGTCCAAATGCCTTCAAACGGCGGAGTGCCCTGGTCGTTGCCCTGCAGGGCGTTTGCCCATGTGTTCACTACAACTATTTTCAGCTCGTTCTTGCCCTTCTTCACAGCCGGTGTTATGTCAACGTTGTATGGAGGCATCCATGCCGTTCCGCATATCTTTCCGTTTACATACACTGTGGCAATGTCGGCTACTTCGCCAAGGTCGATGAATACGCTGCCCTCAGGCTTGCCCTTATACTTGAATGTTGTTTCGTATGTGGCGTGTCCCGAGTAGAATTTTACGCTCTGGTCGTCGGCCTTGCTCCAGTCGAAGAGCTTTTCCGTGGTTACCTGTTTACCGGTTTTCTCAAACTTCACGGTCCATTTCTTGTCGTCAAGGCTTATAGCCGTGTCATATTTGCTCATGTCAGGCATGTCTTCGGCATCAATATTTTGGTCGGTCAGCACAACAAAGAGCGATGCTCCGGCAGTCAGTGTAAGCTGGTTTTGTGCGTTATACACTTTTCCTGTCATCGGGTCGGCAATATATTTGTTGGCTTTTACGGCTCTGAACTCAGGTACAAAGGTTACAGTACTGTCGGTTTGGTTGCTCATGAAGTAGATGTCGGCATCGTCGGCATGGCGATGAACATAGTCGATACCTTCAGGCAGCGTGATGTCGCGCTTGATGCCTATTGACGAAAGGTCGCTCTGTGTCCATGGCTTGCGTATCACGCGTGCGCCTTTAGCCTCGAGCGAGTCTATCACGTTCCAGCATGTAATGATGCGGTCGGGGTTCATCGGGCGTGCCTGCGGAATAACGAGTGCACCATATTTTGTGCCGCCTTCTGTTACAATCATGCCGTTCTCAACGCGGGCTTTTGTCAGCACGTCGTGGTTGAACGAGTCGTAGCGGTAGCCTCTCAGCGGATTGGTCCATGCGTCGGCCTTGGTCATGTTGGCAGTGTGTGTAACTCCTACAGGACTAACTTCTAGCGGCTGGCCAACGTTTGCCAGTCTGGCTTTTTCGCGCTGAATGTCCTTTTCACTGAAAAGTCCGGGCAGCGAACTTACAAGACGTTCGGGCAGCAATGCTCTTCTCGGTGTCTCGTTGCCTGTGTATACTGCAATATCGGCCACATTGCTGCCATATTGCAGCAGCGCCTGACAGCGCTTTATGTAGTCGGTGAAGGCTGGCATCTCGCGCCACCATGTGTTGTCGCGCTGAAAGAATGTGCCTATGCCGTCGAGCGTCATGCCCGGTGCGCGGTCTGTCCATGGGTTGTGAGTGTTCACATGGAACACAATGCTGTTTATTCCGAGACAGTAGTTGCGGTCGAGCAGCGGTTTCAGCAGGGCGAAATCCTCGTCCCATGTGCCCCTTACTTCTGTGAAACCTTCGGCCTGTATGATGTTCTTTCCATATATATGAGCTCCGCTTACGGCGTCAAGCATGTCGTTGGGTTTGTCGTGAGTAGGACTGTTGAGCCAGAACTCGCCCATCGGATAGTCGGTGTGCTGATAGTGCAGCAGGCCGTCGCTCACCATTGTAGGCGAAACACATTCGGCTGAAAGGGTGCATCCGTATTTCTTTCCGAGCTTTTTAACCTCGTCAAAGAACACGTCGTTGATAAGTTCGGCAATGGTAAGGCGTATGTCGCGCAGTACAGCGTCCGACTTGTCAGAAGACTCCATCGGCACTCCGGCATAGAGCGGAAGCCACGGCATGAGGTCGTAGCCGCGGCGGCGCTTAAATTCATCAGCGAAGTTGCTGCTCCAGTTTTGGCTGCCGCACTCCCAACTGTCAACGTGCAGACGTGTCAGCACACGCTTTACGACATCTTTGGGAGCATGGTTGTATATGGCGCCAAACCAGTTGTCAAACTGCTTGTTTATGGCTTCGCGCGAGAACTTGTCGCACTCCAGTCCGCGTCCTCCGCCGCCGGTGGCGTTGGTGTGTCCTGTCGATGTATGGCCTATTCTGAGTATGTGCCACTTGCCTTTCGGAAGGTTTACGGTTACATCTTTGCCTGTTTGATTAGATGAGATAAACTTGTCCGAAAGGTTTATCATTTCGCTTAAAGACACGCACTCGTTGTCGGCAATGGGGAACTTCTTTGACACGCGCCACACCTTTCCCGACTTGCCTTCATATCCGTCAACTACGGGTTCTGAGCCAAGAACGATGCCTGCAATCTTAAGGTTGGGCTTCCATTTTGCCGCATCCATGTCTTCCGAACCAGGGTCGCTGCCTTCGGGAGTCCAGTGAAACTTAAAGAAACGTGCCTTTGTGGCCGGTATTGCATAAGTGGCATAAGCGTCGGTGTTCTGCCATCCCTGTCTTGCCGGACTTATTTCTCTCACGAACTTATAGTCTTTTCCGTTGTCAGAGGCATACACCTTGAAGCGGTGAGCCTGATAGTTGTTGCCTCCCGTAACTATTTCAACGCTGCGCAGGGTGTAGGGCTTGTCGTAAGACATGATGATGTCACACGGCTCTGAAGAGCGGAACGGGAATGTTACTGAAGCCTTTGGCTTGCGGTCGTCGGCGTATTCGGCCGGATATGCGTAAACGGCAATGTCCTCATAATAGTCTTTGTATGCCTTGGGCTGCGATAAAGTGAGGCTCTGCTTGCCGCCAGACACAACGGTATCTGACCATACAATGCGCTGCATCGACTCTGCCGGAGTGATCCAAGGACCGCCGCCTAGTGCGAAACCGTCAGAGAAGTGTATGCCCATCTGCAGTTTCAGACTGTCTGCCGTGCGGAATACTGTGTCCATACGCTTCCACCATTCGGGCGAGAGCTGCCGTGCTGTGCCGTTATATCCCTTGCCGTCCGTCGTGTCCTTTATCGGCATCAGATAGAAGCCTGCAATGCCTGCGTCGTGCATTGCTTCAAGGTCTAACTTGATACCTTCGTCGCTTACGCATCCGTACATCCAGTACCAGAAAGTCCAGGGATAAGTCTCTGGGGCAGGGGCCATGAAACGTTTATACCATTCAGGAGCGCACTCCTGAATGGCTTTATGTGAGAATGCGTTTGCGCAAGTGGCGAACGCAAGTATTATCGAAAAGAGTTTTTTCATCATTATTCAAAGTGTAAGGTTACTTCTCCGGTATAGCTTCCGCGTGCCCATACAGGCTGTGCCGAAGGACCGTTGAGGTCTGTGGTGTTCACCTTGTTTCTTACTGCCGGTATGACCTGCATCATGCTTATGCCTGTTTCGGGCAGTGTGTAGAGCAGTTGGTCGCGTCCGTCGCGCGGCTGATAAACTCCTACATATTCCTTGTCGGTGCCAGGCTGCAGAGTTATTGTGCCGTTCTTGGTCTTCAGCTTCATCCACTGCACGCCGGCAAAGTAACCCTTGAACTCAGGATAAGTGAAGCTTTCGCCCGGAACGGGGTCGTTGTATTCGTTGCTCCATACTCCAAGCTGCGGACCATGCAGTCTGTTCTTCCATACACGGTAAGGACCGTGGCCGAGCCATTGCTTGCTCAGTACGTCAGACTCAGGCAGATTGAACATTACGCCCATGAGGTCGACAACGCCGTTGAAGTTGTATGTATAAACAAGACGTGCCCCGCCGTCGGGTGCGATACGCCATTCAGCTTTCTGAAGTGAGCCGAGTTTGTAGTCGGCAGTTACTATAAGGGTGTCGTTCTGTCCGTCTTTGCAGCTCAGTCCGGCAAATGTTCCCTGGTCTTCATAGGCGGTGTAGGTGGTCTTTTTCTTCTCAGCTTCAGGGTCGTCGTGGTTATAGAACTGGTCGAATGAGCGGTCGGCGCGGCGATAAGCAAAGAATTTCGGGCCGCCGTTGAACTTATATTCGCTCTTGCCGGTGGTTACGCTGCTAAGTGTTCCGTCTGTCTCTGAGAATGTGTAGGTAACGTTTCCTGCCTTCACCGTGTTGCCGTTCATAACAGGTTTGCCGGCCTTTGCAGCCTTAACCTGCAGTTTGTCGGCGTCTTTCAGCTTGAACACCCATGTGTAAAGTTCCTCACCATACTGGTCTGTCGCCTTTATGCTGAGTGCATCTGCATTGTCGGGAGCAGCAGGAATCTTTATTTCGCCCTTGCTGTCGGCTGCTATGTCGGCGCCGTTTACAGTGCCCTGTTTTACTGTCTTGGTTTCTGCTCCGTCGTATTTTACGTAAGAATAATCAAACTTGCAGCCCTTGAGCGACAGGAAGTTATATCTGTTCTCAACGTTGAGTGTGCCGTTGAAATTGTCCGGCATTGATATCTGCACAGGGCTCCATATCTGTTTCACGGTGTAGTAGCTGCCTTCCTTCTCGCGGTGAGGACCAACGATGCCGTCGGCTCCGTAGTTGCCCACGTTGTCAATCATGCCGTTCATGTCTGTTCTTACAACGCCCTCGTCAACCAGTGCCCAGATAAATCCTCCGGCACATCTCGGCCATGAGCGCATCAGTTCCCAATAGTCATACAGTCCGGCACCTGCTCCGCCGTCATAAAGAGCATGCAGAAACTCTGTAGGCATGAATATTTCAGGCTTGCGCATATACTCTTCGCTCTCGCCGTAAGAGCGGTAGTGCATTGTCTCATAGCCGCTGAAGTTGCCCTGCGGATGCAGCACCGGACGCTTCTGAATGTCCCATTTGTGGAACTCGCCGTCAAGTTCGGTGTTCCATCCCTTCTCGTTTCCGTTGCTCCACCATATTATAGAAGGATGATTAACGTCGCGTATAACCATCTCACGGATAAGTTTCTGTCCGTTGATAGTTTCGTGATGGCCATGCCATCCGCTTAGTTCGTCCATCACATAGAGGCCGAGGCTGTCGCAGGCATCATAAAACTCAGGGTCGGCAGGATAGTGAGAAAGGCGCACGGCATTCATGTTCATGGCCTTCATCAGTTTCACGTCGTCGATGTTTCTCTGCGGAGTTAGCGTGCGTCCTGTCTCCGGCCAGAAGCTGTGACGGTTCACACCGCGTATGTTCACCTTCTTTCCGTTGATGTAAAGTCCGTCGCCTGCTCTTGTCTCTATTGTGCGGAAGCCGAATTTGTCCTGCTCGATGTGCAGCGTCTTGCCGTTCTTGTCGATGAGTGCGAAACTCACTTTATAGCGGTTAGGCGTTTCTGCCGTCCACAGTTTAGGACTCTTCACGCTGAACGAAACGTTGGCTTCGTTGCCGCCTGTCCTAACGTCTGTGGTGTTCTCTGCCACCTTCTTGCCGCTCATGTCGCTGATAGTGGTCTTCACCTTTGCGTCTTCGAGCGTGTGGTTAAGCAGCACATAGGCGTTGAATGTGCCGTCGGCCTTGGCGTCAATGGCTGTGCGCTCGATGTTGATGGCAGGCTTGCAGACGATGAACACAGGGCGGAAGATGCCGCCGAAGTTCCAGTAGTCGGCACGGCGCTCGGCAAGATTCACGCCGGCGTTGGTGCTCTCCTTGCTCACGGTAACTTCAAGCAGGTTCTTCTTTTTGCCGAAGAACACGCGGTCGCTCACGTCGTAGGTGATGCGATAGAATGCTCCCTGGTGCATAGAGCCGGCCTTACGCTTGTTTATCTTCACCTCTGTGTCGGTCATCGAGGCTTCGAAAACGAGCTCGATGTGATGGTTTGCCCATTCTTCGGGCAAGGTGAACTCATACTTATACATGCCTTTCTCATCGGCAATGCCGTCGGGAAAAGCCTTTCCATAGAACTTCATGCCATACTGATAGTTGCCGAAGCCCTGAAGCTCCCAGCAAGAGGGGACACCAATCTTGGTCCACTTGCCCGAGTTGTTACCACCGGTGCAGAAGAAGTCCCACTGCACCATGTCGTCGCTTCCGCGTCCGCTCAGATACTGGCGTTGCGTGTAGACGCTGCTTTGGGCCATTGATGTCATGGCCGCAAAGAGCGAGAGTGCTGAAATTAAAATCTTTTTCATATCTGTATTTTTATTTAATCTTGGTGAAACGGAGGTGCAGCGAGTAGGGCTGCTGCTTGATGGCATACTTCGTGAGCACGCCGGGGCCGCAACTGCTGTTGCCAAGTCCCATCACGGCGGCGTTGATGTTGAGGTAAACATGGTCTTCAACCTTCAGGTCGCAGTCGTGCGCCGTGTTGTAGAGCTGCATGTCAGAGTAGGGCAGGGCAGAGAAAGAGAATGGCTTGCCGCTCTCTGTCGTAACCTTCCATCCGTTGCCCTTGCTGTCTGTCAGCGTAAGTTCTGCCACCTGTTCGTGGTTGCCGCTGTCCTGCGGACGCGGATAGTGGACATACTGCTTGTCGACAGTTGAGTTCCAGCGACCGATGCATGCTGCCTCAAGACGGTCGGGGTAAGTGTCCTGCATGCCCATGCCATACCAGCTGATGTTAGTGTATGACGCCGGCATCACGAATGTGTTGCCCACGCACGGTAGCGGCGGCAGTTCTCCGCTCGGTGTGTATGTTGCCTTAAAGTCTACCGAACCGTTTGCGTCTACGGTATAGCTGTAGTCGGTACGTATATAGCCTTTGACATACTTGCAGGTGTAAGAAGCCTTGACGCTCACAGTTCCGTCTGTGTTTCTCGTTGCCTTCACCGGCTCGTTCTCAACTATTTCGGCTGAGTCGAGACGGTTTCTTTTCCAGTCTTTTGCTATCCAGTTGCCGAAGCCTTTGTCGTTGTCGGTCGGTGCACGGAAGAATCTTGGCTTTACGTTCTATATCCACTGCTTTGCAGCCTCAATGTCGGCATCCTTGTTCTTCTTGAGTTCAGCGGCCTTGAAGGCTGTCGCGAGCTTGTCGTTGAGCACAAACTGGCTGTGCATGATCTCATGTCCTGCCTTTGCCCAGCTTGCGTCGTTCTTCAGCGTTACGCTTATGTTGAGGCGCACGTCGGCATCGTCAGAATATTTAAGTTGAGGCAATGTGAAGTCTTTCAGCTCGCCTTTCTTCTTTAACTTGCCGTTCTCTGTGATATTCCATGTAAAGCGGTAATTGTTTATATCAACGTGTTCGTCGCGCTTTATAACGTTAATGCGGTTGCCGTCGAGCGTCAGTTTAAGAGGCGCATAAACCTGCTTTACCTCATAATATTTAGGTGTTGTCTGTCTGTCGGACGACACGATGCCCTTCACGCAGAATGCACCGAGGTTAGGCGCGTCGCCGAAGTCGCCGCCGTATGCCACCATAGTCTTGCCGTCATCGCGCTTCTTGAATATGCCTTCGTCGGCCCATTCCCATATAAAACCGCCGAGCATGCGCGGATTGCTGTATATCTCGTCCCAGTATTCCTTGAAGTTTCCGAGGGCGTTACCCATAGCGTGGGCATATTCGCTCGTCACTACGGGGCGGTTGTCGCCTTTCTTCTCGGCAATGCTCAGCAGGCGTTCCCAGCGCGCGTTCTCAGGGCGCTCCATGTTGTTGTCCTTCACTCCGGGGTTAAGATATTCCTCCTGCACGCGCGGATAGAAGCGGCTTATCACGTCTACCGTGGCCGGGTCGTTGCTGTCGGGGCCCTGCGCTCCTTCGTAATGAATGAAGCGTGTGGGGTCGTATTCCTTTATCCATGCACCGGTAACCGCGAAGTTGGGGCCCCAGCCCGACTCGTTGCCGAGCGACCAGAACACCACGCAGGGGTAGTTGCGGTCGCGGATTACGAGGCGCTGTGTGCGGTCTATAAAGGCAGCTGCCCACGAAGGCTCGCTTGCCAGCTTGCCGCGCAGTCCGTGTTCCTCTATGTCGGCCTCGTCCATGACGTATATTCCGTATTTGTCGCACAGCTCATACCAGCGCGTGTCGTTGGGATAATGGCATGTGCGCACGGCATTAATGTTGCACTGCTTCAGCAGCATTATATCCTGCAGCATGCGCTCCTCTGTCATCACCTTGCCCGTTATGGGGTCCATCTCGTGGCGGTTTACGCCGCGCAGGCGCACCTGCTTGCCGTTGACGAGGAAGCGGCCGTCCTTAATTTCGAGTTTGCGGAAGCCCACCTTTGTCTCTGCACGCTCTATGGTGTTGCCAGCCTTGTCTACCAAGGCCAGCTTGAGCGTGTACAGATAAGGCGTCTCTGCCGACCACTTATGCGGATTCTTCACCTCTGCCTTGAGCCATCCGTAGGCGGCATATCCGCGCTGCGGGTTGCGCGCATTCATTATCTTTGCCTTGTTGTCGAGGTTGAGCATCGTGGCGGCATCCTCTTTCATGGTGCTGTCGAGCACAGCCTTGCCCTCGGCGTCATACAGCTGCGCCTCGATGTGATAGCCCTCGCCGCGCTGGCTGCCAATGACTTCTAGTTCGGGATGAACCACGAGTGTGGCGTTGGTGTATGTGTCGTCGAGAATGGTGCGCACGCCAAAGTCGCGTATGCGTATCTGCGGCGTGGCATATAGATACACGCTGCGGTGTATGCCTCCAATGCGCCACATGTCCTGATCCTCGAGATAGCTGCCGTCTGAATATTTCAGAACTTTCAGCGCTATGAGGTTAGTGCCGCTGTTGAGGTAGGGCGTGAGCCTGAACTCTGCCGGCTCCATGCTGCCCTGCGAGTAGCCCACCTGCTTGCCGTTGACATAAATGTAGAATGCGCTCGACACGGAGCCGAAGTGGACATACACCTCCTTGCCGCTCCATGATGCCGGAATGGTGAACGTGCGGCGGTAGCAGCCCGTGGGGTTGCGCTCTATGAACGAAGTGTATTTCTGTTTGGGTTCGCCCATAACGTAGGGCGGATTAATCTTGAACACGTAGCCTGAACTGCAATAAATCGGCGTGCCGTAGCCGTTCATCTCCCAGTCGCCCGGCACTGGAAACGTTGTCCAGCCGCTGTCGTTGAAGTCGGTCTGATAAAAATTCTCCGGCTGCATGTCGGGCGTCTTGGTCCAGTTGAACTTCCACTGTCCGTCGAGCGTCATGGTCATGTCGCCCGGAGCAGTAAGATATGGCGTAAACGCCGCCCTTGCCGGTTCGCGGTTTATAGAGAGCACATACTGGTTTTCCCAGTCGTGGCCTTGTGCCATTGCCATGCACGAGCATAAGGCAAGTGTGGCTGTCATCAGGATGTTTCTCATTTGTCTGTATCTTCTTTTATGTTATTTTTCAGGGTTTCGGTGCATCGTTGTCATGCGTCCTTGTCATGTATCTTTCCTTTTAAGTTTTGCGATACATGTCAGCCGTTTTGTAAAAGGCGTCCTTTTGCACCCTAAAAGGTATGCTTTTACCGTCTAAAAGGGCATCTTTTGCAGTCTAAAAGACGGCCTTTTGCAACGTGTTGAAAATCAGTGCGTTGTGCATCCGATTAAAAACGTTGCTGCCGCAACGGCAAAACAGCCCTTCAACAGCAGTAGGGCCGTATGCCGTGGCGGCTTGAGTTGGCAGCCGGCAGAGCCGGTCTTTATTCGATAGTCAGTTTGTCAAACAACATTTTCTCAATGCCTTCGCCGCTCAGTGTCACTATGTAGCTGCCGGCATTGGTCTGCGAGCCGGTGGTGATGCTGGTGTTGCGCCTCTTGGTTTTCTTTTCAGGCGTCTTTACAAACGTTATGTCGTCTTCCTTATACACCACGCCGTTGAGGTCGGTTATCTTCACGTGCAGCGTGCGCTCGGCCTCGGGGTTGTAGTAGCGGAAGCGCAGGGCATAAACCTTTGCCACACCTACGTTGTAGTTCCATGTCATCACTCCGTTGTTTATCATTCCCTCCACGCTTATCGAGCTGTTGCTGCGCGGCGGCAGCAGGCTGTCGGGCGTGTTGGTGAGTATGTCGCTGTCAAAGTTTTTCCACATCTCCGGCTCGTTCTCCTCGGGATAGTCGGCAGCCGCAGTAGAGTCTGTTGTGGCTATGGCTATGGCCGATATTATGGCCTGTCCGGCGTTCACCTTGGGGAAGTTGATGTTTATGCGGTAGTCAGAGTTGTGTATGTTCACCACGCGCTTGTATGGCTTGGCATATCTTGCCTGTGCCCAGAGGTCGAGGTTTCTGATATACGTGCTGTCGTTGATGCCCACGTCAAACAGGCGCAGACCTTCGCAGTCGGTTGTCTCGCTTGCGCCTGCTCCATACCACGGCTCAATGAAATAGAGCTCTATGCGGTAGTTGCCCGGCTTGGCGGGGAAGCTGTATGACAGTTCGTGGCGGCCGAAGCGCGATGTGCGGAACAGAGGCGACACGGCAAGGCCGTTGTTGCATGTCTGGCTGGCCTGATACGGACTGGCCTCCTTGGGGAACTTGCTGCCCCATGATTTAGACCATTTTGTGTTGTCCTGCATCCACACCGTGCCGAACTTGTCGGTGTAAGAGTCGCCGCCGCAGTTGATGTTGTAAAGATAGTTGTAGCCTTTCAGTGGTTTCAGCATGCTTTCGTCCCAGTCCTTGTATGACGGCAGGGCTATCGAGTCTTCTGCCACGGCCTTGCCGTTGTGATAAGCCGTAGCCTTGATGATGTCGCCGTCGAGGCTTATGCCAGACCATCTGAAGAGCGACGTCGTGTCGGCCTTCACCTTTGTTTCGGCCCACTTGCCGCAGCTAAGTCTTACAGAGTCGCAGTTGCTGTAGACGCGCACGCTGTCTTCAGAGATGTTAGGCACGATATATACGGTCTGTTCGTCGTCGGCCTTGACATAGCGCGACTTATACATATAGAAGGCGTCTGTAGGCTGCTCCCATGTGGTGAAGAGTCCTTTGTGGTTAAACGGACCCACCTTGTCGATGCGTCGCAGGCCCTCGTCGGGCTGACGGCGGCCGGGGTTGTCGTGGCTCTGCAGCACCCAGAGGAACTGTCCGCATACGCTGTCTTTTACGCTCTCGGCCAGCTGTGCCTTGCGCTCCAGTATGTCGCAGAATTTCTCCTCGGTGTATCTTTCGCCCGTATGGTTGCCCACGGTGCGCCATGCGCCATATTCGCCGTTGAGCAGCTGGTCGGGCTGTTTCAGCTCGTTGCCGTAGTTTTCAATCTTTCCTCCGTAGGTTCCGCTCCAGTTCTGCACCACGTTCCAGTCTGTACCTTCGCCTCCGTTGCATGTCGTTATCAGGCGCATGGTGCCGCATGTCGGGTCGAGCTTGCGTATTATGTCAGAACATTCCTTGGCAAAGTCGGCCGGCAGGGTGCTTTCGTTCTGCAGTCCCCACAGTATTATCGACGGCGAGTTGCGGCGCTCCTTCACCCATTGGATAAGATGGCGCTTGAAGCTCTCTCTGAACTGAGGCGTGTCATACCATATATGGGCTGAGAACTGCGGCCACCACAGCAGTCCCTCCTTGTCGATAAGCTCCTGATATCTGAGGTTGTGCGGCTGATGGGCGTCTCTGAAGGCGTTGAATCCGGCGCTCTTCACCTCCTTTATGCGTGCGTCTATCTGCCTGTCGGAGAAAGCGTGGCTCTGTCCGAACATGTGTTCGTATTCGCATACGCCGTTGATAAACACGGGCTTGCCGTTCAGATAGAAGCGCTGATCGCCGTCGTTGCGTGTCAGCGGCCAGCTTGCTGTCCTTACACCGAACGGAGTTACGAGGTCGTCGGTGGCCTTGTTGTTGCGCTTTATAATGCTGCTGAGCTTGTAGAGATAAGGCTTCTCTATGCTCCAAAGATTAGGATTGCTTATCGGAGCCGACTGTCTTATGGTCTTGGTCTCGCCCGGTTTCAGCGTTATGTTCTCTGTGAGGCGTATCACCTGCTTGCCGTTTTGCTCGCATATCTTGCTAGTCAGGCTTACAGAAGCGGTGTCAGTGCCGTAGTTGCGCACTTCTGTGTCTACGAATATACTGTCAGCCGTGGCATTGTTCCATACGTGCACGCCGAAGGGTTCTATCCTCACCTTGTCTGTTATTTCAAGTACCACGGGGCGGTAAATGCCGAACGGCTGTGAACCTTCGCTGAAGCCCCATTCAGAGCTGCATCCGCCGCACACCCACGGCATGTCGGTTATGCCCTTCGGATGGTTCACCCTTACTTCAAGCTGGTTTTCGTCGCCCTTGCGTACATATTTTGTTATATCAATGGTTTTGGTCGTGCGGCCAATGTCGTAGGTGCCTATTTTCTTGCCGTTGAGCGTCACTTCGGCGTATGTTCCTACGCCCTCAAAGCGCAGGAAGTATTCTTTGTCCTCCATGTTGGGCGCAAGGAAAAACTTCTTGAAGTCGGCTCTGCCGTGCAGGTTGCCGTGCTCTTTCTGCAGCGCGCCGTAATAGTCGTCAAGATTGTAGGGTATGTCGGTTCTGAACTTGTTGCGGCCGTAGCTCACTTCCCAGTTGTCGTTGAGCGACGTTATAAAGCGCTTGCCCGTTGCGTTGGGCTTGGGGAAGCTGACTTCGCTCTGTCCCATGGGCTTGCTTGTTGCCAGGGCGATGCCTCGCTGTTCAGAGTTGTTTACGGCACAATAGAAGTGATATACCACGCCGTTATGGTAGATCACGGAGCTCTTGTGAGCGAACATCTCGTCGTAAGACTTCGACGGCACAATGAGGTCTTCACCCTTCCAGTCGGTCCAGTGAATCATGTCGTAGCTGGCCGCGAAGGTGTTGAACGCGTTATATTCGCGTGTAGGGTTGAAGGCCGAGAAGTAGAACATTACATATAGGTTGCCCATCTTCACTATCTGCGCGTCGCCGGTTATTGTTCCGTCGCTGTCGTGTGCGAATATGGGGTTGTCCTTGTATCTGTGCCACTTCCTCATGTCGTTCGAGAAGGCAATGCCTATGCGTTCGCCTTTTGGATGAGTGGCGTCTTTTCCGCCGGCATTGTAGAACATCATGAACTGGTAGCCAAACTTCTTTTTGTCTACTCTGTACACCGTACTCTTGTATTGAGTCAGCTGCTCCCACCATTGGGCATTCTTGTCGTCATACGACAGTATGGGCTTCTTGTAGGTTTCCCACAGGTGCGCCTTGGTGATGTCCTCTTTGGTTGAGGCCAGACCTATGCTCAGCGGAGCGTTCACGGCCTCGTAGCCGGTGCCCTGTCCGCCGATGTAAGTCATCCAATAGCGGTCCTTGAATTTCTCAATGTTGTAGCTGCCGCCCCATTCATAGTCGATAAGTGCCGGAAAACCGCCGCGCTGGTTCATGTCCCAGCCCTCGCTGCCGAATGCCAGTATGCGTCCGAGAGTGGTCCAGTGGAGCAGGTCGTCGCTCTTGGCAAGCCACGTCTCGTAGCCCCTTCCGTTCGTGCCGTTAGAGCCGTTGTAGCACACATAGGTCATATACCAGCTGTTGCCTTCTCTGAACACGGTGGGGCAGTCTATTTTCCGGTCGTTGCTTTCGGGAGCAACGACCAGACCATATTTATACGGAGTTCGTGCGGCTTCATACACCTTCTGCATCTCTTTCTGGCTCACGACAGTCTGCACAACGGGCTTTGCCTTTGCACGTCGTCTGCTGCGGCTCTGTGCGCTTGCGTCGGTGCATATCAGCAGCATCAAAACTAACAGGATGTTCTTTACCATTATTATTCTTCAGCAGTGTTATTTCATGAATAGCCAGTCTACCTCGTTGCTGCCGCCGTTGAGTTTGGCGTCTCTTATCTTGAGGTCTGTGGCTGTAAATCCGGCAACCATTATAATGCCCTTGGGCAGGTTTATCACGTGGCGTCCGGGGTTAAGATGATATGCATGAATGTTTACTATAGGCATGTTAGACATGCTTATGGCGTTGGTTATCAGCGCCTCAGCCTGTCCGAACTCATTGCCGGTGGCGTCGGTCTCGAGTTTTGGAGGACTGGCAAACTTGTTCTGGTCGTCGATGAAGAAGCCTACAAGCATCTTGACGGGCTTGCTGGTTTCAAACTCAACCTTGCCTCCCACGATGCGCGTTGTGTCGCGGTTGAGCACAAGAGCCTTGAGTCCTTCAAGTTCAGGAGCAAGCGAATCGATAGCCTCGTCGCGGTTTTCAAACAGCTTGGCGCCCTTGGTCAGCGTAACGGTCTTGTAGTTGCTTATCAGTTTTACGTCAGCATTTACGGCCTTGGGATATTTCTCGTTCTTGCTGTTAGCATCATCCGGAGAAGTAAGTTTCACGATGTTGCTCTTCAGACTGTTAAGCTCGTCCTCATAAACAGGAATCATCTCTTCCCATGTCTTGAACTTGCCTCCGTCACCGCCTACAGGTATGCGGCGCTGTGAGGTCTGCATGCTGTTGGCATAGAGATATGTGTCCTTTGTTCTCTCGGCCAGTTTCTTGTAGTATTCGTTACTCTTCTCGAGCAGCGGAACGGCCTTTTTCAGGTATTCTACATCCTTGCTCCACTTGTAGTTGAGCACCTGTTGTGCGCCGAGAACCTTGTATTTAAACGAATATGCAAACTCTTTGTAGCACTCCATGTCGTTCACAAGACGCTCAAACTCGTCTTTGTTCTTTGTAATCTTGTCGCTGAGATTGCTTATTGCTGCCACAGCTTTGTCGCCGTGTTCAACACACTGGTCTACTATGTCTAGCGGAAGTTCGCCCACGTGCTTTTCGTGCTTCCATTCTTTCTCAACATATTCAATGAGCTTTTCGCCGGCAGGGCCACAGCTCTGGTAGAACTCCTCATAAACCGTATACTTATAAGGATTTACGAGCTGGCTGGCTTTCATGCCGAGCAACAGACACTGGCGGTTGCCCTCTGTGATGCCGAATCGGCGTATAAGTTTAGGTGCAATCTCGCCGCTTTCGTCATAAGCCTTGAGAATATGTCTTGCAGTGAGTGTGTCTGTGCCGTAATAGTCTGCCAGAACCTTCTGCCAATACACATTGTCATTGTCTCTCTGGCTCTTCCATGCGTAGCGTCCCCATGCCGAATACCACATCCAGTCGCGGTCTATCTGCAGCTGACGCTCACCGTTGGGGAGCTTGTCGGCTGTGTAAGGCCAGTCCCAGTAGTTTGCCTGAGGATAAAGGTGCAGACCGTTTGCGCCATGAACTCTGTGCATGGCTTTCACCGCCTTGTCGACAAAGGCTGGCGAGCTCCATCTCCACGGCTCGAGGTTGGCAAGAATATGCACGTTGCTTATGTGTATCGGAGCCACGCTGCTGAGCTGTCTCTGAGTCTCTCCCCATGGGCCTCCCGGCTCATATGTGGTGAGCGATTCGCCCGTATATTTTGTCATTGTGTAAATGTTCTTGTAGAGCGGAAGCGACTCACGCAACACGCGTGGACCGTCTGTATCGTGCGAACGCAGGATGATAGGCGGCTCATCTGTTCTGCCAGACGCTTTCAGACCGTCCTTAATGCCCGGTATGATGGTATTTTTCATCCATTCAACGTCGTCTTCTATCGTAGCCATAGCTTCGCCGAGGCATACAAGGAAGCCCACATTTGGGTATTTCTGGATGAAGGCCGAAATGCTCTTGCGTGTGTAATCGCTGATAAGCGGAGTGATGGGGCGGTTGCGGTCCTGTGTGGCGATGCCGTAATGGTCGGCAAAGGGTTTCGACAGAATGATGTTGTAGAACATCTGTATTACACGTATACCGCGCTTTGCAGCCTCTGTTGTAAGGAAGGAGAACATCTCCTGGTTCTTAGCCATTGTGGCATCGTCAACTTCGGCGGCAAAAGGATAGTCTTCAAGTTTTACAAGTGAAGCAAACGGATGACCGTTCCACAGGAACACGGCGTTCATGTTGTCTGCTGCGAGCATGTCGAGATATTTTATCCACAGCTCCTTGTCGTAGAACCAAGGGAAGTTCTCGGGTGTGTAAGGATATTCGTAAACTTTGTGCCCTGGCAGGTATACTGTCTTCTGAAGGCCCACGCATGCTCCGCGTATTTTCATTTCGGGTGCGTCAACAATGATTGTGGGTATTTCCAGGTTGCCGTTGAGCTTATAATACTCGAGCAGTCGGTTAGCGCCATATATGGCACCCGACGCGTCGTTGCCGATGATGTTTATTGTCTTGCCTTTTCTCTTTATTGTGAATCCTTCCTGCGGCAGGTCGGCCGGATTTTCGGCCACACCGATTTTAATCTTGTATCCCTTTTGCATTGAAGGCACATAACTGTTGATCAGAGATGCCGCATACTCCGTCTGCGGCACTGCCGGGTTATGTTCAACTTTCGTTACAGAGGTTCCACAACTCGATAATGCTATCACCAGTCCTGATGCAATTATGCTTCGAATGTTTCTCATAATTTAATTGTAATTTCTTTTCCTGATGGTATTTCTATGTTTCTTTTTCCGTTTTCCAATATAAGTGTTCCATGGCCGCCGTCACTCTTTACAGTAACCGAATTGCTGTCCATTTTCACGTAGATGGAGCCGAACGGAGCCGGCACGGTGCCTTCCATCCATTCGAGTCCGCCGAGAGCCGGTTCGACGGTATATTCCTCATAGCCGGGCTTTGTGGGCTTCACGCCGAGATAATATTTGCCGAGCAGATATATCGGGCTTGCTCCCCATGCGTGGCAGAGACTCTTGCCGTATGGGCGGCCATACATCGCCAGTTTCTCGGTTCCGTGTTCGTCAGGGTTGTATTTCTCCCAGAATGATGTTGCACCTTCCTTGAGCATGCCTCCCCAATAGTCTTTTATCTCTTTCATAACCTTGTCCTGCTCGTTCAGCATGCACAGGGCTTCAAGTTCGTAGAAGCGCATGTAGGGTGTTGTTATTCTGAGAACGTCCTCGTTGAGGATTACAGAATTCTTCACGGTCTGCTGTCTTTTCTCGTCAAGATAGCCGAATATTATGGCGAACATGTTGGGGTAGCGGAACACGTCTTCGCTCTGCTTTCCGTTAAGACGGTTGTGTACGAGTGCCTGTTTATCGTCGTTCCAGAAGAACTGCATCAGTTTGTTGCCAAGTTCGTCGGCTTTTTCCTGATATGCGTTTCCTTCCTCGTCGTTGCCGGTAAGTTTGGCCACGGCAGCAATAGCCTCAAGAGACTTTCTGAAAAGAATCTGCTCAAAGGCGAGCTGTCCGTGCTTGTCCATGGGTTTGTCTGCCCAATCGACGAACACCCAGTCGCCGTCCATGCCCTCAACCATACCGTCTTCGTCTGTTCTGCCGAGCACGTAGTCCATGTAGGTCTTCATCGTAGGATATATCTGCGTTAGGAAATGGCGGTCGCCACTGTACAGATAATAGTCGTATACAGAGTTAAACCAGAAGAAGGTGTAGTCCATTATGGTGTTTATGTGGCTAGTTATAGGAGCCTTGCCTGCAAGCAGCCATGTGGTTCGTTTCACCATGTCGTTGTCATTGAACAGATAGTAGTTCATCAGATAGCTCTGTGTTGCATCGCCGCTCCACACCCATCTGTCGCGCTTTATGCCGTCAATGAAAAACTCGCGTGTGGTTAGCTGCATTGTGTATGCGCCGATTTCCCATATTCTGTTAAGTTCTTCATCGTTGCATCTGAACGTTCCTTTCTCTTCTTCGGGCATAAATTCATAGTCCATGCTTACGCCGCTTAGAGAGCATCCTTCTGTCTCAACGCAGATAAACCTGAATGCCTTGCTGTTGCCGAGCACGTATTCGTCAGCGAGTTCTGTTGTCTGGTTTGTAGCCAAATCAGTTACTACGCCATTGCATACTTCAAGTTTGTCGAGTGTTTCGCAGTGGTATTTGTCCGTGGCTTCTTCCTTGCTCTCGCCGTAGTAGATGTTTATCGTGCCGTTGCCTTTTATGCCTTTCAGTATGGCATAGCCGAAAGTCTCTTTTCCGAAGTCGTATACGTTGCCGTCGGCAGCCACGGCTTCATGGCGTTCGCGCTCAAGTTTAAACTGTGACGGGCGCTGTTCTATGTTGTCAAAGTTATAGAATCCTGCCGGCATATATACGGTAGATGACGTGTCGCTGGCCTTGCCGCTCTCGTCAATCCACTCTTTGTCCTCAAATGTTACGTTCCATGTGCTGTCAGTCTTCACCGTCTTTCCGTCAACATAAAGTGCCGGCGGGGTGCATTGGTTGTGCACCTTGATGTTTATGCGGTGCTTTCCTGCAGCCAAAGTAATTTTCTTGGGCATGCCGAAAAGCATCTTTCCGTCAATCTTTATGTTGTAAGAGCCTTCGGCCTCGATCTTCAGTTCTTCGTCTTCTGTAAGGTCAACGGCCTTGCTGAACTCTACGGTTACATAGTGACTGTCCTGTTTCCAGAACGGCGGAAAATACGCACCGCGGTCTGTGCGGCGGTTGTTCATCTTGTTGCCGAGCCATATCTCATAGTCGCCCGGATACCATATCCATGTTGCTTTATATGTTGTCGCCATATCTTTCTTTTGTTATTTGTTCAAGTGTTTTGCCCTGTGTCTTAGGTGCCCATACCGTGCCTATGATGAGGGATATTATGAAGAATGCCATCATTATATATCCTGCGATGGTGAAGCCTTCGCCGTTCTTGCCGTAGATGTGAACAAAGTAGAGTCCCCATACGGCTGATACGCCTCTTACGATGAAGAACATGATGCCCTGTGCCGCTGCCCTGTATTTGGCAGGGAACAGCTCTGATGCCCATAGAGCATAGAATGTCTGTACGGATATTCCGGCCTGGATTGCCCACAAAAGTGTGAACACAACGAGACCTGTCATGCTGGTGATGCCTATAGTTACAATAATCAACCAAGCCAAAACACCCATGCTTACGCCTATTGCAAAGAGCATGCGCTGGTTGACACGGTCGATAATCAGCGAGCAGACAAATGTCATGATGATGATGACCACCCACTGTCCGGCAGCAAACATGTTTGCCATCTCATTGCTTAGACCGCCTGCCGTCTCATATATGTGCGGCTGGAAGAAACCCATGACAGAACATACAAGGTTCCATGTGAGATACATTCCTGCCAAGAACAGCATAGAACGCACGCAAACCTTGTTTGAGAAGAGTTCGCCAAATGAAGAGAACACTCCGTGTTTCTTTGTGTCGTCCTTTGCTTCAGCAGCCTTTGCAGCTTTCCATTCTGCACTTTCGTCGAGGCGGCGTTGCAGCTGCCATGCTATGAATGCAACGATGAAGAGAGATGCGAACACGATGCGTGAACTGAACACGTTTAGTGCCGCGCCCTGTGCCTCGCCGCCTGTTATGAGGTTGGCCACGTATTCAACAAAAGGAAACAGCATTCCTCCGGTGTCGCCTGCTCCTCCTGTTGCCGGTGCCAGCAATGTTCCGATGATAAGAATGATAAGAGGGCCGATGCCCCATGCCATCTGTGATATGCAGATGTTGCGTCCGCGGTTTGCCGTCTCAGAACTTTCTGAAATATAAGTCCATGATGCCGGTACGCCTACGCCGACAGATATACCTGTTACGAGAAAGCCTAAAAGCAGAATGGGGAAGTTGACGGCCAGCATGATTATTGCCACGCCGAGCATATACACAAGCATGTTATATGTGTAGATGGCTTTGCGTCCGTATTTGTCTGCGAGAAATCCTCCAATAATTGCTCCTATTGCTGCACCGAGGCAGTTGGCGCTTATGGCGTTGAGCCATCCTAAATGAGATTCGCTAAGGTCGAGATAATTCTGCCAAAGCGTCAGGCCGCTGGCTCCGGCCACTATTGCTCCCGCGTCGAGATAGTTTGTCAGCGACACGGCTATGGTGCTTTTTAAGCTTCCTTTACTTTTTCCCATATTATTAGATTTGTAAATAGATTCGTTTATTTGTTTTACTGATTAATTCGTTTAAAGGTATTATGGCCTGTTATTCAGCCATAATACCTGCATTTGCCTTTATGCTGTCGGCCACGTTCGGGCCGTTGTTCTCCCATGTGTTGCCGGGTCCGTTGGCGTTTTTCAGATATTTCTCGCTCGGAGTCCAGTTGTTTCTTACGGTTATGTAAGAAGAGCCTTCGTCAGTATACAGATAGAACCAGTGGTTCGGGTCGTGTGCATAGCTCGGCGAGTAGATGTCTCTCACCACATTTTCTTCGATAAACGAGTGAGGCTGAGAGCCGAGAGTGTAGATTCCGGCTGTATCATACATGTGCTTGGCATAATGATGGATGAGGTTGCCTTTAATCAGGTTGTTAGACATAGAGCATACTTGCTGATTCCAGCCCCATCCCATGCTGATGCCTGTGTATGACACTTCGCTGATTTCGTTATGGCATATCTTTATGTCTTTCACAAAACCAGCACCTATGCCCACGCATCCCCAGTCTTCGTTCGACACGTCTGTTATGAGGTTATTGGTTATGTTCAGGTCTGTGCATATAATCCTGCGGTCTGACGGATCATAAGGAAGATGGGCCTCGTGAGCCTCCGGACCGAAGCTTCCGGCCAAAATGCCGTTGCCTCCCATGTCGCTGAACTTGCAGCGGTCAACGGTTCCACCTTTTATATATGTATGATAGTCGAGACCTGTTGACGCATTGTGCTCAAAGCTGCACTTTGTGAATGATACGTTTTCGGCACAGTTGAGGCTGACTGCCGCTGCCGGACGGCCCACCCATCCCTGGTTGTCGAGCTTGTGGTCGCCGTTGGGACGTATCATCTTCGGTCTGAGCTTGTAGGCCTCAGTCATGTACATACCGGCCTGAAGTGGGGCGTGTCCGCTTATAGACGGGCGCATCCATGTTGCATAGCTAAATGTTATGCCTTCAAAAGTTACGTCTTTTACGGGATTGTCGGGCGTGCCTTCCACTTTCAACAGAGTTCCCACTGCAGGCACAATCACCTCGGCCGTGTTCATGTTTTCGCCTTTGCGGGGAATGTAGTACAGCTTAGATGCTTTGGCATCGAGATACCATTCGCCTTCGCTGTCAAGCAGTTCCTTAGCGTTGGTGAGGTAGAAGGCCGAGTTGCGCCCGTCTGATGTAACCATTGGCGATGGCCAAGGGTGCATGAAGTGGATGTGACTTTCGGGCTGATGGAATGTCACGGCAGCGCTGTCGCCGGCTATCTTAACCGACTTTATGCGCAGGTTGGCCACACACCACATTTCGTGAAGCACCATTTCAGCATATTTGGCGTTCACTATTTTCTTTACGGCCTTTGCCGGCACATATATTGTTTCTTTTGCCTTGTCGAGACTTCTTATTCTGAACATGTCGCTGAAGTCTTCAACGTCACGTGCGCGTATGGCTTTCTTGCCGTTTACCCACATCTGTCTGAACTCTAGCGGACGGCCGTTGAAGTCGGGTACGTCGGCCACGTACATCTTGCCTTGTTTGTGCCAGTTGGTTATCTTTACGCCACCGCTTATCGTCACATTGCCGTCGGCAACAATGCGTGTGCCGTTGTCTTCGGGTCTTACAATGATGGGCTGATTAAGGCTGTATGTGCCTTCCGCCAGGCGTATGGTTATGTCCTTTGCGTTGTTCAGGCGTCTTTCTTCTCTAGCCTGCTGCAAGGCTTTCTCTATAGCATATGCGCCCGGCTTGACAATCAAGTCGGTCGCATAGATGTTTATTCCGGCAAAAGCTGCGGATATTAGTGTTATTAATATTCTGCGGGTATCCATACTGTCATTTCGCTCTTGCCTCTGTTACCCCATGCATAATAGGGTATAAGGCGTATTTTCACTTTATTCTTGTCTTTGCTCACTTCTCTGTAAAGAGTGTTGTTCCATGACTTCTCGCTGCGGTTTACGGCTTCTGTCTCAAGCGCCATGATGCGGCTTCCTTCTATGTTTGTCTCTACGGGCACAAACTTTGCGTCTACCGGTATGGCTATGTTGTCAATGTCAACGCCGTTGAGGTCGTTGCTCTCGAGACAGTATATAATAGGTCCGCGCTGTACGGCCACCTGGCCGCGGCACTCTTCAACCAGCGGATTTGCCTCAACGAGCTTTGTCTCCATAGGCATTTCGAGTCTTACAACGTCGCCTTTTTTCCATGTGCGTGTAACAGCTGCATACGATTCGCTCTTGATGTCAGTGTTGACAGGTTCGCCGTTTACTGTTATCTTGGCGTCATTGCACCATGCCGGAATTCTCAGCTTCAGCATGAAATCTTTTTTGCCTTTCAGCTTTGTCACGTTGAGGGCGATGCTTCCGTTCCACGGATAGTCGGTTTCCTGTGTTAGAGTTATTTCGCCTATTCCGTCAAGCTTTGTCGTGAGAGTGTTTGCGCCATACAGATTGACGTAAATCTCTTTTTTGCCTACGCTGTAAGCATAGTCCTGAGCCTCGCAGAGTGTGCGCAGCGTGTTCGGCGGACAGCAGAAACAGCTGATGTATTCTGTACGCTCTTTGGGCCAGCGCAGCTTATACGGCAGCTCATCTGACATTCTCAGCGGGTTGGTGTAGAAATATTTCTTACCGTCGAGACTTATGCCGCACAAAATGCTGTTGAACAGGCAGTTTTCCACCAGGTCAGTGTATTTTGCGTCTGCTGTGTTCTGGAACAGACGCCAGTTGAGCAGCATGTTGCCAATGTTGGCGCAGGTTTCGTTGTGTGCGGTAGAGTGGGGCAGCTGATATGGGCGGCCGTAGCTCTGGTGTACTTTTTGTATAAGGTCTGGCTTATATTCAGTACCGTCGGGCGAAGTGCCGTCATACAGTGCGCCGCAGGCTCCGTTGATATACATCTTGCGGTAGACGATGTCGTTCCATATTGAGTCGAGGTTTTTTTTCAGCTGTGCCTCGCCGTCCTCAACATAAAGGTCGGCAACGCCGGCATACAGATAGTTGGCTCTGACCGAATGTCCCATGGCATTGTACTGCTGGCGGAACGGTATGCGGTCCTGGTTGTCGTCTGTGCCGTTCTTTACGCTGTCGCGTATGTTTATCAGCTGTTTCGACAGCTCGAGATATTTCGGATTGCCTGTCTCACGGTAAATTTCGGTTATGGCCATATAGTGTGAGGGGCAGATTACTCCTTTCTCGAGTGCGTCGGCCGACGGATTCATGTAGAAGTCATACAGGCAGTCGGCAGCCTTTATCGCGCAGTCGAGCAGAGTGGTCTTGCCTGTTGCGCGGTGGTGGATAATTCCGGCAGTGATGAGATGTCCCAGATTGTAGGCCTCAAAGTTGAGCGGATTGCCGAAGCGGCCGTCCTTGCTTGTGCCTACTTTTGTGCCAATGGTCTCGTTCTCTTTCTCTTCGTCCTGAAGTGCCTTCTTGTTGATTTCAGCTATTACCACAGGTGTGTGCAGATAGCCGTCTGGACGCTGGGCCTTTGCTATAAGCTCTATCACGCGGTCCATTATCTTTTCAAGTTCAGGGTCTTTGTTGACTGCATATACCGCAGCTACGGCCTCGAGCCACTTATACATGTCGCCGTCGTGGAACGGAGGTCCATGACGCTTGCCTTTCTTCTCGCCGGCTGCAATCATGAAGTTGTTGTAACTGTGGCCTTTGTCTGACTTCCATGTCTCCCACATGCTCTGCAGCGAAGTGCCGCTGAACACGCCAAAGCGCTCACCCCAGAAGCCGCCTGTCCATTTTACGGCGCTTATAGGGGTGGAGTTTATTATGGCATACTTGCTGTTGCGTGTGTCTGTTATGCCATTCTGCTGTGCCATGACCGGTGTGGCTGCGGCTGCAGAAATCAGAATATTTATCAGAATAGATTTTTTCATTATATATCTTCGAGGTATAAATGTTTTTTAGATGCGTTACAGTGTGCCTCCGCGTGCCTTAACGCGTTTAGCCCATTCCTCACGCTCTTTCTGCAGATTATATCCGCGCTTGCTTAGGTAGTTGTTGATTCTTCCTTTGTATTTTCCGAAGGCTTCGTGCTTCTTCTTAGAGCTTTCTGCATCGATGGCATATTCGCGTGCTTCTTTAAGCCATGCCAGAATCTGCTTCTTCTCTTCATCTTTCAGAGTAGGAATCATGTCACACTGAGCGTCGTATGTAACCTTTACGACGTTGTAGGTCATCACGTCCTTAACTGTCTCAATCTGAGCATCGTCAAGGAACAAAGACAAGTCGGCAATAAATCCTGCATGTGAACGGTAAAGTTTCTGGTCTTTCTGACTTTCTGCGAAGTTCTGTGCGAGTTTCTTGTCGTCGCCGGCAAGTGAAGAAGCAACTTTCTTCAGGCTGTCTCTTTCTTCGTAAATGTCATTAAGAATAAAATATCTGTTTGCAACAATGTTTCTGACTTGTTCGCCCTTGTCTGTTCCGGTTATGTTCAGTGCGTCAGTTACTTTCTGCGCTCTTCCCAGAATGGTGTTAACATAGTTCTGGTCGCGGCCGTTAGAGTTTAACTGGATTGTTTGAGCGTAATTTGTTCCGAATGTTATAAGCGATACAAAAATAGTTAAAATTTTTTTCATTGCATTATCTCTTTTAAGTATTTAACATTTTCGCCATAGTTTTTCTTTACGTTGCGAACCTGATTTACGTCGCGGCTGCGCTCAACAAAGAGCCAGCCAGACCATCCTGCCTTGTCGAGGGCCTTTTTTATCTTTTTCATGTTCACAGCCTTGTCGTTTCTGAGCCATACACCGTCCGTGTTGCTTGCGTGTATGGCACAGATGCGGTCTTTGCCGAGTTTTTCTATCTCTTTTGCTATGTTTCTTTTGTTTTCTATAGCTGTCTGGAATTTGTAGAATATCTTAATTCCTTCTGAATTTATCTCATCAAGCAGCTTTATGTTGCCTTCTGCATCGAGCGGGGTGTCTATTCCGATCACTTTGCCGCGAGCTTTGGCCATCTCGCCTATTTCGTGCAGACGCCACACTATCTGCTGGCGCAGCGGCAGTGAGTCGGTCCAGTTGTTGCCGCATCCTCCAAGGGGCAGAAATGCCACGTTGGCTCCCATGGCGTCCATCGTGTTGAGACAGTCTTGTATCAGCCAGCGCCAACTCTCTTTCTTTGCAAAACTTTGTCCGTAGAAGCCGGACATTGCAACGGCTCCAACCTTTATGCCGAAACTGTCGGCCGTGTGGTTAAAGAGTTTCACCATCTTGGGGTCGCGCATCTTGTTGTCGAACGAGTTGCGCATGCCCAGGCCTCCCATGTCCATTTCTATGCCGTCGCATCCCAGTTCTTTGGCCAGCTTAAACTCGCCCAGTTTCTGGCGCTTCAGCACCATCCAGTCACACACTCCGATTTGATAGCGCTGTTGCGCTAAAACCGATTCAGGAACAATAATTCCTGCCGTTAATATTAATAATGTAATAAATAAACGTTTCATAATTATTTTACAGACGTGCCATGGCCTGTTTTGTACTATTTATTTGAGACCTATTTGTGATTGTGTTAGCCGTTAATAATGTTTTTCTACTTCATTTTTTGATAAACAAGGCAAAGTGACATTGAAGGCTCCATTATAATATTTTGTGTTGATAAAGTTTTTGTGTTATATGTTTCTATGTGCACGGTTCATTATCACAGATGCTTTTGTGTTTACATTGTGGCGGAATGGATTGTTGTGTTTCGTTTGTTGCAGGCTGCTTTTCCTGCCATAGGTTAATCTGTAGCTTTCAGTAAACGTGGGCGCCGGCATATTGCTGATGAAATGAAAAATAAAAGGAGATATGCCAACACGGCATATCTCCTTCCTAACTTTACCATAAATAAAAACCTGTAGAAACACTTTACCTGTTATGTAGTGCTTACATGCAGATTTGGGGATAAATACTCATCAATATCCAGGATTCTGGAATTCTGCCTTCTCTTCTTCTGTCATTTCCATAGCGTCGAGCTGGCTCTGTGGAATAGGACGAAGATAGTGCTCCTTATTGATGGTTCTTGTATATGTCTGTGGTGTAACGTCTGTAGCGTTCATGCCGGCGATTGTATAAGTGCCAGCGCGCTCAGCCCATGTCTGTGTACGAACGAGGTCGAACCAGCGGTGACCTTCGCCGAAGTATTCGCGGCTCAGCTCATCGAGAATGTAGTCGATTGTGATCTCCTGCGGAGTGGCATCTGTCATCTCTTTGCTGAAGTCGGCTACATAATAGTCGTTCTTTGCATTGCTGAAGCTCCATTTACCTGCACGTGCACGGATAACGTTTATCAGGTCGCGTGCTGAATAGCCCGGCTGTGTTGCTGCACCCTTAACTGCTGCCTCTGCTGCTGCGAAGTAGAGCTCAGAGAACTTCAGAATCGGGAACGGACGTGTGCTGGCTGCATTAGGCTGACCAACTGTTCCGTTGTTGTCTGTGCGATACGGACCAAGTTTCCACAGAATAGGATATTTCAGACGACTTATGGCTGAAGGACCAACTACATAGTCAGCGCGTCCCGGCAATATGCCGCCACCGACAGAGTTTTCGTTTACATATTCGATGTTAGGATCGTCATTGTCGATGAATGAGAGTACTGCATCGCCTACGCTGATAGGAAGTCCGTTGGCATTATAGGCTTGAGTAAGTGTTCCGTAGTTTGCCTGGTCGAGATTCCAGTTAGCGCGCAATACGGTTGTAAATGTACCGTCGTAACGAGAGTCATGAGTCTTGTCGGCAAAGATATTCTTAAACACTTCCTGTGTAGGAGCCATACGTGTCCATGGGCGTCCGAGGTCTTGAGTTGCAGCGCGGAGTACAGGAGTAAATGAAGCACCGTTGTCTGCTCTTTTGGCTGTCATGTTAGGATAGTTCCATGTAACCATCCAGCCTGCAAAGTTGTCAGGAGCGCTTCCGCTTCCGTAGCTGAGCGAACCGCCGTTGAACTCTTCGCTGTTTTCAGTGTGGTCAGCATAGAGCAGCATTTCGTTGTTGCGGTCGTTTGAACCTACGTTTACGTCATAGAATGTTGGCTGCAGTGCAAACGGGCCAGGGTTCTGTATTCCCTCGAGTGCAATGTCGTAAGCCTTCTGGAAATACCACTGTGCGTCGTGGCCGTCCGGGTCAACGCGGTCGCATACGGGGTATGTCGGGATGTCTTTTGGATTCTCAAGCCACCATCCGTATGTAAGATAAGCCTGAGCCAGCACCAGACGTGCAGCAGTCTTTGTAAGTCCGCCAGTTACGCGTCCTGTTTCCGGCAGATTGGTTACTGCTGTGATGAGGTCGGGGAATATGGCCTTTGTGTAAACCTCAGGCACTGTGTTGCGCTTTGAAACGCGAGAAGGAGATGTGTTGAACTTAAGTTCGCCTGCTCCGAGGTCGAGTGGCACACCGCCGAATGTCTGAACGAGGCGGAAGTAGTCGAATGCACGGAAGAATCTTGCCTCGCTGATAAGGCTTTCGTCCATGCCTGAAGCCATACCGTTCTCGATGATGCCGCTGGCAGAGTTGATGTATGTGAACACGTTGTTCCACAAAGCGTCTGCGCGGCATGACTGTGATGTCAGTGAGCCCACTCCTGAGAGGTCGGCATCCTTGAAGTTGCCGTCAGCGTCGTGGCCGTAGGTGTATTCGTCGGTACCTGTTTCGCAGATGTTGTAGTAGTAAGCGTATCCGTATGTGTCTCTCAGATGTGAATAGAGTGCGGTCAGACCGCCTTCTATTCCTTCTTCTGTTCCGAAGAAACTTGGATCGTACTTAGTACGAGGCTGCTCGTCAAGGATATCAGAGCATGAACCGAGCATCAGTAATCCTAACGATGCTATTCCGAGGTTCCTTATTTTTATTAAAAGCGTATTCATGGTTATTTGTTTTTTAGAAAGTCAGATTTATACCAAATAAGAAATTACGTGTGGCAGGAGTGTTATAGCCGACAACCGGAAGTTTGTGTGAGCCTGTGTAGCCTTCCATTGTTACAGCCATAGTGCTGTTATCGTTACTCATGGTATTTGTCTCCGGGTCAAGACCGCACTCGTTTGTGAACGGAGAGAACAGTACGAACGGATTCTGCACTGTGAAGTAAGCACGCAGCTTGCTGATGCCGAAGTTCTTGACAGCCTTCAGCTTGGCGAAGTCGTAGCCGAGAGTGATGGCACGTACTTTCAGATAGCCTGCATCGAAGTATCCGAGTGTGCTTCCGTACTTAGGATTGTCGCTTGACATTATACCACCCGGTTTCGGGTATTTTGCGTCAGTGTTGTCCTCTGTCCAGTAGTCAACGTCGATCTGTCCGCGACGTCCTGACAACATGTTGAGGTAACCGTTAGAAGAGTGGAGTGTACTGATGAGTGTACCGCCAATCTGGAATGCACCGATTACAGTGAAGTCGAAGCCTTTGTAGCCTACTGTTGTGTTGAAACCACCGATGAGGTCAGGTTCCATGTCGATAACCTGCATGTCTTCCTGGTTGATCTGACGTGTAGGAGTTCCGTCCTCGTTGTAGTCGCCAGTATATTCAACCTTGATCATACCTACGTTTCCGCCCGGTTCAAGAATGTTGAGATACGGGTCGCCTTCCTGCCACAAGCCAATCTTCTTGTAGTCGTAGATAACGTCGATAGGATGACCTACGAACCAGCGGTTGCCAACATCTTCAGTTGCACCTGAAGCAAGTTCAACAAGTTCGTTGTGGTTTACGTAGAAGTTTACGCCTGCATCCCATGTCCATCCGTTCTTGTTGTCGATGATGACACCGTTCAAGCTCATTTCGAATCCCTTGTTGCGTGTCTTACCGATGTTGGCCATATAGCTGCCCACACCTGATGTTGCCGGCAGAGATACGCTCAGCAGAAGGTCGTTGGTGTTCTGTACGTAGTACTCCATCGTACCGCTGAGTCGGCCGCCGAAGAGTGAGAAGTCAAGACCGAAGTTCCATGTAGATGAATACTCCCATCCGAGTTCCTCGTTAGGCAGTGTAGAAACATAGTATCCGCGGAGGAATCCTGTGCTTGCAGGACCGAAGTTGTAAGGACGTGTGCTGAGTGCGCCGAGTGTAGAATACGGGTCGATACTCTGGTTAGATGTTTCACCATAACCAACGCGCAGCTTCAGGTTGTCGAGCCAGTCGAACTTCTGCATGAACTTCTCGCGTGAGATGTTCCAACCTACTGATACGGCAGGATATGTGTGCCACTGATGACCTTTGGCCAGACGTGAAGAAGCGTCGGCACGTACTGCGGCAGAAATCATATACTTGTTGTCGTATGTATACATGATACGGCCCATCCATGACATAAGTCCGCTCTGCCAGTAGTTCTGGTTGTTGGGATTGACAGAAACCTCGTCTGTTGCAGAACCGATGTTGTAATACTGGAAGTATTCAGCCGGGATGCCGCGGCCTGACATGTATGTACGCTCGAATGTAGTCTGCTCGGCAGAGTAGAGGCCTGTGAAGTTAACGTGGTGCTTCTCAGCAAATGTGCGGTCGTAAGTCAAGAGGTTTTCAACAACCCAGTTTCTTGTTACGTCCTGCTGTACAGAAGCACTGTTGATGGCGTCGGGGTTGGTGTTGTTTACACCTGTGCCTGTGAACACACCGTTCTTTGCTGTACGGTAGTTCAAACCTACGTTTACGCGATAGCTCAGGCCCTCGATCCACGGACATTTAACTTCAGCGAACATGGTGTTGTATGAACCAAGACCCTTGTCCTCGTTGAGCCATACGTCCTTAAGGTCTTCAGCTACGCTCTTTGTCAGCACGAATGTCTCATCGAGAGGCATGCGCACCGTGCGCTTCAGGTTGCCGTTCTCATCATAAGGAGATGCAAGAGGGCTCATAGACAGCACGTTGTAGATGCTGATGTTGCTGCCCTTTGTCTCGCGGTAGCTGGTGTTGGTAGAAAGACCGAAGCGGAAATACTTGCCCACGCTCTGGTCGAAGTTACCTCTGATAGATATACGGTCGTAGCCCTGTGTCGGGATGACAGCCTCGTCGTGATAGTAGCCTGCGCCGAAGCTGTAGCTTCCGCCCTGAGTTCCGCCCTGTATGCTTACGTCGTGGCTGTGGGTGATACCTGTGCGGTAGAACAGATCCTGCCAGTCGGTGTCTGTGTCGTCGCTCTCGTCGAGAGAGTTTGTATACAGGCCGGCATACTTACGCATCTCGGCATATTTCTTTCCGTTCATCATAGGATATTTGTGGAACACGGTCTTGAAACCGATGTATGCGTTGTAGCTTACCTTGGCAGGTGAGCCCTGCATACCCTTTACGGTTGTGATGAGGATAACACCGTTGGCACCGCGGCTACCATAGATGGCTGTTGCCGAAGCGTCCTTCAGAATATCCATCGACTTGATGTCGCCCGGATTGATATCAGAGAGCTGACCCATGAACGGAATACCGTCGAGCACAATCAGCGGGTCGTTGCTGGCGTTGAGCGAGCGCTGACCGCGGATACGGATCC
>NZ_LFQU01000023.1 GCF_001275135.1 Xylanibacter rarus | reverse complement strand
TCGTTTGCTTATATGTTATATCCAAATTAAAGAAATTTATTTATTTTCTTTTAAAAAATTTGTTTGCATTATAAAATTTCATATATTTGTGGAATTAAAAATATTATTGAAATCCTTGTTAATCTCTGAAAGAGATGGTCTTGCGTTTATTGCAAACCAAAATCTTTGGATGTTTAAATTAAAGGCTTATGAAAAATAACACAGCAGATATATACTTTATTCTAGATGGATAGCAGTATGGCTATTCCCAATATTATAATGTAAAGCTGTTGGATGTTTTGAGTAATGTCAGCCTTATATCAATTTTGATTTATATAATTATTGAATTATTGATGTTTAATTTAAAATAATTGCGTTATGATTAAAAGATTACTTTCTTTGGTAACCGCTTTTGTTGCGTTTTGCTGTATAGCAAATGCACAGGCATTTCAGCGGAATGAGGCCGGTTTAGGACTCAAGTATAATAAGATTGAGAAAATGGCACCGACTCGTGCTGCTGCCGAGGGAGTGGTTTTCACTTATGCTCAGGGAGATACCTATGTTGGTGTAGGAGCAGGTACAGATCATTATGATTGTGCGATTTTTGTTCCAGGAAAGTTCGCGGGTAATAAAATTGATCAGGTGGGCTTTTACCTTATTGACCATAAAGTTGTAGATAATGTAAAGTGCTGGATCGCAAAAGAACTGCCAAGTAGCATCACTTCTTCAGACTGTGAGTTTTTTAAAGACATCACTCCTACAACTTCAATTAGTGTTGACGGAAATCCTGAAATCGTAACAGTTGAAAACTATACAATTCCTGCAGAGGGCTGTTATGTCGGTTATTCGTTTGATGTTACATCACTCACTTCACAGGCCGGTCAATATCCTATTGCCTTTGATGGTTCTAGCTATTGTGATGAATACGGAGGATACGTTTGTCTGCAGGGCAAATGGGACAACATGGCAAGCTATGGTTTTGGAAACTTGTTGACATTAGTTTCAATGTCAGGTGACAATTTCCTCGGTAATGCCGCTTCATTTGTTTCAGACAATATAGGTCGAGTAATAACAATGAAAAACGGTAATGTTAATATTTCTGCAATGATCAAAAATGATGGTGTAACACCAATGACTTCTGTTTCTTATACAGTTAAGGATGTTGCAACTGGAGAGACATCTGCA
Organism: Xylanibacter rarus; assembly: GCF_001275135.1. Taxonomy (GTDB): domain Bacteria; phylum Bacteroidota; class Bacteroidia; order Bacteroidales; family Bacteroidaceae; genus Prevotella; species Prevotella rara. Next base: position 57,769 of record NZ_LFQU01000023.1, on the reverse strand, counting down.
GAAAACACTGTAAACCTGGATAATGTTGAATTTAACAATAATGGTGTGATAAACATCCCATTGACAGCCGGCAATGAGGCAAAAGAGGAAGAAAAAGAGATTGTAATTACTAAGGTAAACGGACAGCCCAACGAAACAGCCAATGCTACATGCAAAGGTTCTTTGATTGTTCTCACAAATGCTATTAAGCGCAGATCTGTTGTAGAGGAATTTACAGCTACAGGTTGTGGATATTGTACTCGCGGATATGCAGGTATGGCTGCATTGGCAGACAAATATCCTGAGTCGTTCATCGGTATTGCCGTACACGGAAAGATGAACTATGACGACCCGATGAGAATTACTGACTATAATTCTGTCATGGCAACGGTTCAGGGTTACCCATCTGCATTTATCAATAGAGGTCCTTCTATTGACCCATATTTCGGCACATCACAGAGTCAACTGCTTGGCGTACTTGACGATTTTGAAGCAAGTCTTACTTTGACAGAAGCTGAAATGTCTGTATGGCCGGAGTGGAACGAAAGCCAGACTGAAATAAATGTAATCACCGACGTACAGTTCTTCTACAGCAGCAATAATGCTCCTTATGCTTTGGCTTATGTTCTGCTTGCTGACGGTTTGCAGGGCAGCGAGAGCAACTGGTGGCAGACTAACTATTATTCTGGAGCTACTGGTGCTGAGAATGAGCCTTATATTTACGAGTATACACAAAAAGGTGAGCAGATAAAGGATATGGTTTACGATCATGTAGCCATTATGGCCAAGGATGTAGCTGAAGGTATCAAGGGTTCAATAGCTGCTCCCCTTGTAGCAGATGCAGTTCAGCGTCATGAAACAACTTTCGATCTCTCTAATGGCGTTACTTCTGCCAGCAAGTTCAACCTCTTGCAGGATAAGTCAAAGCTGAAGGTTGTAGCAATGCTTATCAACACAGAGACTGGTGAGATTGTAAATGCTGCAGAGAGAGCCGTTGGTACATTTGGTACAGGTATCAACGTTGTTGATCCTTCAGAGAAGGAAGTTAAGGAAGTTGCCCGCTATACTATTGACGGCGTGCAGCTCAGCGCTCCTGCAAAGGGCATCAATATCGTTAAGATGTCTGACGGAACAACAAGAAAGGTTGTTGTGAAGCAGTAATTGAATAATTCTGAGTTTTAAGAATTCAGAGTAGAATAAGATTTTGGCCATTAGAAAATATTTGGGCTGTGTATGAGGCTTCTGATAATTTTCTGATGGCCATTATTGTTTTATTATATTTGGCCTGTCCTTGAGTGCATTGCCGTATGTTTGATGGCTTAACCCAAATCTGCCATTATACAGCACTTGGCTTTATCTATTTCGTGCATTCATGCCTTCGGCCCCTCTTTTTGTTTCTATTGAGCGAATCTTAATAACCGATTTTGGCTTAACTCGAATTTGCCATTATGTTCCTGCCTTTTTGTCTTTTGTTATTTGCTGCCATGACCGGATTGCCTAAGGAATATGTTGACTGCACGGTAGCAACAGAAAAAAGAAAGACGGATAAGACTGCAATGAACCAGGCGGAATAAGTCTTATATGCTTAATGATTTGGGGTTTCGTAACGTATCTGCGATGTGCCTTAATATGCATTTTGCCGGTTCGGGATAGCTAATATAAGATAATCCCGAACCGGCAAAATGTTGATGAAAGAATAGGCTGGTTAAAGTCTATAAAGGTGTGTTACTGATATTTCTTAGGTTTTATCCGGATGCAGCCGGCCGTCACTTGTTTTCATTCTTGCTCTCTTCCAGCTTTCTGTGCTGATAAAGCTGATAAGAGTTTATCACGTTGTGCCATATGCTGTAGAAGCCGCCTGCTACTGCCGTTATCGGTGTGAAGAAGGTGTATCCCATCCATATTGCCAGCACGGTGTTCTTTTGTCCAAGCGACTGTCCTGCCGTAATCTTGTCGTTGTATAACGCACCGACCTTGCGTCCGAGCCAGAATTGGAGCAGACAGCTGATAAGCGATGCTGCCACTAGGCCGAGTTCGGTGGCAATGGCCACGTCGGCATGAACAATGGTGCGTGTCGTGACGGTCATGGCCAGCGTAAGCGCAACTGCCCAAAGATAGAAGCTCAGGTCGCTGTAGTGTGATATCGTGAAGTGGAGTCTTGGCGAAAGATATCTCAGCAGGATGGCAGCCAGCAGGGGTAGAAGCAACAACGGGAACACCTTGCCGAGTATCAGCATTGCCGAGTTAAGTATGCCGAGCTCAGGATTGGGATGTACATACGGCACAAGTGCCGGTATGAATGCCGCCGTAATGATGTTTATCAGTATGGTGTATGTGGTTATGTGGTTCACATTTCCGCCAAGCTTTTTTGTTATCACCGCACCGGCCGTGGCCGTAGGACATATCAGACATATCATGGCGCCCTCGAGCACAATGCGCAGTCCGCTGTGCGGCATGAGCATAAGCGCCACGGCTATGGCTGTGAACGTGCCGGCCTGGAAGAGCAGCAGCCACGGATGCCACTTGCACAGGCGGAGCTTCTTGGGGTTCACCTTGCAGAAAGTGATAAACAGCATGGCAAATATCAGCATGGGCTGCAGCAGCTCTATGGCTTTGAGGGCAAAGTGGTGAGTAGGTTGCAGTGCGGGTATTGCCGTGTAGACAAAATAGGCAGCAATGCCGGTAATGATGGCGATGATAAGCGTCCAGTCTTTTAAGAATTTGATGATTTTCATTTTGTATTTTCTTTCAGTCAGGCAAACTTACTACTTTTTCCGCAATCTTGTCAATATTTTTTGCTTTTTGTTTATATCTTAGGTGCCATATTCCTTTATATATGTTCCCGCAGTATAATCTAGACATACTTTTGTTCGTTTATTTCGGCGTTATTTCTTAAATTTGTGCCAAATTGAAGATATACTGAAAAGTCAGATGGATAGATTAGATGATTATATATTAAGTTTTCTCCGCCACACAGCCGGTGTGTCCGAGAGCGTTTTGTCGTGGGTATATCCGCTCACGGCCCTGTTTGCCATAGGTCTTGTTTCGTATCTCTGCACGGCGTTGTTCCGCTATGTTGTCATGCCGGCTGTGCAGAAGCTTACCGAGCGCACCAAGGCCACATGGGACGACTATCTGTTCAACGACCGTGTGATGAAAGCCTTCCGCCGCATCATACCTCCCGTGTTGTGGTATGTCCTGTTGCCGTTTGCCTTTGCTGCCGACAGCAGTGTGCTGCCCGTGCTGCTCAAGGCCTGCAACATCTACCTCGTGGTGGTGTCGCTGTTCTTTATAAGCGAGTTTCTTCATTCGCTCTACGAGATATCCAGCGAGCACCAGAAGCTGCGCAACCGGCCGCTGAAGGGCCTATATCAGATGTTCAACCTCATGGCCGTTGTGGTGGGCTTCATCCTCGTGGTGAGCATCATCGTCAACAAGAGTGCCGGCACCGTGCTTGCCGGTCTTGGCGCTTCTGCTGCCATCATCATGCTGATTTTCAAGGACACCATCCTCGGTCTTGTGGCCGGCGTGCAGCTTACGGCCAACGATATGCTGCGTCCGGGCGACTGGATAACCATGAACAAGTATGGTGCCAACGGATATGTAAGGGAAGTGTCGCTCACCACTGTCAAGGTGCAGAACTTCGACAAGACCATCACCACCATACCGCCTTATCTGCTCGTGAGCGACTCGTTCCAGAACTGGCGCGGCATGCGCGAGGCGGGCGGACGCCGACTGAAGCTGTCGGTCAACATCGACGCCAACACCGTACACTTCTGTTCGCCTGACGAACTGCGCAGCTACGAAGAGAAAGGATATATAGTCAAAGGCCAGTATGACTCTGCTGACAGGCCCGTTGCCAACACGCAGGTGTACCGCAACTTTATGATGGACTTCATGTCGCGCCACCCCAACGTCAACAAAGACCTTATGATAATGGCACGCATGCTTCAGCCCACGCCCGAGGGCCTGCCTCTCGAGCTTTACTGCTTCTCGGTGTTCCCCGACTGGAAACCCTTCGAGCTGTTTCAGGGTGAGGTGCTCGACTATGCCGTCGTTATGGCGTCAGAGTTCGGCCTGCGCATCTTCCAGCGTCCTGCCGGCAGCGATCTTGGCTCGTCCGTAGCCTGATGCCGGCCTGATGTGCCGTGGCTTGTGCCTGAGGCCAGTGCCGGTGCCGTGTTGTTATGTCATCTCATTGCGTCGCAACCCTTTCATAGTGTCATCTGCATTATGTTCAGAAAAATAGCTGAAACAGCCGCAATGCATCTCCTGACCATGGCTGATGTTGTGCCGAATGGGGCGTGTGGTGCGGCGCTTATAGCGTATTCGCACCAAAACCCTGCCTTTTCCAGTGCGTAAAAGGCAGGGTTTTGTATGCTCAAAGGCCGTCTTCTGTTTGCTAAAAGACTACGTTTTGCATTGCCGTTTGCCGTGTTTTACATTTTAGCCTGCCGCCCGGTATTGCACACATTTGCCACTTTGCCCCATAAAACGCTGTAATAATGTGCTTTCTCTTTGCACACATTTTCAAGCAATATTTGCGCATAAAGTATTTTATTTTCTGAAAACCGCAGAATGAGAGCCTCACGCCAAATCAATGTGTAAGCCTTGTCCTTGTTTTATGTTGCATTTGTCAAGACAGCAGCTCAATCGCTCCGGCCGTGCATCCTAATCGCACATATTGCAGCCGTGCTTGCCAAGTTTTTCGTGTTAAATAGCTGATTTTCAGAAAAAATGTGTAAGTTTGCACTTTATAAATAGCAATAAAAAAGAAAAATAGACAATGGGAAAGATAATACTTACCGGCGACCGCCCTACCGGAAAGCTTCATTTGGGCCACTATGTTGGCTCGTTGCGCCGCAGGGTGGAGCTGCAGAATGAAGGCGACTTCGACCGCATGTTTGTGTTCATTGCCGATGTTCAGGCGCTTACCGACAATGCCGACAACCCCGAAAAGGTCAGACAGAACATCATCGAGGTGGCTCTCGACTATCTTTCGGCAGGACTCGACCCCGAAAAGGTTACGCTCTTTGTGCAGTCGATGATACCCGAGCTGGCCGAGCTGACGGTGTATTACATGAACCTTGTCACCGTGTCGCGCCTTCAGCGCAACCCTACGGTGAAGACCGAGATACAGATGCGCAACTTCGAGACGAGCATCCCCGTGGGCTTCTTCACATATCCCATAAGCCAGGCTGCCGACATAACGGCCTTCAAGGCCACTACGGTGCCTGCCGGCGAAGACCAGGAGCCTATGCTCGAGCAGACGCGCGAGATAGTGAAGCGCTTCAACAATATATACGGCGACGTGCTTGTTGAGCCTAAGATAATGCTGCCCACCAACTCGGTGTGCTGCCGCCTGCCGGGAACCGACGGCAAGGCCAAGATGAGCAAGAGCCTCGGCAACTGCATCTATCTGTCTGACACGCCCAAGGACATGCAGCAGAAGGTGAAGAGCATGTACACCGACCCGGGACACCTGCGCGTGGAAGACCCCGGAAAGGTGGAGGGCAACACGGTGTTTACATACCTCGAGGCGTTCAGCACGCCCGACGACTTTGCCGAATTCTGGCCTGAGTATAAGAGCCTCGACGAGCTGAAAGACCACTACCGCCGCGGCGGACTGGGCGACATGAAGTGCAAGAAGTTCCTCATAAAGGTGCTCGACCGCCAGCTTGAGCCTATCCGTCAGCGTCGCCATGAGTTTGAACAGGACATCCCGGAGGTTTACAACATCCTGAAGAAAGGCTCAGAGGCTGCCCGCGAGGTGGCAGCGCAGACTCTGCACGACGTGCGCGAGGCCATGCGCATCAACTATTTTGACGACCTCGACCTTATCAAGGAGCAGGCTGCCAAGTATAAGGCAGGCGAGTAGGAGGCCGGTGTAGCATATAATACATACGTTAGTATAAATGACGGGCCGCATATCCTGACAATGGGGATATGCGGCCCTGCGTGATATATAAGGACTTTTATTGTAGGTGTCAGCGGTTGATTACCTTCCTGGCTGTTCCGTCGCTCATGCGTATTATGTTTATTCCGCGTGCGGGTTTTGCCAGTTTCCTTCCGTCAATGCCGTAGCGTGCCGTCTCTGTTGCGCCGGCTGCTGTCTCGCTTTCTATGCCCGACGTCTCGCTCTCCTTTATCATAAACTCCTTCCATACGTCGGCCTTTTCATATTCGGCCTTGGCTCCTTGCGGCACATACAGCAGGCAGTCCTGCGGCACGTCGCTGTCCCATCCGGCAAATGACGTGTTGTCGCATGCCGGCGGTGTGACGGCCTTGCAGTCTACTTCTGTCAGCATGTTGTAGGCAAATGCCGCATAGCCTATCGACTCGAGCGTAGACGGCAGCGTCAGCTTCGTCAGGCTTTCGCAGTTGATGAATGCCATCTGGTCGATAGTCTTCGTTCCTTCGCCTATTGTCAGCTCCTCAAGATACACCATGTAAGAGAACGCGTTACGCGGTATCGTGGTGATAGAGCCGGGCAGAGACATCACTACCACGCCCTCGCATCCGTCGAATGCCCCTTCGCCTATGGTCTTTACGGTTTCGGGCAGGTTGATGTTCTCCATTGTGTAGCAGCTCGAAAAGGCATTTTCGCCTATGCTCTCAAGACCTTCCGGGAACACTACGTCGAGCAGTCTCATGTTGTTCTGGAATGCGTTGTCGCCTATTGTCTTCACTCCTTCAGGTATGTTCACGCTTTCAAGGTTGGAGCATCTGTCGAACATATAGTCGGGTATGGCTGTCAGACCTTCGGGCAGAACTGCAGATTTTAGTGCCGTGCAGTTGGAGAAGCATCCCTCCAGCTCGGTAACAGAGTTAGGTATCTCTATGGTTTCGAGCTTGTCGCAGTAAGAGAATGCCGAACCCTCTATGCTCTGCAGGCCGTCGTTCAGACTGACTGATGCAAGACTGCTGCACATAAAGAACGCCGACTCGTCTATCTCTTCCAGCGTTGCCGGACATTCGAGGCTGGTCAGCATGCAGCTGCTGAATGCCTCTTTGCCTATTTTTACGAGATTTTTCGGCAGCGTTATTTCTGTTATTGCCGTGCCCGAGAAGGCGTTTGCCGGTATCTCCTCGCATTCTTCAGGAAGAGTTACCGAAGTCAGCTTGCCGCAGTTTCTGAACATTCCTTTGGCCGGCATGATGCCGTTGACAAAGCTGAACGATGCAATCTGCGTCTCTGAAAAGGCGTAGCTGCGTATCTCTTTCAGACCGTCGGGCAGTGTTATCTCGCTCAGGGCGGTGCATCTCATGAATGCGCTGTCGCCCACAACCGTTGTTCCTGCCGGAAGGCTAAGGCTTTCCAGCTTGTCGCAGCTGTAGAATATGCAGTTGCCCATCTCGTTGTCGCTGGTATAAAATTCCTTGTTGTTCGCATAGTCGGTGTAGTAGGCTTCGCCTCCTGCCACAACCTTAGCCTCGCTCAGGTCGAGCGTTGCCAACTTGCCTTCAGTGGGCACGTTGTCGAGGTCGATGCCTGCCATGTCGCGCAGCAATATGAAGTCGGTGCCGTTCAGGTTTCCGGTTATCTTGAGCGATGTGATGGTGTATTTGTCGTTGCCTATCTGTTCCGACAGAGTGCCTGCCGTCTCAACATTCACTGTGGTCTGTTGCGCCTGTGATATGGCCGCGATTGCTGCCATGCAGACTGTAAGTAGTAAAGCTCTTTTCATGGTTAAATCGTTTTTAGGGTCATACAATTTTATTCTTGTTCTCGTTTATCTCACGACAACCTTTCTGGCGGTTGTCTTTCCGTTGCTTAGTGTGGTGCGTATTATGTTTACGCCTCTGCCGGCCTTGCTCACCTTGCTTCCCGTTATGCTGAATATCTCTTCGCTGACAGGGCTGCCGTCTTCGTCGGTCGTGGCTGCGTCTATGCCGGTGCCAGTTTCGGGTGTAACCTTCTGCATGAATATTGAGGTGGTGCCGTTGCGCTCCTCGTCCCAGCTTGTCAGGAAGTATTCTCCGTTTATCATGGCCGATGATTTCAGGTTGACTTTCTTTGTCGGAGTCTCTGTAAACTGAATTGTTCCGCAGGTCTTCTTGCCGCCGGCATCATATATGTCGAGCAGTGAGTTCACCGCCTTTGTTGCGCCGTCGAGTTTCTGATAGAACAGGGCAGCGTTGCCGTTGCCGTCGTCCTGCACGCTGTAGAACGAGTACATGTCGCCGTTCTGCATGGCGGCCACCTCTATGTTGCCTTCCGGCAGTGCCTGTCCGTCGGTGGTGTATCTTTTCATGTAGAGTCCCTGAGTGTTTGAGTTGTTTTTGTCAAACTGCTGGTATGCGCAAGCGAAGGTGTTGTCGCTGCTGATGTATGCCACGGCTGGCTGTGCTCCGCCATAGTTGCCGTCGTTGAGGATTATGCCTCCGGGCTTGCCGTCGAAAGCCGTTTTTCCGTTACTCCTGACATAGACAAACGCACTGTTGAAATTTGCGTCCATGCATGTTATCAGTGCTCCGTTGTCGGGTCCGGGCACAATCTTTAGCACTTCCCATGGCTTAGGCGATGCCAGTCCGCCGTTGAACACCGTCTCGTCCTCTTCCGTAAGGCTTTCCCCGTTGCCGTCAATGAGCTTGGTCTTCAGCGAACTGCTCTCATATATATAGGTAAGAAGGGCGTTGTCGCCGTCGCTTTTTGTCACAAAGGGGTAGGGGGTGCTCTTGTAGGTAGTCTCCACGGCTGTTTTCTGCCATATAGAGTTGCCGTCCTTGTCGAGTCTTTCAATGGCTATGCAGTCTTTTTGTGCGTTGTCGTCGCGATACATGTAGGCGCATATGCATCCGCCGTCGTCGAGCGCACACATGCTTAGTCCGACCTGTGTGGCAAAACCCTTGCCGCTGTTGAGCACGGTTCCGTCCCATAGCTGCCGGCCGTCTGGCGCATATTTATATATGGTGTATGTATTCAGCTTGCTGTCAGGAGCAGTTCTGAAGTCCTGCACGCCGACAAACGCCTGTCCGCCTTTGTCGAGAGCCAGATGCTGGTTGTAGGCCGACCACACTTTGTTGGCTTCCTGTGAGATTATTTTTCCGCCCCTCTCCATAACCTTGTTGCCGTCTTTATCTATTATTTGCAGGCGCATGCCCAGGGTTCCGTTCATGTTTGTGATGAAGAAGACATAGGTTACTCCGTCCTTGTTCGTGGCCACTTCGTTTTCGTCAAAGGCCAGTCCTGTCGGCGTAATCTGAGTGTTCTTGCCTAAGTCGGTTGTCCATTGGGCGCGTGTCATGCCCGCTATGAATATTATTACTGCAGTAAGGAGTATTATTCTTTTTTTCATGACAGATGGTTTTAAGGGTTATACATAATAAAGTTATCTAAAAACAAAAGTAATACTTGTTTCATATATAGTGGCTGACGTAGAGGTCTTTCGCAAATATACGCCTAATAATGTTTTTGTGCAATAGCCGGATGCTCCAAATGTTTGCTATTTCATGAAATAACAAAAGAAATGCTTTAAATTTGCCTGCGTATGCCCGGATTTTGATTATAATTCTTATATTTGCCGATACAAAAAGTCTCAGTTATGAATATTATCGCCGTCATTGCAGCTGCCTTGCTGCTGATTATTCCTTGTTCCGGTAGCCTTGCTGCCGGAAACAGCCGTGCTGCAGAGATTGCAGAGACGGCGCAGAAGGATTATTATTCAGGCGAATATTTTGATGCTCTCGAAGGATTCATAACTGGCCTGAAGGTTGCACGCGACGAGAAGGACAGTCTGTCGCTCATGATATGCACCGGATATATAAGCAACATATACAATTGCTTCAACGACTACAGCAGCAGTCTGGCTTATCTGCTTGAGGGATACGAGGTTGCCCGGATGTGCAACAATGAGAATATGAATGCCCGCTTCCTTTCAAACATTGTAAGTACGTGCTGCCGGTTGGGCGATGTTAAGAGCGCGGAGAAATATTATGCCCTTGAAGAGAAGGTCGCTATGAATGACCGGGACGAGAACGACTATTATCTTCTTTATAATAAGGCACGCATCATGCAGGCCGGAGGGAGATTCAATGAGGCCTTGCAGATGCATCACAGACTGTTGGACATGGCTAAGAGACGCGGCATGGCTGAGTTGTATTCACTTATTCAGTATAGCGAGATAGGCAATGTGCTTGTCAGGCTTGGCCGGTATTCTGAGGCACGTAAATATGGCGAGATGTGCATGAGCCTGTCGGGAAGACTTGGCGACGACGACCTAAAGATTAATGCGTATAATATTATGGCAGGAGCCTGCAAGGGACTTGGGCAGGCTGACCAATATGCCTTGTATCATTCTAAGGCGCTGGCTCTTACTGATTCTGTATTTAATCCTAAACGTTTCTATATGGTGCGCAACCGTCTTGACGTTTATCGCGACAGTGTGGCCGGCGAGCGTATAACGATGCTGAACGGTATAGTTACACGGCAGTCGGATGCGATGTTCCTGCTTATTCTTCTTGTTGTTGTTATGTTTGCTGTGTCTGGTGCGGTGTGGTATGCTTACCGCAGACAGGCAAAAACTAAGGGTGCTTTGCCTGAAAAGGCTGTTGCTTCCGACTGTTACATGCTTCCTGGTGATTGTATGCCCGTAGAGTCGGTGTTGTTGACTGTAGAGGCTGCTGCACGTGTACAACTATCAGAAACTGATTCTGCTGTTGAAGAGCAGTGCCTTATGAGCCGTGAGCAGGCCGAAGCTTTATATGAGAAAATAGAACAGGCATTTAATGATGTTGCAGTTATATCAGAACCCGAATTCAGTTTGGGCACCTTGTCGCAGCTGGTAGGCTCTAATATGAAATATGTGTCGTGGGTGATAAACAGTTTTTATGGTAAAAACTTTAAGACTATCCTTAATGAGTGCCGTGTGCGTGAGGCATGTATCAGACTGGGCGACACGGAGCGTTATGGCAACATCACTATTCAGGGAATATATGAAAGTCTGGGATACCGCAGTGCATCAAGTTTCAACCGGGCTTTCAGACAAGTTACCGGCATGTCGCCATCAGCCTTTCTTAAGCAGGCCCAGGTAGAAAAGGTATAGCGGGGCAGAGGCAAATGTTGTTTTGTGCGATATCATATTGCTGATGTTGTCTTTCTGTTGTGAGCGCGATGACCGGCAGTTGTGTTTTATTATATGTAGACGGACGTCGGGCGTTAGGTTAAAATGGCGCTGTCTAGTCGTGATTTATTTAACGCTTAATGCACATTCCTGATCTTTAGCTAATGTCTTTTTCGTGTTGTGTTTGCAGTCTCCTTCCTTAATTGTTTATGCCGTTCATGAATGTGATTTTGGGCCGGTGCTGGCTTTATGTATGCCATGTGGTATGTTGAAAATTTATGACTTTGTTGCGCAGAATATTTATTTTAATGTTTTTGTTACCAAAAATATATCTGTTATTGCTTGTTTTTCTGCCAAAAAGGTTTATCTTTGCATTACTTTCTATCAGGCTCCGTGATGAGCATAAGTAAGGCTGCATGCTTGTGGCTGCAATGCTTTGAATAACGTATGCCGGTATTCTAAAAAATAATCCGGTAAAATAGGCGGCTCTAGATGCTGTCTTAAAATTCAGGCGGAAGATGCTGACTGATGGCTACGGGTGATGAGCTGTATGCCGAGAAACAGAGATATGAAACTTTATACATTAATATAATAATACAAAGAAATGGAAAACAAAATAACAATCAGGGGCAGTTTCAAGTAGATCTGCCCGCAGATGTATCACAGGGACAATACGCAAACTTTGCTATTATAACACACTCTAGTTCTGATTTCGTGCTCGACTTTGCCCGCATCCTTCCCGGTGTACCCAAGGCAACAGTTAAGTCACGTGTGATTCTTGCTCCTGAGCATGCAAAGCGTCTGCTTATGGCTCTTCAGGACAATATCGTAAGATATGAGAATGCTTTCGGTCAGATAAAGATTCCGCAGCAGGAAAAAGGCACTATTGCACCTTTCCACATTAATAAGGGTGAAGCCTAATTTTTCATCTTAGAAGAATTGATAAGTGTCTACAAGTGCATTTAAATAAGCATATTGTAGTTAATTTATTTTAATAAAGCCTATATTGTGCAAATTTTATGCCGATATAGGCTTTTTGGATTCTTTATAATTATGTAATTTAAAGAATTATTCTTACCTTTGCAGCCCAAATCGGTCTATGTTCTATTGGCCGTGTTACAATAATAAGAAAATAACAAAACAAAATATATAACTAAAAATTTAACAACAATGCCTACAATTCAACAATTGGTAAGAAAAGGTAGAAAGGCGCTTGTTGACAAGAGCAAATCACCGGCTTTGGATTCATGTCCTCAGCGTCGTGGTGTTTGTGTTCGTGTTTACACAACAACCCCTAAGAAACCTAATTCGGCAATGCGTAAAGTTGCCCGTGTTCGTTTGACAAACCAGAAGGAAGTTAACTCTTACATACCGGGAGAGGGACACAACCTTCAGGAGCACTCTATCGTACTCGTACGTGGCGGTCGTGTAAAGGACCTTCCTGGTGTACGTTATCACATCGTTCGTGGTACTCTTGATACAGCTGGTGTAGCAAACCGTACACAGCGTCGTTCTAAGTATGGCGCAAAGCGTCCTAAGGCTAAGAAATAATCGTTAAAAGCCAGTTTTTAGGACATAATTGACATTTTATTAACGTTTTGCTGGAGAATTGTTATAAAGGTTGAGTAAGCAGTTCTGGTGAGAACGCTGAAGAACAAGAGAACAGCCCCATGCAGAATTAATTTCAAAACAAAGAAATGAGAAAAGCAAAACCAAAGAAGCGCGTGGTCCTTCCGGATCCCGTTTACAATGACCAGAAAGTCTCAAAATTCGTTAACCATCTGATGTATGATGGAAAGAAAAATACTTCTTATGAGATTTTCTACAAAGCATTAGACACAGTAAAAGAGAAAATGGCTAGCGAGGAAAAGTCTGCTCTTGAAATATGGAAGGCAGCCCTCGACAATATTACTCCTCAGGTTGAGGTTAAGAGCCGTCGTATCGGTGGTGCTACATTCCAGGTTCCTACAGAAATCCGTCCTGACCGTAAGGAGAGCATCTCTATGAAGAATATGATTAACTATGCACGCAAGCGCGGCGGTAAGACAATGGCCGACAAGCTCGCTGCTGAAATCATGGATGCTTATAACAATCAGGGTGGCGCATTCAAGCGTAAGGAAGATATGCACCGCATGGCTGAGGCTAACCGTGCATTCGCTCACTTCAGATTTTAATAATACAGACAGGTAAAAAGAATCATGGCAAAGCAAGATTTACATTTGACCCGTAATATCGGTATTATGGCTCACATCGATGCCGGTAAGACAACAACTTCTGAGCGTATCCTTTTCTATACAGGTAAAACTCATAAGATTGGTGAGGTTCACGATGGTGCTGCTACAATGGACTGGATGGCTCAGGAGCAGGAGCGTGGTATTACTATCACATCTGCTGCCACCACTTGCTACTGGCACTATGACAACAAGCAGTTCAAGATTAACCTGATTGACACTCCGGGACACGTTGACTTCACTGCTGAGGTTGAGCGTTCTCTGCGTGTTCTCGACGGAGCTGTTGCTACATATTGCGCTGTAGGCGGTGTACAGCCTCAGTCTGAAACTGTATGGCGTCAGGCTGACAAATATAATGTTCCCCGTCTCGGCTATGTAAACAAGATGGACCGTTCTGGTGCTGACTATTTTGACGTTCTGCGTCAGATGAAGGAAGTGCTTGGTGCTAATCCTGTTTCTCTCGTTGTTCCTATCGGAAGTGAGGAAACTTTCAAAGGTATCGTAGATCTTATCAAGATGAAGGCTATCCTTTGGCACGATGAGACTATGGGTGCTGAATTTGAGGTTGCTGAGATTCCTGCTGACCTTAAGGACGAAGCTGAAGAGTGGAGAGGAAAACTCCTTGAAAGCGCAGCTGAGTTCGATGAGTCTTTGATGGAAAAATATTTTGAGGATCCTAACTCAATAACAGAAGAGGAAATCATTGCTGCTATCCGTAAGGGTACTTTGGCAATGGAATGTACTCCTGTTATCTGTGGTTCTTCATTCAAGAATAAGGGTGTTCAGACCCTGCTCGACTATGTATGTGCATTCCTGCCTTCTCCTGTTGATACTCCTAACATCGTTGGTACTAACCCGACAACAGGTGAGGAAGAAGACCGTAAGCCGTCTGAGGATGCGCCTACTTCAGCCCTTGCGTTCAAGATTGCTACTGACCCGTATGTTGGCCGTCTCGTATTCTTCCGCGTTTACTCTGGTAAGGTTGAGGCTGGTTCTTATGTTTACAACACACGTTCAGGCAAGAAGGAGCGCGTAAGCCGTCTGTTCCAGATGAACTCAAACAAGCAGGTTCCTATGGACGCTATCGATGCCGGTGATATCGGTGCTGGTGTTGGTTTCAAGGATATCCGTACAGGTGATACTCTTTGCGATGAGGCACATCCTATCGTACTCGAGTCTATGACATTCCCTGATCCTGTTATTGGTATCGCTGTTGAGCCGAAGAGCCAGGCTGACGTTGATAAGCTCGGTATCGGTCTTGCTAAGCTTGCTGAGGAAGACCCGACCTTCACTGTTCATACAGACGAGCAGAGCGGTCAGACAGTTATCTCTGGTATGGGTGAGCTTCACCTCGACATCATCCTTGACCGTCTGAAGAGAGAATTCAAGGTTGAATGTAATCAGGGTAAGCCTCAGGTTAACTACAAAGAGGCTATCACCAAGACTGTCAACCTGCGTGAGGTTTACAAGAAGCAGAGTGGTGGTCGCGGTAAGTTCGCTGATATCATCGTTAACGTTGGTCCGGTAGACGAGGATTACAAGCAGGGCGGTCTGCAGTTCATCAATGAAGTTAAGGGTGGTAACATTCCTAAGGAATTCATTCCTTCAGTACAGAAAGGTTTCGAGTCTGCAATGAAGAATGGTGTACTTGGCGGTTATCCTATGGACAGCCTGAAGGTTACTCTTATCGATGGTTCTTTCCACCCGGTAGACTCTGACCAGTTGTCATTCGAGGTTGCAGCTATCAACGCTTACAAGAACGCTTGCGTTAAGGCAGGTCCGGTTCTGATGGAGCCTATCATGAAGCTCGAGGTTGTAACACCTGAAGAGAACATGGGTGACGTTATCGGTGACTTGAACAAGCGTCGTGGTCAGGTTGAAGGTATGGATGAGACTCGTAGCGGTGCACGTATCATCAGAGCTATGGTTCCGCTGGCTGAGATGTTCGGTTATGTAACAGCTCTCCGTACAATCACTTCTGGTCGTGCTACAAGCTCAATGGAGTATGATCACCATGCTCCTCTGTCAAGCACAATTGCTAAGGCTGTGCTTGAGGAAATAAAGGGACGTACAGATCTCGTATAATCACTAAGCTGATTAAAAATACAAAAGAGAATGAGGCGTCTTGTTAGCGAATGACTCTTAACAGGCGTACCTCTTCTCTTCTTTGAAATTAATATCAATATTAATAAGATAAAATAATGAGTCAGAAAATTAGAATTAAGCTGAAGTCTTATGACCACAAATTGGTAGACAAGTCAGCAGAGAAAATTGTAAAGGCTGTGAAGGCTACAGGCGCTATCGTAAGCGGTCCTATTCCATTGCCTACTCACAAGCGTATTTTCACAGTTAACCGAAGCACATTCGTAAACAAGAAATCACGTGAGCAGTTCCAGCTCAGCGATTACAAGCGTCTTATTGACATCTACAGCTCAACAGCTAAGACCGTTGACGCTCTGATGAAGCTCGAATTGCCCAGCGGTGTTGAAGTAGAAATCAAAGTATAGTTTAATTTTTAATATCAATTGAAATGCCAGGATTAATAGGAAGAAAAATCGGAATGACATCCGTTTTCAGTGCCGACGGTAAGAATGTACCGTGCACTGTTATCGAAGCTGGTCCTTGTGTTGTTACTCAGGTAAAGACTGTTGAAAAAGATGGTTACAAAGCTGTTCAGTTAGGCTTTGGTGAGGCTAAGGAAAAGAACACCTCTAAACCTCTTATGGGAACTTTCAAAAAGGCTGGTACAACACCTAAGAGACACTTGGCCGAGTTCAAGTTTGATGAGGAATATAACCTCGGAGACGTTATCACGGTTGAAATTTTCAACGACGCAAACTTTGTTGACGTTGTTGGTACATCAAAAGGTAAAGGTTTCCAGGGTGTAATGAAGCGTCACGGATTCGGTGGTGTAGGACAGAGCACACACGGTCAGGACGACCGCGCACGCAAGCCGGGATCAATCGGTGCTTGTTCTTATCCTGCTAAAGTGTTCAAAGGAATGCGCATGGCCGGACAGATGGGTGGTGACAGAGTTACAACTCAAAACCTCAAAGTGTTAAAAGTAATACCGGAGCATAACCTCATCTTGGTGAAGGGTAGTGTTGCTGGTTGCAAAGGTTCAACCGTTTTAATTCAGAAATAATGGAAATTAACGTATTAAATATCAAAGGTGAAAACACTGGAAGAAAGGTTACGTTAAACGAATCTATCTTCGGAATTGAACCCAACGACCACGTTCTTTATCTCGACGTTAAGCGCTATATGGCTGCACAGCGTCAGGGAACAGCTAAGGCTAAAGAAAGAAGTGAACATGCAGGTTCAACCCGCAAGCTTGGCCGTCAGAAGGGTGGCGGTGGCGCTCGTCGCGGTGACATCAATTCTCCGGTGCTCGTAGGTGGTGGTCGCGTATTTGGTCCTAAGCCACGTGACTACAGCTTCAAACTGAACCTCAAAGTTAAGGCTTTGGCTCGTAAGAGCGCTCTGTCTTACAAGGCTCAGGAGAATGCAATAGTAGTAGTAGAAGATTTCAATTTTGACGCTCCGAAGACTAAAGATTTTGTAAATATTACTAAAAATCTTAAAGTTGACGGCAGGAAGTTGCTTTTGGTTTTGCCGGAAGTAAATAAAAACGTATATTTGTCAGCTCGTAATTTGCAGGGCACAGAAGTTATGCTCGCATCAACAATCAATTCTTACAAAGTTTTGAATGCTGATGTTCTTGTCATGACAGAAAATTCGTTGAAGACTATCGATGAAATCTTAAATAAATAAAGGAGAAAGATAATATGGCATTTATAATAAAACCATTGGTCACTGAGAAGATGACCAAGATTACAGACAAGCAGCCTAACCGCTACGGCTTCGTTGTTCGTCCAGAGGCTGACAAACTCCAAATTAAGAAAGAAGTCGAGAGTCTGTATAATGTTACAGTAGTTGACGTGAACACTGCCCGCTATGCCGGAAAGCGCTTGAGCCGCTATACAAAGGCCGGTTTGATTAAGGGACAGAAGAACGCGTTCAAAAAAGCAATCGTTACTCTTAAAGAAGGCGAAACAATTGATTTTTACAGCAATATTTAAATAAAAAATGGCAGTACGTAAATTTAAACCGGTAACTCCGGGTCAAAGACACAAGATTATTGGTACGTTCGAGGAGATTACTGCATCCGTACCAGAGAAGTCTCTCGTTTACGGTAAACGTTCTACCGGTGGTCGAAACAATACAGGTAAGATGACTGTACGCTATATGGGCGGCGGTCATAAGAGAAAATACCGTTTGATCGACTTCAAGCGTGAGAAAGATGGTGTTCCAGCTGTAGTTAAGACAATTGAATACGATCCGAACCGTTCGGCTCGTATTGCATTGTTGTATTATGCTGATGGTGAAAAACGTTACATTATTGCTCCTAACGGACTGCAGGTAGGTGCAACTCTGATGTCAGGAAAGGACGCAGCGCCTGAGATTGGTAATACGCTTCCTTTGGCTAACATCCCCGTAGGTACTGTAATTCACAACATTGAGTTACGTCCGGGTCAGGGTGCACTGCTCGTTCGCTCGGCTGGTAATTTTGCTCAGTTGACTTCTCGTGAAGGCACTTATTGTGTTATTAAGCTCCCTTCAGGTGAGACTCGTAAAATTCTTAGCGCATGTAAGGCTACTATTGGTAGCGTAGGTAACTCAGACCACGCTCTTGAACAGTCTGGTAAGGCTGGACGTTCACGCTGGTTGGGTCGTCGTCCTCACAACCGTGGTGTTGTTATGAACCCGCATGATCACCCGATGGGTGGTGGTGAAGGACGTCAGTCTGGAGGTCATCCACGTTCACGTAAGGGCTTGTATGCTAAGGGTCTCAAGACAAGAGCTCCGAAGAAGCTTTCTAACAAGTATATTATTGAAAGAGCTAATAAATAATCAAGTTAACTAGAGTAAATTATGAGTCGTTCATTAAAAAAAGGTCCATACATTAACGTATCGCTCGAGAAGAAAATTCTTGCCATGAACGAAAGCGGTAAGAAGAGTGTCGTTAAGACTTGGGCTAGAGCTTCAGTGATTTCTCCTGATTTCGTGGGTCACACTGTTGCAGTTCATAACGGAAACAAATTTATCCCTGTTTATATTACCGAGAATATGGTAGGTCACAAGCTTGGTGAGTTCTCACCTACACGTAGATTTGGTGGCCATGCCGGTAACAAGAAGTAAACAGGCTAACCATTGAAAATAAAATAATAAGATAATGGGAGCAAGAAAAAAAATAGCGGCTGAAAAAAGAAAAGAAGCCCTTAAAACAATGTATTTCGCAAAGCTCAGAGGCGTACCTTCTTCTCCGCGTAAAATGCGTTATGTCGTAGACATGATCCGCGGAATGGAAGTTAACCGTGCGCTCGGCGTTCTGAGGTTCTCTAAGAAAGCTGCTGCTGCAGATGTAGAGAAGTTACTTCGTTCTGCTATCGCTAACTGGGAAACAAAAAATGACCGCAAGGCTGAAGACGGTGAGCTTTATGTATCAAAAGTATTCGTTGACGAAGGCGTTACAATGAAGCGTATGAGACCGGCACCCCAGGGTCGTGGCTATAGAATCCGTAAGCGTAGCAACCATGTTACTCTGTTTGTTGATGCTAAAACTAATGACGAAAAATAATTAATAGAATGGGACAGAAAGTTAATCCAATAAGCAACCGTCTCGGTATTATCAGGGGTTGGGATTCAAATTGGTTCGGTGGAAAGAAATTTGGTGACAACCTCGTTGAGGATATGAAAATCCGTAAATACCTTAACGAGCGTCTTGCAAAAGCAAGTGTATCTCGCATTGTTATCGAGCGTACATTGAAACTTGTTACCATAACTATTTGCACTGCCCGTCCGGGTATCGTCATTGGTAAAGGCGGACAAGATGTTGACAAGTTGAAGGAAGAGTTGAAGAAACTCTACGATAAGGAGATTCAGATCAATATTTTCGAGGTAAAGAAGCCGGAGCTCGATGCGTCTATTGTAGCTAATAACATTGCACGCCAGGTTGAGGGTAAGATTGCTTATCGTCGTGCAATTAAGATGGCTGTAGCTAACACGATGCGTGCTGGAGCTGAGGGAATCAAAGTGCAGATTACAGGTCGTCTGAACGGTGCTGAAATGGCACGTAAGGAAATGTATAAAGAAGGTCGTACTCCTTTGCATACATTCCGTGCAGATATCGACTATTGTCAGGCAGAGGCCCTCACAAAGGTTGGTCTGTTAGGTATTAAGGTTTGGATTTGCCGTGGTGAGGTTTATGGTAAGCGTGACCTCTCTCCTAACTTTGCTCAGGAAAAGCAGAGCGGACGTTCAAACGGCAAGACAAGAGTTAATCGTAAGAGAAACAATAACCGTTAAAGAAACAAGCTATCATGTTACAGCCAAAAAGAGTAAAATATAGAAGACCTCAAGACGGCCGCGGCAGAAAAGGCAACGCCCACAGAGGTACACAACTGGCTTTCGGATCATTCGGCATCAAGACTCTTGAAGCAAAATGGTTGGATAGCCGCCAGATAGAGGCAGCGCGTGTTGCTGTCAATCGTTATATGCAGCGTGAGGGTCAGGTCTGGATCCGCATATTCCCGGATAAACCTATTACACGTAAGCCTGCTGACGTACGTATGGGTAAAGGTAAGGGAGATCCCGCAGGATGGGTTGCTCCTGTTACTCCGGGACGTATCCTCTTTGAAGTTGAAGGTGTTTCTTTTGATGTTGCTAAGGAAGCATTGCGCCTTGCAGCACAGAAATTGCCTGTAAAGACAAAATTTGTTGTTAGACGTGATTACGATAAAAATGCTTAATTATGAAGATTAAAGAAGTCAGAGAACTCGAAACCAAAGACTTGGCAGAGAGATTAGAGGCCGAGATTGCTAAATATAACCAAATGAAGTTGAATCATGCAATCACACCGCTGGAGAATCCATCTCAAATTAAGGCTACTCGTCGTGATATAGCACGTATGAAAACAGAACTTCATCAGAGAGAACTTAATAAATAACAATGGTCCAGATGGAAACAAGAAATTTAAGAAAAACAAGAACGGGTGTCGTTATCAGCAACAAGATGGATAAAACCATTGTTATTGCGTCTAAGTTCAAGGAGATGCACCCGATATATGGTAAGTTTGTTCAGAAGACAAAGAAATACCATGCACATGATGAGAATAATGAGGCAAATGTAGGTGATACAGTGCTCATTATGGAGACACGTCCTTTGAGTAAGACAAAGAGATGGAGATTAGTTCAAATAATTGAAAAAGCTAAGTAATTATGATACAAGCAGAATCAAGACTTACTGTATGTGATAACAGCGGAGCTCGTGAGGCCCTTTGCATCCGTGTTTTGGGTGGAACACGCCGCCGTTATGCAAGTGTTGGTGACGTTATTGTCGTTGCTGTCAAGAACGTTATCCCGTCAAGTGATATGAAAAAGGGTGCAGTATCAAAGGCTTTGGTTGTTCGCACAAAGAAAGAAATACGTCGTGCTGACGGCTCATATATCCGTTTCGACGACAATGCTTGTGTTTTGCTGAACAATGCTGGTGAACTTCGTGGCAGCCGTATCTTCGGCCCTGTAGCTCGCGAACTCCGTGCAGTTAATATGAAAGTCGTTTCTTTGGCACCTGAGGTTCTTTAACATAAAAAGGAAAAAGTAATGAATAAGTTACATATAAAGAAAAACGATACAGTTATTGTCTTGGCCGGTGAGGACAAAGGCAAGACTGGCAAGGTGCTTAAAGTTTTAGTTGAAAAACAGCGTGCCATTGTTGAGGGTATCAACATCGTGTCTAAGAGCACAAAACCAAGTGCTAAGAATCCTCAGGGAGGAATCGTTAAGCAGGAGGCTCCGATACATATCTCAAATCTGAGTCTGATTGACCCCAAGAGCGGCAAGGCTACACGTATTTCAATTAAGAAGACAGAAGACGGTAAGAAGATCCGTATTGCTAAAAAATCAGGGGAGGAAATCAAATAATGAATACAGCTGAATTAAAGAAGGTATATGCAGAGAGCATCGCTCCTGCACTGCAGAAACAGTTTAACTATTCTTCTAAGATGCAGATTCCTGTCCTGAAGAAGATTGTAGTTAACCAGGGTCTTGGAGATGCAACTCAGGATAGAAAGATCATCGAGGTTGCTATCAACGAGATTTCTACAATTACGGGTCAGAAAGCAGTTGCTACATATTCAAAGAAGGATATCGCAAACTTCAAACTCCGTAAGAAGATGCCTATCGGCGTTATGGTAACTCTTCGTCGCGAGCGTATGTATGAATTCCTCGAGAGACTCATACGTATAGCATTGCCACGTATCCGTGACTTCAAGGGTATTGAGAGCAAATTCGACGGTCGCGGAAATTATACACTTGGTATTCAGGAGCAGATTATCTTCCCTGAAATCAACATCGATTCAATCGATCGTATTCAGGGTATGAACATCACCTTCGTAACAACTGCCAAGACAGACGAGGAAGGTTATGCTCTTCTCAAAGCATTTGGTCTACCTTTCAAAAACGCTAAAAACGATTAATAGATATGGCAAAAGAATCAATGAAAGCCCGCGAGGTTAAACGTGCTAAACTCGTTGCCCGTTATGCTGAAAAACGTGCGGCTTTGAAAAAAATTATAGCTACAACAGACGATCCTGCAGAGGCTTATGAGGCTGCAAGAAAGTTGCAGAGCATTCCCCGCAATGCTAATCCTATCCGTCTGCACAACCGTTGCAAGATTACAGGTCGTCCAAAGGGTTACATCCGTCAGTTTGGCCTTTCTCGTATTCAGTTCCGTGAGATGGCTTCTGCCGGTCTTATCCCTGGAGTAAAGAAGGCAAGCTGGTAATTTAGGAGATTTAGTTTTTTATTTAATATTGTCGGGGCAGTCCCGATTAATTAAACAATTATTTTATGACAGATCCAATAGCAGATTATCTGACGAGGTTGAGAAACGCAATCATGGCTCATCACCGTGTTGTTGAAGTACCAGCTTCAAACTTGAAGAAAGAGATTACAAAGATCCTCTTCGAGAAAGGTTACATCCTTAACTACAAGTTCATTGAGGATGGACCTCAGGGTACAATTAAGGTTGCATTGAAGTATGACCCTGCAACCAAGACAAACGCAATCAAGTGTTTGAAGAGAGTGTCTACTCCAGGTTTGCGTAAGTATACTGGATACAAGGACATGCCGAGAGTTATTAACGGATTAGGTATTGCTATTTTATCTACATCCAAAGGTGTAATGACAAACAAAGAGGCTGCTGACCTTAAGATCGGTGGTGAGGTTCTTTGCTACGTTTATTAATGGAGGAAATTAGATTATGTCAAGAATTGGAAAATTGCCTATCAGCATTCCTTCAGGCGTTACAGTAACTCTCAACAATGGCGTAGTTAATGTAAAAGGTCCCAAGGGAGAACTTTCTCAGAAGGTAGACTCTTCTATCAAAGTTAAGATTGAAGATAATCATGTAATATTTGAAATTGATGAGAATAGTCCTGTAAACTACAAGCAGAAGCAGGCATTCCATGGCCTTTATCGTGCTTTGGTCAACAACATGGTTGTTGGCGTCAGCGAGGGCTATAAGAAGGAGCTTGAGCTTGTCGGTGTGGGCTATCGTGTTTCTAATCAGGGAAACATCATCGAATTCGCTTTAGGATATACACACCCGATTTTCATCCAGTTGCCTAAGGAAGTTAAGGTTGAGACAAAGTCTGAAAGAAATCAGAACCCTGTTATTATTTTGGAATCTTGCGATAAGGAATTGCTCGGACTTATTTGCGCCAAGATACGTTCGTTCCGTATGCCTGAGCCTTATAAAGGAAAAGGTATATTGTTCAAAGGCGAAGTCATCCGCAGAAAGTCTGGTAAGACTGCTGCTGCTAAGTAACTTTAATATTTTACGATCATGACAACAAAGAAAATAGAAAGACGAATAAAGATAAAGTTCAGAATTCGCAAAAGTGTAAACGGAACAGCTGAACGTCCTCGTATGAGTGTATTCCGCAGCAACAAGCAGATATATGTTCAGATTATCAATGATGTAACAGGTACAACTCTTGTTTCTGCTTCTTCACTTGGCCTTGAGACAATGCCAAAGTGCGAGCAGGCAGCCAAAGTTGGTGAACTGATAGCAAAGAAGGCTGTAGAGGCTGGAATCTCTAAGGTTGTTTTCGACCGTAACGGATACCTCTACCATGGACGTGTTAAGGAACTTGCTGATGCAGCTCGTAAAGGTGGACTTAATTTTTAATCGATTATGGCAATGAACAAAGTTAAAATAAATAGTGACGTTGAATTAAAAGACAGATTGGTTGCTATTAACCGTGTTACTAAGGTAACAAAAGGTGGTCGTACCTTCACATTTGCTGCTATTGTTGTAGTTGGTGACGGCAACGGAGTAATCGGTTGGGGTCTTGGAAAGGCAGGAGAAGTTACCGCTGCAATTTCTAAAGGTGTTGAGTCTGCAAAGAAGAATCTTGTTAAGGTTCCTGTACTTAAGGGTACAATACCTCATGAGATTGAGGCAACATTCGGTGGAGCTCAGGTTTTCTTGAAGCCTGCAGCAGCCGGTACTGGTCTTGTAGCCGGTGGTGCTATGCGTGCTGTGCTTGAGAGTGTTGGTGTTAAGGATGTCCTTGCTAAGTCAAAGGGCTCTTCTAACCCTCACAACCTTGTTAAGGCTACTATCGTGGCTCTGACACAGTTGCGCGATGCTTATACCATTGCCAAGACACGTGGAATCAGTTTGGAAAAAGTATTTAGAGGATAGGAGATAATAATATGGCAACAATAAAGATCAAGCAGATTAAAAGTAAAATTGGTGCTCCGCTAGACCAGAAACGTACACTTGCGGCTCTTGGTTTACGTAAAATATCTCAGGTCGTAGAGCGTGAAGATAGTCCTACCCTTCGCGGTATGATAAGGAAGGTTCACCATCTGGTAACCGTTATTGAATAATAACTCACATTAAAAAAGAAACGATTATGAAACTAAATAATTTGAAACCAGCTGCAGGTTCTACTCATTCACGCCGCCGTATCGGCCGTGGACCAGGTTCTGGCCTTGGTGGAACGTCTACACGTGGTCACAAGGGTGCTAAGGCACGTTCTGGTTATAAGAGAAAGATTGGATTCGAAGGTGGTCAGATGCCTTTGCAGCGTCGTATACCGAAGGCTGGATTCAAGAATATTAACCATAAGGAGTATTTTGCTGTAAACCTTTCTACGCTTCAGGAGATTGCTGAGGCAAAGAATCTTACAAAGATCGGCATTCAGGAACTGAAGGCTGCTGGTCTTACCAATGGTAAAGAGTTGGTTAAGATTCTCGGAAATGGTGAATTGAAAGCAAAATTGGAAGTGGAAGCTCATGCTTTCTCTAAGACTGCTGAAGAGGCTATCAAGGCAGTTGGTGGTAACACAACAATAATCTAAGTAAATGAAAAAGTTTATTGAGACACTGAAGAACTGTTGGAAGATTGAGGATTTGCGTCAGCGAATCCTCATCACCATAGCATTTGTTGCAATTTATCGTTTTGGATCATTTGTTGTTTTGCCAGGAATTGATCCATCAATGTTGCAGAAATTGCAGTCGCAGACAAGTGGCGGTCTTATGTCGCTGCTTGACATGTTCTCCGGTGGTGCTTTCTCCAATGCTTCTATCTTTGCATTGGGAATAATGCCTTACATCTCAGCTTCTATCGTAATGCAGCTGCTTGCAGTTGTAGTGCCGTATTTCCAGAAGATGCAGCGTGAGGGTGAGAGTGGACGTAAGAAGATCAATTGGTATACACGTGTGCTTACCGTTGCAATTCTTTTGTTCCAGGCTCCTTCTTACTTGATGAACCTGAAGATTCAGGCCTATGGTGCTTTGTCATCAGGCATTGACTGGTCAGTGTTCATGATACCCGCAACAATTATTCTTGCTGCAGGTAGTATGTTCGTTTTATGGCTCGGTGAGCGTATTACGGATAAAGGCATTGGAAATGGTATCTCATTGATTATTATGATAGGAATCATCGCCCGTCTGCCGCAGGCATTTATACAGGAGGTCAGCTCTCGCTTTACGGCAATCACTGGCGGTGGTCTCGTTATGTTTATTGTTGAGATACTTATACTTTATGCTGTCGTTTGTGCATCTTTGCTCTTGGTTCAGGGCACTCGCAAAATACCTGTACAGTATGCTAAGCGTATTGTCGGTAACAAGCAGTACGGTGGTGCACGCCAGTATGTTCCGTTGAAGCTCTTCGCTGCTAACGTTATGCCTATCATCTTTGCTCAGGCATTGATGTTCATTCCGTTGGCAATCGTTCAGTATTCAACAGACCAGAGCGGTTACATTATCCGTTCTTTGATGGATCACAGAAGCTTGTTGTATAATATTGTGTTTGCAGCACTTATAATTGCTTTCACATATTTTTATACAGCATTGACTCTGAACGCGACACAGATGGCTGAAGACATGAAGCGTAATAATGGCTTTATACCCGGCATCAAGCCAGGTAAAGACACCGCTGATTATATCGATACAGTTATGTCTCGTATAACATTCCCCGGTTCACTCTTTATTGCGTTTATCGCTGTAATGCCTGCTCTTGCTGGATTGCTGAATGTTCAGGATGCTTTCTCTCAGTTCTTTGGTGGAACATCTCTCCTCATTCTCGTAGGTGTTGTTATAGACACACTCCAGCAGATCGAAAGTCATTTGATGATGAGACATTACGATGGCTTGCTCAATTCAGGTCGAATTAGAGGCCGTAATGGCGGCGTTTCTGCATATTAGAGTATTTCTTACTGAATGAAGATATTTCTCAAGACAGAAGATGAAATAGAACTGATGCGAAAAGCCAACCAGTTAGTTGGAAACACTTTGGGCGAGATAGCAAAGCATATCAAGCCCGGTGTTACAACTTTACAGTTGGATAAAATAGCAGAAAGTTACATCAGGGACAATGGGGCAATACCAACCTTCAAAAATTACCCTAACCCTTTTGGACAACCTTTTCCGGCAAGCATCTGTACTTCTGTAAATGATGTAGTTGTTCACGGAATACCAGGCAACAAGACTGTGCTTCGTGACGGCGATATAATATCTGTTGACTGTGGTGCTCTTTTAAACGGCTTTAATGGTGATTCTTGTTATACTTTTTGTGTAGGCGAAGTTTCGGCTGAAGTGAAGCTGTTGCTTCAGACTACCAAGGAGGCTCTTTATTTGGGTATCGAGAATGCCGTTGCCGGAAAGCATATTGGTGATATCGGTCATGCCGTGCAGGCTCATTGCGAATCGCGAGGATATGGAGTTGTCAGAGAACTGACAGGACATGGGATAGGACGCGAGATGCACGAAGATCCATCTGTACCAAACTATGGCACTAGTGGTTCGGGAGTATTGCTTAAAGCAGGCATGTGTATTGCGATAGAACCGATGATAACGATGGGCGACAGATCCCTTTGTATGATGCCCGACCGTTGGACGATAAAGACATGTGACGGGAAACCTGCTGCACATTTTGAACATACAGTAGCGATATATCGGGGTAAGGCAGAAATTTTATCTTCTTTTGAGGAAGTTGAACGATTAGAAAGAAATTAATTTTAAATATGGCAAAACAAGACGCAATAGAGCAGGACGGAACAATCGTAGAGGCATTGTCAAATGCAATGTTCCGTGTAGAGTTGGAGAATGGCTGTCCTATAACGGCTCACATTTCGGGTAAGATGAGAATGCATTATATTAAGATTCTTCCCGGAGATAAAGTAAAAGTTGAGATGAGTCCTTATGATTTGACAAAGGGCAGAATCGTATTCAGATACAAATAATTTTATAGAGATATATGAAGACAAGAGCATCATTAAAGAAACGTACTCCCGATTGCAAAATCGTTCGTCGTAAGGGTCGTCTGTACGTTATTAACAAGAAAAACCCTAAGTACAAATTACGTCAGGGCTAAAACATTAAATTTTTTAATTAATTAACAAAAATGGCAATAAGAATTGTTGGAGTAGATTTGCCCCAGAATAAGCGTGGCGAAATCGCATTGACTTATATTTATGGTATAGGTCGAAGTAGTTCAGCAAAGATATTGGATAAAGCAGGCGTAAGCCGTGACCTGAAGGTCTGCGATTGGACAGACGATCAGGCAGCTAAGATCCGTGAAATAATCGGCGCTGAATTCAAAGTAGAAGGTGATCTCCGTTCAGAGATCCAAATGAATATCAAGCGACTGATGGATATTGGTTGCTATCGTGGAATTCGTCATCGTAACGGTCTTCCGGTTCGCGGTCAGAGTACAAAGAATAATGCTCGTACCCGTAAAGGTAAGAAGAAGACTGTTGCTAATAAGAAAAAGGCTACTAAATAATAATTAGTTATGGCAAAGAAAACAGCAACATCTAGAAAAAGAAATGTAAAGGTTGACGCTATGGGCCAGCTTCACGTTCATAGCTCTTTCAACAATATCATTGTATCTTTGGCTAACAGCGAGGGCCAGATTATTTCATGGTCTTCAGCCGGAAAGATGGGTTTCCGCGGCTCAAAGAAGAATACTCCTTATGCAGCTCAGATGGCTGCCGAGGATTGTGCAAAAGTAGCTTATGACCTTGGTCTCCGTAAGGTAAAGGCATATGTTAAGGGTCCGGGTAACGGCCGTGAGTCAGCTATCCGTGCCGTACACGGTGCCGGAATCGAAGTAACAGAGATTATCGACGTAACACCGTTACCCCACAACGGTTGCCGTCCTCCAAAGAGAAGAAGAGTTTAATCAAGTACACAAATCCGCCATCCTGCGTTGTGCAGGATGGCACAATAAAACAAAGTATTTTAAATTATTATGGCTAGATATACAGGTCCGAAATCAAAAATTGCGCGTCGTTTTGGTGAACCCATTTTCGGCGCTGACAAAGTTTTGTCTAGGAGAAACTTCCCTCCTGGACAGCATGGCAATAATCGTCGCAGAAAGATGTCTGAGTATGGTGTCATGTTGGCAGAGAAGCAGAAAGCTAAATACACTTATGGTGTGCTTGAGCGTCAGTTCCGTAATCTGTTCGAGAAGGCAGCAAAGGCAGACGGTATTACCGGTGAGGTATTGCTCCAGAGCCTTGAGTGCCGTCTTGACAACGTAGTGTTCCGCCTTGGAATTGCTCCTACACGTGCTGCAGCTCGTCAGCTGGTTAGTCATAAGCATATTGTTGTTGACGGTAAGGTAGTTAACATTCCTTCATATTCAGTTGCTCCCGGTCAGGTAGTAGGTGTTCGTGAGAAGGCTAAGTCTCTTGAGGTTATTGAAGCAGCTTTGGCTGGTTTCAATCACAGCAAGTATCCTTGGTTGGAGTGGGATGAAAACACAAAGAGCGGCAAGCTTCTGCACAAGCCGGAGCGTGCTGACATACCGGAGAACATTAAGGAACAGTTAATCGTTGAGTTGTACTCTAAATAAATCATTAAATTAATGGCGATATTAGCATTTCAAAAACCTGATAAAGTTGTAATGTTGGAGGCGACAGACAAATTCGGCAAGTTCGAATTTCGTCCTTTGGAGCCAGGCTTTGGCGTTACCATCGGTAACTCATTGCGCCGCATTCTTCTTTCATCGCTTGAGGGTTATGCTATCAACACAATCCGTATTTCGGGTGTTGAGCATGAGTTTTCCTCTGTACCTGGCGTAAAGGAGGATGTTACCAACATTATCTTGAATTTGAAACAAGTAAGATTCAAGCAAGTAGTAGAAGAATTCGAGAACGAAAAAGTTAGTGTCACCGTAGAGAATTCAACAGAGTTCAAAGCAGGTGATATAGGTAAGTATCTGACTGGATTTGAAGTGTTAAACCCTGATTTGGTGATTTGTCATTTAGATGCCAAAGCTTCAATGCAGATTGATCTCACTATAAATAAAGGACGCGGATACGTTCCTGCTGACGAGAACCGTGAGTTCTGCACTGACGTCAACGTTATTCCAATCGATTCTATTTACACTCCGATCCGTAACGTGAAATATTCAGTTGAGCCGTATCGTGTTGAACAGAAGACCGACTACGACAAGCTGGTTATTGAAGTTACGACGGACGGTTCCATTCACCCGAAGGACGCTCTTAAGGAGGCTGCCAAGATTCTTATTTACCACTTCATGCTGTTCTCTGACGAGAAGATCACTCTTGAGAACAATGATGTTGACGGTAATCAGGAATTCGACGAAGAGATACTCCACATGCGCCAGTTGCTCAAGACAAAGCTCATAGACATGAATCTTTCTGTTCGTGCGCTTAACTGTCTTAAGGCTGCTGATGTTGAGACTCTTGGCGATTTGGTTCAGTACAACAAGACCGACCTTCTCAAGTTCCGCAACTTCGGTAAGAAATCGCTTTCAGAGCTTGATGATTTGCTCGAGAGTCTGAATCTGTCGTTTGGTACCGATATTTCTAAGTACAAATTAGATAAAGAGTAACCGTGCATAATCCGGCGCATGGCTGATACCTGCGCCGGGCATGCCGATTTATCGCAAAAGAAAACAAAAATGAGACATAATAAGAAATTCAACCATCTGAGTCGTACTGCATCTCACCGTAAGGCTATGCTTGCTAACATGGCTGTATCGTTGATAATGCACAAAAGAATCACTACGACTCTCGCTAAGGCTAAGGCCTTGAAAAAATATGTAGAACCTCTGATAACACGTTCTAAGAATGACACAACAACATCTCGCCGTGTAGTTTTCCGCTATCTGCAGAACAAGTATGCCGTTACAGAGCTGTTCAAAGAGATTTCTACTAAGGTGGCTGACCGTCCGGGCGGATACACCAGAATCATAAAGCTGGGCTTCCGTCAAGGTGACGCTGCTGAAATGTGCTTCATAGAGCTCGTTGATTATGATGAGAACATGGCTAAGGCTCCCAAGGCTGCCAAGAAGACTCGTCGTAGCCGCCGCTCTAAGGCTGCTGAAGCTGCTGAAACTCCTGCAACTGAGACTGCAGCAGAGGAAACAGCTACAGAAGAAGCTAAGGCAGAATAATAACGTCGAATATATCTCTACAATAGCGCTTTTTCCCGTGAGGGAAAAGGCGCTTTTTTTATATCATTATTTTCTCAATAATGAAGAGGCTATGCCGGGCCAATGGCGCGTGTGCAATATTTTATCAGTTAGGCGCACTTTCTTATATTTCCAGATGAATCAGAAAAGCAAGAGGCAGGTCCAAGATTTTATTTTGACCAACATGCCAATAATTTAATTTTCGACCCGTGCAGTTATTGCTGGATTTGCAAAAGCTGTATGTTTATTTTCTAGTTATTGAGTCAACAACAATAACAGTTATAGGTTAAGCCAAAGTCAACTTTAATCAGGTAAAAGACTGTTAGAAGTCAACCAAAATCAGAAAAGGTAACTAATATAATGAAATAAAAAGTTTTTATTAAAAACTTGTCACTCGTCACATTCTTGTCTAAAACCTTGAGCAACAATATTTTATGGCGTGATGAGTTGCAGGGTGAACTCATCACGCCGGTATGCCGCTGTGCCGTTGTGATGTTTCCTTAATACAACTCGTCACACCATAATGTGTTGATATTCTGTGAGTTAGGTGCAGATGTGATGAGTGACGAGTTTTTTATAAAACAATTTTTACTTTCCTTGCTGCTGTTCATCTGTATAACTTGTGCCCTTTCAGCTTGTGAAAAGCCATGTTTTATAGGGCAAAAGCATACCTTTTGTGTTGCCGTTCAGCACCTTTTGCATCGTGCATGTTAGCAGGTGATTATGCTTTTAGCGCTTCCATGGCAGACAGCAGATTGTCTTATATTGTATGGTTAAATGTTTATTGCGGATAAGACTGACTGTGACTCTATTCAACAGGTATACCGATGTCTTCATCCGCTTATTTGTTCTTGTGGTATTATTGTCGTCATTCTTTTTCAGACATAGTCTGCTATGACTTAAAATGGCAAACGATAGTCTGCTCAATATAAAATGATAATCCGGCAGAATCATGGTGAGCGATTATGATAAAATCGCGCAAAGTGTAAAAATATTCTAACTCTTATTAATCAGAGTTAGAATATTTTTCGTATCTTTATAGCCGTAAACTTATGGTGATGACTGTATGCCAACGAGTGAATGAAGAGATACCTTTTATGACCTTAAACGTTTTTACAGAGATTAAATACAGACGAATATGATCTACGATGAAATACCCGCAAAGGTTATCCGTATATTCAGCAGCTTGCAGGCCTGTTGCATTTGCATAATATCATGTAGCTGTTGCGTGACTGCGATGCACCTTGGCCGTCTATATGTCTGCCTGGCGGGTACGCCTTGAAATGGATTTGCATCAATTTAGGTAAAACATAAATCTATACGAAAATGAAGAAGACGATATTTATTCTTGTTATTGCGTTCTTTGCACATCTGTCAGTGATGTCGCAGAATGATGGAAGCCCTCCGCAATTATCAACAAATAAAGCCGATCATGGCGTGCGGTTCAGCATAGAGTTAGGCTTAAACATGTCGAAGCTTACGGGTGATATCACAAACGAGAAATATTCTTTGCAATATAATGCCGGAGCCTATGCACACATCCCGATAATAAGGAGCCTTTATGTAAAGACCGGACTGCAATATACAGCCAAGGGCGTAAAAGGAAAGGGTAGGGAGAACAACAGAATAGACGCAAACTATATAGAGCTGCCTTTGTTGCTCTCTTACAGATATGACTTTAACCGCAATACCCAGTTGCAGGTAAACGTAGGTCCATACTTTGCATATGGCATATCTGGCGAAATAATGGATGATCTTGATACATTCGGAGACAACGGAGTGCTTGAGCGTTATGACACCGGCTTGCATATGGGAGTAGGTCTTATTGCCGCCAAGAACGCTTATGTAGGTTTCGGCTATGAAATAGGCCTGAAGAACATCAACAAGACAGAAGATGATATCAGCCTGAAGAACAGTAACTTTTTTGTGAATCTAGGATATGTTTTTTAGTGTGTCTGTGTCGGACATGAGCATCATTGCTTGAGATGCCTTGGCATTCGGACAGATACATTATATCTCAGGCGGGCTGATAAATTATTCTGATGAAGCAAGGAACGTGTTGTATTGAGCGCTGAGTCTAATGGGCAGAATTGGGCTTGTGTACAAATACGCACCTTGCTTTAGCAATTAGTCAGACTTCTTGTTTTTCAATCTGTATTCAGTAGGCGATATGCTCACCTGCCTTTTGAAGAATTTGCAGAATGCCGCCTGATCCGAGAAACCTAGTTTTTCGGATATAAGTCCTATGGTCATTCTGTCGTCGTCGAGCAGCGCCATTGCCTCGTGTGTTATCTCGTCGCAGATAACCGTATGAGGCGTCCTGCCCATTGTGTTCTTTATTATTCTTGTAAGATGCTTTGCCGACATGTTCAGGGCCTGGGCGTAAAAGTCTATGTTATGTTGCCTGGTGAAATATTTTGTCACGAGCTTGGTGAAGTCGAGCGCCACGGCCTCGCTGCGCCTGCAACCCTGCTGCATGTCGTCAATGGTTGTTTCGTTCGACATTATTGCGTTGCCCAGTTCCAGACACATGCTCTTGTAGAACACGGCAGCCAGTTCGTTATGATAATAATGATTCTTTGCGGCAATGGCGTCAGCCAGAAAACTTAGCTGTGTGTCCACTCGCAATATGGCTTCTTTTGTGAAAGAGTGTATGGGTATGTCCTGTGTCTGCAGCAGTTTCTCAATAGGCACAGGCTTGAAGTTTTTCAGCGAGTTTCGTGCAAAGGTGTATGTAACCAGCATGCACCATGCCCTTGCATCTTTTTCACATTTCTCTATTCGTATGGTCACAGTGTCAAGGCTGTCTATGCACGAGCAACTTTCTATGTGGCACCTTTTTCCGTTTAGATTTATGTCAATACAGCCTTCGCTCACAACAATGAATACCCTGCTGCTATCAATGTCGATACCTTCAAGTCGGTGAAACTCGTTCGGATTGACCAGCAATATCTGCTCCTTGATATAGCACGAAGGCGGAAATTTAGGCATTAGTTCGTGAATGTTCATACGGTAGTTTTTTATGTATTTGAGGCAGACAGCCGTGGCGCTTTTGTCATATAGCCTGTATTTGCCGGGTCTGCTGATGGAGATGTGCTTGCAAATATACTTATTAAGTGTCCTTTTTAGACAATTTTTAGCGCAAAATAGACATAGCGTTTGCAAATTAGTCTTAACGATGTCTGTAATGAACAAATTCTTACTCCAAATTTACAAAAGAGCAAGCGTTTTGTCAGGATAATTTTGTGCCCGAAACATCAAAGAATAAAAAATGAGTATGAGATTAAGACATGTTTTTATTTTATGTTGCCTGTCTATTTTGTTCGGGTGTAACAACAAGTCCGGACAGCAGGCAGCCGGCGGCGACTATCCGATGATGACTCTGAAGGCCGAGGACAGAACCCTGTCGCTTAAATATTCAGCAGTAACCGAAGGCCGCCAGGATGTGGAGGTGCGTCCGCAGATTTCAGGAAAGATAACTCAGGTATGCGTAAAGGAAGGTGCCTATGTGCGCAAGGGCCAGGTGCTGTTCGTCATCGACCAGGTGCCATACCGTGCGGCTGTAGCCAAGGCACGCGCGTCCGTGGCCACGGCAGAAGCCAATGAGGCAACTGCAAAGCAGACACTTGCCGGCAAGCAGTCGTTGTATGCTGACAAGGTGATATCCGATTTTGAGTTACGCACGGCTCAGAACAGCTATAAGAGTGCGGTGGCAGCCCTTAGTCAAGCCCGTGCCGAACTTACCGACGCGCTCAACAACCTGTCTTACACAGAGGTGAAAAGTCCCGTTGACGGCTATGCCGGCATGACGTCGTTTCGTGTAGGCGCGCTGGTTGACGCCTCTATGACAGAGCCGCTGATACACGTATCCGACAATTCGGTGATATATGCCTACTTCTCTCTGTCCGACAAGCAGGTGCTCTCGTTAACCTCACAGTATGGTTCACTTGACGAGGCCGTCAAGTCGTTTCCCGAGGTGTCGCTTGAGCAGAGCGACGGTTCGGTGTATGAGAAAAAAGGTAAGGTAGACGTGCTCAGCGGCATTGTCGACAAGACAACAGGAACTGTCAGCGTGCGTGCCGTGTTCGACAACAGCTCGCGCAGGATAATGAGCGGCAGCCAGGCCAATGTGGTGGTGCCTTACGAGTGTAAAGACTGTGTGGTGATACCGCAGGGAGCAACCTACGAGCTTCAGGACAAGGTGTTTGCCTATCGTGTAATCAATGGTCGTGCCGTGTCTACGCCCATTGAGGTGTTCGAGATAAACGACGGCAAGGAATATATCGTAAAGTCGGGCCTTCGCAAGGGCGACGTGATAGTGTCAGAGGGAGCCGGCCTGCTTAAAGATGGTACGGTGGTGGCGTCATCCGGAACAAAAAAGGAGAAATAGCCTATGAAACTGCAGAAGTTTATCGACCGTCCCATCCTGTCGATGGTGATATCCGTTGTGATACTTGTTGCCGGACTTATAGGCCTGTATGCCCTTTCCGTCGAGCAGTATCCCGACATAGCTCCGCCTACCATCCGCGTGTCTACCACTTACAGCGGAGCCAATGCCGAGGCTGTGCAGAAGAGCGTCATCGTGCCCTTGGAGGAAGCCATCAACGGCGTGGAAAACATGACCTATATGACCTCAACGGCCAGCAACACCGGCAGCGCCGAGATTACAGTGTATTTCAAGCAGGGCACCGACCCCGACATGGCTGCCGTCAACGTGCAGAACAAGGTGTCTACGGCAACATCGCTGCTTCCTGCCGAAGTGACAAAGGTGGGTGTTACCACGATGAAGAGGCAGAGCAGCATGCTTATGATATTCGGCCTTTACAGTCCTAAGGGCACCTACGACGAGACCTTTCTTACCAATTATCTCAACATTAACGTAAAGCCGCAGCTGCAGCGTATTTCAGGCGTGGGCGAGGTGAACGTCATGGGAGGCGACTATGCCATGCGCATATGGCTAAAGCCCGACGTTATGGCGCAGTATGAGCTTGAACCGGCAGATGTAGAGGCTGCATTGTCGAGCCAGAACATTGAGGCGTCAATCGGATCAATAGGCGAAGACTCAAAGAATGTCTACCAGTATACGCTGAAGTATCGCGGACGCCTTGAAAAGGAAAAAGAATTTGAGAATATCGTAATCAAGGCGTTCGACGACGGCCGCGTGGTCAGGCTCAGCGACATAGCCAAGGTTGAGCTCGGCTCTCAGAGCTATACATACACCGGCTCTGTGAACGGTTCGCCCGGTACGACCTGCATGATAAACCAGACAGCAGGCACCAACGCCAACGAGATAATTACCAGTATAAACAAATACCTTGAAGAACTCAAGGAGACACTGCCCGAGGATGTCGAGGTGGTAGAGCTTATGAGCACCAAGAACTTCCTTGATGCCTCTATCAATGAGGTTATTAAGACGCTCATCGAGGCCATCATCCTTGTGGTGCTCGTAGTGTACGTGTTCTTGCAGAACCCGCGCTCAACGCTTATTCCAACCATAAGCATCTTCGTGTCGCTCATCGGAACGTTTGCGGCCCTTTATGTGGCAGGCTTCAGCATCAACCTGCTGACGCTCTTTGCCCTTGTGCTTGCCATCGGTACGATTGTCGACGATGCCATAATTGTGGTCGAGGCCGTGCAGACCCGCTTTGACGAAGGCTACCGCTCGCCATACAAGGCAGCCGTTGACGCCATGAACGGTATTTCATCAGCCATCGTAACTTCAACACTCGTGTTCATGGCGGTGTTTGTTCCGGTGTCGTTCATGGGCGGCACGTCGGGCATATTCTACACACAGTTCGGCGTAACAATGGCTGTTGCCGTTGGTATATCTGCCATCAACGCCCTTACGCTGTCGCCAGCCCTGTGTGCTCTTATACTGCGTCCGAACGAAGAAATCATAGAAGGCCGCAAGCCGGGCTTCTCCACGCGCTTCCGCATGGCGTTCGACTCGTCGTTCCGCCGCATCGTGCAGAAGTACAAGTCGGGTGTCAAGTTCTTTGTCAAGCGCAAGTGGGTGGCATGGGCGTCGCTTGGTTTTGTCGTCGTGCTCCTGTTCTATCTTATGTCTACTACAAAGACCGGTCTTGTGCCGTCTGAGGACACCGGGTCAATCTTCGTGAGTCTCGATGCGCCGGCAGGAAGCACCCTCGCCGAAACTGCCGAGATTATGGGACAGGTGGAGAAAGAGCTGAAAGACATACCTCAGATAGAGAACTTCAACAAGATAGCCGGTTTCGGCATGGGCTCGGGCAGTGGCTCGTCTCACGGTATGTTCATCGTCAAGCTGAAGCACTGGGACGAACGCAAGGGCGACGAAAGCAGTGTTGATGCCATAAGCAACGAGATCTACCGCCGCACGGCACACATCAAGAACGCAACCATATTCGTGTTCTCGCCGCCTATGATATCGGGCTACGGTACGGGTAACAGTTTTGAGCTTTACATACAAGACCGCAGCGGCAAGGGCATTGATGCCCTGAGTAAGGTAACCGACGATTTCCTGGCAGAGCTTAACAAGCGGCCGGAGATAAAGATGGCATACACGTCGTTCAGTTCCAAATTCCCGCAGTACAGGGTCGACATAGACGAGGCCCAGTGTCAGCGTGCCGGCATAACCACGCAGGATGTCATCAACACGCTGTCGGGATACTTCGGAAGCATATATGCCTCTAACTTCAACCGTTTCACCAAGCTCTACCGTGTCATCATCCAGGCTCCTTCCGACAGCCGCAACAGCATGCAGTCGCTCGACAACATATATGTAAAAACCACGGGAGGCATGGCTCCTGTCAGCCAGTTTGTCAAGCTCAGCAAGACCTATGGTTCCGAGTCGCTCACCAGGTTCAACCTCTTCTCGGCCATCAACGTGCAGGGCATGCCGGCCGACGGCTACAGTTCGGGCGACGTCATCAATGCCGTAACAGAGGTGGCAGCACGCACACTGCCCACGGGCTATGGCTACGAGTATTCCGGCATGACGCGCGAGGAGGCACAGATGGCCGGTTCGCACGACACCGTTATCATCTATTGCATCTGCGTGCTCTTCATCTATCTTATATTGTGCGCACTTTACGAGAGTCTGTTTGTGCCTATGGCCGTCATCATGTCTGTGCCGTTCGGTCTGGCAGGAAGTTTCCTCTTTGCCCGCATGTGGGGACTCGAAAACAACATATATCTCCAGACAGGTCTCATCATGCTCATCGGACTGCTGTCTAAGACGGCCATCCTCGTTACCGAGTATGCCACAGAGCGCCGCAAGTCGGGCATGACGCTCACTCAGGCTGCCATGAGTGCTGCCGCCGTTCGTTTGCGCCCAATCCTTATGACAGCTCTTACGATGGTGTTCGGCATGCTTCCGCTTATGTTCGCCTCAGGCGTAGGTGCCAACGGCAACCGCTCGCTCGGTGTAGGCGTGGTCGGAGGAATGGTTATCGGCACGGTTGCGCTGCTGTTCGTAACGCCGGCCTTCTTCATCGTGTTCCAGTATGTTGAAGAGCGGGTGATGAGTAAACGTAAAAATGAAAGAAGTTTATGAAAAATATAAGTCTTGTTTTGTTTATTTTGAGCGGCGTGCTGATGAGCGGCTGCCGCATCTACAGCACCTATGAGCGTCCCGGCAACCTGCCGGTTGACAGCCTTTACCGCGACGTGTCGGCCGATTCTGTTGCCTCGGCCGACACCACCTCGCTGGGCGACATGCCGTGGCAGCAGTTCTTTCAGGATGAGCATCTGCGCGAGCTTATCAGCTATGGACTGAGCAACAACACCGACATGCTTACCGCCCTGTTGCGTGTCGACCAGGCTGAGGCACAGCTCAAGGCCGCCAAGCTGGCCTTCCTGCCGTCGCTCACGTTGTCGCCTCAGGGCTCGCTTAGCTCTGTCGACGGCGGCAAGCCCGCAAAGACCTACGAACTGCCCATAGAGGCCAGTTGGGAAGTCGACCTGTTCGGCAGTCTCCGTAATGCAAAGAAGAGCAGTCAGGCCACCCTCCTTCAGCAGAAAGCATATCAGCAGGCTGTACGCTCTAAGCTCATTGCCATGATAGCAATAGATTATTATGCCCTGCTTTCCATTGATAGCCAGATAGAGATAAGCCTGTCTACCCTTAATGTGTGGCGCGAGCAGGTGCGCACTATTGAGGCCCTGCTGAAGGTAGGCGAAGAAAACGAAAACGCGCTGACACAGGCACGTGCAGGACTTTATGAACTCGAGGCGTCATACAACGACCTGCTGAGACAGCAGCGTGAGGCCGAAAATGCGTTGTGCACCCTGATTGGCACTACGTCGCACCGCATAGAGAGGGGCACGCTCGACGGGCAGCGCATGCCCGACAGCCTGTCTGCAGGCTTGCCCCTGCGTCTGCTGTCAAGGCGTCCTGACGTTGTGCAGGCCGAGATGACGCTTGCAGCTGCATATTATTCCACCAATCAGGCCCGTTCGGCTTTCTATCCCAGCCTCACTCTTTCTGGCAGCGCAGGCTGGACCAATTCGGCCGGACAGATAGTGTCCGACCCGGGCAGCTGGATTCTCTCGGCTCTGGCTTCGCTCACGCAGCCTATATTCAACCGTGGCAAGCTGGTGTCAAACCTGCGTGTTGCCAAGGACGAGGAGCAGATAGCCTTGCTCAGCTATAAGCAGGCACTGCTTGATGCCGGTCAGGAGGTGAACAATTATCTCTATGCGGCAGAGTCGGCCCAGCGCAGTCTCGACAGTCACAGCAAGCAGTGTGCCGAGCTTGAGCGTACCGTAAAGACATCTGACGCCCTTTATCGCACGGGCAACGCCACATATATCGAACTTCTGTCGGCCCGTCAGGAGCTGCTCAATGCGCGCCTTAGCGTAGTGTCAGACATATATAGCCGCTGCGAAGCCATCGTAAATCTTTACAGCGCCCTTGGAGGAGGATGCGAATAAGTTTATTTATATCAATTTGTTTTCTTCATACCTAGGCCCAACCTTCATTTGACGAATAATACATAAACTCTATTGACTTAATGGTTTGGCTACCGGGTTTGGGCCAAGTCGGCATGGCGTTCTGGTGTATCAACCATGTGCCGTGCCGACGTTTTTATGTGTTAGAATGTTATGTTTCTTACAAAGTTTTTGTTTTAAAATAATAATCTATTGTTTTTGTTTTTATGTTCTGTTAGTTCAATCATTTAAATCTGAAGTTCAGACATTTATATTTGAAGTTCATACCTACTGTTGTTTTTTTATTCTGCACGTATAACATTAATTTGTATCTTTACGCCATGAAAAGTTAGTTTATATGTGAAAGAAACTTCAGAGTTAATAACATTATATTTTAATCTTAAATTTTAGGAGTATGAAAAGAAATACTGCTTTTATAGGAATTCTATTCCTATTTTTGTTGATGTGTTCTTCTGCTGTAGCATCCATACAGTTGGTTAATCCTGTTGTGAATGACTCGGAAAACATGTTGAGAATAACTTTAGTATTGACCGATCAAAAAGGAGTTGCCCTTGATGAAACTAAACTCTATTTTTCTGTTTATAAGGATAATGCAGAATCTCCAGTAACTTTAGAAAAAACAACTTTTCCATATATAGAATCAGACATGACGGAGATACCATATGGGTATTCAGATTCACAGTTTTATGATATATGGAGTAGCGATGGTACCACTACAATATTTCATCCTTCATCGTGGAGCGGATTTAAGAAACTTGGAGCCCAGGCTATATATCATGATGGCAGTAAAACTTATAAGTCAGAAATAGTATGGAGCGACGGAACAATAGGAACTGAAAGTGATGATAGCGGACAGACAGGAGGTGAACCCGGTGGCGAAGAGCCTTCGTTTGACGAGAGTATGCTTATAAGCAATCCTTCTGGAGAAAAGTTTGAGACGGTGCGTAATTCGCTTACATTCTATAAACTTGGCGGTACGTCAATATATACAGGCGAGGATATTGGAGTTATTTCAAATTATGTGAAAGGCGATGATGGTAATCTGTATTTGTTGTGCGTTACAGGAGGAAATTCTACGAACAATTATCTTAAGCTTGAGCCTATAGGTGATAGCAAGTATGTGGCAAAATTGCCTCAGCTTGTGATGATAGAAGAGTATGACGGTGTGAAATATGGATATTATGCAAGCCGTATGGTGAGAGAGAATATAGAGGAAAAGCCAGATAGTATTTTCTATCTTATTTCTGAAACGGAACCTAATGAGCTGAGTTTTACTCTTGAATCAGACGGTACTTTGTCTATGGATACAAAAGACGAGGACGTTATAATGGGACTTACATATTCAGACGGATATTGGACCGGTTATGGCGATGCTATGCTTTCAGATTCTTTAGTATCTTCAAGAAAGAATGTTCTTCCTGAGGGCGTAGAGCTTACTAAATGGATGTTTGAGTATCGGTGGGCTAATTGGAGTGAGTATGGAACTATGAAGAAATTTCTTGATGTAGCTGTTACAGACAAAGAAATATATATAAACAATCCATATAACCAGGATTCAGATCAATGGATTAAGGGTGAAATCGACGGCAACAAGGTTACGTTTAACACACGTCAGCTTCTTGGCCCTGACAATGAAACTAACCGTTATCTTTATTTCCGTGTTGGTAATCTGACTTTAGACACCCAAAGCGAGTATTACTATTATGCTGATGCGGACAAACTTGTTATGAATTTCGATGCAGAGAACAGGACGCTCACCACTGATGATCTTGTGTCTCTTTACATCAGTAGGGGATATGGGCAGCGTGGATATAACGTAAATTATGATTTCCCGAAGTTTACTGCCTATACAGAGAAAGTTTCTAAATTACAGAATCCTTCGTTTACGTTCTTTGCTCCTGATGACAATTACGACAATTATGGCTATTCATATATTCAGGTCAAGATACCGGCTACCGATGTCGATGGAAATGAACTGAATACTCAGAATTTATATTACAGTCTATATGTCGGCGACGATGCAGTTCCTTTTGTTTTCGATGCAGAGACTTATGCTAAAGACTTTACGACGGATGTTACTGAAATTCCTTATAATCATGAAGGTTATGATGTATATCCTGCTTCGGTGGGAAGCGAGCTTCATACAGTGTTCTTCTATTTTTCTACAGCAGACGTGAAACTTGGAGTGCAGAGTATATATTATGCTTCAGACGGAACCGTGTATAAGTCGGATATCGTTTATAACACAAGCACCGGCATTGACGATGTAATAACTGGATTTGATAAAAATGCCCCTGTATTTAATATTCAGGGCCAGAGGGTAAATCCTGAAAATATGGGAAAAGGTATTTATATCCAAAATGGTAAAAAGTTTATAAAAAAATAATCATGTGATAAATATATTTAGCCCAAATCATCTCGAATGTTAAATTCTTGATTTGGGCTAAATTATGAAAAGAATAATTCATTTCATATTATCTATTTTCTTGAATCAGTGTCCAAGCCAGTTTAAAAAGTCTTTACGCCTTAGGGCACTTATGATTACTTCCTTCTTTTTATCGCCAGCACATACTGTTACATAAAGGCGTTGGTTGTCAATCTTAGTTACATTGTTAATGGCTTTTATAGATGATATCATACTGCGCGAAAGTTGGAAAAAGTCATGATCAGTTACTAAGTCCATGACTTTTTCCATATTTGCTATTTCGGTTATTTCGCAGTTTCCCTCATTAGTATATGCAACAACGTAGCGGTCTTCTATACAGAAAAAAGCGATGTCTGATATATTTATAAATGAAAAGCTCTTATTCTTGGCTATTAGTATTCTGTCAATTTTTTCTTTCTTTGGCAATATAGTCCTGTATCCATCAGACCTGAAAATGTCAGCCATGTCGTCGAGTTTTCTTAGTGAGTGTTCAACGTCTTCCTCTGTTATAGGTTTTAACAGATAGTCTATACTGTTGGTCTTGAATGCTTCAATTGCATATTCGTTGTATGCCGTAGTAAATATTATTGGTATCTTTATGTCTGTATTTCTTATTATGTCGAAGCATGTCCCGTCACCTAAGTCAATGTCCATAAAGGCCATGTCGACATTCTCAGATTCAAGAAACTTTATACTTTCGTCTACAGAACTGAGCATTGCTGTAAGTTCATAGTCTGGTCTTACTTTTTCAACTATGTCTTTCAAGTTTTCCCTGGCAAATTCTTCGTCTTCAATTATAATATATTTCATACGGTTTTAATTTAAGTAAGGAACTTTTACAATGAATATATTATTATCATCTTTAATTTCAATCTTTTTTCCATAAGCCTCATACAGCATTTTTAGATATGTGAGGCCTTTGTGTGGTGATGTTGCCGATGTAGTTGGCTTTCGGTTAATTTCGTTGCTCACAGTGAGATAATTGTCTGTAAACTCTATTTTTGCTTTTACTTGTGTGGTACTGCTTACTTTATTGTGTTTTACAATGTTTTCGATAAGTAGTTGCAGCGTAAAAGGAACAATATAGTGTTGCTTTTCTGGGGGCTCGTTATTTTCAGCAGTGAAATTGTTACTATACCTTAACATTAGAATTTTTGCATATTCTTTGGCGAATTTTAATTCGTAATCTAACGTTACCCTTTCATGTCCTTGCTGGTCGAGTACATATCTGTATATGCGTGAGAGCGACAAGATAAACTGTTTTGACTTTTCTGTGTCTTTTCCAACAAGGGCATACAGCATATTAAGGGTGTTGAAAAGAAAGTGTGGATTTACCTGTGCTCGTAAGGCTTCATATTGATATTGTAGGGCTTTCTGCTTGTTCTCGCTAATTTGTTGAATATGGCGTATATGATTCTTTACAAAATATGCAACTTCTAAACCGAGAAGAAGAAAAATGTTGTTAAATACAGTACCTGCCCAGTTTACATGCATGTGCTCTTCAGATACAAAAGAAAGTATTAAAGAAAACAGTAGATTTATTACCGACATACTTACAAATGAAGATACAATGTCTATGGTCAGTCTTTTTAGTGGTGTTTTGAAGGAATCTAGCTTGAATATTATGAAAAGGTTTGTTGTGTAAACTATTGTTATTGGAATAAAATTCAGTAAAAAGTATATTAGAAATTGTTTGAAATTCTCATATGGCCACAGGTTCCGGCTATCAATCAGATTGTAAAATGACTGAAATAGTAAATAGTATGCAGTAATGATACCTATATGCATACATATTCTGTTTTTTAACTTTATTTTTGCTGGCGTATATAATTTAGCCATATTGTTCATGTCGTTTTTCGGTATGTTCAGTTTTCTTGATTTATTAAAAATAGAAGAAGGG
This sequence comes from Xylanibacter rarus, assembly GCF_001275135.1. Taxonomy (GTDB): domain Bacteria; phylum Bacteroidota; class Bacteroidia; order Bacteroidales; family Bacteroidaceae; genus Prevotella; species Prevotella rara. The sequence goes on along the minus strand of NZ_LFQU01000023.1, from coordinate 14,218 downwards.
GTCGTGACATAAAGTCAAGCGCCCCTTTCTTCAATGCTGTGTCATTTCCTATTCATATCTTTTGTGGAATTCGATGACGGCCTCTATACCCTTGCGGAATATGTCGAGCGGCATGTTCTCGTTGGGCGAGTGGATGGCGTTGCTCTCAAGTCCGAAGCCCATCAGCACCGTCTTTATGCCCAATATGCGCTCAAAGTCGCTTATGATAGGTATGCTTCCGCCGCGGCGCACTGCCAACGGCTTCTTGCCGAAGGCCTTCTCAAAGCCCTTTTCGGCAGCCTTATATGCCGGCATGTCTATCGGGCACACGTAGCCCTCGCCGCCGTGCATGGGCGTAACCTTCACCTTTACGTAGTCGGGCGCAATGCTGTTGATGTAGTCGACAAACAGCTTTGATATCTTTTCGTGCTGCTGATGAGGCACAAGACGGCACGACACCTTGGCGTAAGCCTTCGACGGCAGCACCGTCTTGGCGCCTTCGCCGGTGTATCCTCCCCAGATGCCGCAGATGTCGAACGACGGGCGGCAGCTGTTGCGCTCCAGCGTAGAGTAGCCTTCTTCGCCTTTCAGAGCGTTTACACCTATTGCCTCCATATATTTCTTCTCGTCAAACGGAATCTGATGTATCATGTCGCGTTCAGCCTGCGGCACATCCTCAACGTCGTCGTAGAAGTGGGGGATGGTTATGCGGCCGTCTTTGCCTACAACGGTGGCGAGCATTTCGCATAGAGTGTTTATCGGGTTGGCCACGGCTCCGCCGAAGTGGCCTGAGTGAAGGTCGCGGTTAGGTCCTGTTACCTCAATCTCCCAGTAAGCCAGACCGCGCAGTCCTGTTGTCAGCGACGGCAGGTCGGCACCAAGCATACTAGTGTCAGACACCAGTATAACGTCAGCCTTCAGCAGCTCTTTGTGCTTGCTGATAAATGCGTTGAGGCTCGGCGAGCCTATTTCCTCTTCGCCCTCGAATATAAACTTTACGTTGTGAGTAAGCAGTTTTTCCTTAACCATATATTCAAACGCCTTAGCCTGAATCATGGCCTGCCCCTTGTCGTCGTCGGCACCGCGCGCCCATATATGTCCGTCTCTGATCACCGGCTCAAACGGTTCGCTCTTCCACAGCTCCAGTGGTTCAGCCGGCATCACGTCGTAGTGGGCATATATCAGCACCGTCTTTGCATCGTCGCTAACATGCTTTTCTGCAAACACCAGCGGATTGCCGTCGCTAGGCATCACCTCGGCCCTGTCGGCACCGGCCTCTATCAGCAGTTGGCGCCAGCGTTCGGCGCATGCCAGCATGTCCTGTTTATGACTTTTCTGCGAGCTTATGCTCGGTATGCGTATAAGGCTGAACAGCTCGTCGAGAAATCTCGACTCGTTCTCTTCGATAAATTTCTTTATTTCCATATTCTGAATTTAAGATTAATCCGCCGTAAAGTTACATCTTTTTGCGCAAAGTCAGCGCGTTTGTGCCTAATAAATATGTCGGTTATCTGTCTTTGGCGCCTTGTGGTGTAGTGTATTTTTAAATATAAGCAGTTACGTGTAATTCCGTATCAGAAACTTGTTATTATGTCTGCCGTTATCTTATTCCTTTTCATGATACATTATTTTGCGCATAACAAAATTAGTCAATTCCAATTTGTTTGCTTTGCGCTTCTGTATTCTGTCAATCTTATAGCCATGCTTTTCAAAAAAGGATCTTGCGGTAAAGCTCACTTCTGATATTATTTCTTTAACTCCCCATTTTTTGCTATTTTTTCAACTTCAGAAAGAAGTTGTGTTGCGACTCCTTTGCATTGGTAATCTTTATGTACGAACATAGAGTGCAAATAGCCGTCTTTATTCATTGAGGAAAATCCTATCAGACAATTATTTTTATCAAAAGCTCCAAAATATTGATTATGTGACATAAGCTCTTTCCATCGTTCTGTTTTATTACCACATGAAACCCAATCCTCAATCTCTTCGTGGGTATAATCTCTGATATTTACATTCGATAATGTAGAGCAGTATAATATCATCATTTCTGGTATATCTTTTTCTTCAAGAGTGCGAATCTTATATTGTGTTTTTAGCCATTTAATGACTTTACACGGATTACCAACGGCAATACAATTTGCCGGAATAGATTTGGTGACGACACTTCCCGCACCGATTACACTTCCTTTTCCAATGGTGACACCGGAAAGTATTATACTTCCTCCTCCAATCCAGACATTGTCTTCTACTATTATAGGCAAGGCTTGTGTCCTGAAAAACAATTCCCCGGAGGTTTCATCCCATTCTTCTACAAAACGATTTTCAAAATGTACATCGTGGTTTGCTGTATAGAATTGAACATTGGGTGCGACAAGGACTCGGTTACCTACATATATATGGTTTTCATCCATCATCGTGCAGTTGTCATTGATGATTGTCATTTCTCCTATGAAAATGTGTTTTCCACATTGGCATGTAAAGTTGTTCCCTACGTTGGAATGTTTCCCTATTTTACCAAACATTTGTGATAGAGCGTTTCTTCTTTCTTCAGCAGAAACCTTTATATCATTTATTATAGACAGAAGTCCTTTTGTCTTTTTTATCATGTTCAAAACTTCATTATCTATCCGGTTACAATATTCCCCTGACAAAAAATGTTCATAATTACTCTTTTTTTCGGTAAGTTCTTTTACCATTATAAATTCTTCGTTTGTCTCTTTTATTATTTTAAAGCCAAGCTTAATATACATATTGACTGCATAGTTTGTTTTTTGTACGGAAAGCGAAACACATTTATAGCCTTTATCTCCAAGTGATTTAATTAATTTTTGCATTAAATGACTGCCAATGCCTTTGCCCCTATACTCCTTATATAATGAGATGGAAAGTGATGGCGTTTCATTATCAATGTGACCATAATCGTTCATGATACGTGACCACACAGCTCCGATAACCTTGCCTTCAATTTCGGCAATCAGACAAAAATCATCTTTTTGTGTACCGAAATTTTCGATATATACTTTCAATTCTGGTAAATCCACAATTTCCTTTGCCGGAGGTTTTACTCCTTCTGGAATATAGATTGCTTCGTAAAGGAATTCTTTAAGCAAATGGTACTCATTTGGATGCAAAGGGCGTATTATATAATTAGTTAAATTGTCCATATTTCCTTTTTATTTTGATAATTTGTTTATCTGTGTGTTTCTTGATTTCTAAGTTTAGCGGTAATTTAAATTAATATTTTAATTTTCGTTACTGTGTTTAAAGTTTTCGAATTTGTATTTTGAATATTATTCGAAAATATTTCGTAGTAGTATTATTATGTAAACAAGATTTGTATTTATGAGTTAATTATTTAGTAAAAGCAAATTTATTACAAAATAATAAGAAAAACAAAGAATATTCAATGTAAATGTATAAAATAGTTTTGAATGTAGGCTAGTGAACTTTTAGAGTTATAAGGCATTTAATCATAACTATAACATTAAAAAAATCATGGAAAGAAAGAATTACACTGCAATCATTTTTGCTTACCTGAAATTACTCTATGACTTACGGGTGAAAAGTGGCCCACTTTTGCATTAAAAGTGGCCGAGTTACGGGTCGTAAACCGGCCACTAACAGTTTGAAAGTAAATGCGGTTGTGTTGGTTAATGAAATACTTTTAATCATAGTCATTCTGTCGTACTTGTAAGGAAAAGAATATGAAAAAGTTACGATTTTTAGCCGATTTTCAAAAATGCGGCTTTCTGGCAATCTTTCACGGCTCATTATTCTGCGCTTTTGCTTATTGTTGATAACTTGAAGATTGTGGATAATTCGTATAATTGTGGATAACTCGGCTAAATGTGTATAATTATGTTATTTATGAAAATAAGTTTTGTGTGTTACGGCTAATTTGTGTATTTTTGTCTTTCGTAAAAGTGCCCTGAGCCTTGGCCTTGTTATGGATATATGACCAAAGAGGCGGCTGATGAGCTTTATGGCTTAACGGAGCATTTTATATAAATGACGTGCGGCTAATGGCGTTGTTGTTGGCATAAGACAGAAAAATAACGAACATAAAAATAATAAAAGTATGATTATTGATTTTGAGAAGATTAATGAAGAGTCGGTTATGAACTTTAAGGGCGGTGAAGGACAGCTCGACACACGCAACTTTGTTGACTCTGCCAATAAAATAATGATGAGCCGGCTGAAGCCGGGAGCTTCAAGCGGATATCACACTCACGAGAACAACAGTGAGATAGTTTATATAATCAGCGGCGTAGGCCATTTCCGCTATGACGACACCACGGAGAACGTGAAGGCCGGCGACGTGCATTATTGTCCGATGGGACACTCTCACGCCATGTTCAACGACGGCACAGACGACCTGGTTTATTTTGCCATCGTGCCGGAACACAAACTTTAATTCATAATTCACAATTTATAATTCATAATTGGGTTGCTTAAACGTTGTTGGGCAATCCAATTACTTTTTTATACATCAAATACGAATTATAAATCTCATTTTACCGAATCCTTAATACTGCTGTGCTTTACCAACAAGGCAAATTATAATTGGCTTGCGCCGAACTTTGTTTTTCCATTCTCAATTCGCAATTTTCAATTATTTTAGGGATTTCCCTATGTTTTTTAGGAAGTTATAGCGTTGCGTTATTAAAAATAATCCGTAAATTTGTAATGTTTAAAACTTATATATCTGCGCAAAACGCAGGAGCTGACTTATAAATTGGCATTGTCAGAGTTCTGCCGTGTTCAGAACTTTAAACGGAAGGAGAGTTATTTATGAAAAAAACATGTGTATTGCTTTTGTGCGCATCAATGATAGTGGCGGGCTGCACCACAGGTGCGGGCACCGGAGCCTATGCCGGTTCAACGCTTGGCGCGCTGCTCGGATCGGCCATTGGAGGCATTGCAGGCGGACCGCGCGGCAGCGACATCGGCACGCTTGTGGGCATGGCAGGAGGCGCTGCCGTTGGCGGAGCCTTGGGCGCACAGGCCGACAAACAGCAGCAGGAATATCAACGATATGAAGACGCAAGGTTTGAGCAGAAGTATGCCGAGCACCGTCGGGCTGCCACAGCCGGAAACGACGGCTACGACAGGCATTACGATGACAGTTATGACAGCCGGAGTTACGACGGTATGAATAACGGCGGCGGATATGAAGACAGCGGATTCGACCCTACAAACAGCGGCGACGATGTGCTCTACGACTTCAACGGCTCTGACTATACGGGCAACTACACCGCCTCTCATCCGGAACATGTCGTGCCGTCGGCTCGGTATGACGAGATAGGTACGCCGGCAAAGGTGGACGACAGGCTGCCGCTGGAGGTGCGCAACGCACGCTTTGTTGACGACAATCAGGACCACAAGCTGAGCGGCGACGAGCTGAGCAAGGTGATATTCGAGATTTACAACGTGTCGGGCTCAACGGTCTATGATGTTCAGCCAATGGTGGTTGAAACTACAGGCAACAAGCGCATATACGTGTCGAACAGCATACACGTGGAGCGCATAGTGCCGGGCAAAGGCGTAAGATATACGGCAATGGTGAAGGGCGGCAAGAAACTGAAGGACGGCACGGCCTGTTTCCGCATATATGCCGTTCAGGGCAACGGCAACGTGGTGTCTAACGTGAGTGAGTTTAACATTGCAACTGCCCGGCGCTGAGGCTTGCACGGAGTGGGGCAGGGCACAGGCAGAGCTTAAATAAGGAGGAAAGAGCAGATGAAGAAAAAGAAGATTGCCTATATTTCTGTTGCGGTTGTGGCCGCATTGGTTTTGCTGACGTTCGGCGCCGGCTGGTTTATGCTCGACTATGCCCTGAAGCCCGATGAAGGACGCAGGGACACCACGGCGTTTTATAAGCAGATGAGGCAAGAGTATCCATGGACAACTCCCTGGCTCGACAGTCTGAAGCATGCCGGAGCGCTGCGCGACACCTTTATAACAACGCTCGACGGTGAGCGCCATCATGCCATCTTCGTGCGTAATCCGCGCTCAATGGGGCGCACGGCCATACTGGTTCACGGATATAAAGACTGCTCTATACGCATGCTGCCAATAGCAAGCATATACGAACGCATGGGGTATAACATACTGCTGCCCGACCTGCATGCCCACGGACTCAGCGACGGCAACGACATACAGATGGGGTGGAAAGACCGCAAGGACATAATACGCTGGATATATGTTGCGCGCGGAATGTTCCGCAGCACAAAGTATCAGCCGCGCATGGTGCTCCACGGTGTGTCGATGGGAGCCGCCACGGTGATGAACGTGTCGGGCGAGAATCTTCCTGACGGCATCTGTTGTTTTGTTGAAGACTGCGGCTTCACGAGTGTGTGGGACGAGTTCAGCCGTCAGCTCGGCGACCAGTTCCATCTGCCCGATTTTCCTGTGCTTCATGTGGCAAGCCTGCTCTGCAAGCTGCGCTACGGCTGGACGTTCGGCGAGGCGTCTCCGCTCAGTCAGTTGGGCAAGCAGCACACGCCTATGTTCTATATCCACGGCACGTCTGACGATTATGTGCCGTCGGCAATGGTGCTTCCGCTCTACAACATGAATCCGGCTTACGAAAACAAGGCCGACAAGACGCTGCGCTATAACGACATCTGGCTCACGCCGGGCTGTGCCCACGCAAAGTCGTATCACGACTATCCGTATGAATATGAACGGAAGGTGAGAAACTTTGTAAGCAAGCATGTCGGAATGTAGTAAGAGTTGAACGGATAACGGAATTTATTCAAAAACGGAGAGCAAAAACGTAGGGATGTACCCGAGGTGCATCCGTCTTTCGGCTTAGAATGTTTTTATGTTGATGATATTGCTTTTATTTGGACGCACCTGGGGTACGTCCCTACAGAAAATGTGATTGGAATATCGCTTGTGATTACGTTGTAAGGCTATGTAAATCAGTGAGTTATAATGATATTGATTTGGAATGAATTATATACATAAACAAAACGGACAACAATATAATGCGTTACTGTTGTCCGTTTTGTTTTCTGTATGTCAAAATGCTTAAGGCATATCCGTAAGAGCCTGATCAAGCCCTTTATAGATGATGCTTGTTCACGTCATATTGTTTCGGCTGTATACTTATACCTGTTTCTCGGTTGAGGCTTCTTCGAGCAGCAGGCGTATGGCGTTGCGTATGTTGTTGCTTGCGTTGTCTTTCTTCATCGCTTCGGTTATGTCTGCATCGTCAGGCGTTACGGCCGCTACACGCGTAAATCCGGCATCAATCAGAGCCTGTCGGTCGTCCACTTTTCCGGCAATGAGCCATGTCGGCATCCCTTTAGCCTTTGCCGCCTTCATCACGTGATAAGGCATCTTGCCCATTAGCGTCTGGCGGTCGGCATGCCCCTCGCCCGTTATTACGCAGCAGTCTTCGGTCAGGCGGCTGTCGAAGTCGGCCAGGCTGAGCATAAGTTCGGCGCCCGCCTTCATCTCTGCTCCGAGATATTGCATGAAGGCATAGCCCAGTCCGCCTGCAGCTCCTGCTCCGGGCCTGTCGGACAAGTCGTAGCCGAAGTGGCGAGCCGATATTTCGGCAAATCTCATTGCGCGGCTGTCGAGCATCTTAATCATGTCGGGCGTTGCCCCTTTCTGCGGTCCGAACACTGCAGCAGCCCCGTCGGGGCCGTAGAGCGGATTGGTTACGTCAGAAGCAAGAGTGAAGCGGCAGCCGTCGCGCAGTTCTGCGGCAATGTCGTCAAAGTGGCCGCCCCTAGGTGCCAGCTTGTCGGTTATGGCCATCATCATGCCTATGCCCGCATCGCTTGTGGCGCTCCCGCCCAGACCTACTATAAACTTTCTGCATCCGCGCTTAAATGCCGACGCTATCAGTTCGCCTGCGCCATACGACGTGGCGCGCATGGGGTTGCGCTCCTCCTCGTCTACCAGCGTCAGTCCGCATGCCTGTGCCGTCTCTATTATAGCCGTGCCATCGGCCGTTATTCCGTACTCAGCCTCCGTGAGCCGCATCATTGGGCCGTGTACGGCTGTTGTAACGATATCTGCTTTAAGTGCGCCGGCAAATGCCTTCAGCATGCCTTCGCCTCCGTCAGAAACAGGAATGAGTTCTGTCTGAAATCTGTTGTCGTTGTCGGTTATGGCTTCGCTGACTGCCTTTTCGGCTTCGTATGACGTAAGGCAGCCCTTAAACGAGTCTATTGCCAGAATATATTTCATGTCTTATATGTTTTTTTGAGTTTTTCTTCGGTTAATGCTCATCTTCTGCACGCCGGTTACATTCATGTGCGATGCGGTCATTGCAGACTTGGCTTTAGGCGTCAGTCATGCAGTTTTTTTATTAAAACACCGCAGTCAAACTGTTTGCCGGCTGTGCCGCCGTAAAAAAACTGTACAGGCTTTAACTTGCGCAAAGGTAAGCATTTATTATGATTTGCACAAACAATGAAATCATGCATGTTGCATTTATGCAAGTTTTGTCCTTTTTGAAAACAGATGACGTTCCTTTTTGTTTTTCTATTGGTGCGGGACATTATGTTAAATAGGTGAAAATAAATAGGACGATATTCGTCGGCTACGAAAAAATGTTGTAATTTTGTGTTACCAAAATCTGTTAAATTTAATATTATGCTCAATTTAGATGATCTTTACAGAGCGCGGTATGTGCTTGGTGAAATATTAAGACGTACTGACCTTGTCAGAGCTCCTAAGCTTAATCCGGAAAGTGATATATATCTGAAACCGGAGAACCTTCAGATAACAGGTTCGTTCAAGATCCGCGGAGCTTATTACAAAATATCTCAGCTTACAGAGGAAGAAAAGAAGCGCGGCGTTGTGGCCTGCTCAGCCGGCAACCATGCCCAGGGCGTGGCTCTCGGTGCTACGTCACACGGCATCAAGTCGCTCATCTGTCTTCCTGAAGGCGCGCCTATCAGCAAGGTTGAGGCTACGCGCCGTCTCGGTGCCGAGATTTGTCTCGTGCCCGGTGTTTACGATGATGCATATCAGCGTGCAATGCAGTTGCGCGACGAGATGGGTTACACCTTCGTTCATCCGTTCAACGACGAACACGTGATAGCAGGACAAGGCACACATAGGTCTAGAACTGCTCGAGCAGCTTCCTGATGTTCAGGCAGTTGTCGTGCCTATCGGCGGTGGCGGTCTGATCAGTGGTGTGGCATACGCCATGAAGTCGCTCAATCCTAAAATAGAGATTTATGGCGTTCAGGCTGCCGGTGCTCCCAGCATGTATGAGAGCATCAAGCAGAAACAGGCTATAACATTGCCTCAGGTGTCTACTGTTGCCGACGGTATTGCCGTTAAGACTCCTGGCGACCTTACTTACGACATCTGCTCAAAGTATGTTGACGATATCTGCACCGTGTCTGAAGACGAGATATGCGCAGCAATCCTGCGTCTGCTTGAAGAGGAGAAGATCGTTGCCGAGGGAGCAGGAGCTGTAAGCGTTGCGGCTGCTATGTTCAACAAGGTGCCTATCAAGGGCAAGAAGACCATCTGTCTTGTCAGCGGCGGAAACATCGACGTTACTATTCTTAACCGTGTTATCAACCGCGGTCTGGAGAAGGGCGGCCGTATATGCACAATATCAATGGAGCTTGACGACAAACCCGGACAGCTCTATGAGGTCAACGGCGTTATCGCAGGCATGGGCGGCAATGTGCTTAGCGTATATCATGAGCGCAGCGCATACAGCAAGAAGATCAATGCATGTGAGCTGAGCGTAAAGATTGAGACACGTAACCACGAGCATGTGGAGGAGATTAAGGAGAGCCTGAAGTCAAAGGGCTTCAAACTTAAATAGTCAGCCTTCCGGCGGCGTGTGTACAGTCATGGCGCGGCAGTTGCTTATGCGTATGGTGTGTCATGCAGAACAATTAAAGTAATAAGATAATAATAACAATAAAATTTTTAAAATTAAAGAGAAATGAAAGCACTACATTCAGACAAAGCTCCTAAGGCTTTAGGGCCTTACAGCCAGGCTATCGTAGCCGGTGGATTCGTATTCGCATCAGGTCAGGTGCCAATCGACCCTGCAACAGGTGAATTTGCAGAAGGCGGTATCAAGGAGCAGACAAAGCAGTCGCTCACAAACGTTACCAACGTATTGGCTGAGGCTGGTATAGACCTTACACATGTTGTTAAGACAACAGTATTCCTTTCAGACATGGACAACTTCGCTGCCATGAACGAGGTTTACGCTACATTCTTCAAGGAGCCGTTCCCGGCACGTTCTGCTGTTGCCGTTAAGACTCTGCCTAAAGGCGCTCTTGTTGAGATTGAAGTTGTTGCAACATTAGAGAAATAATATTGCCAATAATAAAGTTTATGGGGAACCGGCTTTGGCTGGCTCCCCATTTTTTTGTTGTTTGTCTGAATATATTGTGTTCGGGCGTATTTATGGCCTCTGGTTTTATTTCGTTTTGCAGTATGTGCCAGGCGCCTATTGCGGTGAGATATAGCTTCTCAGCGCCTCTACATATTCCTCAAAGGCCTTCAGTCCCTTATCGGTTATGCGGCACGTTGTGCGCGGCTTTTTGCCTTGAAATCCCTTTTGGATCTCAATATATCCTGCGTTGCTTAGTTTGTCAAGCTGCACGCTCAGGTTGCCTGCCGTGGCCCTGGTCTGTTCTTTCAGATAAACGAAGTCGGCTTCGTCTACGCTCATCAGTATCGACATGACGGCCAGTCGCAGTTCGCTGTGCAGCAGCGGGTCAAGTGGTTTAAACATTCTTGCTTTTCAGTTATTGTTCTTTCTCGTTCAATTTTGTTTCGTTCTGTATGCCTTTTGGCTTTCTGTTCCTGTATAATGCGATAGCCCCTGGTATAACCATCATCAGCATTCCGCCAAAGATAACGGCCGCCATCTCTTCCGGTCCGTTACAATCAAGGGCTGCTTTTATGCTGGCATATGAACCACTGCAGGCGAACAGCGATATCATCTCGCTTTTCAGCACGATGCCGGTCATTATGGCTGCAAAAGTCATGCAGATGTTTATTGTGGCAGATATCGGCAGTTCTTGGGCTATAGGGTCATTCCCAAAATTGGTAACCTGACTCGCCACAGTTGAAGTGAATATTACCACTGCAAATGTTCTCCATATATTTTTTGTGATGTCATTTATGAATGATTTTGGTACACCGGCTGTGTCTTCTTCTTTAATCATTTTGTGGTTGATTATCAGCCCGATGAAGACCATCACAATCCATCCGAGATTGCAGTAATAAGAGTTTGTGTAGCTCCACAACAATCCTATAACGGTTGCCGTTACGCATATAAGAATGCCCCATGTCAGAAGAGTTATTGCGCAGTTGCGTGTAATTACTTTTCGGCTTTGCTCAATAGTTTCGCGTATAATCTCGATACTGTGTTCTGCTGAAAGCTTCTTGTTTTCTTCCGTTTCCATATCGTTATTTTTTATATTGTCGGTTAATGATTATTCCGGGTATCACCAGAATGAAAAGCGATGTAATGCATATTGCAAGCGATTCATACGGTCCGGGATACATAAGCGCAAAGTTGGCTGGCACCACTGATGCCACGGAGAATGCGGTTATGAAGGTGTGGCGGAGCACAAGGCCCGTAATCAGCCCAGTGAGTCCCAGCAGAAGTATCAGCACTGTTGTTATAGGCAGCTTGACCATATACACCGTGCTGTCAAACGAAAGCGTGCCTATGACGGCTGCTATGAGTGCAAACAGACCGAAAGATATCCATGATATTTTGAGCACTCTGCTGAAGAAGTTCGTAGGCCTTTTCTTGTCCTTGCGGCTCTTTGCTGCCGTAACGCTCCATCCAATGACGGCCATCAGGAACCAAAGTGCATTCCATGACGGATTGTCCGTTGCCTGCCATAAATAACACACAGTCACAGATGTTATGCATGTGAGTATGCCCCAGAATATCATCGGCATTCCGGCGTTGCGCATTATGTCGGTGCGGCTTTGCTCAATGGTCTCGCTTATTATCTTGAGGCTGCGTTCAGCCGAGAGTTTTTCGTTATTGTCCATTTCAAATTTAATTTTGTTGTTCTTAATATTGTATAATCTCCGGCACCGGCCCGCTTTTAGTGGCCGGTGTTAGGAGGTTGTCAGCCGGTCAGTCTGCCTGTCTGTCATGTCCCTTCATCTTGTCGGGGACATATATAAGCTCGATGTCTACCTTGCTGTTGCTTTCGCTCAGTTCATAGTCTCCGAAGGCGCAGTATTCCATTGGTATATTGTCCTTCTCGTCGAGTTGTCCGTTGCCGTTCTCGTCATGAAAGACATATATGGTGCCCTTTCCGTCGGGCACGTCCTTTATGGTGGTTTCAATCTTGCCTTTCTCGGCTTTCACCTTAGCCCATTGTCCGCTCTTCGTGGCTACAAGTATCTGCCCCTTGTCGTTCGGTATGTTGCTTATGGTGAGCTGCATGTCTCTTTGTGCCGAGGCGGTTGCTGTGGCCATAAGTGCTATGGCCAGCATAGCGGTGTTTAATATCGCCTTTTTCATAGGAATAGGTTTTAACTGTTATAAACTTCATTTACAGTTCTCACACTCGTTTCAGTCACTCTGCAGCTGTGGCTTCACGAGTTTTATCCGGATATATTGCAAATATAAAGCAGTTTATAATATAAACCAAATAAAAGTAAAAATAATAGTTGTTTGGTTTAAATATTTTAACATTATTGCGGCTCTATTCAGGGAAAACGCCAAAACGTTAACTCATTGTCTTGAAAATTATATTATGCAGAACGCTATGATTTACATTGTAAAACACCGTCTTTTGTGTTCTCATATGCCGTGTTTTGCATTATGAAAGGTGCCCTTTTGGATTGTGGTTAGGCATATCTTGACAAGTAACGGCATGATGTATGCCACTGAGTGGCGGCAGGGTAGGGGGAAACAAAAAATTTTTTTGTAAAAGAAACGTCACTCGTCACAAACGGCCATAACCTGCTGTTATGTAGTCAGTTATAGTGTGACGAGTTGAAAAGACAACTCATCACGGCATGTCTCTTTATCTGATTTGGTCCTGTGTTGTCCTCTCCTAAATTTTAAGAACTTAAACAGGGTATATCTTGATAAAGCCCAAATAGAGTATTTGATTTTTGAGTGAAATCTCTTCGGTTAAGCAGACAGCTGTTGAGGGTTGGCTCTGTTATTTGATGAAGAGAATATTATTGTGAAATTTAAGGCATGCATTTTTGTGCTTGACGTATGCCGGTATGTACATCTTGCAGTATTGCTGCGTGCTCGGTTATACCATATTGTGGCTGAAAATATTAATATGTGATGAACTGTGATGAGTTGAGAATGCAACTCGTCACGCTGTATGTTGTTGGATACGAATGTGTTACGTGCAGATGTGATGAGTGACGTTTCTCTTTGAAAAACTTTTTCTGTTGCGTATGCGTTGCGAGTTTTGCAGTGTAAGCCACGCGTTATGCATACGGGAAACATAAGTCAAACTATTGTTTTTTGTTCTTCTTGTTATGTTCCTTATGTTCTTTATGCTTCTTGTTTTCCTTATGTTTCTTGTCTTTTGGCTCCTTGCCTTTGTGTTCTTTGCCTTTCTTGCTGTTCGTCTTGCTTTGTTCTGTGCCGTTTCTCATCCATTCCGGCGTGAAGTCGTCGTCCTTCTCCGTTATCTCATAGTCAAGTTCGGGCAGTTCAATTTTTTTCTCGTTTCTGAACGGAACGCCTTTCTCCTCTTCATATTTTTCCACCCTGACCATGGCTACGCCAGCCCTGATGATGCCTATCTCCTTTGCCGCGGCGTATGACAGGTCGATAATGCGGTGACCGCTGCATCTGTCGGCCACTCTCACGACAACGCTTTTGCCGTTTTTAATGTTTGTAACCTTCAGCATGGTGCCCAGTTCGTATTTCTTGTGGGCGCAGATGAGGCTGTCTCTGTGGTATCTTGTGCCGTCGCTCATCCTCCGTCCATGCAGACGGTTAGAATAATAGCTGGCCATACCTTTCTCCTGTGCCGGGAGAAAAGTATGGCCAAGCCATAAAAATGTAATTATGAGAATTATTCTGTTTATCACTTATATCTCTAAGGTATTAGATAATACCCTGCTCGAGCATAGCCTGAGCCACCTTCATGAAACCTGCGATGTTAGCACCCTTAACGTAGTCGATAGTGCCGTCGGGCTGTGTACCATATTTAACACAAGCCTCGTGTATGCTCTTCATGATGAAGTGGAGCTTAGCGTCAACCTCTTCAGCTGCCCATCCTAAGTG
>NZ_LFQU01000022.1 GCF_001275135.1 Xylanibacter rarus | reverse complement strand
TCAGGGAGCGTCAGCTCTCAAAAGCGGATGCAAAAGTACGGGGTTTTCACCAAACCGCCAAATGTTTTCTGAAAAAAGTTTTAATTTTAGACCGATTTTAACAGACGTTCACATATTAAGTGCGGATTTTACACCATTTACATTATTATATTTTACAAAAGAAATAAGCTGACTTGTGACACAGGAACAGGACATAAGACAGGACGGAAAGGATGAAAATCATATGCTAATGGCAAAATTCAAAGACCGATGGCAGAATTTAAAGGTAAAACTGAAATCATAAAGCATGAAGATTGACAAAAAGCGAAAACACAAACAACACATTCATGCAAAAAATCGGACAGGACAAAAGTAAAATATTGTATATATGATTTAAAATCCCATTCTGACCGAGAAAATGGCATGAAAGACAAACTTTTCCAAAAGGACAGGAATAAAAACCATTAAGAGCATTGCCACGAAAAGGAGGAATCATAAAAATAATATAAAAGTGTATGATGCAGCCAATCTGCCATTAGGATGCAGACGCGTTAAATTCCGCAACCGGACAGACGCTCTCAGGCGCCTTATTATTTTATTTTGAGAGTATAGCCGTCTGCTTTTCGTTGACACAGCTTTACATGATGACGAAAAAGCAAACGGAAACACGGGCGAATACGAGACGACATATTTAGAATAATGAATAAAAATAGAGGAAAAGGTTGTATGATTAAAAAATATTTCGATACATTTGCAAAATTCATAATACAAGTATTTACAAACAGAAGATTTGTCTAAATTTAAAAACCTGCATTAAGAAAGACATGAGAAAATTTTTTATCGCGGCCATAACAACGGCCATGCTGACGGCAACAGCCGCAATAGCACAGATTCCGCAAAACTATTACAGTTCGCTGAAAGGCAAGAAGGGAGCCGAACTGAAAACGGCAGTGCATAACATAATAAAGAATGCCACTGTGCTAAAATACGGCTCAGGCTCAGGACGCACATGGGAAGGCTTCTACACGACAGACCGCCTGGACGACGGACAGGTGGTTGACCGCTACAGCAACGACAAAAGATACTTCGGCAACAAAGGTCAGGCTGTAAGCGGCATGAACATAGAGCACTCTTTCCCGAAAAGCTGGTGGGGCGGAAGCGAGAATCAGGCATACAAAGACCTGTATAACCTGATGCCGTCGGAACAGAAGATAAACTCGGCAAAATCGAACTACCCGATGGGAAAGGTTAACAACGCCAGCACCGACAACGGATGCACCAAGGTGGGCACGGGCAGCAACGGATATAAGCTGTGGGAGCCGGCAGACAAATGGAAAGGCGACTTTGCGCGAGGATATATGTATATGGCTACGGCATACCAGGACTTTACATGGTCGGGCACGCAGGCCCTGCAGATACTTCAGCAAGGAGACTACCCCACCCTGCGCGAATGGGCATACACCTTATATATAGAGTGGGCCAAGACCGACGGCGTTGACCAGACTGAAGTGGAGCGCAACAACGAAGTGTACAAGATTCAGGGCAACCGCAATCCGTTTGTGGACTTCCCCAACCTCATGGAATATATATGGGGCGACAGCATAGACTATGCCTTCGACCCGGAAAACACCGTAACGACATCTGACTATACAGACAATCCGGACGTTCCTACGGAAGAAACAATATATCAGGCAACATTCACATCAGAAACCGGCAGCTTCACGGCAAAGAACATAAGCGAGCCATACAGCGGATTTGAGGTGTGGACAAGAGACACGAAATATGGATGGAAAGGCACCGGATATGCCAACAACAGGGCATACGCGGCAGAAGCAACGCTGACTTCTCCTGAAATAGACCTTACAGGATTCAGCGAGGCAACACTGACATTTAACCATGCAATAAACTTCTGCAAGTCGCCCGAAAGCACATTCAGCGTAGAAGTAATATGCGACGGAACGACAAACACACTCGACGGAATAACATGGCCGGCAGGCAACAACTGGACGTTTATCGACTCGGGCGAGATATCGCTAAACAGCTATGCCGGAAAGAAAATCAGCATAGTGTTCCACTACAAGAGCAACGACTCGGAGGCAGGAACATGGGAAATAAAAAGAATAACGATAACAGGCAAAAGGACGACAACGGGAATAGACGGCACTACGGCTGACTGCACGCCGGACATGCAAAAGCCATACAAGGCATACACCGCTGACGGACAGAGAATAGCTTCGCCAAAAGACTATAAAGGAATAATGATTATCGTACAGGACGGAAAGACCTGGAAGGTGATGAACAGATAATACTGAAGAAAAAGGCTACCGGCCTGCGCAGCGTTGACAGTATCTTTTGTCTACGCGTGCGCAGGCCGGCAGAACAATAACGGATATCTGAACAGAAGCACGAAAAAGCATAACGACAAGGACAAGACAAAGCATCAAAAAGAAAAGCACGAAAAAGTGTAAGGAAACTGCTCCTGTTTTATTTCAACCAGGCAAAACCAAACGTCAAAAGCGCAAATAGTGAAAGTAAAACCGCATGAATAAGTTTTAAATCATTAACCTATTGTTTTCACCCCGAAAACGGGCCACTTTTGAAGCAAAAACGGCCGCTTTTTTGAATGAAAACCAATGAGTTTTGAGCAACATCCGCACCACATAGTCCAACGCAAGCAATAAACGGCAAGGAAAGAAATGAGAAACTTAACATGAAAACGGCAGCAAGAGCACAAAATAACATGAAAACATATTGAGATGATGCAGAGACATGTAAGCATACAGCACAGCAATCCCCCAAAAGCAAAAACAAATACTATAGGAAAAAGACAAAAGGCAGAAAGCCTAGGGCATTTATGAGAAGAATATAAAAAAAGAAAAAGGCCGGACAAACGGCGCCTGCCGTATGTCCGACCTTATGATTATATTATCTAAGTTCTAATGTTCTGATTATTCAGCACTCTCGGGAGCCTTGTCGATAAGGTCCATGAACTGGTCGAGTTTCGGAGTGATGATAATCTGAGTGCGGCGGTTGCGCTGCTTGCCAACCTCAGTATCGTTAGATGTAACAGGGTTGAACTCGCCACGTCCACCAGCAGTTAGACGCTTCGGCTCTACGCCATACTGATTGATAAGAGCCTGAACAACGCTTGATGCACGGAGACAAGACAAATCCCAGTTGTTGCGGATGTTCTTCATCGCAGCTGAAGATGTGTTTACAGGCACGTTGTCGGTGTTACCCTCGATGAGCACATCGTAGTCCTTATAGTCCTTGATAATCTTTGCAATCTTGCTCAGAGTCTCGGCTGCACGGTCGTTGATCTCGTAGCTTCCGCTCTTGTAGAGCATGTTGTCGGCAAGAGAGATGTAAACAACACCCTTGAGCACCTGAACGTCAACCTCTTTCAGCTCTTCCTTGCTGAGCGAGCGTGTAAGGTTGTTTGTGAGGATAAGGTTCAGAGAGTCGCTCTTGCTCTTAACCTCAACGAGGTGACGGATGTACTGGTTTGACTCGTTGATCTGGTCAACCAGCTTAGAGATGTTCACAGTTGTCTGGTTGCTTGCAGTAAGACTCTTGTCGAGCGAGCTCTGCAGTGCCTCATATGCGCTCTTAGTCTGAGCAAGCTGCTCCTCAAGACTTGTAACGCGCACCTTGCTTGCAGCAAGTTCAGAGTTAGCGTCAGAGAGTTTGCCTTGTGTTTCCTGATATTTATTTGTCAGTTCCTTGTTCTCAAGCTGGCAGTTTTCCAAGTCCTTTTTACTTACGCAGCTGCTCACCATGAAGCATCCTGCAACCAATGATACAATCAATAAATTCTTCTTCATCATAAATTTTCGTTTATTTTTAGGTTATAATTTGTTGCAAATTTACGTATAAGACGGATAAGTTGCGCTAAAGTTGAATGTCATTAGCATTATTTAACGCCAATAAGCGTGTAAAGTAAACAACCGTTAAACCGAAACAGCCATAAGGCACATATAAATTCAATGCACTCCACAGCCTTTTTACATGCCATGAGGTGCATTGAAAATCAGTTATTTAATCTTTTCCGGCAAGCCTGTAGCTGCTGACTTTCAGCAATACTGAAACTGGTTGACAAGCGGACATTTGGCTATCGTCGTAGACAGCCGGATAACCCATGTTCCGTATATCTGCCTAATATTCTGAGGCAAAAGATTAGCATCTCTCAAACCGGCGAGCAGCATTCTTAATGGCTTGCCAGGATTTGGAAGAGAATCGTCTAACAAACCGGCACGGGCCAACTCACGGTTGGCTTCCATGTCGTTAATTTCATTCTTGCCTGCAAGCGACATATACTCGTCGAGACAAGTCTGAATAGCTGAGAAATTTTTAAAATCTATCATGATAACAAACTATAAATTGAGACTTCACAAATATAGTTCTTTATTTTCAGAAATAAAAATACGAGGCATTAAAAAAGCGTTACAATTTCATTTTTTAATTGTTTTCAAGATAAAAATTACTTTTATTAACTAAACAAGCAATATTTTATACTTTTTGTGATACATATTATTGAAACAAAAGCAATTTGTCACCGGAATAGAATCAAAAAGAACATGAAGAATATATGGGAATGATATCAGTTTCAATGTGAAACACGAAGAAAGCCGTCGGCATCAACAAGATAAAAGGAATAAAATAAAACAAAGCAAAATCAGCTGGCAGGATATGTTCTAAATGTTATATAAACATATCGGTGTATTCTGCCGTCTTCTTGTTTTCTATTGTAATATTGTTTGTATTTCCATTAACAGTCCACTATGACCAAGAAAATAAAAAGCGGAAATACAATCAACATAAAACTACAGCCTGCTGAATACTGATTACGGCTGTAGTTAAATGAATCATGACGTCATGGCTTGTGCCTTTCCGGCATCCATGCCATGACGTCATGCATCAGAAGTCAAGTTCACGTGTAAGTATGCTCTCAAGCTGTTCGGCCGACAAACGCAGGTGGAACTGTCCCTTTATGGCCACAGAAATGCGCCCGGTCTCTTCTGACACGACAATGGCTATGGCATCGCTGTCCTGCGATATGCCCATTGCAGCACGGTGGCGCAGTCCGAGTTCCTTCGGGATATCTATGCTGTGGCTCACGGGAAGGATACATCCCGCAGCCCTGATACGCTTCTTTGATATGACCATCGCACCGTCGTGCAGAGGCGAATTCTTGAAGAAGATGTTCTCTATAAGTCGCTGGTTTATGTTTGCGTCGATGATATCGCCGGTTTCAACGATATCGTCGAGCGACGATATTCGCTCGATGACAATGAGCGCTCCGATGCGCGCCTTGCCCATGTTCATGCAAGCCATCACGACAGGCATTATCGACTCCATGTCAACCTTATCCTTATTATCGCCCGAAACAAAGAGCCTTATTATTCCGTTCACGCGACGGTGTGCACCAAGATTATACAAGAACTTGCGTATTTCTTCCTGAAACAATATTATTATGGCAATGACACCCACGCTTACCAGCTTGTCCATAATGCTTCCGAGCAGGCGCATCTCAAGAATCTGACTTACAAACAGCCAGACAACGATGAACACCATGATGCCGATAAACACGTTGAGCGAGCGCGACTCCTTCATCAGTCTGTAAATGTAATACAGCATCAGGGCCACGCAAAATATATCGACAAAATCTTTTATGCCAAATTCAAACATACTTAAATACTTCTTTTACAATAGTAACAGCCTCAACACACGGCTTTACGTCGTGTACTCTCAGAATTGACGCACCCGAATTAATCATGGCAATGGTGTTGACAACCGATGTGCCGTTGAGCGAATGATCGGCATCAGTGCCGAGCAGGCGCGCAATCATCGACTTGCGCGACACGCCGACAAGCAGCGGAAGATTAAACTCGCGCAACTTTCCCAAAGAGGCAAGCAGTTCATAGTTCTGCTCAAGCGTCTTGCCAAAGCCGAAGCCAGGGTCGAGAATCACGTCCTTAACACCAAGAGAATGGAGCGTCTGCACTTCATGAGCAAAGGCCTTCATCATGCTCATTATGTCGGGCTTGACCGACATGAGTATGTAAGGCACGCCAAGACGGGCCACCATCCTGAACATCTCGGGACACTCACATCCGCCTTCGCCGACCTCATCGCCTGCCGTATAAGCCTCGCTGCCGCCGAAAGCACCGTTGACGTTGCCTTCAGATACATCATTTATTATGCCAGCCCCAAACTCTTCAACGGCCATACGGGCCACTTCGGGCCTGAATGTGTCGACTGAAACGGGGGCATCGGGCTGCACGCTTCTTACGGCTTTCAATGCCATGCGCATGCGTTCCATTTCTTCTTCCTCAGTAACATGAGCCGCACCGGGGCGCGTAGAGAAAGCTCCTACGTCGATAATCTTGCCGCCTTCGGCCATTATCTGGTCGGCCCTTGCAGCAATCTCAGCTTCAGTCTGCTTACGGCTGCCGGCATAAAAAGAATCGGGAGTGGCATTGAGAATGCCCATAACACAAGGCTCTGACAAATCAATCAGTTGCCCGTTAACGTTCAATATATATGGAATAAAGCTTTTCACAATATAAATTAAAGAATAAAATTAATCTCAACAGATGGCAAAAATACTCATAAATATTGAGACTCTTTATATTTTTGACGTTTTTTATAAAGAATAAAAACAAGTCGGAAAATATATTTATATCCAAGACGCCTGATTTGGGTTTAAACCTCAATGAGCCTACGGAACAGCCTTACACTTGCCGCTGAACTCAATTATGTCAAGACGTATTATGCCTACACGATGAAACGATTTTTCAGCGGCCTTAATTCCGGCTTCTTTATATTCAGGGGCCAGTTTGTCTATCAGCAGTTGCAGTGCGTGCCTCTTTTCTTCATCATCAAGCACAATTACGGCATTACACTTCATAACCACGCTTTCATATTCGGTAGTGAAGCGAGACGGCAACAGATTAGTATGGCCAACTATGCAGAACGACGCATCCTGATTGTGCGCCAAGGCCCTGAGTTTCTTTCCTTCAGGAGCACAATGTATATAAAGACTGTGTTCGCCGTCCCAAACATAATTCAGCGGCAGGCCATAGGCTCCACCGTCAGCATCGACCATGGACAACACTCCATATTCGCTGTCTCTAATAAGCTGCAAGGCACGCTCTTCGCTGAGCAGGCGGTCCTGGCGGCGCACCGTTTCGTTTACGTATTTCATTTTATTCAAAAAGTTTCAGATTAGCATTTATAACAATATATCTTTTGTTTCATCAATAATTTTTTCTGTATCAACAGAATCACAAAGGTAAGAAAATATGTGCAGAACAGATTATTATTTGGCCGCAAAATTGTCATGGTACGATTTTTTGATGTACTTTTGCACCCAATAAAACTATCACACATGGACATATCAGAATTATACAGAATCTTCACCGAGCATCCGCAGGTTACCACCGACAGCCGCGACTGCCCTAAAGGTTCTATTTTCTTTGCGCTGAAAGGCGAATCGTTCAACGGCAACGCCTTTGCTGCCAAGGCTCTCGAACAGGGCTGCTCGTATGCCGTTATCGACGAAAAAGAGTTTGCCGTTGAAGGCGACAACAGGTATATTCTTACCGAAGACTGTCTGACCACGCTGCAGCAGCTGGCCAACTATCACCGCCGCAAACTTGGAACTAAAATCATTGGAATAACCGGCACCAACGGCAAGACCACGACAAAGGAACTCGTGGCAACCGTATTGGCCGAAAAATATAACGTGCTCTACACTCTGGGCAACTTCAACAACCACATCGGCGTGCCTAAGACGCTGCTGCGCCTAACTGCCGAAAACGACATTGCCGTGATAGAGATGGGAGCCAACCATCCGGGCGAAATCAAGACTTTGGTCAACATTGTCGAGCCTGACTACGGCATAATAACCAACGTGGGCAAGGCTCACCTTAAAGGTTTCGGCTCGTTTGATGGTGTGATACGCACCAAGGGCGAACTCTACGACTATCTGCGCGAGCACAACGGCAAAGTGTTTATACACAACGACAACGAACATCTGCTGAAAATTTCAAGCGGACTGAACCTTATAAAATACGGCACCACAGACAGCGATGAACTTAGCGTATGCGGAGAGTTCCTGTCATGCGACCCGTTCCTCAACTTCAGATGGCGCCACGGCAAAGCCCAGTGGAACGAAGTAAGGACTCACATGATTGGCAGCTACAACATATACAACATGCTCGCTGCAGCATGTATAGGTCTTTATTTTGATGTTACCGAAGAGCAGATATGCCATGCACTTGCCAACTACGTGCCTACCAACAACCGCTCAGAACTGGAGGTTACGGCAAACAACGAACTGATTATCGACGCATACAACGCCAACCCGACAAGCATGGAGGCTGCACTGAAGAACTTCAGAGAGATAAAGGCCGACCACAAGATGGCCATAATAGGCGCAATGAAGGAACTTGGCGAAGTGAGCGACGAGGAACATCAAAAGGTTGCAGACATGCTGAAAGCCTTAGATATCGAGCAGGTGTGGCTCGTAGGAGATGAGTTTAAATCTACTGACTGCCCGTTCCGCAAGTTCAACAACGTTGAAGAGGTTAAGCAAGCCATTGACGAGAACAAGCCTGAAGGTTTCTGCATACTCATCAAAGGCAGCAACTCTACAAAACTTTACGAGCTGAAAACGAAACTCTAAGAAGTGAAAAGATAAAAGTGAAAAGTGAAGAATCCATTAGCCATTGTATTAAAGCAAGATAGCTAATGGATTTTTCACTTTTATCTTTTCACTTTTAACCCAAATCTGGCATTAGTATTCAGCCGGGATTTTTGCTTTATATTGAGCGGATTTTCGTTAGATTTTTCGCAGGCATAGCGGGCTATGTCAAGAAAAAGCGAACAAAAAGATGCCAATAGAAACAAAAATACGGACTGAAAGCATGAATGCACGAAATAGATAAAGCTATATGCGGTCTAATGACTGATTTGGGTTTAACTTAATTCAGCATCAGGTTCATTTCCGCCCCTACGCCATCAAACAGAAATTCT
The DNA here is from genome assembly GCF_001275135.1 of Xylanibacter rarus. Classification (GTDB taxonomy): domain Bacteria; phylum Bacteroidota; class Bacteroidia; order Bacteroidales; family Bacteroidaceae; genus Prevotella; species Prevotella rara. The sequence goes on along the minus strand of NZ_LFQU01000022.1, from coordinate 51,035 downwards.
GCCAGGCCGTTTATTGTCAGCTTCAAGGCATCGGCGTAAGGTTCATCCGTCTGACGCACCTTTCCGTTCTTTATTACATAGTAGGCATTATTCATCGGAATGTCGGCATCACCTTCAACCCTCAGCACCATATCTTTGTCAGGATTCAGTTCGGCATACAATTCCAGAGCCTTCTTGGCGTTTATCACGCGCAACATGGCCTGAATGTTTTTGGCCTGCGGACGATATTCATCACCTGCCAGGCGTATGTCTTCGCGTATAACCTCATAGCCATCTTCATCATGCAGAAGCACACAACGCTTTGCGCGCTGAATGCGGTCGAACTCTTCAAACGACGTAGCCATGGTATCTGCCGGCGGAGGCGTGCATGTCATCACGCGGGCATAGCCGCACTTCTCATACCATTCATATAGCCAGTCTTCGGCAGGAATAAGAGAAGCAAACACTATTTCCCTGTAATATACACGGAAATGGGCCTGCCGCATCAGGTTGTTGCCTATGTCCTGACGGCGATATTCCGGCCGTGTGCTCACTCCGCTTACATATACAGTCTTCACCTCACGTCCGTCATAAATCATGGTGTAAGGCAATGTCTGCAGCGCAGCCACCACCTTTCCGTCTATCTGGCAGCACACGTTATACTCGCTGCGGTAGACACGCGAGAAGTAAAGGTCGATAAACTTGTCGGGATCGTTGAACACCTGTTTCCATATCTCACGCGTTTCTTCCTTTATGCGGTCCTGATCTTCAAATGCCGCCAGCGGATGTTTCTCCATTATCACGTTCTTCTCAAGCAGGATGTCGGGCTTATACGACAGTTTGGCGCGTCGCAGTCCTTCGTCGCCCATATCCTCCTCACGGTTGATATAATAATACTGCTCGGGCAGATGCTTCACAAACTCCTGGTTTATTATCGTGAACGCTCCTTCATAGTTTACGTCGGCCTTCTCAACGCACACGTCAAACGTACACTGGTTTATCGGGCAGCCGAAGGTGAAGGCCACAAGCTTGTCGCCTACAAATATTGTTCCGCCCACAAGTCCCAGCCTATCCCATCGGTTAAATGCCCGCGTCATTGAGCGCAGTTCCTCTGATAGGTCCTCATCGGGCACATCTCCGTTGTCGTCTTTCGACGTGCGGCGCCACTGCCGTTCCAGTTCGAGGCATTGCGGAATAAGGTCGGGCGTAAGCTCGCGGTATATGTAGTCAGGATAAAGGTTCTTAAACTTGTTTATGTGGTTGCGCTTGCTCTGCAGTTTCTTTCCCGAAAGGTTTATCAGCTTGTCGCGAGTGTAGATATAGTCGCTGAAGTCGCGGTCGGGCTTTATGTCGAACGTGTCGGGAAAATGCTCCTCAATGATGTCACGCATATAGTTGCACACGCCAAGCATCAGGAACGGATGTCCCATTGCTATCGAGTCGTCGCGTATTGCACGTATCACGCTCACCGAGCATTCGTCACACGGCTCCACCTTAAACGTTCCGTCTTCTTGCCGCTTCGGCCGCGGCACAGGCATCATGTAGGCCAGATGATGTCCCATGTAGAAACGGAACACCAGATAGTCGTCCACTATCGCAAACTGTGTGTTGTAAAGAAAGCGCCAGCTTATCAGGTTCGAGAACGACAGGTCGCAGTTTTGTCTTTCGCCCCAAAGCGTAAAACTCTGTATCAGTTCCTTGTCGTCTTCTGTTATATCCTTAAACTTTATCATAAAAATTGTCTGTGTTTCAATTGGCAAATTTATAAAAAATAGATGTAAACAACATCAATGCACCGATAAAAAATTCAGGTGCACAAACAGTCCTGAGCAGCCAAGGCAGGAGCTAAATGTCTGACTGTCATAAGATATACTTCACGACACGCTTCCGTTTTATTAACAAAGTTGACAGACATCGGCCAGCTTAAATCTGCATGACCAATGCCCGTCAACGTTACAAAACCCAAATCATCATCAGACCGCATATAGTTTTGTCTATTTTATGTATTTCTGCCTCCATCCGTCTTTTTGTTTCTTTTGGCGCAAGGTGCTAAGCGCAAACGAAGTTCAGCGCCAGCTAATTGTTAATTATGAATTGTTAATTATGAATTATAAAAGTGCCTGCGAAAAATCAAACGAAAATCAGCTCTACACAAGGCAAAAATACAGGCAGAATCATAACTCCAGATTTGGGTTAACACAATGAAAGTAAGCTTCTTAATGTTTATGGCAGCTTCACTCTACTGCATTACGGCATCTCTACTTCGCTGCCCTCGCCTACCGTATATTGTGAGAACTGCTTGGTCTTTGCCTCGCGTGTCAGCACTGATGAGCGGAACACTCCTGTTGAGCGTGCTCTCAGGCGAACGCTGTCGATGTTGGCAGAGGCGGTGAACTCTTCGGGACTGTTGGCCGGCAATGTTCTCAGACCTGCCGAGAATATGGCCAAGTCGTCCAGCTTAACGTTCTTGCCGTCCATCACGAGTTCCTTGATACATGCTATCATGTCTTTCAGCACTCCGTGGATAACACCGGCTGAGAACGGCGAACTGTGTGATGACATATGAGACGCCAGCTTCTCAGTGTCGTAAGTTTCCTCGCACACCGCGCGTGCATACCATTTACCGTTTGTGTTACTGTTTGAATTGCGGTTCTGATAAAGTTTATACCTAATCATGTTTCTTTCCTTTCTTTTTGGTTGTTATACATTATTTGTTTATTATCTCTCATGCCTTCCAGAACTGCCGCTACATTCATTTCCGCCTGCCGGCTGTGGCTTTAATGTCCGTGCTGCCTTGTTCCTTTCGACATTGCAAAGATACAACAACCAATTTCGCGTTTGCAGATTGCTGCAGGTTACGAAAGGTTTAAGAGGATTGTTGGTTGTAAAGGATAAGAAAGCATGGCAATGTTCATAAAAAAACTGACGTTCATACTAAGAATTTTCGATTTTCAGCTAATACCTATTATAAATATTTCAGCCGTCCGCCTGCTCGTAATACGACACGCCACTTGCTATACTTTCATAAAGTTATAAAGCTGAATAACATCATTACAGGAAAATACGCTATATTTGCAGTAGCGAAACAACCATTTCGGAAACGGCTGTTTCGGAAGTTGAAACAAAAGGAATAAAAAATGAAATTGACATTGTGGCCAAGAACGAACTGAACAATGAAGCTACTTTTTTCGAGGTAAAACGTAAAGCCGCAAACATTGACATAGAGGTGCTGAAACAAAAAGCAGCAGTTTTTCTGCGTGCCACTGGCGAGTTCAAGGGGTATGACATATCCTACAAGGCACTGTCAATGGATGATATGTAGTATAAATGTCACAAAGAACGCCACAAATCTAGTCCGTGCTACAATAACTTATAAGTTTATCTAATTGGGCCTTAATACCTTCAAATTTCTGATTTAAGTCTAAAGTCTTGACATAAATTGTATTACCCGTATTATAATTAACCTTACCATCAGGCACCACTTCTTCTTGTGTTTTAGCATATAACAGCATACCATCAACCATTCCGGTCAATTTACAATCATAATTCATAACGTATGTAAACACTTGGTTAAGATTATGAGAATGCACTGTTCGCTTGCCATAGTGTTCCTGCCATGTCTTGCCATAATACTTAGCATCTATTATCAAGGTTCTACCTTTCAATTCGAGCAAGATGTCTGTTTGAAGAATTGGGAGTATGCTAACGGTTGAGGTTTCTTTGTCAATGTTCCAATCAATTTGCGCTGCCCTTGCTTTTGTCTCTGGATGGTGCCGTTTAAAATACTCTAAAATAAACTTCTCATACAATCGGCACATATGTTCGTCAGAAAATGTATTCATCATATATTCACCTTTCTCTGTTGTAAGCAACATGTTATCAATTACGAAATAACAAATATACATCAACATTCTGTACGTCTTGCAATTTCTGTCGAAACGCATCGTATTCCATTTTATATTCTTAACCTCTATCGCAGAGACATCCATAAAATAAGGCATCAGTTTTTTCAGTGCAACCTTACGTGCAGGTTTAACATCCTTGTGCTTCAACAATATATAGGCTGTTGCTTTCAGTATCTGATTAAACTTATTATCAACTGAAAGTTCATCAAATTCACAACCAAGTTTATTATTATGGTTTATGAAATTTCGTATTGTACTATTTATATCCAGCTTCCCTTTAAGCGCGGAAAGCGTGTCATTATACTGAACATAATCACGATGAAGGCCCTGTTTCAATTGATAAGAGATTCCACAGGCAAGGATTTCAGCAAACAAATCATATATGTTGTCGAAATCCTCCCCGGCAATCTTTTCGTAATTATTCCTACGCAACTCTTGAAAAGCATACGTCAGCATATAGAATATATTACGAATCAAAATTCCTTTATCGTTTGTCATTTCAGCAATGCTTTTAATATGTTTGATTGTTGTTCATATTGCTTTATATCGTCGAACCAATATTCTTTAAGCATAGGCAGAATATCATAGTCTATAACATTCTGAAGCCATTCTATATTAACCTCTTTCTGATTACAGAAATAACTATGACCGATGCAGAAGCCTTGTCCTAAAGAGTCATCTTTGCTTATAACATCATTTAATTTAACTATGCCGTCAATGATATTATCAAACTGTTTATTATCTAACTTTTTCTGATACGCTTTAAAGCCTTCTGTCTGAAAGGCCGGTATCATATCAAAGAAACTGAAACGGCGGCGTAAGGCATAGTCTATCATTGCAAGACTTCTATCTGCCGTATTCATCATACCGATGATATACAGATTACGTGGCACGTCAAACAATTCATCACTATAAGCAAGTTTTATAGACTCTCCACGATAATCATTTTCTATTAACATCAGGAGTTCACCAAATATCTTACTTAAATTGCCACGGTTTATCTCGTCTATAATAAAGAAATACTTACTGTCAGGGGCTGCTTTTGCCTTTTTGCAGAAATTATAAAATATCCCACGTTTCAGATAGAAGCCGCCTTCTTCATTTGGTCTAAAGCCCATGATAAAATCCTCATAAGTATAACTTTGATGAAATTGTACAAACTCTACATGTGATTTATCAACTTCGCCAAGTATTGAATAAGCCAGTCTTTTCGCGGCAAATGTCTTACCCACACCTGGAGCACCTTGAAGTATAACGTTCTTTTTAGTTAGCAACAATGATTTTAGACGAGCATATTGACTTTTATCCATAAATACGTCGTTCAAAAAACTTTCTTCATCATAAATATCATTCTTTTGCTCAACCCTGACAGGATTATCTTCCCGGATTATATCCATTATGATGTTGTATTCATCTTCTTTGAGTTTAAAGAAAGATCCTTGCTGATTTTTCATATATTCCATGTCTGCCAATTCTGGAATACTCTTGATTTTTGAATAATCAATTGGAACAGGCAAAGACTCTGTCTTGCGGATATATATTAATTTCCCATCATTTGGCTTGGCTATTTCTGCCAATGCCACAATCTGTTTTGTAGGAGTCGACTCATATCCAATGACCATATCGCCTTCCTTTGCGTCAAGAAAATTCTGAAAGATACGCCTGCGATTGCCATTATCATTATATAAAGTATAATCTTGAATTGTTCCGACTTGCATATTAGCAATACTCCATATTTTAGGATTTGCAACCAGCCACCAATAATTACGGCCGGATGTTGCTTCTGATAATGTGGCAACGTTATTATTAACAACCATATCATTTAAACTTTTTACCAAATCTGTGTTTTTACTAATATCACTCAAATTCGTTAAAGGTTGTTTTGCTATAGAATAATTCCATTCGTCGTTATGTATCCAATTAACATTTTCCTTACTTCTGCTCATTATTTTAAGCAATTCATCATAAAAGGCATACAAATCTTTATCACCTTTTTGGCTCAGAAGATATTCATATAATTCCGCTCTTGAAGTTTTTTTTGCAGTAGACAATCCAAAATGTTCTGCCAACGGAACAAGCCATCCATCCTTATCGTATATAGGCAAAAGTCGTTCATTAGAATAAAGAAATGCTATTTTCCATATAATCAGTGGTCCCAACACCTTCTCCATTTCTAAATTTTCTATTTTACTCCAATCCCCAAGTTGTGCAAACTTTACTATTTTTATAATAGTATTTTTAATTAACGCAAATACTTCAACAGCAGTTTTACCCAAACGGCTATACCAAGAATAACTCTCATCATGAGAATACATTTGTTTATTATCAGTTGGAGCCTTATTAAACTTGAATATTCCAAATTTGTATGCAGATCCACCTCTGATAGAACCCAATTCATACGTTCTAAATTCTAGCCAATAACAGAACGAACTTGCTTTATCAAGATTCGTATATTCATCCAATGTCATGTCCTTCAAGCTCTCTATTGGAAAGGTCTCTTGAAATTGTCTATATAATAGTCTACGGTCTTGCATAATAATTTCAATTTAAGTAATGTGGACTCAACGAAATACAATTTTTTGTAGATTTAGCAATTAGCGAAAATTGTTATAAATTTATCACACTGAGAATTAATAAATTACAAGCAATAATCGCAGTAATCCACCTAGACAAAGTTACTGATTTTTTCTTTATCGCGAGTAAATTCTACAAAGTTTTTAATGTTATAAAATGAAACACCCATCACAACTATAACAAAAACAGGCAAAGCCCAAACATTCATCACCTGTAACAAATGTCATACATTCATTATGTCCATAAACACTTGTCCGTATTATAAAAATTTACGGACACCGGCCTGCTTAAATCAGCGCGGCCAATGCCCGTCAACATTATTAACACAATGAAAGTAAGCTTCTTGAAAGGATTATGGCAGCTTCACTCTACTGCATTACGGCATCTCTACTTCGCTGCCCTCGCCTACCGTATATTGTGAGAACTGCTTGGTCTTTGCCTCGCGTGTCAGCACTGATGAGCGGAACACTCCTGTTGAGCGTGCTCTCAGGCGAACGCTGTCGATGTTGGCAGAGGCGGTGAACTCTTCGGGACTGTTTGCCGGCAATGTTCTCAGACCTGCCGAGAATATGGCCAAGTCGTCCAACTTCACGTTCTTGCCGTCCATCACGAGTTCCTTGATGCATGCTATCATGTCTTTCAGCACGCCGTGGATAACACCGGCCGAGAACGGCGAACTGTGTGATGACATGTGAGCCGCCAGCTTCTCTGTATCGTAAGTTTCCTCGCACACCGCGCGTGCATACCATTTACCGTTTGTATTACTGTTTGAATTGCGGTTCTGATAAAGTTTATACCTAATCATGTTTCTTTCCTTTCTTTTTGGTTGTTATACATTATTTGTTTATTATCTCTCATGCCTTCCAGAACTGCCGCTACGTTCATTTCCGCCTGCCGGCTGTGGCTTTAATGTCCGTGCCGCCTTGTTCCTTTCGACATTGCAAAGATACAACAACCAAATTCGCGTTTGCAGATTGCTGCAGGTTACGAAAGGTTTGAGAGGATTGTTGGTTGTAAAGGATAAGAAAGTTAGATAGAAATTGATATATTCATCATTTCAACCATGTTTTTACAGATGGCATAAAAAGATTTATTTCACACCTCTATCCTAGGAAAAAACAAAATCAGCTTTTCTACTATGTAAGCAGAAAAACTGATATGCCAGTTATAAACGATCTTTATGTGACTTACTAGTAAACTTAAAAGAAAAACTTTCATCAACACATATCGTAGTAGACACAAATGTTCAATGAACATAAGAATAGCATTAAGCTAGAAGGGAAAGCAACCAAATTTTAAAATATGAATACGAATAATTTATATTTAAGATTATCTAATCATTCAACAGGAACCTCCGTATTTGCAATAACGGTAGCAGTTGCATTATATCCTTCAGGAAGAACAGCTTTTGTACCTGGTATAAAAATACATGGCCATACAAATAATGCTGTAATTACAGCCAAAGGTGTACGATTTTTACCAGACACACGAACATTACCTGACAATGGAACATTTGTTCCATCGGCAAGTGTCAGACTTCTAAAATCAACAGAAAGTCTACCTTTAGTACCAGCAAGTGATGATTTTTTAGCCTCTGAAACCACACCATTTGCAATAGTACCGGCAGGAATAAGTACAACACCACCTCTCTTCACATCACTTAAAACAGTAAATTTAACATCATCGCCCACTTCCACATCTCTGGCATAAACTGTTTTAATTGATTTAAGCTCAATAACTGTACCCGACTTGACTTCAGCTACTTGCTTTTGTGCATAAACATTTACTTGTGACATAATAAGTCCCATTACAAATGCCAATTTCAAAAAGTGTTTTTTCATTATTACAAAATTTGTGACATTCAGCCCTAAAATGTCATATTTTAAACCATAGAAGCGTGGGGCTAATATGCGACATCTTCAATGGAGGTCCTGAGAAAACCTTTAGATACAGATACACAGATAGCAACCCACGCTATGCGTGAGAACCATCATGCCATCCTTGTATCTAATTAGAAATTTCTCAGGTTTCCATTGACAAGACAAGCATAACGCTTCTTCTTTTTCATAAACATTGGAAAGAGTCGCCTCTAACCAAATGCAAAGGTAGAGAATTTCTATGAAAATCTTTAATTATAAGAAACAAATTCAGCATTATGATACATAATAATCTATTTATTGTTTCTTTCAACATTGCAAAGATACAACAATCAATTTTTAAGTTTGCTGATTGCTGTAGATTACGAAAGGTTAGAGAAGATTTTCGGGTATAAAATATTGATCTGGTAATATTTATACTTGTTATATTTTACAGAATTATAAAGCCTAACAACAGAATTACAGAAAAAAACGCTATATTTGCAGTAGCGAAATGACCGTTTCGGAAACAGTCGTTTCGGACGTTGGGATAAAAAGAATAAAATATGAAATTTTTTGATAGATCAGAAGAAATAGCATCTCTGCATGAAATTCGTGAGATAGCAAAGAATAACGCACAATTCACAGTAGTGACAGGACGTCGTCGCATAGGCAAGACATCTCTTGTATGGAAAGCGTACGAGAACGAACCTATCCTTTATTTCTTCGTTGCCCGCAAAGCTGAAAGTGACTTATGCGAGGATTATCAGCTTGAAATCGAAAATAAGTTGGGAATACCGACAATGGGGCGGGCTGAACATTTTACAGACATATTTGAATTTCTGATGAAACTTTCCATAGACCGTCCTATAACGCTGTTCATTGATGAGTTTCAGGAATTCTTCCGCGTGAACAAGTCGGTATACAGCGACATGCAACGTATCTGGGACATTTACAGTAATAAAACCCATATCAACCTGATTGTTTGCGGTTCTATTTATTCCATGATGACAAAGATATTCAAAGACAAGAAAGAACCATTATATAACAGGCAGACACGTTTTATGACAGTGCGTCCATTTACTCCATCCGTACTAAAGGAAATCCTGACAGAATATAATCCCGATTACACAGCAGAAGACTTGTTGGCTTTATATTCATTTACCGGAGGTGTGGCAAAATATGTACAATTGCTTGTAGATGCTGGAGCTACGACCAAAGAAAAAATGCTGAATCAAATCGTAAAGGCCGATTCCATTTTCTTAGGAGAAGGCAAAGCCATACTTATTGAGGAGTTTGGCAAAGACTACGGTGTTTATTTTTCAATTCTATCAGCTATAGCAAGAGGCAAGACATCCCGTTCGGAAATAGAAAGCGTGGTAGGTAGGGAAATCGGTGGCTACCTGACAAAACTGGAAAACGAGTATGAGGTTATAGCAAAAAAACAGCCTTTGTTTGAAAAAAGTTCCACCAAGAATGTCCGCTATACAATAGAAGACAACTTCTTCATATTCTGGTTCCGCTTTATCTACAAATACAGCTATATGCTGGAAATAGATAACTACGAAAGTATGAAAGCGATTATAAACCGTGACTACGAAACATTCAGTGGCCTGATGCTCGAACGCTATTTCAGACGCGTGCTGATTGAACGTAAAGCCTATACACGGATTGGCGGATGGTGGGACCGCAAAGGTGAAAATGAAATTGACATTGTGGCCGAGAACGAGCTGAACAATGAAGCTACGTTTTTCGAGGTAAAACGTAAAGCCGCAAATATTGACATAGAGGTGCTGAAACAAAAAGCAGCAGCTTTTCTGCGTGCCACTGGCGAGTTCAAAGGGTATAACATATCCTACAAGGCACTGTCAATGGAGGATATGTAATATAAATGTCATAAACAGCATGAAATCCTTCAGATTTCATCGTCATCATAGATCTGTTTTGTAACAATCTCCACTGCCGTAGCTAATCAGCTTAAAGCTTTACGGTAATTACAGAAATGCTGTATCCTATATACTTTTTCTTCATTCATTGTTTAACTTTTTAGGCAAATTTGATTGTTTTGACAAATATATCAATATCATGCGCACAAAACATTATATTATCCATACCTTCATAATCAGTTATTAAGTAATTCTTAACAACTGAATTATCATGTAACCCACTGTTATCCAATAACTTTACAATACCAACGCTTTTATTCATCAAATAGGTAATAAAAGTTAGAATATATTTTCACGGCTCCCCCAACGCCTCAACAATCTCTTTTACCTCGGCAGGTGTCCATGTGCGCGACTTGCCGCTGCCTAACGTCTCGAGACGGGCGGTGAGGCCGGGACTTAGGGTTATCCACTGGCGGAGCTTGCGGTAGGCGGCACCGGGAGTCAGTGTGGGACAATAAAGCTGGGCTAGTTCTGTGCGGCCATAGGCGCGGATCCTGAATTCAATCTGTGTCTGTGTATCTTTCATGATATTTATGTTTTTGTTTGTTATCCTAATTTATTTTGCTTACGCCGTCCGGCTTAATCATAAAACTACTTTTGCTGACATTATAATATTATACAGCCGGGCGCTTATCTTGTGCAAAGATAACGCAAATCGAGAGCAGAAGCATCAAGCTTGCTTGAATGTTATGCCGAGATGCAGATTATCTTATTGCAAAGATAACACATCTTGAAAGAGAATGCAAATTTTAACACGCTAGACATCACGCTAGATGTTTACAACAAACTGATTTTCAAATTATTACAAAGCCAACAAATCAGCACAATGTAAAGATTTAAGAACATTGACATGGTGAATCAGCTAAGATCAAATCAAATTTGGCGACATCAAAAAGTAGAATAAATTTTGACAAGGTCCAAAAACTGAAAGGAAAATCGTGGATTATGATTAACATAAACGTAAAAAGAATACAGATTAAAGAGTAACTGTAAGCAAAATCATGTGTATTGGTTTCAAATCATTAACCTATCGTTTACGGGTCGTAAATGGGCCACTTTTGATGCAAAAGTGGGCCGTTTTTTAGTCGTAAATCAATGTGTATTCTGACGAAAGTTAAAAAAGAAAAGTGAAAAGTGAAAAATCAAATTGCTGAACTACTTTATTGCAACAAGGCATTTGACTTTAACTCCTAGCCAACATGTTGGCGATAACTACTCTAACTCCTTTAACTCCAGCATGAAATACAGCACTGTTTTATTTCAACAAAAAAGGGCGGCCGAGAATGTCGGCTGCCCTAGGATGAAGCATTTATTACTATAATGATTAACCATAAATCCATATTAAGCCTAAATCTCGGCGAACGCCTTTTTGAGACGTCCGATGAAATCGTCGGCCATGGATTTGGTGAAGCACAGGGGCGGAAGAAGACGGAGAATGTTTGTTGAGGCACAGCCCGTGAAGCAGTGCTGGGTGTAAACAAGATTCTGACGCAGCGCCTTGTGAGGTATGTCGAGGTCGATGCCTATCATGAGGCCACGGCCACGCACGTCGGTGATGCGCTTCTCCGTAGTCTGTAACTCTTTCAGCTTAGCCATGAGATATTCGCCTGCCTCATGCGCATTGTCTACAAGATGCTCGCTCTCAATAACGTCGAGCACTGCAAGAGCTGCTGCACATGCCAGATGGTTACCGCCAAAAGTTGTGCCGAGCTGTCCGTATTCAGGCTTGAAGTCGGGCGAGATAAGTACGGCACCCATGGGGAAGCCGTTGCCTATGCCTTTGGCCACGGTGATAAGATCGGGACGTATGCCGAGCCACTGATGAGCAAAGAACTTGCCCGAACGGCCGTAACCACACTGTATCTCGTCGCATATCAGCACAGCACCGTATTTCTTGCATGCTGCCTGAAGTCCCTTGGCAAACTCCTCTGTGGCAAGCTTTATGCCGCCCACACCCTGTATGCACTCAATGATGCAGGCGCAGACATCGCCCTTAGCCAGTTCGTGCTCCCACGCATCAAGGTCGTTAAGAGGCAGATAAGTTACGTGATTGTTGGCATTGATGGGCGCGATAATCTTAGGATTGTCTGTCGCTTCAACGGCAAGCGAGGTGCGTCCGTGGAACGCCTTTGAGGCAGACAGCACACGCGTGCGTCCCGTCTTAAACGAAGCCAGCTTCAGCGCGTTCTCGTTAGCCTCGGCTCCGCTGTTGATCAGGAACAGCTGATAGTCGTCGTAGCCGCACGCCTTGCCAAGTCTTTCGGCAAGCTGACGCTGCAGCGTGTTAACAACCGAGTTGCTGTAGAAGCCGAGGGCATTGAGCTGCTCAGTGAGTTTCTCTACATAATGCGGATGGCAGTGGCCAATGCTTATAACGGCATGACCGCCGTAAAGGTCGAGATACTCCTGTCCCTTGTCGTCCCAAACAGAACAGCCACGACCTTTTACTATGTTAATGTCGAATAATGGATAAACGTCGAATAAAGTCATTTTATTTAAGTTAAGAGTGAAGAACGAAGAGTGAAGAATTCAATTGCTTTGTTATGATTGATTCACCTCGTTTTTTCACCATATCATTTATTATTTCTTTGTTTTGCCGTTTTTACTGATGCCACCAATATGGCAGTCAGTTCGTTACAGTCTTGCAACATGCTATCTGCTTCTTTGTCATTGATAGAATCTGTATCTCTAAGAAGATTCAACCAATAAAAAGTTTCATTACATTCTTTCAATGCTACTGACAGCTTATTTATGAAGTCAGAAGAACTTTGAGCGAATTCGGCTTCTCTCACCAATGCGCCAATTGCCGTACCAGAGCGAAGCACTTGATTGGTAAGTGCATATTCCTTGGCAGAACATTTGATATACTTCACCATATTGACTATCCGTATCGAAAATTCATAACTTTTCCGATGTAAAGGTGAATCGCTGCGGTTATATTCGTTTATTATTTTAGTTCCCATGCCATTATATAAATTATACAATTGAATTCTTCACTCTTCGTTCTTCACTCTTCACTTAAAAAGCCGTCGGCTTTAATCTTAGTCCTTCTGTCTCGTCAATGCCGAACATGATGTTCATGTTCTGCACGGCCTGACCTACGGCACCTTTAAGGAGATTGTCTATGCATGAAGTGATGAGAAGCTTGTTGCCGAATTTATCGCAGTGAACAAGGCACTTGTTGGTGTTTACTACCTGCTTCAGGTCGATGGCCTTGTCGACATAATGAGTGAAGGGGGCGTCCTTGTAGAACGACTTGTAGCCCTCTATTATCTCATCAGCCTGAGCGTCGGTCTTCACTACGCAAGTGGCGAAGATGCCGCGGGCGAAGTCGCCGCGATAAGGGATGAAGTCGATGTCGGCATCGAGCGAGCCTTGCACCTGCGTGAGGCTCTGCCTAATCTCGGGCACGTGCTGATGACTGAACGCCTTGTAGATGCTCAGGTTGTTGTTGCGCCAGCTGAAATGCGTTGTCGCGCCAGGCTTCTGTCCTGCACCCGTGCTGCCTGTAATGGCATTAACGGCCACGTCGTCGTTGATAAGTTTCATGGCGGCGGCAGGCAACAGACCGAGCTGTATGCAGGTTGCGAAGCATCCCGGGTTAGCCACATGATTGGCCTTGGCTATCTTGTCGCGGTTGATTTCTGGCAGGCCATAAACATAGTCGTTGCCCGGCTCAGCCAGACGGAAGTCCTGCGCGAGGTCTATTATCTTTACGTTGGCCGGTATGTCGTGTTCCTGAAGGAACTGACGGCTCTTGCCGTGACCGAAACAGAAGAACACAACATCCACCTTATCAAACGGCATATCCGACGTGAAGCACATATCCGTGTCGCCGTAAAGTCCTTCGTGAACATCAGTAACAGGATTGCCTGCGTTGCTCTCGCTGTTGGCAAACACAATCTCTGCCTGCGGATGATTTATCAATAATCTTATAAGTTCGCCGCCGGTATATCCGGCGGCACCAAGTATTCCGATTTTTATCATTTTAAAGTAGTTAAAGGAGTTAGAGGAGTTATCGCCAACAAGTTGGCTAGGAGTTAAAGTCAAATGCCTTGTTGCTATAAATAAAGAGCCAACAATCTGTGAAGCTAAATTCAATTTGCCTACTTCCTATTTTTTATTAATAGGTATGAGTTTCGGATCACAGATCCTGATACTTTATACTGTCGGGTTACAAATCCGACAGAACAATAGCTTTGTAGTTTTATTGTCGTTATAGAGCAACTCAGCATTTGAATTGTTCACTTTTCACTCTATCTAAATTCACTCAACTCTGATCATTGCAGTTTTCAAGGAAGTATATTTCTTTCTCGTGGAACGATAAGCCAAAAGACGAGATAAAGAATGAAGCCTGTGCCATAACTCACCATTACGGCCAAAGCCCATAATATACGTACAATGGTAGAATCTATTCCGAGATATTCGGCCAAGCCGCCACATACACCCGCAATCTTGCGGTCTTTATCCGACAAATATAATTTTCGGCCTATCATACCGTTATCTTTCCTCGTCCTCGTGTATTCCGTAATAAACTCTCAGCGGAGTGCTCAACACCTTTATGAAGCCCTTGGCCTCTTCGGCTGTCCAGCCGTGCTGCATCTCGCCGTACTCGCCAAGTTTTGACTTAAGCAGATCGTCGGGCGAATCAACACCTACGCACTCAAAGCCTAACGGACGGAGCTTCAGTATGGCCGTACCATTTACGTTGCGCTGGCTGCTGGTGAGCATAGCCTCGATGTCGGGCATTACAGGCTCAAGATACTGACTCTCGTGCAGGAACATTCCATACCAGTTAGCAACCTGGTCTTTCCAATACTGCTGCCACTTGCTCAACGTATATTTCTCGAGCATGCGGTGAGCCTCTATTATCAGTTTCGGAGCGGCAGCCTCAAAACCTACACGACCCTTTATGCCGATGATAGTGTCGCCAACGTTGCAGTCGCGGCCTATGCCGTAGGCTGCACCAATCTCCTCAATCTTCTGTATGGCCTTAACCTTGTCGTCGTATTTCTCACCGTTGACGGCAACTATTTCTCCCTTCTTGAACTCTATGCGCAGTTCGCTCTCGTCGTTGCGTGTAACGTGCTTCAGGTAAGCCTCTTCGGGCAGTCCCTGTGCTGAGTCGAGAATCTCGCCGCCGCAGATGCTCGTGCCCCAGATGCCAACATTGTAAGAGTATTTCAGTTTGGTGAAGTCGGCAAAATATCCGTGTTCGTTAAGATAGTCGACCTCCTCCTTGCGCGACAGAGCCTTGTCGCGTGTAAGCGTGATAATCTCAACGCCAGGAGCCATAACGAGGAACGTCATGTCGAAACGTATCTGGTCGTTGCCTGCTCCTGTTGAGCCGTGAGCAATGGCGTCGGCACCAATCTGCTTTGCGTAGCGTGCAATGGCAATGGCCTGGAAGATGCGCTCTGACGACACTGAAATGGGATAACAGTTGTTGCGGAGCACATTGCCGAAAATCATATATTTCAGACTTTTCTCATAATATTCGTGTGTAACGTCGAGCGTGACATACTCCTTTGCGCCCAGTTTGTAGGCGTTTTCCTCGTTCTGCCTGAGCTGCTCGTCGCTGAATCCGCCAGTGTTGGCGCATGCAGCATAGACTTCATAGCCCATGTCGTGCGATAGTTTCATCACTGTGTAAGAGGTGTCGAGTCCACCTGAGAATGCCACAACTACTTTTTTCTTGTCTGCCATAACAAATATGTTTTTTAATCAGTTTCCAATTCTTTTAATTCTCTCAATAACGCTTGCGGGCAACTCTATCGGAGTTTTGTCGCCCTCGTGCTCGGCCGGGTCGTAAAGCATGCCGGTGCAGATGCAGTAGCGGCGGCCCGTGCGCTTCAGCACGTCTACGTTGATGCAGCCCTCGCATCCGCGCCAGAAAGCCTCATCATCGGTAAGGTCGGCAAAGGTTACGGGCAGATAGCCCAGCTGCGTGTTCATGCGCATCACGGCCGAACCGCTCGTCAAGCTGAATATCTTTGCCTTAGGCCAGCGTGTGCGGGCCAGCGTGAAGGTCATGTCCTTTATGCGCTTAGACACGCCCATGCCCCTGTAGTCGGGATGAACGATAAGTCCCGAAGTGGTTACATAATGCTTGTTGCCCCATGTCTCAATATAGCTGAAGCCGACAAACCTTCCGTCACACAGGGCTATAACGGCCTTGGTTTCTCTCATCTTGGTTGCCAGATACTCATGGCTACGGCTGGCAATACCCGTTCCGCGCACCTTGGCGGCTGCCGCCATTGTATCGAGAATGGTGTCAACATATTTCTCATGTGACGCATCAGCCACCATTACTTCAATTTCTTTCATCATTGTAACGTTTCTGCCGTAAAGGACGTCAAGTCCCTGCCCGAACCAAATGAGGCACGGGAAAGACCGGACGAAACCGGCATTGATACATTGTTTATATTAAAAAGTTTCTGTTATTTATTATCTATTGCCACCTTTATTTTATGTCAGGAATGACGTTGCGCAGCTCGGCCACAATGTCTCCGTGCCTCACACCGTCCTTTATGACAATAAAAATAGTGTCATCGCCGGCAATAGTGCCCAATATCAATGGTATGCCACTGTTGTCGATGTTGTAAGCCAGACTGCTGGCATAGCCCGGACGTGTCCTTATAACGCCCATGTTGCCAGAAAAGTTGATAGACATAAATCCAGACGTAAGCAGCATCTCGGCAGCCGTCTTAGGGCTCGACACGCGCTTATACATCGTCTCGTTGGGCAGCACATAGAAGTATTTGCCGCTCAAACTTGTAGCCTTTGCCACCTTAAGCTGTTTCATGTCGCGGCTCAACGTGGCCTGCGTAACCTTGTAGCCTTCTTTCTCAAGAGCCTTGAGCACCTCGTCCTGACAACAAAGCTCCTGGCTTGAGATAAGCATACGCAAAGTCTGTAATCTACCGTTCTTTGATTTCATTTGCCTGTATATTTATTCATTTATGTTTGCAAATATACAATCATTCACGTATATATACAAACATTTTTGTATAAAAATACGCCAATAGAACTATTTTTCACATATTTCTGAATATATATTCAACAAAAAAGCAGGATGCACAACTGCATCCTGCTTCAACAATTATAATTTGCACCGTCAAAAGGCGCAACTGATGAATCTTTTATTCTCTGCTGTTTCCGAATATCCTGAGCAGATAAAGGAAGAGGTTGATAAAGTCGAGATAGAGCGAAAGCGAGCCTAAAAGGGCTATCTTTTGTGTCTCCTCGTTAACATCGTCTGCCATAATCAGCATCTGCTTTATCTTCTGAGTGTCGTAGGCTGTAAGACCGACAAAGATCAGTACGCCGACGTAGCTAAGTATAAGACTGAAGCCGCCGCTCTTAAGCAGGAAGGCGTTGACCACAGTGGCGATGATCAGACCGATAAGGGCCATCATAAGTATCTTGCCCAATGAAGACAGGTCGGCCTTGGTGAAATAGCCTATGGCTGCCATAACGGCAAACGTGCCGGCCGTGATAAAGAATACGCTGGCAATAGACTGCATTGTATATACGAGCAGAATAAGCGACAGCGTGGCTCCGTTGAGGGCAGAATAAAGGATAAACAGCAGTGTGGCTGTGGTAAGCGACAGGCGGTTGATGCGTGCCGAAACAGTCCATACCAGAGCTAGCTCGGCTATGAACAAGCCCCAGAACAGCAGTTTGTTAGACACCAGGGCTGTTATTATGCCGGGACTTGAGGCCACGCCATAAGCCACAAAGCCTGTTATGACAAGGGCCAGAGTCATCCACACGTAAACCTTGCGCATAAGCGACGGGAAGGCTACCGACGCGATGTTTTCTTTCTCGCGTATGAGATCATACAATCTTTCTTCGTTCATTTTTTCTTTTCGGTTTTGTTGTTTTTATGATTTCTTTTTTTATCTCATAACTCTTAAATGCCCGACAAAGCAGGCATAATATGTTATGCAAACATAAGCAAAAAAAGCGACAAATGCCTTTGTTTTAATAAAAATCATTGATTATTCACAAATATTCCGTATATACAGACATTGTGACAGACGTAAATGTCGCTGTACATGACAGATAGGCCCCGTGTCAGGCCTCAGCAGGTCTCTCGGCAACACTCTCTATCATCACCGGCAAGCAGCCGCCGGCTCCGTCGGCACATACAATGACGTGAGGCACATAAGGGAAAGCCATGGAGAGCAGACGATCGACATCGGTATAGTCAGAAAAGTCACGAAGATAAGCCACAAAGCAACTTACGTGGTTCATCGTCAGACCGTAGCGCTTAAGCCTTACGCCCATGTCGCCAAGAATCTGTCCGGTATACTGGCGCACATCGAGCTGACTCATGTCGGCATCAGTCGCAGAAGGAAGTACGAACGGCGGAATGTCAACACGCAATCCGCTGCCTAAATCTACGCCAAGGTCTATACAGCCATAGCCTGCGGCAGACTCATCTTTTGCCGAGCCTTCATCAGAGCAAGGAGGAACGACAGCCTTGGCATCGCCACCAAACGACAGATAGTCGAGAGCCACCACGGCTCCGTCGGCATGTGTTACTCCGCCAACAACCGTAACAGCCATACGCAATTTGCCGGCATCAATGCCATAACGCCCGAACACGTCGTCGCGTGCCTTCTCAACGGCATCAAGACAGCCGTCAGTATCAGCCACATAAAGCCACACGCGCAGGCAGCCAACTCCTGAAGCGTCATCGGCAAGATGAGCCGAGCCGACAAACTTTTCGAACAGAGCCACAGCCTGCCCATAGGCATCCTTACCGGCCAGGTCGGTCCCGCAGAGCCTTAAACTGCAAAACGAAGAAACCGACGAAGCATCAGACGTGCATACAAGAAGCGAAACCTTCGACCCGTCAAGCGGAGCCTGCCCTACCACGGAACACGGCACATGCGAAAGATAGTCGTGCCACAGCTGCGACTCGAGCAGAGCGGCATATTGGTTGCGGATGTCGCTAAGAAACACCTTAACATAAACGATATGGCGGTTTTCAAGATTCTCCATATCAACATAATCGCCCGTCTTCATGTAGAGATGGCACAGCCGCTCCCAGAAATTTCCCCTGGCAACGGCCGACAGAACAGCATATTTTTCCATAAGCAGATATTCTTTTTAGGCGCAAAAATAATGCTTTAAAATTTAAAGCATACGCAAAAACAGCTTTTTTATCACAAAATTGACATCAAAGACATAATATTTCATTCACACCGGTCAACATCTGCGCATCAAAATATCAGCGTAAGCAAAGGTATGGTGACAACGGAAAGAATGGTAGTGATCAGCGTGCCCTCAACCATCTCGCTCTCATCGCGCCCGTATCTCAGGCAAAACATCGTGCCATAAGAGGCCACCGGCATGCCAATAAGCACGGTGTTGATGCGGTTGATTGTCTCGTCTACTCCGCAAAGGCGCAACAGGAAATATATGACCACGGGGATTATCAAGAGACGGAAGGCTGACATGACATAGACCGACCTTGTGCCGAGTATATGACGGGTATCCATCTGGGCCATCGAAGAACCGATAACAAGCAACGCTCCCGGAACGGTGATGCCTCCCAAAAGATGAAACGGCTCAGACACCACCCTCGGTATAGAATCAAGTCCAAGGGCCACTATAACTATCGAGACATAAGACGCCACCATTGGCGGACAATACAGCGTGCTGACATTAAACTTGTGTCCGTCTGTGCTTCCAAGGACAAACG
This sequence comes from Xylanibacter rarus, assembly GCF_001275135.1. Taxonomy (GTDB): domain Bacteria; phylum Bacteroidota; class Bacteroidia; order Bacteroidales; family Bacteroidaceae; genus Prevotella; species Prevotella rara. The sequence continues at coordinate 31,060 of NZ_LFQU01000022.1, read as the reverse complement.
ACAAACCGACAATAAAGATGAAAAGTGTGTTGGGGATGTTGAGCAGACTGGCATAGAATACGGCCTGGCTGCCAAAGATTGATGCCACAACGGGATAGCCGATAAAACCAACGTTGGCAAACATAAGCATAAAACTATACATTCCGCGATAGTCGGCTTTGCGGACAAAATAGCGTGGAAGGAAATAGGCTATCAAAAACAGCAGTACATAAGTAATCATGCCTACGCCGAGCAATGGCAATATCATGCCCCGGTCGGGAAAAACGTCGCCCATCACTGACGATATGATAAGACATGGACACGACACGTTGATAATAAAACCTGACAACTTACGGTCGAAATCGCCGCCCATAAGTCCGCATCTGTTTGAAACAAATCCCGCCACTACAAGCAGCAGGAGTATGATCATCTGTATGACAATGTTATCCATTTTTATTTTTAATATATCCTTTTACTCAATAAAATGAGTATTAATATATAAATGCCTGAACTATTTCCGGTTGTAGCCATAAAGAATGCAGACCCGACTTGTCATCATCGGCCTGCATTCTCCGTTAGCAAATATGATTTAAAATGTTGAACTCTATAATGACTCGAGCATTCGCTTGATTACCACAGAAGCAGAAATCTCGCGATTGGCAGCTTCTGGAATGACGAGCGAATTAGGACTTTCTATCACATCGTCTGTTACGATAAGACCGCGGCGTACAGGCAGACAGTGCATAAACTTGCCGTTATCTGTAACGGCCATGTGTGCCGCGTCTATTGTCCACGACATGTCCTTGCTTAATATCTTGCCGTAATCAGCCGGACTGGTCACGCCGGGACAGCTCCAGTTTTTGGCATAAACGAAGTCGGCTCCTTCAAGAGCTTTCATCTGGTCGTACTCAACACGGGCATTGCCAACAAACTTCGGGTCGAGTTCATAACCCTCGGGATGAGTGACAACAAAGTCTACGTCGGCAGCGTTCATCCACTGCGCAAACGAGTTTGGAACGGCCTGCGGCAATGCACGGCAATGGGGTGCCCATGACAGGACAACCTTCGGACGGGCTTTTGTCTTGTGCTCCTCAATGGTAATGAGGTCGGCAAAAGCCTGAAGAGGATGCACCGTTGCCGTTTCCATGGCAAACACAGGACGGCCGCTGTACTTGATAAACTGATGGAGCACGGTTTCGGCATAATCATACTCGCGGTCGGTCAGGCCAGCAAACGAGCGCACACCGATAAGGTCGCAATAGCAACCCATCACCGGAATGGCTTCGAGCAGGTGCTCGCTCTTGTCGCCGTCCATGATTACTCCGCGCTCTGTCTCCAGCTTCCATGCACCGGCATTTACGTCGAGCACTATCACGTTCATGCCAAGATTCATGGCTGCCTTCTGCGTGCTGAGTCGTGTGCGCAGACTGTTGTTGAAGAAAATCATCATCAGTGTCTTGTTCTTGCCAAGATGCTGATACTTAAAGCGGTCGTTCTTTATTTCTTGTGCTTCGGCAAGTGCCTGCTGCAGATTGCCGATATCTTCTACGTTTATAAATGTATTCATATCTTTTTATTAAAAATTTCCCTAATACCTGAAAGTTCATAAAAACGTCTGACTTTCCGTCTGACAGTGTAGCAGATTTGCAGTCCTGTATTCTGCAAAGTGAGACAGGAGGCCTGCGCATCACGCATGGCAGATGCCGTATCGTCTTACACCTGCTCAACAAATCAGATTCTGTTGCCTTAAAATATTCAACGTTCACAGCCTCATCGCCCACAAAGAGCAAACCGGCCGCATACTCACAAGGCTAAGCGCCAAGTGCCTTTCGGCTAATCCCGACAGAGGCATTGGCATAGCATCCGCCATGAGCATTTCTTATCTTCACCTTTGCACAGGCTCCAAATATAACTTGCCAAAAGTAACAATTAAATTTGAAAAAAAAGAAACTTAAACAGCGAAATATTCTACAATCCGTAAATTACGGATAAAACTTGCATTATAATTTATCTAATATACAGGTTTCACTGTTATCAGAAATTCATTTTGAAGTTTCTGTCTTATTTCGACATTCCGGCTTTCAGCCCGCGTATCACAGAACTCGTAAATCCGGCATGCTCCATTTCGTTAAGTCCGCGTATCGTCATGCCTCCGGGCGTAGTAACTTTGTCTATCTCAACTTCAGGATGACTGCCGCTGGCCTGCAACAAGTCTACGGCTCCCTTCATCGTCTGCATCACTATCCGCTGCGCGTCACGCGCCTTGAATCCGAGTTCAACGCCGCCTTCTGTCGAAGCCCTGACATACCTCATGGCGTAGGCTATGCCGCACGATGCAAGCGTAGTGGCAGCTCCGAGCAGCCGTTCCTCCGTAACCATCTGCAATCCGGTTGAGTCAAACAGGGCAGCCATTACAGCCGTGGCTTCTTCATCTGCATTAACCGGAACGATAAACGTCATCGAACTTTTCACGGCAATGGCTATGTTGGGTATCACGATAAACAGCCGGGGCTGCTTTCCGTCTGTTCCGCCAAACCATTCCTTAAGCTGACTGCCGCTTACGCCGGCCATAACCGACACAATGATCTGCCGGTTGTAATCAACAGCCGCCCGTATTTCGCCTATAACCTGCTCTGCCAGCCATGGCTTCACCACGACAAACACCACATCGCCTGCTGCTGTCGCTACTTTGTTGTCAGTAGTAACATTAACTCCGAGACTTTTGAAGCGCTCGAGCGTCGCTTCATGAGGAGCCGAAACAGTGATGTCGGCTGCCGCCAACATCCCGCACTTGACAAAGCCTTCCACCATGGCTCCACCCATGGCACCGGCACCAATTACCGATATTTTCATAACCTGCAATATTATTTATAAGTCTGTCAGCCCTGTTATGCCTGTCGCAGCAAACCGACTGCCGTCCGGGCAAAGACATACTTTATATTATAAAGACACCCACTCCACCGGCTTCAGCATTTTAATTATCATGCTTAAAGCACAAGCCATGCCCCGTAATGATACAACGGGCATACAAATATACAAAATTATTGTGTCTTTCTGTCCAAATATCCAACTTTAATAAAGCTTCAAAAACCAAAAGAGGCCAACATGCTGTCTCCAACCTGTTGACCTCTTCTGGTCGGGATTACTGGACTCGAACCAGCGACCCCTACGTCCCGAACGTAGTGCGCTACCAACTGCGCTAAATCCCGATGCCTTAAAAGCGAGTGCAAAGGTAAAGCATTTTTTTGAAACTCGTGCATTTTTTTCAAAAAAAATGCTCAAAAATTTGTATGATTAACAAAAAAGGCATATCTTTGCACCCGCAATCAAGCAATAACGATGGTGCCATAGCTCAGTTGGTAGAGCAAAGGACTGAAAATCCTTGTGTCCCCGGTTCGATTCCTGGTGGTACCACTCTCAACAAACAGAATCCTGATTTCATTTCGAAATCAGGATTTTTTGTTTTCATTAAACACACAAAAAGCGGCAATAACAAATGCATAAACCCATGCCCGGCAATGTAAATATCCAATGAAAGACCAACAAAATACATTGCACAAACAGCAGATACAAATCACATTTTACATAACTAAATCATTAAAATCATCGTTCTTTGCGGACAATAAGCCGCAAAATATGCGGTTAATTGTCCGCAAAACTGTATATTTGCAAAAAACAATTCTGCCTATGTATATATATGAACATAAAGAATGGCCCCACTTTTCGTGGAACAAAGAACATGTTGGCGAAATAACGATTTAAATTTATTTCATATAAAAAATAGGCCATCTCAAAGTTTGAAACTGCCTATTTTTATTCTTCCGAACTAAAATAAAATCAATTATTTTATCTATATAAATTTGAACATATATCCACAACAACATCATTATTTGCTTTTAATTCTGCCCAACAAAGTATCACAATAAGTATGAAACAAATTGAGCTTAATTGGGATATACTCAGGTAAACTCTCAAGATACTCTAATTCAAAAACCAACCTCGGATCTTTATCTTTTATTTCAGGATGTATTTCGGCCTTATTTCCAATTCTTACTATCCGTACCAAATATAAATCCTTTACACCTTTTCCTTTTATATAAGGCATGAAATAATAAAGTTTATTTAGAGCGACAGTTGAAGGAAAAGACTTCGTCTTGCCTGTATAATAAATTTTTGTCAATCCACCATCTAGGAAATAATCTTGATTATCTGGCTTTACAAATCCAATAAGGACATGTTTTGTATTATCTAATGTATATACTTTCTTCCTTGTATTATGGATTAATGGTTCAGATTCATTATCAAATAAATTAAATTCCAATTTTGGACAGGCATCTCTTTGCATCTCTATAGGACGAGTTGACACAGGTTCTTCGCCATATATAAAACGATAAAGTGATTTACCTATTTCTTGAACAATGCCACAAACAAGGGCATTACCCATTAAAAAAGCCCTTCTTCCGTCAGAGACGTCTGCATGAAGCGTATGATTATCAGGAAACATATTTAATCTTTCCAATTCCAATGGAATTAATCTTCTATACCTACCAGATGGCGTTTGTACTACATGCTTAAAACGGGAGGCAGCAGATCCACCCTCTCCTGTAATTATTGTTCTTGACGGACGATTCAAAGCATCAGGAAAAGCCATGGCTCCCTCAGAAAAGACATAACTATATCCTTCCTTTGAAACTCTTTCTATTTTCTTCGCACCTTTCTCATACTTCCATTTAGGAAGTTCTTCTTCTGATATGAAAAATTCTTCAGGGACAAAACTTTCATCAATTAAAATACCACCTAAGGTCATCCTTGTTCCATCATAAACAGGATTTGCATCAACAGAATACACCATACGGTTTTGCATTATTCCGGCATTACCAAACGGGCTATCTTTAAGACCTTTATTAAAATTATCAGAAACCTCTTTTATTGTACCTTCAATCTTAAATTCTGAATCAGATTTTTCTTCTTTTATAAAAGGGAATGCTTTAGCCATAACACCATCAAACAGCATCCAATCTCTTAAACTCTCTATTTTATTATATACATTTGAGCCTTCAAGATAACCAACAATGTAAGTTCTCCGTCTACGTTGTGGCATTCCATATTCTGCTGCATTTATAACTCTCCATTCTACAGTATATCCCAAATCAGATAATGATGCCAATATTATAGCAAAATCTCTACCTCGCTGTTTGGCAGGAGAACCTAATAAGCGGTCAACATTTTCAAAAAATATATAATGAGGCCGTTTATCACCTTTTTCATTTAGTATACGATATATTTGCCACCACAGGACACCTTTTTTACCTTCTATCCCACCAGAACGACTTAATGTTGCTGCAACAGAATAATCCTGACAAGGAAAGCCTCCAACCAAGAGGTCATGATCAGGTATTTCTTCTGTCTTTACTTTATTTATATCTACGTTTGAATGTCCTTTAGAACCGAAACGCGCCTGATAAACCAAAGATGCATCTTGGCGTACAGTCGATGGTTCCCATTGATTGTTCCATATTGTATCATAAACATCTGACGCACCTTCTAAGCCAATACGGAAACCTCCCACGCCAGCAAATAATTCAGCAACTTTTATACTATATTTATTCTTAACCATAAATTACAAGTAAGGAATTGTTTTGAGTTTGTTTGCTATAAATGACCCTTTCAACCAAAAGAATTGTGGTAACATTCTTACACCATTTACACATTCTGTTTTAGCCTTGTCACTCGAATCATTTGCTCCGCCTCTAAAAAACACATCATATCCTGAACTTTTCGGAAAATTTGGAGCACCTTTGTATGAGCCACTATTGTTTTTTTGTCTTTGTCCATCTTTATCTAAAACATACTCCCATTCAAGTTTATTTTGATGAATCAATGCTCTCGAATCTTCCCATGTCCGTTTAACTTGCTCTTCAATGAATTTTTCATCAAAAGCAAATCTTTTGAAACCTTCAAAAGTTGTCTTACCTAACTCGGTAACAACTCTGGCATCTTCTTTTTTCTGAAGTGAACAATCTCTCATTTTAATTCTTTTTGTATTTCCTCTTTCACAAAATATAGGACACAAGAAACTATGTTCACAAAAATAAGAATATACATTTGACTCAACAAAATCAATATCTCTATCCGCCCATTCTTCAAAATCAATATGCTGCAATTTCATATCCTCCGTTCTACTTCCACTGGGAGTAACTGTGATAGTCTTCGCGATAATACCGGCTTTAGAGAAATCCGAAATCTGATTTAATCGTTTGCAATCTGCACCAAACATCTTTAAGATACACTTTGCACCAAAATCTTTATCTGTAACATCTGCATCTATTCCGAGTATATCTTTAAGTTCTACAAATGTTTTACCTTTGTACATTTCTGTCAATTTGTGACAACGTGAATCTAATTCAGAAAAACTGGAAAAAGACTCTTTTAACTGAACTTCAACATCTCCACGGCTCTTATTAAAATGGCCTTTAACAAGATAATCTACAAAAGTCTGTTTTAGTCTGTATCGTGGCTTCTGATAACCACCTGTAGACCTTTTTTTAAAACCTGGAACCAGCTCTATCAGTAAAAGATTTGGACGAAGCAAATGAGTGAATCCAACAAGATGTTCATAACGGTCTTCTTGTTTCTCATATTTATCATAAACATCCTTAAGATAATCCCTGACAATTTCCCAATCAGCCTTCAGCTGCCCTTTCTCATTTTCTGAAAAAGTATTGTAACAATAATCAATTATCGGAAAGTCTGCATAAGCAGATGCAGGAACAACATCATAAGATTTATACTCATAAAAGACAATAAGCAAATGCTCTGCTTTTTCCCAAAAATGAGAAGCAACAAAGTCTGTCTGAATAGTCGGTTCAAATGTAACACCTGTTATGCTGATGCCTTCTTTTGCCCCTAAATATATATTATAGTCATAACCAGACTTTCCTTTTACTTTATTCAAATCAGATTTGCGTATCCGTACACCTGTCGTTTTTAGCTCTGTAAGGACACCATCTATTTCAATATCACATTCTTGCCTACTATCACGTTCGTATTTGAAAACTGATTGTTCTATAACATCGCCCGCTATGCCTGTAATTTTTTCACTTTTAACTGTACGAGAAAACTGACCAGAAGAATCAACTTCTCCTAAGGTTTTTCCCTTTACGCCTTCTAATAGGTCATAAATATATGATTTTGTATATTTTCTATCTTTTGTAACAGCCATAATAAAATTGTGGTTACGCTTTACATATAAAACTTGACATCAACATTTCAAAATCTGTCATAGAAATTTACCATTTCTCTATTTAAAATAAGATTAAACTCAGCTAGCCTATTGCCTTATATTTATGCTTTCTAATAAGATTTTTATCTGTTGACATTCCGTTTTGCAGTATAAGTATAACTTTATACCGTTATCTGGTTTTAAATCTGAAATAATGTACAAAGATACAAAATAACATCAATAATATAATCTGTTTTGAAAAAATAATATTTAAACAAAATATTATTTATATCCAAGAAGACTTTAATGAGACAAAATGAAAAGCATTGAAATAATATATTCCAAAACTAAAGTAGTATTTATTAAATAAACATTTATCTAAAAGTTCCAAACTATAATAATTAAAGAAAAATTTTTAATCTTAAATATAAACCACAATACACCATTACGAATTTTACATACAAAATTTCCATCCACTTCACAGTAAATAATCATGACAAAATATTTTCTCAATCTAGAAAATCAAATTATAACGAAAGTTAAAACAGCAACCTTTACACAATAAATATATTAACTTCTATTCACTTTTACCCCATAAAACTGAGCTGAAACAGGCGTTTTTTGATGCAAAAACGGTTGCTTTTGATGCGAAAAGTGATTGGTAACGCATCGTAAACGGGCCACTTTTGAGTGATAAACGGCCGAGTAATGTTTTTTAACTATTGCTATTTTGATCGCATTTTTACGTAAATATCTGTAGGACAACGACTTAACAGAAATGAGCAAAATATGGCGATTTTCAAGGTAAAAATTGGATTGAGGACGGGCATCGCCATTCTGATAGCGTCAAACGGACGGAAAATGTCATAAATGTTTACAAACTCCGTTTAATTTATTTATCAAAAACACCAAACGCAGAACATTACAGGAGATGTATTTTTCGACGTTACAAAGCCACAATATTTCATTAAGCTAATGACGGTTTTATCTATTTCTATTCATGCTGCCGGTTGTCTTTTTGCTTCATTTTGTCGCCGTCTTATGTCTCACGTTGTTTGTCCCATATATCACATATTATCTACCAAACTTCTGTTTGCTTTCATTTTTGAGTTAATTTTAATTAAAGTATTTCATTTTGCAACCATACATAACGATTCTTTTACTATATTTATAATCTAAACATTTCATCAGGCCAACTTTCGTAAGGTTAAAGGGGGATCAGCCTTGCGGGCGTTCAGGCGTTATTTTCAAGTGAGCCCCAACATTATTATTATGAGGAAGATATCTACGTTTTTACTTTTCCTTATGCTGTCGGTTGTTTCTGCACATGCAGACGCAATCTATACAACAGCATTTGAGACGGTTGACGAGTTCAACGCATGGACCGTGGTTGATGCCAACAGCGACGGCGCCACATGGCTCTTCAACGAAGAAGGCACCCCGTCGAAAGTGGCTTATAAGTACGACTACTTCAACAACGGCGACGACTGGCTGATTTCGCCTGCCATAACGCCAAGCGAGACCGGCACGCTGATAGTGAAATATACATTCAGCGGAAGCATGTATGGCGAAAGCATGGAGGTGTACTCGGGCAAGGGCGGCACCGTGGAAGACATGACCAGCAAGGAGGCTACATACGACAATATAAAGAAAGACGAGCAGTCGGGCTATTTTCTCGTTGACGCCAAGGCCGGCGAACCGTTCCACATAGCGTTCCGCGCCACATCTACGGCTTACAAGGACTATCTTTATCTCTGCTCAGTTACTGTTGAGCCGATTGCCAACCCGACAGACATAAAAGTTGCGGAGATTCTGAGTCCTATCACGGGCTACGGCCTCGGACAGGAGACTGTAAAGGTGGCGATAAAGAACAGCGGACGCACTAACCTGAGCGGGTTTGACGTAGCGTTTGCCGTTGACGGCAAGGAGATTGCCAACGAGACTGTGAGCGAGCCGCTCGCAGCCGGCGAGACACTTGAATATACGTTCAAGACCAAAGCCGACCTCTCTGCCCCGCTGACTACATACGAAATAAAGGCATGGGCCACTCATCCCGACGACTTCGACCACACGAACGACACATGCTACACATCGGTAAGGCACAAAGCACCGCTGAATGCTCCTTACACAATGGGCTTCGAGGCTTCGGAGAACACACAGGACTTCACCTTCTACAACCTCAACAACGACGAGGGCACATGGGACGTAAGCATCGAATCAGGTTTCTTCAACATGGCGCACACCGGCAACGGCTGTCTGGCTTACGGCTATGACTCAAACAACAGCGGCGACGACTGGGCCATGCTCGACCCGATAAACGTTGAACCGGGCTATTATGTGCTGAAGTTCTGGTATTCAAACCTCGACTCTTATCCCGAGAAGATGGCCGTATACTGGGGCAACGAGGCCAAGCCTGAGGCCATGACCAACAAGATTGTGGAGTTCAACCCCATTCTGAACAACAAATACGAGGAGTCTGTCAACGTTGTTCATTTCGACAAGGCGCAGACCATCTATTTAGGCTTCTATGCGTTCAGCGACAAGAACCAGAACCTCATTCTCGTTGACGACGTTTCGTTCGAGAAGGTTGAAAGCAATCTCAACGACCTTGCCGTTTCCGACCTGCAGAGTCCTTACGACTTTGTGCGCGAGAGCAACCTCAAGGACGTGATATTCAACCTGGCCAACAGCGGCGTGGCTGACCTCGACGCCAAAGTAACAGTTAGCATCGACGACGTGGCCGTTAAGGACAGCACCATCGCCATGAAGGCTCAGAGCGCCACAACCGTTACGTTCAGCGGCCTGTTGGCAGACCTGAGCGACGGCAGCCACAAGCTGAAGGTGGAAGTTGCGAACGACAACGACGAGAACGCCGACAACAACGTGCTGACAAAAGACTTCACCGCGGTAAGCAAGCCAGTGAAATTCTGGGACTTTGAGGACGGCAAACTTCCATCTGACTTCACATTCCGCGCCGAGGACAACGGCACCGTAGACCCGTCAGCCGGCGACGAGTTTAACGCAGACGGATGGGGTCTGTTCAACATCGTAGCGCATAACGTGTTCGGCGAATATATGCTGGCAGGAACATCATGGCTCGAAGGCACCGACCAGGCCGACCGCTGGCTCATAATGCCGAAGGTAAGCATCAAAGGCAAAGACAGCTATCTCGTGTGGGACGCAAACTCTTTCAATCAGCAGTTCCTTGAAGACTATCAGATAATGGTGTCTGCCACCGAAGACAACAGCGCAGCATACACAGAAGTGTTCAACGTTGAGGGCGAGACAGCAGAACCGAAGACACGAGGAATAAGTCTGGCCGACTATGACGGCAAGGACATCTATATAGCAATACGCCTCAGGACCAAAGGTGGCGACTGTCTGCTGCTCGACAACATAGGCATATACACCGGCTCTACAGGAACAGGCGTAACAGCCGTTACCGGCGAGGGCGAAGGCATCATGATATCGGGCAACGAACTGCGGGCCGCCGAAGGCACAAAGAGCATAGCTATCAGCGACACGGCAGGCCGCACCACACTGACTGCCGAAGGCAACGTTGTCAACCTGTCATCGCTTCCGGCAGGAATATACATTGCCACTGTAAAATCAGCCGACGGCAACGTCAGGGGATATAAGTTTATGAAGAAGTAAAGACGCCGCATCATGGCAGACCATATTACGGCCGGAGGAAATTTCTCTCCGGCCGTTCTTATTTTTATAAACACAAGCCGGCACCGGCAGACGAGCATGGGAAAGACCTATCACAACAGGCTTTCAACATAGGCACGACGGAGCTATGATAACATCAAGCCCAAATCAACCGATTGAAGTTAAAACTATGCAATCCGCAAGCTTCTGCCATCATCGGCAGCCCGGCTTCAATCCAGCTTTTCAAAACAATTTTAAAAAAAGTTCTTTTTTGATGTCACGTTTTTCCTCGTCATACGTTACCTTTATGAAACAATGATGAAACCGGAAGAATTTAACCGCATAATAATACCCATGCGCGACGAGCTGAAAGGGCTGGCACGCAAGCTTACGGGAGACGACTACAGCGCTGAGGACCTGGTGCAGGAGGTGATGCTCAAGCTCTGGAGCATGCGGGCTACGCTCGACCGGTATGAAAACAAAAGGGCACTGGCCATGACCATGCTGCGCAACAAATACAGCGACCAGTGGCGCCACGACCGGCTGGAAGACGGAAAGGCCTCAGCAACAGGCCTGACAGCCGACGACTGGCACAGGGCTGAAGCCAAAGACGAGGCCGACCTGATAAGACTTATCGTTGAACATCTGCCCGAGCTGCAAAGACAGATATTCAAGATGAAGGAGATTGAGGGCTACGAAAGCTCTGAGATAATGAAAATCACGGGATGCACGGCCGAAAGCCTACGGCAAAACCTGTCGAGGGCACGCCGCAAGATACGTGAGGACTTTATAAAACTTACGGCCATAAGGGCCAAGAGAAAAGATTTACTGACGCTTTGAACGATATTTATAGTGTGATGAAAAAGGAAGAATATATTAAGCAGCTGCTCGACAAATATCTCGACGGTGAGACTTCATCGGCTGAGGAAAGGGCTCTGCGCGGATATTTTACCAACAGGGACAACAACATTCCTGAGGAATGGATGCCATACAAGGCTTTGTTTGCCTACATTGCCGAAGAACGGGCCGACGCCGTCGAGACTGCCCCAACAGCCGACAGCAGCCTCAACAAAGCAAGGAAGACCGGCCGCCACGGATGGATATACACGGCCATAACGGCAGCGGCAGCCATACTTATTGCGGTGGTGATGATCGCGCTGCCGCGCCAGAACGACAACTATGCCGTGATAGACGGCAAGGTGTACACCAACAAGAAGGTGGTTGAGGAAGAAGCCCTGAAGGCTCTCGAAATGGTATCATCTGACGAGGAAGACAACTTTGGCGCGCTCGAACTGATGCGCCAATGACGCTCTCTTACTGCTGAACGCCTCATGCAGGCACATGAAAGACGATAATATAAACAACAATGTAAAAAACATTAACCCGAGATATGAAACAGCAATATTATAACCCGCAACTGCCGGCAACGCATGCTGACGCCATAGATGTTGTATGCGCGATAATGATAACGGCCATGACACGCCTTGCCGCGGCATGCAGACTGCCGGTCAACACATACTTCGGCAACAGCGAGGCCACACGACGCAACGCCAAAGGCACAAGCCGCGCACGGAGCGGCACTATGTGGCACGGACTATGCCGCATCTTGCTCATAGCCGCACTGGCCCTTACAGCCGCAACGCCAGCCATGGCGCAGGAGGGGCTTAACGTCAACAAGGTGTTTCAGCGGTTCGGACATGCCAAGGGCTGCAAGATGGTGGAGATGCACAACGCCAAGCTGAAGGGGTATGAGCTGAAGGTGTACAAGAGCCTTACCTACAAGAACATCGGAGCAAGCATAGAGCCTTATCTGAAGGCCGACAGAAAGAACGCCAAGAAGATACGCGAGGTGGTCGAGAACGGTCAGATAGTGAGCGGATACTACATAATGCCGCCAAAGAGCAAGGGCATCAACCGCTACATACTGTTCAGCAAGGTGAAGCCCAACCGGGGAACGGTGATATACATTGAGGGCGAACTCTCGCCCGACGACATAATGAAACTGTGTTACGCATAATCAAAGAAACAAACAATAAATATGACAAATATGAAAAAGACACTACTTCTGGCGGCGCTGCTGCCCCTGACGGGCATGGCCGCCGAAACCGGCGACACTACATTCGTGGTGAACAACAAGAAGATTGTTGTAAACGATTCAGCAGGAAGCACAAAAATATCTGTCTACGGCAGCGACGGCAAGAAGTTTAACCGCACATACGAGACTAACTTTGTTGACGGACAAGAGATTGAGCGCGTATATGTAACGTCGCCCTTCATTCCGCAAAGCCTCAACCGCAAGAAGAGCAAGCCCAGAAGCCACTATCCGCTGTTCTTCATGGGCTTCAGCCAGCTTGCCGGAAGCGTGATGGGCACGGGAGGCAACGCCGGCATGCACACACGCGACTCAAAGTCGTGGGAATATGGCTTCACGCTGACGAGTCTGGCCTTCAGAATAACCAATCCGCTGGCGCTTACATCGGCGTTTCAGATAGGTCAGGTGCATCATCACTTTCAGGACAACTACGTGCTGTCTACAACCGACGGCATAACCTCCATGAGGCAGATTGAGGGCGAGACGCTCAAGAAGAGCTACATAAGCTACACCTTCATCCGCATTCCGGTTATGTTAGAGTGGCAGAAGCGCACCGGCGGCGCTGATATGTTCGCGGCAATAGGTCCGTCTGTCGAACTGCGCTGGAACGACCATTCGCGCTACTTCATCGGAAAGAACAAGACCACCGAGACGGGCGACATAAACATGAATCCCGTAGGCCTCAACCTCGACATACGCGCCGGCTACGGCTGTCTGATGATCTATGCGCGCACGGCTCTCACGCCGCTGCTCAAGACAAGCGTTGCACCCAAATGCTATCCCGTGTCGTTCGGACTGGGCATACGTATATAACACAAACAATAACCCTAAAACACATTAATGATGAAACTGCTATTCTTATTTACGGCACTCATACTTTCTGCCACAGCATACGCCGAGGAGGCCAACGACACTACGTTCAACGTGAAAGACAAGAAAATAGTTGTAGACGTGCAGGACAGCAAAACAATAGTGAAAGTTTACGACAACAACGGTTTTCAGCTTCTGAAAACACGTGAAATGGAGTACGTTAACGGTCAGGAAGTGGAGCAGGTTTATGTAGGTTCACCGCTAATTCCAACAGAAAATCTGCAGAACCTGAAATTCCGCTCATATCTGCCGACTATATGGTATGGTTACAACTATATGGGCAACAAAATAGGTTCTACTAAAAATGAGGGCATATACAGCCGCAGAAGCAAATCATTTGAAATAGGTATAACGCCATGGTCGTTTGCCTTGCCATTCGACAAGAGCAATACATTAGGACTGGTTGGAGGCGTTCAGCTTACATGGGTACACATGTGTTTCGACAAGAACTATGCAGCAGGCATGCAGGGCGACAGGCTCGACTTCACCAAACTTGACATGAAGGCATCAGGCAACAACATGAATTACGGAACACTGCGCATACCTTTGATGCTCTCTTTACAACATGACTATCGTTCATATTGCATGAATCTCGGAATATCCGCAGAGGTGCGCACTAATGGTGCTTACCGCTTCTCTCCTGCAGCAGGCAGTGCCGCACCGAACGTCCCTGACGCCATAAGACTTAACCGCTTCGGACTTAACCTTGAATATTCTTTTTGTTTCATGGGTATATATATGGGAGCGTCAATGTCCTTAACTCCATTGTATAAGACAATAACAAACAATAAGGCTTATTATACTTCCATTCATATGGGCATTAATCTGCCGGAAATGATACGTTATTTTAAAAGCGACAAGAAGAAATGACAAACATCAGATATGACGTAACAATATAAAAACATTAAAGAGTATTTCCGAAATACTACGAATCTAATTAAATAGGCTTATTACTGTACAATGCTTCATGTTCCGGCAGACATTAAAAAATCTGCCGGAATTTTATTTTGTCGCTATATATTCATCCTGACTATCGGCACTTAACACCAATCATTAAGCATACGGCAACGCAAAAACAAATAACATACAATGGCGCATAAAGTCAACAGGCAATAGCGATAACACGGGCTATAGTCAACTAAAAACAAGTGTTGGCCTGCATGAAGTCAACCCAAAGCAGGAATATAAAGCGTAATTATTTTTCTTTAAAAACTCATCACTCGTCACATCAGCACATAACCTTCTGATTTACAAAGCATTAGAGTGTGACGAGTTGAGATTCCAACTCGTCACGCAAGCCCTGCTGTCTCCGGCGGTGACGAGTTACGAAATCAACTCGTCACACCATAACATTCTGACAGACAGCACATTAAACCATGATGTGACGAGTGACGAGTTTTTAACAAAAACTTTTTTGCTTATGCTCTCTGCCGCCATGTTACATGGCGCAAAAAGTAGCCTTTCATACTGCGAAACATGCCTTTTCATAATGCAAAAGGCCACCTTTGAGTATGTGAAAAGCTACCTTTTGCAATACAGTTGATGGCGTTTTGCGTAAAGCGGAATCTGTATTTACGGAAATTATGCAATAAAAAAATCCCCTCAACTCACAACAACCGAAGAGCCAAGGGGATATTATCTCAAACTATGTTTATCAGTATAACAGAATCAGGCCGGCAAAGCCGCTGTAGCATATCATGCGTATCGGATTGATCTTGAAATGCCACGTACCCACCATGGTTGCCACAAAGAGGAAACAGCTAATCCAGAACTGCCAGGGATTGACAGACGGGGCACTGAAGTTCTCGGGCGTCATAAGCAGCAGAGTGGCAGCGCCGAGCAGTCCGACAACGGCAGGACGAAGGCCTGAGAATACGCTCTGAACTGTGGGCGTGTTCATATATTTCATGAACAGGCGCGATATCAGAATCATTAGTATTAACGACGGCAGCACCAGCGCAAAGGTGGCTGTTACGCTGCCCAGGATAGACATCCAGTAGCCGTAGCCGGCATTGTGAACAGCAGTATAGCCGCAGTAGGTGGCAGAGTTGATGCCGATAGGGCCCGGCGTCATCTGACTTATGGCCACGATGTCGGTAAACTCGCCCGTGGTGAGCCATCCGTGATTGTGCACCACCTCGCCCTGAATGAGCGAGAGCATGCCGTAGCCGCCGCCGAAGCCGAACAGACCTATCTGAAAGAACGTTATGAACAAATACAGGTAAATCATAAGAATATGCTCTTTATTTGGTTCGTCATTTTTTTAGATTAATGTCACTCCGTAGGCTTTATATACTTGCCGTAGACATAGCCGCCGATGCCGGCAATGAGGATAACAAGTATGGGCGAGACGCCGAGCAGCCATATAGCCAGCGCACCGGCAATGGGTATCCAGCAGTTAGTAAGAGTGATCTTGGCACTCTGTCCCAGCTTGAACGTAGGCACGGCAATGAGAGCCACAACAGCCGGACGTATGCCGCGGAAGATGGCCGCAACCACCTTGTTGTCCTCAAACTGATGGAAGAACATGGCTATGGCCAGAATGATAAGAAACGAGGGCAAGGCTGTGCCCAGACTGGTACACACGGCGCCCTTCACCTTCTTCATCTTGTAGCCTATAAACACGCTCACGTTGATGGCGAGCACGCCCGGACAGCTCTGGGCTATGGCTATGATGTCGAGAAAGTCTTCCTTGCTCACCCACTTCTTCTTGTCGACCACCTCCGACTCTATTATAGGAATCATGGCGTAGCCGCCTCCCAGGGTGAACAGGCCTATCTTGAAAAAAGTCTTGAAGCTCTCTAAATAAAAGTTGCTCATCCTTGTTTTAGTTGTTTAAAAACGAAAGTAAAAAGACACGCGCTCCGCCTTGTCCGGCCTTTGCCGCACCGCCTTACAGTAAAGGCGCCACGGGCTGTGCTGACGGCCGTCATGACAGGGCTCTTGTCTTTTTACTTTTCAGCTTGCTTGTTTATTATTTGTTCTCTTCAATCCACTTGCGCGCATTGACAAATGCCTCAATCCACGGCGTAACGTCGTCGTTGCGGCGGTCAGCCGGATACCATGCGTTCTGCCACGGGAAGATGGCGCGCTCAAGGTGAGGCATCATTGCCAGATGGCGTCCGTCGGCTGAGCAGATACCTGCAACGGCATAGTCAGAGCCGTTGGGGTTGCCCGGATATTCGGCATAGTTGTATTTTGCAACAACGTTATATTTGTCTTCGCCTTCGGGCAGATAGAACTTGCCTTCTCCGTGAGCCACCCAGATGCCCAGCTTGTTGCCGCTCAGCGAGCCGAACATTACGCTGTTGTTCTGCTGGATGTCAAGACTGAGGAAGCTGCTCTCAAACTTGTGTGAGTTGTTGTGCAGCATCTTGGCCTTCTTCTCGTGCTCAGGATTGATGAGGTTGAGCTCAACCATCAGCTGGCAGCCGTTGCAGATGCCGAGCGACAGGGTGTCCTTGCGGGCATAGAACTTGTCGAGAGCCTCCTTAGCCTTCGGGTTGAAGAGGAACGCTCCTGCCCATCCCTTGGCAGAACCTAACACGTCAGAGTTAGAGAAACCGCCGCAGAACACAATCATGTTGATGTCCTCGAGAGTCTCGCGGCCGCTGATAAGGTCGGTCATCATCACGTCCTTAACGTCGAAGCCTGCAAGATAGAGCGAGTAAGCCATCTCGCGCTCGCCGTTGGTTCCCTTCTCACGTATGATGGCAGCCTTGATGCCTGTGCGCTCGCGGCGGTCGGCTGAAATGCCATACTGCTCGAGCTTGCCTGTGAACGAGTCGTTGAACTTCATCTCCAGCGGCTGTTTCTTATAGTTGTCATGACGGGCGTCGGCACATCCGTTCATGCTCTGGTCGCGGTCGAGCAGATATGAAGTCTTGTACCATACGTCACGCAGAGCGTCGATATCAAATTCGTGGTTGAACGCACCCTTGGCAACCTTCAGCGTGCGTGTGCCTACAGCCGGCTTGCCTATCATGGCGTAGCTTATACTGTTGTTGTCCATTATGGTCTTGAACTCTTCGGCATCCTTGTCGGCAATCTGAACTATAACGCCGGGGTTCTCAGCCATAAGAATCTTAACCATGTCGTCGCCGCCAATCTCCTTCAGGTCGATGTCCATGCCGCCCTTTGTGTTGGCGAAGCACATTTCGAGAAGAGTGGTTATCATACCGCCGGCGCTGATGTCGTGACCTGCCATTACGAGGTCTTTCTTGATAAGCTCCTGAACGGTGTTGAACGCATCGCGGAAGTATTCGGGATTCTTCACAGTAGGAACGTCGTCGCCTACCTTGCCGAGGCTCTGTGCAAAGGCACTTCCGCCCAGGCGCTGCTCATCGAACGAAAAGTCGATGTGATAGATGCTTGAGTTTGCATCGTTGACAACAACGGGAGAAACCACCTTGCGTATGTCT
This sequence comes from Xylanibacter rarus, assembly GCF_001275135.1. Lineage (GTDB taxonomy): Bacteria > Bacteroidota > Bacteroidia > Bacteroidales > Bacteroidaceae > Prevotella > Prevotella rara. The sequence goes on along the minus strand of NZ_LFQU01000022.1, from coordinate 12,825 downwards.
GAAACCTCACCGCCGCTGCTGACGATAACTGTTCCCGGGCTGATAATCTTTGTTCCGTCGGGATACTGCTGACTCATTGAGAGAGAGTCTTTACCTGTAGGAACGTTCACCTTGATGTCGCAGCAGAAGTCTGACAGAGCCTTGACTGCGCTGTAAAGACGTGCATCCTCACCTTCCTGTGAGCGGCAGGGCCACATCCAGTTGGCAGAGAGGCTTACGCTGTCGAGACCGTCCTCGAGCGGAGCCCATACTATGTTGGTGAGCGACTCGGCCACTGACAGCACGCTGCCTGCCTCGGGCGAAGCCAGACCTGCCTGAGGAGCGTGTCCGAGGGCTGTGGCTATACCCTTGCGTCCGCGATAGTCGAGAGCTACGACGCCACAGTCAGACAGAGGCAACTGTATTTCGCCCTGGCACTGCTGGCGCGCAATCTTACCTGTAACGCTGCGGTCAACCTTATTTGTGAGCCAGTCTTTGCAGGCAACGGCCTCAAGCTGCAGCACGCGGCTGAGATACTCGTCGAGCTTGTCCTGGCTGTAAGTTACGTCTTCATAGTGGCGCTCTACGGTCTTGTCCACCATATATGTCTTTGGTGAATGACCGAACATCTGAGCAACGTCGAGGTCGAAAGGCTTAACGCCGTCGCCCTGAACGAACGAGAAGTGGGCGTCACCTGTGGTCTCGCCTACCACATACAGCGGAGCACGCTCGCGCTCAGCAATCTTGCGCACATGTTCAATATGTTTTTCGTCAATGAGCAGACCCATACGCTCCTGACTTTCGTTTGCTATAATCTCCTTGCTCGACAAGGTCTTGTCGCCTATAGGCAGCTTGGTCATGTCTATCTGACCGCCGCACTCCTCAACGAGCTCCGACAGACAGTTGACGTGTCCTGCCGAACCGTGGTCGTGGATGCTGACAACCGGGTTTACATCTTCCTCGCACAAGGCACGTACAAGGTTGTAAGCACGCTTCTGCATCTCGGGGTTGGCACGCTGAACGGCGTTAAGCTCAATGCCGTTGCTGTAGCGACCTGTGTCAACAGAAGAAACGCTTCCGCCGCCGAGACCGATGCGATAGTTGTCGCCACCTACAACGACAACCTTGTTGCCCTTCTGCGGCTCCTTCTTCAGGCAGTCGCGCTTTGTGCCGTAGCCTACGCCGCCGGCAAGCATGATAACCTTGTCGTAAGCATATTTCTCGTCGCCTTCCTTATGCTCGAACGTAAGCACAGAACCTGTGATGAGCGGCTGACCGAACTTGTTGCCGAAGTCTGACGCACCGTTAGAAGCCTTGATAAGAATCTGCTCAGGTGTCTGATACAGCCATTTGCGCACGGGCAGGATGTCCTCCCAGTCGCGTCCGCCGTTGATGCGCGGATAAGAAGTCATGTAAACGGCTGTTCCGGCGATAGGCCATGAACCTACGCCACCGCCCATACGGTCGCGGATCTCACCGCCCGTACCTGTAGCGGCACCGTTAAACGGCTCTACGGTTGTAGGGAAGTTGTGTGTCTCGGCCTTCAGAGAGATAACGCTCTCGATGTCCTTAACACGGAAATAGTCAGATGTTGACTGGTCTTCCGGGGCAAACTGCTCGATGACAGGGCCCTGAGAGAAAGCCACGTTATCCTTGTATGCACTCAGAATCTTGTGAGGATTCTCCTTTGTCGTCTTCTTGATCATGTTGAAGAGCGACGACTCCATCTCCTTGCCGTCGATGATGAACACACCGCCGAAAATCTTGTGGCGGCAGTGCTCTGAGTTGATCTGTGCGAAACCGAAAATCTCAGAGTCGGTCAGCGGACGGCCGAGCTCTTTCTCAATCTTGTGCAGATACTCAATTTCTTCAGGCGACAGCGCCAGACCTTCCTGCTCGTTGTATTCCTCAAGGTTGTCAACGTGCTTGATAGGCTCCGGTTTGTGGTCAACAGTGAAGATGCTCTGGTCGAGTCCGTCGTACATGCGCTGCAGCATAGGGTCGTGGTCGGCATCCTTGCTGCTTACGGGGAAGTATTCCTCTATACGCGAAATGCCGTTCAGATTCATGTTTTGTGTAATCTCAACGGCATTTGTGCTCCAGGGGGTAATCATCTCGCGGCGCGGGCCTACGAAATATCCGCTGAGGCAGTTGTCTTCTACGAGTGTGGCATCGCCATAAAGCCAGCACAGTTCCTTTATTTCCTCGTTATTGAGCTGATGGTCAGCTTCGGTAGCAATAACGCTTTGTGATGGAGTTCTGAAAAAAAGAATCATATTTACGGTATATAATTGTTTGTTCTTGAAAGATATTCAGCTGCTCTCCTTGGCCGTCCGGCATAAAATATTTCGAGATGCAGCTTTTCTTGTGCAAAGAAAATGCAAATCGAGAGCAGAATCGTCAAGCTCGCTTGAACGTTATGCCGAGATGCAGCTTTTCTTCTGCAAAGACAATGCAAATCGAGAGCAGAATCGCCAAGCTTGCTTGAGCGGTATGCCGAGATGCAGCTTTTCTTGTGCAAAGATAATGCAAATCGGGGGCAAGACAAAATAAATTCATTGATTTTTAATGGTTTTGGCTGTTTAATCATAACGCCGGCATGCCTTTCATACTATTGTTGCCGGCAACTGCTTTGCACGCATCGGTTGGGCACCGGCTAAATGTAAGCTTCTTTCAGACGCAAAGCAACGCCCGGCGATAAGTTATAAAGTGTTAACAATTTGTTGAAATTGCAATGCGAACGGTTTAAATTCATATATTTGCAGATAAATATGAACGACCGTTCGGTTTTGTTTGCCGCATATGGTCAACACGGTAAAAACACTTTAGAGAAAGACAAAGAATATTTATTGTTTAATTAAAAAAATTGAGTTATTATGAAAAACTTACAGAGAGTGCTTATGCTGGCCCTCGCAGCCATAATGATTACGGCGTGCAGCAAGTCGGGGCTGAAAGATCTGACAGGGGTGAAAATGGACACGGAGAGCGCTGTTGAGAAAGCCAAGTCGATAGCAGCCGACAACATCAAGCCCGACCAGTGGAAGATAATCAGCGTGTCGTGGACCGAAGGCATGGGGCGCGACGAACTTTCTAACAACGTTTCTATTTTTACCTATGAGATGGTTGACAAAGACGGACGCGTGTGGAACCAGTCGTTCATGTCTGACCTGGGCTGGAAGGCAACAGAGCTTACTGACGCAGGATGGGAGAAATGGCACAAAAATCTCAACGCCAAAGACGTGCCTGCCATAGACATGGCCAACCTTAACCCTGCCGAGGTGATGAAGGACATTGAGGCTGCAAAGGCACTGATACCGGCCGAATTTGAGTTTAAGTCGATGGACAGCTACACGATGAACACATACGACGACCCGAAAGTTTCAATAAAACTCAACGTCGTAGAGAAAGGTAAGGAGACCGTAAGCAATGCGGGACAGACCTCAACGGTGTTCTATGAACTCGACTTCAGAAAGAACGCCAAAGGAAAGATGGAGCTTGTAAAACCATAACAACACATACAGCCTTGCGGAAACTTGACAAAGAAGATGCCGCAAGGCTGTATTTTTTCCGGCAGACCGCAATATAGAAAAAATTATACCTCACAAGAACAAAGCCATAAATTGTTCCGGCACAATAAAGACATCTGCTGCAGGCACAGCTTCTGATTACATGTTTGCCTTTTATTAATCTATCTGCAAACCAATTTATTGCTGCATCTTGTCCGGTTGCACATCGTCCGGATAAACACGAAATATTATCGGTATGGTGTATCTTGCATCTATGCATTTGCCGTTACGCTTACCGGGATTCCAGCGCGGCATGCCTTTCACCACGTCAACGGCTACGCTGTCGAAAGCATCGTTAAGTTTCTTAACGACCTTAACATCGGCTATGCTGCCGTCTTTCCTGACTGTAAACGAAACTACGCAACGGCCTGCCGACCGGGAGTCGACAGTCAGGTTGCGCTTAACCATAATAGAGTCTACCGACGACTTGACATAATCTGCCATGGCCTTTACGCCTCCCTTAAACTGGGGCATCACTTCGTTTATCGCGCCAAACAATTGCCGGTCGTCTTTATCGGCAGACAAGCGCGGCTCTGCCTTGCCGCTGTTGTGCATAACCTTGATTGTGTCTACATTTTCCGCAGCCGGATTACGGCTTGACACTTCCGCCGGCTGACAACCTGAGTGGCATGAGCCACAGCCTTGCCCAGCTCCGCCGCTGCTCTGTGCCGACGCCGTAAGCAGTCCGGCTGAAAGTCCTGCGAGCACCACTGCCCTGCCTGCGGCACGGCGCATGTCGAGCTGACGCCATAGAGCAGCCGCCTCGGCCTCGCATCGCGGACAAGTGCCGCTGCAGTCGCCTTCATAACGGCATTCAGCTGCAACATATTCAATACCGTTCGCCTCGGCTATACGGCGGCGTATGTCTTTCAGTATTCCACAAATTTCCTTTCCCCGTGTCATGGTATTTCATAATTAAATTTGTCAAAATGTTCAAAGCCCATATCCCTTAACCTGGCTTCTGAACTTGTGCGGTCGGCATCGGTGTTATATCCGGGTATGAGCGGAAGCCGTATCACGCACCGCCCTGCCCTGCCGCCACCGGCTATAAGCGAGAGATTATCTATTACCTGCGCATTGTCGTGCCCCGTGTAGCGGCGGTAGATGTCGGCATCAAGGTCTTTCACGTCGATAAACCATGTGTCTACAACATCGGCTATGGCCTCAACATTGGCGGCTGCCACATTGAGCGAAGTCTCAACATTGATTTTCCACTGCGGTCCGCAAAGTTCTCTGAACCTTACGATGAAATCTGGATACAGCAGCGGTTCGCCGCCGCCGAAAGTTATTCCGCCGCCTGTGGCGAGGAAATAAAGCTCGTCTGCCCTGACTTCTTCATACAGCGTTTCGGGCGTATGCCACAAACACGGACTATCGTCTGCGCGGCACTGCGGATTGAGACAATAGCTACAACCGAGCCGGCAGCCATGAAAGGCGGCAAGCGTGGTAACGCCGTTGCCGTCGGTCGCCATCCTGTGGCGCGACACACCGATAAACGGAACAAACTGCTCTTCGCTCATAACTTCACTTTTTTGGTCTTAGTCAAACGCCTGCACACACTTCTTGCCATAAATTCATCCTGCCGTATATGCGCCCTAACGTACGACACACACCAAGGATGACCATTATGCAAATATAATGATTTTAAAACAAACACGACCACAAATCTGTCATAAATAATATTTACGCCCGCGCATCAGCATACGGCTGCAAGCAACAAGAAGCTGCATCCAAAGCAAAGGAGCTAAAGGCACGGCAAAAGGAAAACTATTTACATTATCCGTGTACAGAGTTTTCTGTGAAATAGAAAATTGCAGTATAATTTATGTTAAGAAAGAATGAATAGACCGCAGAATAATTAACTTTTGTTTACATTTACCACATCCCAATCATCTAAAATCATCGTTTTCGTGGCACAAAACAGCACTTTTCCGCCTTAAAACCCACCACTTTCAAGAGACAAACCTATGGTTAACCGACCGTAAGTGGCCGAGTTATGTTTTTTAACATTTGCACCTCCATTCACAAAAGCACGTATTTCACAATATATCAGCAACTTAACAAGAATATTCATTTTTGAGCATTTTTCGCATGAAAAGCCGAAAATGAGATGAGGACGGCAAGTCTGAGAGCGTCAAAACAAAAAAGTTTTCTGTCGCAACCGTGCCGTCATGATAAAATTTCCGAACATTAATCAGTTGAAATAATGAGATGCGGCAGCAAGCAAGACACAATAGCTTTGTTGCTACATACCGATTGCAGAGAAACAGCAAGACTAATGTTCTGTCGGATATGCCATCCGACAGCAAAAAATATAAGGATCTGCGATCCGAAAAACATACCTATAAATTAGCAATAGTAAGCAAGCGGATTGAAAAATCCTTATACTTAATTCCGGCAGATTGCAAATCAGCCGGCACAATAGCTTTGTTGCTAAATACCCAGCACACGGGAGGATATATTTGTTCTTAACAGATAAACACCTGACAAATAAAAAATTTACCAATAAACAATTTGAGCATATTGAAAAAAATCGCTATATTTGCAGAAAACAACAAAAACAGAGGAGGACTAAATGAGACAAAGACACAACTAATACTACATGTTACTTACCAATCAAAATTCTATACAAGTTTTTTGTAATAAAAAAATAAGCGTAAACTTATAAAAGATTTATTTGACGCCTACAAAGTAATACAATTGCCTTTCTAAAAATAAGGTTTAATATAAATGTAACTTTCTTTTTAAGAAACTATGCAAAAAAATGCACTGTGCCGCAATTCTGCATATTATACGCCCTATATTTGTACAAAAATACATAAGACTTCATACAAAAACCTTTAATATTATATATTAACTTATCGTTTAACTAAAAAAATACAACCATGAGCAAAGTATTCCAAGTAATTCCAAAGCGCATTAAACGCACAAACGGGACCGTTCTGACGCCAGAAATGGCAGTAACAGTAACAACCAACATGCACACATCTGACCCTTTCTACAACGGAGCAAAAGAGTTGCAGGAAGCTTACAAGCGTATATACAATTTTGATTACAAAAAGGCATGTTGCAGCAAGAACGATTTTGAGTTCAAAGCGTTAGATTAATTCTTTTAAAGAAAAAGGTGCAGGCAGTTAATATTATTTCTTAGCTGCCTGCCGTTAGTATCTCACCAATTTAATACAAACTTATAATGAGTACTATAAAACAGAAATTTGCAAATCACAAAAATATTGTTATCACATCCGTAATTATAGCCCTTATAGCCATAGCATGTGCATTTGCTGTTTACTTAAAACTTTACACAGGCGAGGAACTTTGGTACGAAATGTTCGCAGCAATAATAGGAGTTATCATTACAGCTGTCATAACAATGATGTTGCTTGTCGGCCAAACAGACAACGAAGAGAAACGTGAGAAAAAGGGTAAAGTATTCGAAGAAAAGTTGCGCATATACCAAGAATACCTTACGACTCTATACAAAGTGATAAAAGACGGCAAGAACTCTAACAGCGAAAAGCTTAAGTTGGCCTTCAAAACTTCATCGGTCGCAATGCACTGTGAACATGATCGTGTAGAAAAAATAAGCGAAAGTGTAGAAAAGATATTCAAACTAAGCATCAACGATAACGGCAACGCACTTGAAACGTTGAATGAAAAAGGATGGAATGAGCTGTTAGGTGAATTATTTAAAGTCATGGATGAATTCAAGGCAGACCTGTATCAAGACTTCAAAGGCCTGAAAACTTCTGATTGGGAAAAAACGCTCAAAAACTTCACTACAGCTTTCGCACAAGACAAAGGCGACAGCAATGCTCCACAAACATTGCCAGACGAAAAAAACTTATAAGGTAATATATACTGATACAAAGGCCGTAGAAGAAGAATGGATCAATATGAAAAATGAGTGGACAGGTAAAGGCTGGAACATCAATGACTATCTTTCCGACAATAACGGCTTTATGCTTACACTTATTGGGTCTGATGCAGGCAACAACAAACCGGCGCACGTAAACATCGGATGGTACGATGGTCATTATTACATTCAGGCCTCATATTGGCGAGATCCTAATTTTGCAAAAGCCTTAAAGGCGAAATATGGCGGAAGGCGAAGCTACGGAACATGGTGGAAACACTTCGAAAATAAGTTTTATAACATTCCTGAAAACAAGTTGTATGACAATTTCTGCAACGATGAAGGGCTACGCAAATATATCTACGATTGGATAGAAGACCTAATGGACATTGTAAAACGCGAACATAATACAATCCAATTATTGGATAAGGTTGGATTGCACGCCAATTGGTCTATATTCACATGGGAATGGGACACACTTGCATGCGAATACGACAGTGAAGAATTCGGTCGCCCATATATTGATGTAAAGCACGATACAAAAACAGAAAAGATTATCATTGAACTTTCCAATAGAGCGGAACAGACACAACTTACCGAACAATTGGTACAAAAGATGGAAGGATGTGGCAACCTTACCCATGATGAAGATGGCACCTATACGCTAGAAACAATATACGAAAAAGGCTGTGATGTATCATCAAAAGTAAAAGGATGGATGAAGAATATAGAGAAAGGAACTAATAAATGAACATCAACTTAGTTGCAATAACGGAACTTACGAAGATGAGGTTTAACATCACAACATATAATTAAAGTGGTTGTCCTTGGACAAACACTGAAATGACAAATATGCCCGATGGCATTGACGAATTTGTCAGCCTAAAAACAGGCAAGAGATATTGTCTGAAACTATTGTTGTGTGTATAATCTATGGGGACTGCCTGACTGAATGCATATATAAACCAACAGCAAGTTTGGCGCAAGCCAATTATGAAATGCTTTGTGGTGATTGGAAGTACAATATAAAATATCAGGACCAACGGTGTTCAAATCAGCCGGCACAATAGCTTTGTTGCTACATACCCTGTAAAGAAACAGCAAGAGTAATGTTCTGTCGGATATGCTATCCGACAGCATCGAATATAAGGATCTGTGATCCGAGACTCATACCTATGCAATAAGGAAGAGGAAGCAAGCGGATTGAAAAATCCTTATACTTAATTCCGGCAGATTGCAAATCAGCCGGCACAATAGTTTTGTTGGTATATGCCTATTGTAGGGAGATTAATTTTATTGATTGTCGGCTGCGCTCGGCATAACCAAATATAATTTGCTTCTGCTCTCACTTGCACGACAATTGCAAATCAGCCGGTACATTAGCTTTGTTGCTACATACCCGGCGGCACGGGATTTGATGCATACATTATTCCACAGCAGTATCTCTTACGAAAATTTACTGACAAAAGAATAAAAAAGACAAGCCTGTGTCATGATTTGTCACAGGCTAAATTGTAACTTTGCAGCGTAACCTAATAAAACAATAAATATATGGCAGCAAATATATTTGGACGGTATGTATGGCTGATAGACATCCTGCGCAGGTATAAGCGCCTGACATTTAAGGAAATCTGTTCGTTGTGGCAGGAAAGCGGACTAAGCTATGGCGAGGAACTGCCACTGAGGACATTCCATCGCCACCAGGATGCAATAAAGGACATCTTTGACGTGTATATAGAATGCGACAAGAAGGACGGATACAGATATTATATTGACGAGCCTGAAAGGCTTGAAAGCAACAACCTGTACAACTGGCTCATAAGTTCTTACTCTACGCTCAACCAGATAAAGGCCGACAGCAAGCTGGAGAACAGAATTATATTTGAGAACATACCGTCGGGACAGACATGGCTGACACATATCGCAGAAGCCATGCGCAACAACAGGGTGCTGAGCATAACATATCACGGATTCGGCAAGTCGGAATCAACGACATTCGACATAGAGCCTTACTGCCTTAAAGTGGCTCACCGCCGCTGGTATGTGCTGGCGCGAAGTCCCTATTATTCTGAAAGGAACAAGGAGAAAGGCATTAAGCCATACGATGTATTCCGGATATATGCCCTCGACAGGATAATGGATATAAAGGACACAGACAAGACGTTCACAATGAACAAAGACTTCGACGCGGCGAAATACTTTGAAGGCTGCTGCGGAGTGATTACGTCTGATGAACCTTTGCAAAGGATTGTGGTGCGTGCATACGACAACTTCGCAGATTATCTGCGCACGCTGCCGCTGCATGAGTCGCAGCGCGAACTCAGCAGCGACGAAGAGTCTACACTGTTTGAATATCACCTCAAGCCTACGTTCGACTTCTATCAGCTGATACTTGCGCAGGCAAACCAGCTGGAGATAATAGAACCTGAAGCGGTGAGAGAGGAGATGCGCGGCCTTGCCCTGCACATACTGAAGTTTTACGACAAGCCTTAACAGCCTAAAATCTATACGCGGCAGGAAAGGGAGGTCAATAATATAGCATGAAGATGAGACGGAATATTCCGACTTACCGCAGACATGTCATATAGTTTCGGCAGGATTGCAGCCTTATATCAAACAGACGGCAAGACTATGACAGGAAACTATAATTTTTCAGATACTGGAACTTTAGCTCAAAATCGGGAAGCAACCTACACAACAAACATCAAATATAAAGAATGAACAAAAAGAAACGGGGCGCCAGCAAGGCGTCCCGTCATTCACGTTATTATAAAGAGTCCATTCAGATCTTTGATCGGTTTTGTATCATTCCCATACAATAGGCACGTTCTTCAGCTGAATATACTCGTTGATGGACGACGAGTTTCTGCCTCCGCCAAGATTCCACGGTCCTTTAACAAGTACAAACGACGTAACCGTGGAAGGTACCTCACAGATAGTGGCAAACTTCAGTTTTACAGCCACATCGGGATTAAGGTTCTTCTTGTCGTCATAGTCGCAGCCAGCACCATACTCGTTGCCGTCGGCATCATAAGCCTTTGTAAGACCGGCTCCGCCTACAAGCGCATTCTGTATACTCAGGCTTACGGCCTTTACCTTAACATAAATGTCAACGCGGTTGGAGCCCTTACTGCCCTTGGCCTCAACAAACTCCAGTGTGAAATACTTTGAGCCGGGATTGCCCACCAACACACCCGAGGCTGACGGAAGATAGCTTACAGAAGGAGCATTCTGAGCTGTCGTGGTAGTGGAGGCTGTGCCGGTAGTAGTGGTTCCGGTAACTTCCTGCACGACGCCCTTGGCGGCTTCTTTCAGTTTCTTGAAAAACTGCGCATCGGCCTGCTGAGGTATTGCAAAGAGAGCTATTGCAGCAATGCAAACTGTTCTGATAATCTTTTTCATAACCAAAAAATTTTTAATATTAAACAATCATTTCTATAAAATGCACTTAAGCTCGTAACTTCTAACTTTCGCCGTTCCTGCGTTCGGCAATCTTCCGGTTGGCACTGTCGCGTGCCGCCGAATTATGGTGCAGATGTCCGTCATCATCGCGAAACACCGGTCCGGGAGACTTATGGTTGGCAAACTCGTCAACCATCGAGCTGCCCTTGCCCATTCCGTTTGTAAGTATAAAGAATATCGCGCCACAGGCAGCCACGGTTATAAGCACCTGGAAGAACAGCGCAATAAGGGCTACAAGGAACACGAACACAGCAAGGCAGACGGCAACGACACAGACAGCCGAGAACACGGTGAAGACAACGCCGTGCTTTATACCGACAGACATTATGTTGCGCACAAGCGACCATGCAAGTCCGGCTATGACGAGAATCCAGAAGGCTGTGGTGCCGATGCTGTTCTTTGTTTCATCGGAAGCGCCGAAGATGTCTGCTCCGACAGATAGCACAAACACTACGGGAAACGTAAGCACAAAACAGATGAAAAGCAGTTTCATCGATAGCGACTTGCCCATCATTTCCTCAAGCACACCCTTAAACATGAATATCTGTCCTATCTGAAGCACCACAAACACTGCAAAGGGTATAATGCGGAACAGCTTTGACCAGAATCCGTACTCCTTTGACAGGCACCACCACATACAGTTGTTGCCCACTATGGCATAAATAAGAACCTCGAGGATAGTGGCGGCAAGCATGCAGCCGGCAGCCGTGAGTATAGGCAGGTTGCTTTTACTGCCGTTTCGCCCCTGAAACAACAGGGCAACGAAGCCGCCCAATACCAGCAGGAAGACAAGCCAGTAAGGCAGAGTTGACGTTAACAGAATTTCTTTCATGGCATATAGATTATATTTAACTTATTACAGCGTGCAGGCACATCTGATGTCGTTTGCAACATTTACATAGACGAATGTATATTGTTTTTAATATTTTTTGCAAATATAGCTACAAACATATATTTACACAATAACGGAAATCCGTGATTTTATGCACATAAAACCGTTATTCCATCAACATTTAGCTAAGAATCAATACAAAAACAATATCAGGATATCATAAGCATGGCATAGTATGGTTTAAACCCCAATCGCTTTTTATGTTCAAATCCAAATATTTTAACTATTTTTTAAACAATTATGTAGACATTCTATATTCAGGATTGTAAAGTTTGTGATTTCTGGCCATGGAAGTAACAAGATGGATCAGTTTGTTCTTGACATTGTTAAGTGCGACCTGATTTTTCTTCCCCTCTTCCACAAGCCCCGAACAATATTTCGAAATGGTCTTGTTATATCTGATAGCAGCCAATGCAGCCTGCGTCAACATGGCCTTTATCTGCCAGTTGGCCATATAGTGTACATGGGGATCAGTATTTATGCTGGTACACGAAACCTTGCCAAATGGAGCTATGCCATAGTAACACGCTATCTTTCTTGCATCATAGTTGAACCTGCGGAAGTTGTAGGTATATACCATCAGACAGACCGCGTTCTGGAATCCCATGCCCAGCATGGAAGTTACAATGCGGTAAATCTCAGAGAGTTCATAGTTGGCCTCTATGAGCTCTGATATCCGCCTGCCCAACTTTTCTATCTCCTTGTTCAGTTCTGATACTATATGCCTGCCGCTCTGTGAGATTATTGTCTTTACGTGGGACTTCTCCATGAGGGTGTGTCAAAATTAAAAGGACTACTCCTCAAAGTTACAGATTATAACTGTAATATTTAAAAGGGTCGTATTAAACTCTGTATTGAGTAATGATACGGCCCTTTCTTTAGCCTTTTAGAATACTCAAATTTCAAATTATAAGTTCATGTTTTCAAAAAATGAGTTTTGACACACCCTCATGGAGAAGCCACAATAAAGACAATGTTATAAAAATAATAGCTAAAATATTTAGATTTGAACATAGAAAGCGATTTTGGTTAAAATAATAATTCCCATTACTTATCATTCCCATCCGTCA
>NZ_LFQU01000021.1 GCF_001275135.1 Xylanibacter rarus | reverse complement strand
CCAATATTACACCATTCACATTATTATATTTTACTAAAGAAATAGGCAGACTTGTGACACTGGAACGGGAAATAAAACCGGCAAAGATGGATGAAAATTATACGCTAATGGCAAAAACCAAAGACCGATGGCAGAATTTAAAGGTGTTTGAATTCAAAAGGGAGAAAACTGCAAACTGGTTCCATAGAATTTCATTCCAAATAAATTTCTATGGAGTCATAAAATCTAAAAGCAATTAAATATAAAAAATAGATATTCAAAAATATTATCCTATGACAGTAATAGTTTTTTTAAGTAAAACTTATATTGTGGTGTCGAACAATGTTGAGGTTACTCGGACTTACAAAAAAATAAAAGAGCAGATATACATGTAATATATCTGCTTTAAAGCGGAAGATGAGGGATTCAAACCCCCGATACCCGTAAATGGGTATACCGGATTTCGAGTCCAGCGCATTCGGTCACTCTGCCAATCTTCCATAAACGAAAACTCAAATCAAATGCAGAAAACCAACTGCAAGGTTTAAAGTTTTCTTTTCTAACTCACCGCAAAGGTAATACTATTTTTTTATATAACAAAGAAAAAAGCAAATATGTTCAAAACTTGTATAACTTTTATGCCGATCAAAAGTCATTAAACATAAATGTTCTCGTGGTGTGCTTTAATATGAAAACCAGGTTATTCAAAAGAAAGTTTTGCTAGTCTAGCTTTCAATATTTCAGCTTCAGACAAACGTATACTTAACTTAATCTCACAAGTAGTATCGTACGTTTGAGATAATATTCTAGGCTTCATATCTTTAACAACTCTCATAACATTATTCATCATAACATATGGAAAGTTATATGTAATAATTTCCTCAACTTGCCTAGTTTCAACAACAGAATTCTCTATTGCTGCAGCCGCAGCTGTTTTATATGCAACAATCAGTCCACCAGTACCAAGATTAACGCCACCATAATAGCGAACAACGACAATAAGTATATCTGTCAATCCACTACTGTTAATTTGCCCAAGGATTGGCTTACCTGCTGTGCTGCTTGGCTCTCCGTCATCATTTGCTCTAAAAATCTTTCGCTCAGCCCCCAACATGTAGGCATAACAGACATGACGAGCATCAAAATACTTCTTCCTATAAAAAGCCAACAGCTCCCTTATATCATCTTCAGACTCCACATGATGTGAAAAAGCGAGGAACTTACTCCTCTTTTCAGAATAAGTTCCCTCGCCAACATTCGTTATTGTCTTAAATTCATCAATACCCATTAAGCTGGTGTATTTATATTAAAAAATTTAAGTTTGTTCTTCTTTAAACAAGTTTATGAATAATAAGTCCTGAGCGCAATTTCGGTTCAAACCAAGTAGCCTTAGGAGGCATTATCTTACCACTGTCTGCAATATCCATAATTTGTTGCATAGTAACAGGATAAAGAGCCAATGCCATACGCATTTCACCACTATCAACTCGGCGCTTTAACTCTTCAAGACCTCTAAGTCCACCCACAAAGTCTATACGTTTATCTGAGCGGAGATCTTTTATTCCCAATATTTCATCCAATATCAAGCGACTAGAAATATCTACATCTAGAACACCGATAGGATCTTTGTCATCAAATGTACCTTGCTTAGCAGTAAGACTATACCACTTATTATCTAAATAAAGAGAGAAATTATGCAAATGATCAGGTTTATAAATATCTGCACCTTTCTCTACTACGTCGAAGTTCTTGCTCAATGCTGTCAAGAATTCCTCTGAGCTCAGACCATTAAGGTCTTTCACAACTCTGTTGTAATCAAGAATTGTAAGCTGAGAAGCCTGGAAACAAACAGCCATGAAGTAGTTATATTCTTCAGTACCCTTATGATTAGGATTCTGCTTTGCCTTTTCTGCACCAACCAAAGCAGCGGCAGCAGAACGGTGATGACCGTCTGCAATATACAATGCAGGCATCTTAGCAAATTCCTCAGTAACAACTTCAATATCCTTGCTGTCAGAGATAATCCAGAATTGATGACGGAATCCGTCAATAGGTGCAATAAAGTCATACTCAGGTTCTGTCTGAGCATACTTCATAATTACATCATTTAATACGGTATTGTCAGGATAAGCAAAGAATACAGGTTCAATATTTGCATTATTAACTCTAACATGCTTCATTCTGTCTTCTTCCTTGTCACGACGAGTGAGTTCGTGTTTCTTAATCACACCATTAAGATAATCATCAACAAAAGCACAAACAACGAGTCCGTATTGTGTCTTTCCGTTCATTGTCTGAGCATAGATATAATAATTATCCTTATCATCCTGAACCAGCCATCCCTTATCCTGGAATTTCTTAAAGTTCTCTGCGGCCTTCTCGTATACACGCGGATCATATTCGCTTGTACCCGGTTCAAAATCAATTTCAGGTTTAATTATATGATAAAGGCTCTTTTCGTTATCGCCAGCCTCTACGCGTGCCTCTTCTGAATCAAGCACATCATATGGACGAGACTCAACCTCCTCTACATACTGTTTCGGCGGACGTATACCTTTGAATGGTTTAATTTTAGCCATAATATTATTCCTTCTATATTACAGTTAAGATATCAATAATTATTTATTTACCTGGAACTTTGTGCAACCATCCTTGAAATAAGCATTAATCTGTTTTGCAGCAGCAATACCAGCATTAATGTTAGCCTCAGCAGTCTGTGCACCCATCTTCTTAGGAGTGCTGAAGTAGCGTCCTTCAAATTTAGCAAACTCTTCATCTGCATCAGGCTTAATATCTGTAATATATTTCAAATCTGTACGCTCTTCCATAAGCTTTATCAACTCAGGCTCATTGATGACTTCCTTACGGGCTGTATTTACTACCATACCACCCTTCTTCATCATATTTACCAAATTATAGTTGATGCTCTGCTTTGTTTCAGGAGTTGCAGGAATATGCAAAGAAACGACATCACAATTCTTGAATAATTCTTCCTGAGAATCAACAGCCTTAACGCCAGCCTCCTCAATAACCTCTTTCGGGCAGAATGCGTCGTAAGCATAAACGTCCATTCCAAAGCCTTTAGCAACTCGAGCCACATTACGGCCTACATTACCAAATGCCAAAATTCCGAGTTTCTTGCCCATAAGCTCTGTACCGGCCTTGCCATTATAGAAATTTCTAACAGCATAAACCATTAAGCCAAATACAAGTTCTGCAACGGCATTTGAATTCTGTCCAGGAGTATTCTCTACAATTACACCTTTTTCCTTAGCATAAGCTGTATCAATGCTGTCGTAACCAGCACCGGCGCGTACTACTATTTTAAGATTTTTAGCTGCATCCAACACAGCCGGAGTAACCTTATCAGAACGTACAATCATAGCATCAGCATCCTTTACGGCATCAAGAAGCTGAGCTACATCTGTATATTTTTCAAGCAACACGAGTTCGTTGCCTGCACCTTCTATTTCTTTCTTTATTCCTTCAACAGCAACAGCTGCAAAGGGTTTCTCAGTTGCTACTAATACTTTCATTTCGTTGTTAATTAAATTGTTGTTTGTAAAATTTAAGGTTAAGACCAAAATACTTTAATGAACAAGAGAAGCACACCATG
The DNA here is from genome assembly GCF_001275135.1 of Xylanibacter rarus. Lineage (GTDB taxonomy): Bacteria > Bacteroidota > Bacteroidia > Bacteroidales > Bacteroidaceae > Prevotella > Prevotella rara. The sequence continues at coordinate 60,995 of NZ_LFQU01000021.1, read as the reverse complement.
CCAGAGATTATATGATAATCAACCCTCGCCGACGATATGCTTCTCTTGCATATTCAGCATGTCGCATTTATTCAAGCGACACACCATTACATTTTGTCTGCTACAGCATTAATGCTGAGCTTCAAAGTCTTTCATACATTTAACAAGTGCCTGTACGCCCTCTATTGACTGAGCATTGTAGCAGCTTGCACGGAATCCGCCGACAGAGCGATGGCCCTTGATACCAACCATACCCTGTGAAGTAGCATACTCTAAGAACGGCTTCTCAAGTTCAGCATACTCCTCGTTCATAACGAAGCAGATGTTCATCAGTGAACGGTCTTCTGCATTAACTGTACCGCGGAACAGTTTATTTCTGTCGATTTCAGAATAAACGATATCAGCACGCTCATGAGCCAATTTATCCATAGCCTCTACGCCACCCATCTTCTTAATCCAACGGAGGTTTTCGAGAGCTGTATAAATAGGAACAACAGGAGGAGTATTGAACATAGAGCCCTTTTCAACATGAGTCTGGTAGTTCAACATTGTAGGTATCTCTCTCGGAGCCTTACCGAGTTCATCATCCTTAACGATAACGATAGTAACACCTGCCATTGACAAGTTCTTCTGTGCACCGGCATATATACACTTATATTTAGCAACATCTACAGGACGGCTGAAAATGTCTGAAGACATATCACCAATCATAGGAACGTTTACATCAAGTTCCTTGCGGATTTCAGTTCCGTAAATAGTGTTGTTTGTTGTTATATGCAGATAGTCAACATCATCGGGGCAAGTCCAACCCTTAGGAATGAAAGTAAAGTTTGCATCAGCTGAAGAAGCCACTTCAACAACTTCGCCAAACAATTTGGCTTCCTTCATGGCTTTCTTTGCCCATACACCAGTATTTAAATAAGCAGCTTTCTTTATAAGGAAGTTATAAGGTACCATGCAGAATTCCAAAGAAGCTCCGCCGCCTAAGAAAAGAACAGAGTAACCTTCAGGAACATTAAGCAGCTCTTTAATAAGTGCCACTGCTTCGTCTATAACAGGCTGGAAATCTTTTGCTCTATGGCTAATTTCTGCCAAAGAAAGGCCGCTGCCATTGAAATCTAAAATCTGTTTCGCAGTATTCTCAATCACTTCGCGTGGAAGAATTGACGGACCTGCATTAAAGTTATACTTCTTCATTTGATAGTTTTGGTTTAAAATTAACAATTATACATTTTTTGCTTCATAGCACTTGCGAAGTTACGACTTTTATTTGAACTGGCAAATTTTTTTCAAGAAAATATATAATCTATTTTCTGTTTATCGCATTATTTTATCAACTCCACTATAGTTTTAATACCTTTTAGCTTTTCGCCGGAAGTTTTCGTCAATACGCTTTTCAATTTTTCACGACTCACAGCTGCATAAGAACAGCGTTCTTTAACATCAATGCGTCCTATGTCATCACCCTTTAGTCCTCCAATTTTACATAAGAATCCCAACACATCACCTTTTGATATTTTATCCTTTTTGCCCTTTCCGATATATAACGTCACCATTTTGGGCTGCGGAGGTGTTTCTATATCATTCGGCAATACGTATTCATCAGGCATGTCTTTTATATATTCAGGAATTGTTTCTTCCGGTCCCAGCAAGAGAAATGCCCTGCCACATGCCTCCCAACGGCCCGTGCGCCCTACCCTATGTATATACTCATCTTCACCCTGAGGCAAATGATAATGTATAATATTATCCACATCCGGTATATCCAAGCCACGGGCAGCCAAGTCTGTACCAACGAGCACACTTGACGAGCCATTGCTAAATTTGTAAATAGCATCCTCGCGTGCCTTTTGGTCAAGTCCGCCATGAAACGCGCTTACAACAAAGCCTTTACTCCGTAAATAATCAGCTACACGTTCAACAGCATCACGATAATTCAGAAATACTATGCTGCTTGACACGCCAAAACTGCATAGCAAGGCGTTAAGAGCATCCAGTTTGTCCTTCTCCTTGCTTTTAACCACAAAAAGATTAATACGTTCAGGTATCTGCTCATCTGTAAGAAAATCAAGACGCACAACTCTGCCCATATTAACAAAGCCGGGTATTTCGTTTGCATCAGTGGCAGACAGCAGCACTCTTCTTTCCACATATGGCAACTTATCTATCAATGCGCTCATTTCCTCATGGAATCCCATCTTCAGACATTTGTCAAATTCATCTATCACCAGATATTTTATACCATCGGCATCAATATTGCCTTTATCAAGGTGGTCATTAAGCCTGCCGGGAGTAGCAAATACAATTTGTGGTCTAACCTTACGCAAATTCTTATGTTCGTCCATAGCTGCACGCCCACCATACAAAGGCATTGAGCGCAAGCCACATGCCATACGTGAAAACACATCATGCGACTGCAACGCCAATTCACGTCCGGGAACTACAACCACAGCCTGCACCCTGTCAGATTCAGGATTAAGCATGCCGGCCAATGGCAACAGATATGCCAACGTTTTACCGCTGCCCGTAGCAGACAATATAACCAAATCAGAATCTGTATTCACCAGCACGTCACCTGCCTGATATTGCATCTTGTTTAGAGATTCAATTTTTAACCTCTGTAATATATCTTGAATTTTCATAATGTCAGTCTTTATTCAAAAATCATAATATTTATCACTAAATTTTAGCACCAGACATATGATTGCCGGCAACGCCGCTATCATAACGTCAGATCATTTATATCGGCAAAGATAATGAAAAATATTGATTATATATAAATATGTGGCAAATTTTATTATTAGATTAAGAACAAAATTTAGTCGGCCAATCATCTTAGTTAACATTACCAGCAATCCGTAGCACCCCACCAATCACCAATTATAACATATTCCGGCGACATACTTAATTTTAATTTCAAGCAGTCATCCACACAACATGACGGGCTAGGATTAAACTCTATTTCCAGAACACGCACCGTCTGCGCCCTGATAATTTCACTAATATTATATTAATTTACTGAATATAAAAAACATATTATCAAGCTGTTACTGTTAGTCGTTAATTTATATATTTACACATAACATCGAGAATAAAAGCATGCAATAGTACAATTTAAAATCGCGCTCTAAGAATGCTCTAACTAAAACTATGATAATTAATCCGGTAACATTGTCAATCGTATATATTACGATAAAATTGGAATAAGAACCATTCTCATCTGCATTATTTACAGCAAATAATTGATTAATATTTTAACAAGTCGTTTATATAATTATACGATGATTGCAGTAACACTAAGCACTAATCATATCTTACTGAAGTAGTATAATTATATAAAAGAATTCTTTTTGATACTAAAACACGTCTTAAGCCATTCAATATGTTATTACACTTATGTCACGATTTTATGACGAAATAGAAAATTAAGCGCTCTAAAATGTATTGATTCGGTAAAGTTTATTTACATAATCACATAAAAGGCATGCTTTTATAAGACAATTCAGCCACTTTCGAGGCACAAATCACCCGTATTCTGGTTCCCAAAAGCCGATTTATATTATTAAAAAAAGAACGTTTGGGCATAAAAACACGCCAATTTAATTGCGCACATCGGCACAACTCCGCATAATACATTGAAACTCACTTGTTTACCCTTACACACAAAAACTATCTGTTTTCACGGCCAGCAAATTTTAATTTTTAAATATCGCCGTCTGAGAGCTCCATCTAAAACCAAATAGAAAGCAATCATGCGATAGTATTGACATTATGTCAATTTACGCCATCAACATAAATAACAAGTTCTTAAATAGATGAAAAGAAACAGAACACTGCATTTACCTATTCTAAATTTACGACACATTTACGAAAGCTAACAATCTCACATTGCAAAAAAAATGTTTAAATTAAAAGCAAAAACATGGTATGCCAATAAACAAATTAAATGAATTTCCGTATATTTGCATAATATAGGATTTGGCTCGGCAATACGAAAAATCAAAAACAAGTTTTTTGCTTTTTGCAATGCTCTCGCCTTTCGCTATATTTGCATAATATAGGATGCGACTCGGCAATGCAAATTCAAAAAAAGTGTTTTTTGTTTTGCATTGCACTCGCCTTTCGCTATATTTGCACTGCGCAGGACTCGTCAGTTCACCGCACAAGACGCAAAAACGCAATATATAAAAGAGCTGATGCCAAGTGTTTAAACCAACTTTACAAGCTATGCTTTCGGTAAGGCTTAATGCTGGTAAATTTAAACTAAGATAAAAGACTACAAGGCATATGACTTTAACTTCTTTAATAACAAAAGCACTCCCCTTCTTGTTGCTCTACACAACATTCTTTTCATGTCGTGACGGAGGCCGAATTGAAAGTATATTGCGCACGACAGACAGTCTTATGGAAGGACATCCAGACAGCGCATTGTCCATATTGAGGCGCGACTCGCTTGAGATATGCCGTTCTGGCAAAGACTATCGCTTATGGTACGCATTGTCGCGCACCGAAGCCGACGACAAATGCTATATTCTACATGTGTCAGACTCAACCATACGCGCTGCAGCAAACTATTATAATAGTCATGGCAGTGACCTTCAGCGCGTCCGTGCTAATTATCTTCTCGGCCGCGTCTATTGCGACATGCATCTTTATGGTCATGCCCTGACCTCGTTCAACAAAGCAATTAAAGTGGAGTCTGAAAACGATTCTGCCATAAACCGCTACAAAGCCCGTTCTGCCACATGGGCAGGATATGTTTATGAAGTGAAGGGCTTGCATAAAGATGCGTTGCGATATAATAAGTTGGCATACGGATATGCCAAGCAGGCAGGTGCACAGGTTACAGAAGTTTATTCATTGAGAGATATTGGACGATCGTATCGTGATTTGAACAGAAATGACATTGCTATACCTTATTATCAAAAGGCTGCAAAAAAAGCGAAGGCTATTAATGACAGTTATCTATATAATATGGTAAGAGGTGAATTGGCTGCTATATATATGAAAGAAGGTTTATTGGATAAAGCAAAATATATATTTAATATACCATTGAATGGCTATACAGAAAATAACAAATCAGCGAATTATTATATAAGAGCTGTATACTATGAAAATACAGAACATCTTGATTCTGCAATTTATTATAATAAAAAAGGGATGCAATATGGTTCTTTAAAACAAAACTTACAGGCATCTTTGGATTTAGCCAATTTATATATTAAAGCCGGTGATCAAGCTGATGCAATAAGTTATTATAGTCTCTATTCAAATTATGTAGATTCGTTAATGAAAAATCAGATTGTAGAATATGGAGACTTTATGTCCGGCATGGAACGTATGCTTGATGTTGAACGTAGAAATGCTGATTTGACATCTTCGCGTTTACATCTTGTCATATCATTGTTTGTTCTGATATTATGTATAATCATTTTCTGTCTTGCCTTAGCAAAAATATACCAAAAACGTAAGAAAAAGTATTTAGAGCAGCAAGAGCGCGTAAGACGATATCTCCGTGAACGAAGTTTAAAAGAACAGCAGCGTTCACAACAAAACAAACAACGTATAGAACTTCTTGAAAATGAACTGTCAGATTCAAATAAGATGTTGTCAGAACTCCATCAAAAGCTTATCCGCAATGAAACGGAGATGCTAAAATATAAAGAAACTCTATATGCCTATGAGCAAAAACACCAAGAGCTGTTAGTTGCTGACTTGGCTGATACGGATGTATATAAATTGTATCATACTCCAAATGCCGTACCGTCTTCTGCTGATTATCACAGACTTGTTGAAGCCTTGAATAATGCATACAACAATTTTACAAAACGTCTTAAAGAGTTTTATCCAGACATAAATGATAATGAAGTATGGATTTGCTGTATGGTGAAAGCAGGTCTTTCATCTAAAGAAATATGCAATATCTCACCTTATTCATATAGCTCTCTCGGAATGGCAAAGTCACGCTTATACTTTAAAATGTTTCAAAAAAAGGGAGGAGCAAAAGATCTTGACCATTTCATAAAAGAACTTTAGCGCTATTGTAAATAACTGAAAATCAATAGATTGTAATTTTGTGAAGTTTTGTGAAGTGAAATATTATCATATATTTCGCTATTATTTGTACTTTTGTATAAGTTGAATATGAAACTATGAAAAAGCCGTATCCTTATTATTTGCGATATGTGCAATCTTCGTTTTCGTAGCAATAATGCCTGATGGTTTGGCAGGAGATTCTGGATAAGGCATTATAATTGGTAATAGACTTATGTAAATTTTGGGTGGACAAAATATGATTATATTTAAGCTTTTAATAACAGTTGTGCTGCTTGCGGTGGGTATATATTTTGATATACGTAAGAGAAGAAATGCTCTCGCATGTTTGTTCTTTTACGTTTCTTTTCTCACAATGTTTGCCAACGTATTTGAAGATTTGACCAACTGGCATGAACTGGCCGTAATAGCAACTTGCCTGCTGATATTTGCGGGGATATTGCTTATTGTGAGAAAAATAAAAAACAAGTATAAAAGATAATTGTAAGTTGCTGATTTTATGATAGAAGAAATCTTAATGTATTTCTTCAATAAAGTTATGTACATACTGAATGAATATAAGAATTTAAATATGGCATATAAATTGGTTCTTTTGTTGTATTTCTTTATCAACTGCTTTACACTTTCAGCCCAGACAACTGACAGCGTGATAATGAGTATTGTTTATACATCTGAATACAACTACTCAAAGTATAGAAAGTCTGACCGCTGTGATATGATGCGTCTTGATATAGGAAAACGTTCATCACACTTTTTCAGCGACTATTTTGAGCAGAAACTGGCAAAGATGGACAGCATGAATATGAGTGGAAGTATAAGCATAATGCGTTTGGAAAAAGAGACGCGCGCCCTTGAAGTTGGTCAGACCTATGGCATTTATAAGAATTTTCCGTCAGACGGACGATTGACTTACACTGAGGATATACTTGACAACAGATTTGTTTGTGAGGAGGATATGCCACAAATAAACTGGAGTATTGTTGAAGGTGATACCGTTATCTGCGGTTACAGATGCTTAAAGGCTGAAGGAGAATTACGTAGACGCAAATGGAATGTATGGTTTGCTCCTGAAATTGCTGTAAGCGATGGCCCATGGAAACTTTGTGGACTGCCCGGACTGATATTGCAGGCTGTTGATACGGAAAACATCTTCTCGTTCAGATGTGTGGGTATAGAGAAGTCTGAGGGCAAAGCCTTAAAGATGGTTAACAGAAAATATGAAAGGTGTACACCGGAAAAGTTATATACAATTAGCACAAAATTTCTTTCGGATCCTTTAACTTATATGCGTGACATATATGGACTTATAATTCCGCAAGAAGTTATAAACCAATTTGTTCCTGAAGCTAATGCCAAGGCGAAGTTGCATTTTCTAGAGTATTATGACAAAGAATAAACAATATATATGTATGTCCTTAATTGCCAACGTAAGTATGAGGTCATTGAAGATGTGACAGTGTTTAGTTGCTGTCTTCATGAATTGTAACCAGCCATAAGAAAATACTTGTATGACAGATATTTCGTAATGTCCTTTAAATAAATAATATATGAGAAAATACATCTTATTACTTTTCCTATTGCATTTGGCAGCACTGTCGGCCGAGACAGCCGACAGTGTTATGCTGCACATCGTATATAATACAACTTATGCCACATACGGCAACGGACATAAAACTCATGACGTTATGGCATTGGATGTGGGGCATACCATGTCTCATTTTTATAGCGAGGCTCAAAGGCTGCGTGACGAGCAGATGAAAAAGATAAATGAAAGCAATCTGCCACTTGACATAGCCATAAGCAGCGCAAAGAACGTGGGCGGAGGCGGTTTGCAATGGCATGTATGCAAGCGCCCTTCAGGTGGTGACAGCATAACGTTTTATGATACGTTTGGGTTAGACGGAGTGAAATACACTGAAGCTGACAAACGGCTGCAGTGGAATATCGAAGATGGCGACACCACGATATGCGGATACAGCTGTGGCAAGGCATGGACGAATATAGGTGGAAGACGATGGACTGTATGGTTCACAGCAGACATTCCGGTAAGCGACGGTCCATGGAAACTGCGCGGACTGCCGGGACTCATACTCAAAGCTGTTGAATCCGACGGAATATATTCATTCTGCTGCACATCTATAACAAGCGGAAACGGAATGTTTGTGGAAATGCCTTCGGGAAATTATACAGATTGCACTTACGATGAATACAAAACGATTTATTATAAATATAACGACGACCCAATACAGTTTCTTGTCACCCGTACCGGCAACTCACTGCCCATTCCCGGCAGTAAACGGAAGAGCGCGATAATATCAATAGACGAAAAACCGTTTACGCACTGATTACGTCCCTCTCTCTGCGCCTTTTGCGTTATGACATATACTTGTCGCGCTACAAAATTTAAAGTTTTAAGCATGTAAGGAAACAATGCCATGACAAATTGGATTGCAACTTAATGAAGAGAGGCTGATAATATGTTGATGCATTGCATAAAAATAATAAGCTAAGATATGAGAAAATACATGATGATATTCTTGTTGTTGTCGTTTATGACGCTGTCTGCATCCACAGCTGACAGTGTTCGACTTAGCGTAACATATCAGGTGCGATATGCTAATGCAGAAGGTGAAAACGAAGCTAAACAGGATGTGATGAAGCTTGACGTAGGCAACAGTGCGTCACACTTTTACAGTTGGATGAACAGAATGAAAGAAGCCCTGATGGACAGCATGAATGCTACAGGGCAAATAAACTTAGAGAAGATACGCAAGCAGGTTAAGCCATATCAAAGCGGGCAGGCGTATCACATTTATAAGAATATTCCATCACCGGGAAGACTGGTGTATGTCGACAGAGTGCTGATAGATTTCTTTAAATATGAAGAAGACATGCCACATATAGAATGGACTCTGACAGGAAGCGACAGCACCGTGGCTGGCTATAGATGCCAAAGCGCTGTGGGCGAATTGCGCGGGCGCAGATGGCACGTATGGTTTACCACCGACATACCCATAGCTGACGGCCCGTGGAAATTGTGCGGCTTGCCTGGACTGATACTAAAGGCTGCTGACGAAACAGGAACATTCTCGTTTGCATGCACAGCCATAGAAAAAGGCGACGGGCGACTGTTGGCGGTCGACAAGCAAAAGTATGTAGACTGTACTCCTTTGGAGCTGCAAGACATCTACAAGGAATATTTTGCCAACATAAAACTTTATATGGAAAAGGTAAACGGTGTTCCGTTCACCAAACATTATATGGAAACAGGAAACACTGAAGCATTGAAGAAAAAGCCGGTGAATCTGATGGAGACATACAGGCCTTAACCTTTCAGCCTTAGTAATGAAACCGCTTATGATTATATGAAAAATAAATTATGCCCAATTATGAAAAAGATATTTGTCCTGATTTTACTTATGATTCCACTGCTGCTTAATGCCCGGACATTTACGGGCGTTGTTAAGGATGAGGGCGGTAAGCCGCTCCCCGGAGTGTCGGTTATGCTTAAAAGCACAGCAGGACGCATAAGAGCATACGCCATAACGGCTAAGACGGGAGCCTTTACGCTGAAGTATGAAGGAGAAGACGGACAAACCGACTCGCTCGTATTCAGAAGTATGGGCTATGCCACGGTTACGCTGGCTGCAAAGACATATAAAGACGGACGGACAATAACCATGAGGGAAGAAGCTTTCGCGCTAAAAGAAGTGAAGGTGAAACCGGACAAGATAACGCAGCGCGGCGACACGATAGACTATCTGGTGAGCAGTTTCCGTCAGAAAAACGACCGCTCTATAGCCGACGTCATATCACGTATGCCCGGAATGGAAGTTGGAAAAGACGGCAGCATAACATATCAGGGCAAAAGTATTAACAAGTTTTATATTGAAGGCATGGACCTCATGGGCAGCAAATATGGCGTAGCGAGCAACAACATAGATGCCGGCAAAGTGAAGAAGGTGCAGGTGATGGAGAATCATCAGCCTGTGAAGACACTTAAGGATGTTGTGTTCAGTGACCAGGCTGCGCTTAACATCGTGCTCGACGAGAAGGTGAAGGATATGTGGCAGGGAGAACTGTCGCTTGGCGGAGGCGCCACTCTGCAGGGCAAAACAGACGCATTGTATGACAGTCGGGCACTGGCAATGCTGTTTTCGCGCAAGATGCAGAGCATATCAATGTATAAATGCAACAATACAGGCAAGGACATAAGCAGCGAAGTTGGCTCATTGGCATCGCTCGAAGAGAGCGTGCCGACTGCGGGCGGACTGCTTTCAGGCATTGGTCTTGGCAGAACAGGACTTGACGAAAGCCGAACCATGTTTAACAACACACATATACTTGCCACCAACTGGCTGTTTAAGACGGCGGCAGACAACGACCTGCGACTTCAACTTACGGGGCTGTTCGACAAGAGTCTGGAGCGGCAGCAGTCGCAAACGGTTTATACCGACTTAGGCAGCGGAGCCGTGATAACACAGGACAACGACGCACGGGCATACCGCAACGAATATGAAGGCGAACTGATGTATAAAGAGAATAAAGACCGGCTATATCTTGTAAACACCCTTAAAGGATATGCTGACTTTAACCGCAGCCTCGGTACATCTGTACTTAACGGACAGACAACGCAGCAGAGCGTAAGACCGCGTGAAAGATATGTGGCAGACAATCTGCGTTTCATTAAGAATTTTTCAGGCGGAAACAGCTTCTCGTTAAGTTCAGCTGCAGCTTATCATTATAAACCCGGAACGCTGCTCATATCAGACGGATCGGCAGAGACGCTCAACATAGGTCAGTTAGACTGGAAAACTTATACAAACTTCAGGCACAGATTGTGGTTGCTGAATATTACATATACCGTAGGATTTGACCTGAAACGGCAGAACATTGATGTAGAAAACGCAGTGAACACAGCCACCGATAAATATGATGAATATAGGGTTTACGTATCTCCTGACATAAGCATCAAGACACACGACGTAAGTATCAGTCTTAATGTGCCGATAAACTGGCGATACCGCAGTCTGAATTCGCTGTCGGCACATAAGTTTACGGCAGACCCTTCACTCTATTTCAGCTATGAGCCAACGGCTCGATGGCAACTTACGGCATGCGGCTCATATTCATGGATGCCGCAGGACGCGCTGACATCCATGCCGACTCTGGTGTTCACCGACTATATAACAGCACGTCGCGGCAACGGACAGCTTGACTATATTGACGCTTTCGTATTGAATGCCGCTGCAAGATACAAGAACGTGATAAGCGGATTTTTTGCCAATGGCGGAATCGTCTACAGCCGTATGGGCAACATGCTGATGTATAAGGGTGAACTTGTAGATAATGTTTATTGCAGCACTCCGTCAGACCAACGCTCGTCCGTAAGCATGATTACGCTTAACGGCTCGGCAAGTAAGAGCTTCGACTGGGCCGGTCTGTTGCTTAAATTATCTGCACGGCAGACATGGAACAACTACAGCATGCTCATAAATGACAATGTGCAGCCATTCAGAATGGGAAGCAGCGAGATAAAGCTCAACATCTCTATTAAGCCTCTATATTGGCTTTCTGCCGACTTGACGTCTTCACTAAACCGTAACCATCAGACCAATCAGGAGAGTACAGACGGTTATGACGAAACATTATGTTATTTTACCCATAAACTGCGCACATATATCATGCCTGGCAACTGGATTATTGAGTTTGACAACGAGATGTATCACAGCAACGACGAATCGGTGTCGACAACATTGTTTTCCGACCTTTCGATAACATACAAGACACGACACATTGAGATAGGCGCAGCTTGTCATAACCTGTTTGGTAAAGATCTGTTTGAGCGCCGATATTTCACAGACACACAACGCATATATACATCCACCCGTCTGCGTCCACGAGAAATATTGTTCAAGGTACGTTTCAGTTTGTAGTGACAGAATGACCGTAAAAATTCATAGCGTTGCTGGCTAAAAGAACAGAATCGTCATCAGAATTGAAACTGTATTTTTGCTTTATGTTGAACGGATCTTAGTACTATTTTTCGCTAATATAAAATAGAAATGCGGCTGAAAGTATGGATGTGCAAAAAAGATAAAAATATATATGAACTAATGACTGATTTGAAGTAAATGTGATGGTATCTGAAAAAATAAGAGGGTGAGGCTAAACAATTAGCCCCACCCTCTTATTTTTGTATTGCTCAATAATAACGAACTATCGGATAATAATTAATTGCTATTCGAACACCTCTTCAATACCTCCTGCGCTATAGTCATCAAACTCTGAAACACAGGGGTTGAAATCTTCAGGTATATCAAACTTCTCGTTAGGATCGTATCCCAAAGAACGGTCGGCAAACACCTTCTTCATGTAATACGCCCATATAGGCAAAGCCATATTGGCGCCCTGTCCCATCCTGGTAGAGTCGAAGTGAATGTCACGATCTTCACCGCCAACCCAACAGCCGCTTACCAAAGATGGCGTGAAACCCATAAACCAAGCATCGGCATTACGGTTGGTGGTACCAGTCTTGCCCCCCATATCACACTCAACCTTATACTTATATCTCATTCGGCTACCTGTACCACCATCCATCACAGCCTTAAGCATCTCGAGCATTTTATAAGCACTCTCTTCGCTTATCACCTCATTCATACGTGGCTGGAACGTGGCTATTACGTTGCCTTCGTTGTCCTCTATCTTTGAAACAAACATAGGCGAACAATGTATTCCATGATTTGCAAACGTAGTGTAAGCACTTACCATCTCACATACAGAGGCTTCGTTAGGGCCAAGACAAAGTACAATAGACGGATATACGCCATAAGTGTTTATACCGAAATCACGCAATATACGCAAAAAATCCTGAGGATTAATACGACTCATCAAATACGCAGATATCCAGTTGTTCGACTGTGCAAGCCCCCATTTCAGAGTTACCATTTGTCCATATCTTGACCGACTGCCATTTCTTGGTGTCCAGTTGCCATAAGATCTCTGAACATTGGGTGCAACATCACAAGGCGACATACCGTTAGACATACTTAAAGCATAAAGGAACGGCTTTATCGTTGATCCTACCTGCCTGCGCCCCTGTGTAGCCATATCATAAGTAAAATGAGTAAAATCTACGCCTCCCACATAAGCCTTGACAGCACCATTATGCGGATCCATACTAACAAAACCAGAACGCAAGAATGATTTTATATAACGAATTGAATCAAGCGGTGTCATCACTGTATCTACATCACCATGATACGTGAATACGGACATCTCAACAGGTGTTCTAAATGCTTTTTGTATTTCATTTTCCGTAGCACCTTGCTCTTTCATTGCCCTATATCTCTCGCTCTGTCTTATAGACCTGTTCAGAATTCCTTTTACCTCTGCAGCAGTAAGAGCATTAGTAAACGGAGCGTTTGGCTTTGTTCTGTTCTCTTTCGTAAAAGCCGGCTGAAGATAATTCCCCACATGCTTCAATACGGCCTCCTCAGCATACTTCTGCATTCTGGAATCTATTGTTGTAAAAATCTTCAAACCATCTGTATACACATTATAAGGTTCACCATTCTTCTTATGATTCTTATTACACCAGCCATACAAAGGATCAGTCTCCCATGCCAAAGAATCAATTGTAAACTGAACCCTATTCCAAGATGGATAATCTTCCAACGTTGGTTTTTGAGCCATAATGTATTGTCTTAAAAACTCCCTAAAATAAGTTGCAATACCATCCTTATGGTCAACACGATGAAAATTAAGAGCCAAAGGCTCATCATGAGCTTTCTGATATTCTTCATTTGTAAGATATCCAGCTTTCAACATTTGCCCCAGAACAACATTACGACGATCTGTACATCTTTCAGGATATCTTACAGGATTAAAATAAGAAGGATTCTTACACAAGCCAATAAGTGTGGCAGACTCTGTCAATGTAAGATTTTTAGGATCCTTGTCAAAATAAACATCAGCAGCGGTCTTGATGCCTACGGCATTATGGAGAAAGTCGAAATAATTAAGGTACATTGTTATTATTTCTTCTTTTGTATAAAAACGCTCAAGTTTCACAGCAATAACCCATTCTATTGGCTTCTGCAACAAACGTTCAAGTGTGCTTTTAGCTGTAGCTGAATAGAGTTGCTTTGCAAGTTGCTGGGTTATTGTTGAACCGCCACCTGCGCTTTTCTGTCCTAAAATTCCACGTTTTACAACAGCACGAGTTAATGCGATAAAATCTATGCCGGAATGATCGTAAAATCGTTCGTCTTCTGTAGCGACCAAAGCCTGAACCAAATAAGGTGATATACCATCATAATCAACATGTACCCTATTTTCACGATTCATATTATATGTACCAAGAATCTTGCCGTCTACAGAATAAACCTGAGAGGCATATCGGCTAATAGGGTTTTGCAAATCTTCCAAATCTGGCATATAACCAATCCATCCAAACCATATGGAAGTAAAACTAACAGCCAAAAATACTATAACCGCACAAAGCGTTCCCCAAAGGATACGCACAAATGTTTTTCTCATTATTTATAATAAAAAACTAATTAGCTGCAAAAATACTATTTTTCTTTTGAAATATCAATCATAAATTAAAAATAATGCTTAACTTAGCGGTCGAATTAGAAACACTACATTAATGGGAAAACATAATTTTGTAACTATTGCTGATTTATCAAAGGAGAAAATTCTTTACATGATAAAGTTGGCACAAGAGTTTGAAAAACATCCTAACAGAGAAATTCTAAAAGGCAAGGTTGTAGCTACGCTTTTCTTTGAACCTTCTACACGTACTCGCCTAAGTTTTGAAACTGCAGCAAATAGACTTGGAGCACGTGTTATAGGATTTAGTGACGCGAAAGTAACAAGCGCGACTAAAGGAGAAACATTAAAGGATACGATATTAATGGTATCCAACTACGCCGATGCGATTGTAATGCGCCACTATATTGAAGGTGCTGCACAGTATGCAAGTGAAGTTGCCCCAATACCAATTATTAATGCTGGAGACGGTGCACACCAACACCCCTCACAATGTATGCTTGATTTATACTCAATATACAAGACGCAAGGCACACTTGAAAATCTGAATATATGTCTCGTTGGTGATTTGAAATACGGAAGAACTGTTCACTCACTTATCATGGCAATGAGACACTTCAATCCAACGTTCCATTTCATTGCACCAAAGGAACTTGCAATGCCTAATGAATATAAAATTTATTGTAAAGAACATAATATAAAATATGTGGAACATACGGCATTCAACGAAAAAATAATAAACGAGGCCGACATTCTATATATGACACGAGTACAGAAAGAAAGATTCTCTGACTTAATGGAATATGAGAAAGTAAAAAATGTTTATATTCTAAAAAACGACATGCTCAATAACGCAAGGGATAACATGAAAATATTGCATCCGCTTCCACGTGTTAACGAAATAGAATATGAGGTTGACACAAATCCGCATGCATATTATATCCAGCAGGCACAAAACGGCCTTTATGCACGTGAGGCTATCATATGCGACGTGCTAGGCTTGTCTATGGATGAAATCACTAACGACCCTACTATTATTAAATAAGCAGAACTTTATTAAGCCAGTAAACAATGAGCAAGAAAGAAAGATTGGTAGCAGCAATAGAAAATGGTACCGTCATTGACCATATACCTTCAGAAAAGACATACGAAGTGGCCAATATTTTAGGACTTCAGAATTTGAAAACTGTAGTTACTATAGGCTATAATTATCTGTCAAAGAAAATCGGACATAAAGGAATTATCAAAGTCGAGGACAAATTCTTCACAGATGAAGAAATCTCAAGACTTTCTGTTGTTGCTCCAAATGTCGTTCTCAACATCATACGCAACTATGAGGTTGTTGAGAAGAAAAAAGTCGTTACACCCAACGAACTTCAAGGAATCATCAAATGCAATAATCCTAAGTGTATTACAAATAATGAACCGATGAAAACCGTGTTCCATGTAATAGATAAAGAAAATGGCATTATTAAATGTCATTATTGCGACAAGGAACAAGATATTAATAAGGTTAAACTCGTATAAGTTATAGAATAATTATCTTGCATGCATCGATATTTTTTTATATTTTTGCATAACTATTAATAACCTAAACACAACATTCATATTAAAATCTATCGTATGGAAAGAGATCAAGTAATTTTCGACCTCATCGAAAGAGAACATCAAAGACAGTTAAAGGGAATGGAACTCATTGCCTCAGAGAACTTTGTAAGTGATGAAGTTATGCAGGCTATGGGCTCATACTTGACAAACAAGTATGCAGAAGGCCTTCCAGGAAAACGCTATTATGGCGGTTGCGGTGTGGTAGACGAAGTTGAAACACTGGCTATCGAACGCGTAAAAAAACTTTTTGGTGCAGAATTCGCAAATGTTCAGCCTCACTCTGGAGCACAGGCAAATGCTGCTGTTCTTTTAACTGTATTAAATCCAGGAGATACGTTCCTTGGGCTTAACCTTGCCCATGGAGGTCACTTGTCTCATGGCTCAAGTGTAAACACATCAGGTATATTATATAATGCTGTAGGATACAATCTCGACAAAGAAACTGGTCGCGTTGACTATGACGAGATGGAAAAACTGGCAATCGAGCATAAGCCCAAATTAATCATTGGCGGTGGTTCAGCATATAGCCGCGAATGGGATTACAAACGCATGCGTGAAATTGCAGACAAAGTAGGAGCAATTTTGATGGTTGACATGGCTCATCCTGCAGGTCTTATTGCCGCTGGCCTTTTGGATAATCCTGTTAAATATGCACATATTGTAACATCTACAACTCACAAAACACTACGTGGCCCAAGAGGCGGTATTATCCTTATGGGTAAAGACTTTGAGAATCCATGGGGTAAGAAGACACCTAAAGGTCAAATCAAGATGATGAGTCAGCTTCTTAACAGTGCTGTATTCCCTGGTACACAGGGCGGACCGCTGGAGCATGTAATAGCAGCAAAAGCAGTAGCATTTAATGAAGCACTACAACCAGAATTTAAAGAATGGGCTATGCAAGTTAAGAAAAATGCGACTGTACTTGCTGACGAACTCATTAAACGCGGCTTTACTATCGTAAGTGGAGGAACAGACAACCACTCTATGCTCGTTGACCTGCGTTCTAAATATCCTGATCTTACAGGAAAAGTTGCAGAAAGTGCATTAGTTGCTGCTGATATAACCGTAAATAAGAATATGGTTCCGTATGATACACGCAGTGCATTCCAAACATCAGGAATACGTCTTGGCACTCCTGCTATAACAACAAGAGGAGCAAAAGAAGACCTCATGGTTCTTATCGCAGACCTTATTGAAGAAGTTCTGAACAGTCCTGAAGATGAAAACGTAATTTCTTCAGTGCGTCAAAGAGTGAATGAAACAATGTCAAAATACCCACTTTTTGCATATTAATATAAACAGAAAGTAATATATTATTATGGCATGCCTACATTACCTGAGGCATGCCATATTATTTATATTTACATTGACGACAAATAGATAAATAATATCCATATATAACACTAAAACGATAAGACTACCCAAATACAGAACAAAGCAAGATGTAAAATCGCACAATGATAGACCAAGAAAGGATTTTTAAATATTTTTATTACAACAACCAAACCAACAAACACAAAAAATTTGGAAGTTTAAATTATTTGTTATAATTTTGCAGCCGATTTAGTCCGTATAGGCTCAAACAAGCTATGACACGATGTCATACGCCTTACGGAAAAAACCGTTTAACATAATAAAATGTACGCAATTGTAGAAATTAACGGTCAGCAGTTTAAGGCAGAACAGGGCAAGAAACTGTTCGTTCACCACATGAAAGATGTGAAAGAAGGCCAGGCTGTTGAATTCGACAAGGTACTGCTTGTCGACAAAGAAGGTTCAGTACAGGTAGGTGCACCAACCGTAGACGGTGCAAAGGTAGTATGTGAAGTTGTAAATCCTCTTGTAAAAGGTGACAAAGTCATCGTTTTCAAGATGAAGCGCAGAAAAGATTACCGTAAGAAGAACGGACATCGTGCTCAATTCACTGAAGTACAAATCAAAGAAGTAATCGCTTAAATTTTAGGAGGAACAAAAAATGGCACATAAAAAAGGTGTAGGTAGTTCTAAGAACGGACGTGAGTCAGCTTCTCAAAGATTAGGCGTTAAGATTTGGGGTGGTCAGAAAGTAATTGCTGGTAACATTATTGTTCGTCAGCGTGGTACTAAGCACAACCCTGGCAAGAACGTAGGTATTGGTAAAGATGATACTCTTTATGCTTTGGTTGACGGCGTGGTTAATTTCCACAAGGGCCGCAGAGACAAGAGTGTTGTATCTGTAATACCTGAAGCAGAAGCTTAAACAAAAGAATTTTTAATTATTTATTCCAAACAAACACAAGAATCCCTTTTCTCACACGAGAATCGGGATTTTTGCTTTTTTTAGTCGCTACAAAAAATATTTTTTGTAAATTTGCATCTGTTATTATAAAATATAAATTTGTATGCTTACACTAAAACTCATCAGTGAAGAAACTGAACGTGTAAT
Source organism: Xylanibacter rarus (assembly GCF_001275135.1). Lineage (GTDB taxonomy): Bacteria > Bacteroidota > Bacteroidia > Bacteroidales > Bacteroidaceae > Prevotella > Prevotella rara. The sequence continues at coordinate 42,370 of NZ_LFQU01000021.1, read as the reverse complement.
TAAAGGGCTTGAGAAAAAACACTTTAATGGTGCCAAAGAGGCTATTGACAATGTCTTAGCATTGGATAAGACCAGACGTGAAACCCAGCAAAAGCTTGACAAAAATCTGCAGGAATGCAAATTGTTGTCAGCACAAATTGGCTCTCTAATGAAAGAAAAGAAAACAGACGAAGCCAATGCGATTAAAGAAAATGTATCCAAGCTAAAAGAAAGTGCCAAAAATCTTGAGCATCAATTAGATAAAACCCAAGAAAAACTGACAGAACTACTCTGTACAATCCCCAACATTCCAAACGACGATGTTCCGGAAGGTAAAGATGCATCAGATAATGTTATCGTAAAAGAAGGCGGACAAATACCCGACCTTCCAGAAGATGCTTTATGCCATTGGGATCTATGCAAAAAATTCAATTTAATAAACTTCGATTTAGGTGTAAAAATTACAGGAGCCGGATTCCCTATATATATAGGAAAGATGGCACGTTTTCAAAGAGCGCTCGAAGCATTTTTTCTTGAAGAAGCACGTAAAAGCGGATACTTGGAAATACAACCTCCATATGTAGTAAATGAAGCATCTGGATACGGAACAGGCCAGTTACCAGACAAGGAAGGTCAAATGTATCATTGCAACATGGACAATCTTTATCTTATTCCTACAGCAGAAGTTCCTGTAACCAATATATTCAGAGACGTCATATTGGACGAGAAAGATCTTCCAATCAAAAGATGTGCATATTCTGCATGTTTCAGACGTGAGGCTGGTTCATATGGTAAAGACGTGAGAGGACTTAACAGATTACATCAATTTGATAAGGTTGAAATTGTCCGCATAGATAAGCCAGAACATTCTTATGAATCACTTAATGAAATGCTTGCACATGTTGAAGGATTGTGTCAGAAACTAGAATTGCCATATCACATTTTACGTCTTTGTGGAGGAGACATGAGTTTTACATCAGCTATTTGCTATGACTTTGAAGTCTATAGCGCTGCACAAAAGAAATGGCTCGAAGTTTCATCTGTCAGCAACTTCGAAAGTTATCAGGCTAATCGTCTAAAATGCCGCTATCGCAATTCTGAAACAAAAAAAACAGAACTGTGCCACACATTAAATGGCTCTGCATTAGCTTTACCTCGCATTGTAGCTACAATAATTGAAAACAATCAAACACCAGAAGGTATTAAAGTTCCCAAAGCGCTTATACCATACTGCGGATTCGATATGCTTGACAATAATAACTTTTAATTACAAGTCTATTGCAAAACCTAAATTTATGGTTTATGGTTTGCTACCATAAACCATAAATTATATAACACCTTAATTATTAAATACTACACCATAAAACAACAATGAACAAGATTATCCGTAAGGAACAATTCTCAGAGAAAGTATTTCTCTTTGAAGTAGAAGCACCACTGATTGCAAAAAGCCGGAAAGCCGGTAATTTTGTGATTGTAAGAATTGGCGAAAATGGCGAACGTATGCCGCTCACAATTGCAGATGCAGACATAGAAAAAGGAACCATTACAATGGTTGTGCAAAAAGTAGGTCTGTCATCAATTAAGATGTGTAATCTGAACGTCGGAGATTATATTACAGACGTTGTTGGACCACTTGGAAATCCTACAGACATTAAAAAATTTGGAACCGTAATATGTGCAGGAGGCGGAGTTGGAGTTGCTCCAATGCTTCCTATTATAAAAGCATTAAAAGCAGCAGGCAATAGAGTTTTATCTGTAATTGCAGGACGAAACAAAGATTTAATTATACTTGAAAATGAAGTCCGAGAGAATAGTGATGAAACTATAATAATGACAGATGACGGGTCTTATGGGGAAAAAGGAGTCGTAACAGTCGGTATTGAAAAACTTATAAATCAAGAACATATTGATAAAGTTTTTGCTATCGGACCTCCTATTATGATGAAGTTTAGTTGCATGCTCACACAGAAATACAATATCCCAACAGATGTATCCCTAAATACAATCATGGTCGATGGTACTGGAATGTGCGGTGCATGTCGACTTACTATTGGTGGAAAGACAAAGTTTGTTTGCATTGACGGTCCTGAATTTGACGGAGCATTAGTTGACTGGGATGAAATGTTTAAACGCATGGGGACATTCAAACGTGCAGAACAAGAAGAACTAGAACATTTTGAAGAGCACCTAAATGCGACAAAACAAAGCAATGGGGATAAAGAAGAGCACCTAATTAGCGCAAACGACCAAAATACAGACGAACCTATAGACGTTTTGACAGACAGAAACTCAGAATGGCGTAAAGCTCTGCGTGCAACGATGAAACCTAAAGAGCGGACTGCCATTAAACGAGTAATAATGCCAGAATTAGATCCTTCTTATCGCTCTACCACAAGATATGAAGAAGTTAATAAGGGTTTGACAAAGGAGATGGCTATGACTGAGGCTAAAAGATGCCTTGACTGTGCCAAAGCAACATGTATAGAAGGCTGTCCGGTTAATATCAATATTCCGTCATTCATCAAGAATATTGAACGAGGCCAGTTCTTAGCCGCTGCTAAAGTACTTAAAAACACCTCTGCCCTACCTGCTGTATGTGGACGTGTTTGTCCACAGGAAAAGCAGTGTGAAAGCCAATGTATACATCTTAAGATGAATGAACCTGCTGTTGCAATTGGATACCTTGAACGTTTTGCTGCAGATTATGAACGTGAAAGTGGACAGATCTCATTACCAGAAATAAGTTCTTCCAACGGTATTAAGATTGCTGTTGTCGGCTCTGGGCCTGCTGGACTAAGCTTTGCAGGGGACATGATAAAAAAGGGATATGACGTATATGTATTTGAAGCTTTACATGAAATAGGTGGAGTGCTTAAATATGGTATACCAGAATTCCGTCTTCCAAACAAGATCGTAGATGTAGAAATTGACAACCTACGAAAAATGGGAGTTCATTTCCAAACAGACTGCATTATAGGAAAAACTATCAGTATAGAACAGCTTGAGAGTAATGGTTTTAAAGGCATCTTCGTCTGCTCTGGAGCCGGTTTGCCTAATTTTATGAACATACCTGGTGAAAATCTGATAAATATTATGTCATCTAATGAATACCTGACACGTGTAAACCTAATGGATGCAGCCAACCCAACAACCGACACACCTCTAAATATTGGCAAACATGTACTAGTTGTAGGTGGTGGAAATACTGCGATGGATTCATGTAGAACAGCTAAACGTTTAGGAGCAGACGTTACATTAGTATACAGACGTTCTGAAACAGAAATGCCAGCAAGATTAGAGGAAGTCAAACATGCAAAAGAAGAGGGAATTAATTTTATGTGCCTACATAATCCGATAGAATATATATCGGATGAAAATGGTGCTGTAAAGCAGGCTGTGTTACAAGTTATGACTTTAGGAGAGCCTGATGCGTCAGGAAGAAGAAGTCCTGTACCTGTTGAAGGTAAAACAATCACAATAGACGTTGACCAAGTCATAGTAGCCATAGGTGTATCACCAAACCCGTTAGTACCGAAATCTATTAAAGATTTAACTCTCGGACGCAAAAATACCATAGTTGTAAATGATGAGATGCAAAGCTCGCGCCCAGAGATTTATGCAGGAGGTGATATTGTAAGAGGTGGAGCTACTGTAATATTGGCAATGGGTGACGGACGACGCGCAGCTCACAACATGGACAAACAACTCATGAAAGAAAATAAATAATGAATGGATTATATACAATCATATTACTCATACTAAGCAATGTGTTTATGACACTTGCTTGGTATGGGCATTTAAAACTTCAAGCATCAGGAATATCAGCAAAATGGCCCATGATAGGAGTTATTCTTTTTTCATGGGGTATTGCATTCTTTGAATATTGCTGTCAAGTTCCTGCAAATCGCATCGGATTCCAAGATAACGGAGGCCCTTTTAATCTTATACAACTTAAAGTTATTCAAGAATGTATAAGTTTAGGTGTATTCGCCGTAATAGCAAATATTCTGTTTCAGGGTCAAACACTGCATTGGAATCATGTACTTGCATTTTTACTAATAATATGTGCAGTATATCTTGTTTTTATGAAATAACAAATATTTCTAATCATAAGAACAATATATCATGCCTATTTTATCTGATAACGAAAAACTTGAAAGAAAAATCATAAGTCGCTTTCAAAAAGCGATTTATGATTATAATCTTATTTGTGATAATGATAAGATTTTGATCGGAATATCTGGTGGTAAAGATTCCCTTTGCCTAGTAGACTTAATCAGTAGAAGACTAAAAATAAATAAGCCTTCATTTTCTGTCGAAGCACTTCATATAAGAATGGCAAACATAAAATACGAATCAGATATATCTTATCTTAAAAACTTCACAGAAAGTAGAGGTATAAAGTTTAATGTTGTGACTACAGAATTTAATGCCATGACAGATAAAAGGAAATCACCATGTTTTCTATGTTCATGGAATCGCCGCAAGCAGTTGTTCACAATAGCTCAAGAACTTGGATGCAATAAAATAGCTTTAGGACATCACATGGATGACATAATTCATACAACTATGATGAATTTATATTTTCAAGGCAGTTTTTCAACCATGCCAGTACGCCTAAAAATGAGAAAAATGCCAATCACAATAATTCGTCCTTTATGTCTAGAAGAAGAAAAAGATATCAAGCAATATGCAATAAACAACAACTATAAAAAACAGATTAAATTATGTCCATATGAAACTGATTCACATAGAAATGATATCTGTTTGTTGTTTAATGAAGTTGAAAAAATGAATAATGAGGCAAGATATTCCATCTGGAACGCATTAGAAAAGAATGGAAAACTCATTGAAGAATAGCCTAATTTTAGTTAAACGAAAATTTCGCCATTCAAAAAAGACATTTATCCTTTCCACTTTCAAACAAATTACGCTATCTTTGCATATCGAGGTGTACTATATATCTCGTAAAAGCATTGTACTCATACAAAAAGGATTCCAAACAATATGTTTATCAAAATAAATAATAACCTTAAAAAACTAGTTAAAGTAATGTCAAATAAACGTTTCATATATTTTATACTGATTATTTTGGCAACAAATGTATCATTTAATGTCTTCGCGCAAAAATCAAGAACCACAAAAAAGGCAGCCACAACAAAAATAACATCAGAAGATCAGGCACAGATGTTATACGAAACGATGCTACCTTCAACAGAACAGATAATGATAATTGATAGTATTATTGCTGATAAAAATAATTTTTTGAACAAAATACCATTGACCAAAGAATCTGGGAGCGTGAATTCTTATAACAACTTTTGGAAAGTATCCGACCAAGCGCAATCGTACACATATATGAATGAATTTGGAAATAAAGTATATTTCTCAAAAAAAGATGAAACAGGCCATTTACGACTTTATACAGCTGATAAACTTAACGGAAAGTGGAACGATATAAGACGTATAACAGATTTTGATGATGAATTTACTGATATAAATAACCCATATATGATGTCAGACGGAATAACTTTATATTTCGCAGGTAAAAGCAAAGATAATTTAGGTGGCTATGACATATATGTAACTATGTATGATGCAGATTCTGCCCGTTTCTACAAACCAGAGAATATAGGTCTTCCATACAACTCAACAGGAAATGATTATTATTGCATAATAAACGAATTTGATTCTATTGGATGGCTTGTTACAGACAGAAGACAACCTGAAGGTAAGGTTTGTATATATACATTTGTTCCGTCAACATCACGTACTATATACGATGACGTTAATATGGATGATAACAAATTGAAAGATCTTGCAGATATCAAAAGTATACAAGCGACATGGACAGATGCAAAAAAACTTAAAGATGCTAGAAATAGGCTGTCCAAACTTATTAAGCGGAAAACGGAAAGTGAAAACAAGAATATCTCATTTATCGTAAATGATAATACAGTATATACTAGTCCTACAGACTTTAAATCAGTAGCAAATCAAAAACGTTTTTTACAATTATGCGAAATGAAACAAAAAATAAAAGATACAGAATTACAACTTGAAACATATAGGAAAAGATATACGACAAATAAGAATAAAGCATTAGGTAAAGAAATTAGAGATATAGAATACCAGCTTGAGAAACTTCACAAATATACCCAAACATTAGAAAAAGAAATAAGAAATACTGAAAACATTGCAATTAATGAACAATAAAATATAGGAGGAAAAACATATGGGAAAACGATATTTTGAAGAGTCTGAATTAATAATTAATCCAGATGGTAGTGTATTTCATCTTCATGTAAGACCCGAGGACCTTGCAGATAAGGTTATTCTTGTTGGAGATCCAGGAAGAGTTGAATTAGTAGCTTCACATTTTGACACAAAAGAATGTAATATTGAAAGTAGGGAATTTCATACAATAACCGGAACATATAATGGCAAACGAATAATGGTCACATCAACAGGTATTGGCTGTGACAACATTGACATTGTAATGAACGAAATCGATGCACTTGCAAATATTGATTTCAATACACGTACAGAAAAAGAAAAAATACGACAGTTAGATATTGTTAGAATAGGTACATGCGGAGGTTTACAACCATACACACCTGTTGGAACTTTTATTTGTTCAGAAAAATCAATTGGATTTGATGGACTCTTAAACTTCTATGAAGGGCGTAATGCCGTGTGTGATCTTGCAATGGAAAGAGCACTTTTAAATCATCTAGGTTGGAATGGAAATATGTGTGCACCTGCTCCGTATATAATAGATGCAGATTCTGAGCTTGTTGAACGCATAGCTGATAAGGATATGGTTAGAGGTGTAACTATTGCCTGCGGTGGTTTCTTTGGGCCACAAGGCCGTCAATTACGCATTCCATTGACAGATCCAAAACAAAATGAAAAGATAGAAAAGTTTGAATATAACGGCTTAAAAATAACAAACTTTGAAATGGAAAGTTCCGCTCTTGCAGGACTCGCTCGCCTTATGGGACATAAAGCAACAACATGCTGCATGGTTATTGCTAATCGTGTTGCAAAAGAAGCAAATACTGGTTATAAAAATCAAATTGATGATTTAATAAAAATTGTTCTTAATCGCATATGATATATGCATTACATTCAAAAATGAAACAATTATTATTAGTCTGTATGATGCTGTGCTATAGTCAATATTTATTAGCACAATACGACTTTATTCGACCTGTAAAAGATTCAATACCCGGAGGATATAATTTCTGGGTATATACCCCACTCGACTATTATTATACGCTTGAGAATACACCAGTAATAATTTTCTTGCACGGCCAAAGTTTATGTGGAAATGACCTTAATAAAGTAAGGCGATATGGACCATTAGATGCAATAGTTAAAGGCAGACAAATTGATGCATTAGTTATTGTTCCACAAAACCCTGGCGGCTCATGGGATCCGTACAAAATAAATCAAGTTTTAGAATGGACAAAAAATAATTATTCAATGGACTCAACACGCGTATATGTAATTGGAATGAGTCTTGGTGGATACGGAACGCTTGATTTTACCGGAACTTATCCAGATAAAGTCGCTGCAGCTATGGCGCTTTGCGGCGGATGTACGCTCAAAGACAAAACTGGTTTAGGAAAGGTACCATTATGGATAATACATGGTACTGCCGACAGAGCAGTATCAATAAAAGAATCAAAAGTCGTTGTCGACGAATTAAAACAAACAAATAATGACACAAGACTTAAATTTGACTGGCTAAAAGGTGCTTCACACGGGGCATTAGCACGAATATTATATATGAATAAAACATATGAATGGCTCTTCTCACATTCTATTTTAGATAATGGCCGACCTGTTAATAATGACATTGATATTGTAAAGTCTGATTTATCAAAAGCATATCAAGATATGATATCAGGTTCACCAGACCCTGAAGTTGTATATGACAAAACCATTTATTAGAAAATGCCCTTGTCGTCCCTTAAAAAGCCCTTTTTGCGAGATATTGTTCAAACACAGTATCTCGCATATTTTTTGATGCATGCAACAAAGAGCTTTCATGGTTCTTTTGAAGTTATAAGCCGCTGCTACCAGAAGAACGTGATACTGTCTCAAAAAGTGTGTCTGATAAGCAGTAAAAAAGGGGCGCCTTTTGCGTGTCAGCCCTGAAGTTTGTAATTTAGGAGTGACCAAACCACTAAATATACAAACTATGCACTTCACGAAAGTACAAATTTCTGAGCTCATGCGCAAGCATGCAGAGAAAGAAAATGGTCTACACGACCTGATGGAAATCATGCTTGAAAGCATGATGGTAGCAGAACGGAGTGAGTTTCTGCATGAAAATCCTCAAAATAAGGGCAATGGCTATCGTTTTGGACATGCCTATGGCCAAGGAAGAAAATTGGAATTCCGTATTCCCCGCGACCGTTATGGCAACTTTCATCCCCGGATACTTGTCATCCCTCGCAATCAGGAAGAGGAATGTGACCGGTTGGCCGGAGTCTTATATACCAAAGGACTTACGCAGGAACAGGTCGGAGATGTCTTTGAGCAGATTTACGGGCTGCACTATTCCAAGTCCAGCATCAGCCGGATGGTCGACAGCGTTCGTACCTAGGTAAACGCCTGGCTGGTGCGCAGTCTTGAGAGTTACTACCCGGTCATGTTCGTAGACTGTGTGCATATTAAGATTCACCATAAACGTTCGGTATGCAGTGAAGCGTTCTATGTCGCATTGGCCGTTACAGAGGAAGGCCGCCGTGATGTGCTGGGTATATTCAATATTCCTACAGAGAGCGCAACAGGATGGAGTGATATCTTTGACACTTTAAAAGAAAGGGGCATCCAAAAGATTGGGCTCATGGTTGCAGACGGTATTAAGGGTCTTGATGTCGTTGTGGGAGAGAAATTCCCCGGTACTCCGCTTCAGAGATGCGTAACCCATCTCAAACGCAAGATGTTTGCCAAGGTCAGTCATGGAGACAAGGGTGCTTTGGCTTCTGACCTGCGTGATATATTCCGTACCGGACAGCGCGATTACACCATTGAGATGGCATGGAAGAAATGGCAGGATATGTGTGAGAGGTGGGGTAAAGACTACCGGGCATTCAAACTCATGCGTAACAACGCCGACTACAAGGCATACATGACTTACTTGAACTATGCTCCGGAGATTCAGTCCATGATATATACCACTAATTGGATCGAGCGCCTCAACCGGGACTTCAGGAGAGTGACCTGAATGCGTACAGCCATGCCTAACGAAGAATCAGTACTGACGCTCATGGGCAGTGTCGCCATGGAACACAAGGCTTTTGACCGGCTGCTACCCAACATAACCTGCGACAAGACTCTGTTTCCGGACTAATGGAATAGTTCTTTTAGCAGAAAAGCCTGCCTGAAAGCAAAAAAGGAGTCGCCACCATGACGACTCCAGGATAGTTCTTGCTATCAGTATAGGCCTAGCCATGTTGCTGACGGGGTGCTCCTCTGCAGAACCCGTCCCTCGTCCAGCTACAACATAAAATTCACTTTTTTGATATGAAATACAAAATTGTCTATTAACTTTGTATCATCACTTCTAAGGCAAACTTGCCTCAGACACACTTTTTGAGACAGTATCATAAAATCTGCAAGTTTCTTAACCAAAAGATAAGAAAACTTGCAGATTCATCAAAGACTTTTATTGATTAAATTACTGAATACCAGTAGATAATAATCTTTTTAAGGGGCGACTAATTAGAATTTAGGGAAATTTCTTTTATTAATTAAATCACTTACAAATATAATAATGAAGCCTTATCTTAATCATTTATATTTAGACTTTTATTCATATCTCATTGACTTTGCAGGATGTACACGTGAAACAAGAAAGCTTGGTGCTATAAGCACAAAAACACTTATAAGTAAAGTGGCAACATTAAGTAATATAATTAAAGGTAAATTAATTTCAACTGGTACGGTCTTAACATAATAAGTTGAAGGATCTAGAGAAACAATACCTGTCAGTTTTTGTAATAAAACTAGTCCAAAACCAATAATATTTCCAATAACCATACCTTTCCCTATAATAAAAATAGCAAACCATAAAAAAGTTTTACGGATTATCGTATTCTTTGCACCAAGAGCTTTTAAAGTACCTATCATACTTGTACGTTCAAGAATTATTATGAGTAATCCTGAAATCATTGTAAATCCAGCAACACATAGCATAAGTGCCAGTATTATCCAAACATTTAAATCTAAAAGATCAAGCCATGAAAAAATTTGTGGATTCGCCTCTTGAATTGTTTCTGAAGAATAGGCTTCTCCATAAGTATCAGTAGTTCTATTTACTTTAGAAATAAGAATATTTTCGACATTATTAATCTTATTGAAATCATTCACAATAAGTTCTGCACCTGTAACTTGTCCTGTGTCCCATCCATTAAGACGGGATGCAGTATAAAGATCGGTAAAACAGATTGTTTTATCATATTGTGTAAGGTTTGTTTGATAAACTCCTGATACAGTAAATCGTCTCATTCTGACATCATCATTATCAATAAAATATGCAAACACCTTATCACCAGTATTTATCTTGAGCATATCCGCCATAATCTTAGATATAACAATCTTATTATGGCTTTTATTGTCACTAAATGCAGGAATAGTACCACTTATCATATTATTGTGGATAAAAGCAGTATCGTATTCTGAAGCAATGCCCTTAAAAGCTATTCCCAGAAAATCGCTGTCTGTCTTCAATATGCCTTGTTTAATTGCATAACGTTGTACGTGCTTAACTCCATTAATGGATTTCAATACATTCATCATACTATCAGGCATAGCAATAGGCTTCTGTTCATAGCCATGTAACGTCATAAAGTTCGCAACAGTAATATGGGAACCAAAGCCTATAACTTTATCACGTATAGTATGCTTAAAACCTAAAACAATACATACAGAAATTATCATTACGGCTAACCCTACGGCAACACCTGCTGTTGCGATATGGATTGCCGGCTTACTAACTTTTTGCTGAGCGTTATTGTCTGAATAAATACGCTTTGCTATATATAATGGTAAATTCATTCTTCATCAACCCTCCCCGGATAAGTTTCAAGCGCTTTTCGTAATATAAAAAGCGCACGTATTAAATCTTCTTTTTTTAACACATATGCTATACGTACTTGATTATATCCAGCTCCAGGTGTTGTATAAAATCCTGACGCTGGAGCCATCATGACAGTTTCACCTTCATAATTAAATGTTTCCAAACACCAACGGCAAAACTTTTCACTATCATCTACAGGTAGTTTTGCAACAGTATAGAAAGCCCCCATGGGTATAGGTGAATAAACACCTGGTATACGATTAAGGCCATCAATAAGACATTTACGACGTTCCACATATTCGTCATATACGCTACGTGAATATTCTTCTGGCACATCAAGAGATGCTTCTGCTGCTATTTGTCCGATTAATGGCGGTGACAAACGGGCTTGACAAAATTTCATCACGGCTTGACGTACATCCAAGTTTTTTGTTATCAAGGCTCCAATACGTATTCCACACTCGCTATATCTTTTACTAACAGAGTCAATAAGAACTACATTTTGCTCAATACCTTCAAGATGACATGCACTGATATAAGGCGAACCTGTATATATATATTCACGATAAACTTCATCAGAAAAAAGATACAAGTCATACTTCTTAACCAAATCTCTAATCTGGTTCATTTCACGTCTTGTATACAAATATCCTGTAGGATTATTGGGGTTACAAATAAGTATTGCACGTGTACGATCATTTATCAACTCTTCAAATTTCTCAACTTTTGGTAAAGAAAATCCTTCATCTATAGTTGTTGCAATAGTCCTTATTTTTGCTCCAGCAGAAATAGCAAAAGCCATATAATTAGCATATGCAGGTTCAGGAACAATTATCTCATCTCCTGGATTTAGACACGACATGAAAGCAAAAAGAACCGCTTCACTTCCCCCACAAGTTATTATAATATCATCAGGACTTACATTAATGTTGTACTTTTTATAATAATTCACAAGCTTCTTTCTGTATCCAAGATATCCTTGTGATGGTGAATATTCAAGAATTTCTCTATCAATATTACGTATAGCGTCAATAGCAACTTTGGGTGTAGGCAGATCAGGCTGTCCTATATTAAGATGATATACTTTTATTCCGCGATTTTTGGCAGCTGTCGCTAACGGAGCTAATTTTCTTATTGGCGACTCCGGCATTTCTAATCCACGTACTGATATTTGAGGCATAATTTGATATTTTCTAACAAAATTAATATAAACTTTAATAAAAGACTAATCAACAATAAAATTTATTTCATCAGTCAATGTTGCAAGATTACTATCAGTTGAAAAAGTTCCATGACACACCAAAACGTAGCACTCTTCCATTCAAAGGATAATGAGGAACGAGGAAATATTCACCTGCACTTGCATTAACATGGCTCATCATAATGAAAAATCGCGTATGCTTTAGATGTAAATTGGCGTATACATTTACATAAGGATAATTCCCTATTTCAACATTATTCTCACCATTGTCCTGTACGGTATATTGACCTAATGCCGGACTATAATCCAACGCTTTATACTTTGTAAAATAACGCAAATCAGCCCCGAGATCAACACTTAACACACGAGCAACCTTAAACTTAAAATATAAATTAGTGTATATATTTAACAGAGGAACAGGCAAGACTTCTTCATTACTTGATTTCTGATATGTTATTTGATTTTCCCAATTAAGAGGACCAAATTTAAAATCCTGTGACAATTGCAAAGTGAATAAATTTATATTCCCTGAGCATTGCTTTACAGAAACCACATTCCCTGCCCGATTAAAATTATCGGTAATTGTATAACTTTGACTCAAATATGTATAATCTTTTAAATCATCAATAGCTACACGCAATGTAGTATGAGTACGCCTTAAAGAAAAGACACCTTCTATACGGGTACGTATTTCTTTACTAAGACCATCATTATCCCACCAAAAATGTTTTGAATGATAATGTCTATAATAAAATGTTGGGTTAAGGCGATAAAAAAACATCCGTGCAGCTAGAGTTACTGTATCATTAAACAGACGAAAATTAAGATCTGCGTTTGCATCAACTTTCAATTGTCCGGCGTCTTCTCCTGCAAGCCATGCTTCAGCTGTAACATCATAGTGCAACGTTGTTCCTTGTTTTTTTATTAATTGACCACCAACACTCAAATTATGTTCGTTATAGCTACTTGTTCCGCCTAAAGAATCAGGCAAACTAAAATGCCGTAAATCTGATGTAACAAAAGCCCTTAGTCCTGCTTTCGCCCATTTATTAAAACCTTCTAGCAATGCTATAGCAAATGTATTTTTTAATGAATAATGGTTAGTCTTGTCATAAATTGAATCCCCTTCAAACTTCTCATTAACAGGGAATGTATTTGCATAATAATTTTCAGGAGTTCTATATGCTTGATATATACGACGATAATTATCAAATTTTAAAGTATGTATAAAGCTTGTAACTGGCACGTATTCATCTTTCATCCATGCAGTATCCACATTAGCAACATTTTTATCGTCTATATGAACGTTAAGCAAACTATCTGCGGCTGTCTTATCAAGAACTATTCTATCGCTTGCTGTATTAGTCGTATCGGCAGGCTCATCACCAGCTATTATAGCATTGTCAGGACGCCCTGAAAATGTCTTTTTCTCATCATATGCATTTTCATCAAATTCACGTCCTTCCTTAATAGCTTTCTTCCGTGCCTCTTCTTTTGCCTTATTTGTTTCATTCTCCTTTTGAGAAGCTATTGCGAACTTTCGTGCAGCAATCTCTTCTTCTGTCATTTTTACTTTTCTATTAAATCCCAAATTATAGCGGTGTGTGAAAAATATATGTTGATTATCATTACGATTCCAATTTTGTTCTAAAACGGTAGGTATTTCACTCTCCCTAAAATTATCATCAAATGCTTCAGGATGTGTTATGTACCTATCATCAGTTATACCACCATTTTCCGTCACTTTCTGGTGATTAGTTGATAATAAGATATGAGCATCATATCTGTCACCTAGATATGAGCCATACATAGTATAATTAAAATGCGACGTGCTCTGATTTTGATAATATCCACGGCCATAGATATAATCAAACTTAAAACCTACGCCTAACTTTTTACCTGCATTAACACCAAAAATTGCCTTAAAATGATCTTCACCATTTGTTCTATCACCACATTCATCATAAGAAATATTGGTAATCGGCGAAAGAGTGTTCGTAAAAAGGAATTTGTTGACAGGCGTCAAGAAATAATCATATGGTTGTGTGAATACAAACTGGGACGTTTCATCTCTATCTATAAAAATACGACTAATACGTGGCGCTCCTAAGTTTCCTGTAGTATTGTATTCTCCACGCAGGCCTGTTGTAAAAATTGAGTTCATATACATATGCTGCATTGTATCTGGTACAGCAGCCGTACGTTCCCCAAAACGTTCATCAATAGTCCAAACTTTCAATCCTTTTGGAATTTCTTTATTCCCAGATGAAAGTGTATCACTTTTTGAACTTTTATTTGATCCAGCTTGTGTAAACTCGCCCGTATCTGTTAACTGATTATAATCTTGTGAATAGACCGATAAACAAAATAATATATACGTTATCCCTATTAATATCCTTTTACTCATTTTATGAAGCGAAAAACACATTCAACAATTTTAAATAACATGGAAGACAATATTACGATTGTGCCAATTTGATGATCTACTTTAAAATAAATTACCATACCAATCAATGCTCCCAACATGAAAATAATATTTAATATATTACGAAGAAACATAAAGCGTTCACCTCGACTTCCATATTTCCCACAAGAATTAAATTTCTTGTTATTATCATCTGTATTTACAATCATTGCTTTTAAATAAAAATATCAAAAATAAGCTTATTTCAAAACATTTTCTTTAATTGTATTAAAAATATAATCTTTACGATCAATGGTCTTTCTTCTAAATTTTGCAGAACCAGGCAACAAACGTGTCTGTTTACGATTTAATGCATTTTCATCATTAATCCATTCTTCTGCTTTATACACATATCCACCTCTAACGCGTTCTTCATCATAAACATATAATATACGTCCCATTGTAACCGTAAGATGGTTATCTTTACAATATGCGATTAAAGTATAATTAAATTTCGTTCTGTCTAAAGACAATAATTTATCTGTAAAAACGAGCCACTCTTTCATACAAGCAACTACAATATGGTCCTTTTTATTGATAAGTGAAATACGACTACCTTCAAGTTGATTTTCTGTTTTAGTTAAACTCGTAAAACAATCAAATATTATATCGTATATATCCTGAGCATTTTTCTTTGGGACATCAATATCTAAGCGCCATTCAACTTTTCCATCAACCTCAGGAACTGCTCCTTTTAAATATTTAGCTTCCGAATTCTCTTTATTATCAATAAATGTACTTGTTGTGACTTTATGATCCTCGGCATTAGGTGCTTCCCAAACACTCTGTGCCAAACCAATCATTGGAATCAAATACATAGAAAGGATAAAAATCAGTTTCATACGAATATATATTTTTGCAAAATTAATAAATTAAAAGTTATAGGCGCAACAATAAGCATAATTTAACAACTAGAATTAGAATAGCAACAAATAAGCACCGATATAAATTACTACATAATGTTTTTATAATTATCAATATTTACCATCAAGTATATTTTGCAGACGAATTAATTCATCTCGAAATTGTGCAGCCTGTATAAAGTCAAGATCTTTTGCCGCTTTTTTCATCATCCTTTGGGTATTTGCAATTGTTTTTAACAACTGATCTTTATTCATCTTGGTTACAATAGGATCCGCAGCAAATGCGACATGGCCTTCTTCAATATAAGCCTCATACTTTTTGTTTGCAACTGGCATATCAATAATACTAGCAGATCCCAATGTATCATGATTTATTACCTTAACAATTTGTTTAGGAGTAATATTATGCTCTTCGTTATATTTCAATTGCTTTTCGCGACGCCTTGCAGTTTCATCTATCGTCATCTGCATACTTGCAGTAATATGGTCAGCATACATTATTACTTTACCATTTACATTCCTCGCCGCTCGGCCTGCAGTTTGAGTCAACGATCTGTGTGAACGCAAAAAGCCTTCTTTATCCGCATCCAGTATCGCGACAAGCGAGACTTCAGGCAAATCAAGCCCTTCACGCAATAGGTTCACTCCAACAAGAACGTCAAAAACGCCTTCACGTAAATCATTCATAATTTTTACTCTATCCAAAGTAGCGACATCACTGTGTATATAATTAGCTTTAACATCGTGATTAAGCAAATATTCTGTCAACTCTTCAGCCATACGCTTTGTCAATGTAGTAACCAAGGTACGTTCATTTTTCCCATTACGTATAACAATCTCTTCCATGAGATCATCAATCTGATTTTCACTTGGTCTTACTTCTATTTCCGGATCCAACAATCCTGTTGGGCGTATAACCTGCTCTACAACAACTCCTCCTGCTTCCTCCAATTCATAATCTGCAGGAGTTGCAGAAACATAAATTACCTGATGTATCATAGAGTGAAATTCTTCAAACTTTAATGGACGATTATCAAATGCTGCCGGCAGACGGAATCCATATTCAACCAGATTAGTCTTTCTCGCCCTATCGCCACCATACATCGCACTAATTTGAGGAACACTCACATGACTCTCATCTATCACCATCAGATAATCTGACGGGAAAAAATCCAAAAGACAATATGGTTTTTGTCCTGCTTCACGTCCATCAAAATATCGTGAATAATTTTCTATCCCCGAACAATGACCCAATTCTTTTATCATTTCCATATCATACTCCACACGTTCCTTAATACGCTGAGCTTTAATATCATCCCCCAATTCATTAAAGTAATATATTTGCTTTAACAAATCATCTTGTATTTTACGTATAGCAAGTTCAGTTTGCTCTTTTGATGTGACAAAAAGATTGGCAGGATAAATTTGATAATTATCAAAAGAAGCAATTCGATGAAAATCAATTGAATCTATTTCCTCAATACTATCAACCTCATCATCCCAAAATGAAATTCTAAGGACATAATCACTATAAGCCATAAATACATCAACAGTATCTCCTTTAACCCTAAAATTACCTCTCTTGAGTTCTATGTCATTTCGAACATACAAAGCTCCTACGAGGCTACGCAAGAAGTCATTACGATCTAAAATCTGGCCTCGCTTTAAAGATATTATACTTTTTGCCATTTCAACAGGTCCGCCCATACCATAAATACAGGAGACTGACGATACGACAATAACGTCTTTCCTTCCAGATAGCAATGCAGAAACAGCAGATAAACGTAAACGGTCTATTTCCTCATTAATAGCAAGATCTTTTTCAATATATGTATCCGTCTGTGGTAAATATGCTTCAGGCTGATAATAATCATAGTATGATACATAATACTCCACCGCATTATCAGGGAAAAAAGATTTCATTTCACTGTAAAGCTGAGCTGCAAGTGTCTTATTATGGCTTAAAATTAACGTTGGTTTATTTACATTGGCGATAACATTTGCAACCGTGAAAGTTTTACCCGATCCAGTTACTCCTAGTAACACTTGTGACTTTTCACCATTAAGTATCCCCTCTGTTAATTGCTTAATAGCTTCAGGTTGATCCCCTGTCGGCTTATAATTTGAGGTAAGCTTAAAACCTTTCATATAACAATAAACACAATAAGAACATTAATAAATACATAACAATTCAAGATGCAAAAATACAAATATTACAAAGAAATCACCTAATAAAGATATTTTTTCTTAAAAATAAGTTCAAAACTTTGTTACTTAATAGAATAATATGTACTTTTGCAAGCCAAATATTGAATTATGAAGAATAATATTATCATCTCCATATTTGCTGTCGTGTTGTTTTCTGGATGTGCACACGAATTCAATCAAGTTTATAAGTCACAAGACTATAATTATAAGTATGAATATGCAAAAGAGTGTTTTGCGTATGGCAAATATACACAGGCAATTACTTTGCTTGAAGAACTTGTAACAATTCAAAAAGGAACAGACAATGCTGAAGAAAGTCTATATATGCTTGCAATGGCACAATTTTGTGACAAGGACTATGAAAGTGCTGCAATGACTTTTAAAAAATACTATAAGACATATCCCAAAGGTATTTATTCAGAAATGGCCTCATTCTACATTGGCGAAAGCCTGTTTATGAGTACACCGGAACCAAGATTAGATCAAACACAGACTGTAAATTCAATTGCTGCTTTTCAAGAATACTTGGATATATATCCAGAAGCCTCTTTAAAAGGTAAAGCACAGAAACGCCTTTTCGAATTACAGGATAAACTTGTAAAAAAAGAATTATATTCTGCACAATTATATTATAATTTAGGTACATATTTTGGTAATTGTACAAGTGGAGGAAGCAATTATGAAGCATGTATTATAACGGCACAAAACGCAATCAATGATTATCCATACAGTTCTTTGCGCGAAGACTTTGCTGTTTTAATAATGAAAAGTAAATTCGAATTGGCAGAACAAAGCGTTGAATCAAAGAAAATAGACCGCTATCGAGATGCAGAAGACGAATGTTATGGATTCATTAATGAATATCCAGACTCAAAGAATAAGGCATTAGCAGAAAAATACATATCATCTTGTAAGAAATATACCAAAGAGAAATAAATATAACATAAAGAATATGGACTACAAAAAATCAAAAGCACCATCAAACACCGTAACCAGAAACATTATGGATTTATGTGATGAGACAGGCAACATTTATGAAAGTGTTGCTATAATCTCAAAACGTGCAAACCAAATTTCTGTAGAAATAAAACAAGATTTAAGTAAGAAGCTAGCAGAATTTGCTTCATACAATGATAGTTTAGAAGAGGTTTTTGAAAATAGAGAGCAAATAGAAATATCAAGATATTATGAAAAACTCCCTAAACCGACATTGTTAGCTACTCAAGAATTCATTGATGGCAATATATATTGGCGTGACGGTCAAAAAGACAATTTAAAAGATATGCAATGATACAAAGGAAACAAACTTTATTCCTTTTGGCAGCATTAATTTTAAATATAATCTGTCTATGCTTGCCGTTAGGACATTTTGTTGCAGATGGAAATATAAATTCCACATCTACAATGTTTAATTTGTGGATTACGATGCCGAATGGAAGTCATAATTATTCTGTATGGGCCCTTTTTGCAACTTTACTGATTACATGTCCGATTTCGCTGATTGCAATTTTTATGTATCACAACAGAATTGTACAAAGTCGGTTCTGTATATTTAACATATTATTAATCTTAGGATGGTATGCAGTTTACGCTGTGTTTGCAATAAATTTAACGGAATCTATAGGACATTACAAAATTTCCTTTACATCAATACTTCCACTTATAGCTGTTATTTTATATTTAATGGCAAGAAGAGCTATACTCGCAGATGAAGCATTAGTCAGAGCTGCAGATAGAATCAGATAGATGATATGATACCAGTAATATATTATCAATAATATAATGGCTGTCTCAAAGATAAGTAATGAGGCAGCCATATTTATATGATACATATTCAATAACACTAAGTTTTAAAGTCTTTATATATTTCTGCTTTTTATTTATAAATCAAACATTAAATTATCCTACAACATTGAGGCTATATAAAATGGATATACAAGATACAATATGCGCAATTGCAACAGCGAATGGCGGAGCTATAGGCATAATACGAATATCAGGACAAGATGCTATAAGCATCACTGATAAGATTTTTTATCCAGTGGGAAAAAAGTGTATGCCATTAAGTAAAAAGGCTGCGAATACCATAACCTATGGCCTAATAAAAAATAACGAAAAAGAAATCATTGACGAAGTTCTTGTAAGTATTTTCAGAGCACCGCATTCATATACAGGAGAAAATTCAGTAGAAATATCATGTCATGGGTCATCATATATATTGCAAAATATTATGCAATTATTAATCAAAAATGGATGCCGCTCAGCCGGCCCTGGTGAATATACACAAAGAGCCTTTCTTAACGGGAAGATGGACCTAAGTCAGGCAGAAGCTGTTGCAGATTTAATTTCTGCAACATCAGCAGCTACACACCGCATGGCAATAAATCAAATGCGTGGAGGCATCAGTAAAGAATTATCACTCTTACGTGATAAATTACTTCAACTTACATCTCTAATGGAACTTGAACTTGACTTCAGCGATCATGAAGAATTAGAATTTGCAGACCGTTCAGAACTTAAAGATATAGCTAATCAAATAGAAAAGGTAATAAGTCTACTAACAAATTCTTTCAATATGGGCAATGCCATAAAAAATGGAGTTCCTGTAGCTATCGTTGGAGAAACAAATGCAGGAAAATCAACATTATTGAATGCCTTACTAAATGAAGAACGTGCCATAGTAAGTGATATCCATGGTACTACACGCGATGTTATTGAAGATACTATAAACCTTGAAGGAATAACATTCCGCTTTATTGATACAGCCGGCATACGTGAGACAACGGATGCTATTGAATCCCTTGGCATCAAACGTAGTTTCCAAAAATTAGAACAAGCAAATATAGTTCTATGGGTCATAGATGCTACTTGTGCAGAAAAGCAATATAAGCAACTGTCAGAGCAAATTATACCAAGATGTAAAGACAAGCACCTTGTAATTATACTCAATAAGTTTGATTTACTTAATGAAAATATAAAGAAATCATTGGAAAACAATATAACAAATAAAGATACTGCGGACTGCTCATATATGTCAATATCAGATGGCATTCCATCAAAATATGTTACTATACCTCTATCTGCTAAAAACAAAGATGGGCTTTATGATTTACAACAACAACTAATTGAGTTTACGATTACACCTGACATGTCTCAAAATAGTGTTGTTGTAAGCAACCTACGCCACTATGAGGCACTCAGTCATGCCCTTTCATCTATCCACCGTGTCCAAGAGGGCCTTAATACCCAACTTTCTGGTGATTTGATAAGTGAGGACCTTCGCCAATGTCTTTTTCACCTAACAGAAATTGTAGGTGGCGAAATAACCACAGATGAAGTATTAAGCAACATCTTCAAACATTTCTGCATCGGTAAGTAAATACCTGATTATCAAATAGTTAAATTAATTATAATCGATTGATATGGCGCTCTTTAGGGGCGCCTTTTTTGTTGCTCAAGTATCGTTGATAATCGTTGCTAAGCCTTTTTACGCCATTTTTTGTACCTCCTGTGTACCTCACCACGAAAATCCGAGGATTATCGTTGGCAAGGTCGTGGAGAACTTTTACGCCATTTTACGGGATTTTACGGAGTTATACAAAAATATTGGAGAAATAAGGAGAAATAACATGAGTAGCAACATTGAAATCAGACGAATCTGTGCGTGGTGCAAGCAAGAATTCATTGCGCATAAAACAACTACAACCTGTTGTTCGCACAGATGTGCAAACCTTCTGTATAAACAGAAGAAACGTGAGGCTTCTATTAAGGCCAACAACCAAATTGTCGAAAAAGTCATCAAGGAGAAGCCGATTGCAAAAATCAGAGACAAGCCTATTCTTACTATCACAGAAGCTGCCACATACATAGGCGTAACCCGACCTACTCTTTATGGCTATCTGAAAAGAGGTGAACTTAAAGCCATCCGACTTGGATATAAGTTTCTATTGAAAAAGGAGGATATTGATAACTTATTCAAGAAGTCTATAGAATTTAAGATTCCGGTAAGAGACAAACCTTCCATTAATGATTTCTACACCACCGCCGAAATCAAGGAGAAGTATGGCGTAAAGGATTCCTGGATATTTCATATCGCTAAGGAACATAATATTCCACGAACCTTTCACCGTGGAAAACCTATTGGAGCAAAAAGCATATTGATGACTACTTTGCAAAGAAAGCTCCCGATCCTGAAATCAAGGAATGGTACAGCACGCAAGACATGCAGGAGAAGTTCGGTATGACACTGACGGCCATCTATTCTTTTGTTTCAAAGAATGCCATTCCCAAGAAGAAGGTCGGCATCATGGTGTACTACTCCAAAAAGCATGTGGACATTGCCAAAGGTCTCATTGCCCCAGAAGAGCCCAAATACTACACCATTGCCGAAGCGATGGAGCGATTCAATCTGACACGAGACCAACTCTACCATTATGTGAAATACTATAATATCCCCCGTATCAAGGTCGGTAAATATACCAAGATCCTGCGGGCAGAGTTGGACAAGTTCTTTGAGCCTCCAAAGATAGAATGAGTCGAAAGTTATTTTCCGGTGATAAATACCACCATTAGAACACCTATTTTATTTGCAACAAAAACAAGTATTAATCAAAAAACAATATAGCTATGACACTTACATGCACCAACGTAACTTTGAGACAAAAGCCATTGCGTAACGACCGCATATCTCTTTATCTGGATTATTATCCGGCCATCCGCAATCCTTATACGATGAAGATGAGTCGCCGGGAATTTCTCGGCATCTACATCTATGCCAAGCCAAAGAACGAGCAGCAAAGAATGTTCAACCAGGATATGCTGAACAAGGCAGAAGCAATCCGCTGTATCCGTGTCCAGTCGCTTATCAATGAAGAATTCGGGTTCCTGGACAAGAACAAACAAAAGGTAGATTTCCTCGCCTATTTCCGGACTAAAGCACGAGAAAAGTATGAGAAATGGGATTGCGTTTACAACCACTTCGAGAAATTTGTCGGTGGCAAATGCACCTTTGGTGATGTCACCGTGGAACTGTGCGAGAAGTTCAGGGATTACCTGCTCAAATGCAAACAGATCAATCATCCTAATGCTTATATCTCACGCAATTCGGCAGCAGGCTATTATTCTACATTCCGTGCCCTATTGAAAATAGCCTATAAAGAGAAGATGTTGCGCGAGAACTTGAACGACTTTCTGGAAAAGATAGAATGGAAAGAGGTCAAGAAAGAGTATTTGACACTTGATGAAGTCAAGAAACTGGCAGCTACACCCTGCAAGATTCCAGTCTTGAAACAAGCCTCCCTATTCGCTTGCATGACCGGCCTCCGTATCAGTGATATTTTGAAGCTGGACTGGCGTGACTTTGAGGTTGGGCCGGACCAAGGCTACTACATCCGTATCTGCACCGAAAAGACAGAAACCGAGGCCACCCTCCCTATCAGTCAGGAAGCACTGGAGTTGTGTGGCGAATGGGGCACCGGAAAAGTCTTCAAAGGCTTAACCCGATCCATGACTCATCATCCCCTGAAACAGTGGATAGCCGAAGCCGGAATCAGAAAACACATAACCTTCCACTGCTTTAGGCATTGCATATTCTCTTATTCACTGGAAATAAGAAATTTACAAGAAGTAAACCTTTAGACAGGTAACGATTTAGAAATGAGCTAATTTCTATTATCTGCCTAGTTTTGCATTAAGTCAAAAGAACATTTTCCAAATTCAAATATACGAAATTTATGTTTTATAAGCAACAATACAGTATGATTTATAGCAGCATCAAACTTTATTTGTCTATTTTATTTTTAAATTCTATCTCTAAAACATTCATAAAATAAAATGAGGATGATCAAAAATAAAAAGTCATCCTCATCTTACCTACATCTCTTTTTTCTTACTCTGCCATTCGTCAGCAATTGCATTCCAGTCTATTCTACGATTTTCAGATCCAACCCAAACATTCCAGAAATCAGGGTCATCAGACTGAGGACATTGATTTTTGGGTAATGTTCTCATTTTAACCATGACAGGTAACTCGGATGCCCATCCCAATAATATTGCATATTGAGAAGGTAATGATGGCATTTCACGAAGTATTCCCCTCATATTATCAGGTAACAAACGGCTAACCAATTCCTGATCTCTGTCATTGGATATACGATGTAATAAAAAAGAATTACATTGCGACAACACAGTAGGAGATAATTCGGATGGTCTTTGAGATGATAAAACCAATCCTAATCCAAATTTTCTCCCCTCCCGTGCAATCTTCTCAAATACTTTACAACATTGAGTAGTTGGTCCAGTATTCTCAGCATCATCATTATATCGTTTTACAAAATAATGTGCTTCTTCCATAACCAATACGGTTGGAAGGCATTGCTTATTCAATTTGAGATATCTCTGCTGTGCTTCAAAAATCATGCGAGCAATAACAGCTGTAATAATTCCTGTTACCTCTGACGGAAGTAACGATAGATCAATTATTGTTAGTGACTCTTCATTATCAGAACCTATATAATCTTCTAGCCACTTACTCAAACTAAGGCTTTCATTATCAATAACTTTTCTTACGCGCACATCTGTCAATAATGCCTTGATGCGAGGCATTAATGTCACTATATAATCTGTTGTATTTAGTATCTCTGCATTAGCTTCAATAGAACGAACAAAGTTTTCTCCCGTAAATGGTATAGGGCTGTCCTCATCAATAGGAAGAAGGTCCTCTTCTTTCCCTCCTGCTTTGGAAAAGACACATTCCATTAAAGTAATCAATTCATTGATTTCTTCTCTTGTATAAGTGTAGTCAATATAGCCATCTCCTGACCTATTAGTACAGAATTTTAATATTTTGGAATTTAAGTTGAT
This sequence comes from Xylanibacter rarus, assembly GCF_001275135.1. Lineage (GTDB taxonomy): Bacteria > Bacteroidota > Bacteroidia > Bacteroidales > Bacteroidaceae > Prevotella > Prevotella rara. The sequence continues at coordinate 17,696 of NZ_LFQU01000021.1, read as the reverse complement.
TAATGATTCTTTTAATTCATCTGAAAATTCTTCTTCTGCCTTAAATCCCTTACTCCACTTTACTAAAGAATTATGAAAGCCGAATGCAGGTCTTTTAACAAATGGTGCTCCTTCTTTAACACTAATATTAATAGCCTGTAAAATGACTTTAATATAATTGGAAAGTTCTTTTTCTTTAGATAGACATTCCACATTAATACCACTTCTCACCGTTTTTAGCGCATGAACAATTGTAGTTCTATGAGTTTTGGGCGATGCCTTAGTAAATCCACACCATTCATCTGTGTTCCATAACCATAATGGAACTTCTAGTTGCTTTTTCCCATCTCCAGTTTCTAAATTCACGGTATAGACTTTTGCATCCGTCTTATCTGAAAAAGCTTTACTATATTCTCCATTTGGATCTAAAATAATAAAACGACAATTTATTGATTTTGTTTTATCAATAAGTTGCTCTTTGGCACTTTCAAGTGACCAGCGTATCAATCCTGCCACAGAACAAGATTTTCCACTTCCGGTATTACCCAATACTGCAAGATGGCGCCCAAACAAACGGTCTGGATCAATCATTACTTTAGCATTGCTAATTAGTGGACTATTACCTATATAAACGCGTCTATTATCTCCTGATTCAATAATAGAACGTAACTGCTCTTCGGTTGGTAATATGACAATATCTCCAACAGATGGGAATGTTTCAAGCCCTCGCTTAAATTGATAACTATCATTTTTAGCGACAAGAGTTCCTACTGGTTGAAGCTCCATTTTCCTTAATGGGAAAGGTAAATCTATCAATCCAAAATCTTGAAAACCACTACGTTTAGGATAAGGAGACCGTTGAATAGTAATCCATGATACTTGACCAACAACAAAACCAAGGTCTATAGGTATCATAACATAACCATTTATACGCGGAAAGTTTCGTGGTGTTCCTGTATTTAAGGCTATACTATCAGGAGACTCTATATCCAATTGCACCTCTATCCTATCTGGAGAAATATATTCCACTGTACCTATACGTAATGAAGCAAGATATTCAATTGGTGTTGTAATCATAAGCTATAATGTTTAAGATGTTTTTGATGTATTTGCTGCAGATGAGGTAAGTGGTGTTATTGAAGATACAACAGGAGCTGCTCCAATACGGTGCTGTAATAGTTCAGCCATTCTAATAGTAGTCCGATCAATAGCAGATTTAGGTAAATAATCATTTGCCAAATTAGTAATGTCTCCCAAATTATTACCAATCAAAATTGATATTTGGGCATAATGTGCTACTTCGTAATAGAACCGCAGAATACGCCCTATTGGATCGTTGAACGAAATAACAACTAGATGGGTTGATGGTATAGTAAGCATATCATGAATTACTCTATTTATGTGCTCATCTCCAAATCCATAACCATAAGTGACCAAAGTGCTATTCGGTCTACAAATAGAAGCAGCAAAATCACGGAACAATTCAACGTATGGATATTCAGCGGTTTCACGATCTTTTGCAGAATTGGGGTAAATCATCAGTTTTAAGGCATTTGCTCCATATAGTCCAGGTGCTTTTAAATAGGCCTCTATGTCATCTGCTCCAAACGGAAGCCCTATACGACGTATTGCACCACCATTCTGTATCCAATCTACAGATCCATGAAGTTTTGTCAAACGTGCAACGCCTTCCAAATAGCGAGGTTCTCCTCTAATTCCAGGCGGATTGTAATGAATATCCAAGTTTAATCTTGAAGACCTGAAAATAGGCATCATTGTGCCTACAAATCTATCCATTAAATGAATACCTGCTAATTCAGCACCAATTTCAATCAGACGATCATAGTTAGTTGTGAAAATGTTCAACCTCTCCCTATTCCCTGTGCGACTAGCAAAACTAAGAAGGAAATTGACTAGTACTGAATATGCATTTTCACGTTTTTCTTCATTCGCAGTTGCTATTCCGTTTTCAGACTTTAATATAGACTTCGCAAACTCTGAAATTATTACATTAAGTTCTGTTTCTAATTCTTTAGCATCGCCGTCTTTCTTTAGAATTTTCAATCCACGAAGTAAATCATTTGCTGTTCGTATTTGGTCTTCAATATTACCACTTCCACGCCCACATGCTTTTGCAGAGACTTCCGCGGCGCTTTTAATTTCATCTTCATACTTGGTAAATGTAGTTGCTCCCATTGTAGTACCGCCATTTGATCCTGCTAAGAAACTTATAGCATTTGTTATGCCTGAGCCGCAAAGCAGTGACAAATGTTCAGATTGAAACAATGAAGTTAGCCAGGGCTCAATTCGATTACGAAATACAGAATTTGTAACAGTTTCCGTATTATTAAGTCCCCAGTCAAAACCACTTGTATTCAAAATAGTTCCATCTTTATCAATAAAAACCAACTCATGGTCATCACGGGTTTTAATGATATTTCCACCAGCATTAAGCAGTGCTTGAGCTTCATCTATTTTTTGTTTTATACTCATTTTATAAACTTTTTATATCTTCAGAAAACATTGCCTTAAATATAACTAATTAGAATATAAAAATAGACATTATTTCTCAAAAATTTCATTATTGCAGTATAAAATAGTATCTTCACCCCAAATTTTTAGTCATGATAATTACAATTGTATCTTTGTTGGATCAGGTTCTAAATATAAATTTACCAACGTACAAAGACTATGAGTTTTTCTCTAGCCTATTTGAATCAAATAATAAAAAGCAAATATTCACCGTTCAAGTTGCAAATGAGAACTTTAGGTCTCGTCTAAAAATATTTGATGAGTTAAGTAAAATAAAGAAAGATTGCTTAAAAATAAAATCTGTATTTGAAAATATACCAGAGAACAGTAAATTTGTTGTTGTATCTGGTAAAATTGATGATGCCATATTACTATATAATTTAAAACAGGAAGTAAACAAATTAAATGGTATCACAACAATACCTTCCAATTTGGATAATACCAAATACCAGATAGCATCATTATACTATACACAAACTTTTAATGGCAATACAAAAAAAGGCATTATATAGGAGAAATAAATAAATATAATCGAGTTTGTAGATTTTGTAACAATAAAATTCCAATAGTATCTTTCAAGCATACATCTCATGCTATCAGTGAATCTTTAGGAAACAAAAGTATTATTTGTCTTGAAGAATGCGATAATTGCAATGAACGGTTTAGTAGAACCATTGAACCTGATATAGCAAATATGCTTTCATTTCTTTTGACAATTCATTCTATTCATGGCAAAAATGGTATTAGAAAAACAACAGGTAAGAATTTTAAAATATCTTTGGACGAGTCAACTAAAAGTGACACAAATATAGGAACAATAACAATACAAATAGATAAAGATCTTCCTGTAAATATAGAAGATTTTTTCAAAGAGAAATTGTTACTAGATACCAGTTCATTAAAATTCTTACCTCAAAATGTTTATAAATGTTTATGCAAATATGTTATTAGCGTTATTGAAAAGCGATATTTACTTGAATTCAAAGGAACAATTAATTGGATAAATTCTTCAACAAAATATTGTAAATTACCATTAGTTGCCATTGGTGATGCTAAAACCCCAATTGATACTCCATATTTGATAGTTTCAGTACGAAAGACAAACGATTATAATTATCCATTCTGCTATGCTTTATTTGCAGTTGCCAACATAGCTTTTGCATTTATTATACCATTTTCTTCAAAAGATAAGTATCATTTTACAACACAAAAAAAATATGAGAATTTTCAGAAAATGATTCAATCATGGTATAAAGGATATAATTGGTCGTTCAATAATTTATCTTCTTCAAAAGCTACATACACACCAATAGATTTCATAATAAATATACCTTCAAAATAAATTAGAAAAACTTTATTTTAAAGTCAATAAGCCTATAAAAAGGGAACTGTAAATATATGAATTCTCTATAAGTTATAAGTAACCCAAAATAAGTTACAAAGTTGTTAATCATATAATATTATTTAATAAAAATCCAGCTTTTTAAGCTCCACAGACAAGTTTTTCCGTAAAAGCGAATTTATTCGTAGGAACATCATCATCAATAAATTGACGACCATGTTCCTACTATTGCATAAGCATAGAAAAGGGCTTTGCGTCACGCCTGAACCATGTTCAGACTGATGATGCAAGGCCCCTTTCTTTTTTTTGCTTATGCCACAAGCGGTGCTTTTACGGCTGTTACCTGTTGATTTTCTTTTTTTGTCGCTTCCTCTAATCGAAAACGGAAGTCATGGGTAACCACACCTTCCATAAATGAAAAGTGCCATTACCCATGACGGCAAACCGGAAAGAAAATTGCAACCGCATAACTAAACAGGTTTAGCCACACGGTTGCAACATACTTTCTTGGAATGTTTGCCGGTTTCACGTTTTCGCCGTATCCCTTTTTTTGACATTTCCTTTCTTTCTTTTCCCGGAACATTTCATATCCAATATACCTCCACATCCGTTTACCTCCATTTTGATGGTCTTTCAGGCAGTCGCATCAGGTGGATCGTTCCCGTTCTGGGTGCAAAGGTAAATCCGGGATTGGGATGCTCAATGGTTTTTAGAAAAAATCTCCAGCCCTGCGGGTAGTATTTTTTCTTTGAAAACCCTTGCTCTACCCACTCCCTACCTTTTTTGAAGCACCCGAAACGAAAACGACCGAAGCGACAGAAAGACGCATTAAAAAAAACTGTCGGATAAACGGGAGGCATATAAGGTTGGAAACTCAACTCCCTCAGCTCTCGAATCCGCATTAAAAATAAAAACAAATGGATATGGAAGCAGCAGTAGCAACAAAATTCGTGAAGTGGGAAGTTCCGACATTGGAAAGCCTACATGAGTGCAAGGTTTACAGACTTCGTATGAAAGTGAACAATGGCGAGGTGCTGAACAGAGAGGAAAAGAATTGGATAACCGAAAAGGTAAACGGCAATACCTATTTCAAAAGTGCGATACCATTGCAAGGATGGCGGTTTGACTTCTCCAACATACTGAGGACATTCCTTGTAAGCCAGTACGGACAATGGAGAGAATACAAGGCTATGGACAAGACGGCACTCCGCAAGATATTGTACGGAAGAATTGACAGAATTGTAGAACTTGACAAACGACACCCAAAATGACAGCAGCAATGAACATAAGACAGACAGCGCAATCCATTGGACTTGCAGTATTCGCATTTCTGTTGCGCTGTTTCCTTTGGATAGTCAATATCCTTTGGTACATCATCAGAGAAATAGTCTGTGGAGTATTCCGAATGGTTATCAATGTAATGGTATTCATCATATTCCTCATTGCCATTTTCGGCTTTTTCCTATGGCTACTGACACTTTGAATTAACTCCCAAAAGCATAACATTATGAAACGATACAGCAAGACAGCAGCGCAGCAATGCAGATTTTACGAGGTGGACAACATCTTTGAGTATATGGTGGAAACCTACATCAACGGCAACCATTCAACCCTAAGAAGGCTATACCACGAACTCAACAAGGAAGCGAGAAAGGATTTTATCGGTTTTCTTTTGGTGGAATGCCCCCACAATACCACACGGAGATTTTACAAGAGATTGTCTGACCACATAAAGGAACGGATATGAACAGGACAACGGAAAAGATACCCACATGGAGTTTAGCCTACATCATCAATGGCGATGCAACCGCACTCACAGACGATGAAGTTCAGACAATAGACAGATGGATGAAGCAATGGCAAGTACAAGATGTTTCACCCCTCACAGATGAAGAAGGGAACGCACAGCCTTATTTCACCCATTACCCCCTTTTCGGACTTCCCACAGAAGTGGAAGATTGCGAGATACTTTATTTGAACGACAACCCGACTAAAATTTGAGATTATGATGAAAGGAACAGACCATTTCAAACGAACCATACAGATGTTTTTGGAGTAGAGAGCAGCGGAAGATGAACTATTCGCCAAAAACTACCGCAACCCAGCCAAGAACATAGACGATTGTGTCACATACATTCTGAACTATGTGCAGAAAAGCGGTTGCAACGGCTTTTCAGACGGAGAGATTTACGGACAAGCCGTTCACTATTACGATGAAAACGAGATTGAAGTAGGCAAGCCTATACAATGTCAAGTAGTTGTAAACCATGTGGTGGAACTGACAGAAGAGGAAAAGCAGGAAGCAAGAAGAAAGGCGGTTGCCCAATATCAGCAGATGGAACTCCAAAAGCTACAGAACCGCAACAAGCCGACAGCGAAAAAAGAAACACAAGTCCAACCCTCATTATTTGATTTTTGATATGAAACCGAGAACACGCATACAGAAAGAGGTAGTCCGTTTGTCAAGCGGACTGCCCGAACTGACAGACAAGCAGAAAGCATACGCTTTTGAACATTGCTTCAAGCATCATGCCTACCGCACAAAAGGCGGAACTATCACTTGTTCGGAATGTGGACACCGCTGGAAAGGCGGACACACTCTTGCGGAAACTATATATGGACAAAGGAAGAGGTCGAGGCTGTGACAGACTTGCAGAGAGAGTTCAACGACTACCTTGATTCTTTTCGTTCAATCGTTAGCTATGCAGCCCAAATTTACGGTTTCTACCATGAGATAACCAACCTGACTGAAAACATGGGAGAGTTTACCCGTCAACTTGCAAGGAGTCCCGACAACGCATTGGCTGTTGCATTATCCACAAACAGGAACAAGATATACAGAGAGCTAATCTACAACTCAGTAGAGATAGTAAATGATATACGGACGACGTGCCTGTCTGACAATAAGATGACCGAGAAAGAACGCATGGAGATAGTGTTCGGCATTCGTCCTAAGTTGCAATATATGAATAAGAAACTGCAAAGGCTAAGTATGGCTGTTAAATATACCTCACTTGGTGACATCTGGGCTGAAATCAGTGAACTGGAACGTCCTAAAGCCAACAAAGCGAAGATAGTTGAATCAGCGATGAGACGCTGGAAACGAAGTGGGAAAGCTGGAAAATATTGATAATTAAAAAACGAAGAGTATGGGATTTTGGAGTTCTTTTTTGAAATACGGCGGAAAGGCTGCTACGGCAACAGGTAAAAGCATCGGTGGCGCAGTCCTGCATCCGTCTCAAACATTAAGGGGCGCAGGAAGTGCCATGAAAACTGCTACGGTTGGTGCAGCAGCCGGATATGCAGGTTGGGAGAAACTGACTACGGACAAAAGCGTAGTACGAATTGTCAGTGATGCAATAGTTGGCGAAAAGACCAGTGATGCGATAGGTAACACTTTGGATTCAGCCGGAGCCAAAGTAAGCAACCTTACGGACAAAGCGGAAAGGGCCATTGATGGTGTCAGCCAGTCAGCTGAAAACTTATCGTCTTCTCTCGACGGAATTTCCAGTTTTATTGGAGGAATTGGTGGAGGCAATGCTGGAAACATGTTCGAGAACTTTTTCAGCAATCTTGGCAAAGGCAAAGTGTCAGGGCTGAGCATAGTAGGATTGATTGCCGGAGCATTCCTTGTCTTCGGAAGGTTCGGATGGCTTGGCAAAATAGCGGGAGCCCTATTGACCATGATGCTCATAGGTAATAACTCCAAACAGCAACAGGGAATTACAATAACCGAAACTGCGAGGCATTCACAATCACAAGAGGAACAGCAAGGCTACAGCAGTGGAATCAGACGATAGGATTTAATAAATTATGATATGAAATATACAGAAGAAATGATCTTGCAATCGCCAAGTGGCTACTGTATGCCCTTCGAGGAAGACGAAGGCAAAGATATAAAGGTCCTTATGGGCTATGGCGAACAGAAAGATACTGCAACCGGGAATACGTTCTTCAATCATGGCATAGACTTCGGAATCAGTCATCATCCGCTGGCTGCACTGGCAAGCGGTATCATTTCCGGAGTTGGGAATGATAGAGAACAGGGAATTTACCTGACTGTTCGATATGGGAAGTATGAAGTATCCTATAGTGGCCTGGCAAACGTATTCGCCCAGTTTGGACAAACCGTGAAAGCAGGGCAACCTGTTGCTGTCAGCGGAAACAGTTTGCATTTGGCAGTGAGCTTCAATGGTGAAGAACTGAATCCGATAGAGTTTCTGACGATGCTGTATGGTAATATTCAGGCCACAAAATTCTCCAGAGACAAAGAATTATCCGGTATGGGTAATTTTGATAGTGGGCTGAAGACAAAATATGATAAGGACAAGGAAGAAATAGAAGAACTTATGCTTCGTTTTCTTCCTGTGTATATGAAAGATCTTTTCCATGGAGACTACATCGTACCGGAATATACTGTACAGTCTCTAAGAAATGTGTTCTCGGTAGGAGCCATAAAGAATTATTTCTATGAAACTATGCCAAGCATGGCAAATCCTTTAGGAATTGGCAGCAGGGCATTGCCGTTAGCAAATAAGGTTCAGAATCTGTTGATTGCCGACTTCTTGAACTATCTCGCTCTCAGACATAACGTATATATATCCTCTATGAGCGAAGAAGTAAAAAAAAACTTCAGGCCGAAGCAATAGTTGATAGCGGTATCGTTGACCCTTTAGCCGAATTGGATATTGATGTACAGAGTTTTGATATTCCGAGAATAGTTTCTGTATATCCGGACCGTGCTGGAGTTCGTTGGTGGACCAAAGCATTGTTCAACAACCATGAGGAAGGTGAAATGTCTGTAGAAATTGACAAGGACAGCGCAATCAGATTCATCCAAGACAGAATAGAAAAAGACAAATGGCTGGAAGAGTTCTTCCCGAAACAAATGGAAATATACCACAATGCCATAGAACAAACCAAAGAACAACTGTTGAAACAACAGAACTATTAGTATATGAACGAGATAAAGAATAAGGAACGTTTTGCCGAAATAGAAAGGGTGCTGGATGATTACTTCGACCTGCATATCGCACCTGTTATGCGTGACACGGAAGAATATCTTCAGAAAAAGCAACTCGAAGAGATGGCAGAGTATTCAAGAAGTCCTGCCGGTATTCTCAGTACAATGGCATCTGCACAGAATCCGATGCTTGATCCATATCAGACGTTGAAACTGACTGGTGAATGGAACTCAAAGACTACTGAAGATTATATTGCAATGTGCAATGATAAGGTTACTGGTAATGAAGACTTTCAGGAAGATCTTGCAATGCTGGCCAATGAATGGCGTTCTACAGTGGTTTCAGAAGTTGGCAGAGAACGGTACGATGAACTTTCTTCAAATTTGGGAGGAGACCTTGCATACGCATACATACAGTATCGCATTGAACAGATGATGATAGACAGACTGGTAAAAGACAGTATGCCGAAATCTTCTGCGGAGTACATCATACGAAAAGCTGCACAAAACAGTTTATTGGGATTGGCTTCTACCCTTAACCAATCGCCTCTTGCCGCAGAAATAGAGCAACGGGGTGAAGCAGCATATAAACCATCAAAAGCTGAAAAAGGTGCAGGATGGGCAATCGGAGCGGGCATGGATGCCATTTCATTTGGCGGTATTGGCAGCTGGGGAGCTTTTGCACGATTTGTTGGATTTGACCTTGCTATCAATGCAATTGCGTCGCCAAATGAAAAGGATAAGCCTTTATCGGTAGAGAATTGTATCAGTAAAGGCGTTTTCGGAAGTGATATTAATGTCTTTGTCGATTTTCGTAAACAGGCAGATAAAATAAGCAAAGAACAAAACGAATATATCATCGCTACCAATGAGCGTCTTTCTCAGAAGATAGACATTTCTACTTATGACTTTTCAGAATGGATGACAAAAAATTCTCCAAACATGTTTTCAAAATTCACACAATCTGTTCAGAATCAAAAGGAAAGATATAAAGATGTCCCCAAAGTCATAGCACCGGGATATGAGGAAGCCTATCTCAAAGGACTTGAACAGAGGACCGCTGAGAAAGAGAGGAAAAGATACGATGTCTTCAAATCTTCAGGTACAAAGTCCCCTACTGATGAGTCTTCTGCACCTGCGGAATCAACTGTATTTGAACAACAGGATAGCAACGTAGTACAATATCATGAAGAGAGAGAGGTTCAGCAAACGAATGAAAACGGCTGGGAAGGTTTTGTGTCAGCATTGGGACTTGGTGACTTTGGTGCAGTTACTAAAAATCTGGGATATGTATTTTCCATGTTGCCCGATATTCTGTTGGGAATATTCACAGGTAAAACAAAATCATTGAATATTGGCGATAATCTTATACCTATTGCCAGTATAGTTGCCGGGGCTTTTATAAAGAATCCTATTCTCAAAATGCTGATGATAGGATTCGGCGGTGCAAATTTATTGAACAAAGCCGGACATGAAGTCCTGGACTGGCAACAGAATAATGCAAATAACAGCAAGAGCAAGAAGAATATCCGTTATCGCATCTATCAAGAAGAAGCTCTTAATCCTAGAATTTCCAACCCGATATTGCAAGGAGGTAATCTCATTGCTGTAATAGATAGAATCCCATGTACAATCCAATTGCCTGAAAAAGTGATTGCCGCATACAATGCAGGCGCACTGCCTCTTAACACTCTGGCTAATGCAATTCTAGCAAAGTGCGACCAGACTCAGCAATTGGCAGAAATGAACTATGAGAACAATGATAGAGAAACTATCATAAGGACCAGAGGAATACAATGACAGGAAATATGAAAGAGAAGACAAAGTTTGAAATAAACGCAGCAGAGAAACAGATTGAATTGCTTTCCAATGCATTGAGTGGAGCAGCTGAAGCTGGTGGTCACTGGCTCAACGTTTCAGGAAAAGGTTATCCATGCTTCTATCCGACAGGAGTATCAGTGAGTCCATTCAATGCCTTGTTCATGGCGTTGCACTCAGACAAGAATGGCTGCAAAAGTAATTTATTCACGTTGTATAGCGAAGCCAAAGCCAGGGGTGCATCAGTGAGGGAAAACGAAAAGGGCGTACCGTTCCTATTCTATAATTGGAATAAGTATGTAAACCGGAATAATCCCGATGAAATAATATCAAGATCTGACTATGTACGACTGGCTCCGGAAGAAAAAGCTCAATATAAGGGTATACACAATGCAGAAGTGCGGACATTGTTCAATATTGATCAGACTCTGTTGCCCTTTGTTGACAAGAAAGAATATGAAGAGGCCTTAGGCAAATACGGCAATAGTATTGAACAGGGATTTGGCGAAAAGGAACTCAGAGAGTTAAGGCCACGATTCAATAATTTTCTGCAATCCATCACTCAGAATCTGTCCCCTATCCGCACTGATGCCAGTGGAATAGCTCATTATGACACACAAAAGGATGCCATATACATTCCTCGTCAGAAAGACTTCATACATTACACAGACTATGTACAGGAGGCTCTACGGCAAATTGTGTCTGCAACCGGTCATCAGCAGCGTCTTGCCAGAGAAGGTATGATTATGAAAAATGGTATTCCTCCTACTGAGGATGCTGTCAAGCAAGAAAAACTGGTTACCGAAATCGCTTCAGGGATAAAGATGCTGGAGTTTGGTTTGCCTGCCAGATTATCTGATGCCAGTCTTGAACTGACAGATTATTGGAATCGGGAACTGAAAGAGAATCCCAATCTGATAGATGCTATCGAAAGTGATGTCAACAACGCTCTTGAAGTAATACGTAAAGCAGAACGCGGAGAGAAGATTGAGTATGCCACTTTGCGCAACCATAGGCAGACCGAACAAATGAAGGGACAGATGCCGAAGCACTATATTGTCGCTGACGAAATCAAGAAATATCCGGACAAGGATAATAAGACCATCGTTCTTGTCATTGACAAAGAGAAGGGTATTGCAGATGTAATACTCCCTGCAGGTGCATCGCTGGAAGTGAACAATGAAATAAAGGGCATGAATAAACAACGTATTCAGACAGCGTTGGAGAAGAATGGAATGAGAGAAGTAAGATTCTACAATCCGGACGGTGCCTTGGGATTTAGGCCAGATGATAGATATTTCGCAGAAAAACAGATTGAAGTCGCGAGACTAAAGAACTGGGCATTGGAAACACTCTCAACAATAAATGCAGCCCCTGCCGTAAAGAAAGCTGAAGAAATGTCATTTGAGCAGGTTCAGATGGTGCAAGATGACAATAATCGCTGGGCACTCTTCATCAAACCAGAGGGTAAGGATGGCTACAGTGTCTATCCAGACAAGGAAGACCTTAACCGTTTTTTCACTACTTTGAGGCAATCATTGGATAATATTGATAAAGTACGTGACGAACTTGCAAAGAAATATTATACACTTGCTGAAAGCAAACCTGACCTGAAAGTGGATCTTTTCCATACAGCAGACGAGAGCATTGACCTTAACCGCATACAGCGTGTATCTGTATTCAAAACCAAGAATGGAGCCATACTCTGCGCAGCAACTATAGACAGCCAAAAGCTGCAACCACGGGTGTCACACCGCAGCAGTGGCAGCAGATGTGGGTGGCGGAGAACAGGGATACGTTCAAACAACATCTTGCCGCAACTCTTTATGCAGATGTCCTGAAAAAGGGACAGTCACAGGAACAGATTCCTTCCGAAAAGGAAACTGATGAAGCTGTCCAAAAAAATATTCAGGACAATCTTGAACCTAGCAATAAGCCTGAACAGGTAACAGAGAAATCAGAAACGGCAAAACAATGGGATAAAATCAAGGACAAACATCCTGATGCCGTTCTTCTGTTTCGTACTGGTGAGAAATATAGAATTTACAATCAGGATGCTGAGAAGACTGCAAATATATTGGGTTTGCCTATTCAAAAAGATTCTGACAGTGTATTTGAAAAAGTAGTCGAATTTCCATTGCATTCTCTTGACAGTCACCTTCCCAAACTGATTCGTGCTGGGGAACGTGTTGCCCTTTGTGACAAACTGGAAGAAAAGCATAAGATGACAGATGAAATTACCTCTGCACAGGAAAACGAGAAGCCCCATGGTCTGCGCAGATAAATCAACAACTATATGAACAAGAATATACAGTATGCAGAACAATATGCCGAAATTGCCATGGAGCAGATGCGCAAATATGGCATTCCGGCATCCGTTACTCTGGCGCAGGGAATATTTGAAAGCAGTAATGGTCAGAGCCAGTTAGCTCTTAATGAAAACAACCATTTTGGCATAAAGGCCACTTCCAAGTGGATAGAACAAGGAGGACGATATGGCTTATATACTGATGATAAAGCAAATGAAAAGTTTTGCAGCTATGACAGTGTTACTGAGTCCTATGAGCATCATTCGATGTTTCTTGTAGAGAATAAGCGTTATTCCAACTGTTTCAAACTATCGCCTGATGGCTATAAAGGATGGACTGAAGGCTTAGCTGATGCCGGCTATGCAAGTGGTAGTAATTATGCTGACAGCCTTCAGAAGATCATTGAGATTAATGGCCTGCAAAAGTATGACCAGATGGTTATGGAAGAATTGCATTCCGAAAAGAAAGAGAAAGTGTCTGAGCATGAACAAAAACACTATTTTTTCCTGTAAAGAGGGATGAGTTCATGTTTGTTACTTCTCCTTTCGGTATGCGTGCTGACCCTACTACTGTAGGATCTGGGCAAGTTATGCATAAAGGTATTGATATACGTTGCAATAAAGACGAAGTTTTAGCTACAGAAAACAATGGTAAGGTCGTAGCAGTCAATCAAAACATCAATGCGCCTGGGGGTAAAAGTATAACGGTAGAATATGAACGGGAAGACGGGAGCAAGATTCAGAATGTATATATGCATTTGTCGGTTATTGATGTCAAGTTGGGCGACACTGTTCAAGCTGGACAGAAACTTGGTGTTTCCGGAAATACGGGTACACGAACGACCGGCGAACACCTGCATTTTGCTGTGACACAAATTACTGCTGATGGCTCGAAAAGGGATGTCGATCCAGCAATTTATCTTGCTGAAATTGCAGAAAAAGGCAACATCGAAACAAAGGCACTGCATGATGGCAATGATCTATTAGCAAAATATAAAGCTGATCCTGCACATGCACAGCGTGATTCCAAAGTTCAGAGTCCTGAAGAATGGATGAAAAAGCTTCTTTCATCAGAAGACAGTGGTGTCGGCTTGTCTGACAGCAATGATCCTATCATTGATATGGTCGTCACTGCATTCTCCTCGCTTATGGCACTGGCTGTCATTATTGACAATAAAGACGAAAAAAGTCAGCTGGCTGCTGTTTCGGACATGGCAAACCGACGTACGATTGATTTGACATCTCTATTACCCAATATGAAGACCTGTGATATCGTTGTCAATGAGGACAACAAGGCTGTTTTGAAAGCCGACAATGGTAATGTGCAATTCATGAGGGAGTTGTCCTCAAATGAATTGAGTCGGCTCTCAGTAATTCTCAACAATCCCAACCTGTCTGACGAGAGTAAACGTATGAGAATTGCCGGAATGGTCAATTCCATCGTACTCTCATATCAGGTATCGGAAAATTTTGAGCAATGTCTTTCTGAACAACAGAATAGGAATGAGCAAATCAGAAGATAATGAAGCGCGTGATGATTTACATAGGAGTATTGATTGTCGGACTATCCTGGACTGTGCTGTATACCTATCTATGCTATCGATTATTTGGATCTGTGGCTACACTCGTGATTATAGGTATACAAATAATTCTTGGTTTAGGCATAGTCTTTATAAGAATTCGTGGACCGGATTAAGTTTGTGTTGTCGGTAGTTCAGTTTAACAGACAGAAAATGGTCAAATGGTCTTTGGTTAAATTCAAACTACAACAATATGATTAAATGTGATGTGAAAATCTGCGGAACAGTCAGCAGAGCAGCAGAAATGCGCACAAACAAGAATGGAGAGTCTTATATGGCATTTGCCATGAGCGTAACGATTCCTGCAAAAAGCGGCAATGGGAAATTGATTGATATTTCGGTCAGCAGTAATGGAGATGAAAGAGATTTGGCAAGTTTTGTCGTTGGGAAAAGAGTTGAAATATCAGGTATGCTGACATTCAAGAAGCGTGGTGAGAATATCTATTTCAATCTCTCTGCTTCATCGGCCAATTTTACCGGAGTTTCAGGCGAAGATTCGATTAAAGGCATTATGCTTTTTCGAGGTAAAACAGGCAAGAGTATCGATGAACGACAAGACAAGAAAGGGAAAAGCTATATCCAGTTTTCTGGCTTTACTACAGAAAAGGTCAATGATAGTTTTGAATATTTGTGGGTGAGGTTCTTCAGCTTTACCGATAAGCGCGAAGGGTGGCTTCAGCCACAGACTGCCATTGAAGTCAAAGGGGATTTGGACCTGTCTGTATATAACGACAAACTGAATGTCAGTTGCAAGATAACAGAGATGTCGGAGTATGTGAAACCGCAGTACAATCCTAACAACTGATGGATATGGCAGGATATAAGAATTATAAAAGTGATGAAAAATCCAGTGAAGATAAGGCTCTTGATCTTTTTGCCGAGATGATGATTGAACGTATTGAAACCATCAGCAAAGATTGGAGCAAACCCTGGTTCACAAAAGGTAGTCTAAGATGGCCTAAGAATCTGTCAGGACGTGAGTACAATGGTATGAATGCGCTTATGCTCCTTATGCACTGTGAGAAAAATGGTTATACAATACCTCGATTCTGCACTTTTGATGGCATACAACGTCTCAATCAGCCTAATGGGAAACAGAAAAGCAGCGATAATCAGCCAAGAGTTTCCGTGAATAAAGGAGAACGGTCATTCCCTGTGATGCTTACCACTTTCACTTGCATTCATAAGGATACAAAGGAAAAAATCAAATACGACGATTATAAGAACCTTTCCGAGGATGAAAAGAAAATGTATAATGTATATCCAAGAGTGCAAGTCTTTCGGGTATTCAATGTGGCCCAGACTAATCTTCAAGAAGCCCGTCCTGAGCTTTGGGCAAAATTGGAAGAGGAGAACTCTTTAGGAATTACAGAAGAAGGCGACAAAATGACATTTGAACCTATTGATGTGATGATTAGGGACAATCTTTGGATTTGTCCGATCAAGACACAATATCAGGATCATGCATACTTCTCCATTTCGAAAAATGAGATTGTCGTCCCGGAAAAGAAACAGTTCAAAGATGGTGAATCTTTCTACGGAACAGTTTTTCACGAAATGACCCATAGTACAGGAATCGAGGGACAGCTTGACCGTATCAAGCCGACGGCTTTCGGCTCAAAGGAATACGCCCGTGAAGAACTTGTTGCAGAACTGGGCAGCGCGTTGGTTGCCCAAAGATACGGAATGAGCAAAGTCTTGAAGGAAGATAGCTGTGCTTATCTTAAATCATGGCTATATGAGTTAAAGGAATCTCCGCAGTTCATAAAGACTACGTTATTCGATGTAAAAAAGGCGACCTCTATGATCACACAAAAAGTGGAAAAGATTGCAGAAGAATTGGAAAAGGAGAAAAAGGAACAGCAGGATAACAAGCAAGGCGTGAAAGTTGAACAACCAGTATCCAACGCAAAGATTTTCTATTCTTCCGTTGCCTACCTGCAATCATCCGATGACACTTCCCGACTGGACGAATTCCGTGACAAGGGCAATTATGAGGGATTGCTCCGAACTGCAAAAGAGTACTATGACGGAAACGGCATCAATGAGCAATATACCTTCTCCTCTCCTATCAGGAACAAGGGTGATGATCTGCTGGTAGAAGACAAGGATTTTGCCGTTGTATATAACAACAGTGTGGGTGGCACATATGAAGTTATGTTGAAATACTCCGAGCAGGAAATTCGTAATCACATAAAAAGGTATGGTACCAGACAAGCAAGCGACGATATAAAAGAAGTCGCAAAAGATATGGTAAATGAAGAGTTCGCCAAGATGGTTAAACAAAGGGTGCCGGCCATTGAATTGCCAAGCGGAGACACGTTGTATTTTGCCTATAACAGGGAAAACGATTCTCTTGATTTCGGAACTACATGTAATGCCGGTCTAACAGTCAGCCACAGTTTTCCCTATGACCATGACTCTTCACTTGATATGAATGTCCAGGTGGCTAATGAAAAATTAAATGAAATGAAAGATTATCAGGCACAAGACGTCGCATACAGTTATGGAATGCGGCGATGACTATAAAGGAAGAGTTTTCGCCATTCAGCCGTAGGTAACGAGGTCTCCTACGGCTGAATGGTAATATATTCAATGATTCAATGCCTTTAACCGTAGAGTCTCAATCAGCTCATATATCTTATCTTCTGCGTCTTCCATATCAGTTACAATATCTTTGATATGATATGGGGCACCATGCTTTCCATGCCCATCCTCACCAATCCACAAACTGGCTTCGTAATCTGGGTCAAATCCCTCATAATAGTGCTCGATATTGGATATAAGGGAGTCAATCTTCCCGTTAAGCATATTGACACCGAAATTGAAATTCTGTCCAAATTTGGTATAGCGTTGGAAATCAAAATGGACATTTGACAGCTCTTTATCGTCAACCTCTACGTTCCATCCTGCATATTGAGAAATATCAATGATTCTTTTTAGGATTCTTCTTGTATTCATATTGTTATCAGGTTTTAAGTGGGGAAACCATGAGAATTTCCCCACATTTGGATTAGTCTGTTATCCGGAAATAATATTCCTGCTCCTCGTCCGACCATTCAGAGGTCATTTCGTCAGCTTCACGCCAAAGCTTATCATATAGAATGGCCTTCTGTCTATCAGTCTCATGCCATTGCCAAATCTTATGATTGAGTACAAGGCACACAGGGGATA
>NZ_LFQU01000020.1 GCF_001275135.1 Xylanibacter rarus | reverse complement strand
GTAAGCATCTTCTTAACAGCCTCCGCACGCTCAGAAGACAGGCGACTGTTTATAGCAGCAGTACCTGTTCCGGCATCGGCGTAGCCTGTTATTTCGACAATTGCATTTTTATGATTGTTTAAATATTTAGAAAGTTCCACTACCTTTTCGCGCTCTGACTCACGGATAACGCTTGAGTTTATCGTGAAGAATACGTCGCGCTTCATGCCCTCGTCCTTTACTTCTTCTACAACGGGCTCGCTTACCGGCTTCTCTTCAACAACAGGCTCTACAATAGTCTGCTCTACAGGCTCCGGAGCCGGGGTAGCCTTCTTCTTGTAGGTCTTGCCCAGACGGATTGTAACGCTGGCAAGAGCGTTGAAGTACCAGTCGGCATTGCCTGCCTTCTTTGAGTTGTACTTGTCAGAGAGGACATTTGCGTTACCCTCGATGCCGAGGCTTACGCGGTCGCTAACGCGGAAGTCGAACGACAGACCGCCACGGCCTACGGGACGAACCTTTGTGCCGCTCCACACGTAGCGCATGTCATAGCCTGCGTTGGCCAGTTCGTTGGCCTCATCGTTACCAAAGCCGATGTTTGCACCGCCGCCGATGAAAGCTGTAACACTGAACAGACGCATTGGGTTGTAACCGCAGATGGCATTAGACAGATTGAACATAAAGTCAATGCCGGGGGCTACATAGTTGTACTTATACGTAGTGTTTACGGCCTTGCCGTCCAGCATGTATCCGTTCCAGCCGCCCTTGCTCTGCCAAGCACCTACAGAAAGACGTGTGGCAAACCACGGGGTAAACTGATATCCGGCACCTAACTGAACCGTAGGAGAAAGCAAGTCGCCAAAAGAGGCCTCGCCCAATGTATACTGGGCACCGCCGTGAACGCTTACAAACCAATGCCTGTTGAACTCGTACTCAGGTTCGCTTTCCTGAGCTGACACGGGATTTCCCATAAACAGGAAACCTGCGGCCAATAATAAACTTAAATAACGCATAGCTAATGGTTTTAATTTTTTCAATTGTTCTTATAATTATTCTCTTGAGCCACCTTGGCAATGGTGAGATACCAGTTGCCGCCAACACGTGTCGGATTAACCGAGCATTTTATCGTGTTAGGACGGTTGTCGCCCTTAGGTTTCTCAAAAAACTCGATCGTGTAACGCACCTCGGTGTCGCTGTCGCTATAGAGGAGAAGTTCATCTATCTTGTAAGACAATACCGGGAATGTGGTAAGAGTCTTGCGTATCTCCTTTGAGCGTTCTTCCGAAAGAGGCATCACCTTGTTGTCCTTAACCTCATACAGCTGGCTCATAGCTCCGTCGATGTCGTTGTTCTTCAAAGTTTCCAAGAACTTCTTTGTCATGTCGAGCAGCATCATGGTGTCCTTGCTTGTACGAACCATCTGCTGGTCCATACGTGGATCTGCCGGCAAGATAGTCTCCTTTTTCTTCTTATCGCCACAAGAAGCCACAATAATCAGGGCCAAGGCCATTACGACATATTTAGCTGATTTAATCATAGAAACTTTATTATTTTTAAAAGGAGCGCCCCTCAATTACAAGGAGCGCTCCCGATTGAAGTTTTATTTTCCTTTCAGATTCCTTTTATTCAAAGTCATCTGTAGCATCACTCCTTAACGTCTTTTTACAGATGCAGGCACCTGACCGCGAGGATAAACAGGTATCTTGACATACTCTGTCAGTTTACCGTATGCATATTCTACTGTTACAGGAACGTAAACATAGAACATTTCCTCTACGTTAGAACCACCATTGTTCTTGAAGACAATGTTGTTGCCGCTCTGGCTCAGTGACAGGTCAACAGCTTTGTTTGTAAGCTCAGAGAGTTTAGAAGCTGTCATAGCGTCAGCATAAGCCAGGTCATTGTTTGCAACAACGCTACCATCGTTAACAGCCAATGTATACTTAGCCTTGTCCAAATGGAACTCAATAGACTTAACGTCATAGTAGTTCCAAAGCTGTACGGCATACTTCTCAAACTCAGTAGGATTGCCGATAGCTGTCTTAGCCACTGCGTATCCGCGGAAGTCTGTTATTGAAACAAGCTTGCCAGCGTCAACTACAGAACCGTTTACGATACCTTCCTCGAAACCGCCCTTAGATACTGCGTCTACACGGATCGGAGCTATGAGGCATACATCATACTTCTTAACGAGAACCTTGTTATGACCATTAATCTTAGCCCATACGCTCATATTAATCTTCTTGTCATGAGTTCTAGCAGGAATGCCCTTTTCGTCAGCCTGTGCAAGCGGGTTGATCAGGTTCCAAGCATCCTCTCTTCTCGGAACAAACAGGTAAGGAGTTGACTCTGTATCATATGAAGTTCCCCAAGACTGTGTTCTACCATTCTCCCATTTCAGACGAGCAGAAACATAACTTCCGTTATTCAACATATAACCGTTGAAATCATCATTGTTTATACCAGCATCATCCAGATTCTTATTAAGAACAGAATATCCACTTATATGTTCCTGTACTACAGAGAACTGCAAATCCCAAGAACCACATTCTGTCATATTCTTGATGAAGAAGTTATTTCCTTTACCCCACTCTGATGTATAACCGAATGCACTTGTAAGGTTGTTGTAATATTTTACCTTATTCTCTGTCTGTGCAGGTGTACCATACTGAACAGGCAGCACATCATAAGTGTTATACTTCTCGAACCAATATGTATCGAAGTAACCGGCGATAGCTGGTAACTCAGGCAGAGTAATTGTAATTGTCCATTCCATCTTCAGGTCAGGATACTGAGCCGGCATTGTAGACTTGAATATTATCTCCTTTTTGAAGACTTTCTTTTGATCCTTCTCATTAGTAACATTACCAATAAAGTCAGGAGACAGAACCCATGTTGCAGCAAGAGCGTCACCGTTCTCATTAGTAGTAGTCTTGAATTCAAGAATATCCTTTACAGTACCTTCATTTGTATTCTTTGCATTCCATTCAATTTTATCAGCAGGATAAATCTTCTCGAATGTAGCCTGATCAAGACCTTCAGCCTGTACCTTTGCATAAACTTTAGTAATCAGCCAATCCCATGTCATTTCAGCCTTAACATCATTACAACCAAGAACGAAGTTATCTGCTTTGTCATCAAGAGTTACGTCATCAAGCATCTTCTGAGACCACTTAATCTTCATATAACGCTCGTCAAGAAGATTATTGTTTACTGTATCGCAAAGCATGATACGAACGATAGGCTCTTTGCCTACGCAAGCCATGTTGTTAGTTACGCCATCAGGAAGTTTTGAAGAAATAACACCCTCAGGAGTTACAGTAGCAAATTTCTGCTGGTCTGTTCCGTTTGAAGCTGCAGTGTTGTAAGTTTTTGAAGGAATAGCAAAACGGAAAGCAATGCCATACTTCTTCAACTCATCTCTTGTAATCTGAGTGTGCTTGTCAGCTCCGTTCAGGTAGCAACCTGTTACGAGCTCAGCAAGATTCTTTGTCTCATTGTAGTAAACCTCTGTAGTAACAAGCTCGTTGTTGTCAACCTTAGAGTTCCAGATGCTTGTGCTGTCAGCATAGTGATGCTGAGCGTCAGAAGCGTTCCAAGCAAGCTTAGCTATTCTCGGTCTGAATGTAGTTTCTACAAGACGAGAGTTCTCAGAATAGATGTCTGTTGTAGTATTATCCTTGTTGAAACGAGGAACCTTCAGAGCAACGATGTAAGTCTTGTTGTTGCCAAGATCAAGAGATCCTGTTGTAGTCTTCTTCAGTTTAACAGTCATAAGACCGTTCTTAAAGCTTTCGATACCGTTGAAAGCAACCGGAGAGTTATCGAGCACGGCTCTTACCTCAGCTGTAGCAGCAACGAAGTCGATATTCTCTGCATCAATATTCTCTTCCTTAACAGAGCTTGGGTTAAGTCTGTAAGTAGCTGTCGTCTGACCGTTGTCAACATAGACAGGTGCAATTTTAAGCTCACCGGTACCGCTTGTTCCAGGAACAACAGGAACATAGCTCAGTACACGGAACTCAACAGCCTCGATACCACCAACATAAAGATCTGGAACGAGAGAAATGCTGTTCAGCAGTTTCTCAACAAAAACAGTAAGAGTATTGATGTTGTCGTTAAGACCACCCTCACCGCTGATAAGGTTGTTCAGGTCGTCAATCTGCTTCTGAAGAGCCTTCTCAAGCTCATCAACGCTTGTTACAGTAGCATAGTCAGACAAAGAATTCTGAAGTTCAGCGATAGCCTCCTCTGCTGCAGAAACTCTCTTTTCGATGTTCTCAATGTCATAAGCCTCAAGCTTGTCGGCAAGATCCTTCAGGTCGTCAGCTGTAGGCAGAGCCTCAATCTGATCCTTCAGTTTGTCGATCTGTCCCTGATAGTCAGCGTCAGCAATCTGCTGCTTAAAATCCTCAAGAGCCTTCTGCTGAGTTTCGAGATCCTTTGCAACAGCCTCTCTTGCGATAGTAGCGATGTCAAGGCTTTCAAGAGCCTCAACTCTACCCTTCAAGTCATTAACTGTCTTCTGAAGTTCCTCGAAGTCACCTGTCATGGCTGTGATTGTAGCCAAAGCTTCCTCAACGCTCTCAAGTCTTCCGTCAAGACCAGTAACAGCTTCGTTTACAGCATCAATTTTTGCGTTCAAAGCAGCCTCCTTAGCAGCGAGGTCACCTTCCAGAGTAGCAACTCTTGCCTCGAGTGCAGTTACAGTAGCCTGATCAGCTTTCTGATCGATGGCAGCCTGGAGCTGAGCCTTGGCATCAGAGATTTGAGTATTAAACTCGCTTCTTACACTGCTCAACTCGTTTGACAGTGTAGTCTGCAAGTCAGCCAACTGATTCTGTAAAGCAGTGATGTCATCTTTGTTCGCATTGATGTCATCCTCATAGTCTTTACAAGAAACGAACATGCTCATTGAAGCGCATAGGAACGCTACAAGAAGCAAAGAACTGAAAATTTTTCTTTTCATTTGATAAACTAATTTAATTAAAAACTATATATATAATTATTTTTGGATTATCTAAAAACCCGCTCTTTCTTACCAAGAGATAGACATATGCCCTGAAACCTTGCTGTTATCGGGATTTTCAGCTCTTTTTGTCAATAGTTATTGTTATTAATGCTTTTTTCAACGTTTTTGAAAAAAAAATCATTAAATCATTTGCAGATATTAGTATTTGTTCATATATTTGCATCGGAATTCTATCTCTTGGTAAGAGATATACAACGAAAAATCCTTATACCTTATTAATTATATAAGGAAGCATATCCAACTTAGTTTCTACATTGTTTTCATGCAGACATATTATCATGTCTCAGCACGTCATGTAGCTATGGCTGCCGGTAAGGAATACTGATGCTGAAAATTATGAAAAATATGCAAAAGTCTGAATATGATTTAAGGCTTAGAATCAGCAATCCGTACATGAAAATAATGCCGCAGCATCTGCCATGCAGGATTATATGTGCAGACTCGCCTGAAAAGTCTATTGTTTAAGGATAAAAAACGGCCCACTTTTGCACAAAAAGTGGCCCAGTTACGGAGCAAAAACGGGCCACTAACAGTCTGAAACAAAACATATATAATTAGCTTAACAAAAAGCAGCGAAACAGACTATAATATCTGTGTCTGAAAGCAAAACAGGATAAAAATGTTACGATTTTCAGCGCGTTTTTATAAACTAAATTATTTCATGGCCTTACGAGTGGTATAAAAATGATTATATACCCCCTATCGGCCATCAACCACACATAGATTTATCTATTTTGTACGTCCATGCGTTCAGCCCTTCTTTTTGTTTCTATTGGCACAAGGAGATAAGCGCTAACAAAGTTAAGCACAGTCTAATTAAACAGCGTTTCTCGATAATCATTGTAGGGACGCACCCTAGGTGCAGTGCTGTCCCTACATTGCACTACTTGGAGTCTCCAATAGCCTTGTTGTTTCTTGTCGCAAGCACTACGTTGGCATTTGACTCTAATTGCTTTAACTCCTTTAACCTCGGCATAGCCAATTATAAAAGTGCCTGCAATAAAGCGAACAAAATCCGACCGAATACTTATGATAAACAAAAAAGGGGACCAACGTTTATGTCAGTCCCCCAAAAACTATTATTTAACTATAAAATCTTTTATCAAGGCTGCTTGCCGATGTAAGCAAGTATACCGCCATCAACGTAAAGGATATGACCGTTTACGAAGTCAGAGGCGTCTGATGCAAGGAACACTGCCGGGCCCATGAGGTCTTCAGGTGTGCCCCAGCGTGCAGCAGGAGTCTTAGACACGATGAAGCTGTCGAACGGATGGCGGCTGCCGTCGGCCTGACGCTCGCGCAGCGGTGCAGTCTGCGGTGTGGCGATGTAGCCCGGACCGATACCGTTGCACTGTATGTTGTGCTCGCCGAACTCTGAGCAGATGTTTCGTGTGAGCATCTTCAGTCCGCCCTTGGCTGCAGCATAGGCAGACACTGTCTCGCGGCCAAGCTCGCTCATCATTGAGCAGACGTTGATAATCTTGCCGTGGCCTTTCTTTATCATGCCAGGAATAACAGCCTTAGACACGATGAAAGGCGCATTGAGGTCGATGTCGACAACCTGACGGAAGTCTTCAACCGACATTTCTGTCATAGGTATGCGCTTGATGATGCCGGCGTTGTTTACGAGGATGTCTATTGTGCCGAGTTCTTTCTCTATGTCGGCCACCATCTGCTTCACCTCGTCTTCTTTTGTAACGTCGCAGATATATCCTTTGGCGTCGATGCCCTTAGCCTTATAGTCGGCCAGAGCCTGGTCCATATGGTGCTGTGAGCGGCAGTTGAACGCAATCTTTGCGCCGGCCTGCGCATAAGCCTCAGCAATGGCAAAGCCTATTCCGTAAGCGGCTCCTGTAACCAGTGCCACTTTTCCTTCAAGTGAAAATCTCTTTGAAAATGTATCCATGGGTGTTTATTCTTTTATAGGGAGTTATAGTAGTTAAAGCAGTTACCGCTCACTGCCGTGAGCTTAGGAGTTAAAGTCAAATGTCTTGTTGCTTATTGTCATTCTGTCTGTGTTCAAACTAAACGGCCTATAAGTGCATTTGGCTTTAACTCCTTTAACAACTCTAACTTCTTTAACTACTGAAATATATTTACTTCAAATCCGTAATCTTAGAGAAGTCCTGATCGCCGTAGTCGAGGTTCTCGCCGCCCATACCCCAGATAAAGGTGTAGTTGTGAGTGGCAGCCGCGCTGTGGATGCTCCATTCGGGAGACAGAACAGCCTGGTCGCCCTTCATCCAGATGTGGCGTGTCTCGTCTATCTCGCCCATGAAGTGGCATACGGCCTGATCCTCGGGCACCTCAAAGTAGAAGTAAGCCTCCATGCGGCGGCTGTGAACGTGAGCCGGCATAGTGTTCCAGACGCTGCCTGTTGCAAGCTCTGTCATACCCATCTGCAGCTGGCATGTGGGCAGAACCTGAGAAACTAGCATCTTGTTGATGTCGCGCTCGTTGCTCATCTCGAGCGAACCCATGTGGGCAACAACGGCATCGGCCTTTGTAACCTTCTTGCAAGGATACTCCTTGTGGGCTGTTGTACTGTTAAAGTAGAACTTAGCCGGCTTCTGCGCGTCCTTGCTGCTGAAGAACACGTCGCGGTCGCCGCGGCCAATATACAGTGCCTCCTTGAATCCGAGAGTGAATGTCTCGTCGCCAACCTTAACGACGCCTTCGCCCTCGCCTACGTTGAAGATACCTATCTCACGGCGTGTTGTGAAGTAGTCGGCCTTCAGCGGGTCGATAGCCTCGAGCTTCAGCTCCTCGTTAACGGGCATTGCACCGCCTACAACCATGCGGTCGTACATTGAGTAAACCATATTTACCTCGTCAGCCGCAAACACTTTCTCGATAAGGAAGTCGCGACGGATTCTCTTGGTGTCATAGTTCTTTGCATCCTCCGGATGCGCTGCATAGCGGATTTCGTAATTTGTTTTCATAAATGTATTTGTTTTTAAACTAATTGTTTTTTGATGAAGACTGTATTCTATACAATGTGAAAGCTGCGCCGCACGCCGGCCTGAAGCTTTCACCACATAATCCGGCCCGCCCCGGCAGGCACAATTCTGAGTCCGACAAAAAAGCCGGTGTGAATGAAGCATACGGGGGCTGCCCTTTAATTGCTTGCAAAGATAACAAAAAAATCGCACCCCTACGTTATGAAAGGTGCGATTATTATATGAATAATATTTAAAAATGTTGTCCAAAGCGGATTCGAACCACTACAAACAGAACCAAAACCTGTTGTGCTACCATTACACCATTGGACAATCACGGGTGCAAAGGTAGTGGTTTTTTACGCCACTACCAAATTTTTTCTTATTTTTTGAATGTAAAAGGCCGCAAGTTTTGCATTTTTATTACGCAAAAGCCCTGTCGGACAGCCTTTTGACATTTCAAGAACGCACTGCCGACAAATTATTTCACAGTTATGAGGAAATAGTTCTTCTTGCCACGTTGAACGAGCAGATACTTGCCGTCGATGAGGTCGTCTGAAGTAATCTCACGGTCGAAAGCGGCCAGTTTCTCCTTGTTGAGCGACACGCCTCCGCCCTGAACGAGCTTGCGCATCTCGCCCTTGCTGGCAAACACGGCAGCCTCTGTGGTGAACAGCTCTACAGCCGGCAGGCCTATCTTATCCTTTGAAACCTCAAACTGGGGCACACCCTCAAAGATGTCGAGGAATGTCTGCTCGTCGAGTTTCAGCAGGCTGTCTTTTGTCGACTTGCCGAACAGTATGTTAGAAGCCTCAACGGCTGCGTCGTAGTCCTCGCGAGAGTGAACCATAACGGTTACTTCTTCAGCCAGGCGGCGCTGCAGCGTGCGGCGTCCCGGATCCTGACGGTGCTCCTCAACGAGGGCGTCGATGGTCTCCTTGTCAAGGCTGGTGAATATCTTGATGTAGCGCTCTGCGTCGTCATCGCTAACGTTGAGCCAGAACTGATAGAACTTGTAAGGCGATGTGCGCTTCGGGTCGAGCCAGATGTTTCCGCTCTCTGTCTTGCCGAACTTCTTGCCGTCGGCCTTGGTTATCAGCGGACATGTCAGCGCGTAAGCCTCAGCCTCGCTGCCGAGCGTGCGGCGTATAAGCTCGGTTCCGGTAGTCATGTTGCCCCACTGGTCGTTGCCGCCCATCTGCAGCTTGCAGCCCTTGTGCTGATAGAGATACAGGAAGTCGTAGCCCTGGAGCAGCTGATAGGTAAACTCGGTAAATGACAGGCCGTCGCGTGCCTCGCCGTTAAGGCGCTGCTGAACGCTCTCCTTTGCCATCATGTAGTTTACGGTGATGTGCTTGCCCACCTCACGCGCGAACTGCAGGAA
The DNA here is from genome assembly GCF_001275135.1 of Xylanibacter rarus. GTDB lineage: Bacteria > Bacteroidota > Bacteroidia > Bacteroidales > Bacteroidaceae > Prevotella > Prevotella rara. Next base: position 66,515 of record NZ_LFQU01000020.1, on the reverse strand, counting down.
GCCCATGTCCTTCATCCAGTCGTAGTTGTTTACAAGTTCTGCCCTGTTGGGAGCGTCGCTCTCAAAGTCAAGGAACTTGGCGAGCTGCTTCTTTATGCACTCCTGGTTGTGACGCAGAGTCTCCTCGTCGAGCAGATTGCGCTCAAGGCTCTTGCCTGAAGGGTCGCCTATCATACCTGTTGCACCGCCCACGAGTGCCAGCGGCTTATGTCCGCAGCGCTGCAGGTGACGCAGCATCATCACGCCGCAGAGGTGGCCTATGTGCAGCGAGTCGGCTGTCGGGTCAGTGCCCAGATAAGCAGTAACCTGCTCTTTCTGCAACAGTTCTTCCGTACCCGGCATTATCTGGCTCAGCATGCCACGCCATTTCAATTCTTCTACAAAGTTCTTATTCATCGTATTTTTCTTTATTTTTTGTTCGTTAAACATATAAAAGCCGCACCGGCTTCTTTCAGATGAGCTGCGGCTCAAAGCCTGATGCCGCACGGCACGGCCGCAGGATGCCCATACGCCATAATCCCCGACAGCGGCAGCCTTAAGACTATGGCACGGGGTCGTAGCCGCTTCCGCCCCAAGGGTTGCATCTCAGTATGCGCCATATGGCAAGCGCCAGCCCCTTTATCGGTCCGTGCTTCTTCAAGGCCTGGCGTGCATATTCAGAGCACGTGGGCGTAAACCTGCACGAAGGCGGAGTGAAGGGAGAAATGCAACGCTGATAAAACACGATAGGCAATGACAGCAGCCACACCAATATTCTGGAAATATGGTTAAGAATGCTTCTCATTGCCTCTCTATTTTCTCCGACAGCCGGTGCATAAGGTTTACCACCTTCTTTTCAACCTCGGAGGTTGGCCACAGCTTGTCGTCTATCCAAATCAGAGCAATAAGCAGAGCCGTGCCTTCCTGCTGCTCAAGCTGCTCGTACAGAATGCCTTTGTTGAGCCTGAAAGCCTCGCGCAGCTGCCGCTTCACCCTGTTGCGCTTCACGGCACGCTTGAAGCATTTCTTCGACACGCTCACCAGCACTCTGACGTCAGGCACGCCTGCCTCGGCATCGGTTTTGAGATACACAAGCCTCACAGGGAACGCAGCCATCGAGCGGCTGCCTCCGCGATTGAAGAGCTTGTCTATCTCTGTCTTTCTGCATATCCGCTCTTCTTTCCTGAATGTCAGAACACCGGATGCCGACATAATATTTTATTTGTATCTTTATTTATTCTTCTCCAAAAAGTCTTTCAAGGCACTTGTCATTGAAGGATGCTCCTTTGTAGGTGCCTCGAATTCCACCTTCAGTCCTGCGTCGTGGGCAGCCTTAGCTGTGGCAGGGCCGAATGTGCCGACAATAACATTGTTGTTCTTGCTGTCCTGGAAGGTGCCCTTGAAGGCATTGATTCCCGACGGACTGAAGAAGATGCACATGTCGTAGTCGAATGTCTTTATCTCTTCCTCTGTGAAGTCGTTGCTTACGGTGCGGTACATCACACACTCCGTGTGGTTGAGCTTCTTCGAGTCGAGCAGAGTCTTCACGCTGTCGTCGTGAACGTCGCTCATGGGGATGAGATACTTCTCTGTCTTGTGCTTTATCATCGTGGGCAGCAGGTCGTCTATCTTTCCGGTCTTTCCGAAGAACACCTTGCGCTTGCGATACTGCACATATTTCTGGATATACAGAGCTATAGTCTCAGTTACACAGAAATACTTCATCGTCTCAGGTATTTCAAGCCTCATTTCCTTGGCAAGCTTGAAATAGTTGTCGATCGCATGACGCGACGTGAACACAACAGCCGTATAGTTGAGAATACTTATCTTCTGCTGGCGGAAGTCTTTTGAAGAAAGTCCTTCAACTTTTATGAAAGGACGGAACACCAACTCTACTCCGTATTCTTTTTCCATATCAAAATACGGTGACTTCTCGCTACTTGGTCTGGGCTGTGAGATCAATATCTTTCTTACCATCAGTAAATACCCTAAAAATTTATTTTTAAATAGTCTACAATCATTACCAGAACACCCCACAATGATAGCAAGGGCATAATTTCAAGGGCACAAAAGTACAAAATTATTTGCAAAAAAAAGGTTTTATGCCCGAAAAACACTACATAACTCTTGTAAAGCAGCAGTAATTTCACTAGAACTATAACAAAAGCGACGTAAAAAACTGCGTTTTGTATAGACAAGTCGAAATAAGACTGAAGCATCACGAGAGGGAAAAGAGCCACGCCTTCAAACGACGTGATGAACAAAAACGACTTGAGCCATCTTGTGCTTTTTTTCTTGCCGAAGAACACGCTGTTGACAAACCAGTAAATCAGCATCTTGAGGGCATAATAGCCAACGAAGACGCCAAAGAAGATGGCCACGAGCTGATATTGCGACGAGAGAATGAAAGTGTCGGCAACGCAATCCTGTGTATAGAGGAACGACACTATCGCAAACAGCAAGCACGTCTGCAGCACGAGGAACGACTGGAAACGCAGCTCGTTGGTAGTCTCCGAAAATTCGGTGGTCAGCGTCCTGGGCTCATAAAAGAAATTCTTGGTCTGCCTGAAAAGAAACCTGCGCGACTTGGAAAATGCTATAAGAGCCAGCACAAAGCATCCCAGAAGCAAGGCGGTGATGGTGTTGTCGCCTCTTATGGTGTAGGGCACAGGGTCGCCGGCCACGCCGTAGCGTCCGCCGTCGAGCTCGGGATGATACATCGAGTCGTTTGAGAAGAAGTTCTGCTTGTAGTATTGCGGCAGGCTTATGTCCTTCGCGCTCTTGCCCTTGTCGTGTCCGGGCAGATGGAGCGTGTCGGGACGCGTGCTCAGATGAGTGTTCTCAACATGGAACACCGACTGTATGGCAGAGTCTTGCTGGGCCGGAGTGGCGTCAGCAGGCAACTGCTGCAACACCTCATACGGGTGTTTCACCTTGGCCGGTGTCTCCGCCTTCAGCGGCTCGGCCGGCACTACTTCTTCATGTACGTTCGTCGAATCAGCCTGAAGCTCTGTCATCTTTTATTATCTGCCCTACATTGTTAGTTTATATATAACAAGAGGATGTGTCAAGACACGGCATGCGCACACGCGCAACGCCTATGTGTTCTGACACATCTTCCATGCATATGGACTTTACAGTCTGAATGCTTTCTTTATCTCGTCTACCTTGTCGAGCTTCTCCCATGTGAAGAGTTCCACCTCGATGGTCTTTGTCTCGTGGTAGTGGCTCTCAAAGGTTTTCATCACCTTTTCATACTTGCGGCCCATGTGTCCGTAAGCGGCTGTCTCGCTGTAGATAGGCTGACGCAGCTTGAGGTCGCGCTCTATGGCTCTCGGCCTCAGGTCGAACATCTTCTTGATAACCTCAGCTATCTCGCCGTCCGACTGGCTTACGTGGCTTCTGCCGTAAGTGTTTACATATATGCTGACAGGCTCTGCCTGACCTATGGCGTAGCTTATCTGCACGAGCATCTCGTCGGCAACGCCGGCAGCAACCATATTCTTGGCTATATAGCGTGCGGCATAGGCAGCCGAACGGTCAACCTTGCTCGAGTCTTTGCCCGAGAACGCGCCTCCGCCGTGAGCGCCCTTGCCTCCGTATGTGTCAACGATAATCTTGCGGCCTGTAAGACCAGTGTCACCGTGAGGACCTCCGATAACAAACTTTCCTGTCGGGTTGACAAGATACTTGATGTCGTCGTCAAACAGCGCAAGCACCTTCTCGCTGTGAATCTGCTCCTTGACACGCGGCATGAGGATATTCTTCACGTCTTCCTTTATACGTGCCAGCATGGCATCATCGTCAGAGTCGAACTCGTCGTGCTGTGTAGAAACCACGATAGTGTCTATGCGGCGGGCCTCGCCGTTGTCGTCGTATTCAACCGTAACCTGGCTCTTTGAGTCAGGGCGCAGGTATGTCATCAGCTTGCCTTCCTTGCGTATGTCGGCCAACGTGCGCATTATCATGTGCGCCAGGTCGAGCGACAGCGGCATGTAGTTTTCTGTTTCGTTGCAGGCATATCCGAACATCATGCCCTGGTCGCCGGCCCCCTGCTCGCTTTCGTCCTGACGGTCAACGCCGCGCTTGATGTCCTCGCTCTGCTCATGTATGGCGTTGAGCACACCACAAGAATTCCAGTCGAACTGATATTCCGACTTTGTATATCCTATTCTCTTTATCGTCTTGCGGGCAATGGTCTGCAGGTCGATATACACATCGCTGCGCACCTCGCCGGCAATGACAACCTGTCCTGTGGTCACGAGCGTCTCAACAGCCACGCGGGCCTTGTCGTCGTAAGCCAGGAACTGGTCGAGTATTGCGTCTGAAATCTGATCGGCAACCTTGTCAGGATGCCCTTCTGATACTGATTCTGAAGTGAAGAAATATGCCATTTTATTTACCTTAATTATAAAAGAGTGTGCAAAGTTAAGGCAATTAGTTCTAAACGCAAAATAAAAACAGCCTTTTTAACTGATTTTCAGTGTAAAAGCCACTGCATCAGTATGGTTATGACATATTTTCATAAACAGCGGCCATGCCGTCTACCGACATTTAGCCGAAAGAGAGACGCCTGCCGCCGGCGTTTCAAAAAAAGGAAAAAGAAACGGCCGGCAGACAGGCGCCTATTGACATTATACACGGTCTGTGCCCCGGAAACGAGCCGGCGGAAAAGCCGGAACCGGGGGCACAGCCTGTAGGGATGATTTACTTCTTGACAAACTTTCTCACTTCCGACGATGTTCCGTGGTCAATTATCAGGATATAATAACCCGGTGCAACGCCAGAGGTGATGTTCTCGGGGGCGCCGACTCCGCGTGCAACCACCATGCCGCTCGTAGCCGAAACAAGTGTCAGCTTGTCTGCTGGATGAACGGAAGGCACAGTCTCAATGCCCGAAGAGATGTATTCATTGTAGCGCTCCTTAACCTTGTTGGAACTCATTGCACCTTTATATATAGTGAACTCATCGATTGTGCCCTCAAGGAAGTTGTTAAGGCTCACGTTGACATTGCCCACGGTGAGCGGCTCGTCGTTGTCTGATATGTCGCCTGTGGCATCGGCAGCCTCAGCTATCAGCACTCCGTTGGCATACAGCTTCAGCGTCTTTGTATAGCTGTCGCGCACGCAAACGGTGTGAGTCCACTCGCCGTTGAAGTAAGCTGTACCTGCGGCTGAAGCCTCGCTCTTGGTTACATTGTCGTCAACGGCAAACTTCAGCAGTCCGTTCTTATACTCCAGACCAACCCACTTGCCTGTTGCTCCGGCTGCGGCGTTGGCCGTTATGCTGCCTTTATGGAATATGTAAGCGGCATCGTCGGCAGACTTCATCCAGAATTCCACGGTGAAGTCTTCCGTGCCGAGCTGTATCTGGCTGTATGCCATCTGCGTGAAGTAAGACGCTCCGTCGAGCTGTGCGGCGTTGCCCTTGATGCCCTGCACCGATGCCGGCGCGCCAACGGCCTCTGCCATGCCTTCTACGGTGTTGGGAGTAGAGCCAGCACTGATCTCATCGAACGGATAGTATGCCAGCGGCGTCAGCACAATCTTGTCGCGCACGGTTATCGTTCCTTCTATAGTTGCAGTGGTCTCGCCGCCAGTGGTAGACACCTTATATTTATATGTACCTGTGGCCGAAGGCGTTCCGCTTATTGTAAACTGCCTTGAAGAGTTGTCCACCGACATGGTTACGCCGTCGGGCAGTCCCTCTGCAGCCACGCCCGTAGCGTTCTTCCACTCATAAACAATGGCCTCAATGGCCTCGCCCTGCTCCACGGTCTGGTTGAGCTGTCCGCTAACCGCACGCAGCGATGCATCGGTAGAGAATCTGTCGGGCAGATAATAGCCAAGGTGAGGCGGCTGGTTGTATGCCACATTCTGCCATGCTATGGCCATTCTGTATATGTGGTCCTGCATGAGGCATGGCACCTTGTATTTAGTTTCTTCCGTCGTGGTGAATATAAGCAGGTCAGAGCTTGTGCTTCCGTCCCACAGTATCACCTCCTCGCGCCAGTCGCCAAGGATGTCGGCCGAAAGACAAGGAGTCTTCTTCGACGTGTTGCACGACTGCGCGTTGCTGTATTGTCCTAGGCTCCATTTTGCGGCATCGCTCGTCAGCGTGGCGTTGCGCTTAACGATATCTGTGCCGTCGAGCAGCTCTTCATAGAGGTCGCCGTCCCAGTATATGCGGAAGTTGCACGACGGACGCTTGTCTGCCACCTTGTTGCCCTTGCAGTCGTATGTTGCCGTAGCCTTCGAGCCTGACGTGTAGTCGGCTATTGCCCAAGCCTCGCATCCGCGCCACTTCTCGCTCACGTCGGCCACTACGCCGCGGCCTATGTCGTTGCCGCTCTGCTTCTGTCCCCAAAGAATATCGCCCGTCTTGGCGTCGCGGAACTCTGCGTCCCAGGGGAATGCCGCCGATTTTTCCTCATGCACCATCCATATCTCAAGTCCGTCATGGTCGGGGTCGAAGTCGCCAAGATGCAGGGCATCGCCATGTCCGGCACCGGTACGGTAGAGCACAGAGCCGTCGTGGTCAACACAAGCTGCTCCATATACAATCTCGTCGCAGCCGTCGCCGTCAACATCGCCAACCGTAAGGGCATGAGCACCTTCGCCGTAGATGCCTTCGCCGGCAGTTTCCGACTTATGCAGCCAGCGCTGCGTAAGGTTCTTTCCGTCGAAGTCCCATGCACAAAGATACGATGCCGTATAATAGCCGCGGCACATCACCAGGCTCGGCTTCTGTCCGTCGAGATAAGCCACACACGCCAGATAGCGCTCAGAGCGGTTGCCGTAAGAGTCGCCCCACTGTGAGTTAGAGCGTACTGAGCGCAGCGGCACATAGCTAACGGTGGTTATCTCGGCGCCGGTCTGTCCGTTGAACACCGTGAGATACTCAGGACCCGATACTATTATGCCCTTGTTCGAGCCGCTGCTTACGCGATAGTCGTCGGTAACCTTGTCGTCGCCCATCAGCACGGCCTTGCCCTGTCCGTCTATTGTTCCGGGTGCAGTCTTGCATGCCACCTCGGCCTTTCCGTCGCCGTCGAGGTCGTAGACCATAAACTGCGTATAGTGAGCGCCGGCGCGTATGTTGCGTCCGAGGTCTATGCGCCACAGCTTCGTGCCATCAATCTTGTATCCGTCGATATACACATTGCCCGTGTAGGCACCTTTCTCCGAGTTGTCCTTCGAGTTGCTCGGGTCCCATTTAACTATTATCTCATACTCTCCGTCGCCGTCAACGTCGCCCACAGAGCAGTCGTTGGGGCTGTATGTGTAGGCCACGCCGTCGGGAGTGGTGCCGCCTGCAGGTCTGTCAAGGTGCACTTTCTTATACACTTCAGGCCATACGGCTGCCTCAGGCGTGGCCTCAACCACCTGTCCGCCGTCAACTGCCTTAACGACATACTTGGCATCGGCCGTTCCCGAAGCGTCAACATAGTTGGTGCTGCCGGTTATAGGCTCTGCGTTAACCTTCACTCCGTCACGATACACGTCGTAGCCCAGACTGCTTTTGTCAGACGTCAGGCATCGCCACGACAGATAGACGCCTGCCTTTGTCTTTACGGCCACGAGTCCGCGTCCGAGCGTCTCGGCCTGCTGAGCCACAGAAGGGCACAGAGATGCGGCAAGCATCAAGCATGAAAAAAACAATTTTCTCATAAGATTTAAGTTATTGATTTATTTTAGCAAGAAAAGTTACGTACGCAAAGGTAATCATTATCGCTCAAATAACGAAATTTATCGGCAGGCAATACTGATTTTAGTATGCATAAGCGCGAAATGCAGACAGCCTTCAAATGCCCCATAAGATGTCTACATCATTTAGAGAGGCCCAACTAAGAAACTGAGCTATCTGTAACATCTTCAACTCCTTAAATACCATTAAAATGCATTTTCAATAAAGATGTTGGATGGCCAAAGGGTAACAATAATTCTCTATGATGGAATTTTCCATGAACATCAATTCTTATTATCCGTTCGAGAAGAAGGCTGATAGACATTTCTCAATACTACTTCCAAACTAGCCTCTCGGTCGAGATTCATTGACTTGCGCAACCTATAACGTCCGATGTTGACACTCTGTGCCTGGTTGCCCGTAAGTATACAGATTTCATGGGTACTCAATCCTAAATAGATATAGGTGGCAAGGAGAACCTCGTTTTTCGACAATTTTGGATAAAGACTTAAAAGCTTATCCTGATAGTTTTTCATTATTTTCTCTTGCTTTTCAGTAAAGCAGGAACTGATCGGAATAAGCCGATAATCCATAATCTGTGCGCAGATCTTACGCAACTCATTGTTGACAGAGTTATCTTTTCCATAACAAGAACGCACAGCATTGCGAATTTTGTCGAGTAGTACATTATGATTATTATAGAACAATAAAAGATAACTTATCTGCTGCTCCATCTCGGCAATGAGCGCATCATTGCGTTCAACCTTACTTGCCGTATCATTGAGCAAAGAACTCAGCTCGTCGTTTTTCAGTTTCTCGGCTTCAAATGCTGCAGACATATTCCGCTTGTCACGCAAGAGCCTGCCCGCAGCCAAAAGCAAGGCCAATACAAAAGCTCCAACAGCAACATATATACCAGTTACATTGTTTCCATCTTCATCTACCAGCTTAAACGTTCCATGCTCCATTCTCACGTTTTTATCACACCAGTTTAGCAAATCCTGAGTATTGGCCATGAAATCCTGAATGGTCTTCTTATTTCTCTCTTCCTCTTGTGCCTCTGTTGTGAGCACCTGACGGTAGAGATAGTAAGCCAGTTGGTAGTTGTTTTTGCGCTCATAGATGTCACCCTTACGTCTCAAAGCCTCAATCAAGCAATCATTATCGTTGTATTTTCTTGCCAACTCAATGGTTTTATCAAAGGCGACGAAAGCCTGTTCATCCTGTAGTTTACCTTGATAATAACGCGCCAGTGCCAACTGGCATTTTGGATAGAACGGCGTGAGATTATTAGCCTGTGCCTGTCTGATAGCTGTGGTGATAAGACTATAGTCGAGCTCATTGTCATCATCACACGCAAAGAGAGTCTGCAGCACTTTTATCTGCAATAAGGTTTGCTTATGCGCAACAGTTTCTTTATAGGCGTTTTTAAGAATTATCTTAGCTTTAGCCCGGTTGTCTGTAAGTCTATAATACGTGGCTAGGTTTATGAGTGTCACGATGTATTGATAGTGCATGTTTCTTTTCTTGTAGAATTCAAGTGTTTTCAATAGTTTGGCATACGAAGCCTTCAACCCGCCCTCTGACAATTCAATGTAAGCAATACCGGAGTAAATCTCATAATAAGTAATACTGTCTTTCTTTGTGCAATAAAGTTGTGCCCTGCTTAATAGTAGGTTCGCAAGATCGAATCTCTTAAGGCTGAGTGCTATTGAGGCAAAACCTGTCAAAGTCTGTAAGGTATATCGTTGCATTTCCTCTGCCGACTTCACCTGTTTTAGTTTAGTTAGCGCGTCAAAGTATATACCAAGGGAACTGCTTTGAATCACGGTACTCGTGATGATGGATTCGGCTTTTTTCACAGTCATCGTGTCTTCACTGGAATTAGCCGGACCGGCAAGGCTCATCATGGACATGAATACCATAACCAAGCAGAATAAATATCGTAATATGGATGAATTCTGCATATTGTCGTTCTGTGTAATCGATGCAAAAATACACATATTTTTTAACGTTTCATAATATTAATCCTTTTTTTAAGCCAACAGAATAATATATAGCCATTTTTTGTCTCTATTTTGTATGTATATTTTATAATGCCTGATTATCAGCATGTTATACAAAAATGTATATAATAATCTGTATGCAACAAGCATTATGTTTATACTGAATGATGATTGTTAAAAACATTGTGACAAACATTAATTTCTATTTTTGCGAACGTATAACATTAAAATCTATAGCTTATGAAGAAGAAAAATTATCACTTTGTAACTGTATGGCAATTATTACTTATGTTGATGTCATTTTTATCCTTCCAGCCTGCATTTGCACAGGGCAAGTATAAACTTATGCGTCTGCATGAGCCGACAGACTCTGTTGAGCAGCCTGTTAAACTCACCAAGAAAAAAGTTGACACACGGCTCACTGCTCCAAAAGCTGAAGCCGTCTATCCTGGCGACGAGTATCTTATGAGGGCTTACAGCGTGTTTGACCCTCAGACCGGCGATAATATATTTATTGAAGGCGGCAAACTGACGACTTATCCTGTTTATATACAACTTGACGATAATAGCGGCGAGGCTAAGATTACCAACTTGATAAATATGTCGTCACCATCTACCATTACGGGCATTTGGGATAAGGATGCAAACACTATCACAGTGAACACTCCTTCATATTGGACCGATCCGTATAAAGAGTGCGCGATTATCGGTAAAGACGGAGATTACGATCTTTTTCTCCAAGCCGGTGATATGTACGGCATTGGCTATTGGGAATCGTACGACGCTCTTGTAATGGATGTGTCTTCTGACAGAAACACAATAACTCTCCGTCAGGACTTTGCCGCCAGCTTATTGGCATATGACGACTATTTCGGATATTATGACGGAGGCTTTAACTCCATATTCTTCGACGGCAAGATGTTCAAGAAAGGTGAAGGGCCTAATATAATTGCCGACAGAGACGAACTCGACTTCGGCCGTTGCTTCGTAGGCGGCACGGTTGAGAAAGCCATAGGTATTGTCAACACGGGTACTGAGGCAGCCGAATATGTTGTTGATGTTTCCAGTGATGAACTTACCATTGAAAATCCGAGCGGCAACCTCGGTTCTGGTGAATCAGCTACTATCAACATTAAATTCACTCCTAAAGAGGCAAAACAGTTTACCGGTACTATTACGCTATCTACTGACAATGGCGACAAGACTGTAAACGTAGTTGCTAATGTTGAGGATGTGCCTGACTATAAGAAGATAACCTCTGAAGGCAGCGACATTGTTACATATAATACCAGTCTGGATTATCCTTGGCTGCTAACTGATACTATCGAACAGCAAACTGTGGCCGTAACCACCAACCAAGGAGAAGGCATGACCTCTTCAACTCTCTATGCCACTATTACCGTTCCACAAGGTAAGAAGGTAGTGGCAAGCTGGGATGCTGTATATGACCCACGCTTCTCAAGCTATGACGAATTCCATGTTGACTGTGATGATAAAAATGTGGTTATTTACGACGAACAAGGCGAGCAGAACGTGAAAGGCAGCGTTGAAATAGCACCTGGATCACACACTCTCTCATTTAGTTATAAAAAAGACTTAATGGTCAACACCGGAGCTGTCAAATACGGCAAGGACTATGTCTACTTGCGCGACCTAAAATATCAAATAGTAGACTACAAAGCAGCTGATGCCTCAATTTCGAGCGACAATCTTGACATGCGTCGTTACTTTCTAAATCTTGACACTGTAGAAGATGCCGATTCTTCGATTACCATCAAGAACGAGGGCAGTGATTCCCTTATTATTAAAGGTATAAAGAACTCAACAAACTTCAGCGCCACGGTTTCTAAAGACAAACTAGGCGAGTTTGAATCTGTTCCTGTCAAGATAACTTTCCTGGCCAATGCCGTAGGCACTTATCAGGGCGATGTAACCCTGCAGACCAGCGCCGGCGACTATACAATTCACTGTAAGGCTTTAGTGGAAACGCCATACGATTATAGTAAAATTGTAGATGAAGGCGACTTCCTCTTTATTTCCGACCGCGACATTCCGTTCGTTGTAGATGGTAATACAACCTACAATGGCAACGACAATCCAAATGACAGCATTGAAAGCTATTCAAGTCTGGGCTGCTTCTTCACCGTTCCTCAAGGCAAGATAGGCGTACTCAGATGGGAAGGCACTGTTGACGGTACAGATGATGACTATGCAATGTTCACCATTGACGACGCATTATATGCAGAAGTTCTAGAGGGTGATAGCGTTGACGGAAGCTACCGAATAGCCACACCGGCGCTTACTTATCTCAAACCAGGCATGCATTATGTGGTATTTGCATTCTGTACCAATGGTGACGGCAAGGCAAAACTGACAAACCGCTACACCATAAGCCATCTGAAGCTGCAACTGTTTGACAATCTTAACGGTGTTACTATATGGGAAGGCGAAACTGTCAATATGCCGGAAACATATCCCGGTCACTATTCAACAGCCACAGTAAATGTTCTCAATCTATCTGACACACAAATGGAGCTGGGCGACATTAATGGCAACGGTGCTTTCACCGGACAATCAGATCCTGACGGCTGGAACTATGCCATACAGTATGGTGTAGTACCCATAAAGGTTGTCTTCACTCCGACAGCCAAGGGCGAACAGAACGGTGATGTTACCATAAAGACAAGCAACGGCGATGTTGTATTGAAATGCAACGCCAAGGCTCTTGACACATCCAACCTCATATACTTTGATGATTTTGAGAGCATGGTGGGCTGGTCGATTCTCAACAACGACTATGACAACATAAAATGGCAGACAGAAGGCGGCAACACAGGTAAATTCGCAGATCTCGGAGGAGGCATACTAAAATTCAATGCAAATATGATTAACGAGCAAGCTAATGACTACATTGTATCGCCAATGATGACAATTCCAGAAAATGGAGCTACGCTCACATTCTTGCGCTCTGTCCGCTCTGCTAATGCCAACACCGTAAGCTACAGCGTCAAAGTGGGTGAAGGAACCGACCCGAGCACCTTTACCACAGTATTCACAGAGGATGAAGAGCCTATTTCTTATAAACCTGTGACTATTGACCTCAAGGAATTTGCCGGCAAAAATGTCCATATTGCGTTCTACACCGATGCACAGCCAAAGAGCGGATTGCTGCAGATTGACAATGTCACGGTTACTTCAGGTACATCAACGGGAATCAGTGACACCATATCTGACGCATTCGGCAAAAATACCATACGTTATACAATTGACGGAAAAAAGGCCGACAAGAACAGCAAGGGCATCATCATCGAGAAGTCTGTCGACGGAACGGGACATAATGTAGTTCGCAAACAAATCATACGATAAAGGAATATGAAGAAAAGTAGAAACATTCTCTTTTTAATTGCAGTCCTATTTTTCGGGACTGCAATTCCCGCCGCGGCACAGGAAGACGGACAGATGATGCTCAGCTATTGCAACAGTGCAATACAGACATCAAGTACCATCGGTAAGGGCGGTAAAGGAGCCGTATCGGCAGCATGCCTGATTGGTCAAGACAAGATTGGCGGATTGAAGAATATAAAGATAGCCGGAGTAAAGGTGGGACTTGCTTCACGCCTGAACATCGACTCCTTGCAAGTATGGGCACGCTATGAGCTTGACGGCAATAATATCTTTGCTAAGACTATCGGAAGCAAACAAGGACAGTCTATAGTAAAGGGCTGGAACGAGGTGCAGAGCTTGCCGGTGGCAATGAGCGACAAGCCTTTCTATGTTGGCTACACCATCTACCAGAAAGGCGCCTGCTATGCCATTTCGGCTGTCAAGCCACAGCACGAGCAGGGACTTATGGTCAACCTCGACGGCACATGGGCTGACAGTTCCAAAGTGTCTGATGCCGTATTGAGCATCGGTGCCATCATAACCGCCGACAACATGCCGACCTTTGATTTGGGCATCGACTCAATCTCAATGCCTGAACGCATACAGGTAGGCTCTGCAGAGCCGCTGACGCTCCAAGTCACCAACCATGGAAGTCGCATAATAAGCGGCTTCGACGTCTGGACCAATGAGAATGGCTGCGAAGCCGTATCTTATCCGGTAAATCAGTCAATACTCCCCGGAGAGAGAAAGGAAGTAGTGGTCGACTATATCACCCCGCGCGGGGAAAAGGAGCGCAACGTCAGTCTGAAAGTCAAATTATGCAACCTGAAAGAGGGTGCCGATGTCAACGAAGACAACAACAGCGACTCTACATCTTATGATGTCACTAAGTATAAGTTTGTCAAAGTGCCTTTGCTGGAAGAATTCACCACAGAGAATTGTTCCAACTGCCCTTCGGCAGCAGAGGCTATCCACGAAGCTCTCGCCTCCAACAACTATATCAATGAGATAGCCGTCGTTTGCCATCACTCTGGATTTTACGAGGATCAGTTCACACAGCAGTGCGACCGTGACATGCTTTGGCTCTATGGCACCGAGGCTGTTTATGCTCCGGCAATTATGTGGGACCGTACATGCTTTACATACCCGTCGACACCTGTCATGGATGCGCCACGCGAGAAGGGTGAATACATCAGTATATTCGACTACATGAAAAGTCTTACGACAGAGGTGGCAATCGTGCCAGAAGCCGTCTACGACCCTGACACCCGCATGCTGCATGTCACCGTAACGGGCGGACGCGACCATGTATTTGGCGGCGATGATATACGCCTGACGGTTTATCTGGTTGAGAACGAGATTCATTCAAGCACGCAGAACAACGGCGGCAGCGACTATATCCAGCGCCATGTTATCAGGGCTTACAACAGCACATGGGGAGAGCCCATCAACTGGGACTCCAATGACAACTATTACTATGAATGTGACCTGACGGTACCAGACAATTGTGTAAAGAGCAATATGCAGATCATTGCCGTAGTGAGCAACTATGACCCGTCTGACGCCACCAATTGCCAGGTTGAAAATGCTGCTATCCTGAACGATATCGACTGGTCAGGCGCCACATCCGTAACAGGAGTGTCTGTGGAGCGTCCGTCTGCCCCGTCTGCCATATATGATGTCACAGGCAGAAAAGTTGGCGAAACATCAATGGAGATGTCATCGCTGAAGCGTGGCATATATATCATCGGAGGCAAGAAAGTTGTAATCGGAAAATAGTTTGTTTTCTCGATATTACTTAAAAAGTAATGAAGGGGGTGCATAATTTGATGCATCCCCTTTTGGTTGATAATACTTTATGCCGTATGGAAAACCTTAACAGCCGGCAAATATCACCACTCTACGCCGCCCTCGGCCATCACGCCGTCTGCAAAGGGAGTGTCGTCGGCACCGAAAGAATTGGCTTTATACTGGATGCATATAACAACCATATCGTCCGCGCCCGTGTTGCGCAGCGCACGCATTCCTGCTGGAGCAACACGCACTACGCTGCCCTGAGCCACTGCGAAAGTCTTGCCGTCTACCTGAAACTCGCCCTTGCCGCTCACGATGATATACAGTTCCTCGTGTGTCTTGTGTGCATGAAGGAAGGTGCTGCCATCGCCCGGAGCAAAGGTCTGTAACGAAATTTCAGAGCCTGTGGCACCAAGGGCCGTGCCTGCAAATACCTTTCCTTTGAGAACCACACCGCCGCCGAAGTCGATTTCGTGCTCACGCAACTCGTTGAAACTGCCTGTTGTAACTGCGGTAAAATTGTCGCCGCTACCTATAATCTCTAACTTTTTCATCTTATTATGCTTTTATTATTCACGATGCAAAGTTAGTTTATATCTGCGTATGTATCAAGAGGTTACAAAATCTAAAGTCGGTTACGCGAAGGTTACTAATACTGAAAACAAGCCATTTACGCCTATCACTTTTACACACTTTAACAACAGCACACACGCATAATGGCTTTCGCCAAGACGCATGGGCACATCACGCCTGGGGATGCACGCCGGAAGAAAGACATTTTTATTCAAAATAGAGCCCCGCAGATGCGGTTTATTTAAGAACATTGGTTACTTTTGTAAACCGTAATCAATGTTTTTATGATTAAGAACGAACTAAAAGACACATTATATCCTACCTGCCCCATACGCAACATATTGTCGCGCGTAGGCGACAAATGGTCGATGCTTGTGCTGATAACGCTCAACGGGCACGGCGTGATGAGGTTCAACGAACTGCGCCGCAACATTCCGGACATATCGCAGAAGATGCTGTCGGAGGTGCTGAAGGCACTCGAGGCCGACGACCTTGTGTCGAGAAAGGTGTATGCCGAGGTGCCGCCGCGCGTTGAATACAAGCTCACAGAAAGGGCGCTGACGCTCATTCCGCTCATAGAAGGCCTTATAGACTGGGCTTTAAGCAATATGGACGACATAATGGAGAGCCGCAAACAGTATCTGCTGAAATAGCAGAACCATTAAGTTTCAGCAAACTTTGCGCATGGATGAATATGCCACTGTCTGCCGGCAGACAGCAGTCTGACGACAAAGATGCTATCTGTTGACGTATTTCACTGTCTTAACTTCGCCGCCGTCATACTTTATCTTCAATATCAAAATGCCCTTGCCGAAACCCAAGGCAGGAGTCATGGCCCTAAGCATGGCATAGGCAAGATTCTTAGAGCCCGCAACGGCGTCACGGCCTGCCCCTACACACCATTGCGCATTGCTGTTGATATGTATCACCGCGTCAGTTTCGGGCACATTGCCAAGCCCTTTGCCTGCCAGCTTACGGCACAGCGCAAGCGGATACATCACCTTATCTGCCGACGAAGGCAGCGCCGAATAATTCACTTCGGTCCTGATGTCAGCCCCCGGCATGTCGTCATAGCTCATCTGCAACTTCAGCGCATCTCCCGATGCCATATTTCAGTTATTTCACCTCACGACAAGGCCCGGCTTTCTGCATACTGAACGGCACCGCTTTCTAATATGCCGTCTTTTACATTCCAAAAGGGCACAAATTGCACGCTAAAAGGTGGTCTTTTGGAGGCTAAAACATGGCCTTTTGCAACGCATTAATTATCAGCACGTTACGAAGGCAGGCAAGACACGGCATGCCGGAGGCTGAAAACGGGCGCGCCAACGGCCGGGCTAGACACGCTGACGGCAAAACTGACAGCTGGCATGACACGTATAAGGGTACAAACGACACCTCGATATGACAATTTAGACGGTAAAAACATTATACACATTTTTATGTATTAAAAAAGATTAAATCTTTCAAAATAGATTCGCAAATTATACCTTATATTACTAATTTGGCAGTAACTTTGCAGGCATAAAACCGAGAACAAAAATACAACTCTTTTAAAAATAAGGTAATATGAAGATTGAAAAAGTTCATGCAAGAGAAATCCTCGACTCAAGAGGCAATCCTACAGTAGAAGTTGAAGTAACCCTCGAAAACGGCGTAATGGGCCGTGCAGCTGTTCCGTCTGGAGCATCTACAGGTGAGAACGAAGCACTCGAGCTTCGCGACGGCGACAAGAACCGCTACCTGGGCAAAGGCGTACTGAAGGCTGTTGAAAACGTTAACACAATAATAGCACCTGCATTGAAGGGCGACTGCGTATTCAATCAGCGTGCCATCGACTATAAGATGCTGGCTCTCGACGGAACTCCTACAAAGAGCAAGCTCGGCGCAAACGCAATTCTCGGTGTGTCTCTGGCTACAGCACAGGCTGCTGCCAAGGCTCTCAACCTGCCGCTCTACCGCTACATCGGCGGCTGCAACTCTTACACAATGCCGGTTCCTATGATGAACATCATCAACGGTGGTGCTCACTCTGACGCTCCTATCGCATTCCAGGAGTTCATGATCCGTCCGGTTGGCGCTCCTTCTATCAAAGAGTCTATCCGCATGGGTGCTGAGGTGTTCCACGCACTTGCTAAGCTGCTCAAGAAGCGCGGTCTCTCTACAGCAGTAGGTGACGAGGGTGGTTTCGCTCCCGCACTGAACGGTATCGAGGACGCTCTCGACAGCATCTGCCAGGCTATCAAGGACGCAGGCTACGAGCCGGGCAAGGACGTTAAGATCGCTATGGACTGCGCTGCCAGCGAGTTCGCAGTATGCGAGAACGGCGAGTGGTTCTACGACTATCGTCAGCTGAAGGACGGCAAGAAGAAGGATCCTAACGGAAAGAAACTTACTGCTGAGGAGCAGATCAAGTATCTTGAAGAACTTATCACAAAATATCCTATCGACTCTATCGAGGACGGTCTCGACGAGAACGACTGGGAGAACTGGGTTAAACTTACAGCTGCCATCGGCGACCGCTGCCAGCTCGTTGGTGATGACCTGTTCGTAACTAACGTTAAGTTCCTCGAGAAGGGTATCAAGATGGGTGCTGCTAACTCAATCCTGATCAAGGTTAACCAGATCGGTTCTCTGACTGAGACTCTCGACGCTATCGAGATGGCTCACCGTCACGGCTACACAACAGTTACTTCTCACCGTTCAGGCGAGACAGAGGATACTACTATCGCTGACATCGCTGTTGCTACTAACTCTGGTCAGATCAAGACTGGTTCTATGAGCCGCACAGACCGTATGGCTAAGTACAACCAGCTCATCCGCATCGAGGAAGAGCTTGGCGAAACAGCTAAATATGGTTACACAAAGCTGAAATAATTTTCCATAAGCATATCAGCTGTAAAGGGGATGCATGAGCCACATGCATCTCCTTTCTTTTTATATGGCACACAAAACCGGACGAGGCATATTTATCTACGAATTATAACTTTTTAGCCCATATTTCTCAATAATTCACGTATTTTTCCGATAAAATCTTCGATTTATCAAAAAGTAATGAAAATATATTAATTTATTGCATTGCAGTATAAAATAAATTCATATATTTGCCAAAGAAGAACATTTCCTGCATTCAACGGGATAGTGGCGCTGCTGAATGTAGATCCGAGACAAGATAATTAACCTATTTATTACAAGTCGGAAGCTTATTAACCTGCTGCTTTATTTTAAATCATCACAGCCCTATGAAAAAGAACATTTTACGCGCAATTGTACTTTTTTCAATTGCTTTTGGGTTTTCAGGGACGGAGAAAATCCATGCGCAAAACGGTCAGCCTCACAGTCTTAAGGCCGATGTTACCTTCTCTGACGTAACGCTAAGTTGGAAGAAGCCAACAGACAACATCATTCTGCAGTGGCACGATGACGAAGACTACAATGGCATGGACGGCGTACTGAAAGATCCAGAAGGTTCAATCGAGTTTTATGCCGCAAGTAAGTTCAGCGCATCTGAACTTGCAGCCTATGCCGGACAAACCATTACCGATGTACGTTACTGGGAATATCGCGAAGCGTACAAAGCCTCAGTGGTTATCTTCGAAGACGGTACGCCGGTGTATGAGCAGGCCGCCGACCTCTCAGGATTTGAGAAAAACTCATGGAGAAACGTAAAGTTTGACACGCCATACACCATCCCCGAGGGCAAGGAAGTGCTGATATCAATCAAATACTCATACGGAAGAAACCTCGACATGGTTGCCATCTGCGACCGCGCTCCTACATACGGCAAGGGCAATCTATACTCATACGACGGAGAAACATGGCACAGCGACGGCCCGGGCGACTTCCTCATAACTGCCGTTCTCGCAAACAATTCTACCGGAGAACCTAAGGGATACAACGTTTACCGCGACGGCGAGAAAGTCAACGGCGAGCTTATTGCCGATGCCACAAGCTACACCCTTACTGGCGAAACCGACGGACAACATGAATACCAGGTGTCTGCCGTGTATGACGCCGACGAGAAGATGTCTGCCAAGACACTAGTCAGCACATTGTCAGTATACGGCTGCATGCCTCCGGTTCCGTGCATATCAGGCAAGGCAGACAACCTGTCGGGCACAATAACATGGGGCAGTCCGCTAAAGCGCGGTGCCGAAATGACATGGAGCGGCAAAGAAGTATCCAACGGAATAGGCGGCACCTCGAGCACATCGCCTAAAGTATGGATCAAGCATGAGTTCTCGGCTACAGACATGGCGGCATTCCCCGACCATCAGATTACAGCCATAAATGCATACGTCTTCAACGACGGCACGATCAATTCAGTAACCGCCTTCATAATGAAAGACGGCGTTATCGACTATTTCGAAGAGGTCAGCGCCGACATGGTTACAGCCATAAAGACCAACGAATGGAACAAGTTCGCGCTGCAAAAGCCTTACAAGATGGAGATAGGCCACGGCTATGCATTCGGTCTTTACTACACCCACACAGCCAAAGGCCACCCCGTTGGCGTAGACAACACAGAGGCAATAGAGGTGAAGGGCAACAGCTTCTCAACCTCAAGTCCGTCTTCAAAGGGCTTTGCCGAGTCGAGTCCATACTGGAAGACATTGTCTGAGGGCAAGATACCGGGCAACTTCATGCTGTCAGCAGACGTAGAAGCGCTCAGCAGTCAGGCATCAGAGCCGCAGAACATAACGGGATATGACATTTACCGCGACGGCGAATTAGTTGCCGAAAACGTAGCAGGGCCGTCATACACCGACGTCGTTCCTGACCTCGGAACATACCAATATGCCGTTGTAACCAAAGGAGAAGGCGGCAAGAAATCAGACGCCGAGACTGCATATCTCACATACACGCTGCCTGAAGAATACAAGGCTCCGACCATCGTGAACAACAGTCAGGACGGAAAGAACATTAACATAGCATGGAGTTCAAATGCCTATGAGCTGAAACACTACAGCAGAGCAACCTACATTGCAGGCTTTGCAGAGGAGATGCCGCTGCTTTACGGAGCAAGGTTTACGAAAGAAGAACTGGCTGAATATGCCGGATTCAAGTTCCATTCGCTCACATTCGGCCTCGGCGACAACCTCGACGAATTCAAGCTAAAGATTATTGCAGAGGGCGGAGAGGTGCTCTATGAGAAGCAGCTAACCAAGAACGACATAACTCCCGGCTATCTCTACACCCTTGACTTCGAGGGAGAAATAGACGTAAAGGTGCCCGAAGGAAAGGACATCTACCTCGCTTATGAGGCCACGTTGCCAGCCAACACCACACCGATACTGCTCGATGCAGGTCCGGAAGCTGAAGGCGGAGCCGTAGTCAACCTGTCGGGAGGCGCAGGCTCATGGCTCAACCTCAGCACGATAGCCTCTGACTATAAGGGCATGAACGTAGTTATCGGCGCACTGATAATCGACGACAATGCTGCACAAAGCCCGTCGAAGGTCAAGGCTGCAAGGCTTAGCAGCGTCAAGCTCAACGGCAATGACATGGAGAGAATAATCATAAAGACGAAGGCTACGACTGATGCTGAGGGCATGGAGTTTGGCATCTGTACGGCAAAAGAGCCTGTCAAGGCCGCTGCCGCAAATGCAGACAAGCCCAAGGTGAAGAGCTACCGCATATACAGAAACGGCGACATGCTGCTCGAAACAACAGAGACGAGCTATGCCGAGACACTGACCGAATACGGTATTATCTACTACTACGTAACGTCTGTATACGAAAACGGATGGGAATCGCCAGCAAGCGACCTCATGACATTCAGAAACACCATTGCACAGCGCACCCAGGCACCTTACGACCTGCGCGGAGCTGTAGACGGAAAGAACCTTAACCTGACATGGAAGCCCGTAAGCGAGGCGCCCGTACTTACCTACGAAAACGGCAGCGGAAATTATATGGCATTCGGCATGACCGGCAGCAATGTCGTTGAAGGCTATATGGTGATAAAATTCCCGGCAGCAGAAATGGCCGACAAGGTGGGCCAGGAGATATCACACATTAACTTCAGACTGAACTCTACCGACCTGCAGACCGCGGCAGCTGTGGTTATGTATGGCGACAACGTTGTCTACATGCAGGACATCAACGTATCTACGCTCAATGTAGGAGCCAACACCGTGCGCCTGAACAAACCTGTAAAGGTCATTGAAGGCAAAGACATCGGCGTGGGCTATCACCTGTCTTACATGTCGGGAGTGAAGCCTCTCGTATGCGACGACGGCCCAACCGTGGCTGACTATTACAGCGACCTCATCTCGGCTTCAGGCACTCCGGGCTACTGGAAGTCGATGAACAAGGACTATAAGTTTAACTACAACTGGGCAATATCTGCCACAATAAAGGCTGCCGACCAGAAGATTGACACCGAGAAGGCAAGCGCTCCTGAGGCAGACGGAGTTACATATACGGTATACAGAGACGGCATGCCGATACAGACAGGCCTGACAGCCACATCGTTTGTCGTAGAGAATGCTGCCAACGGCATATATACTGTAACGGCAACAACAGGAGAAGACGAGTCGGCAGAATCGAACTCTGTTGAATACGGAGAGACTACGGGAATAACATCTCTCACCGACGACGGCAGCGACAGCCTGAAGAAAGGCGACATCTACACAGTAGACGGACAGATAGCAGCCCGCAACGGCGACACATCGAAGCTGAAGAAAGGCGTGTATATCATGAACGGAAAGAAGTTTGTCGTTAAATAACAAGACTACATAATGTGCCCAGACCGACACAGGTCCGACGCGACATCAACCTACAACGAGGCATCCCGAATGGTCGGGATGCCTCGTTCCGTTTATCCAAAATCGGTTTTTAGTATTCGGTCTGGATTTTTGCTTTATATTGAACGGATTTTGGTTAGATTTCTCGCAGGCATAGCGGACTATGTCAAGAAGAAGCTAACTAAAAGACACCGATAAAAACAAAAAGACAGACTGAAAGCAGAAAGGCACAAAATTGATAAAGCTATGTGCGGTATAATCCCAGATTTGGGATTACAGCCCTTAACCGAACGCAGCGCTGAACGACCTCGCCAACAGTCCCAAGCCGCACATTCATTCAGGCCAGCATACCCAAACCGCCAATAAATCCCAGTCAGACGGAGAGCCGATGCCTGCCATACCGCCGGGCGGTCTGCATGCATACACTGCCCGTGGAGACACGGAGCGGTCAAAAAACTGCGGCTTACATTTGGCTCAGCTGCGGTCTTTACGTATCTTTGCATCATGCTTACAGAGTTTCATCCCATACACACCGATATACCGAAGCCGCAGAAATTCACCTTCCCTTTCTGCTACGAGCCTCATCCGCTGTGCCTGCTCGCCGCCGGAGAGGTGCAGAGATATATAGCAGGAGTGGACAAATGGCGCGACGAACTGCAGCACGGCAAGATGTTCGGGGTGCTTGTCGCTGAGGACGGAGAAGGCCGACTGGGCTTCACGGCGGCATTCTCAGGACTGCTCGACGGCAGCAACGAGCATCCTTATTTTGTGCCGCCGGTGTTCGATGCCACGCCCGTTGACGGATATTTCAAGACCAACGAGGCACGTATTTCGGCCATAAACCGCACGATTGACGGCATTGAGAAGGGCGAAAGCTATCTCAACGCACTGCATGAACTTGAGAGTTGCAAGACCGAAACTGCCGCTAAGGAGGAACAATACCGGCTGAAAATAAAGGAAGCAAAGGCAGCACGCGACGCAAAAAGGCTGAGCGGCGCGCCCATAACGCCCGAAGAGGAGGAACAGATGCTGAACGAAAGCCGCTTTATGAAGGCAGAACTGCACCGCATGAAGAAGCGGAACAGAGAACAAATGGCCGAATGTGAGGCACGGCTAAAGCCGTTTCAGGACGAGATAAGGCAACTGAAAGCTAAGCGTAAGGCAATGTCAGACAGTCTGCAACACTGGCTCTTTGAACAATACAACATGCTCAATGCACGCGGAGAGCGGCGCGGACTCTGCTCAATATTTGCCGACACGCCCCAGCACGTGCCGCCCGCAGGAGCCGGCGACTGCTGCGCTCCAAAGCTACTTCAGCATGCCTATCTCAACCATCTGCACCCGGTGTGCATGGCGGAGTTTTGGTGGGGCGACTCGCCAAAGAGCGAAATACGCCACCATCTGCACTATTATCCTGCCTGCCGAGGCAAATGTCTGCCCATATTAACGCATATGCTGCAGGGCCTCGACGTTGATCCTGACCCGCGACAGGCGCCCGAACAGCGGCAGCCCGAGATTGTTTATGAAGACGAATGGCTCATCGTGGCATGCAAACCTGCCGGAATGCTGTCTGTCAGAGGCAGGTCTGACCGCCAGTCGGCAGCGTCACTGATAGGCAGCAGATATGCCGAAGGCAGCGAGCCTGTGCCCGTTCACCGCCTCGACATGGACACATCGGGACTGATAATACTTGCCAAGACGCCAGAGGCATACAAGAACCTGCAGGAGCAGTTCTGCCAAAGAAGCATCAGCAAGCGCTATGTGGCACTGCTCGACGGCACACCCAAGGCGCCAACAAGCGGCAGAATAAGTCTGCCACTCATCGCCGACCCGCTTAACCGCCCGTATCAGAAGGTGGACACCGACAACGGAAAGGCTGCCGTAACCGACTATAAGATTATCGGACAGGCAGCAGGACGCACGCTGATAGAGCTGTTTCCGCACACCGGACGCACCCACCAGCTGCGCGTTCACTGTGCACACAGGCTCGGACTTGGCACACCGATAGCAGGCGACAGCCTCTACGGCCACCCTGCCGACCGTCTGTATCTGCACGCTGAGGCAATAACCTTCCGCCATCCTGCCACAGGCAAAGAAATGACATTTGAACGCACTGCCGGCTTCAGACGGTCAATATGCCGCAGGACTGATAAATACGACATACAAACGGAACAAACCCAAACACAGGGAAAATAAAGACATAAAGGAGATATATTATGGAAGACAAAATGAAATGGAAGACGCTGAAAAGCGAATATCTTATACAAAGGCCGTGGCTGACGGCTCGCCGCGACACCGTGGAACTGCCCAACGGCGTCGTTAACGATGAATACTACGTGCTGGAATACCCCACATGGATCAACGTGATAGCGCTGACAACCGACGGCAACATGGTGATGATAAGACAATATCGCCACGGAATAGACCAGACTTGCTTCGAGATTGTTGCCGGCGTGTGCGAGAAAGGCGAAGACCCTGAGGCCGCCGCGCGCCGCGAACTGCTAGAAGAAACGGGCTATGCCGGAGGAGAATGGCACGAACTGATGGCCGTATCGGGCAACACAAGCACCACCAACAACATAACCCACTGCTTTGTGGCTACGGGAGTTGAGAAGGTTGGCAGTCAGCACCTCGACCGAACGGAGGACATCGAGGTGCATGTTATGACCAAGGACGAGGTGATGCAACTGCTCGTGAACGACGAAATAAAACAGAGTCTGATGGCTGCGCCGCTGTGGAAATACTTCTATCAGCTAAACATCCGTTAACATTAAGTCGACGAGTGTTAACATTTCGATATGCGTCAGAAGTGCGCCTTTTAGAAAAGACAAATGCCTTCAAAATGTGCGAATATGCTTATCAAATACAAGCAGGCATACTATTCTGCACGATTTTACACTAAAATACAGATGATAAAGCAGTGAAACGGGTTGCTAAAAGCAGCCTTTCACCATACGAAACACGGCCTTTTACACTGCAAGAGACGGCCTTTTGCAATGTAAAAGGCCGTCTCTTATAATTTAATTTATGGCCATTCAATAGGTATAAAGCAATAACCCATTGACTGACAATACATTACACAAATTACAAGAAAACGCCGATTTTTCGGCCGAAAACCTGCGAAAAAGATTTCACAAGCCGTTTTTCGCACTTTTATGTTAAACAGAATGTGCCACACTTAACGGTTGTTAACCATTAAATGCGACACATTCCATATTTGTTCTTCATACAGACAAATCAAAAGGCAGCAACAAGCCACATTAAACCATGCCGACGGCATGTCATTGCCATTGTTTTTCCGCCACAGACATGACATTATCAGAAGCTGTAGCTAAGTCCCATCCTCACCTCAAAGGTCTCCGAGCGCACGTTGTCGTGGTATTTATATCTCGTTTCGCGCATATAATACGATGCAAACAGGTCGAGACTCCAGTTCTTTCTGAGATAAACCTGCAGGCGCGGATTTACCACCAGCAGCGCCGCACTGCTCTTGTCGCCCTGCACGTTGAGGTGCAGCGGGTCGGTGTTTTCAAGGTCCTTGCCCTCATATCCCACCCATGTGTATATGCTGTAGAAGTCGGCGTTGAGCGTAAACTTGCCGAAGCGCGGAAACTCCAGCACGGTCTGTGCCTTCGCGCTAAATCCGCTGCCCATGTTATAGTCACGGTCTATCACGTTGTAATAGTCGCTCAGCGAGCCTCCGAGCAATATGGCGTCGAGAAAAAGGCGCTGCTCCATGCGCCCTACGTTGCCAACTTTAGGAAAGCGGTAGATAAGACCGGGACCGAAGCTGGCAGCCTCTGATATACGGTAAGGCACACGCGACGTGCCTTCCTTAACGGCTTCAGAGTCGTAATAGTTGAAATGCTGGAACAGACCGAACACCGCCGTCATCTCGTCTTCGTCGTAGAAGTTTACGCCCCACAGCTTTCCTAACAGATGAACGCTGCTTATAAGCGGCTGATTGCCGCTGAGTCCGAAGGTTACGTTGGCCGTAAAATAGTCGTAAGGCTTGCTCTCCTCGCCGTTGAATGCGTCGCCGTAGCGCAGCCACAGGTCAACATACGGATTGTGTTCGCCCCTGAACAGTCCGCCCTCGTCGGCAAGATAGCGGTCGCCGACAGACACGGTGAAGTCTACGGGAATACGGCTGTAGTCGTGATATTTGTAATAATCATGGCGCACACGCCACGCATCGCCGCTCAATATGCGGTTGAACGCACGGATGGGACACACCAGCGCACCGGCAAACTCGCGCAGAAAGCGGCGCATGCCGCGCTCGCGGTCGTCGTAAATGAGGTTAGACACGCGGTGGGTTACCTCGCCTATGCATATTCCGCCGATGGTTGTCGCCATGAGGTCGTTTATTGCAGGCGGCTCAACCTCGCACGCCAGCTCCCACATCAGGCTGCCTCCAAGAGCATAAGGAGCCGACTCCCAGAAGCTCAGGCCGTTGCTTCGGGCGGCGTTGAAATATAGTCCGCCGTGGTAAGGATGGGCAAACAGGTTGGTTGAAAACTGGTCGTTGTCCCACACAAAGCCCGTCTTGAAGTTCTCCTTGATGCTGCTCAGATTAACCTTGGCAAAGTCTTCGCACAGCACAAAGCGGTCGAAGCAGTTCACAAGCACGTTTATTCCGACAGCCTCGGCAGCCGCCTTCCACGGCCGTTTCTTCATGTTCTCAGGGTTGTCGAAGGCATATATCGACACCGAATCAGCTACACCTGCCTCCGTTTCGTCATCACTTGCCCTGCTCTTCAGTCCGCCGCGGTTGTAGGCAAAGGTCAGTCCCGCCTCAACTATGGCCCTGTTGCGGTATTTCCTGTTATGCTCATAATATCTCGTAAAGCCATATCCGGCCGACGCAAACAGCCCGATGTTGTCGTTGAGCCTGTAGTCTACGTTGGCGCGCAGCTGCAGCGAGTATAGGCGTTCGGGCTTGTCGGCCGAATTGTGCTGAAAGGTCTCTATGTGAAAGAAGCCCGCATCGGCGCTGAGCGACCACCGGCGGCCGAGGTTGAAATACTGTCCAAGGCGGTAATACAGCGCGCCCGAGAACTTCTCGTCAAGCCCCATGTAATGCGTTCCGGCACCAACTATGCTGTAAGTGCTGCGGTTACGGAACCTGAATGCGGCGTTAATCTTGCTGCTGTTGCCGCCAAAGAACATGAAGTCTACCTTCGTCTTGGGGTTGATGTTCACCAGTCCTATCTTGTGCGCCACTGTGTCGCGGCTGTAGTTTACCAGTCCGAGCTGCACGCCGTGCGGATGTTCCATGCAGACATTGGCCAGTCCTATCTGCCACCCCCGCAGCGTGTCGGCATAGTTATACGTGCCGAGCTGTGCGCCGCGCATCACCTTCGAACTGATGTTGGCCAGCACGGAGAGCTGCATTCCGCCGCCCACGCCGCGCGATATGTTGGTAACTCCGCCAAGCTGAAGGCCCCTGAAGGGCGACAGACTGACGTTGCTGAACGCTGAAAGCTGCACGCCGCGCATGTTCATTGCAACACTTGAAAGTCCCGAGAGCTGCACTCCGTGCATCTCCCTGCCGGCAAACGAGGTCATGGCGTTGAGCTGGAAGCCGTGCAGACGGGCGGCTCCGCCGAGCAGACCGACGTTAAGATACGATGTGCGCACCGCGCTGCTGTCGGTGCGTCCTATGGTCAGCGCCAGGTCGTGGCGTCTGTATTTGAGCGAGTCTTGGGCATAAACGCCGGCGCATGTTGCCAAAGACAGCAACACGGGCAACAGCCTCATGGCACGGCGGAAACGGTAACCGGGTGTGTGCATAAACATTTGTGAAATTCTACACAAAGGTAAACATTTGGCATAACAATATGCGATAAGGAGGCGAAAAACTGCTGAAAAAGTAATAAATATAACAAATTCAGTAAATCGTACACACGCTGTTATGCCGATAAGAAGTATCTTTGCATTAGCATCGGCGAGCAGCAGGCAACACGGCATAAGCCCCTCTGCGCTGCAGCCGGCTGAAGTTCAACAAGAAAGAATAAACTATTTGAGCATGGAAAACCTGATAAAATTCAACTCCATCGACGAATACAACAAGGCGATGGGCTTTGAGACGAAGCATCCGCTCGTGGCAGTGGTAGACCTGAAGAAGGCCGACAAGAAGGCATTTCCGCAGGAGGTGTCTTACTATTACGGCGTTTACGCCCTGTTCCTGAAGCAGACTTACTGCGGCGACATAACCTACGGCCGCATGCCCTACGACTATCAGGAGGGCACGGTTACGAGCTTTGCGCCCGGACAGGTCGTACATGTAAAGCACAGACCCGACTATGAGCCCAACGCTCTCGGCCTGCTCTTTCACCCCGACCTCATACGCGGCACGTCGCTTGGACAGGAGATAAAGCAGTATTCGTTCTTCTCTTATTCGTCAACCGAGGCGCTCCATCTGTCGGAACAGGAGAAGATGATATACAAGGACTGTCTCGAGAAAATCAAGATTGAGACCGAACGCCCGATAGACAACCACAGCAAGAAGCTGATATGCCGCAACATCGAACTGCTGCTCGACTACTGCATGAGGTTCTACGAGCGCCAGTTTATCACCCGTAAGGTGGTTAACCGCGACATTCTGACCAAGTTTGAGAACGAGCTCGACGGCTATTTCGAGGGCGATACGGCCGCAGTGAACGGTCTGCCTACGGTGAAATATTTTGCAGAGAAATGCTTCCTGTCGCCCAACTACTTCGGCGACCTCATCAAGCGCGAGACGGGACGCACGCCGCAGGAATATATACAGAACAAGATTATGGACCTGGCAAAGGACGAACTGCTGGGCACACGAAAGACTATCAACGAGATAAGCTACGGTCTGGGCTTCCAGTATTCGCAGCACTTTAACCGCTACTTCAAGCGCAACACGGGCATGACGCCGAGCGAATACCGCAAGGCTTCGGTGTAGGACGATGACGGCTAACGCTGAAAAGACAAGATGACGAGAGACACAATGCGCCATATCTGCGACACGACAAACTATGTGTGCGAGTGCAACCGCGCCTTCGACAAGGAGACGAGGCATCCGCAGGTGAGCCTGATAGACATGTCGGGCAAGAGCAGCTGCCGCAACATGGCCACCGACTGCTATGCGGTGAAGGTGGTGAGCGACGGATGCACCGCCGGCAAATGCGGACAGCACTACTACGACTTCTCCGAAGCCACCATGACGTTTGCCATGCCTGCAAGCGAGATAGACCTCAGACAGTGCGGCGGAAGGATACTGATATTTCATCCGGACATAATAAGATGCACGCCGCTGGGCATGAGGATAAAGGACTTCTCGTTCTTTAAATACCACACGGACGAGGCGCTCCATCTGTCGTGCTGCGAACTGAAGGTGATAGGCAGATGTCTCGACGGCATCGACTGCGAGCTGAAATGGGGCGTAGACGAATACAGCAAGGCAATAATAAGCAACTGCATCGAACTGCTACTCAACTATTGTCAGCGGTTCTACACGCGCCAGTTTATCACCCGCCACGAGGCCAACACGGCTGCAATAAAGACCGTTGACGGCATAATAGACGGCTTTCTGCGCTCGGGCAAGGCCGCCACGCAGAGCATGCTGACGGCATGCCGGATAGCGCCCGAACTGAAAATGTCGGCCGAATATCTCAACGACATGATGAAGCACGAGACGGGAAAGAGCGTGAGCGAATACATACAGCTGAGGCGGATACTGATGGCAAAGGAACTGCTGCTGTCTACCGACATGACGGCAGGCGACATAGCATCGATGCTTGGCTTCTGTGCCGAGAGCTGTTTCAACACGGTTTTCAAGAAGATTACAGGCTGCACGCCCCATGAATACCGCAACGGCTGACGGCGGACAGTAAACATTTGGGTGCCGCAATGCACCCAAATACCCCAATAACAAACATCCCCATACCCAAAAATCATTAGTTTACATAGTCGCATAAGTCCCATCCCTCCCATCAATTCCCCCTCACCAAAGCCTCAACAAAAATGCTGATTAGCCTTGATTTATTTTGCCGTTAAGGCTGTTTGCATTACCTTTGCACAAAAACTAATATACTACAACCAATGAAAAGAATTGTTTTTACGCTTATCTTTGCCGTTGCTGCATGGCTCAACGCCGCAGCCGAAAACTATCCTTACCGCTCTGACTATCTGTGGCTGACCGTGCCCGACCATGCCGACTGGCTCTATCAGACGGGCGAAAAGGCTAAGATTGAGGTGCAGCTGTATAAATACGGCATACCGAGAGACTGCAAGGTGAACTACGAAATAGCCGACGACATGCTGGAGGCTGACAAGGAAGGCTCTGTGAAACTCAACGGCGGAAGGGCCACGATTGACATGGGAACGAGAAAGACTCCGGGCTTCCGCGACCTCAGACTGAAAGCCACGGTTGACGGCAAGACCTACGAACATCACATAAAAGTGGGATTCTCGGTAGATAAAATCAGGCCTTACACCAAGGAGCCTGCCGACTTTATGGACTTCTGGAACAAGAACATTGAGGACATGAGGGCCGTTCCGCTGAAATATACAAAGGAAAGAGCCGACGAATATTGCACCGACAAGATTGACTGTTACCTCGTGAAACTGACGCTGAACAAGCAGAAACAGGCCGTATACGCCTATCTCTTTTATCCCAAAAACGCCGCAAAGGGAAGCTGTCCGGTGGTGCTGTGCCCTCCCGGAGCAGGCATAAAGACCATAAAGGAGCCGCTGCGCCACAAGTATTATGCCGAGAACGGATGTATAAGAATGGAGATGGAGATTCACGGACTCGACCCGAGAATGAGCCAGGAGATGTTCAACGACATATCCAAAGCATTCAATGGCAAGGAGAACGGCTATCTTGCCAACGGCATAGACAACCGCGACCGCTACTACATGAAGCGCGTCTATCTGGCTCTTGTGCGCTGCATCGACTTGCTGACGCAGCTGCCTGAATGGGACGGACGCAACGTAATCGTGCAGGGAGGCAGTCAGGGCGGAGCGCTTGCACTGGTGGCTGCCGGACTTGACAGCCGCGTGACGCAATGCATAGTCAATCATCCCGCGCTGAGCGACATGGCGGCATACAGCGCCGGACTTACCGGCGGATATCCTCACTTCAACCGCATTGAGGGCATGCTCACCGAGAACAACATGAAGACCATGGCTTATTATGACGTCGTAAACTTTGCACGCCACGTGAAAGCCGACACTTATATGACATGGGGATATAACGACAACACTTGTCCGCCGACAACAAGCTATGCCGTATGGAACACTCTAAACTGTCCGAAAGAGGCGCTGCTGACGCCCATCAACGAGCATTGGACATCTGACGACACTGAATACGGACAGATGGAATGGATGCTGAAGCATCTTAAATGATGTTTTATATATAGCGAAATAAAAGCCGGCAACATCACAGGACATAAGTGAACGGCGACTTACATAATGTCATAAGCAACAAAACATAACACCCCGCAGGCTATTGTCTGCGGGGTGTTATGGTTATAAAGACATGTTGAAAGTTACAGTTTGTCATATTCTTCATCCGTAACCGGCTCGAGCCATTCGTTCGACGCGCCCTCTTCGGCAACGGTGAACGTTACGTGCTGGAACCAGCTGTCTTTGGTTGCGCCGTGCCAATGCTTAACGCCTTCGGGTATTTCAACCACATCTCCGGGCTTCAGCATTCGGGCATCCTTGCCCCACTCCTGATACCAGCCTGTGCCGCCGACGCATATCAACATCTGTATTCCTTTGTGATGGATGTGCCAGTTGTTGCGGCAGCGGGGCTCAAAGGTTACGTTCGACACGGGCACCTTGCCCTGACTGAGCGGTGCAAGATAGCTGTTGCCGATGAAATATTGGGCATAAGCCGAATTGAAGTCGCCTTTTGGGAACATCATCTGCTCCACGGGCTTGCCCTCATCAAACGGCTCTCCGAACACTGCCGCAATGGCCTTGGCTGCGCGCCATGCCTCAACCTCGCCCACACGGGCAGCAAGCGTGGCCGGTATTGAGCGTATCTCGTCGTCCTTCAGCCCCATGTTGCGCGCTCCGCTGACGTGCGACTGCAGCTGCGGCTCAACGCCCTGCAAGCCTGACAGCGCGCTTACGGTAACCAACTCGCGCTCGGCGTGAGTGAGATTGTTGCGCGCAAAGATGTCACCAAACAGGTGAGCCTTCAGATAATAGTCGGTGGCGGGAGCGAAATCATAAGTAAACGGCTTGCCGCTCAACTTGGTCTGCACCTCCGTTCCCTGTTTCAGTGCGTCGTATCCTTCTGCCATCGGGTCGGCATCCTTGCCCTCCTCGCACGCCTTGCCCTGCTGACGGCGGCTGTTGACAACGCTCTGCAGTGTGCCAAGGGCGTTAAGACTGCGCGGAAATCCCGTGTAGGCATACAACTGCGACAGGGCTTCCTTAATCTCGCTCACGGTAAGTCCGGCGTCAAATCCTGCGTTGATGGCGACAGTCAGACCGTCGATGTCGCCCTTTGCCTCAAGGCATGCAATGGCAGCCATGCACTGCTGCTTTTCGTTTAGTACGTTTTTCATATTCTCTTCAGCTTTTATCTGACTGCATACGGCCATCAACATAGCCGCCGCAATCATTGTTACATTAATCAGTTTCATGCTATCATGTTTTGGTTACGGTGCAAAGTTAGCACATATCCTCCGTCGCCACGATACCACATTTACTGATTATTTTACCCTTTTTACACATATTTCATTACGAGACCCCAAGCCTCGCTGAGAGCCGTTTATAGCCTGACAGCGTCAGATATGCTTTATCACGCGCGCCGGAACGCCGCCAACTATCGTGTCGGCAGGCACATCCCTGGTTACCACGGCTCCGGCAGCAACCACCGAATTGTCGCCTATCGTAACGCCCTGAAGTATCGTCGCATTAGAACCTACCCACACATTGCGCCCCAAGACTATCGGAGCAGGATAAGTGAAGCGGCGATTTTCGGGCTCAAGTCCATGGTTGAGCGTGGCAAACACCACGTTGTGGCCTATCTGACAGCCGTCGCCAAGGGTTACGCCTCCATGATCCTGAAAGTGGCAGCAGGCGTTGATAAACACGTTTTCGCCTATGTGTATGTTCTTGCCGAAATCGGTATAAAACGGCGGAAACACTCTCAGCGTGTCGGGAACGCTATATCCCATAATCTCTGAGAGCAGCGACCTTACTTCCTCCTGAGTGTGAAACTCGGCGTTGAGCCTGAACGTAACGCGGCGCGCCTCGTTGCTCATCTCGTCCATAAAACTGCATATCTCGGGTGTGTTCAGCGGTTTGCCTGTGGCCACATAAGCCAAAAAGTCATTCAATGTCATAATGATATATTGTCCTTTTTTCATTAACTGTCGTTTCATTTGTGCCCTAACCATGACCGCTCCGGCACCGCAGAGCGGCCGTTTTACTGCACGCTGCAAAGATAACTATTATCGGCATTAACCTGCATACCCATATCATGGATAATGTTATATCTTTTACTTTTTTATATTCCGGCACACGCCGCAACGACGTCTGCTCATGCCTCACAGCTACAGGCACACCGCACGGCACGCAGCCTCAACACATAAAAATCACGGGGCGTATGCTTGCGCCGTGCATTTTTTATTCTTACATTTGCATAGAGAAACATTTTATCGGCTTCATTTTATACAAAAAAACAGATTATGAACATAACGGACATTCACGTGGTGTACTTCAGTGCTACCTACACCACACGCACAATAGTAAGGGAAATAGCCAAAGCCATTGGCGGAAACATCATTGAACACGACATAACCAACGCCCTGCCCGAGAGCGAAATAAGGCTCAGCGGCGACAACAGTATGCTCATCGTTGGCGCTCCTGTCTACGTGGGACGCATACCCGAGGCTGCCGCCGAGGCGCTGAAGATGGTTCACGGCAACAACACTCCTGCCGTTGCGGTGTGCGTCTACGGCAACCGCGACTACGACGACGCGCTGCTCGAGATAAAAGACACGCTCAACGGCAACGGCTTCCACACGTTTGCCGCCGGCGCGTTCATAGGCCGCCACTGCATATTCCCGAAGGTTGCTGAGGGCCGTCCCGATGCTGCCGACCTTGAAAAGGCTGCCGCATTCGGAAAGAGATGTGCCCAACTGCTCGCCGATGCTGCCGGAACAGACGCCTTGGGCAATCCGGAAGTGAAGGGCAACCGCCCGTATAGGGAGGCTCACAAAGTGCCGATGTGCCCAACGGGCGACAAGAACACATGTACCAAATGCATGACTTGCGTAAGGCTCTGCCCTGCCGGCGCGATAAGCGAGAGCGACCCTTGCAGCACAGATACATCCAAATGTATTGCATGCGGACGCTGCGTGGTGGTTTGTCCTCACGGCTCGCGCGCCATATATCTGCCCGCTTATGCCGAAGCAGCGGCTAAATTTACAGCGGCATTCTCGGCAAGACGCGAGCCCGAAACATTCTTCTAAGATATTAAAACGTAACGAAGATTATGCCGAAAGTCATTTAACGGCAACATCGTTTCTGCATATCCGCAATGTTGAATGGCCGTGAGCATAACGCAGAAGTTATGTTTCTGTATTACAAAACACCCCAAACGGCATTGTAAAAGGTATGCTTTTGCACCATAAAACACGGCCTTTTGCAGCATAAAAGGATAGCTTTTGCGCTGCAAAAGGCCGATGTTTATTAAACAAAAAAGTTTTTCTCAGAAACTCATCACTCGTCACATCTGCCTGTAACGCTCTAATATTCAACGCCTTAAGGTGTGACGTTTTGACTTGCCGACTCATCACATCAAGGGCTTTACGCTGCCGGCGTGATGAGTGCGGACGGCAACTCATCACACTGCAACAATCTGACTAACTGAAAGTTATGCTGCAATGTGACGAGTGATGAGTTTCTGAGAAAAACTTTTTTGTATTTATTCTCCATTCACGACGACAGATGTCAAGAGGCATTTTTCAATACACCAACGGCTGAACAACCGCAAACGCCGTCATGAAAGGCTATTCGTAATATCTGAACAGGCCACCTTTCGACTCCACATAGCTTATCATCTCGCGGAAGACTGCGTTATGGCTGAGCGTCTCAACATTGCCTGTCATTATCATCTGGCGGCGCGCACGGGTCATGGCCACGTTCAGCTTGCGGTCTATGATGCGTGCGTCGTCCATGAAGCAGTTGGCTGCAAGAAACTCAAGCTGCCACCTGTTCTGCACCGTGAACGAATAGATTATCACGTCGCGCTGGCTGCCCTGATAGCGCTCTACGGTGTCTATGGATATGTCTTCAAGCTCCTTTATCCCGGTTTTCTCAATCTCCTTGCGTATCACGGCTATCTGATTGCGGTAAGGCACTATTACGCCCACGCTCCTGGATGCGCTGAAACTGCTGCCGAGCATAGAGTAAAGACGGCTCAGAAGGTCGGCCACTATGGTTGCCTCGCTTGTGTTCACCTTGTCGGACACATCGGGACGGCGGCACGGCTGCGACGGAATGAAGATCATGCGGTGAGTGCGCAGCAGCGTGTCAAGCTTGTCTGTAAGGCCTGTGTCGGCATAATTGAGCGACGTCTCCTTCTGATGCTTCAGCGGAACAGGCTCGAGATGCTCGCTGGCGTAGAACTCACGGCAGGGGAACTCGGCCACGTCAGGATGCATACGGCCGTGACGGCGCAGCACACCTGTAAACTCTGTGCGGCCGGCGGCGCGCTCCGTGCGCAGCAGACGCTCAAAGAGCGAGTTGCGGCAGTTGTCGAGTCCGATGGCACGCAGCGACTCGCTGCTCACAGCCGACTCGGTTTCGCTCTGCAGCACCACAGCCGGCAGCTGCTTATGGTCGCCTACAAGGATAAAGCGGTCGATGCTGCAACGTGTGCGCACGCCGCCTTCATGGTCGTGGGCGGCAAGCAGACCGATAAGTCCCGGCTCAAGTATCTGCGACGCCTCGTCGACAATGGCCAACGAGAAGTGCTTCAAGCTGAACACGAAAGGCCGCGACATGAGCATTGACGTGGTGGCGGTGATGATGCGCACTGAGGCTATGCGCTCGCGGATGTCGGACAGACGGGGACAGTTGCGCACTGCCTCGCCAATAAGACGATGCTTGAAACGGCGGTCGCAGCTATATTCGCTGCCCAGCCTCAGATAGTCGAGCGAGGCGTCTTCGAGCATTGCGCATATCTCGTCTACGGCCCTGTTGGTGTATGCCATGAGCAAAACCGACGCACCGGGGCGCGTAAGTTCCTCTTCAACCATAAACCTCAGAGCCATTGATGTCTTGCCCGTGCCGGGCGGACCGACGAGCAGATAATAGTCGGATGCCTGCATTGCGGCCAGCAGTATGTCGTCGTAGCTTGGGTTATAACTCTTTGTGAGCCTTACGCTTTCGTTTCTGCGAGGG
The DNA here is from genome assembly GCF_001275135.1 of Xylanibacter rarus. Taxonomy (GTDB): domain Bacteria; phylum Bacteroidota; class Bacteroidia; order Bacteroidales; family Bacteroidaceae; genus Prevotella; species Prevotella rara. Next base: position 29,937 of record NZ_LFQU01000020.1, on the reverse strand, counting down.
GCACGCTGACCGAGAAGCAGACTGCGTCGGTCGTCGGGAGCGGTTACAAACTCAAGCAATGCGCGCGCTCCGCTGCTGCCCGAAGCATCTGTTCCGGCATGCTCTACGGCATATACCATTGCCTTATGCATGTCGTCGGGCATATCCTCAGGATGCTGAACCTGCAGAACGTCGGGGTTCTGCTGTCCGTCTGTCAGCACCACTGTTATCTCGTCGGTGTGCAGCTCGTCAATGTTTCCCTTGTAAAGTATGGCGTTGCGCACATCGGGAACGCTGTCGGCACGATACTGATAGAGATAAATCATGTCGCCGCGGCGGAAGTTTGGCAAGAAGCCCTCGCCCTGTCCGGGCACGGAGAGCGTTATGCGGTCGGGCACGGAACTGCCTTCGGCACACTCCTTTGCCTTTATTGTCAGGCCGGTGTATATGTTGCCGGTCTCCAGCTTCTCTGCCAGCGGCATGTTCCAGAGGTCTGCCGAACAGCTCGTTACGCCTTCCTGCGAGCCTACCTTGCCTAAGAGCTGCTCACGATATACGAACGTCATCATGCGGCAGAAATACTCGCGCTCAAGCGGCGGCATGGCTGCCAACGGCCCCGTTACGGTCTCTATCTGCGGCAGGAGGTAGCGCTGAAAGAACGACGAAGCGGTCTTTGTGGTGTTGAGCGTGGCGGGCGTAAGCTCGGGCAGCACGCTGTCGAAGCCGTCGAGGGCTATGTCGAAGTCGGCAGCGACAATCTTGTTGCGCAGACTGATGGCCTCAGCGAAGAGCTTGCGATAGAAGGCCACGGCAAGGAAGCCCTGTGCCGGGGGATATTTAGAATAGAGCAGACGGATGTCTGTCTTGTTGAAACCAAGATTGAAGTTGTATCTCAGCACGCCGTAATAAAGCAGCAGCTGAACATAATGAGGCTCAAGCTGCAGGCCCTTGCCGCCCGACTGTGCGGCGCGCTCAATGTTGAGGTTGCGCCCCGACTTCTGCTCAACAAGCAGGCGGAAGTCGGTGGTCATGAGGTCGACACGGCCCTGAAGGCCAAGACGCTCGCAGACGAACGACGGCTCAAGCACAACGCGACTGCGGTCGTATTCGCCGAACATGCCCGTAACGGCGGCGTTGATATTGGATGCCTGCACGGCGGCATTTGCCTTGAACACGGCAGGATTGAAGTCGGTGCAGGTTGAATATTCGAGAGCCTTCTCGCTGAAACTCTTTTTCAACGTAGACGCCATATTGTAGGTGCCGTGACTGTTGATAATATCGTCGAGCACGCTGCCGGCAAGATTACCGAGGAGTATTGCCTGACTGTTGGCGCGCGGCTTCATTCGGTCGAGGGTGTATATCAGCGGATGGTGGCCGTACTCCTTAAAGCATGCGGATATTGAGCTGATGTCGATAAGATAGTCGGGCTCAACGATAACGAGCGAAGGCACGATGATGTCGCATTTCACGTCGCCCTCGCTGCCGCTGTATGTGCATGAGCCTTCGAGCTTGCAGTCGAGCAGGTTGAGCTGCATTCCCTCTCGCAGCAGTTCGGAGAGATAAGTTAGGTCGTCTGCCGTATAGTCGGCAGCAAGCATGGCTCCGCCGAGCACCTCCTCGGCAGACACATAGATATATTTGTCGTCGAACCCTCTTACGATACATCTCACGTATCTTACGTCGGTGCCTTCGGCCTTGGTGTAAGGCTTGCGCTCGGCAGGCAGCACACGGAGCAGCTCGCCCGGCACGTCGGTGCCCGTAACGGCAGAGATGAAGCGGCTGAGGGCGCGCATATCGTAGAAGAAATCTTCGCGCGAGAGCGGCTCACTGCTGTTGGTATGGCGGCGCATGGCCTGAACTGCAATCCAGTCGGGCAGCTTGACGTTGTGCCTCTTGCACAGATAGTCTACCTGCGAAAAGAGGTTACCGAAGGCCTGTCCCGTGTCGCGCAGTCCCTCATGACAAGTCAGCACCAGCGTCTCGTGCGCCATCTTGTTGACGCTCTTAGCATCGGCAGTATCATAAAGGCGCGTAAGTTCTAAAACGCGAGAAAAGAGTTCACTATTAACGTCTTTATAATTCACAATTCACGATTTTATAATTCACGTTTATAAGTCATAATTAGCTAATGCCGAACTTCGTTTCACAATTTAAACGAGACATCACCCTATATCGTATATTGTTATAGAATAACACCCGCCCAATTATGAATTATGAATTGTGAAACGAAGTTCGGCATTAGCCAATTATGAATTATCATTGTCCTCCCAGCCTGCTGAAAAATTCTATTATCTCTTCCCAAGTCTTGAATGTGTCGCTTCCAAACTTGATTAGCGTGCCCATAAAGTCAGCTGCGCCATACTCTTCTGACGGGTCGATGAGGTAGTCGCCGTAGATAAGATCCTTGCGGTTGGTGAACACAAGGTGCTGCCATGCCGGAACGTTTACCACGTCTTCTGCCCAGCGCATCACTTCGGCAATGTATTCAGGGTTGTAGGCAGGCGACGGAGCAACGATATACATGGCGTAATGCTCAAAGAGATAGCGGAACGCCTTCATAGCGCTCGACATCTGCTTGCCGCGCGCGTCGCGCAGCGTGTCGATGCTTACGTATATTATAGGGCGCTCGCGATGCTCCTGTCTGTCGTCTATCCACTGCACTACGGGCAGCACAGAGTGGAGCAATATCTTGTCGTTCATGCGATGCTCGCCGTGAAAGCTGATGGCGTTGCGGTAGTGCTGCGAGAACAGGTCGCGCGTATGCACCACTGGGTCTTCGTCGCCGAACAGTCCGAACACCCTGTCGCAGCTCTCCTCATCGGTTACGCCGGCAAAGCATTTGGCGGTAATCTCCTTATACTCTTCCACGAGAGACTTGGTTACGATAAACTCCTGAACGCCGTCCTGACGGGGATTAAGAAAGGTGTTCTTGCCCAGCATGCCATGCTTCAGCATGGTGTCGCCCATCTGGAAGGCAGGGTTTACCAATATGCGGTCGTATCCGTAGAGCATCTCGGCATACATTCCGCCCATCGACGTACCGATAATCAGGTCGGGATTTTCAGTCTCGCAAGTATGGTGAAGCAGGTCCATGGCCTCGGCAGGATGCAGCGGCAGGTCGGGAGCCACCACGGTGGCGCCGGGCAGCATCTCGCGAATCTTGACGACAGTGCCCGACTGTCCCGATGAACTGAAACCATGAACATAAAGGATTTTCTTCCCCTTCATTATCTCGGGGAACTGTATAGCATAATTATTTTCCATTGTTTTTGCAAGCTATAAGGATGTTACTCTGACGGGATGCAAAGTTAATGAAAATATTTCTCACGGAGAAAGGCGCGGCAGGGATAAAGGTTAAAAAAATCGGAACGCCGGCAGACGAAATGCGAAATGCCGTCTTTTGCATTGCGAAAGGTAACCTTTCAGGCTGCAAAAGGTGGTCTTTTAGAGGCTAAAACATGGCCTTTTGCAACACACTGAATATCAAGAGGTTACAAAGGCGAGTAAAAGACAGGCGAAAACGGGGTTGAAAATTCGTTTTGACCATTATTTACGCATCTTCATCATGACTTACCGACAAAAAGAAAAGGCACGCCTGACATACGATGCCGGGCGTGCCGTTGATGTGTGATGCGCCACGAGGGGCGCATGCAGCTGCATGATTTAGCGCACGATAACCTTCTTGATTGTGCCGTCGCTCATACGGATTATGTTGATGCCGCGCTGCGGAGCGTTGAGCATCTTGCCGTCGAGCGTGTAGCGGCCAGTTTCCTCAGCCTTGACGCCTTCAACGGCATCAATGTCTGTAGCCTCAGTTACTTCTACGCTTACAACGGTCTCAGCCAGTTTGCCGTTAGAGTTGATCTGGATGGTTATGTCTGCCTTGCCAGCCTTGAGCGGAGTTATCACGAGGTCGCCGTCGGCCATTTCAGCCTTCAGCACTTCTTCGTCGCTCACCTCCTTGACGGTCTTCACGATGGCAGCATCCATGTTGTCGGCGTCGGTAGCCACGTCTTTCAGCGAAACGGTGGTGCCGTCCTCGGTTGTAAGGCTTACGGGGTCGATGTCGGCAACGACAGGAGCCTCGTTGTCGGGGAATACCGGAAGCGACGGGAACCAGTAGTTGCTTATCATTGAATACTCAGCTATCTGCTTGCCTTCGTTGTCATATTTGCGCACAACGTAGGTCGGGTCGCCGTAGCCTTTGTAGAGGCTTACTACGGCTTCGTCGGTAACAGGGTCTATGCGGAACGAGCATCCGTAGATCTGCCAGCCGTCGGGGTCGTCGTTATAGTCGATGAACGTGCTGAAGGTGTTGCTGTCGATGTCGTATTTATATACGGTCTTGCCGCTGAACCAGCTGCTGTTTCCGCCGTTCCAGTAGAGCACGTTGTTCTGCTTGCTTGCACAGAAGCAGTCGGGTGTCCATGCATACCATGAGTTTGCCGGACCGAAGATGCCTTCGGGGCACTCTATGATGGTCTGCTCGAGTGTTGCAGGATTGAGCTTTACTATACGTGTGTCGGCCTGGCCTGAACCTGACGATGCAGCCAGACTGAGCCACAGGTTGCCGTCTTTCGACAGTACCACAGAGCCGAAGCCCCATCCCTCGGGAGCCTCAACGGTCTTTTCAACTTCATCGGTTGCGGGGTTGATGACGAGCAGTCCGTTCTTCTGATGAACGGCAAACACGCGGTCGTTCACGCGCACCATGTTGCCAATCTGTCCGCCGTAGAGCTGCTGATACGGGTCGTCGCTGTCTGTTCCGGCTCCGCCTACGCTGCCCGTAATCTCCAGCTTGTCGAGGTCGAGAACGTAGATGCCGTTGCTTGTGCCTACGTATGCCTTATGCTCGTCCACTCCGAGGAAGCCGCGGCCGTCGGCAATGCTTGAGCCATTGTCGTCAACGGCAATGTTTTCTATCTGCTTCAGCACCTTCATTGTCTTGGCGTCGCAGATGGTTATGCGGCCGCCCATGATGCTTGCGCCCGGATCTTTGGGCTGCTTGGCTATGATGAAGAACTTGTCGCCGTAGATTGCTCCATACTGCACGGTGGCTCCAAGCTCAACGCCGGGATTCTCCTTCTGCACCACGCGGTAAACCCATTCGCCCTCGTCTGTGAGGAAGTTTACGGTAGAGTTCTGGTGGCCATACCAGTCTTCGTTCACGATGAACGTGCCTTTGGTGTAGTCAACCAGCACGGGCTCTGACGTCAGCGCGGGCAGATAATACAACTCGCCAATCATGTTGCCCATGTTCATGTCGCTCATGTCTCTCACGGCCGACCATCCGTCAACGCATCCGTCGACGAGTTTGCGGCCCGTTGCGCCCACGTTAGAGTAGCCGAACACTTCGCCCGGAGTGTCGCACACCCAGTAAGACAGATAGCCGTCATACCAGCCTGAGAACCAGAGGTCGTCCTCATCGGCCGACACATAGCTGTCAAAGTCGTAGCTGGTGGTGTGCAGCAGTCCGTCCTCATCAGGCTCCACGGCCTCGCCGTTCTTTGTTATGCTGAATCCGTCGCCGTCAAAGTCGTAGCCCACACCGCCGATGGTGGTGCCGTAAGGAGTGTTGCCATAAACGAGAACGATGAAGTTAGGGTCGTTCTTTGCTATGTTGCAGAGCATTGCTGCACCCGTGCCGTCGGCCTCGTCGGTCCAGCGGTAGCCCCACACGTAGAGACGTTCCTCGCGGCTGTCGTTCCATTTGATGACGAGCGCGGCCTGCTTGTCGCCCTCGCCTATCCAGCGCGTAATCTTAGAGAAGTCGACATCGCACGTGTTGTCGGTGGCCGACATCATTACGGTTCCGTTCTTGATGTTGCGCGGAACGCCCTGCACCTTTATTGTCTGGGCAATGGCAAACACGCCCGACAGCAGTGCAAACAACAATAAGTAAATCTTTTTCTTCATAAAGAACTTAACTTTTAAAAATTAAACATGTTTGTTATTTATTTGTCTGTTTTGCTCGTCTTATGGTCAGGGGAGCCGCATTGGGCTGCATGTCGGCCTGCACGTGCAGGTCTTGCGCACGCGAAATCTCGGTAGAGGTCTCGCCCACCCATCCGCAATACTGGTTTACGCCGGTGTAGACACGTATGAAGTCGGCTCCCGGCAGACTGACTTTGTTACCCTGACTGTCCACAGCCCAGCCTATGTCGAAGCTGTTAAGACCGATAGAGTCGTTGGGATGATTGTCGGCATAGCCCCACGGATATGAGTAGAGAACATAGTAAGAGCCCCATCCGCTCACGTCCTTGCCGTTGTCGGGCAGTCGCGTTCCGCTGAACGTAAGCTCTTCGGCATCTATCCATTCGGGATAATAGCTCTGCGTATGGTACATGTTCTTATATATATGTCCGCTGTTTCCGCGGTTGTCTTTCCATGGTATGTAGAGCGTGTCGGTGAGCGTTCCCGAAGCGTCGGGCACAGGATCGTGCTCCACCGGACGGCTGTAGGTTATGCCGTAGTTCTTTATCGTGGCGCTGTTGTTATATTCGCTGCCGGCAAGCTCATACCATTCGTCGTCGTCAGGGCGTCCGTTCATGTTGCGGTCGAACGCCACCATCACTATGCCCGGCTCGCAGTTGCCGCCCCGCTGCTCGGCATATCCGGGTATGTCAGAGTAGAACGAGTTGCCTTTTATGTAAAAGTCTTTCTCGCCCGGCACGTTCACCACGGTGTGGTCGAAGGCAAACGTAACGTAGCCTCCATAGGCTCCGAGGGTTATCATCACGTCGTTCACTAGGTCGTCCTCGGCCTTCTGCCTCATTGTTTCAGTGTCGTCACCAGGCTCATAGATAGGCATCGTGTTGACAAACTGGCCCGGAGCGGGGCAATATTCATACACGCTTGCCGTATAGGGACTATACTCCACTTCCTCATGAAGCACCGTAACGGGAAATGTCTGCTTGTATCCGCGCCCGCCGTCGTCGAGCTCAAAGGTAATCACATACTCTCCTTCATGCTGCGCGAGGAAGATATACTCGCGGTCGGTGGAAAGGAGCGAGTCGGCGCCCGATGCCGTCCTGACGGTCCAGCGGTAAGAGTCGCCGGTGTAGGCAGGAGCAAGCCTGAGCTTCTTCATGCGTTCGATGTAGTAATAGTCGTCAAGACCCGAACTGACATTCTCGGCGTCGCGCTCGCACGAACACGGCAACACAGCCGCCACAACAACGGCAGACATGACCGAAAGGCGCACTATATGATGTTTTATTCTGTTCATAATGAATTATTTTGAAGAACCTTTTATGAAGCACATGTGGGCAGGAATGTCGCCCGTGCGCACGCTCCACTTGTGTTTTCCGTCTTTCGAATAGCAGTGAAGCACGCCGCTCGACACGTAGTTTTTGGCGTCGGTGATGTATATGTCGCCCGTGTCGGGATGTATGCTGATGCCATACGGAATGGTGATGTCGGCCTGAGTGCCGTCGGTTATGAACGAGTCGCTCACGCGCTGCAGCGTCTCGGTGTTTATTATTCCGTAGGTTATGGTGTTCTGCTGGGTAAAGTTGTTCCACTCAGTGCTGTAGTAATAGAGCGAGTCGCCGCTGATGCAGAAGTTTGAGCAGGGAATGTTGAGCGTGTCGGTAACTTCCATCTCGTTGCGTCCGCTCTTCTTCTGGAGCACGTAGAGATTAGAACTTATGGTCTCATAGTCGCCTCGCGACGTAACCCAAAGCCGTCCGTGGCGGTCGGCCCTGATGCGGTGGAGGTTGATTCCGACGGGTATCTTCTGCATCTGCCTGAACCCTTCAAACTCTATCACCGACACAGTGTTGTCGTAGTTGGGCGCCATGTAGCCGCCGGAGTTGGCCACATAGAGGTATTCGCCAAGCACTTCGAGCTCTTCGGGCTGGTAGCCCACGGTGCATTTGTCCACCACCTTGAGCGTGAGCGTGTCCACCTTGTAGACCGCGCCCTTAACGGCGTTAGGATTGTTGAGCTGAACGGGGCCGACGTAGGAGCTGACATAGGCGTGGCCGCGGTAGAAGTTTACGTAGCGGCAGTTGGGTATGTCCACCTGAGATATGCGCACCCCGGTGCGTGCGTCGAGCACTTCCATCTTGTTGGAGCAGTTGACCACGACGTAGAGTTTTGAGCCGTAGACACGTATGTCGTTGCCGACGTCGCCAAGTTCCTTTATGACATGGGGATTGCGCTCGGCGTAGAGGTTGCGCACATAGTAGCCCTGCACGAAGTCGAGATAGTCGAGCGTGCACTTGTTGCTGCCCATGTTGCCCTCGTTGAGCAGGTACATGCCTACGACATCGCTGCCTTCGGGCACGGTTACGGGCAGTATGTCGTACTCCGTAGGCACCACGACCTCATCTTCGCGGCATGACGACAGCAGGACAGCCGACAGCAGGAGGATATACAGAAAATGTATGTTGTGCATCATAATTCAAAACTTAGGGTAAGACGATAGTTGCGCTTGGGCATAGGATAGTTGAGTATCACGTCGTAGTCCTGGCTGAAGAGATTGTTCACTTCGAGCTGAACCTTGGCCGAATAGCGGCTCCAGCGGAAGCTGCGCGCAATGGAGATGTCGCTCGTGTACCACGGCTGCGTGTGGTTATACACGATGTTTTCCTGCTGATTGTAGCGTTCGCCGGTGTAGATAAAGCTGTAGTTAAGGCTCCATGAGCGCCATGTTGCCTGAACGATGGCCGAGCCGCTGTGCCATGGAATGTAGGGTATCTGGTCGCGATAGTAGGTGTCGGCCGGACTGGTTACGTCGATTGCTTCCTGATAGGTGTACTGAAGTTTGCCGGTGATATAAAGGTCGCGCAGCGGATTGAGCGTGAGCGAGCCGGTCAGGTCGACGCCGGTGATGCGCACACGGCCAAGATTGAGCATGGTCCAGCGGAACTGCGCGCCCTTGGGATAGGCCACAATCTTGTCGCGGACGAAGTTGCGGTAAGCATCGGCATGAAGGCTCCATTCGGTCAGAAAGCCGCGGCTGCGGCGACTGTCGTAGGCAAAACCGATGTTGTATTGGGTGGTGTATTCGGGCCGCAGCTGCGAGTTGCCCATGTCGGCATAATAAAGGTCGTTGAACGTCGGCATGCGGAAACTGCGCTTGGCAAAGGCGCGGAGCGTAAAATCGGAGCTGCCGAAGGGCGCCCACGACAGGAAGAAGGCGGGAGTAAGCACGGTCTTGTCGCCTGCCGACTTGGCCAGACGGGTGCGGTCGTGAACGTAGTTAAGCACAAGGCTGCCCTGCATCTTGACGCGGCCGAGGGTAATGGCGGTGGCTGCCGAGAGAAAATGGTGCCAGCGGGTGGGATAAACGAAGCCGTACATGTCGGCATCCATCGTGTTCCACTGCACGTCATAGGCAGCCGAAACGTCCCAGAAGTTGGTGATGTTGTACAGATGTGACGACGACAGATACAGCTCCTTCTGCCGGTAAACGTTGTCGATCATCATCACGGTGGTGTCCTTGTTGACGTATTTGGTTAGATAATAGGCATACTTTGCCATCAGACGGGTGTGATAACGGCTGCCGAAATCTTTCTGTATTGAGCCTTGCACAAACGAGTTGTTGTCCCAGATGCGCTCACCGCGGCGCCAAACATTGTTGACAATGGCCCCCGGCACGCCGCGCTCCGAGGTGTAGTTGTATGCTTTGAGCATCCACTCGCCGCCGCTGATGGTGCCGAAGAGCGCGCCCTCCATGCGCGTGGCGCGCACGTCGCCGTTCTGTCTCACGGCGGTGGTGTCGTACATTATCTCGTCGGTCATGACGGCCTTGCGGCGGTAGCGGAACTTATACTTGCCGCTGCTGCTGAGCCACTCGCCGCTAAACGATGCCGACACTTTGTCGGAAAGGCTCACATGCTTTTGCGCTTAGCCCGTAAAGACAGCCATGCACAAGAACATAATGGCTAATCTTTGTTTCATAAAAAATTAAGAATGCTCTCCTGAAGCCTAATCCACGAGGCTGCGGAAGGTTATTAAAACAGCAAGGCAGGTCTTCTGACTTACCGCCCGGATGCGAACGCCTTCCCGAAAAAATGTCAGTGGCTTCATTGTTCGCACCCCGATATAAGGGCGGATTACAGCAGCGGGTCTGTCCGGGATTCTCACCCGGTTCCCTTTTAATCGCCATACGGCGAACCGTTGCGTGGGCAAAGTTAAGTGTTTTTATATTAACGGCACCATGTTTTTACATAAATGTTTTAAATTTAACATATCGGCAGGTAAACAGCGAGTTGACAGACATGACGGCAAAGAACATCGGCACAAGGCACAAGAACCACTGCCGGAACATGGACCAAGACACATGGACTGAAAGGCGGAAAGCAACAAGACGAAAGGTCTGCTGACGCAAAAGAAAAGGCATGGCGAAAGCAGCATGAATGTAAAAGGCCACGTTTTGCGATGTAAAAGGTATCCTTTTAGGCTGCAAAAGATGGTCTTTCAGGAGCCAAAAGGCAACCTTTCGCAACGCGCTGAATATCAGCACATTACAAAGGCGCATAAAAGACGGTCTGTCTTACCGCAAAACCACCACGCACATTAACTTTAGACGGACTGCCCGGACAGTGTTTATCTGTGATGCATTTCTCCCCCGTAAACATCTATGCGACAAAGACTGACACAGGCGTGTGTAACGGCGAACGAAAACAACAAAGTATTTTGATTTGGATTTGCCTTAAAATCCTTATCTTTGCATGACAACAAACATGAAATAAGCTATTTATGCATAAAAAGGCAATATATATAATGATGCTGGTTGCGGTGCTGCTTGCGTCATGCAGTTCACCCGGAAGGAAGGCGCTGGAGCTAAGCGACAATATGCTGAAGACAGCACCGGAGAGGGCATTGGCCATACTGGACTCTATAGAAAATGCCGGAGGACTGAACAGGGAAGAGCAGCTGCACCTGGTATGGAACCGGGCTATGGCCCATCAGATAATGGGGATGTCTCTGGCTGAGGACGAACAGCTGCCGGAGGCCATCATACACTATCGTGAAGAGGCCGACAAGCAAACAGACAGCTATCTTCTGGAGGCATCATACCTGAACTGGAAAGGCAAGAGGGCTGACGCCATAAACGTCCTAAACAAAGGGATTGGCAAGATTAAGGATTCAACAAAACGGGTTAAGCTGATGGCCGAACAGGCAAGGCTGCTTGAGCTTCAGCGGGAATACAGCAAGGCTGCCGAGGTGATGGAAAGGGCGCTGGAACTTAATCCGACGAAACGTGACAAAGCAATATTGAACTATAAGATAGGGCTGAACCTTTCGTTAGCGGGAGACCCTCGGTCGGAACAATTTTACAGCCAAAGCGTAAGGATGGCCACTGAGAACGGCGACACGGCCATGGCGTGTGAGTTTCTGCGCAACTATGCCGACTATCTGGCAAACAACGGAAAGTATCGCCAATCTAACAACGTTTACCGCGAGATAAGCCGAATGATGCCGCAGATGGCAGGTCTGTCGGCCATTCAGATGGCCATGGCAGGAAACTATATCAATCTGCACATGCCCGACTCTGCGCGCATCTGCAACGAAAAGGCCATAGAGAGCGAAGCGAGACTTGAGGCAAAAGGCTTTGACGACATTTCGCGCAGGATGGTGATAGAGCTGGAGCGCTGCCTGTTAGACTACGGGGACGGAAAGCCCGTATCTTATGTTGGCTTATCCCGGTATTGCGACTCGATAACTGCCGACATGCATGCCAAGGAGAGCACCCTGGCAAGACGGCAGGAAGCGAAGGAGCGCCTGCAGTGGGCAAACCACGAACTGAGACTTGACAGACAGCGTATGGGATGGATGCTGGCGGCAGCAGTGCTGTTGCTTCTGCTCGGCGTGGCTGGCGGATGGATATATTACAGAAACCGACTAAGCCGGCTGGCTGAAGCCGAAAACAGCATAGACACGCTGAAAAGGATGCTGAAAGAGACGCAGACTCCGGCGGAAGAAACACCTGAAGAAAAGCAGCAGAAGAGTGAAGACGACGCCTTCTTCAAGAAAATACTTTTGCAGCAACTTGGAATTATACGCATGGTGGCAAGCACCCCGACCAACCATAACCAGGCTCTTCTGAAACGCATAGCCGGCATCAGTGAGGGCAAGATTCAGACAGACAGTCTGCTTGTGTGGCCTGATCTTTATCTTGTAATTGACCGTCTTTATGACAACTTCCACAACAGGCTTACGGAACGATACGGCAATGTGCTTACGGAAAAGGAGATACAGATTGCCTGCCTGTTGTGCGCCGGCTTCTCAACAAAAGAGATTGGCGTAGTAACACAGCAGTCGGATGCCACGATTTATGTCCGCAAGACTTCCATCAGGAAGAAGACCGGGGCTGCCGAAGGACAGGACATCGTGTCCTACATCAACGGCATTAAGGCCGATTAAGACGCGGCAGGGCGACATTTAGATTTACAAAAAGCGTAACCACTGATATTCAGCAGGTTACGCTTTTCTTATTAAGACTTTTTATTTGTCTGTTTAGTCGTTGTAAGGTTCTTCTTCGCCGTAACTTTGCATCGTCAGAAGCTTAAATCCATAAAGGGCGCATGGGGCATACTATCATGACGCCCGGCCTCTGACGGCAAACCATAATATCAACAAAACGGAGAAGAACTATAATGAGAAAAAGCAGATTTGTAAAAACAGCAGGCAGCCTGGTGGTCATCATGCTTATTGTGCTTGCATCAGCCGGACAACTGCATCTGCCCGGACACGGCAACAGGACCAACAGAAGTTTTGAAGAGACGGTAGTAAGCCATGTGCAGGCCACACTTGCCAAGGGAGAAAAGGTAGAACTCGGCAGCAGATTCTTATGTAAAGACTATAAGGAAAACGGCGAGCTGCGTTTCGCCTGCAACATAACTTACTGTGTGGTTTCAGAAAATGGCGTAAAAGAAATGCATACAGCCCATGTGGTATGCAATGAAGATAAAGACAGAATAATTGAATGGAAGGAGATTGAGAAGCAATGAACATAAGGAAACGTTTCACATTGATTGTAGCAGCAGGCCTTGCCTTATCCTCTTTATCCGGCAAGGACATAAAAGGCCGTGTTACCGATACAGACGGGGTGCCTATGGAATTTGTAAATGTGGTACTTCTTCATGATTCTGCATTTGTCGACGGAGTTATTACCGACGGCAACGGCTGTTTCTGTCTGTCATACGACGCAGCGCAGGGATTAAGGTTAAGGCTGTCATACGTGGGTTTCGACTCAAGATATGCCGACATCACTCCTGACGGCGAACTGGGCGACATCAGGATGACGGCCTCAGCCAACACCATGCTGGAGAATGTGGTGATAAAAGGCAACGCCTCTAAAACTTATCTGAAGGGAAACGCTCTGGTAACGAATGTGGAGAACAGCATCCTGGCCAAGGCAGGAACGGCAAAAGATGTGCTCAGACAGATTCCAATGGTTGTTGAAACCAACGGAAATCTGGAAATATTTGGCAAGGGGACGCCTGCCGTTTATATCAACGGACGTAAGATCAACGACTTGCAGGAATTATCAACACTATTGTCCGGCAATATCCGGAATGTGGAGGTGATAAGCAATCCTGGTTCATCTTATGCGGCAGATGCAAAGGCCGTAATACGCATCCGCACGAAAAAGCCACAGGGAGACGGATGGAGCGGCACGTTCAGGTCGGAAGACGGATTCAGACATTACTTTCAAAGTGGCAACATGATGAACCTTAAATACCGTGCAGGAGGTTTTGAAGTATTCTCCACCTTGACATACGATACGGGCAGAAGCAGGGAAAAGAAGTTTACAGACATGGCTACTGTTACAAAATCAGAATGGAACCAACAGCTCTCCACGGCCAACACCAGGCATTATAAAGGCTTTTCAGGCAAATTGGGCTTTTCATGGACAATCAGCAGCGGCCATTACATAGGAGCCTTTTATCAGAACGAATATGCAAAGAATGAAATAAGGTCGTTTCTTGAAAGCGATGTGTCTGAAAACGGAACGTTTTACGACAGTTGGAGCACTGATGCCGACGACATATCGGAGAACACTCCAAGGCATGCTGCGAACATTTATTACAACGGACAGATAAACAAACTAAGCATCGACTTCAATGCCGATTACATCTGGAACAGAGGAACGCAGCAGACCACTAATGAAGAGACAAGTCTGATGCAGGAAGACCGCTACATAACGACATACAGCAAACGCAAGACCAGCATGGCTGCCGAGAAACTGGCATTAAGCTATCCTGTAGGGAAAGGTGTATTGACATTGGGCGAGGAATATACAAGATCCAGCACAGACAACCGCTTCAATACTGAATACGCCAACCTCAACAGCAGTCATTCAACGATAAGGGAAAGCAATATAGCCTGCTTTGTTGAGATAATGCAGCAGTTAGGCCGGATAAGCATCGGTGCGGGACTGAGGTATGAACATGTAAACTATGACTATTTTGAGCATTCTCGGTCTGAAAACAACCTCAGCCGGACCTATAACAACATCTTCCCTTCATTCAATGCCAACACAAGGCTGGGCGACCTGCAGATGTCGCTATCATATGGCAACAGGGTGGAAAGGCCGGGCTATTCGGCGCTGAATGCCAATGTTTCATATCTTAACAGAATGACGTACGAGTCGGGCAATCCGCGCCTACAGCCAACAAGACTGCACAACCTGGAGTACAGAATGGTGTGGAGGAACTATTTTGCACAGGTGGCCTATACCTATTTTGACAATCCCATTGTAAATACCACCAGGCCATACAGCAACGACGGAGAGAAAACCATCCTTACTTATGAGAACTTTAGCAGGAGGCACTTCGTGCAGGCATTTATGGGCGGACAGTTCAGGCTTGGGATATGGCAGCCACGTGTAAATGTGGGAATGTTTACGCAGTGGTTTGACATTGTGGTCAACGGCAACAGCAAAAGCATGAACAAGCCCATAGGCATTGTGCAATGGCAAAATGCGATACATCTGCCAATGGACATCTGGCTGAACATCGACTGCCAGTTTACAACTGCGGGAAATGACAGAAATATCTATGCGGCCCATTCTTCATACATAAATGCAAAGCTATACAAGGATTTCTGCAAGAACAGACTTAGCATGACACTTGAGGCACGCGACATATTCAACGGCTCACGCCAGAATCTTACTCTATACAACAATGCCGTAACGCTTAACCAGAAGAATTTCAGTGACATGCGGTGCCTGATGTTCACACTGCAGTACAACTTCAACGTAACACGTGACAGATACAGAGGCACGGGCGCAGGCAACATGGAGAAAAAACGCTTATAAATATCATGCAGAAGCCTTGTGTTTTTAAGGGTAAATCGTGACGGATGACACAAGAGCAGATTGCTGCAACGGCGAAACAGACGGGAAAGATTCAGGGCGGCACGCTGCAAAAAGACATTGCAGCATGCCGCCCTGAACGGTATGTTATTAAGAATTGAACAAAAAACCGTAAGCCGCAGATGAGGCAAGCCTGCGGATTTATCCCAGCGTGATGTTCTCTACGTCAACCCGCTCATGCAGAAAGAGCTGAGCCGACTCGCGGAACTTGTCGGTGTTCTCCGTGGTGAGATAATGGCACAAGCCGTTCTTTGTACACTTTGCCTCAATGTCGGGATGGCGCACAAAGTAGTCTTTTAGGCTGTTGGACACATACTCGCCCTGCGGAACTATCTTGACACCGCGCGGCGTATACTTCAGAATCTTGTTGAGCAGCAGCGGATAGTGAGTGCAGCCGAGGATGATTGAGTCAATCTGCGGGTCGCGTATCATGAGGTTCTCAATGCGCTTCTTTACAAAATAGTCGGCACCCGGACCGTCGTACTCGTTGTTCTCCACAAGCGGAACCCACATTGGGCAAGGCTCGCCCGTAACGGTGATGTCGGGGAATAGCTTGTTTATCTCGAGCACATAGCTCTCGCTCTTTATTGTTCCCTCGGTGGCAACGATGCCCACGTGGCGGCTCTGAGTGATGCTGCCTATACACTCGGCCGTGGGACGTATGATGCCCAGCACACGGCGGTTAGGGTCGAGAGAGGGCAGGTCGTTCTGCTGAATGGAGCGCAGGGCCTTGGCCGAAGCCGTGTTGCATGCCAGGATTACGAGATGACAGCCCATGCTGAAAAGCTTCATGACAGCCTGCCGCGTAAACTGGTAAACCACGTCGAACGAGCGCGCTCCGTAAGGCGCACGTGCGTTGTCGCCAAGATAAAGATAATCATAGTGTGGCAGAATGTTGCGCATCTGATGCAGGATGGTAAGTCCGCCGTAACCCGAATCGAACACTCCTATAGGGCCTGGTTTTTCTGAAAGCTGCATAAGCACTGATATTTTATACGTTGAAGGCTGCCTGCAAATGCGCTGCTGACAAATTAAGCCGGTGGCACACGGGCATACAGCCGTTGAAATAAGGCCGGACCTGCCACACAAGGCGCACGGCTCCGGCCTGAAAAAGACATCAGCCACGCACGTCTGAGGCCATAAGGCAGAACCTCAAAGACATGCCGGCATGACAAATAACTGTACGGCATGCACGGCCTGAGCCGGCATGCTGCTATTTCTCCAAATATGTAAACATGTTGCGCACCAGCGAGCTTATGTCCTCACCGCTCGTAGTGTCGATATACGGCACGGCGTCGTTGTCGGTGTTGAGGATAAAGGCATATCCGCGCTCGCGGCCAACCTGACGCAATATTTCGTTAAGACGCTTCTTCAGAGGCGCATACATGTCGGCCTCGGCCTGCTCGAGCAGGCGGGCAGCTTCTTTCTTGAAAGACACGCTGTTGTTGAGAAGCTCCTGCAACTCATATTGTCTTTTCTTCAGAATTGAAGGCGCAAAGTCTTTCTGACCCTCAAGAAACGCCTCATATTTCTGGTTGAACTCTTCTTCAGAGCGCTTTGTCTCGTTGGCATACTGACGCTTAAGCTCAGCCAGACTCTTCTGCATGTCGGCATAGCCGGGCATGGCCTTGATAGCCTCGCTATAGCTTAAATAACCAAACTTAACCTGTGCGTCGGCCATGGCAGCCGGCAGGAGCAACAACAAAAAAAGAATAAGTTTCTTCATAGAGGCATAGTTAAAAAGTCAAAAGCGCCGCCTCCCTGATGGAAAGCAGCGCTCGTTATAGTGTTTAATTATTTCAGTTTATTCATTTCAGCTTTCACATCTGCCGTAACATCCTTGCTCAGAGTGTCGCTGATGTAAGGTATGCCGCCCGATACGTCCATGATGTAAACATATCCGCCGTTCTTGCCTACATTCTTTATGGCAGTCATTATCTTGGTCATGATAGGCTGCATCTTCTCCTGCTGAGCTTTCTGCAGAGCCTGCTGGTTGTCCTGCAGAGCCTGCTGATATTTCTGGAACAGCTGCTGCAGTGAAGCCTCTGTCTCCTGACGCTTTGTCTCGTTCATTGTGCTCTTTGTACGGTCATACTCGTCAGACTTTTTCTGAATTTCGTCCTGCATGGCCTTCATATCATTCTCATACTGCTTAGACTGAGCTTCAAGCTCGCCGCGGGCCTTGATGAATTCGGGAAGGCTCTGCATGATAGCCTGTGCGTCAACATGTCCGAACTTAGCGTTCTGGGCAAACAATGTCAGAGGTGCGCACAGCAACAACATTAAAACTAGTTTTTTCATTTCTTAATTGCAATTTTTATATTTAAATGTTTATTATTTGTCTGCAAAGATAATGCAAGCAGCGAGAACTACAAAATAAAAGAGTGTGAAATGCGCTTTTATTTTAATTTCAGGCGCCGGCCATATCTTGTTCAAACACAAGACATTAGTTAGAATAGCCCAACTTCGACAACACTTCGTTGCTTATGTCTATCTTCGGCGAGCCGAAAATGATGCTTGTGTCTGACGCACGGTCGAGTATGAGCGAATATCCACGCAGGTCGGCAATGTCTTTCACCGCGTTGTAGATTTCCTCCTGAATCGGAGTCATCAGACTGGTGCGCTTCTTGAAGAGCTCGCCCTCCGGTCCGAAATACTTGCGCTTAAGCTCGCTAGCCTCCTTCTCCTTGTTCATTATGGCCTCCTGGCGCTCCTTCTTCTGCTCCTGAGAGAGGAACACCACCTCGTTCTGATAGTTCTTGTACATGGTCTGAGCCTCTGTGTTGAGGGCGTCCACCTCTGCCTGCCACTTCTTGGCCACCTGGGTGAGCTGCTCGTTGGCACGCTCATAGGCAGGGATGTTCTTCAGGATATACTCCATGTCGACAAGAGCAAACTTCTGCGCACTGGCCGTAAATGCAACGGCCAGCATGGCAAACATCATCAATATCTTCTTCATACTTTTTCTCCTTATTATAAATTAAACTGACAAAACCGACGTGACAGATACGCCTATATGTCCTGACGGCCAATTTATTAACTCTCTTTATCTTGACATTCGGCATCTAAGCCATTAGAACTCCTGTCCGAGGATGAAGTGGAACTGTGAGCCGCCGCGTGTGCCGAACACCTTGTCGAAGCCGTAAGCCCAGTCGATACCCATAAGACCTACCATCGGCAAGAAGATGCGGACACCGATACCGGCTGAACGCTTCATGTCGAACGGGTTGAAGTCCTTGGTGTCGTTCCATGCGTTACCTGCCTCAAGGAATCCAAGACCATAGATTGTGGTGTTGCCGAGCAGGAACGGATAACGAAGCTCAAGAGTGAAGCGGTCGTAGGCATAGCCCTCATATCCGTAAGGAGTGAGGCTACCGTTGTCGTATCCGCGCAAGCCGATAGTTTCTTCGGCATAACCTGTTGAGTAGCCGCTCATACCGTCACCACCCATATAATAGGTTTCGAAAGGCGACTTCTTATACTTGTTGTAAGAACCGAGCAGACCGAACTCTACGCGGGTCATGAGCACGAAACACTTCTGTCCGTTGGTAAGTGCGGTATATGTCTTGGCGCGGAACTTCCACTTGTGATACTCAACCCAGCGGTATTTCTCCTGCTGCTCGGCTGTGTATGTCGGCGACTCCGGATTGACGGCAAGGTTCTTGTAGTCCTTATGATCGAACGCTGACCAAGGCGGAGTGATTGTGAGCGATGCCATGAACTCTGAACCGCGGCGCGGGAAGAGCTGGTTGTCGGTAGATACACGCGACAGGGTGATGCCCAGGTTAAGGTTGTTACAGTTACCGTTGGTAACGATAAAGTACTGCCAGTTCTTCAGCATATAGCGCTGGTAGGCCAGCTCGACAGACAACTGGAAGTAGTCGTCAGGCCAGCGCAGACGCTTACCCCATCCCACTGACACACCGAGCAGCTTGACATACTTGTCGGGGTCGTAGAAGTTTTCATAATAATTATTGTAACTGTTTCCGTAACCGTAAAGGTAGTTATAATAATTATTCATGTAGGCGCTGTTGTAATAGTTGCTCGACACGTCGGTCTGCTTAGAGAAGTAAGCTCCGACGGTGAACTGTATAGGACGCTTTCCGCCGAACCAGTTGGTTGAGTAAGATGCGTTGTACGACTGATAATACGTACCGTTGGTCTGCGCTCCGATAGAAAGCACCTCACCGTCGCCGACGGGCAATATGCCGCGGTGCTCCTTATTCTTGTTGAAGAGGTTGGCCATTGAGAAGTTGTTGAGCTTCAAGCCGATACGTCCGATGACACCGGTCTGTCCCCAACCGAGCGAGAACTCAACCTGGTCGTTAGACTTCTGAACAAGATCCCAGTTGATGTCAACGGTTCCGTCTTCATAGTTAGGTCTTACATCCGGATTGATCTGCTCAGGGTCGAAGTGTCCCATAGACGCCATTTCACGTGCTGAACGCATCAAGGCCTCCTTCGAGAAAAGGTCGCCCGGCTTTGTTCTCAGCTCACGGCGCACAACGTTTTCATACACACGGGTGTTACCGTTGATGCGCACACGGCTGATGTGGGCCTGGTTGCCCTCCATGATACGCATCTCAAGGTCGATTGAGTCGCCAACGATGTTCACCTCGGTAGGCTGCAGATTGTAGAACAGATAACCGTTGTTCCAGTACTCATTGCCCACAGCGTCGTCGTCTTCAGAGAGTCGCTTGTGCATGAATTTCTGGTTATACACATCACCCTTCTTCATGCCGAGCAGACGGCTCAGATAGTCGGTTGAGAACACGGTGTTGCCCACCCATGTTATGTTTCTTATATAATATTTCTTTCCTTCGTCCACCTTCAGATAAATGCTGACATGCTTGTCGTCAACGTTCCATACGCTGTCTTCAACGATGGTGGCATCGCGATAGCCAAGTTCGTTATACTTGTCTATAAGGTTCTGCTTATCAGTCTTATATCGTTCGGGGGTATATTTCTTCGATTTAAGGAATGTCGACAGCTTGCCGGCCTCGTGTGTCTTGGTGAAGGCACCCTTTGTGAACAGTCCGCCCTTAATCTTAGAGTCGCTCAGGTTCTTGTTGCCCTCAATGATAATCTGGCGCACCTTCATCTTCTCCTTCTTGTCAATCTCGACGTCAAGTATCACCTGATTCTTAGCCGTTACGTCGTCGCGCTGGCGTATGTTTATCTCAGCATTCTTATAACCCTTGTCGTCGAAATAGTTTTTGGCCAGCAGCTCAGCACGGTCTATCATGTTAGGCGTAATCTGGTTGCCCTTAAGAAGTCCGAGCTTTGTCTCAAGGTCCTCACGTTCAGACTTCTTCACACCTATATAATTAATAGTTGACACACGCGGGCGCAGAGCCAGATAGAAGTGCAGATATATCTTGTCGCCTACAATAGAGTCGGCCGCAATCTGCACGTTTGAAAACAGTCCGTGCTTCCAATAGCGCTTCACTGCCTCTGTAATCTCCTGACCCGGAAGCTCTATTTTCTGGCCGACGGTAAGGCCCGAAATACCCGTAAGCATATAATCTTCGTAACCTTCCACGCCTGACACAGCGATTCCGCCGATAACACCGGAACGCGGAGTGCCCGCATAAGAGATTTCAGGATTAACAATCTTTTCCTGCGCTACAGCCCCAATGCTGAAAAGCAATGCAGCGAGCAGTGTCAAGCATCCTATTATTCTGTTCATCTTATATGTCTGTTGTCTTGAATATTAATTATCGTTTTCAACTTGTTCCTCGGTCTTGCCGAAGCGTCTTTGGCGCTTCTGATAGCTTGCAATGGCCTCATGCAGGCTCTGCTCGTCGAAGTCGGGCCAGTAAGTGTCGCAGAAATAAAGCTCCGAATAGGCTATCTGCCAGAGCAGATAGTTGGATATGCGCACCTCTCCGCCCGTGCGTATCAGCAGGTCGGGGTCGGGCATGAAGCGTGTCTGCATGTGGTCTGCCACGACATTCTCGTCGATTGCGTCGATTGCGAGACGTCCGTCCTTAACCTCGGCGGCTATGTTCTTTACGGCGTTGGTTATCTCCCACTTTGAAGAGTAGCTGAGAGCCACCACCATCGTCATGGCACTGTTGTCCTTGGTGTGCTCCATTGTCTCGTCCAGCTTCTCCCTGACCTGTAGCGGAAGCCTGTCGACATCACCGATAACGCGGAAGCGCACATTGTTCTTCATGAATATCTCGTCCTCAAGAGCCGTGAGCACAAGGCCCATAAGTGCGGCCACCTCATCGGCGGGGCGGTTCCAGTTTTCGGTTGAGAAGGTGTAAAGCGTCAGATACTTCACGCCGAGCTTCACACACTCTGACGTGATTTTCCTAACCGACTCAACACCGGCCTGATGGCCGTAGCTGCGCTTCTTGCCGCGCTCAGTTGCCCATCTGCCGTTGCCGTCCATGATGATGGCAATGTGCTGCGGTATACGGTTCATGTCAATCTTAGTCTCAGTCATCTTTATTACATGTTATACATTTAGGCATGAAGCTGTAGGTTAATGTCAGCTTCAGAGCCGAATAGCAGTCAGTATTTTTGAAAAGTCCCGAACTCTTGATGCAGTAAGGGTCTGCCACGCCGTCGAGCTTGTCGCTGAGCGAGAAGTGGACAGCCCACTCAAGGCCAAGGTTCAGCCGCGACCCTATTTTATATTTCACGCCCAGGCCGAGCGGAAGGTTTGCCGTAAACACGTTGTCGGCGTCTGCCTTTACGTATGTTGCGCCAAGTCCGAGGAATATGAACGGAGTGAGGCGCTTGGCTCCTCTGTACTCACGGCCCGTGCCATAAGGCCAGAAGTTGTATTCATAAGTTATTCCGAGGTCGATGAGCGTGTTGCTGAATTCAACCGGATTGTCGGAATACTCGGGATACCATGTCTCAAGCCCGGCCGAGCTGCCCTTCAGCTTTCCATATGAGAGGTCGAGCTTAAGGCCCATGTACGGATTGATTACACGTCTGAGAATGAGCGACGCCATGGGCTGCATGTTCTTGGTCACGTTGCCGTTGAAGTCGCCCTCGTATGCCACCATGCCTGCGCCCACACCAATCTCCATCTTATATTCGTTGTCGTCTTGTGCCATTGCACAAAGCGACAGCGCCGAGACAATGATGCAAAGCAGGATTTTTCTCATTTACGGGTGGTGAACTGTTATTATACGGTTATTTTGTTATTTTGTGAACGAGGTCTGGTTGTCGGCCCATCCCAGCTTGTTGAGCCTTCCGCGCCACACCTGTCCGTTGCCGCCGCATATTATCCAAAGGCAGTTTTCGTCGTCAACCGTTATGGCAAACGTGTTGCTCGTTCCGTTGGTGAAGCCCTCGGGCATAACATAGCTGTCGTCTGTATGCCATGTCAGTCCGTTGTCCTGGCTTACATATATCTTTCCGAATGCTTTTTCCTTGCATGTGCCGAGCGCTGTTCCGCCCATGGCTATGAGCACGTCGCCGTAGCGTGTCATCTTGAGGTCAGACAGACGCGGCAGCTGATAGTTGTTCTCTTCGTTGCATTCTATCCATGAGTGCTGCTCCGAACCTGGGGCATACTCCTCTATCTTGCTCCACACGAAAGCCACAGAGTCTGCCGTAAAGGCGTCGTCGGCAGGATTGCCGGCTATTATTATGCGCTCTGAGCTTTTGTCTGTGTTAAGCGCGAAGGTGGCAAGTCCGGCATTGTGCACGGGCAACTTTGCCTCGTCGCCTACTATGTTGTCGGCTGTCCATGTGGCACCGTTGTCGGCAGAGCTTACGGGTCTGCCTGCCGCATCCATGGCATATATCTTGCTTGTGCCTGCGCCAAGGAGCTGTCTGATATCAGCGGCTGCCACTGCTGTCCAGGCCGTTCCGTCGGCAGATGTCATCACGGTGCCGTTGCTGAGCGTATACAGCATGTTGTCCTTCACGATAACGCTCTTGTAAGCGTCGGCGTCGAGCTGAGTTGCCGCAGTCAGGGCGGTCCATGTGCCTGCCGCATCAGTTGTCAGAGCTGTAGTTGCCGTTCCGTTGCTTCCGAACAGCATCACCTTGCCGTTGAGCGTAACGGCCTTCATGCCGCTCATGGCCGTAAAGCGCGGCTCCACGGGCAGAGCGTTCCAGCGGAATGAGTCGGGATCTTCCTTATGGACGTTCACGCTGACCTTGTAGGCACGATAGTATGCTCCGCCTACCGAATATACTCTGAACTCGCGCGGCTGTGTGAAGTCTACAGAGTCAGAGCTGCTGTAATACGACAGGGTGTCGCTGTCTACATTCTTTATCACCACGATGCCCGAGTTCTTGCTTCCCACGTTGCATATCACGTGCGCGGCATCAGTGCCTGCGGGCAGAGAGTCGGGGTTGTAAATCTCGCGTTTAAGCTGGTCGATGTAGAATTTGTAGTTGCTGCCGGTAATCTCTACCTTGTAGACGCTGTCCTCTCCTTCGGATGACAGAGTGTGAAGATACTGATTGACCGTACCTAAAGAAAATGACGTTATGGCGGTGTCGTCATAATATACAAAATTGTTGTCGTTGTCGTCACTAAGGCATGAAGCCAGTAAAAATGTCCCGGAGAACAGTATTGCCAAACACTGGATAATACGTTTCATTCGCTGAATATTTTCTATTTTTAGCTGCAAATTTAATCAGAATTCCTTAAATAAAGCCTGATTTTAAATACTTTATTGTCTAAATTATTAATAAATTGGACTTTTTATATACATATATAAGTTTTTTTAAAGTTTTTATAAAAAAGAGGCCGGTATGAATCACTCACGCCGACCTCACAAAACCTTAACTGATGTTGGTGTTAATCAAATTAATGATGTACATTTTGGTCATCAACAAAATTTAAGACCAACATCACTTAATTAAAAATCTAATAACATAATCTTTACCTTAAATCTATCAAACTACTAACCTATGAAAACGTATTCTCACGAACACGAAGCAAAGATAGCGCATTGTGTGCGAACACACAAGCGTTTTACTTTGTTTTTTGCATCAAAAAGCTGTTTTTTTGACTTAAATCAAAACACTTGTTTTTCGTCAACGCAAACAGGCTGCCGCACGACAGCCGACCACCTAAAACGGCCCGAACGGCCACGGAATATGCCCCCGCACGCCGCAGCATGCACGGACGGAAACCGGGCGGCGGCAGCCTGCACGGGAGCTAAAAGCCTGCGGCAGGACATGACAAAAGCCGCGCCCGGCCACACATGCACACGCATGCAGGCCGGGCGCACATACCGCCCTGAAAGGGACAAAAAGACTATCACGCAGCGGCATCAGCGGCGCGTGAACACCATGCCGTCTACCACAAAGCTCTCCTTAATTCCGCCAGAGGCACCGACAGACACGGGCGACTTGACCGTAATCTGGCGTGTTGACGGGTTATAAACGAGCACGGCACGGTAAGTGTTGCCGTCGCGTCCGCCTACATACTCAATCACAGCCTTGTTGCCCTCTATCTTGCGGGCCCTTATCAGGCTGTTGTCCACCTTCATTCCGTTGCCGTATGCAACATAAATAGTTCCGTAGCACATCTCGCTTCCGCCTTCGGCGTTTTCCTCATACATGCTCTTGTAGTAGAGGTTTATGCGCAGCGTGCCGTCGCCCTTTGCCAGTTTCCATTCACCGTTGAACGGCGACGCCCTGTGCAGGACATACGAATTCTGCGGCAGTTTCTTCAGTTCGTCGTCCACATACGAGAAGCCGTCGCTGCTGGTCATCTTCAAACTGCCGTCTGCCATATACTCGAAGCTGAGCCTAGAGTCTTTCTCAGCAAAGTAGGCTGTGGCCGTGGCCCTGTTGCCGCTCATCTTAAGGTTTTCAATCGTATACGCCATCGACGTGTCATCGGGCTTGATTCTTATTATGCCGGCACACGGGTCGCCGTCCATCGAGTTAGGGTCAGATATACTCTTTCCGTAGAAGTCGATGTCGACATACAGTCCGTCGGCATACCAGGCACCCTTGAACGGACGGGCAGTCTGAGCCTGAGCCGCAGTTACAGACGAGAATAACAACACACTGATAATAGCTTTTAGCAGCATTGCAGGTTTCATAATTTTGAGATAAGATGGTTAGGTTAAACATTTAAGAAACTCATCCCCGCAGGGCATACAAGGGCGGAAGACGCACAATGACACGCACGGGATATTTTTTTACAAATATACTGAATTTATTTTTCTTTCGTGCCGGCAGGATAAAAAAAATAAAAGCGCAACCGCATAATTTATATAAGGCAGAGGGGATATGGCATGAAATGTTGACAACTGTAAAATGCGCAGAAACAAAGGGCCTGGCCTAATGCCGGCACCACAAAAACAGCCTGCTTTGCAAAAGACGGCAAACGGCACGCCGAAACATGGCCTTTTGCAGGCTGAAAGGGCACCTTTTGGAACGTAAAAGGTATGCTTTTGCAAAGCCGTAAAATGCAATATGTTTTCAAGAAAGGCTCATCACCCACGACAATATGGTATAACCGACTGACTGTCAACAACATAAGCCACAGCAAACCATGTCTGCAGCTCATCACGCCGGGATGCCATGAGGCAGATGTGATGAGTCAATACATCAACTCATCACACCGCAAACGTCTGACATACAGCGCATAACATACCGCCGTGATGAGTGACGAGTAAATACGAAAAACTTTTCTGTTTCATATTATCCCAAATCGTCATCATATCGTATATGGCTTAATCCATTTTGTTCATTCATGCCTTCAAGCCGTCTTTTTGTCTCTATTGAAGCATTTTCGTCTGTTTTTAATGACATAGCCCGCCATAACCGCGAAAGGCGAAAACTACGACCCGCTCAATATTAAGCAAAAATACAGACTGAATAACAACGGCAGACTTGGGATTATCCATCTGCCCCACCCCTCCGACAGGCATCAGGGGCTGTCAGGCAGACTCACCGCACGCTGCACGGCAGGGCGCCATGGGCCATACGGCAGGGCACAAAAAGAAAGTAGGCATGCCATAAGGCACGCCTACTTAAAAGGATATCTAAATCTATTTTATTCAGAATTAGAGTTTCGGACCTGCAGCTACGAGAGCCTTACCAGCCTCATTTCCTTCGTACTTAACGAAGTTCTTGATGAAGCGGCCTGCGAGGTCTTTAGCCTTAGCTTCCCACTCAGCAGCGTCAGCGTATGTGTCGCGCGGATCGAGGATCTTAGGATCAACTCCAGGAAGTTCTGTCGGAACCTCGAAGTCGAACATAGGTATCTTCTTTGTAGGAGCGTTGTTGATAGAACCGTCGAGGATAGCGTCGATGATACCACGTGTGTCGCGGATTGAGATACGCTTGCCAGTTCCGTTCCAACCTGTGTTAACCAGGTAAGCCTTAGCACCGCTCTTCTCCATCTTCTTAACCAGCTCCTCAGCATACTTTGTAGGATGCAGCTCGAGGAATGCCTGACCGAAGCAAGCAGAGAATGTAGGAGTAGGCTCTGTGATACCACGCTCTGTACCAGCCAACTTAGCAGTGAAGCCTGAGAGGAAGTAGTACTTAGTCTGCTCCGGAGTCAGGATAGATACAGGAGGCAGTACGCCGAATGCGTCAGCTGACAGGAAGATTACCTGCTTAGCAGCCGGTGCGTGAGAAACAGGCTTAACGATGTTGTCGATGTGGTAGATAGGATAAGAAACACGAGTGTTCTCAGTTGTGCTCTTGTCTGTGAAGTCAATCTTGCCCTCAGCGTCAACAGTTACGTTCTCGAGCAGAGCGTCGCGGCGGATAGCGTTGTAGATATCGGGCTCGCTCTCCTTGTCGAGGTTGATAACCTTAGCGTAGCATCCACCTTCGAAGTTGAACACGCCGTTGTCGTCCCATCCGTGCTCGTCGTCACCGATAAGCAGACGTTTCGGGTCAGTAGACAGAGTTGTCTTACCTGTACCAGACAGACCGAAGAAGATAGCTGTGTTCTCGCCGTTCTTGTCGCAGTTAGCAGAGCAGTGCATTGAAGCGATGCCCTTCAGCGGCAGGAAGTAGTTCATCATAGAGAACATACCCTTCTTCATCTCACCACCATACCATGTGTTGATGATAACCTGCTCTCTTGAAGTTACGTTGAACACAACAGCTGTCTCTGAGTTCAGACCGAGCTCCTTGTAGTTTTCAACCTTAGCCTTAGAAGCGTTGTAAACAACGAAGTCAGGCTCAAAGTCCTCAAGCTCCTCCTCAGTAGGACGGATGAACATGTTCTTTACGAAGTGAGCCTGCCAAGCTACCTCCATGATGAAACGAACAGCCATACGTGTGTCCTTGTTGGCACCGCAGAAACCGTCGATAACATAGAGTTTCTTGTTTGAAAGCTCATTCTTTGCTATTTCCTTAACAGCAGCCCAAGCTTCCTGAGAAGCAGGTTTGTTGTCGTTCTTATATTCGTCTGAAGTCCACCATACAGTGTCCTTTGAAGTTTCATCCATTACGATGAACTTATCTTTAGGAGAACGTCCGGTGTAAATACCTGTCATTACGTTTACTGCACCGAGTTCTGTCACCTGACCTTTGTCAAAACCCGTAAGGCCGTCTTTTGTCTCTTCCTCAAACAATACCTCATAAGACGGGTTGTAAAGAACCTCAGTTGTACCTGTGATTCCATACTTTTCTAAAACTGACTTATCAAACTTTGCCATTTTAATAATATATTAAAAAGTGAATTATTTGTTCCTGATAGTTACCTTAAATCGGCTGCAAAGTTAGCAAAAAATCGATTATCAGCCAACAATGAAGGGTATAAAAAACACCTATAAAAAGTCTTTTTAGGTTAAAGTATTAAAAATTTAAACTGCCCGAAGTATTTTTGCAATTTGCACTTTGCAAAAACAAACGCTTCTCTAGACAAAAAGACTGCAAAACACTTTATAACCTAGCATCTTGCGCAAATCTTTAAATTATAACAAACAAGCTACTTCTATATCACGACGGAGACCACGAAAAGACGCAGCACCATATAAAACAGGAGTAAACATGGCTAGCACTTTGACAAAACAGGAAGTTATATCTGTAAATAAATCATAGGAAAATACTTACAACTGACTTTAAAACGTTTTAGTTACCATATTGCTTTCGTTTTAAAGAACTTCCATTTTAATTTGTCTGGACTTACCGGAAAATAAACGCCAACCGTATTTCCTTCTACGTCATAAGATATGCACTTGACGAAAGTTGTGGCCTCATAATATCCGTAGCTCATGTTCGGATTAAGGACAAAGCCAACTTTGCCATTGTTGTAATCAGCATAAGCACCTATCGAGTCTTCATCATGAGTAAAATATTCACCTGTCACGACCCAATCTTCATAAGTTGCAGGAATATACTTCAGCACCTTGACGGCTGACACAAAATAAACAGCGCCAGGTGTCAGCCCGTAATCGCTTATCCATGAGCCGAACTTTGCCTTTTCCCATTTATCATATTTCAATTCACCATTGTATCCGTACAGTGAATCCTTATGCCATTCCAAATCATCCTTTACGCTGTCATTATGCTCTCTATTTTCCAATACTGCATCACGAAAAGATTCCTTATCGCCATAAAACTTGACATCAGGATAAGTATAAACAACCTTACCGTCTTTCATTATATGACGCTCAGTATCATTATCTTCATTAGAACATGAAAACATGATAAAAGCAAAAAGCATAAAAATAACGTATTCCACTCTTTTCATATGGCAAACATATAAATTTTATCGACATGCAAGAAATATATTAATACAAAATAATGTTTTTAACAAAATTATATAATAAACTTTATTGTATTACTAACATTTAAGCTTATTGACAAACATACTTATGCTACATGCCATCATGTTATATGAAAAAAGAAAAATATATCGTTTCATACGAATTTTTTTTGCATTGCAACATATTTACGTTATCTTTGTCTTTCAAAAACGACTTATGGAAATCATAGACCTTAGTAAAGGAAACTCAATCATCAATCAGTATCTGGCAGAGATAAGAGACGTAAACTATCAGCAGAACCGCCTGCTGTTCCGCAACAACATAACGCGCGTGGGCGAGATGATGGCCTACGAGATAAGCAAGACGCTCGAATATGAGACGAAAGACGTAACCACGCCCCTGGGCGTATCGCGCGTCAGCGTGCCTGCCGACAAGATTATCCTTGCCACGATATTCCGCGCCGGACTGCCTTTCCACAACGGATTCCTCAACGTGTTCGACCATGCCGGAAACGCCTTTGTGAGCGCATACCGCGAATATACCGACAACGAGCACACCGAGGTGGGCATACATGTTGAATATCTTGCCACGCCGAGCATCGACGGCAAGACGCTCATCATAGCCGACCCCATGCTGGCAACGGGCGGATCGATGGAGCTGGGCTACAAGGCCTTCCTTACCAAAGGCACGCCCAAGCGCATACACATAGCCTGCGTGATAGCCACACCCGACGGCATAGACCACATAAAGAAGACTCTGCCCGACGACAAGACCACAATATGGTGCGCAGCCGTTGACCCGGGCATGAACGAGCACAAATACATCGTGCCGGGATTCGGCGATGCCGGCGACCTGTGCTACGGCAGCAAGCTGTAATCATGACAGACTATTTTTCTTAGCTCAGACTGCTTTCATCAAGATTAGGATTAAGGAAAAACATATAAAAAAGAA
>NZ_LFQU01000019.1 GCF_001275135.1 Xylanibacter rarus | reverse complement strand
TCTCGTTTGCTTATATAGTTTTAGCCTTGAAATTATTCTTTCTCAGCTGTCTGCTTTTCGCTATAGTCAATCACATTCTTGCGGTTTGCCTGTATACGGTCATAATCCTCACGTGAACCTACAATAATCTTTTCGAATTCACGCAGACCTGTACCGGCCGGGATAAGGTGTCCGCAGATAACGTTCTCTTTCATGCCTTCCAGATAGTCTACCTTTCCGCGGATAGCAGCCTCGTTGAGCACCTTGGTTGTCTCCTGGAATGATGCGGCAGACATGAAGCTCTTAGTCTGGAGAGCAGCACGTGTGATACCCTGCAGGATCTGAGTTGATGTTGCAGGAACGGCATCACGCACCTGAACAGTCTTAAGGTCGCGGCGCTTCAGGGTTGAGTTCTCATCACGCAGCTTGCGGGCTGAGATAATCTGACCCTTCTTAAGAGTCTCGCTGTCGCCTGCGTCGGTAACAACTTTCTTACCCCATATACGGTCGTTCTCCTCAGCGAAGTCGAGTTTGTCGACAATCTCCTGCTCAAGGAATGTTGTGTCACCCGGATCATTGATCTGTACCTTGCGCATCATCTGACGAACGATGATTTCAAAGTGCTTGTCGTTAATCTTCACACCCTGCAGACGGTATACGTCCTGTACTTCGTTTACGATATACTCCTGAACGGCGGTAGGACCCTTGATTGAAAGGATGTCGTTAGGCGTAATAACACCATCTGACAGAGGAGTTCCGGCGCGAACGGCATCGTGCTCCTGAACCAGGATCTGCTTTGACAGAGAAACGAGATACTTGCGCTGCTCGCCTGTCTTTGAGGTAACGATAATCTCACGGTTACCACGCTTAACCTTACCCATTGTAACCTCACCGTCGATTTCACTCACTACGGCAGGGTTAGACGGGTTGCGGGCCTCGAAGAGCTCTGTTACACGGGGAAGACCTCCGGTGATGTCACCAGCCTTACCAACTGTACGAGGAATCTTAACGAGGGTTGCACCGGTCTTGACGGTCTGACCGTCTTCAACAACAACGTGACCACCCACAGGGAAGTTGTATGTACCGACAACATCGCCGTTCTTATCTACGATATCACAGGTAGGCACCTTGCTCTTATCCTTAGACTCAGTGATAATCTTTTCAGTAAGACCTGTTGTATCGTCGGTCTCAGAGTGGAACGTAACACCGTCGATAACGTCGCGGAACTTCAGCGTACCTGCATACTCGGTTACGATAACAGCGTTGAACGGGTCCCAACGTGCAATCATATCACCCTTCTTAACGATAGAGCCGCCCTTGAAGTAGAGTGAGCTTCCGTAAGGAACGTTCAGGGTAGAAAGCACGATGTTTGTGTTAGGATCAACGAAACGGATTTCGGCCAGACGGCTTACGACCATCTCACACTGAACCTCGCCATTGTCACCTTCTTCAACAAACGGCACGGTACGAAGCTCGTCGAACTCGATGCGGCTGTCGTTCTTGGCAACGATAGATGCATTGGCTGCAGCATTGGCAGCCACACCACCGGCGTGGAACGTACGAAGTGTAAGCTGTGTACCCGGCTCACCGATAGCCTGAGCTGCGATGACTCCGACAGCCTCGCCCTTCTGCACCATGCGGCTTGTGGCAAGGTTACGGCCGTAACACTTCATGCAGACACCCTTCTTGCTCTCACAAGTAAGCACCGAACGGATTTCAACGCTCTCGATCGGGCTGTCTTCTATAATCTGAGCTATAGGCTCTGTAATTTCCTCACCGGCAGCAACAATAAGCTCGCCTGTGTTAGGATGTATAATATCGTGAACTGACACACGGCCGAGGATACGCTCATACAGAGAAGAAATAACCTCATCGCCATTCTTCAATGCTGTACATACAAGTCCGCGCAGAGTTCCACAGTCTTCCTCTGTAATGATAACGTCGTGAGAAACGTCAACAAGACGACGTGTAAGATATCCGGCATCGGCAGTCTTCATAGCGGTATCCGCAAGACCCTTACGGGCACCGTGGGTAGAGATGAAGTACTCGAGCACGCTCATACCTTCCTTGAAGTTAGAAAGAATCGGGTTCTCAATAATCTGAGCACCTTCAGCTCCTGCCTTCTGCGGTTTTGCCATAAGTCCACGCATACCGGCCAACTGACGGATCTGGTCTTTAGAACCACGGGCTCCAGAGTCAAGCATCATGTAGACGGCGTTGAATCCCTGGTCAGCCTCAGTCATCTCCTTCATCAGGACGTCACCCAACTCGTTATTTACGTGTGTCCAGGCGTCAATTACCTGGTTGTAACGCTCGTTGTCTGTGATGAATCCCATGTTATAGTTGTCGGTAATCTGACGCACTTCCTCATTACCTTTTGCAACGAGGTCGGCCTTCTCCTTCGGAATGATGATATCGTCAAGGTTGAACGACAGACCAGCCAGATATGCCATACGATAACCAAGGTTCTTGATACCGTCGAGGAACTCGCAGGCACGGGCAAAGCCCACAGCCTTAATTACGTCGGCAATAATATCGCGAAGACTCTTCTTAGAGATAATCTTATTTACATAACCAACTTCTTCAGGTATGATGCCGTTGACAATCACACGGCCGACAGAAGTCTCAACCATCTTGTCGACAAGTTTTCCGTCTGCATCAAGGTCTTTCACAACAACCTTTACCTGAGCATGGAGGTCACACTTGCCTTCATTGTGCGCAATGATAGCCTCTTCCGGACCATAGAACGTAAGTCCCTCACCCTTTGCACCCGGACGAATCTTTGTAATATAGTAAAGTCCGAGCACCATATCCTGTGAAGGCACTGTGATAGGCGCACCGTTGGCAGGGTTAAGGATGTTGTGGCTCTGAAGCATCAGAATCTGTGCCTCGAGCACTGCCTCATTGCTCAACGGAAGGTGAACAGCCATCTGGTCACCGTCGAAGTCGGCGTTGAACGCTGTACATGCCAACGGATGGAGCTGAATAGCCTTACCTTCGATAAGTTTAGGCTGGAATGCCTGAATACCAAGACGGTGAAGTGTAGGCGCACGGTTGAGCAATACAGGGTGTCCCTTCATCACATTCTCGAGGATATCCCAGATAACCGGCTCGCGGCGGTCTACAATCTTCTTTGCGCTCTTTACAGTCTTGACGATACCGCGCTCAATGAGCTTACGGATGATAAACGGCTTGTAGAGCTCTGCAGCCATAAGCTTAGGCAGACCGCACTCGCCCATCTTCAACTCAGGACCTACAACGATAACTGAACGTGCTGAATAGTCGACACGCTTACCGAGAAGGTTCTGACGGAAACGTCCCTGCTTACCTTTCAGTGAGTCAGACAGAGACTTCAGCGGACGGTTAGAATCGCTCTTAACGGCGCTGCTCTTGCGTGAGTTGTCAAACAAGCTGTCGACAGCCTCCTGCAACATACGTTTCTCGTTACGGAGAATAACCTCAGGAGCCTTAATCTCCATAAGTCTCTTCAGACGGTTGTTACGTATGATGACACGACGATAAAGGTCGTTGAGGTCAGATGTTGCAAAACGGCCACCATCCAGCGGAACCAACGGACGAAGCTCAGGAGGAGTAACAGGAATAATCTTCATGATCATCCACTCGGGCTTGTTTATGTTGCGGCTTCCGCGGAATGCCTCTACAACCTGCAGACGCTTGAGGGCCTCGGTCTTTCTCTGCTGAGAAGAGTCGCTGTTGGCACGGTCGCGAAGCTCATAAGAAAGAGAGTCGAGATCGATATTTACCAACAGATCATAGATTGCCTCGGCACCCATCTTGGCGATGAACTTATTCGGGTCTGTATCGTCAAGATATTCGTTGCCGTCGGGCAGGTTGTCCATGATGTTTACATATTCGTCTTCAGTAAGGAAGTCCATCTTGTGAGAACCGTTGATTTCAACGCCCTCAGAGTCTGTACGGCCTTCCATTACACCCGGCTGTATTACGATATACTTCTCGTAATAAATTACAGAATCGAGTTTCTTTGTCGGTATACCGAGCAGGTAACCTATTTTGTTAGGCAATGAACGGAAATACCAGATGTGTGCAACAGGCACAACAAGCTCGATATGTCCGGTGCGCTCACGGCGCACTTTCTTCTCTGTAACCTCTACACCGCAGCGGTCGCAGACAATGCCTTTATATCTGATGCGCTTATATTTACCGCAGGCGCACTCATAGTCCTTTGTCGGACCAAAGATGCGCTCGCAGAAAAGTCCGTCGCGCTCAGGTTTATATGTACGATAGTTTATGGTCTCAGGTTTGGTAACCTCGCCAAAAGAACTTTCGAGGATTTCTTCCGGTGATGCAAGTCCGATAGTAATCTTCGTGAAATTACTCTTTATCTTTGAATCTTTCTTGAAAGCCATAATTCTTGTTTATATTTGTTATGTAAAGAGTTTCGTTATTAATCAAGAGTAACACTTAAGCCAAGACCACGGAGCTCGTGCAGCAGCACGTTGAGAGACTCCGGTATGCCCGGTGTAGGCATAGGCTCGCCCTTGACGATAGCCTCGTAAGCCTTTGAACGGCCTACTACGTCATCAGACTTGATGGTAAGGATTTCCTGAAGCACATGGCTGGCACCGAATGCCTCGAGGGCCCAAACCTCCATCTCACCAAAACGCTGACCACCAAACTGTGCCTTACCTCCAAGAGGCTGCTGTGTGATAAGAGAGTACGGACCGATGCTGCGGGCGTGCATCTTATCTTCAACCATGTGGCCGAGTTTAAGGAAGTATGTGATACCTACCGTTGCCGGCTGGTCGAACATCTCACCTGTCTCACCGTCATAGAGGTGTGTTGAGCAGAGACGCGGCAGACCTGCCTTGTCAGTCCATTCCTGAAGGTCGTCAAGCTTGGCACCGTCGAAGATAGGTGTTGCGAACTTAACGCCAAGACGCTTACCGGCTGCACCGAGAATAGCCTCAAATATCTGTCCGAGGTTCATACGTGAAGGCACACCCAGCGGGTTAAGAACCAAGTCTACAGGACGTCCGTCCTCGAGGAACGGCATATCTTCCTGACGTACAATCTTAGAAACGATACCCTTGTTACCGTGGCGACCGGCAAGCTTATCACCTACGCCGATCTTACGTTTCTTGGCAACGTAAACCTTAGCCATCTGCAGGATGCCTGAGGGCAGCTCGTCACCGATTGTAATTGCGAACTTACGGCGCTTGAGTTCAGCGTCCAGGAGCTTGTACTTCTTGATGAAGTTCATAATCAGCTTCTGTATCAGCTCATTAGTATGTTCGTCGTTAGTCCAGTTGTTAGACTGTATTCCGTCATATTCAAGGTTCTTCAGCTGAGCCATTGTGAACTTGCTTCCCCTTGTAATAATCTCGGCACCGGTATAATCCTTGATACCCATAGACGTCTTGTCGTCTGTAAGAGTGAGGAGCTTGTCAACAAGAATATCCTTCAAGTCATCGATCTTAGCAGCATACTCTTCGTCGATCTTAGCCAGAACGATCTTGTCCTGCTGCTTAGAAGAACGTGTCTTAACGGCACGTGAGAACAGTTTCTTGTCGATAACGACACCGGTAAGAGAAGGATTGGCCTTAAGTGAAGAATCCTTCACGTCGCCAGCCTTGTCGCCGAAGATAGCGCGGAGCAGTTTCTCCTCTGGTGAAGGATCGCTCTCACCCTTAGGTGAAATCTTACCGATAAGGATATCACCCGGCTCTACACGAGCACCAACTCTGATTATACCATTGTCATCGAGGTCTTTGGTAGCCTCTTCACTGACGTTAGGAATGTCGCTTGTGAACTCTTCCATACCGCGCTTAGTCTCACGAACGTCGAGCGAATATTCATCCACATGTACTGAAGTAAGAATATCCTCACGCACTACACGCTCGTTGAGCACGATCGCGTCCTCATAGTTGTATCCCTTCCAAGGCATGTAAGCAACAAGCAAGTTGCGTCCGAGTGCCAGCTCGCCGTCCTCTGTAGCATATCCTTCTGTAAGGATGTCGCCCTTCTTTACACGCTGGCCCTTGTCGCAAATAGGACGGAGGTCAACGGTCATGTTCTGGTTAGTACGGCGGAACTTAGGTATTCTGTACTCCTTGAGAGCAGGCTCAAAGCTTACGAACTCTTCTTCCTCAGTTCTGTCATAAAGGATACGTATTGTAGTTGCATCAACATACTCGATTACGCCATCGCCTTCGGCTGTGATCATAGTACGTGAGTCAACGCATACCTGCTTCTCAATACCGGTACCTACGATAGGAGCCTCATTGTGAAGCAGAGGAACTGCCTGGCGCATCATGTTACTACCCATCAACGCACGGTGAGCATCGTCGTGCTCCAAGAAAGGAATGAGTCCGGCAGCAATAGATGCAATCTGCTGAGGAGATACGTCCATAAGGTCAACCTCCGAAGGAGGCACTACGGGGAAGTCGGCATCCTGGCGGCACTTAACCACTTCGCGGATAAACGTACCGTCATCGTTCAGCGGAGCATTGCCCTGACCGATGATATGGTCTTCCTCCTCTTCAGCAGTAAGATAAAGTATATGGTCATTGTCGAGATCAACAATTCCGTCCTTAACCTTGCGGTAAGGAGTCTCGATGAATCCCAACTCATTGATTTTAGCGTAAACACAAAGAGACGAGATAAGTCCGATGTTAGGACCTTCAGGGCTCTCAATAGGACAAAGGCGTCCGTAGTGTGTATAGTGAACGTCACGCACCTCGAAACCGGCACGCTCTCTTGACAGACCACCAGGACCAAGGGCAGACAGACGGCGCTTGTGAGTTACTTCGGCAAGCGGGTTGGTCTGGTCCATGAACTGTGACAACGGGTTGGTACCGAAGAACGAGTTGATAACACTCGATATTGTCTTGGCGTTGATAAGGTCTGTAGGAGTGAACACCTCATTGTCGCGAACGTTCATACGCTCTCTGATGGTACGGCTCATACGTGCCAGACCGATAGAGAACTGGTTGCTCAGCTGCTCGCCTACTGTACGTACACGGCGGTTGCTGAGGTGGTCGATATCGTCTACAGTGGCGTTAGAGTTAACCAGCTGTATAAGATATTTGATAATTTCAATTATATCTTCTTTAGTCAGGATACGGACATCCATGTCTGTATCAAGACCTAACTTCTTGTTGATACGGTAACGGCCTACATCACCCAAGTCATAACGTTTGTCAGAGAAGAACAGGTTCTGGATAACCTCACGTGCACTTGCATCATCGGCAGGATCTGCATTACGCAGCTGACGGTAGATGTAGAGCACGGCTTCCTTCTCAGAGTTACTCGGGTCTTTCTGTAATGTGTTGAAGATTATTGAATACTTGCTTGCAGAATCAATATCCTTGTGGAGAAGAACTGTCGAAGCGCCGCTGTCGATAATGTCGTCGATGTTGTCCTTTGTGATTTCTGTCTCACGCTCCATGATAACCTCGTTACGCTCGATAGAAACAACTTCACCGGTATCCTCATCAACGAAGTCCTCGTTCCAGCTCTTCAGAACCCTCGCAGCAAGCTTACGGCCAATGGCATCCTTCATATTCTTCTTGTTGACCTTTACTTCCTCAGCCAGGTCGAATATCTGAAGAATATCCTTATCGGTCTCGAAACCGATAGCACGCAAAAGTGTTGTAACAGGCAACTTCTTCTTACGGTCGATGTATGCATACATCACATTGTTGATGTCGGTTGCAAACTCAATCCATGAGCCCTTGAACGGAATGATACGTGCAGAATAAAGCACCGTACCGTTGGCGTGAACGCCCTGTCCGAAGAACACACCGGGAGATCTGTGCAACTGTGATACAACAACACGCTCGGCTCCATTTATGATAAATGTGCCGTTATCAGTCATATAAGGAATAGTGCCGAGGAAAACATCCTGAATGAAAGTACCGAAGTCCTCATGGTCAGGGTCTGTACAATACAGTTTCATCTTAGCCTTCAGGGGCACGCTATATGTAAGTCCACGCTCAAGACACTCGTCGATAGTGTAACGGGGCGGGTCGATATAGTAATCCAAGAACTCAAGAACGAAATTATTACGTGTGTCGGTGATAGGGAAATTTTCAGCAAAGACCTTATACAAACCGTCATTCTTGCGTTCCTCAGGCGGAGTATCCAACTGTAAGAAGTCTCTGAAAGACTTTAACTGCACATCGAGGAAATCCGGATACGGCATCGGATTCTTCACGCTGGCAAAATTCACTCTGTTATCAACAATTTTTGAAGCCATTACAGATTTTTATTACCGTTAAAAATGCCACCTTGAAAATAAATGGCCGCAGATTTCAAAGTCATGAATCTTGACCTACACCTTGCAGCGGTGGTTCACTGCATGGTATTAATAAAAGACACAAAAAGGTTAAGACTCTCCGACTGGGAGAATCTTAACCCGAAATATTTTTTATTGTCTCAATTATTTGAGCTCAACCTTAGCGCCAGCCTCTTCGATAGCCTTCTTCAGGTTCTCAGCCTCGTCCTTAGACAGACCTTCCTTCAATGTAGAAGGAGCACCGTCTACGAGATCCTTAGCCTCTTTCAGACCAAGACCACAAGCCTCTTTAACGGCCTTAACTACCTGCAGTTTTGCACCACCAACCTCAGCGAGTACAACATCGAAAGATGTCTTCTCCTCAGCTGCGGCTGCAGCACCACCTGCAGCAGGACCAGCAGCAACAGCAACAGCTGCAGCAGCGGGCTCAATTCCATACTCGTCCTTCAGGACTGTTGCCAACTCGTTTACTTCCTTAACTGTCAAATTTACTAATTCTTCAGCAATAGCTTTAATATCTGCCATTTTATTTTAAATTTTAATGTTTTTAAATATTAATGTTTGGGTGTTAAAATTACTCAGGACGCTCGCCTAAAGTTTTGAGTACACCATGGATGGTGTGAGCGCCTGACTGAAGAGCAGAAACAACGTTCTTTGCAGGAGACTGCAGCAATGCAACAATGTCTGCAATAACTTCGTCCTTGCTCTTGAGAGCTGCGAGTTCTTCCAGCTTGTCAGCACCAACATAGATGCTTTCCTCTGCATAAGCAGCCTTCAATGCAGGAATACTCTCTTTTACATAACCTTTCAGCATTTTAGCTGGAACGTTAGCTGTGTTGCAGAAGAGAACAGCAGTGTTACCCTTCAGACAGCCATACAAAGGCTCATAATCAACATCCGAAGCCTCGAAAGCCTTGTGAAGAAGAGTGTTCTTTACAACGACCATCTTGATTTCGTTCTTGAAGCACTCGCGACGGAGCTTGCTTGTAGCACCAGCATTCATACCTGTTACATCAACGAGGTAGAAATGAGAATACTCTTTCAGCTTCTGACCGAGTTCAACAACTATAGTATCTTTTACTTCTTTCTTCATCTTACAAAACTTTTAGAGTTATTCAACTGATTTAGGATCAATCTTGATACCCTTACTCATAGTGCTAGAAATAAAGATACTCTTGATGTATGTACCTTTAGCAGCAGAAGGTTTCAGTTTAATAACAGTAGCGATAAATTCTTTCGCATTCTGATAGATCTGTTCCGGAGTGAAAGAAACCTTACCAATTGATGCATGGATGATACCGGCCTTGTCAACCTTGAAGTCGATCTTACCCTGCTTAACCTCCTTGACAGCCTTTGCAACGTCCATAGTTACAGTACCGCTCTTAGGGTTAGGCATCAAGCCACGCGGACCAAGAACACGTCCTAAAGGACCAATCTTGCCCATGCATGACGGCATTGTGATGATAACATCAACATCTGTCCATCCACCTTTGATCTTTTCGATATACTCGTCAAGACCTACATAGTCAGCACCTGCTTCTTTTGCAGCAGCTTCAGCATCAGGAGTACAAAGGCAGAGCACGCGTGTAACCTTACCAGTTCCGTTAGGCAGAGACACAACGCCTCTTACCATCTGGTTAGCCTTACGCGGGTCAACGCCCAAGCGTACATCAATATCAAGAGAAGCGTCAAACTTGGTAGTAGTAATATCCTTAACCAACTCTGCAGCCTCTTTCAAAGAGTATGCTTTCCCTGCTTCAACCTTATCAGCTACTGATTTTTGATTTTTTGTCAGTTTACTCATTTTCTTGAAGTTATAAATTATTTACCAGGGAAGTCCCCTTTAACTGAGATGCCCATACTTCTAGCCGTACCAGCAACAAGCTTCATCGCAGACTCTACGGTAAAGCAGTTAAGATCAGCCATTTTGTCTTCTGCAATGGCACGGATCTGATCCCATGTCACAGAAGCCACTTTTCTACGGTTAGGCTCGGCAGAACCACTCTTAACCTTGGCTGCCTCCAGCAGCTGAACAGCAGCAGGAGAAGTCTTAATTTCGAAGCTGTATGACTTATCGGTGTAGTAAGTGATAACAACCGGAAGCACTTTTCCAGCCTTATCCTGAGTTCTGGCGTTGAATTCCTTGCAGAATCCCATGATGTTAATACCCTTTGAACCGAGAGCCGGTCCAACTGGTGGTGAAGGATTCGCAGCGCCACCTTTAATCTGTAATTTGATTAATCCAGCAACTTCTTTAGCCATTTCTTTTGTTAATTAAAAAAATTTGAGATTTTATAAAAGAACACACGTGTCCGTAACAACACGTTATTCTTTTGCAACTTGCATAAAACCTAATTCCAATGGAGTTTTACGTCCAAAGATCTTAACCATAACCTTAAGTTTGTGCTTCTCGGTATTCACTTCTTCAATGACACCGCTAAAGCCGCTGAACGGTCCATCAGTAACCTTCACTGTCTCGTCAACACAGAACGGAATATTTACCTCTTCCGTCAGCACTGACTCTTCAGCCGTTCCAAGGATACGGTTGATATCAGACTGCTTAACAGGGGTAGGATTATCCAATCCGCCCAAGAAGCCAAGTACGTTAGGTATGAAGCGCAGTGTATGTGCCACGTCTCCTTTCAGTTCTGCCTCTACGAGGACATAGCCCGGGAGAGAAATCTTCTCTTTAACCACACGCTTGCCATTACGCAAAGAAGCATGCTTCTCCATAGGTATAAGTACCTGAGAAACATAAGTTGAAAGAAGCGTGTTGTGCTTAAGTTCGGCATCGATATATTCTTTTAC
The DNA here is from genome assembly GCF_001275135.1 of Xylanibacter rarus. Classification (GTDB taxonomy): domain Bacteria; phylum Bacteroidota; class Bacteroidia; order Bacteroidales; family Bacteroidaceae; genus Prevotella; species Prevotella rara. The sequence continues at coordinate 71,671 of NZ_LFQU01000019.1, read as the reverse complement.
CTTAGCCTCCTTACCACTGACAGCACGCAATACATACCACTTTTTTCCTGATTCAGCCATTTTCCTTTTTACGATTAATTAGGATAGATCGTACTCATAACAAACCGGAACACGGAATCCATAATGAACACTACAACTGCAATGATCAAGGAAGCAGATAATACAACCATTGCACTATGAGTAAGTTCGGCACGTGTCGGCCATGTTGTTTTATGCACAAGTTCTTCGTAACAAACTTTGCAGTAATTTGCGAATTTTTTAAACATATTATCTTTATTTTGGCACGGGAAGAGAGGCTCGAACTCCCGACACCTGGTTTTGGAGACCAGTGCTCTACCAACTGAGCTATTCCCGTAAAATAGGTTCTCGCCGGAAGACGAGAACCTAAAACTTATATCATTGATAATGATTAATCGATGATTTCAGTAATCTGACCAGCACCTACTGTACGACCACCTTCACGGATAGCGAAGCGCAGACCTACGTTCAATGCAACAGCGTAGATAAGCTCAACAGTGATTGTTACGTTATCACCAGGCATTACCATTTCTACGCCTTCCGGCAGAGAGATTTCACCTGTACAGTCCATTGTACGGAGGTAGAACTGAGGACGATACTTGTTTCCGAACGGAGTGTGACGTCCACCTTCTTCTTTCTTCAGTACATAGATCTGAGCCTTGAACTTCTTGTAAGGTTTGATCTGACCCGGGTGGCAGAGTACCATACCACGCTTGATTTCGTTCTTGTCGATACCACGGAGAAGCAGACCTACGTTATCACCAGCTTCACCTTCGTCAAGAATCTTACGGAACATCTCAACACCAGTTACAACTGATTTCTTGTCTTCACCAAGACCGAGGAGCTCAACTTCGTCACCAACCTTAACACGGCCAGTCTCGATACGACCTGTAGCAACAGTACCACGACCTGTGATTGAGAATACGTCCTCAACAGGCATCAGGAACGGTTTGTCGAGGTCACGCGGAGGCAGCGGAATCCACTCGTCAACAGCAGCCATCAGCTCCATTACCTTCTCTTCCCACTTCTCAACACCGTTAAGTGCACCAAGAGCAGAACCGCGGATAATAGGAGTATTGTCGCCATCATACTCGTACTGATCGAGAAGCTCACGCATTTCCATCTCAACGAGCTCAAGCATTTCCTCATCCTCAACCATATCGCACTTGTTCAGGAATACAACCAGACGAGGAACGTTTACCTGACGAGCGAGAAGCACGTGCTCACGTGTCTGAGGCATAGGACCATCAGTTGCAGCAACAACGATGATAGCACCATCCATCTGAGCAGCACCTGTTACCATGTTCTTTACATAGTCAGCGTGTCCCGGGCAGTCAACGTGTGCATAGTGACGGTTTTCTGTTTCATACTCTACGTGTGCTGTATTGATAGTAATACCACGCTCTTTTTCCTCAGGAGCGTTATCGATAGAGTCAAAAGACTTAACTTCAGAAAGACCTTTCTTTGCCAATACTGTTGTGATAGCAGCAGTCAGAGTAGTCTTACCGTGGTCTACGTGACCAATTGTACCAATGTTTACATGGGGTTTGGTACGGACGAATGTCTCTTTAGCCATAGCTTTACTTTTTATTTATTGTTAATGAATAATCGTGTATTTTTTCTGTTTTTAAAAAATTAGAAAGTCGTAGAGCTGTAACCGAGATTTGAACTCGGGACCTCTTCCTTACCAAGGAAGTGCTCTACCACTGAGCTATTACAGCAGCGAGAGCGGAAAACGGGACTCAAACCCGCGACCCCCAGCTTGGAAGGCTAGTGCTCTATCAACTGAGCTATTTCCGCAAGACTTCTACTGAGTGGGTGGTGATGGATTCGAACCACCGAAGTCGAAAGACAGCAGATTTACAGTCTGCCCCATTTGGCCACTCTGGTAACCACCCTTTGTTTAAGAACTCGTCTTTTCTTTTGAGCCTCTTGTCGGATTCGAACCAACGACCCCGAGATTACAAATCACGTGCTCTGGCCAACTGAGCTAAAGAGGCAACGTTAAGCAGCCGTTAGGCGCTTGTTGTAAGGACGTGTCCTAAAACGGCTGCAAAGATAGGCATTATTTTTTAATCTCCAAAACTTTTCGCGATTTTTTTTATCTATTGCGCAATTTTTCTTTAAATTTCGCCAATTGGACCTTCAATGAGTCCACACAGAGGTCAATTCCCTCTTCAAAAGTATCGCACACTTTTTCAACAAAAAGACGTGAGCCGGGAACCATTACAGTGATACTTGTTTCCTTATTCATGGCAGTGGCAGGCTTAACAACTTTAAGTTGAACCTCTACAGTTTGAATATCCTCATAAGATTTTTCCAACTTGGCAGTTTTCTTTTCGATAAATGCCTTCAATTGTTCAGTAGCGTCAAAATGGATTGACTGAATTTTAACTTCCATAGTTACCTCCTTGTAATTTTAAGGGTTAAGCCCTTGGATGGGCGGATTTGTAAACTTTCTTAAGCTGTTCAAACGTGGTATGAGTATATATCTCAGTAGTTGTCAGCTCCTGATGCCCCAACAGCTTCTTAACGCTCTCAAGTCCGGCGCCATGATTAAGCATGGCTGTAGCAAATGTATGGCGCAGCACGTGCGGGCTGCGTTTTTTAAGCGAGCTCACCCGCGCAAGATTGTCCGACACGCAGACTCTCACTTGCGGATAAGTGAGCCTGCGGCCCTTTGCCGACACAAACAGCGCCGGCTCAAGCCTCGTCACGACTTTGTCTCTTAGTTCCATATATGCCGACAGCGCGTCGCGCAGCCCTTGGCCAAACGGAATGACGCGCTGTTTGTTTCTTTTGCCAGTAACCTTCAGTTGGCAGGCTTCGAGGTCAACCATGGCATCGTCAAGCCCTATAAGTTCGGCAGCGCGCATTCCTGTCTCATAAAAAGCCATTATAATAGTACGCGCGCACACATCTTTATAGTCAGAGAGATTCCACATGCTGCCGTTGAGCAGCTCGTCCATCTCGCTTTCCTTGACGAATTGTGGCAATGGTTTGTTTTTCTTCGGGCCTGTCAGACCGTGGGCCGGATCTGAGCTAACAAGATTTCGGGAAAGGGCAAAACGAAAAAGGAACGCAATGCACTCAATCGCCTGTTGACCGACGACGCACTGTTTCCCTTATCCATCATACTCTCCATCCAGTCGCGGATGACATCAGAGTCGACCGACTCCCATGAGAGATGAGCATCCAAATTTTTGAAGTACAGTTCAAACTCTTTCAAGTCTGCTCCGTATTCCTTCACGGTTCTCGCGGAGTAGTTCCGCTCAAACTGGAGGTAGTTCAAAAATTCTCTTATCATCATAAATACAGTTGCTCAAACCATGTTATTCGGCAACGAATTTACAAAATAAAACCGAACCGCCAAATTTTTCCGCCAAATTCTTTTCCGCTTTACAGGGAATAACTATCATGAGCAGGAAAAAGAAAAATCCGGCACTGAGGAAACCTTATACGTCAACATTTCATCAGAGCCGGACCAGAATAATTCCCTCGTGCTTAAAATCAGAAAGTAGGAATTGCTCTTCCTGCGGAGCCTATCGACGGCATGTCACGGTTATCTTTTATCTTCTTGCCAATACTGAAATTCCACGACACGTTCAGACTTACAGATGTGTTGTGACTGAGATACTTGCGCGTCAGCATCCATCCGTCGCCATATACAGTCATTTTCGGCCTGTTATAGAACACGCCATTGTAGCTGAGGTTTACGTTCAGCTTGTTTTTCAGCAGCGACATATATGCCTGGGCATTGAGGTTGAACCAGCCGTCATATTCATACGACAGCGTCTTTGTCTTGGTCGAAGCTGCAAAGTCGAGTGTTATGCCATAGTTTTTGGCTATTTTAAAATTGTTACTGGTTGAAAAATATAACGAAGTCTGACTGACTGACTTTCCCGGCATGCTTTCGCGCCTGTTTCTGACTATCATCTCGGTGTTGGTGTACCAGAAGTCAAAGAGTTTAGTCTGATATGCCACCGACAGCTTGTGCTGTATCTGCCATCCGGCGTTTTCCGGCCTTGTAAAATAGGTATCCTTACGGTCAGGGTCAGCATGCATAATCACCTTCACCAAGTTGTCGCCATAGTTGAAGTCGTAGTACACGGTCCACTTTCTGTGATATGCCAGCCACACATAAAAGTCGTGACGATTTTCTTTTGTCAAGTCAGGGTTACCTATGCTGTATTGATTTTGCCCCTGCCATGTAACGGTAGGCAGCGTATAGTTATAATTCGGCAAGGAGTAATAATACTGGTAGTTGAAGTTAATATAAAATTCTTTTGCCGGAGACGGATTTTCCTCCTTGCTGAGATTCCATTGCGCAAAGATACTCGGATATATTCCGTCTTCCCATAAATCTACATCGTTTTTACTGTCAATACGGTCACGAAATACGGTTTTCGTCCCGTGATAGTTAAGCGTTCCCTGCACATACAGGAACTTGCCTATCTTCGTGCTATAGTCCACCCATGCGCCATAGTCGGCGCCGGAGCTTACATAGCGCCCGTCACGAATGTATCCAAGCTGCGTTGTCCCCGTGTCGTCGTGCTTGTCGTACATATAACCGTAAACCAAGCCGGCATTTAAATTCGATTTTTTGTTTAGCACCACATGCAACACCGGGTCTATCCATACGTTATTCGTATTATAGCCAAGCCTGGCATTGTCGGCAGTGGAGTTCAAGACATAGCTTAAGCCTTCGCTGTAATCCTGCCCCGAATAACTTCCTCTGAAAAATAAATAGCTGACACTGTCTTTACGGAAAAAGTGTTTGTATTGCAGTCCGGCACTGTAATACCGGGGTTTCGACAGACTGTTAATATTCAAGAAGTCCGTGCCGTCATGGCTGCTGGTCGACGTTTCGCCGTTACTCATTCTCACGCCTCCGTACACATAGATTCTGTCAAGATCAGTAGGCGAATATCTCAGCGCGAGATTATCCATAAAATAGCCATTGCCCCTGGTTACGCTGTTTGTTTCGGTTTGTGTTTCCACATTATCCGCCACGTCGTTCTGCACCTGCGACCGCACAGACTTGTCGTGCAGACTGCCTGTCAGCAGGTTGCTTACCCTCACCTTGCCTCGCGCATATAGAAAATTCAGCCCCGGCAAGGCACGCAGAAGACCATCCTGACTGGCTCTGCCATTGAATGTCAGCGTGCCGAGCACACCGCCGTCGTCACGCAGATAAATTTTTATCACGCCGCCAATACCCAAACCATAAGAGGCATCAGGGTTGGTTATCACATCTATGTGTGAAATCATCGAGGGGTCGATGGTCTTCATCTGTTCCTGTGTTATTTCTTGCTCCTCAAGATATATCAAGGTGTTTTGCCGTCCGTAGACACTGACGTCCTCACCCCTCACGCTGACGCCGCGCATAAATTTCATAAAATCCAGCAGAGTCAGGCCTTTAGCCAGCGGATTGCCTTTTACCCTGACCGTTATGGTGCCGTTTGACTTCACGCTCGAGTAATCCGCCATGACCGTCACTTCGTCGAGCATTTTTGCAGAACCGCCCATAACGACCGCGCCCAAATCGAGAGGGCCGCTTACGCGCAGTTTTTTATTGTATTTGTCATAGCCCACGCACGTTATGCCGAGAGTGTAGCGTCCTTCGGATATACTGTCTATCATAAATGTGCCGTCGTTGCCGGTAATGACAGGCGCCAGCTTTGTTCCGTCGTCAAGCCGTGTCATCGTCACAGTGGCGCGTTCTATGGCGTTGCCGGCATCGTCTGTCACGCGTCCGGTAACAGTGATGCCAGTCTGGGCATTCGCAGTGTATGCAAACAGTGCTAGTATAAAGGCTAAAAAGTGTTTCATAGTTTAATTTTTATTTGTATCAGATATTCGCGGAAAACACAAGCAAACGGCATCAGCATGCTTTGCGCCACTTCGACTTATAAGTTGGTCATGTATTATGAATGTTTTCAATTTGTCGGCAAATCCGTTATGTGTAAACCTTGCCTGTTCTTGCCAGCTGTTTTCCTTTCAGATCACCTATTTCTCTGATAATTCCGTTAATTTTCATAGCGTAAAGTTTAATGTGTTTTTACAATCCCTACAAACCGACTATATTAAGGTATATAGAATTTGTTTGCCGCAAGAGGTTCGGGCTTAAGCCTCTGCAAAGATTATAGCCAAGAAAGGTAAGCCATGCCAGCCTGACTACACTCTTTAACATAAATGCATATATATGCAAAGATAATAATTATATTCCAAAACTTCATTCTTTTACTTTTTTTAACCTTAATCTTATAAAAATCACATTTTTTAAATCGTCCTACAAGACTACCTGAACAAAATCTGACATCGCCGACACATTTTTTAAACGCCACATAAAGGGCCGGATGTCAAATGGCTATACAGAAACAAGCCCAACAGCCACATACACCCACAGCCCTACCCTCCGCATGCACAGGAGAAAAGCCAATGCTGATGCTTACAAGCACGATGCAGACAGCCGAAGCTGTTACGCAACACAACAACAATAATAACAAAAAAAACGTGATTGATTATCGCTTTCCAAAAAATACGACGAAAGCGCCATAAGAAAACAGCAATGCCTCAACGGCACACAGACGCTACATATTTTTATATATAAAAAAAGGATGTGGCACAGTCACTCCGTGTACATCCCCCCAATAGCCTATCGGCAAAATTACATCGTCCTGCGAACGCACCATCATATCGGCTGCAAATATTCGCAGGACCTTATCATTACTTTTTAACGCCTAAGCGGTATACCCATTCAATATTGGTTATTCCTCTGTAGCTCTCAGTTTCTGTACGTAAATAGCGCGTTCCATCTTGAGCCTCTTCAAGACAGACGGCTTATCGAACTGCTGACGTGCACGAAGTTCCTTTACGACACCTGTCTTCTCAAATTTTCTCTTGAATTTCTTCAATGCTCTTTCGATGTTCTCGCCATCTTTAACTGGTACAATGATCATTTTTTGTCTTAAAATTTTATATGTTAAACTTATTTTTTAATTTCATGCTATTATTAGCGGCTGCAAAATTACATCTTATTTTTTTATCTTCCAAATATTCAGAGGCTTTTTAAGCAAAAAGTATTTATTTTTCACATCTGCCTGACTTTCAGCGGTTAAATTGCCCATACAAAACGTTTTATTGAGCATATGAAACGTAGTTCGGCGTAGCCAATTATAAATTATGAATTGTGAATTATGAATTATGAATTGTGACTACAGCTCCGGGTTAAAGTCCCAGTCTGTAGCCGAGCGTCAGCGTGAAAGCCGAAGAACGCTTCAATTTGCCGTTAAGGAGGTAATACTCCAGAAAATAGCTGGTTCCGTCGGTCGAAAGATTCTTCGCAACAATCTCGTCATCTTTTATGTCGAGCAGTCCAAATTCATATCTTGCATCAAGCACGAAACGTTTGTATTCATACGAAAGTCCCAGAGGTATGGTAACATCAACCTTACGGCAACGGTCTTTTATGTCTGTATATTTGCCGTCCCACGGTTGTCCGTCAAATATCTCTTTGTATCCCCTTGGATATTTTGCGCTCAGCATGAAGTCTACCTGCACTCCGGCTTTAACGGCGAGACCTTTATATATATAAAAGTTAGCCATTACAGGCACACTGAGGTAAGAAAGCTTCACTTTATGCCCGTCTCCATCTTCTTGCCAGAATTTAAGTTCTTTATCATACATGTCATCGTCTATTTGTCCGGTTCCGGGATCCTCCAAAGGCCCTTTAAGATAAGCATACCCCCAGATAAACTTGTCGAAACCGCATCCGCGCTCCGAATAATCAATCCCTAAAGTTACTCCGAGCCATTTTGTAGCCATATATTCGGCCTCCACTCCTGCCTTTATCCCGGCTTTATACGCAGTATTGTCAATGCCGCTTACATTTGAAAAAGTTAGTCCTATCTTTGGCTGCAAAGAAAATTCGCCTGCCTGACGCTGCGCAAACATCGTCAGAGGCATAAGAAAAACAGCAATTAAAGCAAAAAGTTTTTTCATACTATTTTTATAATGATTAAAATTCCACACCAGCAGTCAGAACACATGGCCTGACAGAATCAGACATTTATATAAATGTATAAAAAGACCTCTCTTCACACTCTTTTCCCCTTCAGCATTGCTCATTCGACATTCTTATGGGGCGATATTCCGGTATCGTTCACGGGTTCAAATATTCTTTTAAAACAGGTTCCGACTGCAGATTTAGCAATATTTTACAAATATAAAAATATTTTTTGTCTCATCAAAACTTTAAACACGTTATTTTTTATTTGCCGGCATCAGCATGCAGCAACCTGAAGATAATATTTCATGAAAGAAGAAAACCTGAACAAATCACATTGCTGAATAAAAACGGACTTAGCTTCCTTTTTGATTTTCTTTGACGCTCTCATACTGAGATATTTGAAATTTAAAATCTGTTGGACGAAAATTCGGGCAGTTTTCGCGTGCAAACGTAATCCTATGTGTTACAATGTGTTACGGTAAAATCCGGCAATATGTGCAACATTTTTTGTCCCATTTCGGACAAAAAAGCTATTATTTCAATAAAAAAACAGGCCTGTTTCCGCTTTAAAAGCGGTGCTTTTTCCACTAAAAAGTTGCCGAGTAATTTTTCAAAAGCATGCCTTTTGCATGATAATGTAAATATACTTTACCGATGCAAGCCATAAAAGCGCTTTCCGTTTTCTATTTCGGCAGAAAATCATGACATTTTTGTGATGACACTTTGAACGGCAAAATACCTGATGAGCTGACAATGTTTCAGATCATGAGCGTCTGTCTTATACCATACATCTTGTAAACATAAAATAAGCGGAAGTAGCCCAAGGTCTTCCTTAAAGGACGACTTCCGCTTATAAAGTTACAGGAAAACAACTGCCGATGAGGTGTTATGTTACATATTTTAGCATGTAAATCAATAAAAAGCAAGATTCACGGCATCAGATTTCGGCACAAGCCGATGCCAGCCACTCGCGGTCTTCGCCTTCGAGATGCGGCGAAAGGCGGTCGTAGACGGTGCGGTGGTATGCGTTGAGCCACTCTTTTTCTTCAGGCAACAGCATCTCTTTCTTAACCGGAGCGAGGTCTATCGGACAGAGCGTAAGCGACTCGAAGCCGAGGAACGAGCCAAACTCGGTGTCGCGATATGGCACGGTGAGCAGCGTGTTCTCTATCCTCACGCCGAAGCGTCCGGCAAGATATATGCCCGGCTCGTCGGTAACGGTCATGCCTTCAACGAGCGGTGCAGGCCTGTATTCCATGCGTATCTGGTGAGGACCTTCGTGGACATTGAGATATGAGCCTACGCCGTGGCCAGTGCCGTGCATGTAGTTGAAGCCGTAGCGCCACATGTCTTTGCGGGCGAGCGCATCGAGCTGTGTGCCGCTGGCGCCGCGCGGAAACTTGCAAATCTCCAGCTGTATATGGCCTTTCAGCACAAGCGTATAGACGAGTTTCTGCTCCTCGGTTACATCGCCCAAGGCTATGGTGCGCGTTATGTCGGTGGTCCCGTCGAGATACTGCGCACCCGAATCTATCAGAATAAGCCCTTCGGGACGCAGCGGCACGTCGGTTTCGGGCGTTGCCTCATAGTGAACAATGGCTCCATGCTCCTGATAGGCGGCAATGGTGTCGAACGATATGTCCTTAAACAGCTTCTGCTCCGCGCGCAGCGATGTCAGCTTGCGGTCGACGCTCATCTCGGTCTCACCGCCGGCCTCAACGGCAGGCTTAAGCCAGCGCAGAAACTTCACCAGCGCAACGCCGTCGCGCAGCATGGCGCGGCGGAAGCCTTCTATCTCGGCACTGTTCTTGACGGCCTTCATATATGGTATGGGCGACGGCTGCGCCACCTTCTCGCATCTAACGGCACTGAACAATGTATGGTTTATCTCGCACGGATCGAGCAGTATGTTATATTCAGAATATGCAGCCAGGGCATCTTTCACCTTATTATAATTTGCGGTGTCTACGCCCTCGCCCTTCAGATACTCACGCACGCCGTCGTCGAGCTTGGCACCGTCAACGAACAGCGTGGCATGGCGTGACGTTATGAGCAGATAAGACACAAACACAGGGTTGCAGTGGACATCAGAGCCTCGCAGGTTGAGCGTCCAGGCTATGTCGTCGAGCGCGGCGGCAAGCATTCCGCAGGCGTTCATGTCCTTCAGCATTGCGCGTATGCGCTCCAGTTTCGAAGCGCACGACTCTCCGGCATACTCCAGCGGATGAACGGTTATCTTGTTCTGCGGCACCGGCGGACGGTCGGTCCATATCTGCCCGAGCGGGTCAAAGTTGGTTCTTACGGTTATGCCGCCCTCATTCCTAAGTCCGGCAATGAGCTCTGCCACCGAAGCCTCTGAATTGACCATGCCGTCGATGCCCACAACAGGACTCGAAACGAAAGAGAGCTTCTGGCCGAGCCACTTTATTATCGACGGCGTGCCCTCAACACGCTCTTTCATCAGCTTAAACTCCGTGCCTTCGAGCTGCTCGGCAGCGGCAAGGAAATAGCGCGAGTCGGTCCACAGCGCGGCAGCGTCCATAGTAACAACGGCTGTTCCCGCCGAACCGTTGAAGCCGGATATCCACTTGCGCCCCTCCCAGTGTTCGGGCACATACTCGCCGTTGTGAGGGTCGGTAGAAGGGAATATAAACGCATCGATGCTCTCGCGGCGCATCACGTCGCGCAGGGCTGCCAGTCTTTGTTCTATAATAGTGTTCGTCATAATGAATAAGATTTTTCAGAATAGTCTGAACAAAGATAATTCTTTTTAGACTTAACAGCAAACTAAAACAGAAATAACCTGATTATTTTTTAGCAGATACCTTAGAAGCCGTTTGCATCTACACTTAGCATTTTTAGGATTAAGACAAAAAGAATCAGCGGACAAGGGATAACCCCTGCCCGCTGACATCACAGAAAAATTTACTACATTAAGAACCTAAAAAACTTATTTAAGCATAACTTTCTTAACTATGCGCTGGCTGCCGCATCTTACGTCTATCATGTAAACGCCGCCTGCCAGACCATCTACTACAACGGTTCCGCCCTCAACGTCGAATGAACGCACCATCATGCCGGCTGTGTTGTATACGAGCACCTTAGCCTCGCCGTCAACAGTGATCACGATGTTTCCGTTTTCAACCTTAATGCCTTCGCCTGAAGTTATTCCGCCGATACCTGTTGTCTCAGGCTTAACGCCTATAGTCTTCAGCGTCAGTTCAGGATAAGCCGCATTGGTCATAGAGCAGTAAACATTCTCGTCGAAGTTCTTCATGAATGTTGTAACGCCGTTGTCAATAGTATAGTCAGTGCCCTCAACGAGAGTTGCGCCTGATTCTGTTGTCCATGTGTAAACTGTAGGATTCTCAGCCACCATATACTCGCTGCTCAGGTCAACCTTACCACCGTCAACAGTAATCTCAACGTCCTTCTGAGGAGTATACTTATAGTTCATCGGGTTATGGATGTCGAATACAGGCAGAGTGCTGAACTTAAAGTTGTTGTCGTAAGCGTATACCATACTGAACTTACCCGTCTGACCAGACATATCGAGAGAAGAAAGGTTATTACCATTGCAATAAAGCTCGCGTAATATCGGGCAATTAGTAACATCAAGAGTCTTCAGTTTATTATCAGAAACACTCAGCTGATACAATGCAGGAAGCTCAGGGAGAACTAAAGTTTCAAAATTATTGCCACCAAGTTGCAGTGTTGCCAACTTTGTATTGTTGCTAAGGTCTATTGCCGAAAGCTTGTTATTACTTAATGACACGTTTGTAAGATTGGTAAGCTTAGACAAGTCTATCTGCTCCAGGTTGCAGTCAGCCAATGTCAAGAACTCAAGGAGAGTATTATTATTCAAATCAATCTCTGTTAAACCTGCGTTGGATAATGTCAGCGTAGTCAAATCTTTCAGCTTAGATATATCAACTTTTTCCAAAGCAACATTAGACATACTCAGGACAGTAATATCACTATAAGACTCATCATAGCCATAAATTGTTATGTTCTTGTTGGCGCCAAGTTGTGATGTCAATGTTGTATTTCCACTACCCAACATACATTCAGCCAATTTACCGTCACCGAAATCTACATAAATAGTCTTAGGAGTCTTGGCAGCCAATATCATCCTTACTTCAGAACCCACTTCACCGGCACCAACAAAGCCAGCCAACACTTCTTGCGGCTTGCTTGAAGTTTCAACAAGAGTTGTTGTAAGAGTCAGATCAGGATAAGCCTCGTTTGTCAGCTCTGCATATACTTTCTCTTCCTGTACTTTTAAGAATGTAGTAATACCATTTTCAATGCTGTAGTCTACACCTTCTTCCATTACATTTCCGCTTTCAGTCTTCCATGTAAACTTGGTATTCTTACCCTTAAACGTTGTCTCCTTAGACAAATCTACCATGAATGATTTTTCTGCAATAGTTACAGGATTCTGATTACCATAAGCAAACTCCTGAGCCGTAGTCAGAGGAAGTGTGCTGTATGTAAAGTAGTTTCCTTCAATGTTCAATTTTTCAAGTTTAATATTATACTGCAAATCTACAGTTTTAAACTTATTATATGACATATTAAGGTCAACGATGTTTCTTAAATTAATAAACATATACTCCGAAATCTCATTATGAGAGAAATCCAGAAACTCTACAGAAGATGCTCTGCTTAAGAAAGACAGGTTCTTAAGTTTATTACCAGAACAGCTGATATCAGCCAGTACCGGAGCTGAAGACTCAAAGACTATACTCTCAAGTTGGTTGTTATCACAACTAAGCATCTTAGTGTTCGTAAGCGCTCTTAAGCTCAAAGTTGTAAGTTTATTGTTGTCAAGCTGAACAGAATTAAATTTCAAATTACCAGACAGGTCTATTTCAGAAAGCTCATTATTATTAAGATTAAGATTTCTTATAGCCTTGGATTTAAATATATTCGCACTGGTAAGTTTCATTCCTGAAGCATCAAAGTCTTTAAGCTGAACACCAGAAGCCGTATAAACCTTTATGTTTGCACCCTTAACTTCGCCGCTAACCTTCTGCAGTGCATCAGACAGAGTAAACTCTTTAAGTTCACCGTCGCCAAAGTCAACTTCCACCTTTTCATCTTTACCGAATGTAGACAAGTTCATTGCAAATGTCTCACCAACAGTCATACCAGTAGTCATATCAACCGCAAGTGTTGACTTACCAACATCCTCAGGATTCAAAACGAGGAAACGGATTGTTTTTAATTCAAGGCCTGGATATTTATCATTCCTAAAAGTACAATAAACACTATCACTTTGAGCTTTCAAAAATGTAATTACGCCCTTATCATATGTATAATCTGTACCTTCAGTAAGTCTTGTGCTTGAGCCATAAGGACTATTGCTATCTGTAAGGTAAACAGTAACTGTTGTTTCATGTTCAGAATCATATACATCCTTTGAAAGATCTAAAGTTTCTTCTATAGAAAGTTCTTTATTAACAGCCATTTCTTTTTGAGGATAATACGAATAATTATTTAATGCATCATAAGCCAAAGGCAATGTATTAAAAGTAAAATTATTATTCCTAATCATCAACTCAATAACCTCTTGATTATTAGAAAGATCAAGATTTTTCAGATTATTGCCATTAATAAACAGAGACTGTAATTTTGGATTCTTAGAAAGATCCAACTCAGTAAAATCATTATCAGAAGCAAATAATCTAATCAATTCAGGATTATTGCTCAAATCAAGTGTTTTATGACGATATTCATATGGGCTTCTTTGATCAAGATACAACTCTCTCAATTTCGTATTTTTACTCAAATCGATTGAAGTTATTTTTGTAAGACCGATATTAAGTATTAACAATTCCGTATTTTTACTCAAATCAAGTGTTGACAGCCCTGTTTGATCTACAGAAAGACGTAACAAATCAAGATTATTCGAGACATCAAGACTTGTCATATTAGTAGAGCCATAGGCAAGAATCTCACGTATTTTCTTGTTATGAGAGAAATCAATATTCCCCATTTCAAAATTTGTCTGAGCATAAAGATACAAAAGTTCCTCGTTCTTTGTTATGTCCAAACTCTTAAGACGGTTATCTTGACAATCAACATAAAGAAGTGCAGGATTTTGTGTTAAATCCAACTCCGACAAGACATTGTGTCCACAATCAATATAATAAAGTTTGCTGTTCTTTGTCAAATCCAATACAGACAAGCCATTTCCATAGCAACTAAGCATTTCTAGGTTTTCGCAGTTTGACACGTTTAATCCCGTCAAAGAAACCATTGGGCAATAGAGAAATGTTATGAGCGTCTTGCTTCCATAAACCTTAACGCTGCCATCACTTACTTCCCCATCTATCAATATGGTATCCTTTTTTCCTATTTCATAATCTTTTACATTACCACCACCGAAGTCAACCTTGATAGAACCACTCTCAGCATCAGACGTACCAACATTGAATGAGATTGTCGTTCCTGCAGTTTTCAGATCCAATACGCACTCGTCCTCTCCGTCAGGAGCCTGAACGTTCATGGCATTACTATAATGTGGAACAGTCCACAACGCCACCAACAACATCAAAAGGGTAGACAACAACCTGTTATCAGTTCCCCTGCTTGTAAACAAATTCTTCATAAGCATTAAAAAATTTAATTCGCTCCAAAGATAGGCACATTCTGATTAAACTTCAAGCTTATTAGGGGGATAAAAAGGGGACCCTAGTAGTGTTTTTATGGGGATATATCTCTTTTTTGCCCTAAAAACAGGAGGTTACACATTAAAAGAAAAAAGATATTGATACATAGAATGTGTATCTTCAAGTCCCATTTTTCTTGCAATTTTCTGTTTTTTCTTTTTGCAATACTCCGATGTTATGTTCAAAAGGGAGGATATTTCCTTATTATTCAGGCCGATATACACCAAAGAAATAAATCTTATCTCATTTGCGGTAAGATTAGGATGCTTTTCTTTAAGCCGAAGGACAAATTCTTTGTTAGATTCTTCAAAATAAGTTGTAAAATAGCTCCATTCTTTATTTTCAGAAAGATGCGACTTGAGTTCACGGATATTTAAATCGAGCTGTGAGTTCTTTTCGATGTTCACATCCTTCGACAAAGAGTCTATAATATTCAGCACGGCCTCGTTTCTGTTTGCCATGAACAGAGCCTTAGACATCAGTTCGCGGTTCTTCTTCTCAAGCTGAAGCTGAAAATCTTTCTGGTCAAGCATGCTCTGTGCCTCCTGCTCTTCAAGTTTCTTCGCCAGCAGTTCCTGATTTTTCTTCTCCTGTTCGAGCTGAAGCTCCACAATCTTCTGACGCTGCTTCACCTTAACCATGTGGTTAGACAAGGCCCATATCAGCACGACAACCAGCACCACGATAAAGACAATCAGAATCTGCGTGCGGGTTTCCCGGGCATGATATTCACTTATCTCTTTCTCCTTCCTAAGCAGTTCAAACTGAATACTGCTGTTTTCGAAAGCCACCCTGTCGATACGCACCTGCATGGAGTCTTTGGCTACGATGAACGAGTCTTTGTATGCAAACGCAAGATTATATTGTTTCATGCAAAGATATGCCTCACTGAGAATTTCATAGAAAGGCTGCTTTCTGACAAGGTCAGTCTCGTTAGCGATGCCTTCATTAGCCATTGCCACTGCACTGTCATAGTCTCTCATCTCGATATAGGCCTTACACATATTTATTCTTATGTCCTGCCTTATATCCGGATACAGGTTCATCTTTATGACACGTTTTGCAAAAGATATGAGAGCTTTATACTGATGCGTCTCAAACAAATAGTCAGTCTTCAGGGCTTGCAGGGACATCCATTCCTCTGTATTGGGCTTAACCAGCTGCTCGGTTATATTCATATATACCCTACACTCCTCAAGATTGCCCATATCTATCGCCGAAATGGCCACGTTGAGCGCAGATCCCCGCAGAAAGGTTGTATCCTTTATCTCTTTTGCATAATTATAGTTGCGCTTGAAATATTCGTTTGCCTGCAAATACTTGTTGCTTTTCAGGTAAAGATATGCCATGTTGTTCAGGGTTGACATCTCCTCGCGCTTGCTGAGTTTCTCCACCGAAATCTTATATGCCTTCGACAGATAGTCTAAAGCGTCGTCATAATTGAGCATCTCGGCAAGATTGAACGCCCAGTTGATATGACAATGGAACACCATCTCGTAATCGTTCTTGCGTTCAGCCATCTCACGCAGCTTTGTCAGCACCTCAAAAGACTCTTTATAATTACGCTTGTCCGACAGTCTCTTGGCTGTTTCCAGCAGAGAGTCCTCATAGTGAGTCCTGCCTTCAAACTCCCGATACAAGGCATGCATGCAGACAACATGAAGCAACAACACCAGCAAAAAGCAAAATCTTTTCATAATATTACTGACAAGAAAAGCAAAACATACAATATGAATACAACACACGCCATACTGACATCTGTGCAGCTGCAAGCCATGACATCCGGAACCACCATATATATTAAAATAGGATGAGCCGAAACTCCCGTCACGATTTATGGTCTGCAAGCCGGCACAGCCGGACATCTCCTGACGATTAAGGACGCCTGGAGACACAGTATGTACCCTATATAAGGGCAGGCTTGCCCATTTTAGACGAAATCACATAATATTTTATATGATTTTGCAAAATAGACATTACAAAGATATGTCTTTTTAAATTTAATAACAAACTAAAATACTAATAAATATTTTATATCCATTCTTTTTACTAAATTTGCAAAAGTAAAGCCGCATATCGGACTATTAAAAAAGAGGTATGACACACCATGCCTGCGATTACGGTAAAAAACAAGGACAATTGAATGTCTTAACAATAATAAAACACAAGTTATTATGAAATTCTTAACTAACGAAAAACTTACAATCGTCGGCGCAGCCGGAATGATTGGTTCAAACATGGTTCAAACAGCCCTCACAATGGGTCTGACTAACGACATCTGCCTTTATGACGTTTTCTCACCGGAAGGCGTTGCTGAGGAAATGCGCCAGAGCGGTTTCGGCGATGTGAAGATAACAGCTACAACTGATGTAAAAGAAGCTTTCACAAACGCTAAGTATATCATCTCTTCTGGTGGTGCTCCACGTAAGGCCGGCATGACACGCGAGGACCTGCTGAAAGGCAACTGCGAGATTGCTGAAGGACTTGGCAAGAACATCAAGGAATATTGCCCTGACGTTAAGCACGTTGTTATCATCTTCAACCCGGCTGACCTTACAGGTCTTGTAACTCTGCTGTACTCTGGCCTGAAACCTTCACAGGTTACAACTCTTGCAGCTCTTGACTCTACACGTCTGCAGAGCGCACTGGCAAAGAAGTTCAACGTTATGCAGAGCGAGATCGAAGGTTGCGCTACATACGGCGGTCACGGAGAGCAGATGGCAGTATTCGGCTCACACGTAACTATCGACGGCAAACCTCTGACAGAAATCATCGGCACACCTGAGTTCACAAACGAGGAGTGGGAGCAGATGAAGGTTGACGTTACTAAGGGTGGTGCCAAGATTATCGAGCTCCGCGGACGTTCTTCATTCCAGAGCCCGGCTTATCTCTCTGTTGAGATGATTCGTGCCGTGATGGGTGGCGAGCCTTTCCGTTTCCCTGTTGGAACTTATGTTTCTAACGAGAAATACAACCACATCATGATGGCTATGAAGACTACTCTCGACACAACCGGTGCTCACTATGAGATGCCGCAGGGAACTGCTGAGGAGAACGCTAAACTCGACGCTAGCTACGAGCACCTCTGCAAGATGCGCGACGAGCTGGTTACTCTGAACATCGTTCCTGAAATCTCTGAGTGGAACAAGATTAACCCGAACCTGTAATTAATTTATACAAAAAAGTCCCGGCCAAAAGCCGGGATTTTTTTGTATAATTGAGAATGGAGAATTGAGAATGGATAATTATGATTACACTTTATAATTAGGAATGAGTTTAAATCATCAGTTCCAATTATGAATTGTGAATTATGAATTAAAATCAGCGTTCCCAATTATGAATTATGAATTGTGAATTATGAATTAAAAAATTACATTCTGTATATTTCCTCCAACTTCAATTCTGTTATCTTTCCGTATTTTGAAAGTTTCTGCATGTCGAGTTTCGACTTGTCGCCTACAATAATCAGGATGTAGGGACGACCTTTCACATTTTTATTATAATAGTCGTAGACATCCTCGTCTGTAACGGTCTTCAACGACTCCGCCAGGGCGGCGTCAGGATCGGCCTTATAGCCTTGCGCACGATACAGGGCTATGGTCTGACCTATGCTGCGGAACGAGGGATAACCGTTGTTTATGCCGTTGAGCATCGAGCGGCGGGCGTCGCTCATGTTTTTGTCACGCACGGGCATGCAGGCAAACAGACTGTCGAGCGTTGCCACTGCCTCCATCGTCTTGTCGGCTTGAGTGCCCATCATTGTAGTGAAGCCTACGGGAGCGTCAGCATGAAGCACGGGCGACGGCAACTCGGTCGTGCCGTAAGCGTAATAGGCAAACGAGCGCAGCTCGCGCAAATCCTGAAACATCACAGACGACATGTCACCTCCGAAATAGCGGCTCCACAACTGCAGACAAGTGCGCCCGCCCTGGTATGACAGTGGGGCAAGCGGCGTGTATGTGGCCACTACGGTCTGGCGCGCCTTTGGGTTGTCTAATATATACACTGCCGGGGCGTCATACTGCATCAGCGGCTTGTATGTGTCGGCATATGACTCACAAGCTTTGTCAACAGGCAACAGACGGCTGACCTCCTGCCCCACAGATGCCGCGTCGCGGCTGCCGCAATAAACGACAGACAACTGCACGTTCTGCAGACTGTCAAACAGGCTGACAAGTTCTTCGGGCTTCATCTTTTTGACATCACCGACAGACACACGGTTGAGATAAGCCGACTTGTCGCTGTAGACTATCTTCGACAGTGCAGCCTTTGCAATGCTCGAATTGTCTTTCACAAACGCCATGTCGTTAAGACGCCACGCACGTTTCAGTTCAGACATCTGCTTCTTGTCAGGCTTAACCGACGAGAGGAAATGGGCCAACAGCCTCAACGAAGGCTCAAGGTTGCGCTCAAAGCCCTGCATGGATATGGTGAACGAATTGTTGCCGGCACTGAAACCGAGCGTAGAACCGACGTTCTGCAGGGCACGGCGCAGCTGCTGACTTGTAAGCGAGTCGGTGCCGAGCGCGTCGATATACGATTCGAGCACCCCAAGACGCGGGTCGGCCACCTTTCCCTTGTGATAGATAAGTTGCAGGGTGAACACGTCGTTGACGTTATTCTTTACGGCATAAAGTTCTGCCATGCGGCCGAGACTTATGC
This sequence comes from Xylanibacter rarus, assembly GCF_001275135.1. Lineage (GTDB taxonomy): Bacteria > Bacteroidota > Bacteroidia > Bacteroidales > Bacteroidaceae > Prevotella > Prevotella rara. The sequence continues at coordinate 52,303 of NZ_LFQU01000019.1, read as the reverse complement.
GAGAGGCGTCACGGTCGAAGTCGATTATGCGCGGCTCAACATCCTTGTGCCCCATTGAGTCGAGCATGGCGGCATAAGCCGATTGCGCCGTTATGTTCTTTGCAGGCATGGGCTTATATCCCGGCTGCGACACCTTGTCGGAAGGATAGCTGCCGTATTTCTTCACGAAGTCCATGTATTCATTGTTGAAATATTTGCGCGCCACGCGCATCACGTCGTCACGGCTCACATTCTCAACAGCCTGCTCACGTGCAAGATACTCCGCCCATGATTCTTCGCCGTTGCCGTAAGCCTCAACCATCATCCATCCACGTTTGTCGGCATCTTCCAGCTTGCGCTTCAGCTCTCGTCCGGCTTCCATCTTCAGCGCCTGCAGGTCGCTGTCGCCGAAGTCGCCATTCTTCACTTTGTCCACCTGCTCCATGCACCTGCGCATAAGTTTCTTGCGCGAGCCGAACGGCAGACTCGGCACTCCCGCCACAAACGTTATGCCGGCATCCTTCAGCGCGGCAGTCATGGCCGTGGCCATAAGCGCGCCGCCGTTGTTGCTTATAGAGTCGAACTTGCCCGAACCAAAGTTGTTTGTCAGCAGTCTTACGGCTATGTCGAGCGCAGCCTCGTCGGCATGCCCGTGCGGCGGTGTGCGGAATGCCATAAGCTCGCCCTTAACTATGGGATAAGGTATGCGCAGCCTTACTTCGGGCTGCGATGCGAGCGACACGGGCGTAAACTCGCTGCGCACCGGAGCCTCGCCTGCCCTTATCCGTCCGAAAGTGCGTTCAAGAAGCGGCATTATGGAGTCGGCGCACACATCGCCGGCAAGTATCAGCGCCATGTTTCCTGCCACATAATAACGGTCGTAGAAGCTTTGCATCTCGCTCAGCCGCGGATTCTTCAGGCTTTCGGTGCTGCCTATTATCGGATAGGCATAAGGCGTGCCGCCGAAGAAGTTTTCCATCACGCGTTCGTATGCGCTCATCAGCACATTGTCGGAATACATGCTTTTCTCTTCGTACACGGTTTCGAGTTCGCTCTGAAACAGGCGGAACACAGGACTGACAAGGCGTTCACTGTTGAGCGACGCCCACTGGTCTACATACTGCGGCAGGAACGTGTTGTAATATACGGTATAGTCGAGGCTCGTTGCTGCGTTAAGCCCCGAACCTCCGTAGCGCGACACAAGATTGCTGAACTCGTTGGGTATGGCATACTCGGCAGCCTTTGCCCCAAGCCGGTTTATGTCGGCCTGTATCTGCCGGCGCGTTGCCTCATCGGCGGTCTGCGCCAGCTGGTCGTATTTGGCGGATATCGAGTCGAGCCACGGCCGTTCCTTCTCATAGTCCACCGTACCAATCTTGTCTGTGCCCTTGAACATCATATGCTCAAAATAGTGTGCAATGCCCGTATTTGGGCTGTCGGCAGCTCCTGCCTTCACCACCACGGCGCCGAACACCTTAGGCAGCGAGTGGTCTTCGTTTATCCACACGGTCAGTCCGTTACTCAGCCTTATCTCCTTCACCTGCATGGCCTTGTCGTCATAGCCGGCGGCGTGTGCCGAAAGACCGGTCAGCGCCATAAAGAATGTCAGCAAAACAGTATGTTTCATCATATCCTCGTATTATATTTGGCGTGTCGCAGCTAATACAGCCCGTACAGCGCCGGTGTTTAATGTTTCCACAAAAATAATAAAATATGCATTTATGCCATCCTGCTGCACGCCAAAACACAAAGTCTTTAACGTCATTTTAGCTTTATTACCTACAAAAGTATAAAGCCACGACATGCCGCAAAACTCATATAACGAATAAGATTAAGGCGCAAAAACAAATCGACAAACAAGCACGTAACATATACAGTTTTACGTTTTCATTATAAATTAGTTTCAAAGCAATAATTTATTCACATTTTTTATATTTATTGGAATTATATCCATATATTTGCACCTTGGATATATTACAATTCTGAATTATCTCTTGAGGCACACAAAATCTCACCTGCATAAGATATAATACAAGATATTAACTATTAAAAAATCGACTAATTTATAACACTAATTTTATGAAAAAACTTTTACACACACAAAGAAGAGGATTGGCGCTCTGGCTGCTGACCCTTATGTGCTTGGCCTCGGTAAATGTATGGGGACAAGAGACGAAAACTGTAACATTTGATTTCTCCACAGAAGAGGGTATTATCGACATGGGTTTTACACCACCTGAAAGTGGAAAGGGGGTAAACATTACAACCCCATTTACATATCAAGAAATTACATTTAGCTGTACTAAAGGTTCCGAATATACAAGAATATGGAATAGCAAAGGAAAATATACATTAAGATGCTATACGAATGGAGGTTCTATTTCTTTCGAAGCACCAACAGACGGATATATAACTAATATTGACTTTGAAGGTTCAAAAATATACTTTAACGAAACGAATGGAAATTTATGGACAGGGAAAGAAAAGAAAGTTACATTCAACACTAAAAGTTCTTGCGAAATACAAAAAATAGCCATTACATATATTAAAGAATCTTCAACCACTCAATGTTCAGCCCCGACATTCAATCCAGCATCAGGCACATCGTTCGCAAACACATTGACCGTTACAGCCTCAACAGCCACTGAAGGCGGAAAGATTGTTTATACTACAGACCCGGAGGCTACACTCGACGCCAACTCAACTGAATTTCCGAGCGAAGGACTTACTATAGATGCTACAACAACAATACGCGCCATAACAGTTGATCCTAACGGAGTATTGGAAAATAGCAGTGAGGTATCAGCCACATATACAAAACTTAATCTTACAAAATCTGTATATAAAAAGATAACATCAATTGACGAAATAAGCATAGGGGCTACGTATGTTATAATAAATGAAAGCAATAATACTGCTCTTGGATTTATTGATGAAGATGGACATGGTAACATTACTAATACATATTTGCAGGATGGTTTTGCAAGATTTGATACGGAAAACAACAATGAAAATCCATATGAAATAGTTTTATCAGAAGGAACAGACGGCAACTATATCTTAGAAACTATCCAAGGTCAGATTGGATACGAAAGCAGCACCTCATTCGCAATTAATAAAAATACAAATTGGAATATATCATTTACAAGAGACGGAAATGCCTCAATTACCAACATTAATGGTAATCGTGAAATTCGTTATAATAGTAATACAAATGATTTTAGATTATATACATCTGACTCTGGAACTTTAAAAGTACAACTTTATAAAAAAGTTGCATTTAATATCACCGACGCCGGCTTCGCCACATACTACACCGACAAGGCGTTTGTAATGCCGGAAAATGTGCAGGGCGGAATTGTAACTAAAGCCAACAATGAGACAAGCCAGCTCACCGTAAGCTACAACTATCAGCCGGGCACTGTTGTTCCTGCTAAGACTCCTATCGTGCTTAAAGGCGAGAAAGGCGACTACACTGTGAACTACACTACATCTGAAGAAACGGCTCCTGCAGGCAACATGCTCTATGGCGCAGACAACGTTGACGCAGACGGAATGACATTTGTTGAGGGAACCAACGTTAAATACTACAAGCTTGCACTTGGCAACGACGGCAAATGCGGATTCTACTGGGGCGCAGCCGACGGCGCAGCATTCGAATACACAGCCAACCGCGCATTCCTTGCCATCGACATAACAGACGCATCGCAGGCTCCTGAAGGCTTCTCGCTCGACGGCGACGGCGGCACAACTGGCATAGACGGCGTTATGAACGGCAACGACAACAGCCAGAAGATTTACACCGTAACCGGCGTCTACGCAGGCAAGAGCCTCGACAAGCTGCCCAAAGGCATATACATCGTAGGCGGTAAGAAAGTAGCAGTGAAATAAACAACAACATTAAATAAGACAGATAAAGGAGAAACATATTATGGAAAAGTATATAAAACCGGAATGTAAAATAGTAGAAGTAAAGTTTGAAGGCAACCTGATGCAGGCCTCTAATATTCCCCCGACATCAGATACAGATCTCGGATGGAACGACGAAGTCAGCGACAACCCTATGCTCGCGCCTGAGCACAAGAGCATCTGGGGTGAAGATTAACCCCCAATGCGGCATCGGCCGCATACGGCTTAATACATGTTTTTTATGATTCAGTTTGACGGAGGGGCATGCGGCATGACGCATGTCCCTCCGGTGTTTTTATCCCAAATCGGGCATAAAGATTTGGTCTGTATTTTTGCTTAGCGGATTTTAGTCAGATTTTTCGCAGGCATAACGGGCTATGTCAAGAAAAATCTGACGAAAACCTTGCCTGGCAATATGCGGTCTTTTGCCTTGCGAAAGGTATGCTTTCAGACTGCAGAATGTGGTCTTTTACGACACAAAAGGATAGCTTTTGCCTGCATGGGCTGAGTCTACCTCAGTCAGGAGCAGGCGGAGAGCTGGTCAACCTAAATCAGTAAATATAACAAATCTGTACGAAAAAATATTTTTCCTAAAAACTCATCACTCGTCACATAATGGTTTAATCATCTGACAATCAACGCATTGCAGTGTGACGAGTTGCCGTTTCAACTCATCACGCATCAGGTTTGCGACGCTTATGTGACGAGTTGGATTTTCAACTCGTCACACTACAAGAGACTGACTATCAACGTCTTACACACGAATGTGACGAGTGACGAGTTTCTGTTCAAAAAAATATACGAGATTCATCGGCCGACGCGTTCCAAAAGCCGAAAGCGTCTGTGTAGAGTTATTCACATCCTGCCGGCACGCCTCAGATCTTTATGCCTATAAAGATGCGTGCGCGCCACTTGGTGATGTTCAGCAGCAGCTCGTCGCGGTCGCCAAGCTGCGAGGTGTTTACGACAGAGGTAAACCCGGCGAAATAGCGGCCGAAATGCCTGATCACGGCAATGCGCCCCACGGCTATTATGTTCGGAAACCTGTAGGGCATCCTGGTGCGGCTGCCGCCTGTTGTCAGCCGGCTTCGGCTGTAGACCACAAGTTCGGGCAGCGCCGACAGATGTATGAGCCAGCCGTGACGCAGCACAAGGTTGTAGCCGTAGCCTGCACCTAAGCCGACGCAGAGTATGCTTAGCCTCGACTCTGGGTTGCCTATAACGTCGTCGTGGCGCGCCTTGAGCACTCCGCCCATGAACGAGGCGCCGAGCATGAGGCTTCCGCAGCTGCGCTTCTGCATCCACGACTGGCTGAACACGGCAGGATAAGAGAAGCGGCGGCCGTTGAAGGCATAATAGGCGTTGAGCGTCAGCATGTTCTGGCTTATCAGTCCGGCCGGTATGCTGATGTCGCCGCGCTGAGTGTGGACATTGCCCTCGAAAGTCTTTGCCGAATGGAATATCACGTCGGCGCCCAACTTGTTGCCGTAGGCGTTCATGTTCAGCTCATAGTCTTTCTTCTCGCCCGCAAGATGTGCCGGGTTCATGGCCACGCTGAGCGACAGTCCGCGGTAAGCGGCGCTGAGACTTACGGTGTATTTGTTCTGCGCCTTCATCTCCGTATTGAAGTTGCCGTCGGCGTTGACGCCCCGCGTGCGTACGTCAGAGCCCGAGGCGTTGAGCGTGAGCCTGAAGCGCAGCCGCTGCGGCGTGCGCTCAATATAGTTTGTGTCTACACGGCTCCGCGCCCGGCTGTCGCGCATGTCGAGTATCTTGTCTATCTCGCGCTTAGCCCGGTAAGCCTCGGCCTTAAGTCTGTCTTTAGCCGCTATCGTGTCGTCTGCGGCAACCGAGGTGCTGTCGTATGGCGCGGCCGTCAGTGCGACCGCCAGCAGTAGTGTTATCATATATATTATAAGAACGGCGGCAGGGCGTTTTTATTTCATTCCTGCGTCAATGATTTATGCCCGCGTAGAAGCTGTCACACAATGAAAATAAACGTTACGCCATTGCAACACGTTTGTCAGTCTTTCATAACATGGCGTTAACCTTATTGCAACATGCCGCATATAACTTTGCAGCCGTAAACGATAGAAAGCATTTCAAAGTATGATTAAAAGGTTAAGATTAGCCGTGGCGCTGATATTCATCCTGACAGCATTCAGAGCATACGCGGCAGACATTAAGGGAAAAGTTACAGACAGTACGACAGGCGAGGCGCTCATCGGAGCAACCGTGCAGATTGAAGGAACGGCCAAAGCGGCTGCAACAGACATCGACGGACTGTTCACGTTCAGCGGACTCGACGAAAACGCAAATTATACTTTAACCATAAAATACATCTCTTACAAGACTAAAAAAATTGACGGGGTTCGGGCTGAAGCTCAGCCACAGGTGTTAGAGATAAAGCTCACACCCGACGAACAGACGCTGAAGGAGGTTACGGTTACCGGCGTGGCTAGGAAGAATACGGAGATCGCGGTAATACAGATGACCAAGAGCAGTCCCGTCATAGTGAGCAACGTATCGGCACAGGAAATAACAAAGACACAGGACACTAACGCAGGAGAGGTGATACGCCGAGTGCCGGGCGTGAGCCTCATCGACGACAAGTTTGTCATGGTGCGCGGACTCTCGCAGCGCTACAACAACGTTTGGATCAACGGCGGAGCCGTGCCTAGCTCGGAAGCCGACTCAAGGGCTTTCTCGTTCGACCTTATTCCAAGTTCACAGATAGACAACATGCAGATTGTGAAGACGCCGTCGCCCGAATATCCGGCTGACTACACCGGCGGATTCATCACCATAACGACAAAGGACATTCCGGCGGAAAACACAGCCGAGCTGTCTGTCGGCGGCAATTGGAACGACATTTCTTCATTCTCCGACTTCAAGTATGCCAAGGGCTCGGGCACCGACTTCCTCGGTTTCGACAGCGGCATGCGCGGACTCAACGGCGGCATAAAAGCCACGATGAACAGCATTGCCGGCAACGGTGTCGACCTGCTGAACAACGGTCTTAACAACGACTGGCGCGTAAGGACGATGAGTCCGCTGGGCGACCTGAAGCTGTCGGGCTCGCTGGGACGCCGCTGGAAACTGGGCGACCGCCAGCTCGGAATGATTGCTGCCTTCAACTACAGCAACGAATACCGCAAGTATGAAGACATGCAGAACAACCTCTACGGCGTGTATGATGCCGACAAAGACCAGTCGAACTATCTGCGCTACTCTGTAGACGACCAGTATAACCACAACGTGCGACTGGGAGCCATGCTCAACTTCACCCTACTTTCTGCCGACGGCAACAGCAAGTATCAGCTGAAGAACATCTTCAACCAGATTGGCAACGACCGCTACACATGGCGCGAGGGACTGAGCGCACAGTCGGACAACGAGAACTCGGCTGAATATTACTACCGCAGCCGCACCACATACAACGGACAGATAACCGGAAAGCACACCTTTGCGCTGGATGAGCTCGACTGGAGCGCAAGCTACTCTTATGCCAACCGCAACGTGCCCGACCGCCGCCGCTATCTCATAAACGACGCTCTGGAGCCGGGAGTGATGCAGCTGACAAGCCCCAACGACATATCGCGCGAATGGACAAAGCTCGACGAGCACATCGTTTCGGCAGCAGTGAACGACAAGCACGAATTCAAGTTCGGATCGTTCACACCGTCGCTCAAGTTTGGAGCCTACGGCGAATACCGCACACGTAAGTACACCACACGCGACTTTATCTACAACTGGAACGCTGCCAGCAACACTCTGCCCGACGGATTCCGCCAGAACGACCTGTCGGAGATGCTCAGCGACGAGAGCTACTTCGGTGCCGACCGCCTGTATCTGCTCGAGGAACAGCACATGCGCAACAACTATAAGGGCAACAACTATCTCGGAGCAGGATATTTCGCAGCCAACATTCCGCTCGGCAAGCTGAACATCTACGCCGGACTGCGCTACGAATATGACCACATGGAGCTGATAACAAACACACGCGACAACGCCGAGAGCCCCTTCAGCCACAACTATGAGTACAGCGACCTGTTCCCCTCGGTGAACACCACCTACAAGATTAACGACAAGCACCAGCTGCGTCTGTCATACGGCAAGACGGTCAACCGTCCTGAATTCCGCGAGGTGTCGCCCTCAGTGTTCTACGACTTCGACCTGGCATCAGACGTGCAGGGTAACACCGACCTGAAGCCATGCTACATACAGAACGTCGACTTCCGCTACGAGTTCTATCCCTCTAAGGGCGAGCTTATCTCAATAGCGGCATTCTACAAATACTTCGACTCACCTATCGAGTGGACCTACACCGTTACGGGCGGAACAAGTCTTGTGTATTCTTACATGAACGCTAAGCGCGCCAACAACTACGGTATAGAGCTCGACATACGCAAGGATCTCTCGTTCATAGGCCTGCCCGGCTTCAGCTGGTCGTTCAACGGAGCGCTGATTAAGAGCCGCGTGAAGTTTGAAGAAGGCTCAAAGGAGGAGAACCGCCCCATGCAGGGTCAGTCGCCTTACCTCGTAAACACCGGAATATTCTACAAGAACGACAAGATGCAGCTTGACATAGCACTGCTATACAACCGCATAGGCAAACGAATAATCGGAGTAGGACGCAGCGAAGGAACAACAAGCGGCAACGAGACTCTGAGAGTGCCCGACAGCTACGAGATGCCCCGCGACGTGATAGACCTCTCGGCATCGAAGAAATTCGGCAAGCACTGGGAAGTGAAGCTAAGCATACGCGACCTGCTGGCACAGAAAGTCTACTACAAGCAGTTTGCCGACGTTCACTACTCAAACGGAACAAGCCGCGAGGTAGAGCAGATAACAAGAGTATACAAGCCCGGCCGCAACATAGGAGTGAGCGCCGTGTATAAGTTCTGATAAAGGGATAAGGCGGAACATCTGCCCCATCACTCCCATCAGTCATATTACTCCCATAAAAGAAAAATAAAAAATTATTCACTATAAGATGTTTAACAAAAAGATGAAAATGGACAAGTTTAAACTTTACGGATGCTTAGGCATCATGGCAATGGCGCTCACAATGAGCTCTTGCAGCGACGACGACAATTCTGGCACTTCACAGAGCGGTGTCAACTGGACCACCAACGGCGGTATCAAGGCCTGCGACCACCTGCTGTTCACGGCAGACGGCGACGCCAACGTAAACGACAACGGTACACAGATCGGAAACGGTGACCAGGAGTTTGTTTTCACAGGAAAGCAGACTATCAAGAAAGGCACATATATCCTGAAAGGATGGGTTTACATAGCCGACGGAGCCGAGCTTACAATAGAGCCGGGAACCGTAATCAAGGGCGACAAGCAGACAAAGGCTTCGCTCATAGCTGAGCGCGGCGGTAAGCTCATCGCACAGGGAACAGCAACAGAACCTATCGTGTTTACATCAGAAGAGGCTAAAGGCAACCGCCGTCCGGGCGACTGGGGTGGCATCATCATCTGCGGTAAAGCTAAGAACAACAAGAGCGAAATGCAGATTGAAGGTGGTCCGCGCACCAAGCACGGAGGTAACGACGACGCCGACAACTCAGGCGTGCTGAGCTACGTGCGCATCGAGTTTGCAGGCTATCCTTTCCAGACCGACCAGGAGATCAACGGTCTTACACTCGGTTCTGTAGGAAGCGGCACAAAGATCGACCACGTACAGGTGTCATATACCAACGACGACTCTTATGAGTGGTTCGGCGGAACAGTAAACTGCAAATATCTTGTAGCATACAAAGGCTGGGACGACGACTTCGACACAGACAACGGATTCAGCGGAAAAGTTCAGTTCGGTCTGTCAGTACGCGACTCTAAGATTGCCGACGTATCACAGAGCAACAGCTTCGAGAGCGACAACAACGCCGACGGTTCTAACAGCGAGCCTCACACATCTGCCGTATTCTCTAACATGACACTCGTAGGCCCGATGGCTACAGACGCTTCGTTCGTAAACGACGCTTCTTACATCAACGGCGGCAACTACTATCCCAACAACGGCTCAAGCCTCGGCAAGTTCCAGGCTGCAATGCACATACGCCGCGACACTCACCTCAACTGCTTCAACTCTGTTGCAATAGGCTGGCCTATCGGTATCATCATCGACAACGAGAAGGGCGACACACAGGGCGCAGCAACAGCAGGCAACCTGAAGCTCGAGAACATCTGGCTGGCTAATGTCAACGCCGTTGGTACTGACTTCAACAAGATTTATGTAGACGGCCTCTACAACTACGAGACAAAACAGGTTGACGAATCTCAGCCTTCATTCTCAAGCACATTCTTCAAGGCTCAGAGCGGCAACAAGTTCTATGAGGCTGCTACAGGCTGGTTCGACACAACAGGATATATCCCGACATCAGGCAGCCCGCTGCTCAGCGCTGCAGCATTCACAAACTCTCTGCTGAGCGGTTTCGACCAGGTTTCTTACATCGGAGCTTTCGCTGCAGGCGACACATGGCTCGACGGATGGACAAACTTTGATCCTCAGAACACAGACTATTAATTCCTAGATTTAAAGACCCCTATAAGACAACGACGCCCCGCAGGAATGATTCCTGCGGGGCGTCACTTTTTTTGTGCGTTACAGCAATTATGACCTTACCGGCATGCCGCGCTGACTCTATGCCGAAAGAGCATCGTCCGGCACACGGCTGTCTGCCGTCAGCCACAACTTAATTATTCTTCCTCAAGATACCACTTAGAGTATTCAACATAATGCTTGGCAAAGCTCTCTGCCTGGTCGGGACGTGTCTTCTTGATAAACTTGGCAGGCACTCCGCCCCATATCTCGTGCTGACCAATCTTTGTGCCCTGCAGCACCAGTGCGCCGGCAGCTACTATTGCGCCCTCGCCCACTTCGGCATTGTCGAGCACCGTTGCGCCCATGCCTATCAGCGCTCCGCGGCGTATCGTGCAGGCATGCACGGTGGCGTTGTGGCCTATGCTCACGTCGTCTTCAATAATAACCGGACCGGTGGTGTTGGTAACATGCACGCAGGCACCGTCCTGCACGTTTACACGGTTGCCTATGGTTACGGGAGCCACATCGCCGCGCACAACGGCGTTGAACCATATTGAGCATTCGTCGCCCATGTTAACCTCGCCAACAACAGTGGCGTTTTCGCTGAAATAGCAGTCCTTGCCCCATTTGGGTGTCAGACCTTTTATTGATTTTATTAATGCCATAATGTTATTATCTTTTTTATGTTCACGATGCAAAGTTAGTTTATTTTATATTGCAAAACAAAAAATCGGCACTTAATAGCTTGCACGTAAAGTAAAGATTATGTATTTTTGAACATTGAAAATAAAATCATCTATAAATATTATGCTGGAAACAGGACTTACACACACAAGCAGCCTGACGGTGACCGAAGCTCTCACCGCCAAGGCCATGGGTTCGGGCGACATGCCCGTGTTGGCTACGCCGGCCATGATGGCGCTGATGGAGAACGCCGCAATGTTGGCCGTTGCCCCCGAACTGCCAGAAGGAAGCACCACCGTAGGCGGACACATAGAGTCATCACACCTGAAGCCTACGCCATTAGGAGCTGAGGTCAAGGCAGAAGCCACGCTGACAAAGGTAGACGGCCGTAAACTGTATTTCACAGTCAAAGCCATGCAGGGCGACGCCGTGATAGGCGAAGGCACTCACCTGCGCTTCATCGTTGACCGCGAGAAGTTTATGAGTAAGCTGTAAGAAGCTACAGCCGAAAGGCATAAATAACAAAACAACAAGACTAAAACTTTTTTGTTGACAATAATAAGAATGTCGTGCGCACCGCATATTGCGTAACGGCAATGGATTATGGTCAACAAGAAAGTTTTAGTCTTTATTATTATATCACTTTTCTTTATTCTTTTAAAACAACTATTTGCTGCACAGTTTCATCGTATGCAATAGGGACTCCACTAATAATATATTTAACCGCTTGTTCAATAACATTGAACGGAACGACAAACCATTCTTTAGGCTTTTTCCCATCAACAACGACCTGCAACTGAACATTATCAAAGAGTTTATGTATAAGTGCTTCAAAGACTGAACTTTTTACATTATAAACTCTCCATATCTCAACAACTTCAACGTCTGCACAAAGATATGTCGGCTCATTCTTTGCATTGGCTATGCGTGCATCTACTGTCGTCGTAGTAAAACCAATCTTATAAAGATTCTTTATTGAGGCTATTTCAGGATCTTTTGACAAAGAACGCAGCACATAGATTATACCACTTTCCACATCATTTGAATTTATTGAAAATTTCTTTTCCAGATAATCTTCTTCAACATCCGAAACGTTTTGTATTGTATAGCCTGTACTATAAAGATTTTTACATAAGGTCTGCATGTAAATTCCCGATTCCATTCCATTTTCATATACACATCGGGTACGGCTATCTTTCCTTCCGTGTCTATTCTTTTCTATTTGATCAAGCCCTGCAATATAAACCAATATTCCATCTTCCAAGAAGTATCTCCCTTGTGCAATATGAGCTTCCTTGAATTTAATCAATCTATATTTACCTGATTTCAGACCAGCATGAACTTCTTTAAATCCAGCCTCAAACTTATCAAAATCTTCACATTTCACCCTTTGAGCAACATAGTCAGCTTCCTTACGCTCTTCAAGACGCTTTTTCATATAATCCGGAAGTTCGAACAAAGAATTATCATCAGAACTTATGCCATCAAATATTGGGTCATTAAAAATTTCGTCAAGAAGTTCCGTTTCACTTTTACAGTTCTTTTCCGAATCAGAAATTTCATCTTCGTTCCGTTCGCTTAATATATTGGCGGTATCGTAAGGCTTACATTTCTCTACCTTCTTAGGGTCTTTAAGAATACCTTTAAGCTGATTATATAGTGTTCTTTCCTCACGATTATCACAATTCTGTGGTAATCGGTTGTTTGTTTCAACAAACTCTAATATTTTCTGAAATCCGGCAATAAGCCGGTCGCTTGAAGTCACTTTCTTTCTTGGAGCCGTAACATCAGCAAAAAGTGGATCTTCAAATATTTGTTCAAGTTCTTCGTCCCAGTTTATCATCTTTTATTTGCAAGTGACTGCTGTTTAAGTTTACGTATGTATTCAATGGCCAAAGCTATTCTTCTGCCGTTAGCGTCTGCTTCATTTATTGTCGGCACTTTTCCGTCATGTTCTTCACGCCATTTAGGCAAATACTTTTTAAACAGAATTACAGCTTCTTCTTTTGTCATATCTTCACGGGTTGATTCAATCTCATATTGTATCGTGCGAAGAACCTCAGGAGTCAATGACCTTGACAGAATTTCGTATGCACGCTGGAACGGATTTATCGAATCAATAAGATTTATAGACAAATCATCCAGATTAACAAAACGGTTAGCAAGTCTTATAAACTTATTTCCACTGTCATCAGTCTTTATATCCTCTCCCTGTGTCGCAATCGTCAAAACTGCATATTTAGACAGGTCCTCAGCTTCCTCTTGATTCAGAAACTTATATTTCTCGGATATTAATTTAGGGAAATACACCTGTGTTATCATTTCATTCTTTTCAGTACCGATTATTGCGTCACGGATTTTCTTATCTGAAAGTGCTGATGCAATCAAAGTGTCAAGGTCGTTGTCCAATATTGCTTGTGCCCTTTCTGAAAGAACGGGCAGACCTTTTACTTCAATCGTGTGTTTGTTGTTTTTACCGCCTATTTTGTTATCCTCTTTATCTTCATCCTCGTCGTCACGTTTCGTCTTGAATGTCCAGCGTGGAGCCATCACCTGTTCCATAAGCAATGAAGCAGAAATAGCTTTAAGAAAATCGTTTACTGCCATAGAAACATCATCCTGTGCAGCGTCCGGGCAAGGTATCAGATTAATAAACTGTGCATGCGTCTTTCCTTCACAGTCGCGGGTGCAACGTCCAATAATCTGAACTATTTCAGTTAAAGAAGACCGTATGCCGATAGTTATACAACACTCGCACCATGCCCAGTCGAAACCTTCTTTGGCTGTTCCAAGAGCAATAAGTATGTCAAGAGCGTCACGTGAATTCATACGTTGCAGATAAGCCTGCAATGCATCCCTACGCGACTGTTCATCTTCCACAAGGTCGCCGACTTTAAGAATGCGTCCGTCTGAAGTTCGCACATGGTAAATATGGTGTTCATAATCTTCTTCTACTATTTCACCAATACATTTTATTATGTCTGCAACTTCATCATACTTCAACGCATACGAAGTCTTTGAATTTACGTTAGGTATATGTATCAGTGTCTTCTTTGTCGTATCGAGCGTTTCAGGAATTGCCGTAATATATTTACCTGTAAAGAACTGATAACCAATGCCGAGGCTCTTCAGATACTTGTATCCGCTCAACTGTTGGTAATAATTATAGTTGATAGAGGGTTGGAATTTCTCTTCATCTTCAGGACGCATTACAGGTATGGCGTCGCCACGGAAGTAGCTTCCTGTCATTGCCAATACATGTGCAGACGTTTCATTAAGCAGTCTGCGTATAAGTTCTCCGAGATTATTGTTCGCATCTGCAGAAGTATGATGAAATTCGTCTATACCGAAGAATACGTCATTAAGCTGCTCGTTAGGCACGTCTTTCATTGCGTTACGCAATGTGCTGTGTGTGCAAACAAGAATCTTTGCCGATGTTGCCGGCAACAAAAACTCATGCACCTTCTTACGCTTTGAAGTTTCCGAACCAAGCGAATCGCACAAATTATAATAAGGTGCTACCTTCCAATCTTCAAAAAATCCAAAATCTTTCAGTTTTGTGTCTTTAAACGAACGTCCGATAGACTTTTCAGGTACCGACACTATCACTTTCCTTATTCCCTGATTAGCCAACTTGTCGAGTGCTACAAACATCATGGCGCGGCTCTTGCCTGATGCCGGCGGAGCTTTCACCAACAGATATTGACGCTGACGTTGTTCATAAACCATTGCCTGCATCTCGCGCATTCCCATTTCGTTGGTTGCGCTCGATTCTCCAGTTTGGGCATATTGGATGTTTACAAGATTATTTATTGCCATTTTCGTTTTCTTTATTTTTTAGTTCGTCAATAAATTCTTGATACAAAGCAACAGCACCATAATGCCATAATTTTGTTGTTTCATCTGCTAATTTTTTGTAAGTATCTGAAAGATAAAATCTTTTCAAAGCCTCTATGATAGGAATATTATATTCATGCGAATAAATTTGCACCATCCTACTAACTTTACCCGGTAACAACAGATACAAATTTTTATCGTTTATTTCTAAATCCATAAAATTATCATCATCTTTGTATCTTGATAATAAATACTATTGTGCTCTCGTAAAAACAATATATTCAATTTTCATATTGATATTTCTATAAATCTTTCCATGATTTTGGCATAAGCTCATTTAAAGTATAATAAAATAAATGTGATACCTCTTGCATATCATCAGAAAAATTATTTACTTCCTTTTTCCACGTTCTAAAGAATTCATTTAATAAGTCTTTATCAAGAGAATCATATAAAGATGGGGACATAGCATTAAATTCTGCCCGATAAAGTATATCTACAAAAGCAGAACTTACAATATGTGGATATGGTGATTTGAACTTAGGCAAGATACCATCCATCCATTGATTATTAAACTTTTGTAAATAGCCAAAAAGTATAATTGTTTTGCCATAATAAGGAAATATATTTACAATATTTAATTCTTGACAATCAGAATTAAAACATAGACCATTACCATAATCAATGTAGATTGGGGCAGAAACACAAAGGTCAAATTGAAAAGGTAACTCAATATATTTAAAACTTATACTTGAAAAATCTTCCTTAAGAATATCTTTTTCCAACAAAGATTTATAGTAAAATAAATTTTCTCTTGTATATTGTAATGTTATTAATTGTTTTTCTAAACTAAAAAGATTGATTGATTGCCGTTTTGCATAATTATCTTTAGAAATTGTATCAATAACATTTATAACAACATTATTAGCATAAATTTCCCGACAAATTGTTCGATAACTTAATAAATATTGAGACTTTTTCTGTGACCAATCGACAAATCCATTGTGCGGTTCAATAGATTTAAATAAATCATTATCATGTTTTTGACAAAAACCTTTAAATATAAAAGCGTTTCTAATAGGTTCTAATTTATAACAAAAGACATCATGCTTATTACTAAGGAATATTAATGGCCTTTGATTAAATTGGTATATATTAAGGTCTTTACTTATTGGTTTTAAGATATGTGATCGAGAAAATACATGCGAACCAATTGATTCATTTGAACAATCATGGAACATGCATAAACTGCTTTTCTTTTTTCTTCCGAAAAAATGTCATCAATATAAATAAGTGTATCTTTATTCTTCATTTCTTCGTCATTTTAACATACAAATTAAACAAACATTCAAGGCGTTCTTCGTCCGAGGTGAAAGGTTCAAGGCGGTAGCAACGCTCAACGGCGAGGTCAAGCCGACGGTGTACATCTTTTAAATCGTCAGGCATTGTTTCTGGGTTATACATTTCGCCAAGTGTCATGTCAAAATGTTCGTCACGAATATCCAAAACCTCTTGTGCCAATTCTTCCAACTCCGATTTCTGCGATTCGCTGATAGCAGGAAAAGGGAAAGTATTATAACAAAGCTGTGCAGAATAACGGTAATCAGTCTTTAATCTTCCCCCCACAGTCTTAACCCATACCATATGCATCTTACTGGTAAGAACAGCAAAAAGAAAAATATCCTTAGTACCAATTACCATACATAGATTAGTTGCCAACTTAGAACTATCTAAATACCCCATAGGAATGTATTCACGTCGTTCAGAAGAGACACTTGGAATTATAATAAAAGGAATACCTAATGGTTGCGTTATCTGAGCAAAAAGATGCGGAGTTTCTGCTAAATGTGGGCGTGAAGATCTCAATCTGATTTTACGTACATTATCTATACGTTCTTTTATTAAAGGCATTTGTTCAAAATCATCTATTTTTTTGCCATACAACCACAAACACCAGCGTTCTCTCCCATTAATAAATTCATCAGACCCATATATTTGTCGAAAATAAGCGGAACTTTGAGGTTCTTTCTGAATGAAATCATTTTTTTCATTCGATGAAAACAATAAAAATCCCCCATCTGCAGGCATGTTTCCAAAATTCATACCAGGTACTTTACATAGAGGTTTTGAAACACTTTCAACAAAAACTGTTGGTGCATCAATTAATAAAGGAGAAATATTTTTTACATATTTTAAATGTCCATTATTATAAATTATTTTCTTATTTATATTTTTTCATTACATACACCAACAATAATAACAGTTACAGCAGCATTCAATCTTGCATTATTAGACCATTTGAATGAAGTATATGCAAAATTGATAGCTTCATTATTGGCTACAATCCTTTTCCACAATATTGACATCTGTAATCCTTGGCATATTGAATTTGTTGATACAAAAGCATATTTACCTTTGGTGTTTTTAATATAATTTGAGCCTGCAAAAAACCAACATGAAATATAATCTAATTCACCAAAATTTTCCTTGAATAAAATCTCCATGTCTGTTTTCTGTTCTTTGTTTTGTCGCCTACTCCCTAAATACGGAGGATTCCCCATAACATAAACTTCCTCATCTGGCGTGTGCGGACAAACTGTATTCCAATCAACACGACACGCATTCTGGCACACAATGTGTCCGCTCGGACGAAGAGGTAAAGCGTCAACATGGACACCAAATGCAGAATAAAACTTATTATTCATCTGATGTTCAGCTAACCAAAGAGAAAGCGTAGCCGTATCGCATGCAAAATCGTCAATCTCGATGCCATAAAACTGTTGCAGACTTATATTAGACATCGGCAGTTCTGATTCTCCAAGTTTGCGCAAAACTTCCCATATCTCAATTTCAAGTTCACGAATACGCTTATATGTAACGATAAGGAAGTTGCCACTACCACAAGCCGGATCGAAAAACTTTATTTTTCCAAGCCTTGCCAACAGTCTGCGCAAACGCTTTATGTCTTTTGTGTCTTTCGCCACAGTAAATTCATCACGCAAATCATCGAGAAACAACGGACAGATAAGTTTCATAATGTTAGGCACAGACGTATAATGCATACCCAGCCCGGCACGCATCTCTGGAGTTACGACAGCCTGAATCATAGAGCCGAATATGTCGGGATTAATGTCTTTCCAATCAAAATCACCACACTTAATCATAAGCACACGTGTACGACGGCTCAACACTGGTATGGGTATGCGTTCTTTAAACAATCCGCCGTTGACGTATGGAAAAACAGAAAACTGCTTAGGCAAAGTATTACGTACGTCAGGATTGTCGGTAGACATTGCAAAAAAAGCCCTGTCGATAAACTCTGCAAGGTCGTGTCCGTCTTCAGCAGTAAACTGTATTATGGCATTTGTAAAAAGATTCTGTTCAGGAAACAGGTTCGTGTCTTCAGCAAAATAGCAGAACAAGAGGCGCGACATAAAGATATTAAGATTATGCATCTCTTCTTTATCCTTAATATCATTATGACGCCTTATCTCATCAAATATCTTAGCCATAAGCTCCGCTGACTTTATATCAGCTTCAGCTTCTTCAACATTTCTTATTTTCTCTATACCGGCAAGCGGGCAAAAAAACTCAAAATCTTTCCACAACAACCCTACTTCGTTTTCATATATATCTTGCTCTTTAGGGTCGAGAGCCACAATTTTACTTCCGTCGCTTACTACAAAAAGACGAGGCGTATGCTTTATTATCTTTTTGTCTGCCTGCATATCCTTTATCTCATCATAGAAGTCAAGCTCACCTTTCGGGCGATATGCTATCAGATTTGGTATAAGCACAGTTCGTCCGTCTTTTGCCTTATTGCCCACTCCGTCGCGGATGCGTTTTATATTGCCATCACCGTAACCACAAAATATACGGAGAAGACTATATATCAGCTCTTCTCCTGAAGGTCTGCTTTCATTTAACTTCTCGAGCGCATCCTGCGCCTCTATATGTGAAAACGACTTTGTCTTTTTTGCCATTGTGTCTATTTTAATTATAATGCTACAATAATAAACAATTGCATTCTGTCAGAAATTTGTATAAAAAGATGTTTACTTCATAGCAATTTCAAGTTGTCCAAATGTTTATTGCTTAGATTATTTACAATGCAATGTTCATATTCCGTTACGTATGCAAAGATAAATAATTATTGACTAATAAGCGTGATGTATTACAAGAAAAATATTCTCTGTATTGACGGATATATGCCAACATGAGTATAGCTTCTAATGATTTACCATGTTGCTTTCCCATTCAATAACACAAAAAAACCGTTCCTTTACTCTTAATATCATGGTCCGTCTCTCCTATTCCATCAGAATCCACGAAAAAAGGCTATGAGTTAGGCTTGAAAAGTGGGCCACTTTTGCATAAAAAGTGGCCGAGTTACAATGCGTAACTCGGCCACTAACAATTCGAAAGTAAATCGATAAATATTCCTTAATGGATAGGCTTATTTTAGGACTTAAATATCTAATCTGAAAGGGAAAATTATGTAAAATGTTACGATTTTCAGGGACTTTTTCTGACGACGGCTATTTGCGCCCCGTTATCGTAGCCACAACATACTCTGAACAGGTGCCTATGCGGAACTTGCCGCCCCAGATGCCAAGGCCCGAACTTACATAATATTGCGTGTTGCCGCGCTGCCACGGTCCGTAAGAGCACTCGTAGATGCGGTCGGTTATCCACGATATGGGCCATAGCTGCCCGCGATGGGTGTGGCCGCTAAGCTGAAAGTCAACGCCGGCACGCTCGGAGCGGTCGAGATGATAGGGCTGATGGTCGAGCAGAATGGTGTATCTGCTCTTGTCGGCACGGCGCATAAGCTCCGCCACGCTGCGGCGGCGCGGATTGGTGCGGTCGTCGCGGCCTATGATGCACAGCTGCCCCACGCATGCCATGCTGTCGCGCAGCAGCGTTATGCCGGCGTCGGCAAAGAACTTCTGCGCCTGCGGCTCGCCGCTGTAATACTCATGATTGCCAAGACAGGCATACACCGGAGCGTTGAGACGGCGCAGCTCTGACGCCATGTTCTCCTCGATGAGCGGACGCATGCTGATGTCTATCATGTCGCCGGCAATAAGAATAAGGTCGGCATGCTCGGCGTTAATCATGTCCACCCAGCGCGCCAGCTCCTTGCGGCGATTGTGATAGCCGAGATGAAGGTCGCTCATCATGACCACCTTGACGGGGCGTCCGAGATGCTTGTCGGTGGTGAGTTGTATGGTATGACGCACCTTGTTGTTATAATGAATGTTGCCGGCAATGAACACAAGCGCTACGACGGCAAACAGCACCGTGGACACGATGCAGTTGGAATAGAGCCATGAGCGCGGCACTATGTGAAGAAGCCGCCCGAGGTCGAGCAGCAGAAAGGCGATAACGAGATAAAGAAGGATGAATATGGAGGAGTTGCCCACCTCGTAACATGCCGAAGCCAGATTGAGGGGAAGGCCGTCGATGGCACGCGAAAAGTTAAGAAACAGGGTGAGAAAAGCCGCCAGACCAACGCTCACCACGGCCCAGCGCCAGCCCGCCGACAGCGGCAGGAGGTACCACACATGCCACAGAACATAGGCAAGGCCGACGAACGGCAGCACGAAGAAAAGAACAAACCACATTGTTTTCATTGTTTTAAGTATGGCTGCAAAGTTACATCTTTCGCCGCACTTACGGCACGGCAGCAGCACGAAAAACGGGATAATGGTAATATTTTCGGTAAAACATGCACAACAGACAGACAAAAAAAACACGCCCGAAGAATTCTCTCCGGGCGCAAGTCAAAACAATACTATCTACCTGTTAACTGAAGATATTGAAGAGTCAGTATTTTATAATTGCAATAAGTTTCAACGAAGCGGTCGCGGCTCTGCGTGTATTGCGTCTGAGCCTTCAGCAGGTCGGTCATGGTGGCGGTTCCGGCGCGATAGTAGCTGTTGTTGAGCCTCAGGTTTTCGGCAGCCTGCTCTATCGACTTGCAGGCTATGCCCAGCTGAGTGTATGCCGTGTTGAGGTCGTTCCATGCCTTCTGCATGCCGATGACGAGCAACTGCGACTTGTCCGTAAGCTCGGTCTGCGCGTCGGCAACCTCCATCTTGCGGCGCTTTATGGCGTGGCTTCCGCCCCACCATGCCGACAGCGGCACGTTGACCGTGGCAAACACCACGCCAAACGAGCGGCTGCAGTCGAGCAGGTCGTGATACATATATCCGGCGCCTACGCTCACCGTAGGCATGTTCTTGCCCACGTCGAGCTTCTGCTTCAGCCTCGTAGCCTCAACGTTCTTTTCGAGCAGGCGGTATTCGGGCGTAAGCTGCAGTGCCGACCGGTGGTCGCTCTTCAGCGAGGCGGGCGACTCGGGCATCTCTCCCACCCTGATGTCTGACACGAGGACAAAGCTGCTGTCCTCGAGTCCGAGATATTGTGCGAGCAGCATTCTTGCCACCGCGATGTTGCCCTCAAGGCTTACGCGGTTGCTCATGTTGTCGTTCTTCTCGAGCTGCACCTGCAGCAGGTCGTTCTTCAGCGCCACGCCGGCGTTGACAGAGTTGTTCACATCACGATAAATGCGCGTAAGCATAGTGTCAGCCACGTGCAGCGTGTTGAGTTTCTCGTTAAGAGCCACGAGCTGCCAGAAATACTGTTCGGCTGTAAGTTCCACGTCGTTTTCCGACTTTTCGAGCTGCAGCTTGCTCACGTCAACGCCCAGTCCGGCAAGCTTGTTGCCGTTGACAATCTGTCCGCCGGCAAACAGGGGCTGAACTGCCGTAACGCCTCCCATGAGTCCGTTTTTGCACATCTCCATGGCCATGTCGGGCTGAAGCTGCATCTTGGCCATGCCCTTGTCGGCATTGAAGCCCATGCCGGTGGCACTGACAATGGGAAAATAGTTGGTGAAGGCCTCTTTCTTTGTCTGCTCTGCCTCAGCCACTGCATTCTTGGCGTTGACCATCTTGGCATTATGGCTCACGGCCATGCTGCGGCACATCTCGGGCGTGAGGCCCGTCTGAGCCTGCACAGCTGCCGGACTAAGAACGGCAAGCAGACCGCAGAGGGCGCGCCCGATTAGTTTTATATCATTGTTCATAACGCTTTCTTATTTTTACTTTTATCATTCATTTTCAAGTTTCAGTCCTGCCTCACGACGCTTTGTCGATCCGCTCATCAGCAGCCAGTAGGCCACAGGCAGCACGGTGAGTATGAGCAGCATCGTAACCAGCGTGCCGTAACATATAACAGAACCCATGGGCATCCACAGACCGCTGCCGCCGAGAATCATCGGGATGACACCCATTGAGGCAGCCGCCGAGGTAAGGAAGATGGGACGCATACGACGCTTGGCCGAAAGGAAGATGGCCTCGTGGGCGGTCAGTTTCTCCTTTTCGCGCAGCTCTTCGGCATAGTCATACATTATTATGGCGTTGCGCACCAATATACCCATCAGGCTGATTATGCCGAGGAAGCACGTAAGACTGAACGTTACGCCTGAAATAACAACACCCAAGCTCGTACCAAATATTGTCATGGCAAGCGACACGAGCAGCAGGACGGCGGTGTTGATGCGATGGAAGTGCCATACAAGAATGAAGAAGATGATGACCACAGCCACGGCAAGAGCCGACAGAATCTGCGGCAGCGACTCCTGCGACTCGGCATACTCGCCGCCCCACTCGGCCGTAACGCCAGAAGGAAGGCGCGACGTGTCGAAGTTTTTCTGCAGTTCGGTGGTCAGCTCCATTACATTCTTATCGTTGACAACATCTGCCATCACGGTGATGGTGCGCAGACCGTTGCGGTGAGCTATCTGTCCGTCAGCCCATACAGGCTTAATATCGGCTATCTGACGCAAGGGCACCACGGAGAGTCCGCCGCTGACGGGTATAAGCTCGTCGGCAACGTCTTTCATAGCAGACGAGTCGGCATTAGTGCCTTTAAGGCATACTCCGTAGTTATAGTCGCCGTCCCATATCGTGCCGAGACTTATGCCGCTGCTGTTATAGCGCGTGGCGAGCGTGGCCTCAACCATGGCGTTGGTTACGCCCATGCGGCCGGCCTTGGTCTCGTCGAGCACTACGTCGGTGGTCAGCAGAGGCTCATTGACGTCGTTGCGCACAAGCATAAGGTAAGGATTGTTGCGCCACAGGCGCGTTACGGAGTCGGCAACCGACTTAAGCTGCTGCCAGTCATCGCCCGTAAGCCTTAGCTCAACAGGATTGGCATCCTGCGAATAAGACAGCTGCTTAAACCTCACATAAGCGTCGGGGAAGTGTGTGGCATACTTCATGCGGTAGTCTTTCAGCAGGGTCTCAGTATCGTGGTTACTCTTCGTATTGACGATAAACTGTGTATAGTTAGATCCGCCAAACTGCGGCGCATAGGCTGCATGGAAACGCGGCGACGAAGTGCCCTTGAACGATGCCACCGACACCACGCGGCTGTCTTTGCGCAGAATATGCTCCAGACTGTCGGCAACGGCAGCGGTGCGCTTGAGCGACGTGCCGTCGGGAAGGTAAATCTCAACGGCAAACTGGTTGCGCTCGGCCGTAGGCATCATCTTCTGCGGCAGCTGTGACACCATGACTGAACCAATCACTATGCTTGCCACGCCGACAGAAACGGTGATGTAAGGATGGGCAAAGCAGCGGCCTATGAGCCAGTCGTAATAGCGCTGAACGAGGTCGAGGAACGAGAACTTCTTCTTACCCCCTGTGCCAACAGGCTTGCGTATGAAGTAGAACTGAAGGAACGGCACTATAAGCTCTGCCACCAGAAGCGATATGAGCAGCACGATGGTGATGGACCACGGGAAATAAAGCAGAAAGTCGTGATACATACCGTTCATAGTAAGCAGGAACGGGAAGAACGTGATGCTTATGGCAAGCGTGGCCGAAAATATCGACTTGAAGAAATGGGTGGCACTGCTGATAGATGCCGTCCAGCGCGACTTGCCCTCGGCAAGCATCTCCATGTAGCTGTCGATTATCACGATGGAGTTGTCGACAATCATGCCAAGCGTAACAATAAGAGCAGCCAGCGTAACCGTGTTGAGCTCTATGCCGAACGCATAGAACAAACCTAATGAGATGAAAATAGAGATAGGGATGGTGGACGCCGCCACAAGAGCGACGCGCATCGGCAAGAACAGCATTATCACTATTACGACGGCTGCTATGGCAATGAGAAGTTCACGGAGAAAGTTTACGACGCTGTCGTTTACCACTTTGGTCTGGTCCGTTATGGTGAAGATGGTTACGTCTGACGGCAATGTCGACTTAAACTCGTCCATCACCTTTTCTATGTCAGCTCCCATGGCCGTTATGCTGCGGCCCTTCTTCATCTCCACACTCAGCACAAGACACTTCTGTCCGTTGTTGGTTACATACGACGACGGCTGGGGATACTCGCGCCTTATCTTGGCAACGTCCTTCAGACGTACCACGTTGCCTGACGGATCGGAGTAGACAACGAGTTGCTCAACATCGCCCACCACGTTGAGCGAGCGCTCCACCTGTATCGGACTGTCGTAGCCGTTGCCCTTCTGCGTGCCGGCAGTGGTAACGAAGCCCTTGGCAAAGAGGCTGGCGGCAATGGTGTTGGTGCCTATGCCGTAGTGGGACATCTTGTCGCTGTCGAGATATATTGATATTTGCTCCTTCTGCATTCCCAATACGTTCATGCGGCCGATGCTCTCAATGCGGCGCAGCCTGTCTTTCAGGTCGTCCATATAGTCGTTGAGCTCGCGGTAGGTCTTGTCCTTGCTCTCCATGGTTATGAGCAGGGCCGACGTGTCGCCGAAGTCGTCCTGAACCATGAGCGCAAGCACACCTGAAGGCAGCTGAGCCTTGAACGTGTTGATGCCGTGCTTGAACTTGCTCCAGAAGTTGTCCTTGTCGGTGCCCGACACATCGTCGTTAAGCTCAATCTGTATTATGGCCATGCCGTTGCGGCTGTACGACTTGGTCTTCTCTTTCTTTACTTCCTTATATGAGAATATGTAGTTTTCGAGCGGCTTTGTGAGCTGTTCTTCAACGTCCTGTGCCGACACACCCGGATAGACGGCTACAACCACACCCTGGCGCACCGTGAAGTCGGGAAACTCGTTCTTGTTCATGTCAGCCAGACCGTAGACGCCGAAGGCCACGAGACAGCATGCCACCATTATCACTATCTGGCGATAGTGCATGGCCCACTCTACGATGTTTCTTTTCTTCTTTGTCATAGTTCTGCTATTTTAGTTCCCTCGCTGACCTTCTGCTGTCCGCCGACAATAACCTTGTCGCCGGCGCTTATTCCGCTGTTAATCACCACGCGGCTGCCTACGCTCTCGCCCACCTCCACATAAGTCTTGTGAGCCTTTCCGCCTACGGCAGTCCACACAAAGGTGCGGTTGTCGGTGTCTATCAGTATCACATTGGCAGGCAGGGCCACGGCCGTGGCTGAAAGATTGTCGCCCACATAGGCCTCGCACACCATGCCCGGCAGCAGTTTATGGCCAGAGTTAGACACTTCTATCTTCACCTCATAAGAGCGCGACAGCGGGTCGGCAGCCACACCCTTCTCGGCCACGCGTCCGCTGCAGCTCATGTTCTGCAGTGCCGGCACGCGCACGAGGGCGCTCTGACCAACCTTTATGCCAGACATCTCGTCTTCGGGCACGGCAATCTTTATCTTCACCTTATTAATACTTACCAGCTTTATCACGGGCATACCGGGGGCGGCGTTCTGCCCTGCCTCGACAAGTTTTTCGGCCACGTATCCGCTGTATGGGGCATAAAGACGGCAGTCGGTCAGACTCTTGCGGGCAATGTTCTCGGTTGACACAGCCTGGCGCAGCTTGCTCTGCACTTCTATCCACTGCATCTCGGTGAGGCTTCCTTCGTCGTGCAGCTGCTTCATGCGCCTGAAGGCATCCTCAGCCTGCTCTCTCACGGCCTTGGCTGCATTGTAGGCATTGCGCACGCTGACAGGATCAACCTCGGCTATGAGGGCACCTTTCTTTACCATATCGCCCACAGACACATATACCTTTGTTACGGTTCCGCCCGAAGCAAAACTTAGAGCGGCATCGTCTGAGGCCTCTACCGTGCCCGAAAATTCCTGACTTCCACTTACGGGTACCGGCTCTGCCTTCTCTGTCTTCACCTTAACCGGCATCACCTCTCTCGCCTTTTCCTTGCCGGAGCATGATGCAAGAAGCACCACCGACAGCGCAAGGATTGCTAAATAACTTGCTTTGTTCATTTCCTTTGTATTTGTTCAAAAATTTTTTTGCAAAATTACGGATAAAGGCTTTTACTCTTGTGTTCTTATTTCCTAAACAAAAAATCCAAAAGTGGAGAATATGAACACTGCAAAGAATTTAGGAACACTATTATCTACTTTTAGATAGTTGCACTGTTTCAGTTAATACCTATCTTTGCACCCGAAGAACAAATTTTGACGCAACTTATGACAGATAACGAACTTAAAGTAGACATCGAATCAATAATCAACGAAGCCCAGACCGACTATTACGACGGAGACATCGTGGTAATGGAAAGCCTGAAGAACATCCCCACGGACAACCCCTGTAAGCTTGAGTTGCTGATAGTTATATATTGTGCCAGAGGAAGAGTTGAGTGCTGCATCAACGACTCTTACCACAGACTTGAAAAAGGCAATATAATGATATGTCTGCCTAACTCGCTCGTAACCGACATAAATACATCAGACGACATCGACCTGAAGATTCTCGGACTCTCGAGCAAGGCTCTTTTCAGAAGTCTTGACCTCAGCAAAAACTTTTGGAACATCGTATTATACGCATCTCATCACCCCGTGATAAGCCTCAACAGCGAAAAACAGATACTGATGAACAGATTCTACAGTCTGTTGCAGTTTAAGCTGGAAAGCATGGACGGGCTGTTTCACAGGGAAATAATGCGCTCGCTCTTTCAGTTTGCGTTCTATGAACTGGCCGAACTTATAGCATCATGCACAGACAATACTATATACAACGGGGTGATAAGACAGGGCGACCTGCTGTTCAGGCGCTTCATGGAGCTGCTGGCCGAGAACGGAGGCATGGAGCGATCGGTGAGTGCGTATGCCGAAAAACTGTGCATAACGCCCAAATATCTTTCGTCGCTGTCGAAAAAGGTCAGCGGAAGAACTGCGCTGAGCTGGATTCACCAGTTTACCATTGACGCGATAATAAAGAGACTGAGATACTCAAACATGACAATAAAGGAAATTTCGGACACG
Organism: Xylanibacter rarus; assembly: GCF_001275135.1. Classification (GTDB taxonomy): domain Bacteria; phylum Bacteroidota; class Bacteroidia; order Bacteroidales; family Bacteroidaceae; genus Prevotella; species Prevotella rara. Next base: position 25,092 of record NZ_LFQU01000019.1, on the reverse strand, counting down.
ATGAACTTTCCTAACATATCATTCTTCGGCAAGTTTGTAAAGTCGCAGACAGGCATGTCGCCAAGCGAATACAGAAGAAACATGTACTCGTTTGACAGAAGGCCTATAAGATGAAAAACGGATTCTGCACGCCTGACTTCATCATATATCTCGGGAGAATGTGCAGGTCAAAGCAGCAGAAAGACTGCGGCTAAAATATAAAAGACCTTACATCACATACAAAGAAAAACACAAAAAGACAACAGCGCGTCGCCGTGTGAACGGCAGGCGCGCTGTGTCCTTATATTCATTAGCCAACAAAAAAATCAGAATTTAACTGCCGAGAGTATCTTTCCCGTTGCTCCGGCCTTGCTGCTTACATATTGCGCAGCCTTGTCGCCGTCTGCCTTGCGGAGGCTGTCGTCGGCTATATAGCTGTTTATCAGGCTCTCAAACTGCTGATAGCCGTCAATCTGACGGCCGCCGCCCGATGCAAGCAAGTCTTGCGCTTCCTGGAAACGCTCGTTGTTAGGACCGAATATCACCGGTATATTCCATACCGCCGCCTCGAGCACATTGTGTATGCCGACACCGAAACCGCCGCCAACATACGACACATGGCCGTAGCCATAGATGCTGGAGAGCAGACCGAAACAGTCGATAATGAGAATCTTTGCATCGGCAACGCTCTCAGGAGTGGCCTCGGTATACCTCACGGCCTTGCCCTTCAGCTTAGACAATATCTGCTGAAGATGGTCCTCGCCGATAACGTGCGGGGCAATAATCAGCTTCCAGTCGTCGCGGACGTTGAAATATTTGATGAAGATGTCCTCATCGGGAGGCCAGCTGCTTCCGGCCACAAACACTTTATAGTCTTGTCTGAAAGCCTCAACTATAGGCAGACTCTTGGCCTGGCTCTTTATCTGCAGCACACGGTCGAAACGCGTGTCGCCCGTAATCTCAACCTCAGTGATGCCGAGCTTGGCTAACAGCTGTCTGCTGACTTCGTTCTGAACGAAGAAACGTGTGAAGCACTTAAGCACATTGCTGTAGGTGCGGCCATACCAGCGGAAGAACACCTGATTGGGCCTGAATATGCTGCTCACGCTGTAGACAGGCACATTGCGGCGCTTCAGTATGTGCAGATAGTTCCACCAGAACTCATACTTGATGAAAAAAGCTACTTCGGGATGCACCAGATTAAGGAATCTGCGCGCATTGAAATACGTGTCGAGCGGCAGGTAGCATATTATGTCGGCTCCCTCATAGTTCTTTCTGACCTCATATCCTGAGGGCGAGAAGAACGTAAGAAGAATCTTAAGCTCGGGATGCTCGCGGCGCAGGCGCTCCATGATGGGACGACCCTGCTCAAACTCTCCGAGCGACGCCGCATGGAACCACACATAGCGTGAGCCGGGGTCAACGCTGTTCCTTAGCACTCTGAAGGCCTCGCGCTCGCCCCGCCACATCTTCTTTACCTTATCGTTGAACAGGCTCATCACGGCCACGCCCAGCGTGTAAAGGCTGATAACAATTTCGTACACGGCTTATGCTTGTTTGTTAGGTCTATTTAAGCACCTCGATTGCACGGCGCAGACGGCGCAGCGTCTCTTCCTTGCCGAGGAAAGCAGAAATGTCGAACATGCCCGGACCCTTGCCTTCGCCCACAAGAGTAAGACGGAAAGCATTCATCACGTCGCCCAGCTTGTAGCCCTTGCTCTCAACCCAAGCCATGACGATGTGCTCCTGATTCTCGAGCGAGAAGTCGTCAATGCCCTCAAGCACCTCGGCAAGCTCGCCCATAACCTGAGCCGAATTTTCCTTCCAGCGTTTACGCACGGTCTTCTCGTCATACTCTGTAGGAGGAATGAAGAAGAACGAGCAGAGCGGCCAAAGCTCCTTGACGAAGCTTACACGGTCTTTCATCATAGAAACAACCTTGGTTATGCGCTCCATAGACTCGTCGATGCCGTTGCCTGCAACGATAGGCGCAAACAGCTTAGAAATTTCCTCATTGCTCTTGCGCAGGATGTATTCGTGATTGAACCAGATGCCCTTCTGATAGTCGAAACGCGCTCCGGCCTTGCTGCACTTCGTTATGTCGAACTGCTCAACAAGCTCATCGAGAGTGAACATCTCCTGCTCTGTGCCCGGATTCCAGCCCAGCAGTGCAAGGAAGTTGATGACAGCCTCGGGGAAATATCCCTGCTCGCGGAAGCCGTTAGAAACCTCGCCGGTCTTAGGATCGTGCCACTCCAGCGGGAACACGGGGAAGCCCAGGCGGTCGCCGTCGCGCTTGCTCAGCTTGCCCTTTCCGTCCGGTTTGAGCAGCAGAGGCAGATGCGCAAAGCGCGGCATAGTGTCTTCCCAGCCAAAGGCTCTGTAAAGAAGCACGTGCAGCGGTGCGCTCGGCAGCCACTCCTCGCCACGGATAACGTGGCTAATCTCCATCAGGTGGTCGTCAACAATGTTTGCAAGGTGATATGTAGGAAGTTCGTCGGCGCTCTTATAAAGAACCTTGTCGTCAAGAATATCGCTCTTTATAACAACGTCGCCGCGTATCATGTCGTTAACGTGAACGTCCTCGCCCGGCTCAATCTTGAAGCGCACCACATACTGGTTGCCGTCGGCTATCAGCCTTTCAACCTCTTCGGCCGGCAATGTGAGCGAGTTGCGCATCATCATTCGCGTATGGGCATCATACTGGAAGTTCTTTATCTCCTGGCGTTTTGCCTCAAGCTCCTCGGGCGTGTCGAAGGCAATGTATGCCTTGCCGGCATCGAGCAGCTGGTCGACATATTTTCTGTATATCGCACGACGCTCGCTCTGACGGTAAGGACCATGTTCGCCGCCGAAGCTGACACCCTCGTCAAACTTGATGCCAAGCCATCTGAACGACTCTATGATATACTCCTCTGCGCCCGGAACAAAACGGTTTGAGTCTGTATCTTCTATTCTGAAAACGAAATCGCCGCCATGCTGACGGGCGAAAAGATAATTATACAATGCGGTACGTACGCCGCCTATATGCAACGCCCCGGTAGGACTTGGTGCAAAGCGCACCCTTACTTTTCTTTCTGCCATTTATTAATGAAGATAAGATAAATTTTGTGCAAAATTACAACTTTTTTAGCAAAGTGGCGTATTTTTTTATTATTTTCGCAGTGTAAAGCATTTAATACGAATAGAAATGGGCAAATTCAACAAAACTGACAAACATTATTTCAGAAACATCCTGACACGAGTGTCGCTGGTGGTTACGGCCGTGATCATCATCGTGGGCTTCCTTCCGCGCAACAGCGGACCGCAGTTCAGATACGACATAGGCAAGCCGTGGATGTACAGTTCGCTGATAGCCAAGTTCGACTTTCCTATCTACAAGACCGACGAGGCCATTAAAGGAGAGCAAGACAGCATAATAAAGGCATTTGAGCCTTACTACAACTATAACACGGCTGTAGAGAAGGAGCAGATCGGCAAGTTTCTGAGCAAATACAAGGAGGGCATACCCGGACTGCCCTACAACTATGTTACGACCATTGCCGACAGGCTTCACCGCCTGTATCAGGCAGGAATAATGGACACGCCCGAATACTCAGAGATAAGCAAGGACACCACAAGCACCATAAGGATTGTGAGCGGCAAGAAGGCCACCAACGCCGAAATAATGTGCATCTACTCGACGATGACGGCCTATGAACAGCTGTTCACCGACCAGAAGCTGGCCGAACAGAGGCAGATACTGCAGAAATGCAACCTGAACGAATATATACAGCCTAACCTCAACTATGACGAGGAGCGCAGCGAGACCGAGAAGGCCGACCTGCTCAGCACGATACCGCTGGCAAGCGGAATGGTGCTCAGCGGACAGAAGATAATAGACCGCGGCGAAATTGTGGACGACCACACGTACAGGGTGCTCAACTCGTTTGAGAAGGAGACGCAGAGGCGCAGCGCAACGGTGAGCGCCATACCGTCGACAATAGCCGGACAGATACTCTTCGTGGCCACGCTCATAATGCTGTTCACCACGTATCTCGGCCTGTTCCGCAAGGACTACTTTGAAAAGCCGCGCAGCATCACCATGCTCTACACGATGATAACGCTGTTCCCGATACTCGTGTCGGTGATGATGAGCCACAGCATACTGAACGTCTACGTGCTGCCGTTCACCATAGCACCGATATTCATACGAGTGTTCATGGACTCGCGAACGGCCTTCATATCGCACGTAACGATGATTCTGATATGTGCCGCCGCCGTGAAATATCAGTATGAGTTCATCATCGTGCAGCTTGTGGCGGGCCTCGTGGCCATCTATTCGCTGCGCGAACTGTCGCAGAGGGCGCAGCTGTTCAAGACGGCCGTGCTCGTGACGATAGGCAGCAGCGCCATGTATTTCGCGCTGCAGCTGATGCAGGACAACAACATCACGTCGATGGACCACAGCATGTATAAATACTTTATCGTGAACGGCGTGCTGCTGCTCTTTGCCTACCCGATGATGCTCATCATCGAGAAGGCGTTCGGGTTCATATCAAACGTTACGCTCATTGAGTTGTCAAACACCAGCAAGGACCTGCTGCGCCAGCTCAGCGAGGTGGCTCCGGGCACATTCCAGCACTCTGTCATGGTGAGCAACCTTGCCGCCGAGATAGCCAACAAGATCGGAGCTAAGGCGCAGCTCGTGAGAACTGGAGCCATGTATCACGACATAGGGAAGATGAAGAACCCGGCCTTCTTCACCGAAAACCAGGTGGGCACCAACCCGCTCGACAAGATGCCGCGCATAGAGGCGGCACAGATCGTGATAAGCCACGTAACCGAAGGACTGAAAATGGCTGAGAAGTTTAATCTGCCGAGCATAATAAAGGACTTTATAAACACTCACCACGGAAGCGGCAAGACAAAGTATTTCTACATATCGTACAAGAACGAACACCCCGACGAACCCGTGGACGACTCGCTCTTCACATATCCGGGCCCCGACCCGTTCACGCGCGAACAGGCCATACTGATGATGGCCGACACGGTGGAGGCGGCATCGAGGTCGCTGCCTGAATACACCGAGGAGAGCATATCCAACCTGGTGAACAGGCTCATAGACCAGCAGGTGAGCGAGGGATACTTTGTCTACTGCCCGATAACCTTCCACGACATAGCCGTGGCAAAGCAGGTGCTGACGGAGCGACTGAAGTCGATATACCACACGCGCACAAGCTATCCGGAACTGGCAAAGAAAAACAACAAGACCGAAAACACGCCGCCCGCAAAGCAATAAGGGCCGACGGCACAGCTGAAAAGGTCGCCAACGCTGTTGTAGATGCAGCGCAGGCGACCTTTTATTTATGCACGTGTATGACACAAAAACTTGCACACATCTATATATTTGTGCATTAACACGCCGCTATCTTGTTAATAAAAATTAAACAAAAGACTGCATTTTAGGAAATAAAGAACAAGAATGATACCTTTGCAGCCAATTTATTTAAGGTTATTAAAGATGAATAAAACAAAATTAATCTGCGCAGCTCTTGCACTGTCAGCAGCCGCAACGGCCAGCGCAGGCGGTATTCTTACTAACACCAATCAGAACATTGCTTTCCTGCGAAATCCGGCTCAGGATGCCGTGATCGGCATTGCCGGTGTGTACAGCAACCCTGCCGGAGTGGCATTTATGAACAACGGATTCCATCTGTCGCTCAACATCCAGAACGCTCACCAGACGCGTGAGATAACCTCAACGTTCGCTCCGTTTGCCTATGGAGCCAAGAACTTCGGCAACACCACCAAGACTTTCAAGGGCGAGGCCAACGCCCCAATCATACCGTCGATACAGGCGGCATACAACAAAAACAACTGGAGCTTCCAGTTTAACTTCGCCATCACGGGCGGAGGCGGCAAGTGTGTGTTCGACGACGGCCTGTCGTCGTTTGAGGGCAACATAGCCCTGCTGCCGCTGCTGTCGCAGAACCTCGACGTGCTGACAAACGAACTCGGACTGGGCTCGCTGGGCCTACCCACGGTGTCGCAGTATGACATGGACACATACATGCGCGGACGCCAATACTATTACGGTTTTACGCTCGGAGCGGCACGCAAGCTGAACGACCACTGGTCGGTATATCTGGGCGCACGTGTGCTATACGGCAACTCTAACTATTACGGCTACGTGAAGAACATCAAGGCCAACATAAACGGCGAGATGGTAAGCGCGCCCGAGACGTTCAAGAACCTTTCGGCACAGACTGCCGTGGCTGTGGGCACATACACAGAGATGGCCAACATGTATCAGCAGGCAGGCGACATGGCCAACGCAGCCAAATATGCACAGCTGGCAAAGGACTATAAGGTGAAGGCCGTGATGCTGGGTGCGCTCGGCTCTGCCACAGAGGACGTAACGCTAAACTGCGACCAGACCGGATGGGGCATCGCGCCGATAATCGGTGTTGACTATAAGACGGGAGACTTTAACTTTGCAGCAAAGTATGAATTCAAGACGCGCATGCGCCTGAAGAACCGCTCTGCCAACAGCGAGAGCGCCAAGAACCTGGAGCAACTCAACCGCTATACCGACGGAATTGAGGTGGCTGAAGACTCGCCGGCTCTGCTGACGCTGGGAGCACAGTGGTCGCCGCTGCAGCAGTTGCGCATCTCTGCCGGATGGCACCACTACTTTGACACAGACGCAAAGCAGTTTGACAACCACCAGGACAAGCTCGGAGGCAACACCAACGAGTATCTCTTCGGTGCAGAGTATGACATCAACAAGAGAGTGCAGGTGAGCGCCGGAGCGCAGTTTACGGAGTATGACTTCACCGACAGCTACATGGAGGACATCAGCTTCAACGTAAGCTCTTGCTCTGTGGGCCTGGGCGTGGGCATTAAGCTGACCGAGAAGATGAAGCTCAACCTGGCTTACTTCCAGACATTCTACAAGGACTACAAGCGCGAGACCAACGACTACTACAACATCTCCGGACTGGCAGGAAAGGTTATCGGCAACGTGGCCAACGAGCTGCTGGGCCCGGAGGCTGCACAGGTGGCCGTAGACAAGACCACGGCACTGCTGACCACGCCTGACCCGTCGACAGGAAAGAGCATGCTGTACGGCGCCGACACGTTCACACGCACTAACCGTGTGTTCGGTATCGGACTTGACATCGACTTTTAATTCCTACGCAATGTAATGCCGCTGATTATCAGTGCGTTACGAGCATCATAATCTTACTTTTGCAAAAGGCCGCCTTTTATCGTCTAAAAGGTGGCCTTTTACGTTGCAATATGTGGCCTTTTGGAAGGCAAAAGACCACATATTGGAAATACATATATAATCAACCATTTTTTCAGCGGCAACAGCAGGCTCTGCAGCCGGTTAAGAATGACGTGGTTAAACCTAAACCGGCATCAGTATTCTGCCTGTTGTTTTGCTTTATTCTGAGCGTATTTCCGTCTGTTATTTAGCAGGCATAGTACGCCATGTCAAGAAAAGCGGACGGAAAAACGGCAACAGAAAACGGAAAGATGGCAGAGAGCCGGAATACACGAAACAGACAACACGACGTGCGGTCTGATGTCCTGATTGGGATTAAAGGGGGTCGACATCGAAGTAAATCTGAACAGAACGATACTTGGCGTCCTGCCCCATCATGGCCTGTGCCTTGCGCAGATAGAGGCGCACCTTGGCAAGATCGATGCCGTTTTCGAGCTTCAGCATAATCTTGCGTATGTTGAGCGTCTTCACCTTCGACACCGAAGGCTTGTCGGGACCGAGCACACGGCTGCCGAACCAGCCGCGCAGTATGTCGCCGAGACGCATGGAAGCGGAGGCCACCACGGCGTCGTCGCGATGCTTCAGAAAGACATATATCAGATGGCAGAACGGCGGATAGCAGAACGCCTGGCGCTCCTCGAGCTGGTCGGCAAACAGTCCTTCGCAGTCGTTGCGCACCACCTGCGTTATGACAGGCAGCTGCGGGCTCTTGGTCTGCAGTATCACGAGACCCTGCTTGCCCTTGCGCCCGGCGCGTCCGGCCACCTGCGCCATCATCATGAAGGCATGCTCGTAGGCACGGAAGTCGGGATAGTTGAGCATGCTGTCGGCATTCAATATGCCTACCACGCTCACCTTGTCGAAGTCGAGGCCCTTGCTCACCATCTGCGTACCTATCAGAATGTCGGTCTTATGAGCCGAGAAGTCGCTTATCAGCCTCTCATAGGCGTTGCGCGTGCGGGTGGTGTCGAGGTCCATGCGTGCCACGCGGGCATCGGGAAACAGCTCCATCACGTAGTCTTCCACCTTCTCCGTGCCATATCCTCGCCCACGCAGGTTGCGGCTTCCGCAGCAGGGGCACACCTCGGGCACGGTGTATGTCGTGCCGCAATAGTGGCACGTAAGCTGTCCGAGGCTCTTATGGTATGTGAGCGACACGTCGCACTTGTCGCAGTGTGGCACCCATCCACACTCGCGACACTCTATCATCGGCGCGAAGCCGCGGCGGTTCTGAAACAGTATGGCCTGCTCGCCGTTGTCCAAGGCCTTGCGCACGGCTGCCATCAGGCGGGGCGAGAACGGACCACTCATCATCTTGCGGCGCTGCAGGTCTTTAATGTCCACCACCTCAATCTCGGGCAGGCGTATGTCGTTATAACGCTGCATAAGGCTCACCAGGCCAAACTTGCCCGTATGGGCGTTGTTCCAGCTCTCGAGCGAAGGCGTGGCAGAGCCGAGCAGCACCTTTGCGCCAAACTTGCGCGCAAGCATTATGGCCACGCTGCGGGCATGATAGCGCGGGGCGGGGTCTTGCTGCTTGAACGATGTCTCGTGCTCCTCGTCGATGATGACAAGGCCGAGATTGGTGAACGGCAGGAGCACGGCCGAGCGCGCACCGAGTATCACGTCGTAGGGCGCGGCAGACAGCTGCTTCTTCCATATCTCCACGCGTTCGGCGTCGGAATACTTTGAATGGTATATGCCGAGGCGGTTGCCGAACACGCGCTGAAGGCGCTGGCGTATCTGCACGGTGAGCGCTATCTCAGGCAGCAGATAGAGCACCTGCTGCCCGCGCTCGATGGCCTGGCGTATGAGATGTATGTAGATTTCGGTCTTGCCGCTCGACGTTACGCCGTGAAGCAGCACCACGGTTTTTTTTCAGAAAGCTGAAAACTATATTGTTGTAGGCCGTCTGCTGAGCCTCGTTGAGCGGCTTTATCAGCTCGGGATGCGGCTCTCCGGCATTGTTCAGCCGGCCTATCTCGCGCTCGTAGGTGTTCAGGAATTTTCTTACGACAAGATTTCTGAACACTGCCGAAGTGCAGTGTGTCTCGTTCATAAGCTCGTCGCGGCTCACCTCGGCCACGGGTTCGGCACATGTGTCGCCGCTTATGGTGTCCCAGTGAGAGAGCGTGAGGAATGTCTCAAACACCTTAAGCTGGGCCGTAGCACGCTTCAGCACGTCGAGAGCCACACGTATGGCGCGCTCGCTGTGATATTCGGGCGCAAGCGACACATAGGTCTCGGTCTTTGCCGTGTATCCGTCCTCGCTCTTGAGTCCCGACGGCAGGGCAGCGTTCATCACGTCGCCAACAGACGACAGATAGTAGTCGGCCATCCATCGCCACAGCTCAAGCTGCACGGCATTTACCACAGGAGCGTCGTCCATCACGGTAGATATGTCCTTAACATTGAAGTCGGGCTTGTTGTTGTGTGTCCTCACCACCAGCCCCACGTATGTCTTGCTCTTGCCAAACGGCACGAGCACCCTTATGCCCTGCCCCACGCGTCCGGCAAGACTGTCGGGCACGGAGTAGGTGAACAGGCTGTCAAGCGGCAGCGGAAGTATGATATCTGCGTAAGTCATCTGTTGTGCAAAAATACAGAATTATGCCCAAATGCACAAAAGAAGAAAGTGCTTGTTTGCACAAAAACCATAAATGGCGGAATAAAGAGGTACAAAAAAAGGAGACATTTCATGCCGACGCAGAAATGTCTCCAATGGAATTATTCTATGCTTTTAAAGAATTTGCCCGGATCAGAAATAGTAGGCAGCAGAAATCTGCCATGTGTTTGAACGGCCGCGCAGCACGCTCTCAGCACCGTCGAGAACGGTTATCTCGCCTGTCTTGCCGCAAACGATGTTATAGTTGGCACCAACCTGCAGATGGCCTAACAGCATTACACCTGCACCAACGTTTACACTGAAGTTAGAGGTGTTGAGTCTCCATTCTGCCACGTCCTTATACAGGCTCTGGTTCTTGTCGCCAACGTTGAATCCAAACTGAGGTCCGGCTGCGAGATAAACGGCAGCAAGGCTTCCCAGACCGATGTCATAACGGAGGTTGATAGGAATATTGATTGACTTCTGCTTCAGTCTTGTTGACACCAGAGTGTTGTCGTCAGCCTCAACATTGACCTCGCCTTCACGCTGGTCGTAGAGCGCAGAAGCATCGATGCCAAGGCCTACGATGGGGAGTGTGAACTTGATAGTCGGACCGATGAAGAATCCGGTGCGGTTTGATGTCTCGAATACATCATTACTGAGCGACATGTCTGTGATGTTAAGACCACCCTTGATACCAAACTTCAGCTGTGCGTTTGCCGGCACGGCGAAATAGGTTGCCGCTACAAGAACAATCAGTGTAAATAACTTTTTCATAAGCTTTCATTTTAAGTGTTTATAAATTTGGCTGCCCCGTCGTGGGGCAGTCGTTATCTTGTATTATATCAGTGTCTCTGTCTGCGCACCGTAACGCGTGCTGCCGATGATGAGCCTGAAGAGCTCTTGCTTGACGAACGGCTCTTCTTCACCGTTGTAGACGAGCGGCGGTTCTTCTTCACCTTCTTGCCCTTCACCTTCACTTCGGCCTTTGCAATGCTGTCGAGCGAGTCCTTGCGTGCCTGGTCGCCCCAGATGTTTTTCTCAAAGGCGGCAAGCTCGCCCTCAATGCGCTTCTGCTCCTTGATCATGGCAGAGTCAGTGTGGCAATACTGGCTGAGCGTCTTGCCAAGCATGTTCGTGGTCTTGTATATCTTGCCCTTATACATGTTGCGCGTAAAATAGTCGTCCATGCTCATCGTGGCGGCATTGTTGAGGTTGCTCGTCATTATTATCTGCTTGCTCAGATAAGGAGCCAGGTCGTCGTATTTCACCCAGAAAAGAGGATACTTCTGCGCTCCGTCGCCGAAGTCGTCCTCACGCGACATGATAGGACACAGCGCCAAGACCTTTGTATGGAAGGTGGCAGAAGCCTGGTCGTAATATGCGCTCTCCTTTACATAGAACGACTTAACCTCGCGCGACGGAATGTCGCTGTTGTCCAGACGCACTCGGCCTCCGTTGCGTTCGTAGTATATGTGATAGTTGTCGAGAAAGGCCAGGGGCTTTACACGGGCAGAATCGGTGAACACCTCGTTGCCGTCCAGACGGTACTCATATGCCTTTATGTCGCCACGCATCATCAGCTTGAAGATGTATGTGAACAGGTTCATCTGCGAACCTACAGGCTCTACCGGATAATAAAGGCCGGCATTGGCGTCCTCCTCGAGATTAATCTCACGATAAATGTCGCGGCGCCACACCACATCCTCAGACATGCGGGCTGCCGTCGGATAAGAGATGCGGGCACGGGTGGTAAGCGTCTGTGCGTTCGACTCGTTTTTCTGCTGCTGTTGTCTGCGGCGCGCCGCCGGCTGTGCAGACGCCTCTGCCATGCATGCTGCCAGCAAAAGCAGCACTGCGCACACACGCAAGGTGGGTCCGCCAGCCACCGTCTTGTGGCCATTTGCTATCTTCTTAAAGAACATGAATCTTGTCATATTTATGTTTTTATTTTTATCTCAGCCCGGGTCTGCTGTCCGGCCTCGGGCAAGAGAACTATTTCACAATAACTTCCATTGTCGACGGCAGCGTGCGCTTAATTCCGTCGGGACCTACGGCTGTGATACGGGTGATATAGAACCGCTTGTTGCGCGACAGTCCGCGGAAGGTCTCCCGCTGGCGTTGCGTGAACGAATCGCCATTAGAAACCATTGGCACAGCGTTACCCATGTTGTCGTAGAACACGGTCTCAAAGCTCAGCACCTTGAACGGAATGTCGAGCAGTCCGTCGTCAATGGCGGCCTTGATGCCTCCTACCGACATGAGCGAAGCCTTCGCCAAGCCGCCCGTACGGAAACGGTTGTCGCCGATGGCGATGTATGGTGTAGGATCAGGAAGCTTGCGCACATGGAACGTAAACTGGCCTACCGGCTTGGCGCTGCCTGTCTGCAGCGACATTACGTTTATCGTTACATCCTTTCCTACGGCTGTCGGACGGGCTATATACTTGCCCGGACCCACTGGCTGAAGCGTGCCGCCGCTCATCGATGCCGATACTTTGTTGAGCGGAACGCCCGGGATGCTTATGCTGATAGGATTGCTGTAGCCTGCATAAAGCACATTCATGAGGTCGGCAGAAACCGTTGCGCTGGGGTCTACCACGGTGTACTTCTGTGAGAAATCACGGCGAATCACATCGCCGCTGCCGTTGCGCATTGTGATATAACCCGTGAGATTAAAGTCGCCGGTGCGTCCGGTTACAATCTCATAGGTATTGTTGCGCAGGTTCATCTGCCTTCCGCCGATGTATATCTGTGGCTGCTGCGTAGTGTCTACCGCTGCCATAACGATCTGAGCCGAGAACTTGTCGCCGCGCACTATCGTCTGTGCATTGGGTATCACGAAAGCACTTAGCTTGTTGACGCGTATGTCTTTCATGTCGATATTGGCCACAAGAGTGTGCAACACCTCGCCTTCAGCATAGCGGACATCGCTCTGCAGCTTGGTCAGAAGCGTAACAGCCGCTGCCACAGGCATATCCTCGAACATGTATTCCTGCCAGTTTTTACCCATTGTCCGCGCGTTTTTGGGCAATATCGTGGTAAGATTGCTGGCTATGATTGCTTTCTGACGCTCGTCGGTAACCATCTTCAAGATGCGCTCACGGAATGAGTTGATGGCGTTGAAGAGCTGTTCGCCCTTGCCCGAAGCAGGCGAAAGCATTATCTGGTTGGCAGCTTCGAGGTTTTCTTTGTTCTTTATATTAAGCACGTCGCCTTTTTCTCCGTCAGCCTCTTTCACAATAGCCTCCTTCAGCTGCTGTGCAAAGTTGAACAGCGAGTCGCTCATCTGCTTGACGGCAGTGGCCTTCTCAAACCATGCCTTCACTTTCTGAGGGTTTGATTTCATCTGAGTCTCGAAGTCGCCATAAAGCGATTCGTTCTCTGACGAAACGTTTGAGGTGGTGCGGTGAAGGCTCTCCTCCACAATAGAGAAGCCCTCGAGCACTTCGGTCGAGACGTTAAGCGCAAGCATGGCCATGAGGACGACATACATAAGGTTTATCATCTTCTGGCGTGGAGATACCGGTCTTTTCTTTATTGCCATTGCCTTGCGTTTTTATACTTCTGCGTTGTTTCCGTTGTTTGTTGCTGCGCGCATGTTTACGGTCATGGCCTCTATCATGCGGGCATAAATCTTGTTAAGCTGTTCTATCTGTGAAGCCATCTTGCGCGACTGCTCGTTTATCTGGTCGATAGTGCCGATCTGAGAGCTTGCGCCCTTAAGCTGCATCTCGTAAACCTTGCATATACCGGTGAGAGTGCGGTTGAGATTTTCCATCTCCTCTGAGTCGCGTGTAAGACGTGCGCTCTGCTCCGACACCTTGGCCAGCATGTCTGTAAGTTTCTTGAGTTCTTCAACATAGTTGCTTGTGGCTTCTTCCATCTCAGGCGATACCTGCTGCTGGGCTGTTATCCAGCCTGTAGAAGGCTGCTGAGCGGGCATTCCCTGCGGAGCAGTTCCTGCTGCAGCGGCATATGGCTGGCCTGCAACGAACTCGCCACCGGCAGACGACTGGTCTCCGGCTGACGGCTGAACGCTGTCGTCAGAAGAAGCAACAGCTGCCGAAGCAGGCTGCGGCTGAGCACCGCCACCATTGATATAAACCACATTTCCGCCCTGAACGCCACCACCGGCAACACGCGGAGCAGCCGCCGGAGAGTCAAATCCGTCGGCATCAGCCATGTCAAGTTCTTCGTCGCCATACTCTTCCTCAGCAATATGAGTGGGTATTTCCTTGCCTATGGCTGTCTTGTCGAAAGGACGGTCGAAGGCCGAAATGAAGAACACTATAACCTCAGTGCCCATACCGAAGTACAACATGATGTTGGCTCCGGGAAGGTGAGTGAGCTTGAACAATGTACCAAGGATAACGATAGACGCACCCCAACTGTAAGCGTAGTTCAGGAACGTTTGTCCCGGTACGCTGTCGAGCCACCTCTGCAGGCGGTAGATGATATTATATTTGCTGTATTCTGTCATGTCTTACTTCTTTTTCTGTTTTGAACTTGTTGTGCTTGCCAGACTTCTGACACAGCGGAAACCGATGTAGCAACGGGGCTGATTCTGATACTCCCATGTACGCCATGCCGAACGGATGTACGACTCGGGATCTTTCCATGAACCTCCGCGCACGCTCTTCTTCTTGAGCTTGTAGGGGTCTTCCTTGGCCGCGTTGTAGCGCAGTTCGGGGTTAAGGTCGTTCATGGCGTCGATACCTGCCTCGGTATATGTGGTGCTGGTCCACTCCGCCACGTTGCCCGCCATGTCGAACAGTCCGTTTGAATTAGACGAGAAGATGCCCACACGGCTGGTTATAAGGTTGCCGTCTTCGGTGTAGTTGCCGCGGTCGGGCTTGAAGTTGGCAAAGAAACAGCCCTTATCGTTCTTAACGTCGACAGTCTCCCATGGGAACTCTGTGCCTTCCTTACCACGTGCGGCATACTCCCACTCGGCCTCTGTGGGCAGGCGATAGCGCTGTATGTAGCGTGCCTCTCCGCCAAGACCCTTGAGCAGATAGTCGGTGCGCCATGCGCAGAACGCGTTGGCCTGCTCCCATGTTACGCCCACAACGGGATAGTCGTTATATGTAGGACTGCTGAAATAAAGGCGCATATAGGTCTCGTTGTCAGAGTTGACAAAGTCGTTGACCCAGCATGTTGTGTCAGGATATACGTTGACGATGTATGTATTGAGGAAGTCCCACGGGCCGCTGAGAGGGCGGTCGATGGTCTGTCTTACGATGCGTCCTTCGTCGTCGATGTAAGCAGTGTCCTTTGAAATCATCACCACTTCGTCGGGATTAACCGGTATGTCGGTGTTGAGGTTGCGCTCAGCAGGGTTAAGTCTGTTGCGGCGCAGCGCAGCGGCTGTATAGTCGTAGACCTCATAACGGTAGTTCATCTGGCTGGCGTCGAGCATCTTCTCTCCTGTAACGGGATTTGTAACGTAGAGACTCTCGATGGCTCTCAGCTCGTCCTCGTTAGGCTTGCGCGGCAACGGTTTCTTCCAGTTGAGGTGCGGGGTTACGGGGTCGCCGTTCTTGTCTTCGGTTATCATGTAGCTCTCGTCGCCGCCATAAGACGGGTCGGCAAGACGAGTGCGGAGGATAGAGTCGCGCACCCAGAACACAAACTGCTTGTACTCAGAGTTTGTAACCTCGGTTTCGTCCATCCAGAAACCGTCAACCGATATTTCCTTTACCGGAGTCTGCTTTCCCCACAGGCTGTCTTCTTTCTCCATACCCATCTTGAGGAAGCCTCGCTTTATAAGTGTCATTCCGTAAGGCGTAGGCTCGGTGAAGGCACGCCCGCCTACTCCTACCACCTCGCCTCCGCGTCCTACCGATGCGGAGCGTCCGCCGAAGCATGCAGAGAGCGTGGTGAGCACTATCACGCCAAGGGCAATTATTGTATTTATCTTTTTCATATCTTATAATATTCTCACGCTTTTATGTTTATTCTTTCCTTTTTTATAAAGGTTGAGTGTAGTCTGATATCCGATGAAAAGCTCGTGGCTGCCGTTGCCCATGTTGATGGCCGAGGTGTACACCTCATAGCTGTAGCCTATGTTGATGCCGTGGAAGCTGCCGCCCACCAGCACCGTAACCGAGTTTGTGGGGCTGTAAGACACGCCCCCGTAGAGCATTTTCTTGTCGTTTGTATAGACCAGCCGGCCCGACACGTCGCCTCTCCAGGCCACCCCGTCGGTGCGCAGCAGCACAGACGGATGTATTGTAAGAAACGGATTTCTTAGTTTAATATTGTATCCGCCGGTCAAATAAAATGTAGGATCTATCTGCAATTCGTTTGTTTCGCCCAGTTCAACCAGCGGAGCGGTGAGGTGCTGGGCCGACACGCCCACATACCAGGGGCCGTGCGTGTAATAAAGTCCGAAGCCCACGTCGAAGGCGCTTCCGTTGACGTCTGATGTGGTGAAGGCCGGGTCGCTCGAGTCTTCAATGTCGAGCTTCGAGCCGTCGAAGCCCTCGCTGAGCAGCCCCAGCTGTACGCCCGCACTTATCATTCCGCCGAAGAGCTTGTGCTTGTAGGCATACTGCAGCGCCAGGCGCTGGTGTGTGAACAGACCTATCTGGTCGTTGAAGAGCGAGAGGCCCACGCCGTGATAGTTCTTAAGGAAATACAGCG
The DNA here is from genome assembly GCF_001275135.1 of Xylanibacter rarus. GTDB lineage: Bacteria > Bacteroidota > Bacteroidia > Bacteroidales > Bacteroidaceae > Prevotella > Prevotella rara. The sequence continues at coordinate 8,588 of NZ_LFQU01000019.1, read as the reverse complement.
GCATGTCGGCGCCCACGTACATTGAGCGCGGATTGTTCTCGAATCCTGCAAAGCTTAGGGCATACACCGCCGCAATGTTTAGCTTTGAGGCCTTGCCCACCGAGCCCGGGTTATAGTAAGGCTCAAGGTCCCAGTAGTGACTGAAAGACGCATCATACTGCGCGCTGACCCTTGCCGAGGCCAGCATCATCACTGTTAATATGGTTAAAAGACGTATTCGCACGACAATATAACGCAAGTCATGCAATTTTATTGTATGCAAAAGGGCGGCTCTTTTTCTCTGAGCTGCCCTTTTTTATCAAATTAAATCAATATTCGTCTTCATTAAACAAGAAATCCTCCTTGGTAGGATAGTCTGGCCATATATCCTCGATGCTCTCGTAAACATCGCCCTCGTCTTCTATTTCCTGCAGATTTTCCAGCACTTCCAGAGGAGCACCCGAGCGGACTGCATAGTCGATTAACTCGTCTTTTGTTGCGGGCCACGGTGCATCTTCGAGTTTTGAAGCTAATTCAAGTGTCCAATACATAACCTTTAAAATTTACGTTTTTAATCACCCACAAAAGTACTATATTTTTTCTTATTTGCAAGGTTTCTTCCAGATTTTTTCTCTCACTCCGTAAATAAAGTTTAATTTTCTCGCCAATACGAAAAGATAATCCGACAAACGGTTCACATACTGCAGCACCTCGGGGTCGAGCTCGGTCATCTCGTTGAGCTTGAATATGCGGCGCTCTGCCCTGCGGCACACCGTGCGGCACACGTGGGCAAGGGCTGCTCCGTGTGATCCTCCGGGCAGGATGAACGTTGTCTGCGGAGGTATGTTGGCCGTGATGATGTCAATCTCCTCCTCGACGGCTGTAACTTCTTCCGGATTAAGCGTGTACGACGGCGCAAGGGCTGTCTGTGTCTTGTCGGTGGCCAGATACGAGCATACGGTAAAGAGGTTGCGCTGTATTCTGTAGATAAATTCCTTGTCCTCGCCATCCTTCAAGAAAGAAGCCAGCATGCCGAGATGGGCGCTGAGCTCGTCGACTGTGCCGTAGGCCTCAATGCGTGCGTTTGTTTTCTCTACTCTGACACCTCCCACCAAGCTTGTGGTGCCTTTATCGCCGGTCTTTGTATATACCTTCGTCATCTTCATAGCCATAATGGATTTAAAAGTTAATTATGTAATTTTGTTTATAACGTTTCTCGTCGAAAAACATAAGTCCGCAGTAATACAGGTCGAACGTAACCACGCCGGGCTCATCGCTCACTATGCGCCGCCATATGCCGCGCGCATTGCTGTCGGAATGTATGCCGTGAACCACCACCGCCGAACCGGCACGGGCCGCACTGCATATGGAGGCCAGCTGGTCGGCAAGCCCGCTGCACGGAACGAGCCTTGCCACGAAGCGGCCGCTGCAGCCGCCAATCATGTCGGAAAGGCGCACGGGCGACAAGGCCGAACTGACGCTCTCGATGCGCGCCTTGCGGCATCCGGCACCGAAATATGCGCCGTAAGCGCCGCCGGCATCGTCGAAGTTGACAACGAGCGAGGGCTGCACGCTGTTGGCAAGCCTGAGGCACAGTTCGCACATCTTGCGCTCCACCACGCCCAGGCCGGGATAGCTCAGCGCCAGGTCGTCGTAGGCGTAATAGGGATAATGCTCGTTGATGACATAGCGCACCATGCGGTAGGCCCACGGCGACTGCACGCCAAAGCCGCGGCTATGGCGCATGCGGCTCAGCCACACAAGCATGCGCCGCAGCTTGCCGCATGAACTTGCCGCACTGTATGTCGTCTTATCTGTAGTCATCATGTTATCGCCTTTGCCAAAGTCGGACACATTATATAATATACAGCATGCATTGGCGCTAACCTCCGCCGGCAATAATGCCCGGAGACACCGGTGCCATACACTGACAAAGCATAAGCCACCCAACAGCAAAGTTGTTTTTCATATTGCGCCATTGCCGTGTTGTAATATGCAAATATATATATTTTTATTCGAAAAAAGCATTTTTATTCAAAAAAATGCGACATTCTGTGATAATACATCACTTTGCAGCCGTCTGACCTCACCATAAGTCACTGAAAGCATCTGCAAGGCCGCCGGCTGCGCGACGTAACGCCACTGACATGGCGCAGGCTGCCCATGCCGCACATCAGGCCGTGCGCGGCACAGCCAAAAGGGCACCTTTCGGCTCCTAAAAGGTATGCTTTCAGCCTCTAAAAGGGCGTCTTTTGCACGCTAAAAGGCGACCTTTTGCAACGCGTTGAATATCAAGGCGTTACAGCGGCAGTATTTTCCGTCATCCCAAACGGCCGTCAGGGCGTGCCGGTTGCATCGCTTACGATGTTTTCATAGCCGGTAAAAGCGCCTCTCCGGGCATGGTGACGGCCTTTCTGTTTGCATCCGTACAGCATTTCATTTTTACACAGGCTGAAGATATTAAGTATCTGTATGACACCTATAATGCACCATATCCGACATTATGTCGACAATAACGGCAATATCACTTGCCAAATTCAGAATAATTGCATATATTTGCGGTATGTAAGTATTTTACCGGCATAAAGATACAGACATATTTTATTTAGGTTTAACTAAAAAACGGCAGACTATGAACGACGGCAACACAGGCATACGCCCACATGAAGGCGGCTGACACATGGCAACAGCGAAAGGCTCTGACTGAAAGCAAGACAACACAAACTCAGCTTGCAGCCAAAAGCTGACGCCGCACTAAAGCGGCAGCGGCAACACATGTTTACCGTAGCAGACAACACATCAAGCAACCCCACAAAATCGTAATAACATGAGAAACATAATATTAATACTGTCCCTTATGGCATGCACGGCCGGAACAGCCGCGGCTCAGACCGACTCGCTCGAGGTGGACACAACGCTGACACTGGGCGAAATAACGGTGAAGGGCATGAGAGTGATAAAGAAGGTTGACCGGCAGCTGATAATACCTACGAAGGAGATGGTGAAGGCGTCGTCGAACGGATTTGAACTGCTCAACCTCATGACGCTCGACGGCATAAGGGTAGACCCCGTGATGCAGACCGTGTCGAGCATGGAGGGCGGCTCGGTGCAGGTGCGCATCAACGACATCGTGGCCAGCACGCAGGACATCATGGCGCTCAGGCCCGACGAGGTGGTGCGCGTAGAATATATCGACAACCCAGGAATAAGATACTCTGACAGCGGACTGAAGGCCGTGATCAACTATGTGGTGAAGCGGCGCAGCGCGGGCTACGTGGGCGGGGCAAGCACGATGCAGGCCTTTGCCACAGGATTCAACAACAGCAGCGCTTACTTTAAATATAACTACAAGAAGTCAGAGTTCAGCATTAACTACGGATTCAGCTACCGCGGCTACGACGAGCGCAGCATCAGCAACAACAGCACTTACTATCTGCCCGACGGAACGCAGAAGAGCGTAAACTATATAGGCTACAACTCTGATTTCATGTACACGATGAACAATCTGCAGCTGGGCTACAGCCTGGCCGACCCCGGCAAGTATGTGTTCGACGTGCGCTTATTCTACAACAACTACAACAGTCCCAACAGAGACATGCGCCAGCTGGTGCAGGAGACGGGGCAGCCCGACAGGTATCTCTACAACAAGGTGGTGAACAAAGACCGCACGCCGTCGCTCGACATCTACTACTCGGTCAACCTGCCGCACAACCAGAACATCATGGCAAACCTTGTGGGCACGTACATCGGCACCGACTACAAATACCTGATGAGCAACTATCTCTTCAACGAGTCGCCTGAGCAGTCGGTCAAGTCAGAGCCGCTGAGCGACTACAGCTACATTGCCGACGGACGCAAATACTCGTTGATAGGCGAGGCAATGTATACCAAGACCATGAAGAAGACAGCCTTCACGGCTGGGGCGAGATACTCTGTGAGCAGGACCGAAAACGACTACTCGGGCACCAATGAGACCGACGCACACCTCAACTCGGACAACCTGTATATGTTTGCGCAGCTGCAGGGCAACCTCAGCGTGATAAACTATCAGGCGGGCATAGGTGCCAGCTACACATCGATACATCAGGGCGAGACAGGATTCAACAAATGGACGGCAAGGCCGCAGCTTAGCCTCTCGACAAGTGCGATAAAGAATGTATTCATCAGATACAGCGGAAGCATGGGACAGAACATGCCGTCGCTGTCGCAGCTCACGGAGGTAAAGCAGTATATGAACGAGGCTGTGGCCTACGACGGCAACAGGGATCTGGCGCCATACAACTCTTACAACAACAGCCTTATGGTAAGCTGGTCGATGCCCCTCTTCGACTTCCGCCTTACCGGCAGCTGGTATTATGCGCCCGACATCATCATGAACACCTACAGCCCGGTGATGCAGGAAGACGGAACATACGTCATAACAGCAAGACCTGAAAACCAGGAGAGCTTCACACAGAAAACCGTTGCGGCCAACCTGATACTGCGCCCGATAAAGAACGTGCTCAACATAGCGCTGTATGGCAGCTATAACAGATACGAAAGCCGCGGACTTAGCTACTCGCATAACTTCAACGCATGGCGCTGGAGGGCTTCGGCTTATCTGATGCTGGGCAACTGGAGCGCGTCGGCCGACATATACAATGCTCCGAAAAGTTTCTTCGGCGAGAGCATGACGGGAGGCGAGCGCAACTTCAACCTTAACGTAAGCTACAAATACAAGAACCTTCAGGTGGGCGTCGGCGGCATCCTCGTAGGCTATGCGCAGGGCAACATATACGAGAGCAGCACCACAAGCCGCTATTATAAGAACACGGGAGTTACGCAGATAAAGGACAACGGCAACATGATCTATTTCACTCTGTCGTACAACTTCAGCCACGGACGCAAGTATAAGGCCGACCAGCGCAAGCTGAGCAACAGCGACAACGACAATGGTATCAGATAATGTCCGGCAAGGTGTCCTTACACCCTTTAGCCTCCCTCGCCGCCACGCCATTTCGCTTATGCCGTTCATGGCAAGCTAAGGCGGTACGGCTGCCGGACAAATAGTTCAGCACGAAGCGTTATTAGTATTCCGTCCGTATTTTTGCCTTATATCGAGCGGATTTTCGTCAGTCATTTTGCAGGCACAAAGGGCCAAGTCAAGAAGAGTCTGACGAAAATCCGCTCAATAGAAACAGAAAGGCTGACTGAAAGCATGAATGCACAAAACAGATAAAGTCATGTGCGGCCGAATGACAGATTTGGGATTAGGTATAGTGCCCCTGCATGTCAGCGTTTTCGGGTTTTCACCTGCATAAAGCGCCGTGCAGGGGCACATTTTCGTACCGCATGAATAGCGGTTGGCCCTAACCTCTGTCATGATTCATGTCAAGACCGTTGCATAAAAACGCCGCAGGGCTTTGCCGTTAACGTGTTTTCTTATTATATTTGCAAAGACATTAAGAAAACAAAGATATGAAATCATTAAGGGAATTATACAGGATAGGTAAAGGCCCGTCGAGCAGTCATACAATGGGGCCGCAGAAAGCAGCTAAGATTTTTTTGGAGAAGAACCCTTCAGCCAAGCAGTTTAAGGTTACTCTATACGGCAGTCTGGCAGCCACAGGCAAAGGCCACATGACAGACACGGCCATCATAGAAGTGCTGTCGGCAGCGGCTCCGGTAGAAATCGACTGGCAGCCGTCGGTGTTTCTGCCCTATCATCCCAACGGAATGAAATTTGTTGCTTATGCCGATGAAGATAAAGTGGCAGACGAGTGGACAGTCTACAGCATCGGCGGAGGCGCCCTGTCTGAAGGCAAGGGCCGCGACGACATGTTCAATACGCCCGAGGTGTACGACATGAACACCATGAGCGACATCATGAACTGGTGTTACGAGACGGGACGCAACTATTGGGAATATGTCGACCAGTGTGAGGATTCAGGCTTCTGGGACTATCTTCTCGAGGTATGGCATATGATGCAGCAGGCAGTAGAGCGTGGTCTTAACCACGAAGGACGTTTGCCCGGTCCGCTCAATCTCACCCGCAAGGCTCCCACTTATTATGTCAAGGCTTCAGGCTACAAGCAGTCGCTGCAGTCGAGAGGTCTGGTCTATGCCTACGCGCTGGCTGTAAGCGAGGAGAACGCTTCGGGCGGCACCATCGTAACAGCTCCCACCTGCGGCGCCAGCGGTGTGCTCCCAGCCGTGTTGTATCATCTTTCGAGAGGTCACAACTTCAATGACACCCGCATACTTCATGCCCTTGCCACAGCCGGACTTATCGGCAACATAGTAAAGAAGAATGCCTCAATCTCAGGAGCCGACGTAGGTTGCCAGGGAGAGGTAGGCGTTGCTTGCGCCATGGCATCAGGAGCAGCATGCCAGCTGTTCGGCGGCAGTCCGTCGCAGATTGAGTATGCAGCAGAGATGGGTCTTGAGCATCACCTCGGCATGACGTGCGACCCTGTGTGCGGACTTGTGCAGATTCCGTGCATCGAGCGTAATGCCTACGCTGCAGCAAGAGCCCTCGACTCTAACCTGTATGCAGCATTCTCAGACGGCATCCACCGCGTTTCGTTCGACAAAGTAGTAGACGTGATGAAGCACACCGGCCACGACATTCCTTCTCTTTACAAGGAGACAAGCGAAGGCGGACTGGCTAAGGGCTTTAATATCGTTAAGTGACAACATAAAGACTGCGGAGAGATGAACAAGCCATTAGCTTTATGTGTCATGCTGCTGGCGGCCATTGTGCCGCATGTGGCAAATGGTGGCAACGTAGAAGAGAATGTCGTTATCAGTCAACCTAAAATGGCAGACCAAGCAAATATATCTGAAACCGTCAAGGTAAACGAAGTTACGGTTACCTGTATCAGGGACAACAAGGCAGAGCGCACAATGCAGCTGAGTCTTTTTGGCGACATACCAGAAAGCCTTATTGACAGCCTTGGCATACGCAACGGCATCAAGTCGTCTGTTAATGCCATATTGGTCAAGACAGAAGAAGCAACAATACTGTTCGACACCGGACTCGGAAAGTCGGACAGCCAGTTGCTTACGGCCCTGAGCAATAAGCCTGAAGACATCAAGTTCATCTATCTCACACACTTTCACGGCGATCATATCGGCGGCATGATGAAAGGCGACAAGCCTGTGTTCACCAATGCAGAAGTCTATGCTTCACGTGAAGAATATGAAAGTTGGATGAAAATGCCGGATGAAGCAAAGGCTCAGGTCGTGAAGACAATGAAGGCATACGAAAAGCATTTGCACCTTTTCGAGTTTGGCGACACTCTTCCCGGCAACGTAATTGCGCTTGATGGCAGCGGTCACACTCCCGGCCACACCATCTACAATGTAGACAATGAAGTATTGGTTGCAGGCGACATAATTCACGGAATGGCACTCCAGCTAAGCCATCCCGAATATTGCGCCTCATACGATATGGACAAAGAAAAGGCAATAAGGACACGCAAGCGCATTCTGAATTACGCCAGAGAGCATAAAATAGATATTGCCGGTATGCATATCCCCCTGCCTGGCATAATCCCGTTGTAATGCGTTTAAAATGCCTCAGAAAGAAACAAAACTATCGTATTGAGGATATCAAACAGCAATATTCGGACAGAATAACAGAACGGAGAGAAAACAATAAAGTAAATCCGCCGTAAACAAAATATGATTAAGGCCCAAGGAAAGGCATAAATCTAACCACAATAAGCAATATATCAAAATATAATCTTCGGAGCATAAGCCAAGAGATATAATACAGAAAAGAAATACGCTTCCGCCCGCCTGACTAATAAAGCATTTCTGCATAAGGTCAGGCGGGCGGAATCATTTATGAAAATCTGCCAATAAGCATCCTCGATAATTGTAGCTTTATATTGAGTTGTTCGTCCGGCTTCAGTTGTTTTATCACTCATACATTCCTTTATGCACAGCCAATGCAACCTCAAACGTCCTTCCGCCTAATTATTTGCTCGTATAAGGAATTATCAAATGTTGTCTTGCTATATGCGAAATCAGCGCCAAACAGCGCAAGAACTAACTATCTTTGAACAATTCTCATTTCTATTTCATTCCAACAAGCCATCTGCCGCCTAAGGCAGAAACATTAATAAAACCTCATTGGACTCACCATTTCACCTGCACTCACGCATATCCTATTGCCATGGCCTGAAAGTGCAGCACTTCATGCATTGGATATCACTACAGAAAACCTTCCATTTCTAAATATCGGATATCTGCATAATTATAAAAATGACGGTTAAAATATTTGGATTTGAACATAGAAAGCGATTTTGGTTAAAATAATAATTCCCATTACTTATCATTCCCATCCGTCACATTAGTCTTATTAGTCTCATAAGTCTCATTAATCTCATCCTCAGTGGGAATCAAACAAAAAAAGAGTCCCTGACATCATAACTGACGTCAGGGACTCAACTCTGAAAAAAAAGGCGGCCTCCTACTCTCCCGCATTGCATTGCAGTACCATCGGCGCAGGCGGGCTTAACTTCTCTGTTCGGAATGGGAAGAGGTGGAACCCCGCCGCAATAACCACCTAAATATGGCTTTTTGACGGTCTCGGCACAAGAACAAAACATTAGTGAACCTAG